>CAVSCX010000022.1:0-12843 GCA_963726615.1 uncultured Actinomycetota bacterium | reverse complement strand
GAAGCTGATGTTCTGCCATTGAACTACACCCGCCGCGGTGGAACCCGGACATGCTAGCGCCTTGCCGCGGCAGGTCCCAGGTCGCCGGTAGGGTCGCCCCGTGCTGCTCTCGGACAAGGACATCCGCGCCTCCATCGACGCCGGCCGGGTGGTCCTGGAACCGTACGACCCGGACATGGTCCAGCCCTCCAGCGTGGACGTCCGCATCGACCGGTACTTCCGGGTGTTCGAGAACCACCGCTACCCCCACATCGACCCCGCCGTCGAGCAGCCCGAGCTGACCCGGCTGGTGGAGCCGGACGGCGACGAGCCGTTCATCCTGCACCCCGGCGAGTTCGTCCTCGGCTCGACCTACGAGGTCGTCTCGCTCCCCGACGACGTGTCGGCTCGTCTAGAAGGAAAATCGAGTTTGGGGAGACTGGGGTTGCTCACGCACTCGACGGCAGGGTTCATCGACGCCGGTTTCTCGGGGCACGTCACGCTCGAGCTGTCCAACGTCGCCACGCTTCCGATCAAGCTGTGGCCGGGCATGAAGATCGGCCAGCTGTGCTTCTTCCGGCTGACCAGCCCCGCCGAGGCGCCCTACGGCTCCGGGGCGCAGGGCTCCCGCTACCAGGGTCAGCGCGGGCCGACACCGTCACGCTCGTTCCAGAGCTTCCACCGCACCGCGACCTGAGGCCGGCCGGCGGGTTCAGCGCACGCTGCGCAGCAGCCGGGTCCGCGGCGTTCCGGGGCCGGCGGCCCCGCCGCCGCTCACGGCAGCGGGCCCGACCGGACGGGTCCCCACCCACAGCGGCAGCAGGTCCGGTGCCATCGACATGGCGAAGTAGTGACCCTGGCCGAGACCGCAGCCCATCTCGGCCAGGACTGCCGCGGTCTCGCGGGTCTCGATGCCTTCTGCGACGACCTCGAGGTCGAGGTGGCGGGCCAGGTCGGTGACCGCGGCGACGATGGCGCGGTCCCGGCCGGCCTCGTGCACCTGGCTGACGAAGGACCGGTCGATCTTGAGCTGCTGGATCGGCAGCTCGGACAGGTGGGTCAGCGACGAGTAGCCGGTGCCGAAGTCGTCGAGGGACAGCCGGACACCGAGGTCGCGAAGGTCGGCCAGCAGGCCGAGGGCGCGGTCGGCGTCACTGAGCACGATGCTCTCGGTGATCTCCAGCGTCAGTCGTTCGCTGGGCAGACCGTGCCGCTGCAGGGTGTCCGCCACCACCGTCGGCAGCATCGTGTCGAGCAGCGACCGGGCCGAGAGGTTGACCGAGATGCCGATGTCGAGCCCTCCGGCCCGCCAGCCCGCGCACGCGCCGATGGCTCGGTCGAGAACCAGGCTGGTGAGCGGCACGATCAGGCCGTTGCGCTCGGCCAGCGGCAGGAACAGTCCCGGTCGCAGCGTGCCCCGCACCGGGTGGTGCCAGCGCACCAGGGCCTCGCAGGAGTAGATCCGCCCGTCCACGAGGTCGACCACGGGCTCGACCTCGATGTCGACCTCGCCGGTCTCGATCGCGTCGCGCAGCTCACCCATGAGGGACAACAGCGACGGGTCGTTGACATCGATGTCCGGGCGGTACAGCACGCAGCTGTCGGCGCCGTTCTTGGCGGCGTACATCGCGATGTCGGCCCGCTTGAGCAGGTCGGACACAGTCCGTCCGTGCTCCGGCGCCAGGGCGATGCCGACCGAGCCGGACAGGTGCAGTCGCTCCTCGCCGACCGTGAAGTGCTGCTCGAGCGTGCCGAGCAGCTGCTGGGCGACGTCCTCCGCGGTCTGGTCGACCCAGGCCGGCACCAGGACGGCGAACTCGTCACCGCCGAGGCGGGCCACGGTGACGCCGGGAGGCATCGACGTGTCGAAGCGGGTGGCGACCTGGCGCAGGAGCTCGTCGCCGACGTGGTGGCCGAGTGTGTCGTTCACCGACTTGAACCCGTTCAAGTCGATGATCATCATCGCCACCTTGCCGCGCCGGTGCCGGGCGTCGGCGAGCGCCGTGACGGCCTCGGCAGTGACCTGTGAGCGGTTGGGCAGGCCGGTGAGGGTGTCGTGCAGCGCGTCGTGCCGCAGCCGGCCGATGAGCATCTCGTTGTGCAGCGCCACCGAGGCGTGGTTGGCGACGGTCTGCAGCAGGTGGACGTCGCCGGTGGAGAAGCCGCGGACCTCGCCCATCCGGTCGTGCACCGAGATGGCGCCGACGGTATGGCCGTCGTAGCGCAGCGGCGCGAGGACGGCCTCCTCGGCCCCTCGCGCCTGCAGGTACGCCGAGCCCGGGCCGTTCTCGCCGCGCACCAGGACCGGCTCGGCCCCGTCGAGCAGGGCACGGACCAGCCGGGCGGTGGTGGCGGCGTCCTGCGCGTCGAGGCCGACGATCTCGTGGCCGGCGAAGTGGGCCGCGGTCGGACCGTCTTCCCCGAACAGGAGCACCTCGGCCACCTCGCCCCGAAGCAGGTCCCGCGCCTGCTGCAGCACAGAGGGGAGGACCTCGTCCGAGGCCGGGGCCGTGGACAGCTCGCGGCTGAACCGGAAGAGCCGCTCCAGGCTCGTGTGCCGGTCGGCCAGCGAGGCGTAGGCGCGGTATCCCACCATCAGCATTGCGCCCGAGGCGAGCAACGGGACGGCGGCCAGTGGGCCGAGCCGCAGCGTCAGCAGCGGCATGAGGCCGAGGATGCCGCTCGCCGCGGCGATGCTCATGCCCGACGCCAGGCTGCGCAGCCCCGACAGCGGCGGCTTCCCGTCGTACCACCGGATGATGACCGAGAGGACGACGAGGTCGAGGGCCATGGCGGCCGCGCAGGCCAGGACGCCACCGGTCCACTCGCGCCACCCGTCGGCGGTGCTGCCGCCACCGACGAGCCGGAACACCACGATGGCGAGCGTCGTGTCCGCGAACATGAGGGCAGCGTTGACCCCCGACTTCAGCACGGTCTGCCGTCGGTGCAGCAGCATCACCAGGGTGGAGCCCACCACCCTGGCCAGGAGCAGGTCGGTGGGGAAGGCGTAGAAGAGGGCGAGCATCAGCGGGATCTCGCTGATGCTGATGCTCTGCGCCTCGCGGCCGACCTGGATGTGGAAGACCCAGATCTCGGTGGCGGCGAACATCAGGGCCAGCAGCCACCAGGGGATGCGCAGGTCGATCGGCGCGTCGATCGGGGCGATCCGCAGCACCTGCCAGAGGATGCTGCCGGCGATCGTGAGGCCTGCCGTGAGCAGGATCACCCGCCGGGTGGGGCGCGACGCCCGGCGGGACGGACCGCGCGCAGTCGCGGTCGTCGCGGTCGTCGCCATGGGTGAAGCATCGGAGCGAGCGGCGCCGACCCTTAGCGGACGGCGCCCGTCAGGCGCTCGCTCAGACCCAGGTGGCTCCGGGTGCGTCACCGTGGCCCGCCTTGCTGGTCCCGGCGCCCGCAGTCGTGGCCGTCGCAGTCGTCATCGCCGTCGTGGTCATCGTGCTCACCTCCAGCTCGCGCTCGACCAGAGGTCGTTCGCCCAGTTCGCGTCGGCCCAGGTGGCCCCGGCCCAGGTGGCCCCGGCCCACTGGTCCCCGGCCCAGGTGGCCCCGGCCCAGGTGGCCCCGGCCCAGGTGGCTCCGGCCCAGGTGGCTCCGGCCCAGGTGGCTCCGGCCCAGGTGGCCCCGGCCCAGGTGGCTCCGTTGAACGGGGAGCCGAGCCAGCGGCCGCCCGCCCAGGTGGCGCCGCTCGGGGTCGTCCTGCCGTCGGACTCCGCGTCGGCCAGCGCCGCGGTGTCCGTCGGTGTCCCGAAGATGTCCTGCTCGCCGCCGAGCGTCCTGCCGTTGCGCTTGAGCTTCATCTTGCCGCGAGCCTTGTCCAGGGAGCCGCCACCCGCGTGCAGCCGGGCCTGCTTGACCCACTTGGCGAAGGTCTTGTACGCCGTCGACAGGTCGAGGGCGCCGGCCCCTTCGGCGTCCTCGGAGGCACCGGGGACGTCGTAGGCGGAGCGCTGCAGCACGTCTCGCACCTGGTCGGGTGAGAGCCACGGCCGCTGTGACAGCAGCAGCGCCGCCGCGCCGGAGACGACCGCAGCCGCCTGCGACGTGCCGCTCCCGGAGAAGAAGCGCTCGCCCACCCTGCCGCTGGAACCGAACGTCGTGTCGACGAACGAGCCCGGCGCGCGGAGGCTCACGATCGAGGATCCCGGCGCGACCAGGTCGGGGGTGCGGACGCCTGCACTGACGTTGCCCCGTTGGGAGAACGCCGGCACGCTGTCGTCCGCGACAGCCAGCGTGCCCTTCGTGTCGAGCGCACCGACCGCCAGCACAGACGGGTCGTACGCAGGGTTGGTGAGTCCCGACTTCGTGCCGTCACCGTTGCCGGCCGAGGCGACAACCACGATCCCGCGGGACCAGGCGACCTCGGCCGCGTGGGCCAGCGGGTCCAGCCGGTAGTCCTGGTCGGAGTCGGTGCCGAAGGACAGGTTGAGCACTCGGATGTTCATGCCCGGGTCCTGGGCGTGCGCGACGACCCAGTCGATGGCCGCGATCACCTGCGAGACGTCGGTGTTGCCCTGCGCGTCGGCCAGCTTGATGCTGACGATCCGCGCGTCCGGCGCCATCCCGAGGAAGTTCTTGTTGTCGCTCGCGTACGTCGCGCGGCTGGCGCCCGAGTCGCGGCCGGCGATGATGCCCGCCATGTGCGAGCCGTGCCCGAAGGTGTCCAGGCTCGCCAGACCCGGCTCCTGGGACTCGAAGGACAGGTCCGGGCCGATGACCAGCTTGTTCCGGCTCGTCAGCCCCTCGATCGGCAGGACGCCGGAGTCGAGCAGCGCGACGTCGACGCCCTGGCCGCTGAAGCCGTTGCGCCAGAAGGTCGTCGCCCCGGTCAGCTTGGCGACGTTGGTCATGTCGCCGTCCTTGCCGGTCGGGCCGACCCCCTGGGTCTCGAGGTGGACGCTGGAGTCGGGGGTGACGGCCCCGATCGTCTCGAACGTGCGCAGCCGCCGCACCGACGAGCTCGGGAGGTCGGCGACGAGCGTGTCCAGCGTCGTCTGGGCCGCCACCACCCGGCCGCCGAGGGCCTCGGTGGCGCCGGCGGCGAGGCGCAGCCGGCCCGGCTGCGCCTCCACCACGACCCGCACGGTGTCCTCGCCGGCGACCGGCGCCACGGGCGCCACCAGGGGCGACGGGGCGGCGCTCGCGCTGAGCATGCCGTGGGTCGACGGCGCGAGCATCATGCCGCCCGTGGCCAGGCCGGCGGCTGCGACGAAGCGCAGACGCAGGGACCGGTCCAGTCGGTGTGGCCTCACGGGACTCCTCGGGTGGTGCGGTCGGGCTGGAGCCATGACTATCCCTTTACCTGCTACTGAATGTCACGTGAAGAACACGAAGAGCACACGGACGGGCTAGGTCGGCCGGTGGACCGGCATCGTTCGCACGGTCGGCGCAGGCGTGCGGAGCGTTGGGACCGGTGGGATGCGCCCGCTGGTACCCATCCTTCGGGACGCCGCGCACGTGGGTCCTGCGCCCGCCCGCGGGGGATGGCCTGGCCGCCTCGCCGCCTCGCCGCCCCGCCGGAGGCGCCGGCGGTCGCGCCGGCCCGGCAGCGGACCGGTGTCGACTCAGGTGAGGCGGAGGACCTCGGGCGAGGCCTCGCGCCTGGTGCCGAGCACGCTGCGGATCATCGCCGCCGGCCCCGGTGCCTGCAGCAGGTAGCCCTGCCCCAGCGTGCAGCCGAGCCCGAGCAGGGCGTCGAGCTGCTCCTCGGTCTCGATGCCCTCGGCGACCAGGGTGAGGCGCAGTGCGCGCGCCAGCTCGATCACTGCCCGGGTCGTGGTGGGGTCGCGGGAGATGTCGTCGAGCGCGCTGACGAACTGCCTGTCCATCTTGAGGATGTCGATCGGCAACCGGTCGAGGTAGGACAGGGAGCTGTACCCGGTGCCGAAGTCGTCCAGAGCCACCCGGACGCCGTGCTGACGGACCCGGTGCAGGGCGGATGCGGCGGCGCTGTCCGGCGTCATGAACAGCCCTTCCGTCACCTCGAGGACCAGCTCGCGCGGCGGCAGGCCGTGCGCGGCCACCACGGCCAGCAGCGCCTCTGCGGCGCCCGGCGCCTCGAGCTGCTTGACCGAGAGGTTGACCCAGACGGAGAACGACTGGCCGCTCAGGGCGCGCCACTCGGACCCGTGCCGCAGGGCCTCGTTCAGGACGAAGCTGCCGAGCTCGTCCATCAGGCCAGACTCCTCGGCCAGCGGGACGAAGATCTCCGGTGAGACGGGTCCGCGCTGCGGGTGGGACCAGCGGGCAAGTGCCTCGGCGCCCAGCGCCCGCCTGGTCCGGAGGTCGAACACGGGCTGGAAGGCGAGGGCGAGCGAGCCGGCCGCCAGGGCGTCACGCAGGTCGCTGCCGAGGCTCCACTGCTCCGCGGCGCTCGATGCCATCCCGGGCTCGAACACCCGTAGCCGGCCGCCGCCCTCCCGCGCGGCCGCCCGGACCGCAAGGTCGGCGTACCGCACCGTGTCGGCGGGGAGACCGTCGACACGCACCAGGCCGGCACTCGCGGTCAGACGCACTTCGCGTCCGACCATGTCGTGCGACCGGGTGCACGCGTCGAGCAGGCGCCGGCTGACTGCCGTTGCCTCCAGGGCGTCCGGCACGACGAGCATGGCCGCGAACTCGTCGGCGCCGACGCGGTACAGGCTGTCGTCGGCGGCCAGGACGTCCCGCATCCACCCAGCGGTGCTGAGGAGGACCTGGTCCCCGACCGGGTGGCCGGCGACGTCGTTCAGGCGCCGGAACCCGTCGAGGTCGAGCACGGCGAGCCACCGGGCCGATCCTGCACCGCTGGCGCCCGCCGCCAGGTCCGCGAGCAGGCGCCTGCGGTCACCGAGTCCGGTCAGCGCGTCGGTGGAGCCGCCGTCGCTGGTCGCGCCGACGGCTGCCGTGGCGACCGTGGTCCCCGGCCGTCGGAGCAGGGACCACAATCGGGATCCGGAGACGGCGACGATCGCGACCAGCGCGAATGCTGCCGTCGTGGCGCCCAGCGTGCCGTGGCGCGCCACGTCCACCGCGGCAGCTGCCAGGGCGAGCGCGAGGGCCACGACCGTGACGACTGCTTCTGTCGGTGCTCGGCGCCGACCTGCATCCGTGTGCATCGGGGTACCCCCGTTCCAGTGCCCCATCGACCCGATCCTGGGCCGGCTTGAGCCATGCCGACCCCGCTCGGCCTCCCAGCATCGCTCAGCTCGAGGGGCCGCCGTCGCCGACCGGCACCACCGTGATGTTCCGCTGTACCGAGCGCAGCAGCAGCTGGCTGACATCCAGTACCTCGACGTCCTCGCGAGCAGTGCCGTCCTGCTTCTTGGCGGTGACCGCGTCCCCGAGCATGACCAGGCAGAACGGGCAGGCGGTCGACACGACGTCCGGGTCGAGGGCCAGTGCCTCGTCGACGCGCTCCACGTTGACCCGCTTGCCGACCTTCTCCTCCATCCACATCCGCGCCCCGCCCGCCCCGCAGCAGAAGCCACGCTCCTTGCACCGGTGCATCTCCTCGGTGCGCAGGCCGGGCACCTGGGCGAGGATCTCGCGCGGCGGTGTGTAGACCTTGTTGTGCCGTCCGAGGTAGCAGGGGTCGTGGTAGGTCACGAGCTGGTCGATGGGGGTGACCGGGGTGAGCCGGCCCTCCTGGACCAGTCGGTCGAGCAGCTGGGTGTGGTGCACGACCTCGTAGGTGCCACCGACCTGCGGGTACTCCCGCGCGAGGGAGTTGAAGCAGTGCGGGCAGGTGGCGACGATGACGGTCTTGTCGGCACCGGCCTCGTTGAGGACCTCGACGTTCTGCTGGGCGAGCATCTGGAAGACGAACTCGTTGCCGAGCCGTCGGGCCGGGTCGCCGGAGCAGGACTCGTTGTCACCCAGCACCGCGAACTTCACGCCGGCGATGTGCAGCAGCTCCGCGAACGCCCGGGTGGTCTTCTTCGCGCGGTCCTCCAGGGCGCCGGCGCAGCCGACCCAGTAGAGGTAGTCGACCTGCGAGAGATCAGTGAGGTCTCCTTGTCCGAGCACCGGCACGTCGAAGTCGAGGCCCTGGGTCCACTCGAGGCGGGCCTTGGCCGACATCCCCCAGGGGTTGCCCTTGCTCTCGAGGTTCTTCAACATCGTCCCGGCCTCGCTCGGGAACGACGACTCGACCAGTACCTGGAACCGGCGCATGTCGACGATGTGGTCGACGTGCTCGATGTCGACCGGGCACTGCTCGACGCACGCGCCGCAGGTGGTGCAGGACCACAGCACGTCCGGGTCGATGACCCCGCCCTGCTCGGCCGTGCCGACGAGCGGCCGGTCGACCTGTGCCTGGCCCGGCTGCGGCACCCGCCCGAAGCCCGACTCGGGGACGCCGTGGTGCCCGCCTCCCTCGTGGCCGTCGGCCTGCGCGGCTCGTGACGACTCGTCGCCGGCCTCGTCGACCCCCGTCACCGCCGTGCCGCCGGCTGCCAGCAGCGCCGGCCCCTTGGCGAACAAGTGGTCGCGCAGGTCCATGATCACGAGCTTCGGGGACAGCGGCTTGCCGGTGTTCCACGCCGGGCACTGGTCCTGGCAGCGACCGCACTCGGTGCAGGTCGCCATGTCGAGCATGCCCTTCCAGGTGAAGTCCTCGATCTTCCCCCGCCCGAACACGGTGTCCTCGTCCAGCTCGTCGAGGTTCTCGAAGTCGATCGGCTTGCCGTCGACCATGATCGGCAGCAGCGGGCCCAGTGCCTTGGGCTCGCGCTTGGTGAGCACGTTGAGCGGCGCCAGGAAGATGTGCAGGTGCTTGGAGTAGACGACCAGCACCAGGAAGCCGAGCACCACCCCGATCTGGAGCAGGATCCCGACGGTCTCCAGGACCTCGTTCGCGTTCTCACCGAGGGGGTGCAGAACCGTCGCCACGGCCTTCGAGGCGAACGCCCACCAGCCGTCCTCCTGGAAGGGGAAGACCGCGGTGTTGATCTGGGCACCGCGGTAGAGCAGCAGTGTCCAGATGACGTTGAAGATCATGAACAGCACGAGCCAGGCCGCCCCGGTGTGGGAGCCGTAGAACCGGGAGCGCCGCTCCCGCCTGGCCGGTGCCTGCCGGAGCCGGATGACGGTGAAGGCGGCGATGGAGAGCAGCACGGCCACCGCGAAGAAGTCCTCGAGGAAGCCGAGCAGCGCCCAGCGCCCGACCACCGGGATGGCGAAGTCCCGGTCGAACAGCGCGCCGTACGCCTCGAGGATGGTCGCGGCCAGGACCACGAACGCCCAGAACGTGAAGAAGTGCGCGACGCCCGGCACGCTCCACTGCAGCAGCTTGCGCTGCCCGAAGACCTCGCGCAGCTGGCTGCGGAGCCGGGTGCCGAGGTCGTCGAGCCGGCCGGGGGCGGGCTGGCCGGAGCGGATCAGCCGGGCGAGGTAGTGGACGCGGCGGCCCGCGACCGCGATCGCGGCGACAGTCATGAGCAGCCCGAGGGCGAGGCGCACGGAACCTCCTGCTGGTGAGGAGCGTCAGCGTAGGGCGGCGTCATGCTACCGACCGGTAACTTCTGGCTCGACAGGGGCCAGCGTCCTGGCCGGCCGCCGGGCCGGTTCGGCTAGAGCAGGGCGGCGGAGGCCCAGCGGAGCAGCGGCACCAGAACCGGCGCCGCGAGCACGAGCAGCCCGAGCACCACGAGTGCGGCGAGCAGCCGCAGCGGCGCAGCGGGCTTGCCGCGCGAGTTGCGCAGGGCTGGGAGCACCCGGTGAGCCTACGTCGGGCGGCCGCTGGGCAGCGCCAGGATCAGGTGACCTCTTCCATCCCGGGCGGGAGGTGCCCGGTCGATCTGCGGTAGTACCCGGCCGCCTTGCGGGTGGCCAGCATCCGGGCCAGCCCGAGTGCGGCACCGCTCGCGAGAGCGAACGGGATCGCCTCGCGCCACTGGGTGCCGGGTGCGGCCGGGTTGGCCGGGGGGTCGTCGCCGGTCGCCGCGTGCCACCCCTTGGTGACCGCCTTGCGGGTCGCGACGCCGGCGAGGACTGCCGACAGGCCGCCGAGGATCTTCCAGCCGAAAGAGGAGTTGCTCGCCATCCACTGCCCTTGCCCGCCGCCCCACCCGCTCAACCCGCGGCGCCGGGGGACCGACAGTCTGTGCACGAGCGCGTCCGGCCCCCCGCGGTGCCGTCCGGCGCCCTACGCTGCCGGTGACCTTCCGTACCGGTTCGTCCACCCGATCGTCCGGCAGCTTCCGAGGGGGCCGTGTGCCGCACCGCACGAGGCGTGTGCTGGCCATCACCGCGACAGCGGCCGCCCTGCTCGCCGGCGTCGCCGCGGCCCCCCAGGTCGCCACTGCTGCCCGCAGCTCCCCCGACCGACGGGACGGCGCCGCTCCGGTGCAGACGGAGACGCGGGTGCAGGTGCACCGCGACGCCGCCGGACGGGTGCGCCTGTTCGCCGCCGCCGGCCGTTCGATGGTGGCGGCTGACGCGTCCTCGTCGGCAGTCTCCGCCGCGCGCGCCCACCTCTCCCGGGTCGCGCCGGTGTTCGGCGTCGCACCGCGCGAGCTGCACGTCCTCGGCACGGCACGGGTCGCGGGCCGCCACGTGGTGCGGTTCCAGCAGAGACGAGCCGGCCTGCCGGTCTTCGCCGGGCAGCTCGTCACCGTCCTGGACCGGCGCGGCGGGCTGCTCTCGGTGTCCGGCGAGACCGCCCGGTCGGGCGCCTCCTCGGCTGCGCTGACGGCCTACGACGTGGCTGCCTCCGCCGCCGCTCGCACTGCTCGCCGGGCCGCCGCCGCGCACCACGGGGTGACGGCCGCGACGATGCGGGCCGCCCGGCCCACCCGCTGGCTGCTGGACCGGTCGCTGGTCGACCCGGGCGCCGCCGCCGGGCTGCGCCCCGTCTGGCGGGTCACGGTGCGGTCTTCCGTGCGACCCGACGTCGCCGACCTGGTGCTCGTCGACGCCCGGACCGGCAGGGTCGCGCTGCGGCTGGCCGAGGTCGCCGGGCTCGACCGGGTGGTCTGCGACGACCTCCGCACCGCCGCCTACCGGTGCAGAGCCGGGGGGTACGACCGGGTCGAGGGCGGCCCGGCCATCGGCGTGGCCGACGCCGACCAGGCCTACGACCTCACCGGGGCGACGTCGGCCTGGTACGCCGGCACTCTCGGCGTCGACCTGACGGCGCTGATCGGCACCGACCTCGGCGACGGCCGGAAGCTCCGGTCCACCACGAACTACTGCCCGCCCGGCGACTGCCCGCTCGAGAACGCGTTCTGGAGCGGGGACCAGATGGTCTACGGCGCCGGGTACACCTCGGCGGACGACGTCGTCGCGCACGAGCTGACACACGGCGTCACCCAGCACACCGCCGGGCTCGTCTACTGGTACCAGTCCGGCGCCATCAACGAGTCGATGTCCGACGTGCTCGGAGAGCTCGTCGACCAGGGCGACGGCGTCGGCAACGACGGCCCGGAGGTGCGGTGGCGGCTCGGCGAGGACCTCACCGCCGAGCATGGCGGCGTCACCCGCGACATGGCCGACCCGCCGCGCTACGACCAGCCGGACACGACCACCAGCCCGCTGTACGACCAGGCGCTGGACTACGACGACAGCGGCGCCGTGCACACCAACAGCGGTGTGCCGAACAAGGCCGCCTACCTCGTCACGGACGGTACCGCGGCCGAGCCGGGTGGCGCGTTCGCGGGCCGCGCCTTCCCCGGCATCGGCGCGGCCCGCGCGGCGACGCTGTACTGGGCGACTCTGCAGATGCTGACGCCCGGCTCGGACTTCCAGGACCTCGCGCTGGCGCTGGTCCAGTCCTGCGCCAACCTGGCGTTCAGCCCAGCCGAGTGCTCGACGGTCGCACAGGCCGTCGACGCGACCGGACTGTCCCGGGGCCAAGGGCCGAGCGAGCCCCGCCGGGTGGCCGCCCGCGGCGGGCCCAGCGAGGCACTGCTCTCCTGGGCGGCGCCGACGAGCACCGGGACGGCTCCGCTGATGTCGTACGCCGTCGCGGTCTCCCCGTCGCTGCCGGCCGACGACGACCTGGTCACCGTCGACCCGGCCTCGGACGGCGTCGTGGTCACCGGGCTGGCCCCGGGGGTCGACTACACGTTCCGGGTCTTCGCCGTGACCCCGGACGGGACCTCGCCATCGGTCACCCAGAGGCTGTCCGGCAGCGCGGTGTCCCTGCGGGCGCCGTCCTCGGTGCGCTGGCGCAGCCGGGTGCCGATCGCCGGTCGCCTTGTCGACTCGGCCGGTGCCGGGCTGGCCGGCCGCCGCGTCGTCCTGGCCCGGCGCGACGCGGGCCGGCGCGGCTACGCCGTCGCCGACGCCGACCGGACCCGCGCCGACGGGCGGTTCTCGTTCCGGTGGGTGGCGCGCCGGGGCGCGCGCTGGTTCGTCCTCTACCAGGGGACCGCGACACAGGTAGGCGTGCACGGCCGCCGTCAGGTGCTCGAGGTCCGGCAGCGGGTGTCGGCCACGGCGAGCGCGCCTGCCCCGGGTCCGGGGACGGTCCTGCGTCTGGCCGGGACGGTGCGTCCCGCCCGGAGCGGCAGGGTGAGCGTCCAGCGTCGTGGCCCGGACGGCTGGCGGACCGTGGCGCGCGGCCGGATCGCCGACGGCCGCTGGTCGGCGACCTGGCGGGTCGGCGGCCGACGGCAGACCGACCTCCGGGTCCGGGTCGGCGCGCGCTCCCGGGCCGGGCTGGCCGCCGGCCGCAGCCGGGTCCTGCACCTCGACCCCCGCTGACCCGCGCGCCGGGCCAGCGCCCGGTGCCCGCCCACGAGTCGGGCCGGAACCCTCGGGCGGTGGGCGGAGTTGAGTAGATCACACTCAACTTTCTTGCATGATCCGCCGTCGGCGGGCAAGATATGAGTCGGGTCGGCTCAACCTCGGCCCTTCCCCGACG
>CAVSCX010000021.1:0-300558 GCA_963726615.1 uncultured Actinomycetota bacterium | reverse complement strand
ACCACCACGCTGGACGCCGACATACTGCGTGCTGACGCCCCACTCCCCCAGGCGCAGGCGCACGTAGTCACCGAAACCGTCCGCTCCCACTGCGGTCACCAGGGCCGCGCGACGCCCCAGCCGGGCCGCAGCCACAGCCACGTTGGTGGGGCTGCCGCCCACCGACTTGGTGAACGACTGCTGGCGGTCGAAGCCGACACCGGTCTCTGCGGCGTAGAGGTCGACGCTGACGCGACCCACGGTGACGACGTCGGGGAAGGTCACGAGCGGTCAGCCGGCCAGTGTCGGAGCGACGACGTCGGTCAGGAACTCCAGCGACGTCGTCACCTGTCGGACGGGTCCCTCACCCGCGGCCGGCAGACCGTCCGTGATCGCCGTGTCCTGCTCGATGACGTACCAGCCCTGGTAGCCGGCCCCCTCCAGGGTCTGGATGACACCGGCGATGTCGACGTCGCCCTGGCCGAGCGGGGCGAACAGCCCGTCCTGGGTCGCCCGCATCAGTGACGTCTCCCGCCGGAGGACGCTCCCTGCACGGTCGAGGTGGACGTCCTTGAGGTGCACGTGGCCCACCCGCTGCATCGCGTCCCGCGCGAACTGCACCGGGTCGACGCCGCCGATGGCGAGGTGACCGGTGTCCAGGCACCACCCGACCTCGCAGGAGTCGAGGACCCGGTTGACGTCGTCAGCCGTCTCGACAAGCGTCTGGACGTGCGGGTGCAGGACCTGCCGCAGGTCGTGCTCCGCGCAGATCTCGTCCAGCACGCCCAGCATCTCGACCAGGTGCCGCCGTTCGGCGGCGTCGAGCGGGCCCGGCACCGACCACCCGGGATCGACCACGACGGCCGTCACGAACACGCTGGCGCCGGCCCGCTGCATCAGCCCGGCGGCTGCTGTCACGTGGGCGATGGTGGCCTTGCGCATCGCCGGGTCGTGCAGCACGACCGGGGTGAAGCCCCCCAGCAGGGTCATCCCGTAGCTGCCGAGAACCTGCTTGACCGCGTCCGGCTCCTCGGGAAGGAAGCCGGGGGCACCGAGCTCGGTAGCGGTCAGTCCCAGCCCGGACATCTCCGTCAGCACGCGGGCGGTGGGCAGCATCTCCCCCCAGCCCGGGACCTCGCAGACTCCCCAGGAGATGGGCGCCGACGCGACGCGATCGAGGAACTCAGCCATGAGGGCACCTTTGTTGGAGCGTTCCAATTTCGCCACGATCGTGCCACGCTGGGTGCCGATGCGCAATGTGGGACGCCGGGACGAAAGAGGAGATCGGGACGGCATGAGGATCGTGGTGATGGGCGCCGGCCGGATGGGGGCGATCCGCGTGGCGGACCTCGTCGCCGACCCCCGGGTGGACGAGGTGCTGGTCGCCAACCGCACTCACGCCCGCGCCGTCGAGCTCGCGGAGCGACTCGGCGCGCGACCCGTGGAGTGGTCGGCTCTCGGCGACGTCGACGCCGACGGGACGGTCGTGGCGCTGGCGACAGCCGCGCACGGCGATCCGCTGGCACGCGTCCTCGCCCACAGCCGGCCGGTGCTCTGCGAGAAGCCGATCGCGCTCACCCTGGCCGGCACCGAGTCGGTGCTCGCGCTGGCCGAGCAGCACGGAGCCACGCTCCAGATCGGGTTCCAGCGCCGGTTCGACACCGGGATGCGCGCCGTCCGGGAGCGGATCTCAGACGGCCGGCTGGGTGCCGTCTACGCCCTGCGCCTGCTGTCCCACGACCACACCCCGTCGACGACGGAGTTCATCGCGGGCAGCGGCGGCATCTTCCGCGACCTGCACGTGCACGACCTCGACCTGGTCCGGTGGCTGACCGGCGAGCAGATCGCCACGGTGTACGCGACCTCGGCGGTGCGCGCTCATCCGCAGTACGCCGAGCTCGACGACGCGGACGTCAGCCTGATCCACGCAGTCACCACGGGTGGCGTACAGGTGTCGGTGCACGGCGCCCGGCACGATGCGCTCGGGCACGACGTCCGGCTCGAGGCCCTGGGGTCCGGGGACTCGGTCGCGACCGGGCTCAGTCACCGCACCCCCCTGCGGGCACTGGACGAGGACCTCGGCACCAACGCCGCCCCCTATGCCGGGTTCGTCGACCGGTTCCGCGATGCCTTCCGCCGCGAGACCGCGGCCTTCGTCAGCCTGGTCGCCGGCGAGGGCGCCAACCCCTGTCCACCGGAGTCCGCGCTGGAGAGCCTGCGAGCCGCGATCGCCTGCGAGGTGTCGGTGGCGACCGGCGCGCCCGTCCACGTCGCGGACATCCATGCGACAGGCCGGTAGCCGTCGTGCCCGAGCCGCGTCCGACCATTCACGACGTCGCCGCACGGGCGGGGGTGTCGAAGTCGCTGGTCTCCCTCGCCATGCGGGGATCACCGAAGGTGAGCGACGCCAGCCGGGCGGCGATCATTGCGGCCGCCGCCGAGCTCGGGTACCGCCCCAACGCGGCCGCGCGCAGCCTGGCCGACCGCCGGAGCCGCACCGTGGGCGTCCTGGTCCTCGACCTGCACAACCCGGTGTTCGCGGAGATCCTCGACGGCGTCCACTCACAGGTGCGTGAGCGCGGCTACAGCACGGTTCTGGTCACCGGTGGCTCGGACCCGCAGCTCGAGCGTGCCGAGCTCGACAAGCTGCTCGAGCTCCAGGTCGAGGGCCTCATCCTGATCTCGCACCGCCTGACCGCGGCCGCCCTGCGATCCCTCGCCATGGAGGTCCCGACCGTCGTCATCACGCGCCGGGACATCACCGGGCCCCGGATCGACACGGTCAGCAACGACGACCTCGCGGGCGCGGCGATGGCCGTGGAGCACCTCGTCGGCATGGGGCACAGTCGAGTCGCCCATCTGTCGGGGGGCGACAACCCGGTCTCGAGGGACCGCTGCCGCGGATACCTCGCTGCCATGTCGGCGGCCGGACTCGGCCGTCGAGCGCACGTCGTCGAGGGGGGCCTGACCGACGCGGGAGGCTACGCGGCGGCCCACGAGGCACTGAGCGTGGCCCGGCCGCCCACGGCGCTGTTCGTCGCCAACGACCTTGCGGCCCTCGGCGCCGTCGCAGCGGTCCAGGACCGTGACCTGACCGTGCCCGGGGACGTGTCGGTCGTCGGCTACGACGGGATCGGGATCGGTGCGCTACGAACACTCAGCCTGACCACCGTGGCCCAGCCGCTCGCCGACATGGGGGCGCTGGCGGCGCAGCGGCTCTTCGAGCGGATCGCCCGCCCCCAGAGCCGGGCGAGGCACGTCAGGGTCGACGCGCGGCTGGCAGCTCGCGGTTCGACGAGGCCCCCCAGCGGGGTCGGCTAGTCCTGCCTCGCCGCGGAGGGCGAGGGGCGGAGATCCTGCCCAGGTGCGGCGCCACCGGCGCAGCCACTGGCACCCGGCGCAGTCACCACCTGACGAACAGCCGGTCCGGCACCCGGCACCGCCATCCGACGCCCCGCCCGCGCTGTCGGCGTCGCGCTCCGAGGCAGGGAATCAGCGGCCGGTCACACTCCTGGACGAGCCCGTCCGCGCGATGCACAGTGAGCTGTCAGCACGGGACCCACCTTCCTGCTCAGGAGGGACACCGAGGTTTGCCGGTCCCGGCGTGCTTCCACCACCGGGTCGGCATCGAACGGAGGGAAGCACCATGCTCAGCAGCCCAACCCACCGGCTCCGCCCCGGAGCCACTCTCGTCGTCGCCGGCGCCCTGATGCTCGGCGGCGGCCTGGCCGGCCTCGCACCCGGCGGCGCCGTCGCGTCCAGCCACCGCGAGGCGCCCGGCATCACCGACCTGCCGAAGTACGACAACACGGACCTGTACGCCTTCGTCAGCCCGGACAAGAAGAGCACCGTCACCCTGGTCGCCAACTGGATCCCGATGGAGGAGCCCGCCGGCGGCCCCAACTTCTACCCGTGGGCGACCGACGCCCACTACGACGTCAACATCGACAACAACGGCGATGCCAAGGCGGACCTGACCTACCGCTGGACCTTCACCGACGCCCGAACCCCGTCACCCGGCGACTCGTTCACCGGCAACGGGACGTTCCTCTACAACAACGGCCCCGTCACCACGCTCACCGACGACAACCTGCTCTTCCGGCAGACCTACGACCTGACCCTGGTCCGCCCGGGCCGGCCCGACGCCCTGCTGCTCGACAACGCCCCGGTGGCGCCGTCGTACGTCGGCAAGGCCTCGATGCCCGACTACGACGAGATCCAGGACAGCGCCGTCATCCCGTTCGGCGGTGCCAGCGGCAAGACGTCGCGCTCGTTCGCCGGACAGGCGGAGGACCCGTTCTTCCTCGACCTGCGGGTGTTCGACCTGCTCTACGGCAAGGGCTGCGGCACCGAGGTGGGGCACGACACGCTCAACGGGTACAACGTCAACTCGCTGGCCCTGCAGGTGCCCAAGGGTGACCTGACGGCGAACGGCGACCCCGTGGTCGGCATCTGGAGCACCACCTCTCGCAAGAACGCGACCGGCGGGTACACCCAGGTCTCCCGGCTGGGCCAGCCGCTGGTGAACGAGGTCGTGATCCCCTACCAGGTCAAGGACACCTTCAACGCGATCGACCCGACCCAGGACGCGGCGGCCCTGCCGTTCGTCGTGAAGCCCGAGCTCGCCTCGCTGCTGAAGAACGTCTGCGGGCTCACCAAGGTCCCGACCGACAACCGGCAGGACCTGGTGACGGTGTTCCTCACCGGCATCCCAGGGCTGAACCAGCCCAGGAGCGTCACCCCGAGCGAGCAGCTGCGGCTGAACGTGGACAAGTTCACGAAGCAGAAGTTCAGCCGGCTCGGCGTCATCGGCGGGGACAACAACGGCTTCCCGAACGGGCGCCGGCTGCAGGACGACGTCATCGACATCGCCCTGCAGGTGGTCGCCGGCGAGGTCGCCGGGACGCTCGGGGGCACCAGTGGGAACCAGGACTTCGCCAACGACCTCGGTGACGCCGTGGACCGAAACGCCTCCGGGTTCGACGACGACTTCCCCTACCTCGCCCTGCCGCACTCCGGCTCGGTGCCGCAGTCGTCCCCGCCGGCCGAGAACGGCGAGACGCTGGTGACCGGTGGTGACGGGCGCGGGCCCTCCGGCGGCCTGCCGACGGCGCCGCTGGGCGTCATGGCCTTCGGTGCGCTGGTCGTGATGGCCGGCGTGCTGGCGGCACGCCGGGCACAGGGAGCCCCGGCCACCGCCTGACCCCTGCGGTGGGTCCGTCCGGCGGAGCAGGCGAGCTCTGCCGGACGGAACCCCGCAGGCCCGGGGATCGCGAATTCGCCCCCGAACCAATCCAAAACCGCCCCGGGAGCCGAAGCACCCCCGTAGCCCGGCATGTGACACCTGTCACGACTGTGGCCGGGCACGACCCCTCGAGGGAGGAAAACCATGTCTCACCCGAGACGAAATCGCAGGACCCGGGCGACTGCCCTGCTCGGCATGGGCGCGCTGGCCATCGGTGGCGGAGCGGTGGCGCTCGCGCCCACCAGCTCGACCGCTTCCAGCCACCGTGAAGCGCCGGCCATCTCCAACCAGCCGGCGTACGACAACACCGACGTCTACGCGTTCGCGCAGGCCAACGGGATGGTCAACATCGTCGCGAACTGGACGCCGTTCGAGGAGCCGGCCGGAGGCCCGAACTTCTACCCGTGGGCCACCGACGCGCGGTACAAGGTCAACATCGACAACGACTACGACGCCAAGCCGGACGTCGTCTACACCTGGAAGTTCCGGACCACCCGGACCCCCAAGGCGTCCGACAGCTTCACCGGCAACGGCACGTTCCTCTACAACAACGGGCCGGTCACGTCGCTGAACGACGAGAACCTGCTGTTCCGGCAGAAGTACACGCTGACCCGCACCGTCGTCCGCAAGGGCAAGGACAAGGTCCGGACGCTCATCAAGAACGGCCCGGTCGCCCCGTCCAACACGGGCAACGCCGGCATGCCGGACTACGCCGCGCTCCGCAACCAGGCCATCAAGGGCTTCCAGGGGGCCGGCCGCAAGTCGTTCGCCGGCCAGGCGGCTGACCCGTTCTTCCTCGACCTGCGGGTCTTCGACGTGCTCTACGGCGGCGACTGCATGACCGAGGCGGGCCACAACAGCCTCGCCGGGTTCAACGTCAACACGATCGGCCTGCAGGTGCCGCGTCGCGACCTCATCAAGAACGGTCGCTCGGTCGTCGGCATCTGGAGCACCACCGACCGGAAGAACAGCAAGGGCAACTACAAGCAGATCTCGCGTCTCGGCCAGCCCCTGGTCAACGAGGTCGTCATCCCCTACCAGGTCAAGGACACGTTCAACTCGCTCAAGCCCCGCCAGGACGCGGCAGCCCTGCCGTTCGTCCAGAACTCGGAGCTCGCGGCGAGCATCAACGCTGTCTGCGGCACCAAGATCCAGGTCAAGAACCGTGACGACCTGGTCCAGGTCTTCCTCAAGGGCGTCAAGGGGATCAACAACCCGCGTGGCAAGGAGCGCCCGGCGGAGTACCTGCGCCTGAACACCGCATGGCAGAAGGGCCAGCCCTTCAGCTCGCTCGGTGTCATCGGCGGCGACAAGAACGGCTTCCCGAACGGGCGCCGTCTGCAGGACGACGTGCTCGACATCGCCCTCCAGGTCGTCGGCGGGGAGCTGATCGGCAGCCCGAACGACCTCGGTGACGGGGTCGACGGGCCGGACAAGGCCTTCAGCGACACCTTCCCCTTCGTGGCCCTGCCCTACAGCGGGTCCACCACGAAGACCAGCACCGACAAGTAAGGCACCTGTGACCGGTCCGGTCGGCCCCGGCTGACCGAGCCGTCACACCCGCCCCGGTCGCGCCACCAGCGCGACCGGGGTGGGGCCCCTCCCCTGCAGGAAGGACCACCCGCATGCGACCGCTGCTCCGGCCCATGCTCCTGGTCGCCGGTGCCATGGCACTCGCGGTCGCCCTCACCCTCGGCGCCGCCGGCCTCCTCGGCGGTCGAGCCGACCCCGAAGCGACACCACCCCCGGTGGCCGGCCGGGCCGCACCGGCACTGGACCCCGCCGCACTGCGGGACGCCGACAACCTGATCCCCACCCTGCAGGCCCGGCTGAAGGCCACCCCCAAGGACCACCGGTCCTGGTCGACACTGGCGCTGGCCTACGTCGAGCAGGCCCGGGTGACCGCGGACCCCACCTACTACGCCAAGGCCGACGCGGCGCTGGCACAGGCCCGCAGGCTCGCCCCCGGCGACTCGGTCATGCTCACGGCCACCGCCACCCTCGCGGCGGCCCGGCACGAGTTCACCCGGGCACTGCGCGACACCGCGGCAGCCCTGAAGGTGAACCCCTACAGCGCGACCGCCGAGGCCATCCGGTCCGACGCGCTCACCGAGCTCGGCCGGTACGACGAGGCCCGGCGGGCAGCGACCCGCGCCGACGACCTCGACCCCGGCCCCTCGACGTTCGCGCGACTCAGCTACCAGGCCGAGCTGCGGGGCGACCTGGCCGGGGCGACCCGGCTGATGCGCCTGTCCCAGGAGGCGGCCGGGACGAGCGCCTCGTCGTACGCGTTCGCGACCTACCACCTGGGTGAGCTGGCCCGCGCCATGGGCAAGCCCGGGCGTGCGGCCCACCACTACGGCAACGCCCTGGACGCGCAGCCCACGTACATGCCGGCCCTGGCCGGCGAGGCCCGTCTGGCAGTCGCCCGCGGTGACCTCGCGACAGCCGAGAAGGACTACCTGCGGGTGGTGCAGCGGCTGCCGCTCGTCGAGTACGTCGTCGAGCTGGGCGAGCTCTACGAGGCCACCGGCAGGCCCCGGCTGGCCGACCAGCAGTACGCCGTGGCCACCGCCTCCGCGAAGCTGTTCGCCGCCAACGGCGTCACCACGGACCTGGAGACCGCGGTCTTCGAGGCCGACCACGGCTCGGCTTCCGACGCGCTGACCGCCGCCCGGGCCGAGTGGTCCCGGCGCCAGTCGATCCACACCGCCGACGCCCTGGCCTGGGCCCTGCACGCGGACGGCCAGCATCGGGAGGCACTGCGCTACGCCCGGCGGGCCAACGAGCTCGGCACCCGGGACGCGCGGCTCGTCTACCACCTCGGCGCGATCGAGGCCGCGAACGGCCTGGCGCCCGCAGCGGCGACGCTGCGCGACGCCCTGGCCCTGGACGCCGGCGTCAGCCCGTACCGGGAGAAGCAGATCGAGACGCTGCTGGCGGGGCTGCGATGAGCCGCCGGCTCGGTCTGCGCCTGGGCGCCGTCGTGGCCGCCGCGGTCGCGCTCGTGGTCGGCGCCCCGACCGCAGCCAGCGCTCACCCGCTGGGGAACTTCACCGTCAACAGGTACAGCGGGGTCGTCGTCGGCACCGACGCGGTGACCGTCGAGCACGTCCTCGACATCGCCGAGATCCCGACAGCGCAGCGCAGCCCGGCGATCGACACGGACGGCGACGGCACGCTGTCGCGCGGGGAGCTGGCCGCCTGGGCCCGGACGGCGTGCGACACGGCCCGCGCCTCGCTGCGGCTCACCGTGGCGAGCGAGCGCGCGGCGCTCGCCGTGACCTCGGCCGCCGCGCGCACGTCCGGCGGCCAGGCCGGCCTGCCGGTCCTGCGGCTCGACTGCACCCTGCGCGCACCCGCGTCCGTCACGTCCCGCACCGCGGTGGACCTGGAGGACACCGCGGCCGACGACGAGGTCGGCTGGCGCGAGATGACCGCCCGCGGCGACGGCACCACGCTGGCCGGCGCGGACGTGCCCGGCCGGTCGCGCAGCGCCGTGCTCACGGCGTACCCGAAGGACCTGCTCAGCAGCCCGCTCGACGAGCGCGCCGCCCATCTCACGGTGACGCCCGGCGGCCCTCGGCTGACCGCCGACGACGCCGGCCCGGCGCCGGCGCAGACGCTGACCCGGGGCAACGACCGGCTGACGCTGGCCTTCGAGGGGCTGCTGGCACGCACGGACGGTAACCCGTGGCTCGGGATCGTGGCGGTCGTGGCGGCACTTCTGCTGGGGGCGGCGCACGCCGTGGCGCCCGGCCACGGGAAGACGATCATGGCGTTCTACCTGTCCGGGCGCCGCGAGGGTGCGCTGCGCGCCGCGGCAACGGTCGGGGCGACTGTCACCGCGACCCACACCGCGGGCGTGCTGGCTCTCGGCGTGCTCGTCAGCGCCGGCACCGCGTTCGTGCCGGCCCGGGTCTACCCGTGGCTCAGCGTGGTGAGCGGCGTGCTCGTGGCCCTGGTGGGGCTCGCGCTGCTGCGCGAGTCGGCCCGGCGGACGCGTCAGCACGCCGACGGCAGCCATGCGCACGGCCTGTTCGGTCGCGCGCACTCGCACCGCGCGCCGGAGCCGCTGCTCCTGCCGCAGCCGCACGGGCCCGCGGACCCGGTGGACCGGCCGGCGGTGCTCGCGGTGCCGGGAGTGGGAGCCGGTGGGTCGGCGCTCACGCTGCCGCGTACCCCCGTCGCGACCGCCCCCGCCGGGCACGAGGCGCACGAGGCGCACGAGCACGGCCACGCCGCCGACCACCACCACGACACGCAGCACGACCACCAGCACGGGCACGACCACCAGCACGACCACCAGCACTCCGGCGGCAGCGCCGGCACCGCCGGCAGCACCGAGGACGTGCCGCCCTCGCGCCGCCAGCTGGTGGCGATCGGGCTGGCCGGCGGGCTGCTGCCCAGCCCGTCCGCACTGCTGGTGCTGCTCGGTGCCATCGCGCTGGGCCACGCCTGGTTCGGCGTCGCGCTCGTCGTGGCCTTCGGGCTCGGGATGGCCGCCACGCTGGCCGTCGTCGGCCTGCTGGTCATGCGGCTGCGCGAGCGCGCCGAGCGGCGGCTGGCCAGCCACCCGGGGTCGCGGTTCGCCCCGCTCCTGCGCCTCGCGCCGGTGCTCACCGCGGCGGTCGTCATCGTGCTCGGTCTCGCGCTGACCTGGCGCGGGTTCGGCTCGACCGGCCTGGTCTGAGGGCGCCCCGCCGGCGGGGCAGGGCTCCGGGCCCGGCGGGTCCGGGTGGGCCGGGGGTTCCCCGGTGCGCCTGCGGGGTTGTGTCCCGGGACCTGCCTACCGTCGGGTCCATGTCGTTGCCGCCGCTCGCCGCGCGTCCGCGGCCGGTCGCGCCGGGCGGCGGACGGTTCCTGCAGACCACCTTCGACGAGCTCGGCACGCCGCTGCACGAGGTCACCTTCGTGGTCGTCGACCTCGAGACCACCGGCGGCTCACCGCGACAGTGCGAGATCACCGAGATCGGCGCCGTGAAGGTGCGGGCCGGCGTGGTGCTCGGCGAGTTCCAGACCCTGGTCGACCCGGGCGTCCCGATCCCTGCGTTCATCTCCGTGCTCACCGGCATCAGCGACGCGATGGTGGCTGCGGCGCCCCGTCTGAGCACGGCGCTGCCGGCCTTTCTCGACTTCGCCGGCGCGGACTCGGTCCTGGTGGCGCACAACGCACCCTTCGACATCGGCTTCCTCAAGGCCGCGTGCGCGGCCACCGGGCACGCGTGGCCGGGCAACCGCGTGCTCGACACCGCGAGGCTGGCCCGCCAGGTGGTGACCCGCGACGAGGCGCCCAACTGCAAGCTGGCCAGCCTGGCCCGGCTGTTCCGCGCCGGGACCACGCCGGACCACCGCGCGCTGTCCGACGCGCGCGCCACGGTCGACGTGCTGCACGGCATGCTCGAGCGGCTGGGCAACGTCGGCGTCCGCTCGCTCGACGAGCTGTCCACCTTCTCGTCACGGGTGTCTCCGGCCCAGCGCGCCAAGCGCCACCTCGCCGAGCCGCTGCCGCACCTGCCGGGGGTCTACCAGTTCGTCGGGGAGCGCGGCGAGGTCCTCTACGTCGGCAAGAGCAAGGATCTCCGCGCCCGGGTCCGCTCCTACTTCACCGCGGGCGAGACCCGCGGCCGGATGGCCGAGATGGTCGGCCTGGCCACCGCCGTGGTGCCGATCGTCTGTGCGACCCCGCTCGAGGCGGAGGTCCGCGAGCTGCGGCTCATCGCGGCCCACAAGCCGCGGTACAACCGCCGGTCCCGTTTCCCGGAGCGCGCCCACTGGCTCAAGCTGACCGTCGAGCCGTTCCCCCGGCTGTCCCGCGTCCGCGAGGTGCGTGACGACGGAGCCACCTATCTCGGTCCGTTCTCCGGCACCCGCCAGGTCGAGCTCGCGACGGCGGCACTGCACGAGGCCTTCCGGCTGCGCCAGTGCAGCAGCCGGCTCTCGGCGCGCCGGCACGTCCCGGCCTGCGCGCTGGCCGAGATGGGCCGGTGCGGCGCGCCGTGCGACGGCCGCGAGTCGGTCGAGGCGTACGCCGCGCACGCCGACGCGGTCCGGGCCGCGATGCTCGGCGACGTCCGCCCGCTCGTCGCCGCGCTGGGCCGGAAGGTGTCCCGCCTGGCCGAGGCTGAGCGCTTCGAGGAGGCTGCCGTGCACCGCGACCGGCTGGCGGCGTTCGTGCGGGCGGCGTCCCGGCTGCAGCGTGTCTCCGCGCTCACGGCGTGCTCGGAGGTGGTGGCTGCGGTCCAGCGGGAGGACGGCGGGTGGGAGATCGTCGTGGTCCGCCACGGCCGGCTCGCGGGCACGGCGGTCGTCGGCCGCGCCGAGGACCCGCGCGTCGTGGCGTCGGCGCTCGTCGCGACGGCGGAGTCGGTGCCCCCCGGCGTGGGGCCGACCCCGGCCGCCACGGCCGAGGAGACCGAGTGCGTGCTGCGCTGGCTCGAAGCGGCCGGCGTACGGCTGGTGTCGCTCACCGGCAGCTGGTCCTGCCCCGCCTACGGCGCCGGCGGCGTCCGGCTGTGGGCCGAGGCCGCCGACGCCGGCCGCGACCGGCTCGACCCGTTCGGCGGCCGCCGGGACATCCGGCCGGTCCATCAACCGGCCGGCATGGCGCCGGTCAGCCGGATCTCCCGCTCCGCATCATGAGGCGCGTGCTTCCCCGGTCGCCGCGCCGCGCTCGCGGCCCCCGGTCACCGCCGGCAGGCCCCGCTGCGGTAACGGCAGGCGACCGGCTGCGGCGTCTCCAGGTTGCGGCCGGCTCGGACGTTCGCCGCCAGCCGGACGAACTGCGCGTGGGTCCACGCGAGCGGCATCGCCGACATCGTCGGCTCACCGGCCCGGAACCGGGCCGTCCCGCCGGGCGGGTTGTGGTCCCACACCTGCTCCGCCATGAGGTGGCTGCGTCCGTCGGCGGCCCGGGCCATCGTGCGGAGGAGACGGCGAGCCTCGCGGTCCCGGCCCGCGGCCAGCGCCCACTCGCCTCGCTCACCGGACAGCAGCGGCCAGCCCCGACCGACGGTCTCCCCCGACCCCGGGTCGGTCGGCTCCCACTGGGTGCCGTCCCGCCGCTCGCCGTACCCGTCGAAGCTGGCCCGGTGCCAGAACCTGCCGTTGGCGGTGCGGTAGCCGAGCTCGTCGTCCACGACCTCCAGCGAGGCCCGGACCACCGGGTCGTCGGCCCGCTTCACGCCCAGGCGCACCAGGTCCAGGAAGCTCGGGTCCACCACCGCGCGCTGGTCGATGAGCGGTCCGCCGTCCGAGATCTGCACCTCGGTGCCGGTGTCGGGGTCGCCGTTCTTCGTGATGCGCAGGTAGTAGGGCTTCGGGGCGTAGGGCCCCGTGCTGGTGGCGGTCCAGCCCTGCACCTTCGCCGCCCAGTCGTCGGCCGTCGCCAGATACGTCGCTCGGGAGCTGTCGGCACCGTTCTTGCCGGCGATCTCGGCGGCGAGCACGAGACCGGAGATCTCCGCCGCGATCGTCGCGGGAGAGAAGCCGCCGATGTTCTCCCATCGCTCCTGCGGCGTGCTGGGACCGTGCGCCACGACGTAGTCGGCCGAGCGCTTCACGCGGGCCCAGTCCGCAGCGCCGGTCCGGCCGAGCATCCAGTCCAGGACGATGGGCAGCGCGACCTCGTCCATCTGGAGGTCGCCGAAGACCGGGGTACCGTCGAGCCGGGAGTTCTGCGGGAACGACCCGTCCGCCCGCTGCTGGTGCTCCCACAGGTAGTCCAGCGCCCGATTGGCTGCTGCCCGGTCTCCGGTGGCGAGCAGCCCGGTCGCGATCTGGTAGAGGTCCCGGGACCAGACCGCGTGGTAGACCGCCAGGTCCTGCAGCTCGTTGGCCCAGGCCCACGGCCGCCCGGGCGCGGCCACGAAGCCGCCCCGGAAGGTCTTGTCCTCGCTCGCCGCCAGCACCATCGCCGACACGTTCCACTCGGTCGTGAACGACCCGACCGCTGCCGGCGCGGGACGGATCGAGCGCAGGTAGCGGTGCCAGCCCGCGTCGTACGCCGCCCGGCTGGCCGGGAACGTCCGTCGCAGCGAGGTGTGCGCCGTCGCCAGTGCAGCGTCGGCGCTGGCGCCGAAACCGATCGCGACGGTCGCGCGCCGGTGGCCTCGCAGACCTGTCAGAGGTAGCCGGCCGGTCTGCACGACGTTGCCCGGCTGGTCGGCGGTCCAGGTCCAGTCCATCCGGTGGTCCTCGCGCAGGTCCTGCCAGCCGTCGCTGGTGCCGAGGTAGCCGCTGGACGTCGCGGTCATGGCCGGCCGGGAGACCACCGCGCTGGCAACCGACGAGCCGTCGCTGGACAGCAGCGAGCCCCCGGGCCCGGACCGGCCGGTGTCGTCGTCGCCGGTCATGTCGAGCGCTGGGTCGTGCAGCAGGAACAGCTGCAGCGGCTTGCCGGTCAGCGACTCGAAGCGCACCTTCTCCAGGACCGTGGACCGTCGCGGGTCGGTGACGAAGGTCTTGGTCAGCCGCCACGCGCCGGACCTGGCGGTGGACGTCAGCCGGTAGGTGAGACTGCGCGCGTCGACCAGCTGGACCCGACTGCGAGCGTCGCTGTCCTCGCGGTCGGTGAACGTCGCCCCGTCGGTCACCAGGAACTGGCTGTCCCGCACGCTGGGGGTGTCGATCCGCGGGTAGTAGACCTCGCTGAGCTTGCCTCGGGACAGCGTGTACCAGACCTTGCTCGCGGTGCCGCGCGAGGTGCCGAAGCCGACCTTGTCCCCCGGCACCCAGGTGGCAGCCGTCCCGGGTCCGCCAGGCGCCGGTCCACCGGCCGCGACGCCGACCGCGACGCCCGGGGCGACGAGCAGCGCCGCGGTCATCGCGGCCACGGCGAGTGCGGCGACGGCTGCTCGCTGACTTGTGGTTCCGGAGCTGTCGGCACGAACCCGCATCGGGGACTCCTTCGGACGGGACGACGGACGTGGCGCAGCGGGCGTACCCGCTAGGCTCGCCGCTACTCGTCGGACCTGCCGGGAGGCGTCAGTGATCACCGCGATCGTGCTCGTGCACGTCGAGGCCGACCGGATCCCCGAGGTGGCCGAGGAGATCGCAGCGCTCGAGGGCGTCAGCGAGGTCTACTCGGTGACCGGTGGCGCCGACCTCATCGCCATGGTGCGGGTGCGCGAGCACGACGCGCTCGCCGACGTCATCGCCGACCGGCTCAGCAAGGTCGGCGGGATCCGCGCCACCGAGACCCACATCGCGTTCCGCACCTACAGCCAGCACGACCTGGACGCCGCGTTCTCCCTCGGCGCGGACGGCAGCGACTGACAGTCGCGACCGGTCAGGCTCCGGACGGCTCGTCGCCCGCAGGCGTCGTCCCCTCGGCCCGGTCGGCGGGGCGGGTCGCGTCGGTGGGGCCGGCCGGGTCGGCCGGTCCGCTGCGCTGGGTGGGCGGGCGCCGGCGCCCGGTGCCGGCCGCGGAGAAGGTGAGGGCCGGGACGAGAGCGAGCACCGCAGCCATCACCACCGAGGCCGTGCCGGCGACCGCCAGCAGGCCGGCCAGGTAGGCCAATGCATCGACGAACGTCCCGCCGGGACTCAACCCGACCATCTCCGCGACCACGGCTGGTGCCGCGCCGGCCAGCAGCAGGCCGCCCCCACCGATGAGCAGCCGCCGCCCGGTGCGGCGGTCCCGCGGCGACGACGTCTCCGGCGCGGTGGCCCTGTCCTCGGCGAGCAGCACGCCGAGGGCGACGAGCGCGACGCAACCCCCGACCACGAGGAAGGCGACGATCGAGTCGCTCGGCCGGTGCCAACCGGCGGACATCGTTGCCGCGGCGGTCACCGCGGCGTAGGCAGCGCCGAGGGTGGATGCCAACGCGCGCGCACGGGCCGGCAGGACGATGACCAGCGCCACGGCCACCGAGAAGGCCACGGTGGCGTGCCCGCTCGGCATGCTGTTCAGGGTCGCCGGCGTCCGCTCGACCAGACCCAGGTCGGGCCGGTCCAGCACCACCTGCTTGAGCACCTGCGTCACCAGGTTGGCGACGACAAGGACGGCCAGCGCAGCAAGCCCCACCGCGCGCCGGAGCCGGAGCAGGGCGATCACGGCGATGAGGGCAGCCGCCGCGGCCAGCGACGCGACCGACACCCCGTCAAGGATCCCCTCGACGGCTTCGGTGACCCGGGTCCGGCTGGCGATCGCACCCCGCAGCGCGTGCCCGTCCAGGACCCGGCCGGGCACGGTCCACACGGCGATCCGGTAGACGAGGAGGACAAGCAGGAAGCAGACCAGGGCGAGACCCGCGGCCCCACCCACGGCGACCACCCGGTCGCGCCGGAGCCCCGGTAGCGGGTTGTGCACGCGTGGCACCGTACGCCGGTCAGCCGGCACCGAGGGCCCGGCTGGTCTCGACCCACCCGGCCAGCGACCGCGCCGCGGATCCGCTGTCCACCGACTCCGCGGCGCGGTCGAGAGCACCTCGCAGCCGGTCCGCCAGGGGCCCGTCGCCCGGCTCCAGCGCCACCACCGCCGCGGCAGCGTTCAGCAGTACCGCGTCGCGGACCGGGCCGGGCTCCCCGGCCAGGAACCGGCGGGTCACCTCGGCGTTGTGCGCCGGGTCGCCGCCCTGCAACGACCCGGGCGCCGACCGCGACAGGCCGACATCCTCCGGCGCGAGCGTCTCGGTGCCGACTGAGCCGTCCCGCACCACCCACACGGTCGAGGTCGTCGTCGGCGTCAGCTCGTCCAGCCCGTCGTCACCCCGGAACACCAGCGCGGACGCGCCGCGGTCGGCGAGCACCTGCGCGATGACTCCGCCCAGGCGACGGTCGGCGCAGCCGACCGCCTGTGCCGATGGCTGCGCCGGGTTGGCCAGCGGGCCCAGGATGTTGAAGAAGGTGGGCACCCCGAGCTCGCGGCGCGGCACCGCTGCATGCCGCAGGGCCGGGTGGAATCGCGGTGCGAAGCAGAAGGTCACGCCGGTCCGGTCGAGGCAGGTCGAGGCCTGCTCCGGCTCGAGGTCCACGACAACGCCGAGCTCCTCGAGCAGGTCCGCCGAGCCGCAGGCCGACGAGGCCGACCGGTTCCCGTGCTTGACGACCCGGGCACCGGTGCCGGCAACCACCATGGCCGACATCGTGGAGATGTTGACGGTGTTCGCGCGGTCCCCGCCGGTGCCGCAGGTGTCGACGGCGGGACCCTCGACGGTGAACCGCGACGCGACGGCAAGCATCGCCCGCACCAGGCCGGTGATCTCGTCCGGCGTCTCCCCCTTGGCCCGCAGGGCCACCGCGAACGCGGCGACCTGCACCGCTGTCGCCTCGCCGAGCATCACCTGCTCCATCGCCCAGGACGCCTCGTCGGCGGTGATGTCGGTGCGGGCCAGGAGCGTGGAGAGCAGGCCCGGCCAGGTCGGCGCCTGCCGGTCGTCGGGCACCGACGGCCTAGGAGGTGAGCTCGGCGCCGCGGCGCCGCATCAGGTCGGCGACGGCGCGCGCCAGGACGATCGGATCCAGCGGGTGCGGCACCGCGGCCTCGGCCCTCGACCAGTTGGCCAGCCAGCTGTCCTGCACCCGGCCGGTGAGCACGACGATCGGCGGGCACTGGTAGATCTCGTCCTTGGCCTGACGGGCGATGCCCATCCCGCCGGTCGGGGTGGCCTCGCCGTCGAGGATGGCGACGGACACCTCGCCGGTGTCCAGCGCCGCGATGACGGCAGGCCCGGTCGCGCACTCGAGCCACTCGACGCGGGGGACGTCGGCGGCCGGCCGCCGACCGATGGCCAGCTTGACCTTCTCGCGGGTGTCGACGTCGTCGCTGTACAGGAGGACGGTCATCGTCTCGTCCGGCGCGGGCCGCGACCCCACCCCGACGGCCGACGGCAGTGCGGGTGGCTCGGTGGAGATCGACTGGATGCGGGGCGCGTCGGTCACCTGCCGATGCTACCGACCCGGCGACCCGTGCCGGCCGGTCGGTGCCTCGCCGGCGGCCGCGCTCTCCGGCTGCGCCGATCCTGCCGATCGGGCCGCCAGCGCCTCCGACTCCAGGCGGTCCAGCCGCCGGTCCTCCCGTCGCGCCTCCCGCTCCGAGGCCCGGGACCACTGGACGAACAGCGCTCCCAGCACGAGCAGGGCCACCAGGTCACCGCTGGCCCACAGCAGCCCCCCGCCGAGGTGCTGGTCGTCCAACGGGCTGGGACCCCAGTGCCGGTCCACGACGCCGACGTACCAGTCCCCGGCGATCAAGGTGGTCTGGCTCATGATCGCTACGCCGAGGAAGGCGTGGAACGGCATCGTCGCGAACACCGCGAGCAGCCGCATCGGGTGGGGGATCCGGTTCGGCATCGGGTCCAGTCCGAGCACCGGCCAGAACCAGAGGCAGCCCAGGAGGACGAAGTGCAGATGGTTCAGGTCGTGCAGGACCGGATGGCGCAGGGTCTGCTCGTACAGCCCCGTCAGGTAGAGCGCGAACGGGTTGGCGACGAACAGGGCCCCGGCGACTACCGGGAACGTCAGCACCTTGGCGACGCGGCTGTGCAGGACGGCGAGGACGGCCCGGCGGCCGGCAGGGGGCAACGTCCGCAGGGCGAGGGTGATCGGGGCGCCCAGGGCCAGGAACACCGGTGTGATCATCGCCAGCACCATGTGCTGGACCATGTGGACCCAGAACAGCGTCGTGTCGTACACCGCGAGCGCCGAGGTCGTCATGAGCAGGAACGAGCCGAGGCCGAGCCCGACGAAGAACAGGGTGCGGACGAGCGGCCACCTGTCGCCCCGGCGGTGCAGCCGCGACACGCCGTACAGGTAGGCACCGCCGACCACGAGGACACCCAGGAGCGGCGCCCAGGCGAGCTCCCAGGTGGTGAGGAACCGGGCCGGGGTCAGCTCGGGCAGCCCCTCGCCGGCGCCGCCGTGGGCGGGCAGGGCGAGGACGTTCACACCGTCGAGACTAGGACCGGACGAGCCGCGGACGGGCCGTCGGGGGGTCGGGGGTGCCGACAGGCCGCAAGACCGCAATAATGCCGTCGTGGCGACTGCAGCGGCTCCAGGCACCTCGGCGGGTCCGGCCCGTCCCAGTCACGTCCCGGCCTCCCGGCCGGACACGACGGCTGTGGGCACCATCGTCTGGCTCTCCTCGGAGCTGATGTTCTTCGCAGCCCTGTTCGCGATGTACTTCACGATCCGCTCGGTCAGCCCGGAGCTCTGGGACACCGAGCCGAAACTGCTCAACATCCCGTTCTCGACGGTCAACACCACCGTCCTGGTGCTGTCGTCGGTCACCTGCCAGCTCGGCGTCTTCGCCGCCGAGAAGGGCGACGTCCTGCGGCTGCGGATGTGGTTCGTCGTCACGTTCTTCATGGGCGCCTTCTTCATCGCCGGCCAGGTCTACGAGTACGCCACGCTCGTCAGCGCCGACGGCCTCACGCTCAGCTCCAACGCCTACGGCTCGGTCTTCTACCTCACCACCGGGTTCCACGGCCTGCACGTCACCGGCGGCCTGATCGCGTTCCTGCTCGTCCTCGGCCGCACCTACTCGGCGAAACGCTTCACGCACGGTCACGCCACCAGCGCGATCGTGGTGTCGTACTACTGGCATTTCGTCGACGTCGTCTGGATCGGCCTCTTCGCGACCATCTACCTGATCAAGTGAGCGAGCACGTGACCCGACCTTCCACACCTTCGGTGCTGCGTCGCGCCGTGGCGGCGGTGTCGCGCCGCCGTCGCCACCGCATCGCGCCGGTGGTCCTGCTGCTCGCCGGACTGGCGGCGACCGGCGGCGCCTACTCCGCCCTCGTCCCGACCGGCGACGCCCAGGCCTCGGCCGGCATCTCGACCCAGACGCTCGAGGAGGGCCGCGCCCTGTACCTCAAGAACTGCGCGACCTGCCACGGCCTCAACGCCGAGGGTGCCAGCGACGGTCCCAGCCTGGTGGGTGTCGGTGCCGCATCGGTCGACTTCCAGGTCGGGACCGGCCGGATGCCCGCCAAGGAGCTGGGCGCCCAGATCGAGGTCAAGCCGGTGACGTTCACACCGGACGAGATCGCCGCGATGGCCGCCTACGTGGCCTCCCTGGGCCCGGGCCCCGAGATCCCGTCGGAGGCGCAGGTGTCGACCCAGAACGCCGACGTCGCGCGCGGCGGCGAGATCTACCTGCGCAACTGCGCCATGTGCCACAACTTCGCCGGCTCCGGGGGTGCCCTGACCCGCGGCAAGTACGCCCCCTCGCTGAAGAAGACGACCGCCAAGCACATCTACGAGGCCATGCTCACCGGTCCGCAGTCGATGCCGGTCTTCGCGGACACGACCATCACCCCGCAGGACAAGCGCGACATCATCGCCTTCCTCGAGACGACACGGTCCGAGCCGTCGCCGGGCGGTGCCAGGCTCGGCAAGCTGGGCCCGGTGACCGAGGGCGCGGTGAGCTGGCTGGTCGGCCTGGGCGCCCTGATCGCCTGCGCCGTCTGGCTGGGGGTGAAGGCCCGATGAGCCACACCGACGAGCCGCGCATCCGCAGCGGTCCCGACGGAGGAAGTACAGACGTGCCGGACGCTCTGACCGCCAGCGGCTCGTCGAACGACGCCCTCGAGGGCCGGCACGCCACCAGCCAGCCGGGCACGGGCGGCGAGGTCGAGCAGGCCGACCGCTACCGGAACCCGGGCCTGCCCGCGCACGTCTACCGGCGCTCCGACATCGATCCGAAGGCCGCCACCCGCCGCGAGCGCGAGGTCGCCGCCTTCTTCGGCCTGTCGACCCTGGGGACGCTGCTGTTCATCGTCGCCTACTTCGCGGTCAAGCCGGCCGGCGCGACCGGTGACGAGATGCTCGCGCAGGTCGGCCTCTCGACCCGGCTGCTCGGGCTCGGGCTGGGGCTGGCGCTGTTCTGCATCGGCGCCGGCGCCATCCACTGGGCCAAGACGCTGATGCCGGACGACGAGGTCGTCTCCGTCCGCAAGCCGATGCGCTCCAGCGACGAGGACCGCGCGGAGGCCGTGGCCGCGATGAAGGAAGGCGCGGCCGGGGCCGGCCTCGGCCGGCGCAAGCTCATCCGCAACAGCCTGCTCGGCGCACTCGCACCGCTCGGCCTGCTCGCGATCATCCCCCTGCGCGACCTGGGCCCGCTGCCCGGCGCCGCACTCACCGGGACCTGGTGGACCCCGGGCAAGCGCCTGGTCACCGACCCCCAGGGCCGACCGGTCAAGGCCGCCGACATACCGATCGGCGGCGTCGTGCACGTCCTCCCCGAAGGCATCGAGAACGCCGAGCACCCGCTCGACGAGGAGGCCAAGGCCACGGCCATCCTCATCCGCCTCGCCCCGGACGAGATCCTCGACGCCAAGGAGCGCCGCTGGGGGGTCGACGGCATCGTCTGCTACTCCAAGATCTGCACCCACGTGGGCTGCCCGGTCGGCCTCTACGAGCAGCAGACCCACCACCTGCTCTGCCCCTGTCACCAGTCGACGTTCGACGTGACCCGGGACTGCGCAGTGATCTTCGGCCCGGCAGCCCGCTCCCTGCCCCAGCTGCCACTGGCCGTCGACAGCCAGGGATACCTCATCGCGGAGGACGACTTCCGGGAGCCGGTCGGTCCGAGCTTCTGGGAACGAGGGGAGCGCTGATGGCACTGGAGCGGATGGCCGGCAACGCCGCCAACGAGATCGACGAGCGGTTCGGCTCGGCGAACTTCGTCAAGCGCAGTGCCCGCAAGGTGTTCCCGGACCACTGGTCGTTCATGCTGGGCGAGATCGCCCTCTACAGCTTCATCATCCTGCTGCTCACGGGCACGTTCCTGACACTGTGGTTCAAGCCCAGCCAGGCCGAGGTGATCTACCACGGGTCCTACGTCCCGCTGCACGGGCTGAAGATGTCCGAGGCGTACGAGTCGACGCTGCGGATCTCCTTCGACGTCCGCGGCGGCCTCATCATCCGGCAGATCCACCACTGGGCCGCGCTGATCTTCGTCGCCGCCATGGTGGTGCACATGTGCCGGGTGTTCTTCACCGGCGCGTTCCGCAAGCCGCGGGAGACGAACTGGCTGATCGGCGTCGTCCTCATCACGCTGAGCTTCATCGAGGGCCTGGCCGGCTACTCGCTGCCCGACGACCTGCTCTCCGGCGTCGGCCTCCGGATCACCGAGGGCGTCCTGCAGTCGCTGCCAGTCGTGGGCACCTACGCGGCGTTCTTCCTCTTCGGCGGGCAGTTCCCCGGCGAGGACATCATCCCGCGGCTCTACACCGCACACGTCCTGCTGATCCCGGGCGTCTTCCTCGCTCTCATCACCGTGCACGTGATGCTGGTCTGGTACCAGAAGCACACGCAGTACCCGCTGCCCGGCCGCACCGAGCAGAACAGCGTCGGCTACCCGTTCTTCCCGGTGTACACCGCCAAGGCCGGTGGCTTCTTCTTCATCACGTTCGGGGTGACCACGCTGCTGTCGGCGTTCGCCACGATCAACCCGGTGTGGCTGTTCGGCCCGTACAAGCCCACGGAGATCTCGGCGGGTTCCCAACCGGACTGGTACATGGGCTTCCTCGAGGGGTCCCTGCGGATGTTCCCCAACTGGGAGACCGAGCTGTTGGGGTTCACCATCCCCTGGAACGTCCTCGGGCCGGCACTGATCATTCCCGGTCTGATGTTCACTCCGATGGCCATCTACCCGATGCTGGAACGCTGGGTGACCGGTGACAACGCGGAGCACCACGTCCTGGACCGGCCGCGCAACGTGCCCACCCGCACCGGCCTGGGCGTGATGGCCCTCTCGGCGTGGCTGATCCTGCTCGCCGGCGGTGCCAACGACCTGCTCGCGGTCACCTTCCACCTGTCGATCAACACGATCACCAACGCCTTCCGGCTGCTCATCTTCGTGGTGCCCCCGCTGGCCTACGTGGTCACCAAACGGATCTGTCTCGGGCTCCAGCGCAGGGACCGGGACCTCGTCCTGCACGGCCGCGAGACCGGCCGGATCGTGCGGCTGCCGCACGGCGAGATGATCGAGGTGCACGAGCCGATCTCGGACGCGCAGAAGTGGGAGCTCACCCAGCACAAGGTGCGGGCGCCCTACGAGGTGGGACCGGCGACCGACGCGAACGGAGTGCCGCGCCGTCGGCTGCTGGCCGCCAAGGCACGCGCCCGGGTGTCGCGGTTCTACTTCGAGGACCGGGTCGAGCCGCCCACTCCGGACGAGGTCCGCGAGCTGGAGTCGAGCGGGCACCACTGACCGCGCCCGGACCGGCTCCGGCCGACGTTCTCTGCCTGGTCACGGGCGCGTCCGGCTACATCGGCGGCCGGCTGGTCCCGGAGCTGCTCGCCGCCGGCTACCGGGTCCGGGTGATGGCCCGCCGACCGGAGAGCATCCGGGACCATCCCTGGGCCGGTGACGTCGAGGTGGTGCGCGGCGACGCCTCGGACGCGAGCTCGCTGATCACGGCGATGGAGGGTGCGCAGGTCGCCTACTACCTGATCCATGCGCTCGGGACCAAGGGCTTCGAACAGACCGACCGCGACACCGCCGGCACGTTCGGGCTCGCCGCCAAGGAGGCCGGGGTCGAGCGGCTCGTCTACCTCGGCGGGCTCACGCCCGACGTCCCCGCAGACCAGCTCTCGCCGCACCTGCGCTCCCGTCAGGAGGTCGGCGAGATCCTGCTCGCATCCGGGGTGCCGACGGCAGTGCTGCGCGCCGCCGTCATCATCGGCTCGGGATCGGCGTCCTTCGAGATGCTGCGCTACCTGACCGAGCGGCTACCGGCGATGATCACGCCCCGCTGGGTGGACACCAACATCCAGCCGATCGCGATCCGTGACGTGCTGCGCTACCTGGTGGGATGCGCGGGCCTGCCGCCCGAGGTCTCCCGGAGCTTCGACATCGGCGGCTCGGACGTGCTGACCTACCGCGACATGATGCAGGGCTACGCCCGGGTCGCCGGTCTGCGCCGCCGGATCATCGTCAAGGTCCCCGTCCTCACCCCGACCCTGTCCGGACACTGGGTCGGGCTGGTCACCCCGGTGCCCAACTCGATAGCCCGTCCGCTGGTCGACTCGCTCAAGGTCGAGGTGGTCTGCAGCGAGCACGACATCGCCGCCCACGTGCCTGACCCGCCGGAGGGACTGCTCGGGTTCGACAGGTCCGTCGAGCTCGCCCTCGCGCGGATCCGCGAGGCCGACGTCGTCACCCGCTGGTCCTCGGCCTCGCTGGCGGGCGCCCCCAGCGACCCGTTGCCCACCGACCCCGACTGGGCCGGGGGCAGCTTGTACGAGGACCTGCGGCGGCGTCCGGTGCACGCCTCACCCGAGGCGCTGTGGTCGGTCATCGAGGGCATTGGCGGCGATCACGGCTGGTACTCGTTCCCGCTGGCCTGGCGGGTCCGCGGCTGGCTGGACCGGGCTGCCGGCGGCGTCGGGCTGCGGCGCGGACGGCGCGACCCGGACCGGGTCCACGTCGGGGAGACCATCGACTTCTGGCGGGTCGAGGAGCGCGACGCGGGCGAGCTCCTCCGGCTGCGCGCCGAGATGCGCCTGCCCGGTCTGGCCTGGCTGGAGCTGGCAGTCGAGCGCTCCCCCGACGGCCGCCGCTCGACGTACGTCCAGCGGGCGCTGTTCCACCCGCGCGGCCTGTTCGGGCACGCCTACTGGTGGTCGGTGGCGCCCTTCCACGGCATCGTCTTCGGCGGGATGGCCCGCAACATCGCCCGAGCTGCCGAGCAGACCGAGCAGGCCGAACCGGTGACCCGGCCCCGCACCTGACCCCCCGCATTGTCGCCGGCGGGGCGGGTCAGCGCAGGCCGCGGGCGGCCTTCAGCCGCTCGCGGGCCTCGTCCTGGTCGACGATCGGGGCCGGGTACCCCAGCTTCTCGCGCTCGTCCTCCGGCAGCAGCCACGGCTCGTGCACGTACGCATCGTCCAGGCCGGCCAGCTCCTCGACGTAGCGACGCACGTACGTGCCGCGCGGGTCGTGCCGGCGCGCCTGCAGCGTGACGTTGTAGGTCCGGTTGAAGCGGCTGTCCGTGCCGGTGCCGGCCACCCACTGCCAGTTCATCGTGTTGCTGGCGACGTCGGCGTCCAGCAGCAGGTCGACGAAGTGCTGCGCTCCCTCGCGCCAGTCGAGGTAGAGCGTCTTGCAGAGGAAGTGCGCCACGATCAGGCGCGCCCGGTTGTGCATCCAGCCCTCCCGCGCGAGCTGCCGCATCCCGGCGTCGACCACGGGATAGCCGGTGCGCCCGTCCTTCCAGGCGGCGAGCTCTCCCGGGTTGCTGTGCCACCGGTCGTCGCGGGACCGGTAGTCGGCTCTTGTCGCGTCCGGGCGGGCGGCCAGCACCTGGGCGTAGAAGTCCCGCCAGGCCACCTGCCGGACGAACGCCTCGGCCGCGGCACTGCGGCTCCGCCCCGCCTGCCTGGTGAGCTCCAGCGGCGAGAGACAGCCGAAGTGCAGGTACGGCGAGAGGCGGCTGGTGTTGTCCTTGCCCAGCGCGTCGTGGTCGTCGGTGTAGTCGGCCAGCCCGTGCCGCAGCCAGGTGCTCATCCGCCGTCGGGCCGCCGTCTCACCGCCTGTCGCCAGGTCGGGCGACACCTGTCCGTCGGCCAGCCCGTCGGCGGCCGGCAACCGGCCCCTCGCCAGCCCGGCGGGCAGGCGCAAGGCCCGCGGCGTGGGCACCGGCTCGCGGACCGGGTGCGCCGACCAGCGCCGGAAGTACGGCGTGAACACCGCCATGTGGTCCTTGCCGCCGCTCGGGCGCAGCTCCCCCGGCGGCACGACGAACAGGGCGTCCTCGTGCACGACCAGGTCGACGCCGGACGGCAGCCCGCCCCGCAGGCGCTCGACCCTGCCCCGGGCGTACCCGGTCACGTCGCCGGCGACGTGCACGCTCACCGCTCCGGTGTCACGGGCGACCTGGCACACCTCGCGGACCCAGTCCCCGTCGCGAACCACCAGGCCGGCGCCTCGCTCCCGCAGCGCGCCGTCGACGTCACGCAGGCACTCGACCAGGAACCGGGCCCGGTTGGGCCGGTTGTAGTCCGAGCGAAGGATCGCCCGGTCCAGCACGAACAGCGGTACCACTGCGTCCCCGTCCGAGGCTGCGCCGTGCAGCACCGGGTTGTCGTGCACGCGCAGGTCCCGGGTCAGGACGGCGACGGACGTGTGATCGCTCACGAGTGGGCTACTGCCCAGCCGGGCGCGCCGGATGCATCCGTGCAGCGATCGGCACCCGGACGCAGCGGACCGGCGCCTCGATCAGCCCTGCAGCGCGCTTCCCGCCAGCCAGTCGTCCCACGAGACGTTCCAGTCGGTGTACCCGTTGCCCGGCTCCAACGGCCGGGACGACCCGACGACCTTGACGATGTCGCCGACTGTCGACTGGTTGAACAGCCAGATCGCGTTCGACATGCTCATGCCGACGCAGCCGTGGCTGACGTTGTCCCGACCTTGGTCGCCCGACGACCACGGAGCGGCGTGGACGAACTCCCCGCTCCAGGTCACCCGCATCGCGTACGGCACGTCGAGGCGGTAGTACTCGGGATCGCTCTTCGAGATGCCGATCGTGCTGGCGTCCATCACCTTGAGCGTGTGCTTCTCGAGGATGACCTTGGTGCCGTTGCGGGTGAGGAAGTCGGCCTTGCCCGTGGTCACCGGGATGACCCTCGACCTCGTGCCGTTGCGGAACACGGTCAGGGTGTGCCGGTCGACGTTGACGACGCTGACCATCGAGGAGCCCGTGCTGAACTTGATCGTCCGGTCGCTCATGCCCCAGACGCCCTTGCCCGCGTCGACACCCTTGAGGTTGACGTCGACGGTGACGTCGTCGTACGCCGGCCAGTACTCCTTCGGCCGGAAGTGCACCTCGGTGTCGCCGACCCAGCTCCACGCGCCCTCGATGGGCTTCTTGCTGGTGACGACCAGCGCCTGCTCGACGGCGGCACGGTCGCGGACCTTCGCGTTGAAGCGCACGATGACCGGCATGCCGACGCCGACCGACTGACCGGACAGGGGCGAGATCGACGTCTCGAGGACCTTGCGCGGTGCGACGGTGGCGAAGAACCCGGTGCGCTCGGTGCCGACACCGTCGGCGTCGACCGCCGACACGGCCAGTCGGTAGTGCTGGGCGAGCCGCAGAGCGTCGCTCGAGGTCCAGGTGCGCTTGTCGGCCGACAGTGCGCCGTCGAGCTGCCGCTTCTTGGCGTCGGTGAGCACCACCGAGGTGAGGGTGCCCTCGGTGACTGTCACGGTGACCGGCTGGTCCACCTGGACGTCGGTCGAGGAGCTCGCGGGGACGAGCTCGACGGCGGCCTTCGACTCGGACGGCACCGCGCCCGCGGACCCGGCCGCCTGGGCCGCCGGGGCGGCCGACGGGGATCCGGCCGACGAGCAGCCGGCAAGCGCGACGACGGAGGCGCTCGCCACCACCACGCCCAGGCGTAGCAGCCGTCCCCGTACCCCCACGTCGCGTCCCTTCCTCGCTGGCGTCCCGACCCTCTCCTGTACGAGGAAGACGCCCGACCAGTCTGACCCGTTGCCTGCCGACCCGTCCAATCTCGCGCGGGCGCGCTGGATAACGAATCGACAAGCATCCGGGGTGACCTTGAGCTTTCGCCGCCCATTGCGTGCATCCGCCCGGCGTAGGCGGCGGATCACGCGGCGATCGGGTGCTCCGAGCGTCGGAACCGCCCGTCAGTAGGCGGGGTCGCCGCGGTAGTACTCGAAGACAAGCCCCACGACCGAGAGCCCGCCCGCCACGGCTCCGATCAGGAAGAGCCACCAGCCGAACACGATGCCGAGGAAGGCGATCGCCGCGCTGGCCGCGACGGCCAGCGGCCACCAGCTGTGCGGGCTGTAGAAGCCGAGCTCACCGGCTCCGTCGGCGATCTCGGCCGACTGGTTGTCCTCGGGGCGCTCGTCGATGCGCCGGGCCGTGAACAGCAGGTAGTAGCCGACGAGGAACGCCAGCCCGGCCGTGAACGCGAGCGCCACGGTGCCGACGGCCTCCCGGGCGAGCACGCCGTAGATCACCGCGGCCAGGGCGTAGAAGAAGAACCCGGCGGCGAACAGCCACCCCTCGACCTTCATCGGTGACCCCCCGCGTCGCCGTCGAGATCGGGCTCGCCGTAGATCTGGTCCAGCAGGTTCTTGTCCTCCGTGCGGGTGTCCATGGCGGCGACGTGCGGGTAGTGCAGGTCGAAGGCCGGTGACTCGGAGCGGATCCGCGGCAGCTCGAGGAAGTTGTGCCGCGGCGGCGGGCAGGACGTGGCCCACTCCAGCGACCGGCCGTAGCCCCACGGGTCGTCCGTGGTGACCTTCGGGCCCTTCAGGCTCTTGAACACGTTGTAGAGGAACGGCAGCGTGGACGCGCCGAGCAGGAAGGACCCGATCGTCGAGATCGTGTTGTACGTCGTGAACCCGTCGCTCGCGAGGTAGTCGACGTAGCGCCGCGGCATGCCGATCACACCCAGCCAGTGCTGGATGAGGAACGTCATGTGGAAGCCGACGAAGAGCGTCCAGAAGTGGATCTTGCCCAGTCGCTCGTCCAGCATCCGGCCGGTCATCTTCGGCCACCAGAAGTAGAAGCCCGCGTTCATCGCGAACACCACGGTGCCGAACACGACGTAGTGGAAGTGGGCCACCACGAAGTAGGTGTCCGAGACCGGCCAGTCCAGCGGTGGCGAGGCCAGGATCATGCCGGTGAGCCCGCCGAAGAGGAAGGTGACGAGGAACCCGATGGCCCACAGCATCGGCGTCTCGAACGTGAGCGAGCCGCGCCACATCGTGCCGATCCAGTTGAAGAACTTCACCCCCGTCGGCACGGCGATGAGGAACGTCATGAAGGAGAAGAACGGCAGCAGCACCGCTCCGGTCGGGAACATGTGGTGCGCCCACACCGTGACGGACAGGCCCGCGATCGCGATTGTCGCGAAGACCAGTCCCTTGTAGCCGAAGATCGGCTTGCGGCTGAAGACCGGCAGGACCTCGGTGACGATCCCGAAGAACGGCAGCGCGATGATGTAGACCTCGGGGTGGCCGAAGAACCAGAACAGGTGCTGCCACAGCAGCGCGCCGTCGTTGCCCGGGTCGAAGATGTGCGCCCCGAACTGGCGGTCCGCCTCCAACGCGAGCAGCGCGGCCGCAAGCACCGGGAAGGCCATCAGCACCAGCACGCTGGTGAGCAGGATGTTCCAGGTGAAGATCGGCATCCGGAACATCGTCATGCCGGGTGCACGCATCGTGAAGATCGTGGTGATGAAGTTGACGCCACCGAGGATGGTGCCGAAGCCGGCAAGCGCCAGGCCCATGATCCAGAGGTCGGCGCCGACTCCCGGGGAGAACACCTCGCTCGACAGCGGTGCGTAGGCGAACCAGCCGAAGGCGGCCGCACCGCCCGGCGTGACGAAGCCGATCATCACGATCAGGCCGCCGAACAGGAACAGCCAGTAGCTGAACATGTTCAGCCGCGGGAACGCCACGTCCGGTGACCCGATCTGCAACGGCATGATGACGTTGGCGAAGCCGACGAACAACGGGGTCGCGAACAGCAGCAGCATGATCGTGCCGTGCATGGTGAACAGCTGGTTGTACTGCTCGCCGGTCAGGAACTGGTTGCCCGGCCGGGCCAGCTCGGCGCGCATGACCATCGCCATCAGGCCGCCGAGCAGGAAGAACACGAACGAGGTGACCAGGTAGAGCTGGCCGATCACCTTGTGGTCCGTGCTCGTCATCCACCCGACCACCGCGCTGCCCTTGCGGCGGGTCCGCAGCGCTCCGGTGGCCCCGGGGCGGGGGGTGGTGATGGTCACTGGGCTCTCCCCTCGGAGAGACGGGTCTGCAGTGCACTGACCTGCTGCTGGTACTCGTCGGGCGTGACGACCTTGACGTTGAACAACATCCGCGCGTGGTCCTGGCCGCAGAGCTCGGCGCACTTGCCGCGGAACCGCCCGAGCTGCTTCGGCGTGATCTCGAAGGTGTTCACCCGGCCGGGGATGACGTCCATCTTGAACAGGAAGGCCGGCACCCAGAAGGAGTGGATCACGTCGTTGGACTCGAGCCGGAACTGCACGCTCTCGCCCTGCGGCAGGTACAGCGTGGGCGGCTTGGCCGGCGTGCCGGTGATCGTCGTGTCCGGGCCGCCGTCGCTGGCGTAGGTGAACTGCCACGACCACTGGATGCCGGTGACGGTGATCTGGTGGTCGGGGTTGGCGGAGGTCCGCATGATGCGGTCCTCGTCACGCGCGGTGAAGTAGAAGAAGACGGCAACCATGATGAGCGGCACGGCGGTGTAGAGCACCTCGACCGGCAGGTTGTACCGCGTCTGCGGCGGGAGGTCGGTGGCGTTGCGCTTGCGCCGGTGGGCCACCACCGGCCACAGGATCAGGCCCCAGACGATGACCCCGACTGCCAGCGCGGCGATCCACGACCCCTGCCACAGCGAGAGGATCCGCTCGGACTGGTCGGTCGCGTCGCGCACCGGCATCGCGAACGTCGGGAGCTCGTCCGACGAGCACGCCGTGAGGGTGGTGAGGAGCAGACCGCCGAGCGCGAGCGCTCGGCCTGCGCGCCGAAGGAGGTGCGGCTGCTGCGTGCCGGACGGACCCAACGTTGCCCCTTGTCGATGGTCGTGCCGGACGCCACTCCCGGCGGTCTCCTACGCGTCAGCACCCTACTCCAGAGGCCACTCCGGGGCGGGCATCGGGAGGGCCTTGCCGAGCAGCGTCAGGTAGGCCGGCCGGGTCACCGCCACCGCCCCCAGCGACAGCAGGTGCTCGGTGGCCCACTGCACGTCGAGCAGCCGCTCGCGTCCGTCCGTACCGAGCATCTCGACCAGCCCGACCAGCGCCGCCTTGGACGCGTCCCGTTCCCGGTGGAACATCGACTCCCCGGCGAACAGGCCGCCCACCGACACGCCGTACAGGCCGCCGGCCAGGCTGGCCCTGCCGTCCGGGGACGACTCCGGCCGCGACCACGCCTCGACGCTGTGCGCCCAGCCGAGGTCGTGCAGCCGGCGGTAGGCGGCGACGACGTCCTTGCGGATCCAGCCGCCGGGCCGCTTCGGGTCGGCACAGCTGCGCACGACCTCGTCGTACGCCGTGTCGACCCTGATCTCGAACCGCCGGCACGACCTTCGCAGCGACCGGGTCACCCGGAGCCGGTCGAGCGGGAGGATCCCCCGCGGGTCGGGCGAGAACCAGCCGAGCGGGCCGCGCCGGGACACCGGCATGGGGAACAGGCCGGCCCGGTAGGCGGCGAGCAGGGTGCCGGGAGCGAGGTCGGCGCCCACGGCGAGCAGCTCCTCGCCCGGCGGCGCGGCCCGGACGTCGCCGAAGGCCCACCGGGACGGTGGCGGCTCGACCGGCCCGGCGGACGTGCCGCGGGACCGCGCGGAGATGGGCACCGCCGGCGGGTCAGGACCGGAGGCAGCGCACGTGGGGGGCGACCTCCGCCAGCGCCTCCGGCCCGTAGGCCGCCCCGAACCGGTCGAGGAAGCCGCGCTGCCGGAGCTCGTACTCCTGGGTGCCCTTGGTCTCGATGACGTACGTCGCGAGCATGCTGCCGAGCTGGGCACAGCGCTCCAGCGACAGGCCCCACTCGAGCCCCGCGAGAAAGCCGGCCCGGAAGCCGTCCCCGACGCCGGTGGGGTCGACCTTGCGCTCCTCGGGAGCGCACTCCACGTGCAGGGACGGCTCGCCCTTGCGGTCGATGCGGGCGCCCTTCGCCCCGAGGGTCACCACCCGGGTCTCCACCCGCGCGAGGATCTCGTCCGCGGACCAGCCCGTCTTCTGCTCGGCGAGGGCGGCCTCGTACTCGTTCGTGAACAGGTAGGTGGCACCGTCGATCAGCGCCCGGATGCCGTCCCCGTCCATCCAGGCGATCTGCTGCCCGGGGTCGGCGAGGAACGGGTAGCCGCGGGTGCGGCACTCCTCGGTGTGACGCAGCATCGCCTCGGGGTCGTTCGCGGAGATGACCACCAGGTCGACGCCGCCCATCCGGGCGGCGACCGGCTCGAGCTCGATGTCGCGCGCCTCGCGCATCGCACCGGCGTAGAAGCTCGCGATCTGCGCGTGGTCGTCGTCGGTGGTGCAGACGAACCGAGCCGTGTGCCGCAGCTCGGACACGTGCACCGAGGCCGTGTCGACGCGGTGCCGCTGCAACCAGGAACGGTAGTCGGCGAAGTCCTGCCCGACGGCACCCACGAGCACCGGGTCGAGACCGAGGCACCCCATCCCGAACGCGATGTTGGCGGCGATGCCACCCCGGCGTACGTCGAGGTCCTCCACGAGGAACGACAGCGAGATCTTGTCCAGCTGGTCGACAACGAGCGAGTCGGTGAAACGTCCCTCGAAGGTCATCAGGTGGTCGGTGGCGATCGAGCCGGTCACGGCGATGCGCACGGGTGCTCTCCGGTGCTCGGACGGGCGTGAAGCGACACCGGGAAGACTACCGACCGGTAGGCGTTCCCCCGGTCCGCACCGCGTGCGACGCTCGGGCGATGACCGCTGTGGTGCCTCCGGCCGGGACGCCGTCCGGCGCGGAGCCGCGACAGCTCGGCGCCGGCCCGTTCGACGAGCTCGTGGCTGACGCCGCCGAGGTGACCAGGCACCTGGCCGAGCTCCCGCAGCGGCGCGTGCTGGTCATCCCCGAGCAGGCCCACGGCCTGGTGGCCGGTCTCGACAGCTACGGCGACTGACGGAACCAGGCGTCGCCGCGCCACGTCGGACGGGCATGGGAGAGCAGAACGTGCGCCGGTACGCCCCGCTGCTCGTGGCCGTGCTCGTCCTCGGCGTCATCGGCGCCGTGTGGGCCGCCTCGCGCGGCGGGGGTGCCTCGACCGGGCCTGGCTCGGGCGGGGCGACAGCGCCGCTGCGGCTGGTCGGCTGGACACCCGCCGACGCCGCCCCGGACCCGCGCTACTCCCTCGCCGAGGGCGCCGACCTGCCGGAGGGACCCGGCACCGCGACTGTCCGTGCGGTCGAGGCAGCCGGCGCCGGGGAGCTCCGCGCCGCGCTGGCCGGTCTCGCCCGGACGCTGACGGTGGAGGAGTCCGGCCGCTGGACCACCGGGACCCTGTCGTGCGTGTCCGGGATCGTCGCCGACGGCGCGGCCGCCGCCACATCGTCGCAGCCGTCGCCGCCTCCTCCGCCGGACCCCGCACCCGACCTGGCGATGTCGACCGGCTGCGACCCGGCCGGTGCCGAGCTGCCGCCTGGCGACCGTCCCACCCTCGCGACGCTGCTGGCCGCCGTCGGCCTCGACGGCGATGCAGTCGGAGACGTCGGCGGCGTGCCGCAGACCGACGGTGTCGACCGCTTCTCGATCGACCCGATCGTCGGCGGGCTGCCCACGGACGGGCTCCGCACCACGGTCCTGGCGACGGACGACCGCGTGGTGTCCGGGGACGGCTGGGTGGTCCGCACGCCACCGATGGCGGACTACCCGGTGGTCTCGGCACCCGAGGCCTACCAGCTCCTGCGGCGCACTCCCCTGCCGATGCCGCTGATGGCCTGCCCCGAGCCGCTGCCCGAGGGCGCCGACCCGGTGCCCTGCGGCCTGCCGGTCACGGTGGCCCGCGCCGAGCTCGGCCTCTCCCTGCAGCAGTCGGCCGACGGCCACCTGCTCGTCCCCGCCTGGTTCTTCACCGTCCGTGGCTCCGCGCACCCGCTCGTCCAGCTCGCCGTCGAGCCGCGGCTGCTCGAGCCGGCCGAGCCCACCGGCGGCGGCACAGGCGGGTCGCCCGGGACCGGGACCGCGGTCCCACCGGCGCCGACCGACGTACCTCCCTCGACGGGTCCGGGCGAGCCGGTGCCCGACCCGCAGTCGAGGTTCATCGCGGTGAGCCGCGGCGCGGACGACACGACCCTGGACGTGACGTTCTGGGGCGGGGTCGCTGCCTGCTACTCCTACGACGTCCGGGTCGTCGAGGACGAGACCTCGGTGCGGATCTGGCTGCTCCAGAAGGGCCCGCAGGGCGCCAAGGTCTGCATCGACATCGCCCAGGAGCGGCACGAGACCGTCACCCTGCAGCGGCCGCTCGGCCTGCGCACCGTCGAGGACGGCGACACCGGGAAGGTCCTGCTCGGTCCGCGGCGGTGAGCCCGGACAGCACACCGGCCCGGTCCTGACGGACCGGGCCGGTGTCTACCTGCCGGCTACCGGCCGGCAGGTCGAGCTCGTCGAACGGGTCGAGCGCTCAGTGGAACGAGTCGCCGCAGGCGCAGGACCCGCCGGCGTTCGGGTTGTCGATGGTGAAGCCCTGCTTCTCGATGGTGTCGACGAAGTCGATCGACGCTCCGGCGAGGTACGGCGTGCTCATCCGGTCGACGACGACGCCGACCCCACCGAAGTCGGTGGTGACGTCACCGTCGAGGGTCCGCTCGTCGAAGAAGAGCTGGTAGCGCAGGCCGCTGCAGCCACCCGGCTGGACGGCGACCCGCAGGGCGAGGTCGTCGCGGCCCTCCTGCTCGAGCAGGCTCTTGACCTTCGACGCGGCCGCGTCGGTGAGCAGGATGCCGGTGGCGGTCTGCTCGGTGGTCTGGTCCTGAACGGTCATCTGGTTGCTCCTGGGAGATCCGAGGTCAGGCGGTAGGTGCTGCTCCTCCGGCGAACCGGTCGCCGGCGTCGTTCATTCCGCCTGTGGTCTTCCCGTCCATGGTGACACAGCACGAGCCGGACGCCAGCGTGCCCGCGCTTTGTGTCCCCCGTCACGCCCGGCGACAGCCCGAGCCGGCCCGGCAGCCCGAGTCGGCCCGGCACGGCCACCGCGCGGGGCATCAGCGGGACCAGGTCCGGGCCACCCGTGCGGCCAGCACGCTGAGCCGGTCGGCGGCCCCGAGGGGCTCGTCACCGAACGGGACGTCCGCAGCGGCGTAGGCCGCGTCGACGCCGAGGGACGAGAGCTCGCGCCGCCCCACCTCGACCCGCTCGGCCAGGACCACGGTGGGCCGCCCGGCCTGCTGCGCGGCCCGGGTGACGCCGACGACGACCCGGCCGCGCAGCGCCTCCCAGTCGAAGACGCCGAGGGCGGTCACGGCGAGGTCTGCGGTCCGGACCCTGGCGTCGAGCCCGGCGAGCTCCGCGACGAGCGCGGTCCCGTTCACCCGCTGCGCCCCCAGCAGCAGCAGCCCGAAGCCGATCCCGCCACCCGCCCCGGCGCCGGGGCGCACGGCCAGGCCGCCGTCGGTCTCGGTGGCCCAGGCACGCAGCTGCTCCTCGAGGAGGTCACGGGCCCCACGGTCGGCGCCCTTGGCTGCGGCGAAGCCCTGAGCTGCCCCGGAGTGGCCCATCAGCGGGGCGTCGGTGGCGGTGGCGGCCACGACCTCCAGCCCCGACAGCTCGTCCCGTCGGCCCTCCAGTGCCGCCACCAGCCCCCGGCCGCCGTCGGTCGTGGCAGTCCCCCCGACCCCGACGACGACCCGCCCGGCCCCGGTGGCCGCGGCGGCGAGCAGCAGCTCGCCGACGCCGTACGACGAGGCGCGCAGCGGGTCACGCTCGGCGGGCTCGACGAGGTGCAGCCCCACCGCCTCGGCGGCCTCCACGTAGGCCGTGCCGGCCCTGGTCAGCACCCGGGCCGGGACCGGGTCGCCGAGCGGCCCGCGGACTGTGACGATCCCGGTCTCGGTCGTGTCGCCGAACGCCGCCGCGAGGACGTCGACGAAGCCCGGGCCGCCGTCGGACAGCGGCAGCAGGTCCAGGTCGTCGTAGCGCGCGCTGCGGGACCAGCCGAGGGCGAGCGCGTCGGCAGCCTCCGCGGCGGTCACGTCGGGACCGAAGCGGTCGGGGGCCACCAGGACCTTCACCCGCCCATCCTCCCGTGCCGTGGACCCGTCCGACACCGGCGGGTGACGACGCCGACCCGGCGGACCCCGGGACGAGTGCGGGCACCAACGACGGAACAACGGCCGGTCCGGTGCCCCCGGGACGGCCACGCGGCCATCGTTCCGTCGTCCGTGCTCGCCCGGCTACGAGCCGAGGCCGGGGGCGCCCCAGACGGGGAACCAGCGCGAGACATCGGTCTCGACCGGCAGGTCGGAGCCCACCGCGGCCCGCACCTGCAGCTCGAAGGCGTTGTCCCGGGAGGCCGGCCCGGACGGCACGAACGGGTAGAACGTGCCGCGCTTGTAGAGGTAGACCAGGCCGACCCGGTGCCCGTCGCCGTCCGCCAGTGACATCAACGAACAGAGCAGCGTCGGCCCGAAGCCGGCCGCCACGAGGTCGGAGTTCACCGCGTGCAGGTCGGTGACAAGCCCGCTGGTGTCCCCGGCCTCGTGCCGGACCAGCAGCCAGGTGTAGCCGAACCGGTCCACGCTGCGCTCGACGGCCGGTCCCCCGCCGATCTCCACCAGCGCCTCAGCCTCGGCGGTGACGTCGCCCGACGCCCGGCCCTCGGCGGCCCGGTAGGCGACCGACCCGAGACCGGTCGGGCGCAGACCCATGGCCGCCTCGAGGGTGAGCGCGGCGTCGGTGAGCGCGAACAGCTGGTCGAGCGTCGGCTCCGGTGGGGTGCTGCGGCCGAGCAGTCTGCCGAGCAGGCTCACGGGCGGGACAGCGTCGCTGAGATCTTCGCGAGCTGGTCGAGCCGGGTCTGCAGCGGCGGGTGGGTGGAGAACACCGACGACAGGGTGAACCCCGGCGCCACGGCGGGGGCGAAGAAGAAGGCGTTGTACGGCTCCGCCTCGCGCAGGTCGCGGCTCGGGATCCGGCCCATCTCGCCGCTGATCTTCGTCAGCGCGGAGGCGAGGGCCGACGGCTGCGCGGTGAGGAAGGCACCGGCCCGGTCGGCGGCGAGCTCGCGGTACCGGGACAGCGCCCGGGTCAGGAGGAACGCCAGGGCGTACACCACGATCGAGACCAGCATCACGACGAGGACCACCGGCGGCCCGCCGTTGCTGTCCCGGCGGCGACCCATGCCGGAGAACATGACGATCCGGGTGAGGAAGCCGGCCAGCACGCCGACGACCGACGCGACCGTCATCACGGTCACGTCGCGGTGCGCGACGTGGGAGAGCTCGTGAGCGAGGACACCCTCGAGCTCGCGCTCGTCGAGCCGCCGCATGATCCCGGTGGTGGCGCAGACCACGGCGCGGGCCGGCGTGCGACCTGTCGCGAAGGCGTTCGGGACGTCGCTGTCGGCGATCGCGACAGTCGGCTTGGGCATGTCCGCGATCGCGCACAGCCGGTCGACGATGCCGTGCAGCTCGGGGGCCTCCTCCGGGGTCACGACCCGCCCGTGCATGGCGTAGAGCGCGATCCGGTCGCTGAAGTACCACTGCGCGAACAGGGCACCGCCGGCGATGATCAGGCCCAGCGCGAGGCTGGTGTAGCTCGTCACCAACGCGATCAGCACGACGTACAGCAGGCCGAGCATGAAGACGGTCAGCCCCATCCGCGCGGACAGGCCGCGGTCCGGGACGTAGCGGGTGCGTGCCATGAGCGTCGCCTTCGATGGTCAGGAGCGGGCGGTGTGGTCCTTCAGCCGGGTATGAGCCCCTCGTCGGACCCGGCGAGCAGCGCACGGACCTCCTCGAGAGAGCTGCTCTCGTCCGGCAGGAGGGCGTCTGACTCCACCAGGGAGTCGTCCGGCACCCGCTCGCCGACGGCGCGGACCTGTGCGAGCAGGTCGGCGAGCGCGGACCGGAAGCCGGCCTCGTCACCAGCGTCGACAGCGCGCTCGAGGCCGCTGTCCAACCCGTTGAGCAGCTCGGCGTGGGTGTCGTCCACGGTGTACTGGCCCTCGCCGAGGACCCGCACGATCACGACTGCTCCCGCTCGGCCGGCTGGGCGTCGGGCGTCTTGCCCTCGCTGCCGGCTGCGGGCGCGGCCCCGCCCTCGATCGCGTCGGGCGCCTTGCCTGCGCCGAGCTCGCCCTTGAGCCGGGCCAGCTCGAGCTCGACGTCGCTGCCGCTCGACATCCGTTCCAGCTCGGCCGTGATGTCGTCCTTCGCGGTGCCGGACACGTCGTCCAGGGCGCCGCTCGCGAGCAGCTCGTCGATGGCACCCGCCCGTGCCTGCAGGGTCTGGGTCTTGTCCTCGGCCCGCTGGACCGCCAGGCCGACGTCACCCATCTCCTCGGAGATGCCGGAGAACGCCTCGCCGATCTTGGTCTGCGCCTCAGCCGCGGTGTAGGTGGCCTTGATGGTCTCCTTGCGCGTCCGGAACGCGTCGACCTTGGCCTGCAGCCGCCGCGACGCGAGCGTGAGCTTCTCCTCCTCGGCCTGCAGCTGGGCGTGCTGGACCGCCAGGTCGGTCTGCTGCTGCTGGACGGCGGACCGCCGCGTCAGCGCTTCGCGCGCGAGGTCCTCACGGCCCGACCCGAGCGCCTGGCGGCCCTGGCCCTCGAGCTTGTCCGACTGCGCCTGGAGCTGCTGGAGCTGGAGCTCGAGGCGCTTGCGCGAGGTGGCGACGTCGGCGACCCCGCGGCGTACCTTCTGCAGCATCTCGAGCTGGCGCTCGTAGGAGTAGTCGAGGGTCTCGCGTGGGTCCTCGGCCCGGTCGAGCGCCTTGTTCGCCTTGGCACTGAAGATCAGCTTGAGCCGCTTCATGACGCTCATGGGACTCCGGTACCCCCTTCGTCGCGGTGCCCTGGACAGGCCCCTCGGACCCACCTTAGGACGGACCGCCTCCCATTGCCGACGAGCACCGGCCGGCCCGAGTTCCCGCAGCGGCACCGGTACGCTGGCGCCGTGTTCGGACGAAGCAAGGGCCCTGCCACCGAGGAGGCGGCCGCCTCGTCGGACCCGGGCACCAGCGACGGCGGCAAGGGGCGTCCGACGCCGAAACGGCGTGAGGCCGAGCGCGGCCGCCGTCGCGCCGTGAGTGCACCCACGACGCGCAAGGAGGCCTACCGGGCCATGCGGGCCAAGCAGCGCGAGGAGCGGGTCTCGCAGGTCGCCGCCCTCAAGGCGGGCGATGAGCGCAACCTGCCGCCCCGCGACCGCGGGCCGGTGCGCCGCTATGTCCGCGACGTCGTCGACTCGCGCCGCACCGTCGCCGAGTTCTTCCTGCCGTTCGCCGTGGTGATCCTGCTGCTGTCGTTCAGCCCGAGCGACCGGCTGAAGGCGATCGGCAGCCTGCTGTGGATCGCGATGGTGGTGCTGATCGTGGCCGACTCGCTGTTCCTGGTGTTCAAGCTGCGCCGCGGCCTGGCCCGCACGTTCCCCGACGAGAGCACCCGCGGGGTCGTGCCGTACGCGCTGATGCGCAGCATGCAGATCCGCCGGTTCCGGCTGCCGCCGCCGCGGCTGCGCGGTTCCCGCCGGCGCATCCGCTGACCCTGGTGGACCCGCTGCCGAGTTGATCACGCTTACGTGGTCAACTTGGGCTGACAGTGGCTTGCAAGCCACTGTTGACACGAGTTGACCACGCTTACGTGATCAACTCTGGCCCCCCGGCGAGGGTCCTGCTCTAGCGGTGCTGCGGGGCGTTCTTCGCGGTCATGGCGGGGTCCCGGACCACGACGTCGCCGAGGGCGTCGTCGATGCGCGCCATCAGCTCGGCCGGGATCGAGACGCCTGCCGCCGCGACGTTCTCCTTCACCTGCTCCGGCCTCGACGCGCCGACAAGGGCCGCCGCGACGTTGTCGTTCTGCAGCACCCAGGCCACTGCGAGCTGGGCCATCGTGAGCCCCAGCTCGTCGGCGACGGGTCGCAGCTCCTGCACCCGGGTCAGGATCTCGTCGTCCATGAAACGCGAGATCATGTCGGCGCCACCCTTGTCGTCGGTGGCGCGCGACCCGGCCGGCAGCTCCTGCCCGGGCTGGTACTTGCCGGTCAGCACGCCCTGGGCGATCGGCGACCACACGATCTGGCTGATGCCGAGCTCGGCGCAGGCCGGCACGACCTCGGGCTCGATCACCCGCCACAGCATCGAGTACTGCGGCTGGGACGACACGAGGTGCACGCCCATCTCCTCCGCGAGGGCGTGCCCGGCCCGGATCTGCTCGGCGGTCCACTCGGAGACGCCGAGGTAGAGCACCTTGCCCATCCGCACCAGGTCCGCGAACGCCTGCATCGTCTCTTCCAGCGGCGTCTCGGTGTCGTAGCGGTGCGCCTGGTAGAGGTCGACGTAGTCGGTCTGGAGGCGGCGCAGCGAGCCGTCGATCGACTCCATGATGTGCTTGCGCGACAGGCCGGTGTCGTTCTTCCCGCCCGGCCCGGTCGGCCAGTACACCTTCGTGAAGATCTCCAGCGACTCGCGCCGCTCACCCTTGAGCGCCTCACCGAGGACGGTCTCGGCCTTGGTGTTGGCGTAGACGTCGGCGGTGTCGAACGTCGAGATGCCGGCGTCCAGCGCCGCGCGCACGCACGCGGTGGCCATGTCGTTCTCGACCTGGGACCCGTGGGTCAGCCAGTTGCCGTAGGTGATCTCCGAGATCTTCAGGCCGCTGCGGCCCAGGTAGCGGTAGTCCATGCGGCCGACCCTACGTTGGGCAGATGCACGGGTCTCCCGCGGTGCCCACCAGGCGTCTGCTGCTCGCGTCGCTGCTGCTCGCCGCCGTGCTCCCCGCGTGCGGCGCCACCGACGGCGGTGCGCCCGTCGCCTCGCCGACCCCGGCCGCCGGGCGGTCCACGACAGGGCCGCCTCCTGCCGCGTCCTCGCCAGGTTCCTCGCCCTCGACGAGCGCGTCGGTGGGCGGGCCGACCGGACCGGAGAGCGACCCCGCGAAGGACAGCGCGCTGGACCGGGCACTGGTCCGGGCCGCCGCTCGCGGGGACGACGTCAGGGTGGCATCGCTGCTCGCCCGGGGTGCGTCGGTGCGGACGCGCGACGGCAGGGGACGCACCGCGCTGGTCGCCGCCGCCTACGGCAACCACCTCGCGTCGGCGCGCGTCCTCGTCGACGCGGGCGCCGACGTCAACCGGCAGGACAGGACCCGGCAGAGCGCCTACCTGATCTCCACAAGTGAGGTCGGTGACGACCCGAGGCTGCTCGACCTGACCCTGGCGAGCGGCGCCGACGTGGCCAGCCTGGACTCGTTCGAGGGCACCGGGCTGATCCGGGCGGCCGACCGCGGCCATGTGCGGATCGTCCGCCGGCTCCTGCGTACCGACGTGCGGGTCGACCACGTCAACAACCTCGGCTGGACCGCGCTGCACGAGGCGGTGATCCTCGGTGACGGGAGCCGGCGCTACGTCCGCACGGTGGAGGCTCTCGTCGGCGCAGGCGCCGACGTGAACAAGCCATCGCTGCGCGACGGGATCCGGCCGCTGCAGCACGCGCAGGCCCGCGGCTACACCCGCGTCGCCGGTGTGCTGCGCGCAGCCGGGGCGAGGTAGGAGGGCCCGCTACTCGGCGGCGTGCAGGCTCATCGGGCCGTAGACCTCCCGGTCGTCCTCGAGCAGCACGACCCGGTCCACGCCCTGCCCGGCCAGGTCCTGCCACGCCTCGCCGATCCACGACTCGGCGTCGGCCTGGCTGGGGAACTTCTCGGCGCCGACACCGTCGACGACCTCGCCCTCCGAGGTCTCCAGCCGCCACGACCAGGTCATCACCACACCGCTCCTCACCCCCCGGGGGCGTCGCCCCGGGGACCCGATCCGACCGCACTTTGACGCGAACCTACCCCGCATGGTCGACTGCGCTGCCGGCGCGCGAGCACCGGCGCCACAACTGCAGACGCGCCCTGTCAGGGGAAGCCGGTCGGACGCCGGCACTGACCCGCAACCGTAGGCCGCGCCCGGAGCACCCGGGTCCCGCGGCGAGTCGGAGCACCTGCGAGGGCGTGAGCGGCTCCACTCATTCCGTCGAGGTATGCGGGGCGGAGCCCGGACGCACCGTCGTCCGCACCTGCCGCCCCCCGCACGAGGCCCACCAGGCCGTCGTGCCGGGGGCGTCGTCGTGCGCGGCCCGGGCCCCGGGGATCCGTCGCGGATCGCTCCCGTGAAAGGACCCACCACCGTGCTCAGAAGTCCCCTGCGCCCGCGGCTGCTCGCCGCTGCCGCGCTGATCGCCGTTCCCGCCGTCGTGCTCACCTCGCCGGGCGCCGCCGAGGCGGCCACGACGAGCAACCGCGCCGACGCCGCCGCCGGCTGGCTCGGCCGCCAGCTCGACGCCGACAACCTCGCCACCACCACCTTCGGCGGCCAGACCTACCCGGACTACGGCCTGACCGCGGACACCGTCCTGGCCCTCGACGCGGCCAAGGTCGGCAAGGCCGCTGCGCGCCGCGCGACCCGCGCCCTGATGCGGAGCAAGCTTGCCTACACCGGCGGCGGCGACACCGCCGAGCACTACGCCGGGGCCTACGCCAAGCTCGTCCTGGTCGCGGCGGCGCAGGGAAAGGACGCCACCAGCTTCGGCGGCGGTGGACGCCGCGACCTGGTCGCCGGCCTGCTGGCGCTGGAGTGCGGCACAGCGACCCGCACCGACTGCGCGGCGGGCGACGCCGGCCGCTACGCGGACGTCAGCCAGTACGGCGACTTCAGCAACACCATCGGGCAGTCGCTGGCGCTGATCGGCCTCGAGCGCGCGACGGGCCAGGGCGCGTCCCGCGCCGCGGTGCGGTACCTGATCGGGCAGCAGTGCCCCGCCGGCGGGTTCCCCGAGGTCCTCGACGCCGCCCGCTGCTCGCCCTCGGTGGATTCCACCGGGTTCGCGGTGCAGGCCCTCCGCGCCGTGGGTGGCAGGGCAGCCCGGGCTGCGGCGGCCGACGGCGGCCGCTGGCTGAAGCACCGGCAGCACCGCAACGGCTCGTACAGCGGCAACGGCTCGCGCAACGCGAACTCCACCGCCCTGGCCGCGCAGGCCCTGACCGTGGTCGGCCGCGGCAAGGCCGCCGCCAAGGCACGCGGCTTCCTGCGCCGGCTGCAGGCGGGCTGCGAGGCCGCGGCATCCGAGCGCGGCCGGGTGGAGTACGACAAGGCCGCCGCCGGAGACGCGGTCCGGGCCACCAGCCAGGCGGTGCCGGCCCTGGCTCGGGCCGGACTGGCGCACGTCGGCAACGACGGGTCGTCGCGCGGCCTTCCGCGCCTGGCCTGCTGACCGGGCGTCGCGAGGTCCTGCCGGTGCTCCCGGTCCGCCGCGTCGCCACGCTGCTGCTCCCCGCCCTCGCCGGGGCGGCAGTGGCGTCGGCGACCCTTGGACCGGCGGCCCCGGCTGCCGCGTCGAACGCCTGCGTGGGCGTCGTCATCGACGGACGGCTGGCAGGCGAGGGTGTCCGGACGGCGTGCGCGACAGGCGACCCGACCGACGGCCTGGCTGCGCTGACGAAGGCCGGTGTGCGCTACGCGTTCGTGCCACGCGTGCCCGGCCAGCTCTGCCAGCTGGACGGGGTCCCGGCGTGCAGTGACACCGGCGCCGACACGTACTGGTCCTACTGGTGGCGGGCCAAGGGATCGAGCCGCTGGGTGTACGCAACGACAGGCGCGGGCAGCCACGACCCCGAGCCGGGCGACACCGAGGCGTGGGTGTGGCAGGACGGTGGACGCCGCGAGCCGCCGGACATCGCCTTCGCGCGGATCTGCCCGCAGGCGGGCGGCTCGGCCGGCGGCCCCCGCTCGTCCTCCCCCGCCCGGTCAGGCCCAGGCGCGGCGTCCGGAGCGGCGGTGCCCCTGCCCGACCCGACGTCCACCGCCAAGCCGACAGCCACGCCGACCCGGCCGGCCGGCTCGACGCCACCTCCGTCGGCGGTCACCAGCCCGTCGCCGGACGCGACCGACGCCGCATCCACGTCACAGTCGGCCCCACCGGCGGAGCCGACCGCGGCGGACGAGCCGGGCGGCGCGCCGCCGTGGGCCGGGCTCGGCGTCGGCGCCCTGCTGGTCCTGCTGCTGGCCGGGGCCGCGATCGCCCGGGCCCGTCGGAGCCCGCGGTGAACGGCCGCCTGGCCCGCCGTCAGCTCCAGCCGCTGCACCCCGGTGCCTGGTGGCTGTGGGCCACCGGCCTGGCCACCGCGGCCAGCCGCACCACCAACCCGGTCCTGCTCGGGCTCGTGCTCGCCGTCGCCGGGTACGTCGTGGCGGCCCGCCGGACCCGGTCGCCGTGGGCTCGCGCGTACGGGTTCTACCTGCGGATGGGCCTCGTCGTCGTCGCCATCCGGGTGGTCTTCGCGGCCGTCGTCGGCGCACCCGTGCCGGGCCGGGTGCTGGTGGACCTGCCGCGCGCGACCCTGCCGGACTGGGCCGCGGGCGTGCGTCTGGGTGGCCCGGTGACCCTCGAGGGCGTCCTCGGCGCCGGGTACGCCGGGCTGCAGCTGGCCACGATGCTCGCGTGCGTGGGCGCCGCGAACGCACTGGCGAACCCGCGCCGGCTGCTCCGGGCGGTGCCGGGCGCCCTGTACGAGGTCGGGGTGGCGGTCGTGGTCGCCCTCAGCTTCTCCCCGCAGCTCGTGGAGGGCGTGGCGCGGGTGCGGTCGGCGCGGCGGCTGCGGGGCCGGCCGCACACCGGGCTGCGCGGCCTGCGCGGCGTGGCGATGCCGGTCCTCGAGGGCGCCCTGGAGCGCTCGGTCGACCTGGCCGCCGCCATGGACGCCCGCGGCTTCGGCCGGGGCGCCGGCGACCCCGGCCCGCGGCGCCGGTCCGGCGCGCTCACCCTGGTCGGCCTGCTCGGCATCTGCGCCGGGCTGTACGGCCTGCTCGACGCCGGCAGCCCCGGCGCGCTGGGACTGCCCCTTCTCGGCGGCGGCGCGCTGGTCGCCGCGGGCGGCCTGGCCGTCGGCGGCCGGCGCGCGGCCCGCACCCGCTACCGGCCGGACCGGTGGGGAGCGCTGGAGTGGGTGGTCTCGGCGAGCGGAGCGCTGGCCGCCGTCGGGATGCTCGTGGGCGCCGGGCTGGACCCGTCTGCCGTTGCGCCATCGACGGCGCCGCTGGTCGCGCCCGGCCTGCCCGTCGTACCCGCCGTCGCCGTGCTGCTCGCCCTGCTGCCGGCCAGGCTGGCGCCCCCGCCGGACCGGCCGGAGCCCGACGCGGAGCCCGACGCCGTCGCGCCTCCCACCGTCCGCGTCGAGGAGCCCGTGTGATCACCTTCGAGCACGTCGGGGTCCGCTACACCGGGTCCGACGCGGCGGTCCTCTCCGGCGTCGACCTGCACGTGCCGGAGGGAGAGCTGGCGCTCGTCGTCGGGCGCACCGGCTCGGGCAAGTCGACCCTGCTTCGCGCCGTCAACGGCCTGGTCCCGCACTTCACCGGCGGGCTGCTCACCGGCCGCGTCACGGTCGCCGGTCGCGACACCCGCGAGCACCGGCCGCGCGACCTGGCCGACGTCGTCGGGTACGTCGGGCAGGACCCGCTCGCGGGCTTCGTGACCGACACCGTGGAGGAGGAGCTCGCCTACGGCATGGAGTCCCTCGGCGTACCGCCCGACGTGATGCGACGCCGGGTCGAGGAGACCTTGGACGTGCTCGGGATGGCAGCCCAGCGGTCTCGCGCGCTGGTCTCGCTGTCCGCCGGGCAGCAGCAGCGGGTGGCCATCGGGTCGGTGCTCACCCCGCACCCCCGGGTGCTCGTGCTCGACGAGCCCACCTCCGCGCTCGACCCGTCCGCGGCCGAGGACGTGCTGGCCCTGCTGCAGCGGCTGGTGCACGACCTCGGCATGACGGTGCTGATGGCCGAGCACCGGCTGGAACGGGTGGTGCAGTACGCCGATCGCGTGGTGCTCGTCCCCGGCGGCGGACGGCCGGTTGTCAGCGGCGACCCGGCCGAGGTGCTGCAGAACGCCACGGTCGCACCGCCCGTGGTCGAGCTCGGCCGGCTGCTCGGGTGGTCGCCACTGCCGCTCTCGGTCCGTGACGCGCGCCGCCGCGCGAGCGAGGTGTCCGCCCGCCTCGGCGCCTGCCCGCCACCCCCCGGCCGGCCGCGGCCGAGGGGTGCTGTCGTCGCAGAGACCCGTGACCTCGTCGTGCGCTGGACTCCGGCCGGCCGGCCGGCCCTGCGCGGTGTCGACCTCCGGCTGCTCTCCGGCGAGGTGGTGGCACTGATGGGCGCCAACGGGGCCGGCAAGTCGACCCTGCTGTCGGCCCTGGTGGGGCTGCGGCGCCCCGACAGCGGCACCGTCACGGTCGGCGGCGCGGAGCCGGCTGCCTTGCCCGCCCGCGAGCTGGTGCGCAGGGTCGGCATGGTGCCGCAGGAGCCGGGTGACCTGCTCTACGCCGACTCGGTGGCCGGCGAGTGCGCCCAGTCCGACCGGGACGCCGCCGTCGAGGCCGGGACGACGGCGGACCTGCTCACCCTTCTGCTCGGTGCCGTGGACCCGGCGACCCACCCGCGTGACCTGTCCGAGGGACAGCGGCTCGCGCTCGTGCTGGCGGTCGTGCTGGCCGGGCGCCCTCCCGTCGTACTGCTGGACGAGCCGACCCGCGGCCTCGACTACCCCGGCAAGGAGGCGCTGGGCGAGGTCCTGCGCGACCTCGCGGCACACGGGCACGCCGTCGTCCTCGCGACCCACGACGTGGAGCTGGCGGCCACCGTGACCGACCGCACCGTGGTCCTCGCCGAGGGCGAGGTCGTCAGCGACGGCCCCTCCCGCCAGGTCGTCGTGTCCTCCCCCGCGTTCGCGCCCCAGGTGGCCAAGGTCTTCGCGCCGCTGCCGTGGCTGACAGTCGCCGAGGTCGCCGCCTCGCTGGCCGGCTGACATGCGGACGCCGACAGAAGATCGTTTGCGACATCGCTCACCGACAGCCCGGCGAGCCGCCCGGCGGGTCGGTGCACCAGGTCGCAAACGAGCGGTCTCGGCGGTCCGGGTCCGGCCGCGCGCATCGCTGGCCCTCCTCGTGGTCAGCGCGGTCGGGCTGCTCGCCTTCTGCTGGCCGCTGGTGGTCCAGCCGGGGTCGACGCTGGCCGGCCGGGCCGACGCGCCGTGGCTGTTCGTCCTGCTCCTGCCGCTTCTGCTGGGCGTCGTCCTCGCCGAGGTGGCCGACGGGGGCATGGACGCGAAGTCGGTGGCAGTGCTCGGTGTCCTGGCCGCGGTCGGCGCCGCGCTGCGCCCACTCGGCGGCGGGGTGGCCGGCTTCGAGCCGGTGTTCTTCCTGCTCGTTCTCGCCGGCCGGGCGCTGGGCCGCGGGTTCGGCCTGGTGCTGGGGTCGGTGACGCTGTTCGCCTCCGCGCTGCTCACGGCCGGCGTCGGCCCCTGGCTGCCGTTCCAGATGCTCGCCGCCGGCTGGGTGGGGTTCCTCGCCGGCTGCCTCCCGCGCGCCTCGGGCCGGGCCGAGGTCGCGCTGCTCACGGCGTACGGCGCTCTCGCCGGCCTCGCCTACGGCGCGTTGATGAACCTGTGGCTGTGGCCGTTCACGACCGGGCTGGACAGCGGGATCTCCTTCGTCCCGGGCGACCCCCTCGGCGCGAACCTCGGCCGTTTCCTTGCGTTCACGCTCGTGACCTCGATGGGCTTCGACCTGCCGAGAGCGCTGACGACGGCGGCTCTCGTCGCCGTCGCCGCCCGCCCGGTGCTGCTCGCGCTGCGGCGCGCCGCGCGCCGGGCGGAGTTCGCGGCAGTGGCGGAGTTCGCCGACGCCGACGTCGTGACCTCGCCGGGAGGGCGGGACGGCACGATGTCCCGGTGAGCACTCCGGCCGTCGACGAGCTGGGCCTCGCCGTGGAACGGCCCGACGACGACGCGCGCGCCGCGGCCCGGGAGGCGCTCGACGTCGGACGAGGGCGCCCGGACGGCCTCGAGGACCTGGTCACGTGGCTTGCGGGCGTGCAGGGCCGGGCCGAGCCCGTGCCGCCGCGGCGGCCGCGGCTCGTCGTGCTCGCCGACGAGGTCCCGCCGCGGACGGCGGCGGTGGCCGCGGACACCGCGGTGGAGGTGCGCCTGCTGCCGCGACGGGAGGTCACCGGTGACGTGGCGGCCCAGGACGCCTGCACCCACGACGAGGCCGTCGACGCCGTCCTGGCCGGCGCGGCCGAGGCCGACAGGCTTGCCGACGGCGGCGCCGACCTGCTGCTCCTGGCTCTGCCGGGACCCGACCTGGCCGTCCCGGCCGCGACGCTGGTGGGGCTGCTGACCCGGTCGGACGCGGCCGCGGTGACCGCCACCGGGCAGGACGACGCCTCCTGGATGCGGGCCTGCGCCGCGACCCGGGACGCGATGCGCCGGGGCCGGCCGCTGCTCGCCGACCAGCCGGCGCTCCTGGCCACCGTCGCCGGCACGGACCTCGCCTTCACGACGGGGCTGCTGCTCCGGGCCGCGGGCCGCCGGACCCCGGTGGTCCTGGACGGGCCGGTGAGCGCCGCGGCGGCCCTCGTCGCCGCGCGGCTGTCGTTCCGGGCGCCCGGGTGGTGGCTGGCGGGTGCCGTGTCGCCCGACCCCGCGCACGCACTCGCACTCGGCCGACTGGACCTCGAGCCGGTGCTGGACCTGGGGCTGCGCGGCGACGACGGCACCGGTGCCATGCTCGCCGTCCCGGTGCTCCGGGCCGCGGTCAGCGGGTGAGCGCCTCCACGACAAGGTCGGCGTGCGACGCGGCATCGCCGCGCGAGGTGTCCACCACGAGGTCGGCCACCGAGCGGTAGAGAGGCTCGCGCCCGGCGTACAGCAGCCGCAGCGCCGCCTCCGGGTCGGGCTGCAGGAACGGCCGCCCGCCGCCGTCGCCGACCCGGCGGACCAGCACATCGACCGGCGTGTGCAGGTAGACCACGAACGCGTCGCCGGTCCGCAGTGCGCTCACGTCGTCGTCGGACTCCACCACCCCGCCGGCGATCCCCGCGACGTACGGCGGCGTCGCGACAAGCGCGTCGTGCAGCACCCTCGACTCGGCGGCACGCAGCGCCGCCGTGCCGCGCAGCTCGTGCAGGTCGCGGGTCGGCAGCCCGGTCAGGTCCTCCACGGCCTCGTCGTTGTCCCGGTACGGCCAGCCGGTGCGCGCCTCGATCTCGCGCCCGACCGAGGTCTTGCCTGCCCCCATCATCCCGAGCAGCAGCACCCGGCGCTCCGGGGGCGTCGGGGGCGTCGGGCTCACGAGGACGTGGAAGGCGTGACGAACGGCGGCTTCACCACGCGGAACCTGGCCGGCCGCCCGCGCACGTCGACGACCACGTCGTCCCCCTCGGTCGCCGACCGGTCGAGCAGGGCCAGCGCGATGCCGACCTTGCGGGTCGGCGAGAAGGTGCCGCTGGTGGTCTCGCCGAGCGCGGCGCCGGTCGCTGAGGACACGGCCATGTGCGGTCGCGGGATGGCCCGCTCGAGCCCCTCGAGACCCCAGGCGAGCCGGGCGGCGCCGGCCGCCTTCTCCGCGGTCAGCGCCTCCCGTCCCCAGAAGGCGGGCTTCTGCCAGCCCACGGCCCAGCCGCAGCGCGCCTGCACCGGCGTGATGTCGAGGGACAGGTCCTGGCCGTGCAGCGGGTAGCCCATCTCGGTGCGCAGGGTGTCGCGCGCGCCGAGGCCGGCCGGGCGGATGCCGTGCGGCTCGCCGGCGGCGAGCAGGGCGTCCCACAGGTCCGCGGCGTCGTCCCAGCGTGGGAGCAGCTCGTATCCGCGCTCCCCGGTGTACCCGGTGCGGCAGACCACGACGGGGCGGCCCTCCCACCGCGCATCCACGAAGGACATGTACGGGTGACCCGTCGGCAGCCCCAGGGCGGCCACGGTCTCGTCGCTGCGCGGCCCCTGGACGGCGAGGACGCCGTACTCGCGGTGCTGGTCGAGCACGTCGACACCGTCGGGCGCCGCAGCGGCGAGCCGGCGGACGACCTCGGCGGTGTTCGCGGCGTTCGGGACCAGGAACACCTCGTCGGCCGAGCGGTAGTAGGCGATCAGGTCGTCGACCACGCCGCCGGTGCTGTCGTCGCAGCACAAGGTGTACTGCGCCCGGCCCGGGCCGACACGCTCGAGGTCGTTGCTCAACGTGGAGTTGACGAACGCGGCCGCCCCCGGGCCGCGCACCACGGCCTTGCCGAGGTGGCTGACGTCGAACACCCCGACGGCCTCCCGCACCGCCGCGTGCTCCTTGACCACCCCGCCGCCGCCGGCGGCCTGGTACTCGATCGGCATCAGCCAGCCGCCGAAGTCCGCCATCTTGGCGCCGAGCAGGGTGTGGCGCTCGTGCAGCGGGGAACGGCTCAGCGTCGGGTCGATCGGGTCGCTCATCGAGCGGACGCTAGCATCGCGAACCGTTCGCCCACGCGGCGCGCGCCAGCCTCCCCGAGCAGGACGGAAGAGCCTTGACCACGGTCACCCTCAGCTCCAGCAAGCCCGCCACCCTCAAGGTCGACGCACTCGTCGTCGCCGTCGCCAAGGGCGAGGACGGCTTCGTCGTGCTGCCGGGCGGCGAGGAGGTGGACAAGGCGTTCAAGGGGCGGATCGCCGCCACGGTCGCGGCCCTGGGCAACCTGGGCTTCCCCAACGAGGTCTCCAAGCTCTCCTCCCTCGGCGCCACCACCGCTCCGGTGGTCGTCGCCGTCTGCGTCGGCAAGGCCAAGCAGGTCAAGCGGGGCGAGCGGCCGGCGTACGGCGCCGAGGTGCTGCGCCGCGCGGCCGGCGCCGCGGCCCGCGCGCTGAGCGGCACCGGCACCGTGGGGCTGGCCATGCCCGCGTCCACCGTCGAGGAGGTCGCCGCGGTCGCCGAGGGCGCCCTGCTGGGTGCCTACGCGTTCCGCGGCTACCGGGTGACGAGCACCGACCGGAACAGGCCGCCGGTGGAGAAGTTCACCCTCTGCGGCGACCTGGCCAGGGACAGGGGGGCCAAGGCGGCCGTGGCGAGGGCGCACACGGTCGTCGAGGCCGTGCACTGGGCCCGCGACCAGGTCAACACCCCGCCGGCCGACCTGCCGCCGGCCGTGTTCGCGGACCGGTCGGTCGCCGCGGCCAAGGCGGCGGGCGTCACCGTCGAGGTCCTCGACGAGAAGGCGCTGAAGAAGGGTGGCTACGGCGGCATCCTCGGCGTCGGGCAGGGGTCCTCCCGGCCGCCGCGGCTGGTGCGGCTGAGCTACCAGGCGGGCGGTCGCAAGGCCCCGCACCTGGCTCTGGTCGGCAAGGGCATCACGTTCGACTCCGGCGGTCTGTCCCTCAAGCCGTCGACGGCGATGGAGTGGATGAAGTCCGACATGGGCGGTGCTGCCGCGATCATCGCCGCCATCACCGCGATCGCCCGCCTGGGTGTCAAGGTCAACGTGACGGCGTACGCCCCGATGGCCGAGAACATGCCCTCCGGCACCGCGCAGCGGCCCTCCGACGTCCTCACCATCTACGGCGGGACCACCGTCGAGGTCCTCAACACCGATGCCGAGGGTCGTCTCGTGCTCGCCGACTGCATCGTCCGGGCCGGCGAGGACAAGCCGGACGTCCTCATCGACGTGGCAACACTCACCGGCGCCCAGCTCGTGGCGCTCGGCAGCCGCACGTCGGGCGCCATGGGCAACAACGACGCCGTCCGTGCCGCCGTCGTGGCCGCTGCCGACGCCGCCGGCGAGCAGATGTGGCCGATGCCGCTGCCGGTCGAGCTCCGGACGTCCATGGAGTCCACCGTCGCCGACATCGCCAACCTGGGCGACAAGTACGGCGGCATGCTGGTCGCCGGCCTGTTCCTCAAGGAGTTCGTCGGCAAGGGCCTGCCGTGGGTCCACCTGGACATCGCCGGTCCGGCGTTCAACGACGCGGTCGCGCACGGGTACACCGGCAAGGGCGGCACCGGGCACTCGGTGCGCACGCTCGTCCGGTTCGCCGAGGAGCTCGCCGCGTCCGGCGTGCCTGCCGCCAGCGGCGACCGCTGACACGGCACCGGCCGATCAGACCTGGCCGGTCCACTCAGGCGGACGCGCCGCCCGGTCCCTCCCTGGCGGCGCGGCGGGAGTTCCACTCCCGCATCCGCTGGGGGTAGCCGACGACGGCGGCGTCGTAGGACGGGATGCCGAGCTTGTTCGCCAGCTCGTGCGCCGCGCGGGCGTCCCGGACCCGGCGCCGGGTCCACTCGCCGCTGCTCGCCACGAAGACAACCGTGGTCGTGGACATCGTCGTCGGTGGCTCGACAAAAGCCTCGACGCCGGCGTGGGACCGGGCGAAGCCGGTGAGGTGCTCGGCGTCGGCGCCGTCTGCCTGCCGGACGACCCCCGGTCGCGACCGCCTGCGGAACAACCCCACGAGCCCTCCTGCCGGACCGGTCGAGCCGGCCTCGCGCCGAGGCGGGTCCAGCCCTGCCGGTCTGTCGTCGTTTCCTCCTGGCAACGGTAGGGCACGGACCCCGAGTTCCGTCGGCTCTGCCGTCGACCCCATTGCCCGGGAGCGTGCTCCCGGTGACAGGATGAGGTCGACAGTCGGGCCGTCGCCGACCCGATCGCCCCTGCTCGACCGCGAGGAGTTCTCTGTGGCGGACCAGTCCGGCAGCGCCCACGTCGCCGACGACGGGGCCGCCCCGTCGGACGTCGTGATCCTCGGCGGCGGCAGCGGGGGGTACGCCTGCGCGTTGCGGGCGGCCCAGCTGGGCCTCTCGGTCGTCCTTGTCGAGAAGGGCGAGCTCGGCGGCACCTGCCTGCACCGCGGCTGCATCCCCACCAAGGCGCTGCTGCACGCCGCCGAGGTCGCCGACTCTTCCCGGGACAGCGAGCAGTTCGGCGTCCGGTCGACCTTCGAGGGCATCGACATGCCCGCGGTCAACACGTACAAGGACGGCGTCGTTGCCCGGCTGCACAAGGGCCTGCAGGGCCTGGTCAAGAGCCGGAAGATCACCTACGTCGAGGGCATCGGCCGGCTGGCCGGACCGACGACGGTCGAGGTCGACGGCACCCGCTACGAGGGCCGCCACATCGTGCTGGCCACCGGGTCCGCTCCGCGCACCCTGCCCGGGCTCGACCTCGACGGCCGGCTGGTCATGAGCAGTGACCACGCACTGCGGCTGGACTCGGTGCCCGCCTCTGTCGTCGTCCTCGGCGGCGGGGTCATCGGCTGCGAGTTCGCGAGTGTCTGGCGCTCGTTCGGGGCCGACGTGACGATCGTCGAGGCCCTGCCGCACCTCGTGCCGCTGGAGGACGAGCAGGCGTCCAAGGCGCTCGAGCGTGCCTTCCGCAAGCGCGGCATCTCCTACCAGCTCGGCGCGCGCTTCGCGGGGGTCGAGCGCACCGAGAAGGGCGTGAAGGTCTCGCTCGAGGACGGCAGCACCCTCGAGGCCGAGCTGCTGCTCGTCGCCGTCGGACGCGGGCCGGTGTCCCAGGAGCTGGGCTACGAGCAGGTCGGCCTCGAGCTCGACCGCGGCTTCGTCACCGTCGACGAGCACTGCCGCACCAACGTGCCGACGATCTCGGCCGTCGGCGACCTGGTACCGACCCCGCAGCTGGCCCACGTCGGCTTCGGGGAAGGGATCATGGTCGCCGAGCGGCTGGCCGGCCTCGAGCCCGCACCGATCGACTACGACGGCGTGCCCCGCGTCACCTACTCCGACCCGGAGGTCGCCTCCGTCGGCGTCACCGAGGCCCGGGCCCGCGAGACGTACGGCGACGACAAGGTCGAGACAGTCACCTACGACCTTGCCGGCAACGGCAAGAGCCAGATCCTCAAGACGGCGGGCTTCGTCAAGCTGGTGCGTCAGAAGGACGGACCGGTCGTCGGCATCCACATGGTCGGTGCCCGCGTCGGCGAGCTCATCGGCGAGGCGCAGCTGATCTACGGCTGGGAGGCCCACCCCGACGACGTGGCCTCGCTCGTCCACGCCCACCCGACCCAGACCGAGGCCGTCGGTGAGGCGCATCTCGCCCTCGCCGGCAAACCCCTGCACGCCCACGGCTGACCAGCCCCGACCAGCAGCCCGACCGCCGACCAGAAGGAGCACGAGAGCCGATGTCGACCTCTGTCACCATGCCGGCGCTGGGCGAGAGCGTGAGCGAGGGCACCGTCACCCGGTGGCTCAAGCAGGAGGGTGAGCAGGTCCAGGCCGACGAGCCGCTGCTCGAGGTCTCCACCGACAAGGTCGACACCGAGATCCCCTCCCCCGCCGCGGGTGTCCTCACGAAGATCCTCGTCGGCGAGGACGAGACCGTCGCCGTGGGCGCGGAGCTCGCCGTCATCGGCGGCGAGGAGGGCGGCGACCCCGGCGGCGAGTCGCCGGCCGGCGCGGAGCAGCAGCCGGAGCAGTCGGACCAGGCCCCGCAGGAGCAGGAGCAGCCCGCCGCGCAGCAGCAGGAGCAGCCGGCCGCGCAGCAGCAGGAGCAGGAGCAGCCCCAGCAGGAGCAGCCCCAGCAGGAGCAGCCCCAGCAGACGGGCGGCGACGGGACCTCGGTGACGATGCCGGCGCTGGGCGAGAGCGTGAGCGAGGGCACCGTCACCCGGTGGCTCAAGCAGGAGGGTGAGCAGGTCCAGGCCGACGAGCCGCTGCTCGAGGTCTCCACCGACAAGGTCGACACCGAGATCCCCTCCCCCGCCGCGGGTGTCCTCACGAAGATCCTCGTCGGCGAGGACGAGACCGTCGCCGTGGGCGCGGAGCTCGCCGTCATCGGCGGCGGCGGGCAGCAGGAGCCGGCCCAGCAGGAGCCCGCCCAGCAGGAGCCCGCCCAGCAGGAGCCCGCCCAGCAGGAGCCCGCCCAGCAGGAGCCCGCCCAGCAGGAGCCCGCCCAGCAGGAGCAGACCCCGCCGCAGGAGCAGGAGTCGCGGCGACCGGCCGGGTCGCTCATCTCGGCACCTCCCCCGCAGCAGCAGTCACCGCCACCCCAGGCGCAGCAGGAACCGGCCCGGCAGGAGCAGGCGCCGCCGGCCCAGCAGGAGACGGCGCCGGCGGGAGGCGGCGGGCAGCGTCGGGCGGGCAGCCGTCGGGCGGGCAGCCGTCGGGCGGGCAGTCGTCGGGCGGGGACCCGGCGTACGTCACGCCGCTGGTGCGCAAGCTGGCGGCCGAGCACGGCGTGGACCTCGCGAGCCTGCGCGGGACCGGGGTCGGCGGACGGATCCGCAAGCAGGACGTGCTCGCCGCCGCCGAGGCCGCGAAGGCTCCGGCGGCACCGGCCGCGGAGTCGGCACCCTCCGCCGCTGCACCGGCGGCGTCGCCCCTGCGCGGCACCACCGAGAAGATGTCCCGGTTGCGGAAGGTCATCGCGGCTCGGATGGTCGAGTCGCTGCAGGTCTCGGCCCAGCTCACCACCGTGGTGGAGGTCGACCTCACCAAGGTGGCCCGACTGCGGGCCCGGGCGAAGGACGACTTCGAGGCCCGCGAGGGGGTCAAGCTCTCGTTCCTGCCGTTCCTGGCCAAGGCGACGGTGGAGGCGCTCAAGGCCCACCCGGTGGTCAACTCGAGCATCGACACGGAGAAGGGCGAGATCACCTACCACGGTGCCGAGCACCTGGGCGTCGCGGTGGACACCGAGCGCGGCCTGCTGGTCCCGGTCGTCAAGGACGCCGGCGACCTGAACATCGCCGGGCTGGCGCGCAAGATCGCCGACCTGGCAGCCCGCACCCGCAGCAACAAGATCACCCCGGACGAGCTGGGCGGCGGCACGTTCACGCTGACAAACACCGGCAGCCGAGGTGCGTTGTTCGACACCCCGATCATCAACCAGCCGCAGGTCGGCATCCTCGGCACCGGCGCGGTGGTCAAGCGCGCGGTCGTCGTCGACGATTCGGACCTCGGCGAGACGATCGCGGTCCGGTCGATGTGCTACCTCGCGCTGTCCTACGACCACCGGATCGTCGACGGAGCGGACGCGGCGCGGTTCCTCGGCACCGTCAAGGCCCGGTTGGAGGACGGCTCGTTCGAGTCCGACCTGGGCCTCTGACCGGGGCAGAGATCACCACGACCCGACCCGGCCGGGGCGCATCGGTCCGGCCGGGTCGGGGAGAAGAGAGCACGTGAAGGTCGTCGTCACCGGTGCGTCCGGTCTGCTCGGTTCTCGCCTGGTGTCCTCGTTCCGTGCCGACGGCCATCAGGTCGTCCGGCTGGTCCGGCGGCCGCCGTCGCAGCCTGACGAGGCGCGGTGGGACCCCGCCGGCGGCACCGTCGACCCCGCGCCGCTGCAGGACGCCGACCTCGTGCTGCACCTCGCCGGCGCCGGGATCGGTGACCAGCCGTGGACCCCGAGCCACCGCCGGGCCGTCATGGACAGCCGGGTGGACGGCACGACCACCATTGCCCGCGCCGTCGCCGACGCCGGCGTGGGGCACCTCCTGTCGATGTCCGGGATCGCCTACTACGGCAACCCGGGCGACCGCGCCGTCGACGAGTCCTCGCCGGCGGGAGAGACCTACCTGGCCGAGGTCTCCCGGCGCTGGGAGGAGTCGACCGCACCGGCAGCCGAGGCCGGGGCGCGCGTGGTGACGATGCGCACCGGGCCGGTTCTCTCGGCCAAGGGCGGAGCCTTCGGACGTCGCCTGCTGCCGCTGTTCCGGCTCGGCCTGGGCGGACGCCTGGGGTCCGGCGACCAGTGGTTCTCCTGGGTCGCCCTCGAGGACTACGTCCGGGTGGTGCGCTTCCTCACCGAGCACACGCAGTTCAGCGGGGCGATCAACGTCACCGCTCCGGAGCCGCTGACCAACGCGGCGATGACGGCAGCCATGGGCCGGGTGCTGCACCGGCCCACGCTGCTCCGGGCTCCGGGGTTCGGGCTGCGCCTGGTGTTCCGCGAGTTCGGCGAGGACCTGCTCGGCGGCCAGCGGGTGCTGCCCCGACGACTGCTGGACGCCGGCTTCGTGTTCGCTCACCCGAGCTTCGAGCCGGCGCTGCGGCACGTGCTCGCCGCGGCTCACCCCCGCGCGACGTCGTAGACCCGCCATGCTCCACCGGCGCGGGCCAGCACCACGGTCCAGGACCGGGGGCCGCGGCCCTGCCGCCGCTCGGCCACGGCGCCACCTGCGTCGACGAGACGGTACGGCGGCATCGTGTCGGTGACCGCCAGCCGCACCCGGCCTCCGGACCGGCGAGGCGCGCCCACGCCGGTGACCGTCAGCCGCAGACCCTCGGCCCGGAGCCCGGCGCGAGTCAGCCGGGCGAGCACCCTCCGGTCGCGGGCCAGCGCCGGTGAGCCCGCGGCGTAGACCCGCCGGAGCAGCGTGACCTCGCCGGTCGCGAAGGCGCGGGACCTGGCCCGGTCCAGGCGGGCCAGCGTGTCCGTCCAGCGGCCGCCGGCGTCCTCTGCGCCGGCCGCAGCAGCAGCCGTCCCCGGTGTGACCCGGCCGGTGCCCGGGGCCGGCACCGCAGGGGTGGTGGCCGGCCCGGGGCCGGTGGCCGTGCCGGTCGGCCGGTCGCCCGTAGGCAGCCCGGTGGCCCCGGCCGGACCGCCGGCGCCGGCCCACGCGATGCCGGTGACGGCCGCGAGCACCACTGACGTGCCGACGGCCCCGACGACCAGTGCGGCCCGGCCGCGGGAGCGGGCAGCGAGGGCCAGCCGGGCCAGCGCTGCCGCGGTCCGGCGCCGCGGCGCGCCCGGGGGCGGCACCGGGTCGGCCACGGCTGCCGGCTGCACCCGGTGCGTCGCCGCGGCCACCGCCCGGCCGGTGGCCGGCCCCGGGGACGGCAGCCGCGCGCCGGCCTCGTCCAGGCGCACCGGCTCGGGGCGTGCGGTGTCGTAGACGGCGACGGCGAGCGCCTCGGCGGTGGGGCGGTCCCGCGGGTCGGGGACGAGCGCCGACTCGAGGACCGCGAGCAGCGCCGCGGGATGTCCCTCGGGCACGGGCAGCCGGTGGCCGGCGCCGTCGTACGGCGCGGTACCGGTGAGCGCGGCCAGGCAGGTGGCGGCGAGGCCGTGGACGTCGGACGCCGGCACGGGGGTGCCACCCGCCAGCAGTGCCGGGTCGAGGAAGCCGCTGGTGCCGTGCGCCGGCCCGCCGGGGCCGCCGAGCAACGACGACACCCCGAGGTCGGAGAGCAGCGGCCGCCCGTCGGCAGCGAACAGCACGTTCGCCGGCGTCACGTCGCCGTGCACCAGTCCCTGCGCGTGCACGGCGGCGAGAGCCTGGGCCAGCGGCACCGCGAGGGTGACGACCTCGCCCGGCGCCAGCCGACGCCGGGTGGCGAGCAGCCTCGCGAGGCTGCCCCCGGACGCCAGGTCGAGCACGAGCACCATGGCGTCGCCGTCGGCGACCACCGACCGCAGCCGCACGACGTGCGGGTGGTCCACCCCGGCCAGCACCGCGGCCTCCCGTCGCAGCCGGTCGCGGGCGGCCAGGTCTGCGCCGGGCCGGAGCCGCTTGAGCGCGACCGGGGTGCCGGTCGCCCGGTCGCGGGCCAGCCACACCTCGCCGCCCGAGCCGAAGCCCAGCAGCTCGACCGCGTCGAAGCCCGGCAGCTGCGGCTCAGTCATGCGGTCCAGCGTCGCGCAACCGACCCGCGGTACCACCGAGGTTGTCCACAGCCCGACCCGTCGTGGCGTGGACTCTCCCTACTCCTGCGGGAGCGCCGGCTGACCCGTCCGCACCGCTCGGCCGGCGAGGTACCGCAGATGGGCACCGCAGGCGGCACCACCCACGAGGCCGGTGAGGACCTGCAGCCAGGCCAGCACGTCACCGCCGACGACGAGCATCGGCACACCGATGCCACCGAGCACGCCGACGAGCACGGCGACCACCACCGTGGCAGGCCAGGACCGGCCCCACGCGCTGCGTGCAAGCACCCCGTTGCCCAGCCCGAGCAGCGCGCCCAGCGGCACGCTGACCACCAGGGCCGCGCTGAGCGCGATCATGAAGACCAGGAGGGCCGCACCCACGGTCTCGACGGCTCCGCCGGTGAGCGGCGCGGTGGTGTGCGTGACATGGGCGGACCACAGGTCCATGCCCAGCAGCGTGAGCGGAGCCAGCACGCCGAAGGCCGCTGCGCCCGACGCCGCGAACACCACCCCGGTGCCCACCGCGACCGCTGACCACGGTGTCCTGGCCCGGCCGGCGTCGCTCATCACCGACAATGATGGCGGCTCGGACCGGCCCAGACGCTGGTTCCGGCGACGTCGTGTCACCTCCGAGCCGACCCGCCTGTCAGCCCACCGTGTCCGAGTCGGCGATCAGGGACCGGAGCCGCTGCGCGCAGACGCGGTCGCCCTTGTCCCGGTACAAGGTCAGCGCGACCTGCCGCTCGGAGACGCTCTCGCCGTGGCGGCCGGCCATGGCAAGCACCTCGGCCCGGCCCTCGTGCGTCCTGGCACGCGCGGTCATGTCGTCGGCCTGCTCGATCAGGCGGACCGCCTCGTCGGCCAGCGTCAGCGCCGCACCCGGCCGGCCGTCGGCTGCCTCGACCCGGGCCAGCAGCGACCGCCAGCTGGCCTGGCTGAGGACGTCCTTCGACGATGTCAGGTCACGCCCGAGCTCCACCCAGCGCCTGGCCTCGGCCGGGTCGCCGAGCGCGAGCCGCACCTCGCCGAGAAGCACGGCGAGCGAGGACCGGTAGGTCCGCTCCCCGATCTCCTGCATCGCCTCGACCCCGCGGCGCAGCATCCGCTCGGCCGCGTCCAGGTCGCCGAGGTGGACCAGGGTGTCGCTGCCGCCGAACGCGGCCATCGCGTGCGCGACCGGGTTCGTGGTCTCGGCGAGCAGGCTGTCAGCACGTCCCAGAAAAGTGCGGGCCTCGTCCGGCCGGTCGGCCATCGCCAGCGCCGCGGCATAGCCGTAGACGTGCCCCAGCAGCGACATGCGGCTGGTGAACGGCGGGTCGACCCGCTGGTGGGCCAGCAGGTCGTCGATCGGCGCCGGACCGTAGAACAGCGCCATGCCGTTGAACTGCAGCAGCTCGTTGCGGTGGATCTGGTCGTCCAGGCGCTCGGCGGCGGGCAGCAGGTCGTCGGTGATCGGGATCATCGGGGCCCACCGGCAGAGCTCGTTGAGGGCGTTGAGGGCCGTCACTCCGGCGACCAGCATCCCCTCGTCGTCGCCAACCTCCCGGAACCGGCGCAGCGCTCGCTCCGCGACCGGCAGGTGGGCCTCCGCGTCCCAGGCTGGGTCGACGTGCGCGCTGACGTCGGCGGCGGCGAGCTCGGCGAGGGTGGCCTGGCGGTCGTCGCCCGCCGCCCGGGCCGCGCGCAGGGCCGCGGCGTAACGCCGTTGCGCCTCGGGAAAGTCGCCGGCGAAGGTGATGGCCTCCGCGGCGTGCCGCAGGTGGTCGAGCTGCTCCGGGCTGCCCGTCCGGACGAGGTCCGCCGCCCGGTCGTGCAGCGACGCGGCCGAGACCGGGTCCGCTGCAGCGAGCCGTCGACCGTGCGCACCGAGCCGGCGGGCCGCGTCGGCCGCGAGCTCGCCGGTCGCGGCGTCGGCGTCGCCGAGCTCGCGCCGGAACCGCACCGCCTGCTCGAGGTGGTATCCGACGAAGTCGTCGACGTCGAGGCGCTGGGCCGCGGCCCGCTTGTCCAGCCACCGGGCGAAGCGCTCGTGCAGCTCGCTGCGGCGACTCTTGGAGATGCCGGCGTACGCCGCCTCGCGCACCAAGGCGTGCAGGAACCGGAAGCCGTCCTCGCCCGGCAGCTCCGACGTGTCGGGCCGCACGAGCTCCTTGCGCGTCAGGGACCTCAGCAGGCCCGGGACGTCCTGCGGTGCCACGGCCGCGAGCTCGGCCACCGCGCCGCGGTAGAACGTCGTCCCGACGGCGGCCGCGGCTTCGAGCACCGCGCGCTCCGCGGCGGTGAGCCGGTCCAGCCGGGCACCGAGCAGGGCGGCGATCGTCGGCGGCACCTCCACGGTCGGCGTCCCGCCGTGGCCGCCGGGTGTCGACCCGCTGCCCGGCACGAAGCGGTCCTCGGCAAGCATCGCCATCATCTGCTCGACGTAGAGCGGCATGCCGCCGGCCGCGGCCAGGATCCGGTGGCGGGTCGGCGCGTCCAGGTCCGCAGCGTCCCGCAGGTTGGCGAGCATGGCTGCCGCGTCGGCTTCGGCGAGCGGCTCGAGCAGGACGGTCGAGGCGTTGACCTTGCCGCCGGCCCACTGCGGCCGGCCGTCCAGCAGCTCGGGACGGGCCAGGCAGACGATCAGCAGCGGCGTGTCCCGGGTCCAGTCGGCCAGGTGGTCGATCACGTCGAGCAGGGCCGGCTCGGCCCAGTGCACGTCGTCCATCGCGAGCACGACCGGCCCCCGGCGTCCCAGCGTCTCGACCAGCCGGCGCACCGCCCACTGCGTCTCGTCGGCCTCCGCCGGTGTCCCTGGGAGCCCCGCGAGCGGAGCGAGGCGCTCGACCAGCCTGTCGCCGTCGGGGTCCTCCGAGAACAGCCCGAGCAGCCGGGCCCGGCCGGTGTCCTCGCCGTCGCCCGGCTCGATCCCGGCCGAGGTGCGCAGCATCTCCCGCAGCGGCCAGAACACGATGTCGTCGCCGTAGGACAGGCAGCGGCCGCTGAGCACCGTGGCGCCCAGCCCCGCCAGCGCCTCGGTCAGCAGCCGGGTCTTGCCGACGCCGGCTGCGCCGAGCACCGTCACGAGCTGCGGCCGGCGGGTGTGGACGCTGCGCGCGAACGCCTGCCGCACGAGGAGCAACTCGTCACCGCGTCCTACCAGCGGGGACGCCTCCTGCGGCGAGCGCAGGCTGGCGTCGAGCGACGGCACCCCGCGCAGCAGCCAGGCGTCCACCGGCAGCGACTTGCCCTTCAGCGCCAGCGGCGGCACCGCCTGGGCGTCGACGTGGTCGCGCACCAGCGCGTACGTCGCTGCACCGAACAGCGTCTCGCCGGGGCTCGCTGCCTGCTCCAGCCGGGCGGCGACGTTGACCGCGTCCCCGGTGGCGACGGTCCCCTTGCCGGGCTCACCCCCGCCGACGACGACCTCGCCGGTGTTCACCCCGATGCGCGCTGCCAGGCGGACGCCGTGGCGCGCCTCGATGTCCGCGTTGAGACCGTCCAGGGCGACCGTCATGCCGGCTGCGGCCCGGAGCGCGCGCAGCGCGTCGTCCTCGTGCACCACCGGGAGGCCGAACACCGCCACCACGGCATCGCCGATGAACTTCTCCACCGTGCCGCCGTGCGCCTGGACCACCCGGCTCATCTCGGCGAAGTACCGCGTCATCACCGAGCGCATCGCCTCCGCGTCCAGCCGCTCGCCGAGGGCGGTGGAGCCGCTGACGTCGCAGAACAGCACGGTCACCGTCTTGCGCTCCTGGGCAGCAGCCGGCCGCGCGAGGGCGAGCGGCGCGGCGCACTCGCGGCAGAACTTCGCCCCGTCGGCACTCTCCGTGCCGCAGGCCGGGCAGACCACCACGCGGGCAGCCTAGGGCGTGTCGCCTGCCTGACCCGGCCACGATCGATCGTCGTCACCGGTGTCCGTAAGGTGCAGCGGGTGAAGATCCTCGCGACCTCCGGCGGCTTCCTGCCCAGTGACTTCGGCGTTTTCCAGTGGCGCCGCGGGCCGCTCATCGAGCACGCCATCCAGCTGGCCGGAAACCCGGACCGGCCGCGGTTCTGCTACCTCGGCACCGCCTCGGGCGACTCCCTCAACGGCACCGCCGGCTTCTACCGCGCGTTCGCCGGCTCCGACGTGCGCGCCTCGCACCTCGAGCTGTTCTCCATGCCGAACGTCCCGGACGTGCGCGCACACCTGCTCGCGCAGGACGTGGTCTGGGTCGGCGGCGGCTCGGTCGCGAACCTGCTGGCCGTGTGGCGCACCCACGGCCTGGACGAGGTGCTGCGCGAGTGCTGGGAGGAGGGGGTGGTGCTCGGCGGGGTCTCCGCCGGCTCGATCTGCTGGTACGTCGGCGGTCCCACGGACAGCTACGGTCTCGACCTGCGACCGGCGCTGGGCGGGTTGGGCCTGCTCCCCTACGGCAACGGCGTGCACTACGACAGCGAGGAGCAGCGGCGGCCGCTGCTGCACCGCCTGGTCGCCGACGGGACGTTGCCGACGTCGCACGCCACCGACGACGGGGTCGGCATCGTCTACGACGGCACCGAGATCGTCGAGGCGGTCGCGGACCGCCCCGGCGTCGCCGCGTACGTCGTGGAGCGCGGCCCGGACGGCCGGGCCGTCGAGACCCGCATCGAGCCCCGCCTGCTGCCCGGCGGTGACGCCTAGCCGAGGTCGACCACGACGCCGTCGCGGGCCGAGACCCGGGCCGCGTCGAGGACCTCCATCACGGCGACGGCCTCGGCCGGGTCGACCGGCGCCGGCGCCCCGTCCACGAGCGCGGCCCGCACCCCGCGGTAGAAGTCGACCCAGGCACCCGGCGCCCGGGGCACCGGCTCGGACTGGTCGCCGCGCACCAGGAAGCCCCGGTGGTCCGGGTCGGGGTCGCGCCACTCGCCGTACGCCGTGAGGTCACCGTCGACGTCGGCGACCAGGTAGGTGGCCTCCCGCCCGACGAGCCGGGTCCGCGGTCCGGGCGCGCCCGCCAGCGAGGTCGCGCCGAGGTGGCTGGTCACGCCGGAGACGTGCCGGAGCGCGAGGAAGGTCACGTCGTCGCCGACGGTCGAGAGTGCCTGCAGCTCGGCGTAGACCGAGGCGACCGGGCCGAACAGGTCCAGCGCGCCGTCGACGAGGTGCGGCTGGAGGTCCATCAGCAGACCGCCGCCCTGCTCGCTGGTGGACCGCTCCCGCCACCGGGTCTTGGGCACCGGTCGCCAGCGCTCGTACCGCGCCTCGTAGCGGATCACCTCGCCCAGGGCGCCGGAGGACAGCACGGCGCGGGCGGTGAGGTGCTCCGGGTCCCAGCGCCGGTTCTGGAAGACCGTGAGCATCGTCGCGCGGGCCGTGGCCAGCTCGGTCAGCTCGCGCGCCGACTCGGCGGTGGTCGCCATCGGCTTGTCGACCACGACGGCCAGCGCCCGTCGCAGCGCCTCCCGGACCTGGCCCGCGTGCGCCGACGTCGGCGAGGCGACAACGACGAGTTCGAGCCGGCCGGCGTGTCCCCAGAGGTCGTCCGCGGCCGCGACGACCTGCACGCCCGGATTCTCGTCCCGGGCCGCCGCCGCCCGCTCCGGATCACCGGTCACGACATGGGTCAGGCGCAGGCCGTCGACCTCGCGCAGCAGCGGGGCATGGAACTGGCGCCCGGCCATGCCGTAGCCGACCAGGGCGACCCGAACGTCCTTCATCGTGGGTCCTTCACCTGCCCGAGTCTGGCGGCACGGCGCCCTCGCTGCCAGCCGCCGGCCGGCCTGCCTGACGTACGCTCGACGGCGTGAGCGACCTGCGGATGGTGCACGCCGGGGTGGTCCCGTACCAGCAGGCGTGGGACGAGCAGCGGCGGCTGCACGCTGCCGTCGCCGCCGGGACCGAGCCCGGGACCGTCCTGCTGCTCGAGCACGAGCCGGTCTACACCGCCGGCAAGCGGACCCTGCCCGAGGAGAGGCCGTTCGACGGCACCCCGGTGGTGGACGTCGACCGCGGCGGGAAGATCACCTGGCACGGCCCCGGACAGCTGACCGGCTACCCGATCCTGCGGCTGCCCGAGCCGCTGGACGTCGTGGCCTACGTGCGACGGCTGGAGGAGGCGCTGATCCTCGTGTGCGCCGACCTCGGCGTCGACGCGGGTCGGGTCGAGGGCCGGTCGGGTGTCTGGGTCGTCGACGGCGAGGGCCCGGACCGCAAGGTCGCCGCGATCGGGGTCAGGGTCTCGCAGGGCGTGACAATGCACGGGTTCGCCCTCAACTGCGACTGCGACCTGGCGCCGTTCGCCAACATGATCCCCTGCGGGCTGGCCGACGCGTCCGCGACCTCACTGAGCCGCGAGACAGGCCGCGACGTCACCGTCGCCGAGGCCACGCCGTACGTCGAGAAGCGCCTCGCCGAGGTGCTCAGCCGGCGCTGAGCAGGCGGTCGCGCCGGCTCGACAGCTGGGCCAGCCGGGACTCGACGTCCGTGCGGCGACGGGCCAGGCCGGCCAGCACCGCGGCGACCGCGCGGTCGACCGTGTCGGTCGTGGTCCTCGCGTCACTGATGCGGGACGCGACCGACCAGTCGGTGACGATGTTGTCGAACCAGACGTCCACGAAGCGCGTCAGCCCGCCGATCTCCAGCGAGGGCAGCACGTCGTCGACGTCGCCACCGACGTCGGCCAGCTCGCGGCGCAGCGCGGCAAGCTCCGCGTCGGCCCGTGACGCCGCGCGCTGCGCCTGGCCCAGCCGGTCCTGCTTCACCATGCTGCTGATCGCCCCACCGCCGAGCCAGGTGTCGTACGTGGACCAGGCCCCGGCGCTGCCGAGGTGCTCGCGCACCTCGGCGAGGGCCTGGCCGGCACGCCGCGCCGCCCCGGTCGCCTCGTCGACCTCGACCAGCTCGGCGTCGAGGGCGCCCCGGGCGGCTGCCAGGTCGAGCAGCTCGGCCGCCCGCGGGTCGCCGGGGACGGCCCGCACGTACGCCTCCTTCGCGGCGAGAGCCGAGGCGTGCTCGGCGTCGACGGCGCCGCGCGCCGAGACCCGGTCGACGAGCCCGGCGTGCTCGCGCAGCACGAGGTCGCGGCGAGCCCGCGCCTCGGTCAGCCGGTAGGCGACGGCGTCCCGCTCGGCGCGTTCCCGCGCCAGGTCGTCGGCGCGAGAGCCTCGCAGTGCGGCCACCACCCGCCCGAGGCTGAGCCCCTCCAGCCGGGTCACGTCCGACTCCTCGTCCCCGAGGCGCGCCACGAGCTCGCTCACCCGCCGTTCGTGGTCGGCCAGCGTGTCCTCGAGCTCGGCCAGTCGCCGGGCGGCCCGGTCCCGCCCACGCAGCGCAGCAGCGCTCGCCGCGATCCGGGCGTCGAGGTCGGCGAGCTCCGTCACGGCCTCATCCCAGCACGTCGCCCGCCGCCTCGCAGCCGGTGACGCCGCCACGTACCCTGGAGCGCGTGACCATCGCACCGGACGGCCGCAAGCTGCTGCGTCTCGAGGTCCGCAACGCGGAGACCCCGATCGAGAAGAAGCCGTCCTGGATCAAGACGCGCGCGACGATGGGGCCGGAGTACACCGAGCTCAAGTCGCTGGTGAAGCGCGAGGGCCTGCACACGGTGTGCGAGGAGGCCGGCTGTCCCAACATCTTCGAGTGCTGGGAGGACCGCGAGGCCACGTTCCTCATCGGCGGCGACCAGTGCACGCGGCGATGCGACTTCTGCCAGATCGACACCGGCAAGCCGCAGCCGCTGGACCGCGACGAGCCCCGGCGGGTGGCCGAGTCGGTGCAGGCGATGGGGCTGCGCTACGCCACCATCACCGGCGTCGCCCGCGACGACCTGCCCGACGGCGGCTCCTGGCTGTACGCCGAGACGGTGAAGCAGATCCACGCGCTCAACCCCGGGACCGGCGTCGAGAACCTGATCCCCGACTTCAACGGAAAGCCGGACCTGCTCACCGAGGTCTTCGAGTCCCGGCCGGAGGTGCTGGCGCACAACGTCGAGACGGTGCCGCGGATCTTCAAGCGGATCCGGCCGGCGTTCACCTACGAGCGGTCGCTGGACGTGCTGCGGCAGGCGCGGGAGTTCGGCCTGGTCACCAAGTCCAACCTCATCCTGGGCATGGGCGAGGAGCGGGCCGAGGTCAGCCAGGCGCTACGCGACCTGCACGCCACCGGCTGCGAGCTCATCACCATCACGCAGTACCTCCGTCCGTCGCCTCGGCACCACCCGGTGGAGCGCTGGGTCAGGCCGGAGGAGTTCGTCGAGCTGCGCGAGGAGGCCGACGAGATCGGCTTCGCCGGTGTCATGTCCGGGCCGCTGGTCCGGTCGTCCTACCGTGCCGGCCGGCTCTACCGGCAGGCCGTCGAGGCCCGGGATGTCCGGGCCGACGACCAGGCCCACGACAGGGCCGCCGCCCCCGCCTGACCCCTCCGCGAGCCGGAGATTTCGCCGAATGTTCCCGCCGTGACATACGGCGGTAACCAGGCTCGGGTCTGCTGGTGCCATGACCCGAGCAGCAGTGCAGCGGACGCTCCCGCCGATGGCCACCTTCTCCGAGATCGTCTTCACCGCTGTCGAGGCGGCTACCCACCGCGTCGCAGAGGGGTCGCGCCGCAACGCGCGGCGCGCCCTCGAGGTCCGGCACCAGGTGAACCTGGAGGGGTCCGAGGCGCTGGCAGGTCTTGCCGCGGGCGATGCCGCAGCGTCGGCGGCCGGCGGCTCGGTACCGGCGCCGCGGCAGCACCGCGCCGGCTGACCCGACCCCTGGCGCCGTTGCGGGCGGTCCGGTCCCGGGCGGCGGCCGGAGCGCCGCCGACGGCCCGTATCCTTCGGCGCATGGCGCGCAAGGACGACACTGCTCAGGGCAACGACCCAGGACCGGGCAAGCAGGGCCGGTTCTCGAAGGGCCGGTTCGGGCAGATCCGGTCCGCCTACACGATGACCCGCCGTGTCGACCCTCTCGTCGGCTGGGTGACCGCCGCGGCCGGCCTGCTCGTCTTCGCGATCGTCCTCGCGATCGGCTTCCTGGTGGGCCACCCGGTCTACCTGGGGATCATGGGCTTCCTCGCGGGCTTCCTGGTGGCGACCATCGTCTTCGGCCGCCGGGCCGAGAAGGCCGCGTTCTCCCAGGTCGACGGCCAGCCCGGGGCGGCGGCCGCGGCGCTGAACATGCTGCGCAAGGGCTGGGTCGTGACGCCGGCCGTCGCGGTCACCCGCAACCAGGACATCGTGCACCGCGCCGTCGGCCGGCCCGGCGTCGTGCTCATCGGCGAGGGCGCCCCCAGCCGGGTGCAGGCGCTGCTTGTCACCGAGAAGAAGAAGGTCGCGCGCTACGTCCCGGACGTCCCGGTCTACGACGTGCAGGCGGGCAACTTCGACGACCAGGTGCCCTTGCGCAAGCTGAACAAGCACCTGATGAAGCTGCCGCGCAACCTCACCACCACGCAGGTCACCGAGGTCAACCGGCGGCTGAAGGCACTCGGCACGATGAGCCTGCCGATCCCGAAGGGCCCGATGCCCAAGAACCTCCGGATGCCGCGCGGCCCTCGCGGCTGATCACGCCGCGACGTGTCAGCGCGGCCGGGTTCAGGCCGCGTCGGCAGCGGCGACCAGGTAGGAGCCGGTGGCCAGGTCGGCTACCGGACCCGTCGACTGCGGTGACCAGCCCAGCAGTGCCGAGGTGAGCTCGGCCGAGACCACCTGGTCGAGCGCAAGCGCATCCGCGAAGTCCGCCCCCAGCGCCTGTTGCGCCTCGGTCAGCGGCCACGCCCGGACCCCTGCGACGCCGGCGGCCGCGGCCGCCCCGGCGGCGAGGTCACGGGTGTCCACCGCCGGTCCGGCGACGCCGTGCAGCACGGCACCTGCGGGCGCCTGCTCCAGCGCGCGGACGTAGAGCTCGGCGAGGTCGTCGACGTGCACCATCGGCCACCGCACCGGTGACGCGCCGACGTGCAGCCCGACGCCGTGCTCGGCCGCACACGCCACCAGCATTCCGGGGATGCCGCCGGCACGCCCGTAGACGACGCCGGGGCGCAGGACGACCGCGCGCACCCCGTCCGCCGCGGCGTCCAGCACCTGACGCTCCACGAGCGGGCGGTAGCGGACCAGGTCGATCGGGTCGGTGCGAGTGGTCTCGTCAAGCACCCGGCGGCCGCTGCGACCGAGCACCCACACGCCGCTGGTGTAGATGAGGGCCCGCCCCGTCCCGCGCAGCCGGGAGAGCAGCGCGGCGGTGGCGGCGCTGTCGACGTCCAGGCTTCCGGTCGGGGTGGCAAGGTTGACCACCGCGTCGACCTCGTCGGTCACCGCCGCCGCGAGCGACTCCGGCACCGCGAGGTCGACGGCCGGCCGCCGGCCGGCCAGCACCCGGTGGCCGCGGGCGGTGAGGTGCTCGACGGCGACCCGGCCGAGGTAGCCGGAGGCACCGAGGACGAGCACGGTCAGCGGTCGCTGGAGCGGGGGCAGGGTGGCGGGCATGCTTCCTCCGACGGGTGATTCGGACTACAGTCCGGTTATGTCCTCGACATTAACGGACCGCAGTCCGCTTGGTCAAGCCCCGGGGAGCCGGCGGTGAGCGATCGGGACCTGTTGCGGGTGGGGCCTCCCCCTCCCCGGGAGCGAGCCGACGCCGCCCGCAACCGGCGCCGGGTCCTGGAGGCGGCGGACCGGCTGTTCGCCGAGCGTGGCGTCGCCGGGGTCACCATGGACGACATCGCCGCGGCCGCCGGCGTCGGGAAAGGCACCCTGTACCGCCGGTTCACCGACAAGGGCGGCCTGGCCGGGACCCTGCTCGACCTGCGGGGAGCCGAGCTGCAGGAACGGATCCTCTCCGGTCCCCCGCCGCTGGGTCCCGGCGCGGCGCCGGGAGAGCGACTGGCGGCGTTCGCACGCGCGTACCTGGCCTTCCAGGCGCGCCACCTGGACCTGGTGCTGCTGTCGGAGACGTCGACGCCGGGCGGCCGGCTGCGCAAGGGCTCCTACCGGTTCTGGCGTCAGCACGTCGAGATGCTGCTCGCCGCGGCCGGCGCGACGGCCCCGCGGGTGCGGGCGGAGGTCCTGCTCGGCGGCCTCGCCGCCGAACAGGTCCAGTTCTGGCTGCAGGACGAGAACAGGCGGCTGGAGGCGCTGGCCGACGACCTGGCGGCGCTGGTACGCCTGCTCGCTGCCTAGCCCGCGGAGCCGGTGGCGGCGCGGAATCGGACCACCACGGTGCCCACGGCCCTGTCGTGCAGGCCGCGCCCGTCCCGGTCCCAGACGACCGCCGGCACGAGCAGGCAGAGCAGCACGGTCCGGAGCAGCGCGCGCGGCAGCCCCACCGGCTCGCCGTCCAGCCGCACCACCCTCAGGCCGTAGACCAGCTGGCCGGCCGATCCGGACGCCAACCAGGTCAGGGCGGCGACCTCGAGCGCGAAGACCGGCAGGGTCAACAGCTGGTCCCTGAACAAGCCGGCGGCGATCAGCGCGCACGCCAGCGAGTCGATCAGGTACGCGACCAGACGGCGACCGAAGCCGGCCACCGACCCACGGCCGTTCTCGGGCAGGCCGAGCCGCTGCCCGGCGTACGACCCGGGTTCGCGGGCCCGACCGCCCGGCCCCTGGAGCCAGCCGGCGACGTCAGCACGCTCGAAGCCCTTCCCCTCGACCACCCGCCTACGGTACGACGGGAGGCGGCCGCTCCGACCGGTGGCCCATCGGTCACCCCGGACTCGTAACACCACCGAAACACGAGGGTCACTGCCGGGAAATCCGGTCCCCCTAGCGTCACCGTCCAGACGGCAGATCGCCGCCAGCTCCGAGGAGGATGGATGTTCCAGAACGCGGACGAGGTCCTGCGCTTCATCAAGAAGGAGGACGTGAAGTTCGTCGACGTCCGCTTCTGCGACCTGCCCGGCATCATGCAGCACTTCAACGTGCCGGCCGAGTCCGTCGACGAGGACTTCTTCGTCAACGGGCAGATGTTCGACGGGTCGTCCATCCGGGGGTTCCAGGCCATCCACGAGTCGGACATGAAGCTGATCCCCGACCCGGCGACGGCCTACGTCGACACGTTCCGGAAGGAGAAGACGCTCGCGCTGAACTTCTCCATCGTGGACCCCTTCACCGACGAGCCGTACAGCCGCGACCCGCGCAACATCGCGACCAAGGCCGAGGCGTACCTCAAGACCTCCGGCATCGCCGACACGGTGTTCTTCGGCCCAGAGGCCGAGTTCTACGTCTTCGACGACGTGCGGTTCGAGACCAAGGCGAACGCCGGCTACTACTACATCGACTCGATCGAGGGCGCGTGGAACACCGGTCGCGCCGAGGAAGGCGGCAACCGCGGCTACAAGACGCGCTACAAGGGTGGCTACTTCCCGGTTCCGCCGCTGGACCACTACGCCGACCTGCGCGACCAGATGTCCCTGGAGCTGAACAAGGCTGGTCTCGGCGTGGAGCGCGCACACCACGAGGTCGGCACCGCCGGACAGGCCGAGATCAACTACAAGTTCGACACGCTGCTCCACGCCGGCGACAAGCTGATGCTGTTCAAGTACATCATCAAGAACGTCGCGTGGGCTGCCGGCAAGACGGCCACCTTCATGCCGAAGCCGCTCTTCGGTGACAACGGCTCGGGCATGCACTGCCACCAGTCGCTCTGGAAGGACGGCGCACCGCTCTTCTACGACGAGCTCGGCTACGCCGGCCTGTCAGACATGGCGCGGCACTACATCGGTGGCCTGCTGCGGCACGCGCCGTCGCTGCTGGCGTTCACCAACCCGACCGTCAACAGCTACCACCGCCTGGTGCCGGGCTTCGAGGCGCCGGTCAACCTGGTCTACTCGCAGCGCAACCGCTCGGCCTGCATCCGGATCCCGATCACCGGGGCCAACCCGAAGGCAAAGCGGATCGAGTTCCGGGTGCCGGACCCGTCGTCAAACCCGTACCTCGCGTTCTCGGCGATGCTGATGGCAGGGCTCGACGGCATCCGCAACAAGATCGAGCCGGAGCAGCCTGTCGACAAGGACCTCTACGAGCTGCCGCCGGACGAGCACGCCGAGATCTCCCAGGTGCCGGCCTCGCTGCCGGAGGTGCTGATCGCGCTCGAGGAGGACAACGCCTACCTGCAGGAGGGCGGGGTCTTCACGGAGGACCTGATCGAGACCTGGATCGACTGGAAGCGCGCCAACGAGGTCGACCCGATCCGGCTCCGCCCGCACCCCCACGAGTTCGAGCTCTACTTCGACATCTGATTCAGGGGTTTCAGCCTCTGTCAGTAGTCGCCGAGAACGGCGGCCGACCTGCGGTGACGCCTTTCGGCGACTTCCAGCGTCAGCCGCCGTTCTCGTTCGCCTGCTGCCCCAGTGCGGCCCCAGCGACCCCAGAGCGAGTTGGCGCGTCCGATGGAGCGCGAGAGTGTTCTCCACGGATTACTGGTCGTCCGCGCGACTTCCAGAAGCCAAGGAGGGGCTCGTTGGCCACGTCAATGTCTTCTCGCGGCGCAGGACATCCCTTTCGCGGAAACTCGTCCGATCGGGGCATGCGGGGATCGCGGGTTGCCGCGTCACGCTGCCTTGCAGCTGACTAGCAGGTTCTCGCTGGAGAGGTTCCTCAAATGGGCCCGCATGCCAGAACCCAGTGCGAATTCGGGACCTCTGTAGGGCTCGGTTCGGTTCTGTGGCTCTTGATCACCTCATCGTCCGGCAAGCGCGAACACGTCGGTCCCCGCGACGTGGACGATTGTCCCGTTCTGCGCGGTGACGGCGTATGTCGAGTGACAGGTGATGGTGTTCCTCGCGTTGGGGGTGCGTTGGTTGGTCAGCTCGACGGGAAAGGACTCGACAACGACCCCGTCGACCTCGAAGGACACGATGCCGCTGAAGGACAGCGGCTGCAGGACGACGTTGCTGTCCGGCACGTGCAGCGGCGCGTGGTCGACCGTGGCCGACGGGTCGACGGCGTGGTGGACGATCGGGAAGCATAGGTCTCACCGTTGTCGCAGACCGAGGTCTGCCAGCTGTCGTTGATCGGCCTGGGGTCGGCTGCGGCCGGCGGCATCGATGTGAGGGTGAGTGCCGTTCGCCAGGCCGGTTGAGATGCCGAGGGCCGTGCGCTTCATGCGATGCACCTTGGAATGGGATGGCTCGAACATCTCCTCTGTCGTACCGGGTCGTTGACCTGGATCACCCGTGTCGCCGACACCGCGACGGAATGTCAACGAAATTGAGCGCCCAACATGTGATCCGCGCGGCCCTCAGCGCGAGACATTGTGGGCATGGAGCAAACCGCCGACTCCGACGCCGTACTGCTGGTGCGCGTGGCGGATCGTGACGAGGCGGCGCTCCGTGAGTTGTTCGACCGGCACTCGGCCTGGCTGACGCTTCGGCTGCGGAGTCGCTGTTCGTCCGACGAGCTGGTGTCTGGGGCGTTGCAGGACACGTTCGTCGCGGTGTGGAAGAAGCCCGGCGGCTACCGGGGCCGCGGCGACGTGGGCGCTTGGTTGTGGGGGATTGCGATCCGCCGGCTGATCAGCGAGATGCGCAAGACGGCGCCGACCCCAGTTGCCGCCGAGACGATCGCAGCGATCTCCCCGGTCGTGGCCAGCGCTGAGGATCAGTTGCTGCTCGCTGTCGAGAGCGGTTCGGTCGGTGACGCGCTGCGCACGCTCTCGCCCGAGATGCGGCAAGCACTCCAGCTGACCGTCATCGACGGGTTGACCGCCAGGGAGGCGGCCTTGCTACTCGGCATTCCGGAAGGGACGGTCAAGTCGCGTGTACGGCTGGCCAAGCAGCGGCTGCGTGGCCAGCTGATCAAGGTGGAGGGATGGTGACCATGTCCGAATGGCATGTCAGCGCCGAGGCATGGCAGGCATACGCCGCCGGGCGTCTCGATGACATCGCGACGGCATCGATCGACCGGCACGTGACCGGCTGCGCCGGGTGCCAGCGGTCGGCGCGCGTGGTGGCGCCGGACCAGGTGACCGCCGCGGCGTGGGCCGGCATCGTGAGCGAGGTACGGCGCCCCCGGCTGCCGCGGTCCGTGCGCTGGCTGCGTCGCCTGGGAGTGGCCGAGGAGGACTTGATCATTCTCGCCGCGTCCGAAGGATTTGTGCTGCCGTGGTCGCTGGCTGTCGGCGCGGCGCTGGTCTGCGCCCTCCTCACCGCACTGGTCCCGGCTCGCCAGGACGAGATCTTCTGGCTGCTGGCACCGACCGCGCCGGTGTTTGCAGTCATCGCTGCCTTCGATGCCACCGAGCAGTTGCGCTCCATCATGGGTGCAACACCGTACGACAAGGTCCGCCTCGCCATCCTGCGCACGGTCGCGACCCTGGCCGTCGCCATCCCGGCCACTCTGGTTGCCGGACTGGCTGTGCCGGGCCTGGCGAACCTCGCATTCGTCTGGCTGCTGCCCTCGCTGGCGTTGACGTCGCTCGCGCTGGCGCTGCGCAGCTGGCTCAACTCGTGGACCGCCGCCGGGCTGACGTGCGGGTGCTGGGTCGCGGTCGTGGTGGGCACCGAACGCACCGGCGAGGTCACCGACCTCTCCGCGACAGCGGTTCAAGTCGCGAGCATGGCGGTCGCTGTCGGGATGGCCGCCGTCTTCGTGCTGCGTTCCTCCTCGTTCCGACTGTTGGGAGGTGAGGGCTGATGAGCGCCACCGCCACGCTCGAAGGCGTCAGCAAGCGCTACGGCCGGCTCGAGGCGTTGACGCCGACCGATCTCGAGCTCCGGCCCGGTGTGGTCGGCCTGCTCGGGCCGAACGGAGCCGGCAAGACCACGATGCTGTCACTGCTCGCCACCGTGCTGCCCCCCACGACCGGGCGTATCACCATCGCAGGCCACGAGGTGACAGCAGGTCATGCCGCGCGGGTCGACGCCAGGCGGTGTATCGGGTACCTGCCACAGGAGGTGCACTACCCAAGCGGCATGACGGTCGCAGGCTTCGTCGACTACATCGCAGTGCTCAAGGAGTGGAAGTACAGCAAGCGCCGCGCCACTGAGGTTCAACGAGTCCTGGAACTGGTCGGCCTCGCCGAGCGGGCGAGGATGAAGATCCGCAAGCTTTCCGGGGGCCAGCGTCGCCGACTGTCGGTTGCCCAGGCACTGATCGGGGCACCCGACCTGCTGCTGCTCGACGAGCCGACCACCGGCCTGGACCCCGAGCAGCGGGCGTCCCTGCGCCGCATCCTCTCTGGGCTGCCCGGCACCGTGCTGCTATCGACACACCAGACCGAGGACGTCGCCGCGCTGTGCGACCGGGTGATCGTCCTCGATAACGGCGCCGTTCGGTTCGACGGTGCCGTCCGTGACCTGCTGAACACCGCGGTCGGCCGGGTCCATGTAGCCCCGGAAGCCAGTGCTGGCGCGGTCGCCACCTGGAAGACCGGCACGGGCCAGATTCATTCGGTCGGAGGGACCCCGGGAGTCAATGCCCAGGCCCTCGACCCGTCCGTCGAAGACGCCTACCTGCTCCTGCGCGGGAGCAGCCGACCCGAAGGAGTATCGCCGTGACCTCAGTGACCACGGGTCCGCTGCTGGCCTCCCTGACCAGGCAGGAGATCCGCAGCTACCTGACCAGCAAGCTGTTCTGGATCGGACTGGCACTGACAGTTTTGGCCTTCGCCCAGCAGTTCCTCTTCCCCGACCAGGACGGCCAGCGGTACGGCGCTCTCTGGCTCGGGCTCGCTATCGCGGCGGGCATCGGCGTCTTCGGCATCGGCATCATGGTCGGCATGGTCCGCCGCTCCGACCGGCTCGCCGCTGCCGCGGGTGCCTCGGCGGTCAACGAACGTGACCGCACTCTGGCCCTGACCGGTGCGGTGGTAGTCCCTGGAACAGCCGGCCTGCTGCTGTGGATCGCGGGGTGGACAGGCTTCCAGATCCAGGGTTACGACATGCCCAACGCCTATGACGGAATTTCGGACGCTCACCTGCTCGCCTTCACCTTCGGGCAGAGCGTGATGGCAGCCGTCGGCGGCCCGCTGCTCGGCCTGGTCGCCGCGCGCTACCTGCGTTTCCGCGGGATGGCCGCGCTCGTGTCGATCTCGATGATCATCGTCACGATCCTGATGCAGGGCATCTTCAACTCAACCATGTCGTGGCGGATGGTCTGGGTTTGGACCCAGTGGGCCGCGCCCGTCGGCCTCGACGGCGACGCGATGGGCGGCGACGACGCTTTCGGGTACCTGCCCGGGTCGCCCTACTTCTGGGTGCTGTACCTCACGGCGGTGTGTGCCCTCGGGGTGCTAGCCGCCGTCCACCACGACCCCGAGTCGAACCGGTCGCCGATCCGCAGGGCGATGATCGCCGTCGCCGCCGCCGCGACCGTCTTCGCGGCGCTCTCCATCGTCCTCGGAGTCGACAGCATCATCGTCAACCCCATCGCCAAGTAGCCATGATCCGCGTCGCTGCCTACTCGCTTCCGTGGAGGCGACTCGCTGCGGCAGCTCTATTGCTGGGCATCCTGATGGAGGGAGTACGCAGCTGGCCGTGGGTCGTGTGGCCACTGGAGGGCATCGCGGTAGGGCTGCTTGCCGCGGCCGTAGCGTGGTGTTTCGACGAACCCGCGAGCTCAGTCGTCGACGCACTACCCCGTCCGTTGTGGTGGCGGACAGCGGCCCGCACGGCCGGGATCGCGGGCCTGCTGGGCGTGTGGAGCGTTGCGGTGTGGTGGTCACGGGACAGCCTTTTCGGTCACCACTGGGACGTATGGGTCCAGGGCCTGGCCGGTGGACTGGTCGGCGCGTCGTGGGTCACCTGGCGGCGATCCACAGGGGTGCGCACACCAGGTATCACGTTCGCCGCCACGATCGTGCCGGTCGCCGCACTCTGGGCTCTGGCGCGCCCGTTCGCCCGCGCCTTCCCGGTGTTTCCCTATGCCGACAAGGGTTATGGCGACTGGACCACCAGCACGATCGGCTGGACGGCGGTCGCTGCTCTGGCCGCGGTCTGCCTAGCGCTGGTGCTGTCCGACGCCCGCTGGTGGCGGGTCGGCAGCCCGCCATGCCAACGCACCCCGTCGGGACTACCCGTCCCGCCGAGTCCTGGCTCCAACGATGGCCCTGGCTATGTCGAAACCTGACGCTCGGTTGAGACGGCTCGACACGCGGTGGCGTCGCCGCGTGGAGCTCAATCGGGTCGCCCACTCACGAGCCTTCCCGGAGAAGCGGATCGACGCGGGGTGAGGCACCACATCGAGGAGATCGGGAACCTCGAGAACCTACTGCCCGACCTCTACGCGACCCTCGTCACGTCCCAAGCGCCGAGATAGGGCCAGCGACGCCCTCGAGGCATCGGGACCGGCTCTTTGCCTGCGCCCTGCTCGGTGCCGGCATCGTCCTTCTGGCCACCTGGGTGGTGGTGGAACGGCGGACGACGGCGCCGCTGGTCGACCTGTCCAGCCTGCGTCAGCCGGTCGTGGCCCGCGCGAACGCGACGATGCTTCTGGCAGGTGTCAGCATGTACCTGCTGCTCACCCTGTCCACCCGATACGCCCAGACCCCGACTGAGACCGGGTACGGATTCGGCCTGAACACGTTTCAGGCCGGTCTCGTGCTGGTGCCGTTCTCGGCGGCGGGCTTCGTGGCCGGGCAGGCGGTCCCGCGGCTGGCTGCGCGGGTCGAGGCCGACCGGCTGGCCGCCGGAAGTGCTCTGCTGGTCGCGGCTGGGTTCGCGGTGCGGTGCTCTTGCTCGGACAGGCGAGTGTCGTCGGGCCGGTGCTGGCACTGATGGGGAACTGGATCCCGGGCGATCCCACGCTGGTCGCCCAGATGCTGCGCATCAGCTCGGGCTACTCCCCGCCGTCGCCGGAAGGGTTTGTCAGCCCGATGACGTGGGGCGTGAAGGGCAACGTCACCGAGCGGTTCGCCGCGGCCCGCGTGTCCCCGGACCGGGTCACCTGCACCGAGTCGACGTTCACCTTCCACCACCTCGGGTCGCCGTCGGACTTCGTCCGGGCGTTCCGGAGCTACTACGGGCCCACGATGAACGCCTTCGAGGGGGCCGAGGCGAACGGGCGCGACGGCGACCTGCAGCGCCAGCTCGAGGAGCTCTTCGCGGAGCAGGACGTCAGCACCGAGCCGGAGCGGACCACGATCGCGGCGACCTTCCTTCGGGTCGTCGTCGAGGTCTGACCGTCCGGCGTCCCCACACGACAACAGCATGCGAGGCGGGCCATGACCATTCACGGCACTTTCACCGTCACGATCGACGCGCCACCGGAAACCGTGTGGCCGTGGATCGGCGACCTGGACCGGCACGCAGCCTGGTCACCGAAGCCCTACCAGGTGGCGCTCGTCTCCGGCGAGGCGAACACCGTCGGCAGCCGGTACCGCTCCATCGGCCGGATACCCGGAGACCGGCGCCATGAGAACGTCGTCGAGATCACCGACGTCGTGCCGCACGAGCGGCTCATCCTGCGGGCCACCGACGCGATGGGGCATTCCGGAACAGCTTCGAGCTGCGCCCTACCGGCCAGGGCACCGAGGTGGTGTTCGAGCTGGCGTTCCCGCCCTTGCGTGGAGCGGCAGCCGTGATGGTGCCGATCCTGTTCCCGCTGATCGGCAGGGTCGACATCCGCAGACGGGGAGAGCTGCTCAAGGAGAAGGTCGGGGCCGGGCTGCGCCCTGGGGCGGTGGCGCGGTGACCGAGAGAGGCGCCCGCTGACCACCTCCAGGCGCGGGGACGACGACGGCCCCCACCCGAACCGGGTGGGGGCCGTCGTGACGTCCGAGAGCTAGCGCTTGGAGCGGACCATGACCGGCAGCTTGCCGACGCCGATGGCCTCGCCGCCGGAGAGAGGCTTCTCGACTCCGAACAGGCCGACAGAGGCGCGCGCCGACTTCACCGCGCGCACCGTCGCCTTGCGCGACGGGTTCCAGTAGATCCGCTTCACGCCAGCCGAGTAGCTCACGGTGCAGGTGTAGGTGCCACGCCGGTCCCGAACGCAGCCCTTGGTCCGGCCGCCGAGCAGCCAGCCACGCGTCACGACGTAGGCCGTGCCTGCTCGTGTCAGCGACCCGTCGGGGTTGGTGAGCTGCGTGTTGGCGAGGTTCTGCAGGTCCCACGCGTACCAGAACACCCGCTTGATGTTCCCGTCCGCGTTGAGCACCAGGGTGCGCGAGACGTAGGCCGCCTCCTTGGCCCGCGAGATGTTGCGTGCGGTGCCGCCGCCGAGGAGCCCGTAGTTGATCTCGGTGTTCCAGATCTGCTTGCGCACGCCCGCCTGGGCCAGCATGGTGCGCGAGGCCGCGAGCAGCTTCACCGACGCCTCGGGTGCCTGCTTCGGCAGGGGGTACAGGTTCAGCGAGACGACGTCGACGTACGACGCCACCTTCTTGCCGCCGACCTTGGTGGCGTAGAAGTCCCGCAGCCAGCGGCGCTGTCCGGTGAGCCGGGTGGCCAGCGCCGGGGCCACGACCTTCGCGCGGGAGTCGTTCCTGTTCACGATCTGCGAGGCCCACCGCGTCAGCTTGGCCATCTGCTTCGGGGTGCCCCGCCAGTAGCCCGAGACGTTCGCCTCGTTCCAGACCTGGTAGTCGACGCCGCGGCCGCGGTAGCGGTTGACGACGGCGAAGACGTAGTGCTTCCACGACGACCGCGTCGGCATCGACGCGGCACCACGCCCGTACGAGCCGAGCTTGCGCGGCTGGGTCGAGTGGAACCGCGGGGTCTGGCCGAGGACGAGCAGGACCTTCGCGCCGTTCGCCTTCGCGGCGTCGATCTCCGCGTCCAGCCGGGTGAAGTCGTAGACGCCGTCGGCGGTCTCGATCTCACGCCAGGAGACCCCGGAGTCCCACAGCCGGATGTTGCCGACCGGCGCGTCCGGCCAGGAGGTCGGGTCGCCGTCGTGCATCCCGAAGAAGGACGCCTTGACGCGCTGGCCCGCTGCCGCCTCGGCAGGCGCAGCCGGCAGCAGGGTGAGGGCGAGGCCGGCTGCAGCGCCGAGCGCGAGCAGCCGACGCGGGAAGGTGCCGGTCAGGAAGGTGGGACGTGTCATGAGTGAGAGGTTCCCCGGGTCGCTCGATGATGGGCAGTGTCTGTGATGAGGCGCTGTGGCTTGTCGTGCGATGTCGTTGACGCGCTGGTGATCTCGATGCTCCGTGTCGCGAGCAGGCGACGACCGGGGCGGACCCGAGCCGATGACCTGCTGTTCTCGAGGACGCAGCGGCCGGGTGTCCGGTTACACCCTACGTGCACCGTGTGGTCATGCCTTGGACCTGACCATGACGGGTCGGTAGTCGACCTTCAGCCGGGAGCCGCCCTTGATCCGGCTCCGCGCGCCGTAGACGCCGACCTTGTACTTGGCCGACCGCACCGTGGTGACCCTGACCTTCTTGGTCGGGTTCCAGTACACGCGGCGCACCCCGCGCGGGTAGGTGATGACGCACGTGTACGTGCCGGCGCTGTCCTTCGCGCACGGCTTGGCCTTCTTGCTGGCTCCCTTGAGCTTCCCGCCGAGCAGCCACGCCTGCGCGAGGTCGAAGGCCCGGCCGCCCAGGGTGACCTGGCCGTTCACCGGGTCCGCGGGGTCGACAAGCCTGGTGTTGCCGAGGGTCCGGCCGTTGGGCAGGTAGCCCATGTCCGCGGTGTAGAAGTGCACCCGCTTGACCTTGTTCGCCGCGTTGAGCAGCAGCGTCCGCAGCACGTACGCGGCCTGCCGCTGGTCCGAGATCGGCCGTGCTCCGGTCCCGCCGGCGGAGCCCGTCGGCATCCCATAGTTGATCTCGGTGTTCCAGATCGGCTTCTTGGGCGGCAGGCCACCGAAGGTGAGGATCTTGCGCGCCTTGGCGAGCAGCTCCATCGACTTCTCCGGCGTGCCCACCTTCGAGCCGTACGTGTCCAGCGGGTAGAGGTTGAGCGAGATCACGTCGGCGTACTTCCAGGCCGGCCTGCCGTCGACCCAGGCGAAGGCGAACCGGGTGACGCCCCTGATCTGCTCGCCGATGCGGGACGCGTAGGCGGGGCTGACCACGAGTGCACCCCGGTCGACCGACTTGACGGTGCCGTAGACGACCTGGCTGAGGCGGGCCATCTGCTGCGGGGTCCCGGTCCAGTAACCGGTCACGTTGGCCTCGTTCCACACCTGGTACGCGGCGATCCGGCGCGGCCCCGTGGCGGTGGCGCCGTAGCGGGTGACGACTGCGCGGACGTACCTCGCCCAGGCGTCCAGGCTGGTGGGCATCGAGGTCTTGCCGGCCGGCGTCGTGGCGTAGAAGTCGGGGGTCATCCCCAGCACGAGGGTCACCTCCGCTCCGGCAGCGGTCGCCCGCGCGACCTGCGCGTCGAGGCGGCTGAAGTCGAACACGCCGGGCGAGGTCTCGATGTCGCGCCAGGTGACGCCCGCATCCCACAGCCGCAGCGAGCCGACCGACAGCCGCGGCCAGCTCGTGGGGTCGGTGTCGTGCACGCCGAAGAAGCGCTCGTCCACCTTCGCGTTCACGGCAGCGGCCGGGACGGCCGGGCTCAGCGTGGCGACCACGGCTCCGGCCACGGCGGCGGCCAGCAGCGTCCGGGCGGTACGGCGGGAGGTGCGCATCGGCAGCGGGCGACTTTCGCGAGGAGGGGTGCGGCAGGGCCCCCGGGTCGTGCGTGCTGTCACGGCCGGCGGGAGCCGGGCAGCAGTCTGCCGGACCGGCCGCGAGTGCGCAGGCAAATGGGCCGAATGTCCGGATCACGCGTGTCGCGGCCCGCACCGGACCGTCAGACGGTGCTGCCCGCCCGGTAGACCCGGGCGGCCGTGCGCCGGAGCTCGCCGTGCGGCCAGGTCCGGTGCGCCACCCCCACCAGCGCGAGGCCGACGACGGCCGCGAACGTCACGGCGACCGCGGGGCTGGCGAGGTCTGCGCCGGCGCCCGACAGCAGGAACGTCGATGCGGTCACCAGCGCGAAGCCGCCGCCCGCCAGGCCGTTGACGCGGCCGCGCATCCTGGCCGGGGTGACCAGGTTGACCGTGGTGAGCAGCGGGACCATGAAGCCCTGCGCCACGCCGGACAGGAACCACAGGGCCAGCGCGACCGGCCACGGCGGCGCGAGGCTGGTCGCCAGCAGCGGCAGGCAGGCAAGCACGGCCAGCGGCAGGATCGTCCGGACCTGGCGCAGCGGGTCGAGCCGCCCGATCAGCCACGCTCCCAGCGCCGCGCCCGCCGGCAGGCTGGCCATCAGCGCGGCACCCGCCGCTGGGTCGGCCCCGTCCTCCCGGGCGTACGCGAGGGCGACGGCCTCGGGAGCGACCAGGAACACCGCTGCGCTCCAGCCGAGCAGGACGAGCGCCCGCATCGACGGGTCGTCGAAGACCAGCCGCCAGCCGGACCGTACGTCGGCGAGCAGAGTCGTGTGCTCGCCCGGCTCGCGGCTGGCCGGCCGCCACCTCAGCGTGGCAGCGAGGACGAGCGCCGAGACGAGGAAGCTCCCGACGTCGATCAGCAGACCGACCCGCTCCCCCACCAGCACGATGACCAGGCCTGCCGCCAGGATGCCGACCACCTGGTCGACCTGGAAGAGCACGCGCATCAACCCGGCGCCGGCCAGGCACTCCCTCGGGTCCCGGAGCACGTCGGGGACCACGGCGCGGTGCGCGGCCTCGAACGGGGCGGCGAAGGTCTCCGCCACGAGCAGGACACCGAGCAGCACCCAGACCGGCGTGCCGTCGACGGCTACGAAGGCGAGCAGGGTCACGACGACGGCGCGGGCCAGGTCGCACCCGATGAGCACGACCTTGCGCGGCAGGCGATCGGCGGCCGCGCCGAGAACGGCCGAGCCGAACACCGCCGGCACGAAGCTGACGACGAAGGCAAGCACGGCGAGGAACGCGCTGTCGGTCCGCGCAAGCACGAGGGAGGCCAGCGCGACGCGGGCGATGTTGTCGCCCCACTCGCTGGTGACCTGCGCGACCACCAGCCCGCGGAACTCGCGGTGTCGCAGGGCGTCGCGGTACGTCGCTCCGCCCGAGACGCCGGACCGGGCGTGGCTCACCGGTAGAACACCTGCTCCACCACCGTCCTTGCCCTGCGGGTCGCCCGACGGTAGTCGTCGACAAGCGAGCCCGTCGCGCCCGGAGGGTAGCCGAGAACGCGCGCGACACCCGTGAGCTCGCGCAGGTCCGTGGGCAGGCTGTCACCCGGACGGCCGCGGACGAGCAGCCCGGCGTTGCGGACACGGCTGGCCGACCGCCAGGCCTGCGCCAGCACGCGTGCCTGCTCGGGGTCGAGCAGTCCGTGGTCGGCGGCCGCCTGGAGGGCCACCAGGGTGCGGGTGGTGCGCAGCGCGGGCACGGCCGACCCGTGCCGCAGCTGGAGCATCTGCACGGTCCACTCGACGTCGGCGAGACCGCCCGGACCGAGCTTCGTGTGCCGCTGCGGGTCAGCGCCGCGTGGCAGCCGCTCGCTCTCCACCCGGGCCTTGATCCGCCGTATCTCCCTGGCGTCGGCCTCGGCGAGCCCGTCCGGGCGGTACCGGAGCGGATCGACGACCGCCAGGAACGCCTCACCAAGGGCAGCGTCACCGGCAACAGCCTCGGCGCGCAGCAGCGCCTGTCGCTCCCACACCAGCGACCAGCGCTCGTAGTAGCTGGCGTACGACGCCAGCGACCGCACCAGCGGTCCGTTGCGACCCTCGGGGCGCAGGTCCGCGTCGACCGCGAGCGGCGGGTCCGGCGACGGCGCCGAGAGCAGCCGGCGCAGCTCCTGAACCACCGCGTGCGCAGCCTCCGACGCGTCGCGCTCGTCGGCGTCGCTGAGCGGGTCGTGCACGAACAGCACGTCGGCATCGCTGGCGTAGCTCAGCTCGTGACCGCCGAACCGGCCCATCGCGACCACGGCGAGTCGCGTGGGAAGCGCTGAGCCACGGACCTGCTCGACCACCCCGATCGACACCTCGAGCGCCGCCTGGACCGTGACGGCCACGACGTCCGTGAGCGCCTCCTCGACCTGCTCGACCGTTGCCAGGCCGAGCAGGTCCGCCGCCGCGATACGGAACAGCTCGCGACGGCGGACGGCGCGCGCCGCGCCGACTGCCGACTCCGGATCGTCGTGACGGGACAGCGCCGCGCGCACCTCGGTGGTGAGCTCGGCACGGGGTCGCGGCGCCAGGTCCGCGTCGTCGGCAAGCAGCCGGACCGCCTCCGGCGAGCGGGTCAGCAGGTCGACGGCGTACCTGCTGCTGGCCAGCAGGCGGGCAAGGCGGTTCGCGACGGTTCCCTCGTCGCGCAGCAGTCGCAGGTACCACGGCGTGGTGCCGAGCGCGTCACTGAGCTGCCGGAAGGCGAGCAGGCCACCGTCGGGGTCGGGAGCGTCGGCGAAGAACTCCAGCAGCACCGGCAGCAGAGTCCGCTGGATCGCCGCCCGCCGGCTGACCCCCGCCGTCAGCGCCTCGAGGTGCCGCAGGGCGCCCACCGGGTCCTCGTAGCCCAGCGCCTCGAGCCGCAGCCGGGCCGCGTCGGGGGTGAGCCTCGCCTCGTCCGAGGCGAGCCGCGCGACGGAGGACAGCAACGGCCGGTAGAACAGCTTCTCGTGCAGCCGGCGGACCTCGCGGGCGTGTCGGCGCCACTGGTCCTGAAGGTCCTGGACCGGGTCCGTGCGCAGCCCGATCGAGCGGCCGAGACGCCGCAGGTCGTCGTCGTCCTCCGGCATCACGTGGGTCCGGCGGAGCCGGTGCAGCTGCAGCCGGTGCTCCAGCGTCCGGAGGAACCGGTAGGCGCGGTCCAGCTCCGCGGCGTCGGCGCGCCCGACGTACCCGTACGTCGACAGCGCCTCGAGGGCCTCGAGCGTGTTCGAGCTGCGGAGCCCGTCGTCGGTGCGTCCGTGCACGAGCTGCAGGAGCTGTACCGCGAACTCGACGTCGCGCAGCCCGCCCGGGCCCAGCTTGAGCTCGCGATGGCTGTCCGCCGCCGGCAGCGTGTCCTCGACCCGGCGGCGCATCTGCTGCACGTCGACGACGAAGTCCGGCCGCTCGGCCGCCTGCCACACCAGCGGGGACAGCGCCTCGACGTAGGCCATCCCCAGCGCCAGGTCGCCGGCGACCGGTCGCGCCTTGAGCAGCGCCTGGAACTCCCAGGTCTTCGCCCATCGCCGGTAGTACGCGACGTGGCTGGCGAGGGTGCGCACCAGCGGCCCCGCCTTGCCCTCGGGCCGCAGCGCCGCGTCGACCGGCCAGATCGTGCCCTCCCCGGTGCTCGCGGAGCAGACCCGCATCATCGTCGCGGCCAGCGTCGCGGCAGCCTTGAGCGCGCCTGACTCGTCGGCCCCGTTAACCGCCTCGGCGACGAACACGACGTCCACGTCGCTGACGTAGTTGAGCTCGCGACCCCCGCACTTGCCCATCGCGATGACCGCCAGCCGGCAGGTCGACGCGGCGTCGCCGAGATCCGTGCGGGCGATCGCCAGCGCGGCCTCGAGCGTCGCCCCCGCCAGGTCGGCGAGCTCGGCCGCGACGTCGGCCACCTCGACCCCGTCGGCGAGGTCGCGCGCCGCCAGACCGAGCAGCAGGTTGCGGTAGCCGATCCGGAGCATGTCGGCGGAGGCGGCGGTCGGACCGGGCGCGACCGGCACCGGGTCGTCCGGGTCCGCGTCGACCTGCAGGAGCATCGCTCGCCGGAGCCCCGCGGCCGTCGGTCGCACGTCCTGCCTGGGCACCAGGTACGACCACGACCCCGGGAACCGGACCAGGTGGTCGGTCAGGGCGCGGCTGGCGCCGAGCACGGTGAGCAGGCGACGCCGGAACAGGTCGTCGTCGTTCAGCGACTCCACCAGGCGTTCCTGCCCGTCCGGCGCGTCGAGCAGCCGGGCCAGGCCGAGGAGCGCGGCGTCAGGGTCGGCCACCAGGCCCAGGTCGGCCAGGACGGCCTCGTCGCCGCCCAGCGGGCTGAGGGCGCCGGCCTCCAGGGCCGCTGCGGCCCGGGCGGGCTCGGTGAACCCGAGCCGGGCGAGCCGGGCGACAGCACTCCCGCGGATGCCCTGCTGCTCCCGCGCCACGGCGCTCACGCTACCGAGCCGTCTCAGTGCGTGGCCGCACCCGCGCGGGGGTGGCGCCGCACGACGTCGGCGAACGCGTGGGCCAACGGCCGCCAGGCCGCCGCCAGCTCGTCCTCGGCGGCCCGCACCTCCGCCACGAGGCCCTCGGGGGTGCGACCCGCGGCGACGAGCAGCGGACTGTCCTCGCGCGCCCAGGTCGCGGCGATGTCGCCGGTCACCTCCGGGTGCCCCTGCACCCCCCACGCGGCGGCACCGACGCGGAACGCCTGGTGCCGGTAGGCCGGCGAGGTTGCCAGCAGCACCGAACCGGGCGGCAACGCCACGATCTCCTCCCAGTGCCACTGCACGACGCGCACTGTCGCCGGCAGCGCCCCGAACACCGGGTCGCCGGCCGCCTCGCCGGCCATGTGCACGTCGAGCACCCCGAGCTCGGCCCCGGCCGTGCCGCGGCGCACCTCGCCGCCGCACCCGACGGCGAGCAGCTCGGCGCCGAGACAGATGCCGAAGGTCGGCAACCCGGCCTCCACGGCGTCGGCCAGCAGCGCCCGGGTCGCCGGCAGCCACGGGCAGTCCTCGTCGTCGGCCGGGCCCATGGCGCCACCGAGCACCAGCAGGCCGGCCGTCGGCGCCTCATCGACGCCCGGCAGCGGGTCACCGGCGTACGGGTGGCGGACGTCGAGCTCCAGCCCCGCGTCGGTCAACCACTGGCCGAACCATCCCGGCCCCGTCCCCGACTCGTGCTGGACGACGAGGACCCGGGGGCCTCCGTCGCCGTTCACAGCGCCCAGAGGTTCCGGTCGAGCTCGAAGGCGGTCACCTCGCGCCGGTACTCCAGCCACTCCGCCCGCTTGTTGCGCAGGAAGAAGTCGAAGACGTGCTCACCGAGCGTCTCGGCGACGAGCTCGCTGGCCTCCATCCGCCGGATCGCCTCGGCGAGGTTGGTGGGCAGCGGCTCGATGCCGAGCGCCTGCCGCTCGGCATCGGTGAGTGCCCACACGTCGTCCTCGGCACCGTCCGGCAGCTCGTAACCCTGCTCGATGCCCTTGAGCCCGGCGCCGAGGATCACGGCGTAGGCGAGGTAGGGGTTGCACGCGGAGTCGGGGCTGCGCACCTCGACCCGCGTGGACTGGCCCTTGGCCGGCTTGTACATCGGGACCCGGACCATCGCGGACCTGTTGTTGTGGCCCCAGCAGACGTAGGCGGGTGCCTCACCGCCGCCGAGCAGCCGCTTGTAGGAGTTCACCCACTGGTTGGTGACCGCGGTGATCTCCGGCGCGTGCTGCAGCAGCCCGGCGATGAAGGACCTGGCCACCTTCGACAGCTGGAACTGGGCACCGGCCTCGTAGAACGCGTTGCGCTCCCCCTCGAACAGCGACACGTGCGTGTGCATGCCGGAGCCAGGATGGTCGGTGAACGGCTTGGGCATGAACGACGCCTGCACGCCCTGGCTCAGCGCCACCTGCTTCATCACGTGCCGGAAGGTCATGACGTTGTCGGCGGTGGACAGCGCGTCGGCGTAGCGGAGGTCGATCTCCTGCTGGCCGGGGGCACCTTCGTGGTGGCTGAACTCCACCGAGATGCCCATGTTCTCCAGCATGGTGATGGCGTCGCGGCGGAAGTCGTGGCCGATGCCGTGCGCGATGTGGTCGAAGTAGCCCCCCTGGTCGACGGGGACCGGCGCCTGCCCCTGCTCGTGGTCGCGGAACAGGAAGAACTCGATCTCGGGGTGGGTGTAGAAGGCGAAGCCGAGGTCGGCAGCCTTCGTCAGCGTGCGCTTGAGCACCTGACGCGGGTCGGCGAAGGACGGCGTCCCGTCGGGCAGCAGGATGTCGCAGAACATCCGGGCCGTGCCTGGGGACTCCGACCGCCAGGGCAGGATCTGGAAGGTCCCCGGGTCCGGCTTGGCCAGCATGTCCGACTCCGCCACCCGGGCGAAGCCCTCGATGGCGGAGCCGTCGAACCCGATCCCCTCGTCGAAGGCGCCCTCCAGCTCCGCCGGCGCCACCGCCACCGATTTCAGCGTGCCGAGCACGTCGGTGAACCAGAGCCGCACGAACCGGATGTCTCGCTCCTCCAGCGTCCGGAGCACGAACTCCTGCTGCTTGTCCATGCCCGTGATCGTGCCGGGCCGGTGTTTCCGCCGTGTTACAGCACGGGCGTGCTACAGCACGGGACGGGACGGACGGCCACCTCGATCACGAGCGGTGCTCGTGCCGTCACGCCGAGGCGACGACACGGTGCGTCGGCACCATTCCCAGCTCGCCCGGCACGAGGTCTTTGCCGTCTCCACGGATTTCCGTGACGCATCGATGGGGAACGGTCCCGGATGATCGGGACCGTCCCTGCACGGCCCCGCCCGGGGCCCCAAGTCTGTGGAGCCTGACATGCGTACTGCCGCCGCCCGCTCGTTCTCCCCCGTCCTCGCGCTGCTCGCCGCCCTGGCGCTCGTCGCCGTCGCGCTGCTGACGGGCGCTCTCACCTCTGCCGGGCACGACTCCGCCGGCGCCTCGTGGAACAAGAAGGAGCAGGCCGGCGCCTCCTGGAACAAGAGGGACCTGGCCGGCGCGTCGTGGAACAAGGTCCTCGGCAGCCGCTGACCGCACGGTCGACCCCTACCTCGTCCGAACGGGTAGATCACGGCGCGTAATCCCCTCCGGACGCTGTGCAATCTGGTCGGATGCCCCACACTCGGGGGGTGTCCCGACGGCCGGTACCGGCTGACGCCCTGATCTGGGCCGTCAGCACGGTGCTGGCTGCCACCGGCCTGCTGCTCTGGCACCCGGGCGTCGCGCTCGAACCGCTCAGCCCGCACGTCTGGTGGCCGGTCCTTGCGGTGATGTTCGCCCTCACCGAGCGTTTCGCCGTCCACCTGCCCTTCGGCCGGGACAACCACAGCCTCACGCTCAACCAGGCCCCGCTCGTCATCGGCCTGTTCTTCCTGCCGGCGGACCGGATCGTGCTCGCCGCCGTCGTCGGCGTGGCCGTCGTGCACCTGGTGCTGCGGCGGAACCAGCCCATCAAGGCGGCCTTCAACATCGCGTCGACGGTCGCCCAGGTGACGGTGGCCTGCGTCGTCTTCGCCGGCGTGCTCACCCTGCTCGATGTCCCGGCCGCAGAGCTCACTGCGGGCACCTGGGGCGCCGCACTGGCGGCGACGCTGGCCGCCGACCTCGTCGCCAACGTGGCCCTGTTCGTCATCATCAGCCTGCGGCTCGGCCGCTGGGACGTGGCCGAGCTGGCCCGGACGCTCGGCACCGCCGCCGTCGGCACCGCGGTGGTCACCGACCTCGCCCTCGTCTCTGTGCTGGTGCTGCAGGACTCGCTTGCGGCGCTGGGTCTGCTCGCGGTGCTGGCGGTCCTCAGCTACGCGCTCTACCGCGGGTTCCACGTGCAGCGACTCCGCTACAGCCGGCTGGAGCTGCTCTACCAGTACACCCGCTCGGTCGACCGGGCCCTGCAGGACGAGTCGGTGCTCGAGACGGTGCGGCTGGAGGCCTGCCAGCTGCTGCGCGCCCGGAACGCCTCGGTGGTGCTGTGCCAGCCCAACTCCACCCAGTGGTGGGCGGATGCCTGCCAGGGCGAGCCGGTGCTCCTGCCCCGTGGCGGGGTGGGTCCCGAGCACGACAGCCTCCGTGCCGACGGGCACCTCGACGGGATGGCCGCCCCGCTGCGTGACGGCGGGGAGATCACCGGGGTCTTCCTCGTCACCGACCGCCTCGACGACGTCAGCACGTTCGACCGTGAGGACCTCAAGCTGTTCGAAGCGCTGGCCGGTCACGCCAGTGTCGCCCTGACCAACTCGGGGCTGGTCGCGCGGGTCCGGACGGCGGCCCAGGAGACCGAGCACCTCTCGCTTCACGATCCGCTGACCGGCCTGCCGAACCGGCTGCACTTCCAGCAGCGGCTGGAGAGGCGGCTGCTCACCGACGGGTCGGCGGCGGTGCTGCTCATGGACGTCGACAGGTTCAAGGAGGTCAACGACACGCTCGGCCACGATGTCGGCGACCGGCTCCTGCACGAGGTCGGCCGACGGCTGCGCCAGGTCGAGCGCGGCGAGACCGTCGTGGCGCGTCTCGGCGGCGACGAGTTCGCCGTGCTGCTCGGCGGCGACGACGTCCACATCGAGGGGATGGTCGCCCGCATCACCCGCGACATGGCCCGCCCGTTCGACCTCGGCGAGGTCACGCTCGACGTCATGGCCTCCATCGGCATCGCGTCCACCCCGCGCGACGGCTCCTCGGCAGCGCTGCTGCTGCGTCGGGCCGAGGTCGCCATGTACGACGCGAAGAACGGCTCGACCGGGGTGGCCCGGTACGACCCGAACCGGGACCCCTACAGCTCACGCAGGCTCTCGCTGATCGGCGACCTCGCCCGCGCCGTCGACGAGAACACCCTGGAGCTGCACTACCAGCCACAGGCCGACCCGTCGTCGGGCCAGGTGACCGGGGTCGAGGCGCTGCTCCGCTGGCACCACCCCCTGTGGGGCAACGTGCCGCCGGACGAGTTCATCCCCCTGGCCGAGCACACCGGTCTCATCAAGCCGCTCACGCGATTCGTCGTGGAGACGGCCGTACGTCAGTGCGTCGCGTGGCGCGACGCGGGCACGCCGGTCCTGATGGCGGTCAACATCTCGATGCGCAACCTGCTGGAGCCGGAGCTGGCCGACGCGGTCGCGCGCACGCTGGTGCAGGCCGGGCTGCCGGCGGCACTGCTCAAGCTGGAGGTGACCGAGAGCGCGATCGTGTCCGACCCGGAGCGCGCTGTGAGCGCCCTGCAACGACTGGTCGACCTCGGCCTGCACGTCTCTGTCGACGACTTCGGCACCGGCTACTCCTCGCTCACACGGCTGCGCAGCCTCCCGGTGCACGAGGTCAAGATCGACCGTTCGTTCGTCCGGCACCTGGCCGAGCGCGACGCCGACCGGGCGATCGTCCGGGCGGTCATCGGTCTCGGCCACGACCTCGGCCTGAGGGTGGTCGCCGAGGGCGTCGAGGACGAGGCCAGCTGGCGGTTGCTGCGCGACCTGGACTGCGACCTCGTGCAGGGCTACTTCCTCGCTCGCCCGATGTCCGCGGACGCGATGACCGGATGGCTCTCGGAGCATCTCGCCGCGTACGCCACCAGGATCCGTTCCGAGGACCCGGCCACCCCCGAGGCCGGCGCCGACGACGCCATCGGTGCCACGGGCGAGGCGGGCAGCGGCCCCGCACCCGACACCCGCCACCTGCGCCGCATCTGACGCACTGCCGCCGTCCCGCCGCGCCGTAGGCTCGTGGCGTGGCCCAGCTGCGTCTCGCCCTCGCCCAGCACGACCCGGTCGTCGGGGACCTCGCCGGCAACGCCGCGCAGATCCTGGCGTGGTCCCGCCGGGCCGCCGAGCAGGGTGCTCATCTGGTGGCGTTCCCGGAGATGGCGCTGACCGGCTACCCCGTCGAGGACCTCGTGCTGCGCCGGTCCTTCGTCGACGCGTCCCGGCAGGCTCTCGAGGACCTCGCCGGGCAGCTCGCAGCGGAGGGTCTCGAGGAGCTGGCCGTGGTGGTCGGCTTCCTCGACGGCGCGTCGGACGCCGTACCCGTCCTCGGCACCCCGAAGGGCGCCCCCCAGAACGCTGCCGCGATCCTGCACCGCGGCCGGGTGGCCGCCCGCTACGCCAAGCACCACCTCCCGAACTACGGCGTGTTCGACGAGTACCGCTACTTCGTGCCCGGCAGCTCGCTGACGGTAGCCCGGGTGCACGGGGTCGACGTGGCGATCGCCATCTGCGAGGACATCTGGCAGGACGGCGGGCCGGTGGCCGTGACGAGGGAAGCGGGCGCCGGGCTGCTGCTGGTGATCAACGGGTCGCCGTACGAGCGCAACAAGGACGACGTACGGCTCGACCTGGTCCGGCGGCGGGCAGCCGGTGCCGGCTGCGCGCTGGCTTATGTGAACATGGTCGGCGGTCAGGACGAGCTCGTCTTCGACGGCGACTCCCTCGTGGTCGACGCGGACGGGACGCTGCTCGCACGCGCCCGCCAGTTCACCGAGGAGCTTCTCGTCATCGACCTCGACCTGCCGGACGCCACGGCTCCGACGACCGACGAGGCTAGCCACGTGGAGGCGCCGGACGGCTCGGCCACGACGATCCAGCACGTGGTGCTGTCCGCGGACCCCCTGCCCGCGTACGAGGCAATGACCGCACCGGTCGCCGAGCGGATCGAGGACGAGGCCGAGGTCTACTCGGCGCTGGTCCTGGCCGTCCGCGACTACGTGACCAAGAACGGCTTCCGTTCGGTCCTGCTCGGGCTCTCGGGCGGCATCGACTCGACGCTGACTGCCGTCATCGCGTGCGACGCGATCGGCGCCGAGAACGTCTACGGCGTGTCCAACCCCAGCGACTGGTCCAGCGAGCACTCCAAGACCGACGCCGCCGACCTCGCCGAGCGCACCGGGCTCAACTACCAGGTGGTGCCGATCGGACCGTTGTTCGACGCCTTCCAGGCGCAGCTCGGGCTGGACGGCCTTGCCGAGGAGAACCTGCAGGCGCGGATTCGGGCGGTCGTCTGGATGGGCCTGTCCAACCAGTACGGGCACCTGGTGCTCGCCTGCGGCAACAAGAGCGAGCTGTCCGTGGGCTACTCGACCATCTACGGCGACGCGGTCGGCGGTTTCGCGCCGCTCAAGGACGTCCCCAAGACGTCGGTGTGGGCGCTGTCGCGGTGGCGCAACGCCGAGGCCCTCCGGCGAGGCGAGGCGCCACCGATCCCGGAGTCGTCGATCACCAAGCCGCCGTCGGCCGAGCTGCGGCCCGGACAGGTCGACACCGACTCGCTGCCCGACTACGGCGTGCTGGACGACATCCTCGACGACTACGTCGAGCAGGACCGTGGCTCCGGCGAGCTGCTCGCTGCCGGGTTCGACGAGGAGGTCGTCGAGAAGGTGCTCCAGCTCACCGACCGCGCCGAGTACAAGCGCCGGCAGTACCCGCCGGGACCGAAGATCTCGTTCAAGGCGTTCGGGCGGGACCGGCGGCTGCCGATCACCAACCGTTGGCGGGAGCACGCACCGCGCCCCTGAGCAGGCCCGGCCACCGCCGCGTGCCACCATGAACACGTCCGGGGACTCCGTCCGGGAGCCTCGAGGCGACACCGGAGGTCCTCGTATGACCAGCTCTCCCGACAACACTTCGTCCGCGCCGGAGGGGCCGGCGCCGTACGGCAACGGCACAGCCTCGGCAGACCCGGGTCCTGCGCCGCCCAGGCGGGTCCGCGTGCACCACCTCGCGGCGATGAAGGCGCGCGGCGAGAGGTTCGCGATGCTCACCTCGTACGACCAGATGACCGCCGAGATCTTCGACGCCGCCGGGGTCCCGGTCCTGCTCGTGGGCGACTCGGCTGCCAACAACGTGCTCGGCTACGACACGACGCTGCCGGTCAGCGTGGACGAGATGATCCCGCTCGTGCGCGCCGTCAGCCGCGGTTCGCACCGGGCGCTGGTAGTCGCCGACCTTCCGTTCGGCTCGTACCAGTCCTCGCCCGGGCAGGCGCTCGCGACATCGGTGCGGTTCATGAAGGAGGCGCGCGCGCACGCGGTCAAGCTCGAGGGCGGCGAGGCGGTCGTCCCACAGGTGCGTGCCCTGGTCACGGCCGGCGTCCCCGTCATGGCGCACATCGGCTTCACGCCGCAGAGCGAGCACGGGCTCGGTGGCTACCGGGTGCAGGGCCGCGGGGCCGGCGCCGACCGCCTGGTCGCCGACGCGGTGGCGCTGGCCGGGGCCGGCGCGTTCGCCGTGGTGCTCGAGATGGTGCCCGCCGAGGTCGCCAAGCGGATCACCGCCGAGCTCGTCATCCCGACCATCGGCATCGGCGCGGGTGTCGACTGCGACGGTCAGGTGCTCGTGTGGCAGGACATGGCGGGGCTGCGAGGCGGACCGATGCCGCGCTTCGTCAAGCAGTACGCCGACCTGCGCGGCACCCTCGCCGCGGCGGCCAGGGAGTTCGCCGACGACGTCGCGGCGGGCACCTTCCCTTCGGAGGAGCACTCGTTCAGCTGATCGGCCAGGTCTGAGCGGCCGAGCAGGTCTCCCGAGCGCGTCGCGCTGCGCCGAGGGGGCCGGACGGGCAGCATGTGCGCGTGGACTCGGAGCGCGTGCATGTCATCCGCGAGCTGTTGGCGGCATCCGGCTGGGTGGAGCGCACCCGCGACTTCGCCGCGACGCTGCGGAGGGCGACGCCGAGCCCCGGAGGCCTGCTGCTTGTCGGTACCCCCACCGAGGAGCCGTGGCACCTCGCGGCGCACCTGGACGACGAGTCCCGCTTCGCCGGCGTCCCGGAGCTGGCCCCCACGCTGGTGCGCTGGTCGGTGCCCGCCGAGGCCCCGCCGCACCTCTCGGTAGGCATGGCCAGGCTCGAGGCGGCGCGACGGGACGAGACCGTGTTCGTCGTGGCTCCGGACGCTGCTCCGGAAGGGTTGCTCGAACGGGTCGCCGACGCGCGTCGTGTCGGCGCCACGATCCTGTCCATCGACGACGGTGACGACGAGCTCGGCACGCTCGTGCACGACCGGCTCGTGGTGCCGACGAGACAGCAGACACGACTCGTGACGCAGTCGTCGTCGACGTACGTGAACATGGACACCGTGCAGCATCTTGTGAGTGTCGCAGCCGGTGAATCCGCGACACGCGTCGCAATGCGCGACCGTCTTGCACGATTTCTCGATCGCGTCAGCGGGCCTGCTCCGCGTCGTTGACGTCGTCGATGTGCACACTCGGGTGCGGCTAGACACGTTGCAGCACAACGGCATTCGGGGTTGCCTGACCACACGTCCCCACGTGCCGCGTCCGAGATGTGCGGTCAACTCGTTGGGCCGCCACAAAAACTGGTGCAGCGAAATGCTGGCAACGCGTGCGTGGTAGTGCGATCTTTTTCGATGAAGACGTTGACCACGAGGTCGACGCAACGAGTCCAGGAGGCGCGAGTGCCGGCCACAGACGAAGAAGAGACCACCGCGAGAGTGACCCACGCGGCGGCAAGCACGAGCCGCAAGACCACCACTGCTCGCACTGGCAAGAAGGCCGCGAAGAAGACCGCCAAGAAGACGGCGAAGAAGGCCGCCAAGAAGACCGCGAAGAAGACGGCCGCTAAGAAGTCGACGGCACGGAAGTCGACCACGAAGCGGGCAGCGGCGAAGAAGACGACCAAGAAGACGGCGAAGAAGGCCGCCAAGAAGACCGCGAAGCGGTCCCCGGCGAAGCGGTCCGCGGCCAAGAAGACGGCCAAGCGGTCCACCAAGAAGGCAGCGGCGAAGAAGACCGCCAAGAAGACCGCCAAGAAGACCGCGAAGCGGTCCGCGGCCAAGAAGACCGCCAAGCGGTCCACCACCAAGAAGGCAGCGGCCAAGCGGAGCCCGGCACGGAAGACGGCCCGCAAGTCTGCTACCCGCAAGACGGCGAAGAAGACGGCGCGCAAGCGCTAGTCGCTCCACGCGTCGGAAGGGGCCGCCCGGCAGATCGGGCGGCCCCTTCGGCGCGTCAGCGGCCCGGGCGCACCGCGCGAGCCGTCCGCCCGCTCACTCGTCGTTCCATCTCGGGTCGTTCTCCCATGCCTCGGTCTTCTCGGCCGCGGTCGCCAGGGCTGCCTCCGCCTCCTGCGGGGTGGCGTAGGGACCGAGCCGTTCGGAGTTGGCGCAGGACTGGCCCTGCTCGACGGTCTTGTGGTTCAGGCAGTAGTACCACTGCCGGTCCTCGTCACTCATGACCGCATCATCCCCCGGATCTAGACTCCTGCACCATGTCCACCACCCTCACGCCCGGCAGGCTCTCCCCCGTGCGCCCGGTGCCGCCCGGCATCCAGCGGCCGGAGTACGTCGGCAGGCCGCAGCCGGCGCGGTTCACCGGTCCCGAGGTGAAGGACGCCGACACCATCGCCCGGATGCGCGTCGCGGGTCGCCTCGCCGCCCAGGCGCTGGTGGAGGTCGGGCGCCACGTCGCCCCAGGGGTCACCACGGACGAGCTGGACCGGGTCGGGCACGAGTACCTCGTCGACCACGACGCCTACCCGTCCACGCTCGGGTACAAGGGGTTCCCGAAATCGCTGTGCACCTCCGTCAACGAGGTGGTCTGCCACGGGATCCCGGACAGCACCCGGCTCGAGTCCGGCGACATCGTCAACGTCGACATCACCGCGTACCTGGGTGGGGTGCACGGCGACACGGACGCCACCTTCCTCGTCGGCGACGTGGCGGACGAGGACCGCCTGCTCGTCGAGCGCACCGAGGAGGCGTTGCGACGGGCGATCAGAGCGGTCCGCCCGGGGCGCCCGATCAGCGTCGTGGGGCGCGTGATCGAGTCCTACGCCCGGCGGTTCGGCTACGGGGTCGTGCGGGAGTTCACCGGTCACGGCATCGGCACGTCGTTCCACTCCGGGCTCGTCGTGCCGCACTACGACGACGAGACGCACGACGTGGTGATCGAGGAGGGCATGACGTTCACGATCGAGCCGATGCTCAACCTCGGCACCGCGGAGTGGGAGATCTGGGACGACGGCTGGACTGTTGTGACGCGGGACCGGAGGAAGTCGGCGCAGTTCGAGCACACGATCCTGGTCACGTCGGGGGAACCCGAGATCCTCACGCTGCCTGGCTGAGCGCCGGTGGGCCGTCAGCAGGTCAGCTGGGGCTGACCTGCTTCGGCCGGAGGTCCACCACGTGCCGGTCCTGTCCCCACGGCTCCGGGTGCGGGATCAGCTGCGCCGCCATCCGGTGCAGCATCTCCGCGGTGGAGACTCCTGCCACCGACGCCAGCTGGTCGAGCTGCTCGCGACAGAGCCGGGTCAGCTCCCGAGCCAGCTCGCCGGGGTCGTCGGTGACGGCCCACAGCTGGTTCCACCCGTCCTCGTCCCTCTGCCAGTCCGCGCGGACCATGGCCAGCGCGACCCGGGTGGCGTCGGTGTCCCGGCCTTCCTTCACGAACGGGGTGTACCCCGTCGGGGCGCACGGGAAAACCGGCGCGACCCCCGACAGGTCACCGGCCACCCAACGGCCACCCACTGGACCAGGCCGCCACGGCGGCAGCTGCGGCCACCAGGTCGAGCGCCCCCACCCGGCGGGACCAGCGCAGGATCCGGCGGCGCCGCTGCTCCTCGCGGGCGATCCTGGCGTGCTCCGGGGCGAGCGCCGTGGCCGACCGCTGCAAGTCGAGCCCGAAGCTCAGCGCCTCCCGGCCCTGCTCCTCGGCCAGCCGCGGCGCGGCGTGATGATGCCGGACCACCACCGGGAGGTCCACCTGCGTGCGCGAACGCCGTCCCACGGCACGCCCCTCTGCCCTCACCCGGACGCTCCTCTGCCCGCAACCGGATGCTCCGAACGCTAGAGCCGGCGAGCGGGTCGGACAAGCAGCAGTTGTGTGCCAGCTCCATCACGCTGTGTCGCCGGCATCGACGGCATCGCCCGGCGACCGGACGGCTACCGCACCGGCAGCCGGTTCACCGGTCGGTACATCGACCACAACCGGTCGGCATCGGCGGCCTCCCGCCGCTCCCGGTCGAGGCGCCGCTGCGCCAGCACCACGCGGACCCGGTGCTCGCTGGACGCCCGGGCGGCCAGCAACCGGGCGGCGGAGCGCAGTGCCGCCTCGCGCGCCTCGGCCTGCACCTGCGCCGCTGCGCGGTAACGCCCCGACCCGGACTGCATGATCGGAAGCGTCCTCCCTGTCGGGGCAGTGATCAAGAGGCAAGATCGTGACCCGATGATCACACGCGGTGACGCGTCGACGCGGCGTCACGTCCCGGAGGAGTCCCCGCGACGGCGGTGCACGAGACCCACACCAGCGTCCACGACAGTGCCGTCGGTGCCGAGGAACTTCCAGGAGTACGCCCTGGTGCCGAGGGTCAGCTCGAGGACCCCGTGCGTCGTCGAGTTCTGCGCGCGCCGGTGCGGACAGTCGGGCGCCAGGGGCTGCAGCGGTGCGCCACCGGTGCCCACCACGAACTCGCGCAGGCCGTCATAGCTGTGACGGCCGTCCGCGTCGAGGTGGGAGAAGCGCTCGTACGCCCTGTTGTTCCCGGCGAGCAGGATCTGTCCACCGCCCGCCTGCAGCGTCCGCCAGATGTTGTCCACCCGCGCTGCCGGGCGGTGCCCGGGCGAGCACGTGAACAGCGGCTGGTGCAGGTAGGCGAGCACCGGCCGGCCCGCGTTCCGCCGGAGGTCCTGGGTCAGCCAGCGCCCCTGGGGAGAGTCGTGGCCGCACTCGATCTCGCAGTTGAGGGCATACATGCGCCACGCTCCGGCGTCCCAGGCGTAGTACTCCTGGCCGTGGACCTGGTCGGCGAAGTACTCGAAGTACCCGGTCGCTCCCGGTGTCCGGTACTCCTGCGGCCCCGGCACCGGCCTGGTGGTGCTCCGGAACACGCCCCAGGTCGGCTCGTAGCTGGTGTCGTAGTCCGCCCGGCCCCCCTTGCCGAACACGTTGTTGCCGAGTGCGAGGACCGCGTCCGGCGCGATCCCCCGGATGAGGTCGGCCGTCGCGATGCCGTCGCGCGGATGGGTGGCGATGTCACCTGCTGCCACGACGACGGCGGCATCGGCACCGGGCGTCACCGTGGAGCTGCGGCCGGCCGGACCCGCACCGCCGTCCTGACCCCCGCATCCGGCCAGCGAGAGGCACATCAGGCTCATCGCGACGACGAGCGGGCCGGCTGCTCCCCCGGCGGACGGGATCCGACGCATGCGGCGCACGCCGGATGCTAACCGGCGCCGGCGCCCGGCGTCAGCGAACCCGGACGCGGGGTCCGCAGGCCGAAGGCCTCGGCGAACGACGGTGCTGCTGCGGCGTCGCGCAGCGGCGCTCCGCCGGCCACCTGCGACATGAACGCCGAGAGGCTGAAGTGCGTCAGGGAAGCGCGGGCAACGACGTGGTGCAGGCCGGCGTTCGCGACGACGGTGAGCACGTTGTTCCCCAGGTGCCGGTCGTCCTCGTCCGCGGTGACCACGACGGCGAGGCGGCCGGAGCGGAAGTCGGGCCCGTCGAGCAGCTGGGGCACCCACGACCCGAGCCATCGGTCCGCGCGGCCCAGGGTGCACCCGTGGTCGTGCGCGTCGTTGCAGGTGTCTGGGATGAGGAGGGACACCGTGGGCAGCCGGCCCGCTCGGATGTCCGACACGAGGGTGCCCGACCGGGCCGACTCCACCGGGACGTCCAGCCGCCGGCAGCTGGCCCGCTCGTCGACGAAGTACGCCCACGGGTTGTGCCGCACCGCGTAGGTGTCCTGGTTGGTCTGCTGGCAGTGGGAGGCCATCTCGTCGAGGTACATCGCGGCGGTGCCACCGTGGGCCAGAGCCTGGCCCAGCACCGAGCTCCCCGGGACCGGGTGGTGGGCCGGATCGGCGTCGTCGGTCACCCCGAAGGTCGAGCCACCCAGCAGCGACAGGTAGTTGGGCAGCGACGGGTGCCGGATGGCGCGGTAGCCCGTGGCGTAGCCGTACTCGCCGGCCAGGCGCCACAGGTAGGGCATCTGCGCGCGCATCTGCCGGATGTTGTGGTTCTCCACGACGATCGTGAGGACCTTCGTCACGGCCACGGCCGGGCCGGGCCGGTGCGGGGCGACCCACGACCCGATCCCTCGCGGTCCCGGGGTCACGCCCTCGCCGGACTCGTCGCCGAGCACCTGGGCCCGCAGCACAGCCGCGCCGACGACGACAGCGATCATCGCCGCGAGGGCGACGCCCACGGCGGTCAGCCGTGTCGCCGGGCCGGCGTCGCGGAGCCGCCGTAGCCGCCCCAGGGCGGGACGGATCGGGTGGCGAGTCATGAGCACGTCCAGGTCCATCCCGGCTAGGTCGTCTCTGGCGCCGTGGTGACCGGAACCACCGCGCCTGCTGGGGTCGGGATCTCGTGCTGTCGGGAGCCGGCAGCGGATGCCAACCGGGCAGGAGCCGGACCCTCCGAGTGCGCCGCTGTGCGGCAGAGCAGGCAGTAGCTGAGGTTCATCCAGAAGAACTTGTACTCGAAGTTCGACAGGAAGAAGGACGCGACCAAGGTGCCGGCCATGCCGGCCAGCGGGGGCGCGCGCAGCGACGCGGGCAGCCGCCACGCGTCCCACATGGTCAGCGCGAGGCCGATGAACGCGAGGACCAGGCCGGCGATGCCGGTCTCGACGGCGAGGAGCAGCCAGATGTTGTGCGGCTCGTAGGCCACACCTCGGCCGAAGATCCTGGTGTCAGGCACCTTGGGCAGCTCGATCTGGTAGACGCGCGAGAACGTGCCCCAGCCGGAACCCGCCAGGCAGTACGTGTGGCAGGCGTGGATGCCCACCTTCCAGATGTCGCTGCGCCCGGACGACTTCGTGCTGTCGGTGCGGGAGGCGACGCCGCCGGGCTGGACGACCACGACGACGACAAGGATCACCAGGGCGGCAGCCGACTGCCGGAGCATGGCGCGGCGGGCCCGGCGGGAGCTGAGGGTCATCACCAGAAGCGTGGCGATGGTGGCCAGGATCCCGCCTCGCGAACCGGTCAGCAGGATGGCGAAGACCAGCACTCCGCCGGCCGCCGAGTAGGCAGCCCGGCTCGCCGGAGTCGGCCGGACGGCGCTGCGCCACAGCGCCACCGCGAACGGCATGATCAGCGCCGCCGCGGTGTTGTTGGCCCCGAGCAGGTCCCGGCCGAACCGTCCCGCCCCGCCGCCCTCGACGTCGATGGGAAGGGTGCCGGTCCCGAACTGGAAGATGCCGTAGGCAGCGGCGGCGAGCCCGCCGATGACGAGAGCCGTCTCGACCCGCCGGAGGGTCGGCGCGTCGACCGGGGTGAGCGCCAGCAGGAGGTACAGGACGACGAGCAGACCGAGATTGCGGAACGCGGTGCCGGTCAGCTGGGGGGAGACGCTCCAGAACGACGTGCTCCCGACCACACCGAGGAACAGCAGCCAGATGGACACCGTCGGCGAGAACCGGACCTGCGAGGACCGACCGAAGACGAGCCGCCCGACCAGTGCGAGCACCAGCAGCATGGCCAGGGGCGTGGAGACCGAGTCGTACGGCGGCGCCAGTCCCGTCGAGAGCAGCGAGCCGAACGGCACCGTGGCGGCGTACGCCGGGAGCACCACCACCATGGGGCTACGGATGGCGAGGACCAGCGCGGCCAGCAGCAGCGGCCCGGCCACGACCAGGGGCGTCATGTGCACCGCGCTGACATGACGGCCCCGTCACCCGGGCGAAGCCCACCACGGTCGAGCACTCGTTCGCCCCCCCCGGGCCGGTCGGTCGGTCGGAACCGCGCACCTGCTCCGGCCCCGGCCCCCAGGGTCGCGGGCGACACCTGTACCGGACCTGACTGCGGGTTCCGCACCACGCGGGCGCATTCCCCGAACGCCTGACAGGACGCCGACCGCGACTCAGACTGTCGCGAGACTCGGGACGGTGGGTCCCGATCGAGGTCGCTGAGGGGTTCATGACGTGATGCTGCCAACGAGTCGTCGAGCACGCTGGACCGCCGCCGGCGCGGCCGCAGCCGGCATCGTGGCCGCCGTCGCCGCTGCCCCGGCCGGCGCCGCGAGCCCGTCCATCAGCATCACCGACCCGGGAGCGCTCACGGCCGGCCCGGTGGAGCTCCGGGGCGCCGTGTCGGCCGGCTCGCCGCAGACGACGACAGTTCTCTACGTCCTCGACAGGTCACGGTCCACCCAGAACCCGGCCGGCCTGGACTGCGACGGGACGCCGCCGGCGGGGGCGCCGGGGGACGACCTGAACGGCGACGGCGGGGTCGGTGACCTGCTCGACTGCGAGATCGGCGCCGTGCAGGCCCTGAACTCGAGCCTGGCGTCGTCCGCCAGCCAGGTCCTGGTGTCGCTGGAGACCTTCGCGTCGTCGGCCGTGGCCGTGGACCTCGATGCCGGGCCGGGGGCTCCCCTGCTGTTCACCAGCCCGTCGGACACCGGCGGCGGCAGCGAGCCCCGGGTCGTGGCGGCCGCCCGGACGATCCGTCGCGACACCACGTCCGGGTCGAGCTACGACGACGCCGTGGCCACCGCGCTCGCCACGTTGAGCCAGGCGCCGGCCGGACCCCGCTACGTGATGATGATCTCGGACGGGATCGGCAACACCGACCCGGCCCGGGGGACCGCGAACGCCCTGACGTCCTCGGGTGTCCGGCTGCGCAGCTTCAAGGTCGGCGCGACCGGCGCCTGCACCGGGGTGCTCGCGCACCTCGCGAAGGCCACCGGCGAGCCGTGCACCACCGTGTCCTCACCCGCCGGCCTCGCGGCCAGCCTCACCGCGGCGCAGCCGCTGACAGTCAGCTCGGTCCAGATCAGCGTCGGCGGGAGGATCTTCCCCGCGACCGTCGACATCGCCGGCGGCTGGCGGGTGCCGCTGACGCTCGGGGCGGGCACCTACGCGGTCCAGGCCACCGCCACCCTCAGCGACGGTGCCACGGTCAGCTCGAGCCGATCGGTCACCGTGACCGCGACCGGGTCGGCCGGCGCACCGGCCCCCGGCTCGGTCACCGGCGCCGCGCCCACGCGCACCCGCGTGCACGTACGGCGGCCGAAGCCGACAGTCCATGTGCTGCCGTCGACGGTCGCCGGGGTCGTCGGCACCCGCGGGTCGGGTGCCCGACCGATCGTCTCCGCTGCCCTGGACAACGCGGTCGTGCAGCTGCAGGGGCGGCGCGGGCCCGGCAAGCGCTGGCGCACGCTTGGCCACGCCACCGTGTCGGCCGGTCGCTACACCCTCGACCGGGCGCCGCGCGCCAAGATCCGGCAGCTCCGGGTGGTCCTGCTGCCCTACAAGTCGTTCGCCGGCAGCAAGCACCGGGTCCCCCGTCCCCGCATCTCGGACTGCCGGATCACCCGGCGCGGACCCGGGTTCGTGGCCGACTGCCGCACCACCGCACGGAGCGGCTCCAAGGCCACGCTGATCCGCTCCGGCTCCGGAGTGACCGACCGGGCCGTGGTCCGACGGCACCGCGTCAGCGTGGCCGGACCCGGCCGGGCCTCGCAGTACGTGCTGAAGGTCGTCGTCAACCGCAGCACGCGCTACCGGCTGACCCTCTGAGCCGTCCGCACAGGCGTCAGTGCTGGCCGCCGTCGTCGCCGTCGGCGGTCGGCGGCGGCCAGACCCGTCCCGCGTCGTGGTGACGGCGACCGCCCCGGCCCAACCAGTGCCCGACGCTCCAGCCGCGGTCCTGCCCGGCCCACACGATCTGGCGCAGGCCCACGCCGGCGTAGTACGCCGCTCCACCGAGGACACCGGCCAGCCCGGCGGTGATGACGACGGCGATGACGAGCGGGCCCTTGTCGTCGGCCTCGAGCGCCCACGCCCACAGCGCGGAGAAGTTGTGCCAGAGGTCGCCCACCCCCCTATGGAACCAGGATCCTGCGGGGTCGACCGAGAGGGGGACGCCGCGGCCCGGCGCGCACCGGCCGGAGTCACCAGAACCCGGTCCATACACCCGGCGCGGGCGCAGGACCGCGAAACCACCACGAAGCGCCGGCTGAACTGAACGCCCGGCCGCCGCGTTTCCGCAGGTCAGGCCACCGGCAACAGGCGGCGGACGAGTCGGCCTGTAAGCCGGGTTCTGTCACGCACCGAGGTGCGTGGACGGCCATCCATCTCGGGCTGCCGTTGCCGACAGCCTCGTGCGGTCTACCCGGGAGCTCGGGCGGGTCGCCCTCGAACGCTCCCTGTCTGACCTTGCTCCGGGTGGGGTTTGCCGAGCCGCCCGGGTCACCCCGGGCGCTGGTGGTCTCTTACACCGCCGTTTCACCCTTACCGGTCCCGCCCGAAGACGGGCCCGGCGGTCTTCTCTCTGTGGCACTGTCCCGCGGGTCACCCCGGGTGGGCGTTACCCACCACCCTGCCCTGTGGAGCCCGGACTTTCCTCGGCGAGGTCGAGACCTCGACGCGACCGTCCGGCCGGCTCGTCCGCCGTGAGAGCAGCGTAGCGGCCCGGCCGGTCCCGGACGACGTCCTCAGGCGAGCGCGAAGCGGACCGACCGGGACCGGATGTCGGCCTCGACCAGCCGGACGCGGACCTGCTCGCCCAGCGGCAACGCCCCGTCACAGGCGGCGCGGACTGCAGGGTCGGCGAGCTGCACCGTCCCGCCGCCGCGCTGGTCGACGTCGACGGCGACCGCCGCGAACTCCTCGCCCTCCCTGCCGTGCAGGACGGCGGCCTCCATGAGGGCGACGCACTCGCGCTCGAGCTCGTGCGCCCGGCGGTCCGCGTCGGCCATCTCGGCCGGCAGCGAGGGCAGCGCCTGCCGGGCCCAGTCGGGCACCTCGTCGCCGGCGCAGAGGGCGAGGCAGACCGCCCCGACGTAGCGGTCGACGAGACGGCGCAGCGGGGCGGTGGCATGTGCGTACTCGGCGGCCACCGCGGCATGGGTGGCGTGCTCCGGGACACCGCCGTCGAACGCCGTGTAGCCGGCGCCGCGAAGCAGCGACGTCGCCTCCTCCAGCAGTGCCGCGTGCCTCGGGTTCGAGGGGTCCAGGCCGTGCACCACCTCGGCGTACGACGTGCTGCCGGGCCAGTCCACACCCAGCCCACGGGCCGCCCGCCGGAGCCGCTGGAGGGCGCCGTCCGGGGCCTTCGGCAGCGTCCGCAGGATCCCGACCTGACCGTGCAGCATCAGGCCGGCGGCTGCCATGCCGGTCATCAGCGAGACCTGCTCGTTCCACGACTCGACCGGCCGGGTCGACCGGTACTCGAGCCGGAACGTGTCGCCGTCCTCGACGACCTCCTGCTCGGGGATGGGCAGGCTCACCCCGCCGCGCTCCACCTCGAGCTGCATCCGCAGCTTGCCGACCTCGGCGAGCAGCAGCAGTCGCTCGTCGCCGGTCCCACCGTCCACCAGGTCCTGCACCTGGCCGTAGTCGTAGCGGTCGCGCGACCGGACCACGGCGCGGCGCACGTCCACCGCGGTCTGCTCGCCGTCCGCGTCGAGGTCCAGGGTCCACACCAGCGCGGGCCGGACCTGGTCCGGCAGCAGGGACGCCGCGCCCTCGGACAGAACGGTGGGGTGCAGCGGCGTCCGCTCGTCGGGGCTGTACAAGGTCTCGACCCGGCGGTGCGTCTCGGCGTCCAGCGCTCCCCCGGCCCGGACGAACGCGGCGACGTCGGCGATGGCGTAGCGCACCCGGAACCCGCTGCCGCGTCGCTCCAGGTGCATGGCCTGGTCGAGGTCGGTGGAGCCGGCCGGGTCGATGGTGAGGAAGGGCAGCTCGCTCAGGTCGTCGGCGGGCAGGTCGGGCTCGTGGGCGGACGCCTCGGCCTCGGCCCGCACCTCGGACGGGAAGTCCGCGGGCAGGCCGAGCTCCTCGCGGATCCGCGCGAAGCCGGCCCGCAGCTCCCGGCCGGCAGGCTCGTCCTGCAGCCGTACGGCGAGGTGTCTGCGCGGCATCTCGGCAGACTACGCACCGCGGCCCCCGGACGCCGCAGGCAGCCCGATCGACGCAGTGCCCTTGCCCCGCGCCTGCGAACGGGCAGGATGCAACAGTGCAGCCGGTCGCGGGGCCCGACGAGCGACGGGTGGTGACTGTCCTGGTCGCCGACCTGGTCGGCTCGACGGCCGTGGGTGAACGGCTCGACCCGGAGGACCTCAAGATCGTCGTCGGCGACGCCGTCGCCCGGATCGTCGGCGCGGTGGAGGCCTTCGGGGGGACTGTCAAGGACCTGGCCGGTGACGGCGTGCTCGCGCTGTTCGGGGCGCCGACGGCCCACGAGGACGACGCCGAGCGCGCCGTCCGGACCGCTCTGCGGATCATCGAGGACGTCGGGGAGTACGCACGCGACGTCGAGCGGGCTTGGGGCATGTCGGCGTTCGGGGTGCGCGTCGGCGTGAACACCGGACCTGTGGTGACCGGGCTCGTGGGCGGCGGCGACCGCACGGAGTACGGCGCGACGGGGGACGCGGTCAACGTCGCCGCCCGGCTGCAGGCCGCGGCCGAGCCCGGTCAGGTCCTCGTGGGTCCGGAGACACGGCGGCTCGGCGGAGCCGCCTTCACCTGGGGACCGCAGCAGGCGCTGGTCCTGAAGGGGAAGGCCGACCCCGTGCCGGCCGCCGCCGTCACGGGACTGACCGGTCTCACCGGCCGCGGACGGGCACCCGAGGAGACCACAACCCGGATCGTCGGCCGCGAGCAGGAGCTGGCGGTCGCGACGCGCAGCGTGGACGCCGCGCTCGCCGGCTCCGGCCACGTCCTGGTCCTCACCGGCGAGCCGGGCATCGGCAAGACCCGGCTGCTCACCGACCTGCGGGAGCGCTTCGAGACCGGGCTGTCCGCGAGCGGACCGCCGGTGTGGCTCGAGGGCCGGTGCGTGTCGTACGGCGAGTCGATGCCGTACTGGCCGTTCCGCGACCTGTTGCGTTCCTGGCTCGCGATCCGGGCCGACGAACCCGCGCTGCGCGTCCGCGTGGCGCTGCAACGCGAGGTGGTCCGGCTCTTCCCGGACCGGGTGCCCGAGCACCGGCCCTACCTGGCGGCGTTGCTCGGCCTCCCGCTCGAGCCGGACGACCAGGCAAGGCTGTCCGAGCTCTCGCCGGAGGCCCTGCAGTACCGCACCTTCGAGGTGGTACGGAGCGTGGTCGCCCGGCTCGCCCAAGACAGGCCGGTGGCGGTCGCCCTCGAGGACCTGCACTGGGCCGACGCCACGTCCCTCCAGCTCCTGGAGCGCCTGCTCGGTGACACGGAGGACCTGCCGCTGCTGCTCGTCGTCACCGCACGGCGGGAGCCGACCCACCCGTCATGGCGGGTGATGGAGTCGGCCCAGCGGGAGCTGCCGCACCGCACCGACGAGCTGGTCCTCACCGCGCTCGCTTCGGACGCGGGCCGGGCCCTGCTCAGCGAGCTCGTCGGACCCGACGTCCTTCCGACCGAGCTGGAGCAGCGGATCCTGGAGCGGGCCGACGGGAACCCGTTCTTCCTCGAGGAGCTGGTGCGTTCACTGGTCGACGCAGGCGCGCTGCGCGCGCACGGACCCGGATGGCGGTTCGACCACGAGGTCCCCATCGAGGTGCCGCCGACGGTCGAGAAGGTGATCCTGGCCCGGATCGACAGGCTCGAGCGGCCGGCCCGTGACGCGCTCACGGCCGCGTCGGTCCTCGGTCGCCGCTTCGGCCTTCCGCTGCTGCAAGCGGTCGCGGCGGACGACCTGGAGGTGCGCCCGCTGCTGGTGGAGCTGCAGCGGGCCGACCTGGTCCGCGAGGAGCGTCGCTGGCCCGAGCCCGAGTACAGGTTCAAGCACGCACTCATCCAGGAGACCGCCTACCGGACCCTGGTCAGCGGCGGCCGCCAACGGCTGCACCGCCGGGCGGCGGAGTGGCTCGAGGCCCGCAGCGCCGGGACCGACGACGACGACGCCGCCCTGCTGGCCCACCACTACCTGGGCGCGGCCGACCGCGGGAAGGCCGCCGGCTTCCTGGCCCGCGCCGGCGACCGCGCGCGGCAGGACTACGCGCTGGACGAGGCGATCACGCACTACCGCGCGCTGCTGCCGATCCTCGAGGAGCGCGGTGAGCGCCGCGAGATCGCGCTCGTGCTGTTCAAGCTCGCGCTCGCCCTGCACATGGCCCTGCGCTTCGCCGAGTCGAACGCCGCCTACCAGCAGGCATTCGGGTGGTGGGACAGCCCGGAGCCGGCACCCGCTGCTCCGGCGGTGACGCTGCGCATGGCTACCAGCTTCCTCCCCGACGACCCGGACCCGCGCTCCGCGATCGCGTGGCCCAACATCCAGCTGTGCATGCAGCTCTTCGACCGGCTGGTGGAGGCGTGGCCCGAGCGGACGCTGGTCCCGTCGCTCGCCGAGCGCTGGGACATCGCCGACGACGGGCTGCGCTACCTCTTCCACCTTCGTGAGGGGCTGACGTGGTCGGACGGCACCCCGCTGACCGCTCACGACGTGGAGTTCGGCATCAAACGCGTCCTGGACCCGGACGCGCCCGGCTCGTCGGTCGCGATCTACTTCGTGCTCGAGAACGGCCAGGACTACTACCTGCGCCACAACCGCGATGCCGATCGGATCGGGGTCCGCGCACTCGACGACACGACGGTCGAGTTCCGGCTGGTCGCACCGGCGCCGTACTTCCTCAGCGTGATGAACCGGCCGGACGCCGGACCGCAGCCGAGGCACGCGATCGAGGCCGGTGGCGACTCGTGGGCCGCTGTCGGTGAGCAGGTGGTGAGCGGCCCGTTCCGGACCGTCTCCCGTACGGACGATGCGCTCACCCTCGATCGCCGGCCGGGGTACGACGGGCCGCGCCACGGTGACGTCGAACGGCTCGAGATCGTGCGCAGCGGTGTCCTCGACGCCCTGGGCGCCTACGACCGCGACGAGCTGGACGTCGTGGCCGTCCGCTACACCCCGAGGACAGCGGACCTGGTCCCGAGGGTGGCCCAGGACGCCGTCCTCGGCCCGGCGGCCTGGTCGGCCTACCTGGCGTTCGACCACCGCGACCCGGTGGTCTCCGACCTCGGCCTGCGCCGGGCGCTCGCGCACGCGATCGACCGCAGCTCGCTCACCGACGTCGGCGAGAGCATCGTGATCGCCACCGGCGGGATCGTGCCCCCGGCGCTGCAGGGCCACACCCCGGACATCGTGCCGGCGTTCGACCCCGACCTCGCCCGCCGCTACCTCGCGGAGTCGGGTCACGGCGGCGCCAGGCTCACCGTCGTCGGCACGTCGTCCTGGGTGCCGCCCTTCCTCGAGCGCATCACCGAGGGCTGGCGAGACGTCCTCGGCATCGACGCGCAGGTGCGCGAGGTGTCGGTCCAGGAGGCTTTGGCGGCGGCCCGGATGGGCGACCTGGCCCCGATCTACGTCACCGGCTGGCTCCCCGGCTACCCGGACCCCGAGTACTTCCTCCGGCTGCTGTTCCACTCCGACAGCCGCACGAACGAGGGCGGCTTCTCCTACCCGGCGTTCGACGATCTGGTCGAGCGAGCCCGTCAGGAGCGCAGCGACAGCACCAGGTTGCGGCTCTACCACGACGCGGACCGGATGGCGGTCGCCGACCGTGTCGCCGTGATCCCGCTGCTGTACGGGCGCAGCATGGCCTTCGTCAAGCCCTGGGTGCACGGCTGGTGGGAGTTCGGGAAGTCCTCGGCCAACATCGCCGACCTGCGGGTGGACCCGGCCTCGCCGCGCAGCCGGTAGTCGTGTCGGTGGAGGCGCAGACGACACTTCTGCGGACTAGGGCAGGGGATCGACGATGCCTGTGAAGACCTCCAGCGCCTCGGCGTCACCGGGGGGCGACACCACGTACTGCTCCGCCCAGTCGCCCGCCCCGGTGTGTCCGGACGCCCGGATCCGTTCGGCGGCCCTCTCGATGTCGTAGGGAGTTTGACGCAGCTCGACGGTCGGGCCGAGCAGCGCCCAGCAGGCACCACGCGCGCCGTAGGACATCCCCACCGAGCCGGCGTTGACGACCCGCCGTCGGTCGGCGAGCCGGTCGAACGGCATGTGGGTGTGCCCCATCACGACCGTGACCTCCTCGACGCCGTCGAGGGCTCGGCGCCAGACGGGCAACGGGCTGTCGACGAGCACGACCTCGTCGTCGCGGCGCGGCGTCGCATGACAGAACAGCACCGGACCCAGAGCGTCGACGTCCAGGGACACCGTCAGCGGCAGACCGATCAGGTGGTCCAGGTGGCGCTGCGACACCAGCGCGGCAGCAGCCCTGGCTGACGAGGCGTTCGAGCCCTCCGCCAGCGTCGCGTCGAACGCGGCCGCGAGCTCCCGCTCGCAGTTGCCGTGCACCCAGACCGCGCGCTCCCCCAGCGTCACGAGCAGGTCGACGGTCTCGGCCGGCATCGGGCCGAGAGCGATGTCACCGAGCAGCACGACGGCGTCTGCCGACACCACGTCGGGCTCGGCCAGCACCGCCTCGAGCGCGGGCAGGTTGGCATGGATGTCGGCGAGCACGGCGACGCGCATGCTCCCATCCTCGCCTCACTAGGGTCGGTCGGGTGAAGTCGACCACCGGACCGCTTGCCGGTGTGCGGGTGCTGGAGCTTGCCGGCATCGGGCCCGCGCCGTTCGCGGCGATGCTGCTCGCCGACCTCGGTGCGGACGTGGTGCGCGTCGACCGACCTGGCGGGCCCGCGCTGTCCGCCGTACCGCCGGAGAAGGACCTGCTCGGCCGCGGGAAGCGCTCGGTCGGGCTCGACCTCAAGGACGGCTCCGGCGTAGCCGCCGCGCTCGATCTCGTGGCTCGCGCCGACCTGCTGGTGGAGGGCATGCGGCCCCGGGTGGCCGAGCGGCTCGGCGTCGGCCCCGAGCCGTGCCTGGCCCGCAACCCGCGCCTCGTCTACGGCCGGATGACGGGTTGGGGGCAGGACGGCCCGGATGCCGACCGGGCGGGGCACGACATCACCTACGTGGCAGCCACCGGTGCGCTCGGCGCGAGCGGCCCGGCGGACGGCGAGCCGAAGCCGCCGCTCAACCTGCTCGGGGACTTCGCCGGAGCCGCCTACTGCGTGGTCGGCCTGCTGGCCGCGCTGCACGAGTCGAAGGTGAGTGGACAGGGTCAGGTGGTCGACGCCGCGATGGTCGACAGCACCGCGCACCTGACCACGATGTTCCATGGGCTGCTCGCCGCCGGCGCCTGGCAGGACCGACCGGAGTCGAACCTGCTCGACGGTGGCGCACCGTTCTACGGGTGCTACCGCACGAGTGACGGCGGGTGGATGGCGGTCGGCGCGCTGGAGGACGAGTTCTTCGCCGAGCTGCTGCGCCTGCTCGACATCGACCCGGCGACGGTCGGGCGCGCCGACGCGGGACGCTGGCCGGAGCTGCGAGCACGCCTCGCCCAGCGCTTCGCCAGCCGGACCCGGGACGACTGGACCGACGTGTTCGCCGGCAGCGACGCCTGCGTGGCCCCGGTGCTGTCGCTGGTCGAGGCCACGACCCAGCCGCACCTCGCCGCCCGCGGCACCTTCGTCGACCACCTCGGGGTGGTCCAGCCCGCGCCGACACCCCGGTTCAGCCGGACGCCGACAGCGCTCGACCGCCCGCCGCCAGCGGTCGGTCAGGACACCGACGACGTCCTCGCCGACTGGCTGTCGTGACCCCCGGGGTGGCGGTCAGGCCAGGTGCGCGGCGTCGTTGAACCGGCGCAGGGACGCCTGGCCGCCCTCGAACCACTGCAGCTCGGTCAGGGTGGCTGGTGCCAGCTCCATCCGGTAGAGCGCCGAGATCGGGGCGCCAAGCGCGTCAGCGACGAGCACCTTCGTCGGCGTCACGTGCGTCACGACGAGCACGGTCTGCCGGGGGTACCTCGCGAGCAGCTGGTCCCGGGCCCGCGTCACCCGGCGCCGTACGCCGGAGAACGACTCGCCGCCGGGCGGCGTCGCCCGCGGGTCCCCGAGCCACGCCTGCAGCTCGTCCGGCCAGCCCTCCCGCACCTCGTCGAAGGTGAGCCCCTCCCACTCGCCGAACGCGCACTCGCGAAACGCGTCGACCTCCCGCACCTCCGCACCGAGTGCAGCGGCGACCGCGTCGGCAGTCTGCCGGGTCCTCCGCATCGGCGAGGAGAGAACCACCTCGACACCGCCGCCGAGTGCCAGCCGCTCGGCGGCCGACGCTGCCTGCCGGAAGCCCGCATCGGACAGCTCGGGGTCGTGACCGCCGGAGCCGCTGAAGCGTTTCTCGGCCGTGTGGGCAGTCTCGCCGTGGCGGAGCAGCAGCGTCGTGGTCGGCGTCCCGAGGTCCGCGTCCCAGCCGACCAGCCGGGCGCGCGGCGTCGGCTGCACCGCCTCGTCCCCTGCCGTCGCCTCCTGCGCGCGCAGCTCCGCCGTGCTGTCCGCCGGCGACCACGCTTCGCCACGGGCGGCGGCGTCCAGCGCCTCGTTGGCGAGCCTGTCGGCGTGCTTGTTGTGCTCCCGCGGGACCCACACGTAGCTCACCTGGGACGGCGGCAGCACGTCTCGCGCCCGCAGCGCCAGCTCCCGCATGTCGGGGTGCTTGATCTTCCAGCGGCCGGAGAGCTGTTCGACGACGAGCTTGGAGTCCAGCCGGGCCTCCACGGTCGCCGACGGGTCCAGCTGGCGCACGGCCTCGAGCCCGGCGATGAGGCCCCGGTACTCCGCGACGTTGTTGCTCGCCGTCCCGATGTGCTCGGCGATCTCGCGCAGCACGATGCCGGTGTCGTACTCCTTGACCACGGTGCCGTAGGCGGCCGGGCCGGGGTTGCCGCGCGAGCCGCCGTCGGCTTCGACGACGTACCGGCTCACAGCCCGGACTCGGCGGTGCGCACGAGGATCCGGCGGCACTCGTCGCAGCGCATGACCTCGTCGGGGTCGGCGTCGCGGAGCTGGTTGATCTCGACGTTGTTCAGCTCGAGACGGCAGCCGCCGCACCGCCGCAGCCGCAGCTCGGCCGCACCGACCCCGCCCTGCTGCTCGCGGATCTTCTCGTAGAGAGCGAGCAGGCCCTCGTCCAGGGAGCCCGCCTGGGTGCCGCGCTGGGCGCGCAGCTGCTCGGTCTCGGCGTCGATCTCGGCAGTGGTGGTGTCCCTGGTCGCGGTGAGCTCGGTGGCGCGGGCCTGTGCTGCCGAGCGCTGCGCGGTCAGCTCCGCAGACCTGCTCTGCGACGACTCCAGCCGCTCCATGACGTCGAGCACGATCTCCTCGAGGTCGGACTGGCGGCGGCCCAGGGTGGCGATCTCGTGCTGGAGGCTCTCCAGCTCCTTGGGCGAGGACACCTGGCCGGCGTCGAGCCGCTTCTGGTCGCGCTCCGCGCGGGACCGGACCTGGTCGACGTCGCCCTCCGCCTTCGACAGCTCACGGGCCAGGTCGCTCTGCTCGGTCTCGGCGACGACCAGCTGGTCCCGCAGCACGTCGATCTCCGTCGCGACCTCCTCGAGCGCGGCGTGCTCCGGCAGGGTCCGGCGCCGGTGGGCGAGCTGGTCCAGCTTCGTGTCGAGGGCCTGCACGTCCAGCAGTCGACCCTGGTCGGCAGCAGCGGCTTTCAGTTCGGGCTCCTCGCGGTCGTGGTGGCGTCCCGGCCGGCAGTGGCCTCGACCCAGGGGTCGGTCACCAGGCGGGACACGCGCATCTCCACCGTATCGGCCGTCGCGCCCGCGCCGCCGAGCCGCTCGCGTAGCAACCGCGCGCACTCCGGCAGCCACGGCCACTCGCTGGCCCAGTGGCTGACGTCGACCAGGCCGGTGCCGGGGTGCTCCAGCGCCTCGGACGCCGGGTGGTGCCGCAGGTCGGCCGTCACGTACGCGTCCGCACCCGCCGATCGCACGGCGTCGAACAGGTCGTCACCCGCACCGCCGCAGACGGCGACGGTCCGCGCCGGACGGTCGAGGTCGCCTCCCACCCGCACCCCGTGCGCGGTGGGCGGCAGCACTGCGGCGACGTGTGCGGCGAGCTCTCGCAGCGTGCCGCCGGCCAACCAGGTCCCCACCCTGCCGGGGCCGCGCGACCCGGGCAGCCCGGCAAGCTCCAGGACGTCGAACGCCGGCTCCTCGTAGGGGTGCGCGGCCCGGAGCGCCGCCACGACGGCCGTTCGCCGGGGCCTGGCCAGCACCATCTCGACCCGTGTCTCGGCGACGGACTCGCGCTGCCCCACGCTGCCGACGGCAGGGTCGGCGCCCGGCAAGGGCGTGAAGGTCCCGGTGCCGGCCGAGGTGAACGCGCACCGTTCGTAGTCACCCACCCGGCCGGCGCCGGCAGCCGCGAGCGCGTCGACGACCCGCTCGGCGTCGGCATCCGGCACGAAGGTCACGATCGCGTCGAGCGGGTCGGCCGGCTCCGGGCGCAGCGGTCGCAGGTCGGTCAGGCCGAGCGTCCCGGCGAGGGCGTCGGAGACTCCTGGGTCGGCCACGTCGGCGTTGGTGTGCGCGACGTGCAGCGCCAGCCCCGCCCGCACCAGGGCGGTGACGGCACGACCCTTCGGGTGCGTCGTCGCGACCGAGTGCACGCCGCGCAGCAGCAGCGGGTGATGGGTGACCAGCAGGTCCGCTCCCCAGGCGACCGCCTCGTCGACGACGGCCTGCACCGGATCGACGGCGAGCAGCACCCGGCGTACCGCCTGGTCCGGGTCGCCGGTGACCAGGCCCACCGCGTCCCAGTCCTGGGCCCACCTCGGGTCGTACAGCGAGTCGAGCACGCCGACCACGTCACGGAGCCGGACGGCTTCGCTCATGACCCCACCGTCACGTCGTCGCCCGGACCTGGAACGGCCGCACCCAGTCCTGGTGGGTCTTGCCGTCGATCGACAGGCGCCACGAGTACCGGCCGGGGCCGAGCGGGAAGGCCGGCACGTTGACGACGAAGGCGAAGTCGACATCACTGCCCTCCGGGACCCCGACGGGCCGGCCGACCTCGAACGTGCCCTCGACCCGCACACCGCCCACGTCGCCGGCGGGAACGGCGCGGCCGTCCTCGTCGACGAGCTCGAGCCCGAACTGGTGCGGCTGGACCGACTGGTTCCACGGCACGTCGAGCTTCACGGCGATCGACATCGGTGGCAGGTCGGGCCCGGTCACCGACCAGCCACCGCCCAGGACGTAGAGCTTCCCGTTGACCTCCTGCGCCGCGTCCGCCAGCAGCATCGTCACGCGCATGGGCGCCAACCCTAGGCCGTCGGTCCCGCCGGAGCGGTGAGCCATTGACGACATGGGCGCGGGAGGCGTACCACAGGGGCATGAAGCACCTCCCCGAGGCGCATCAGAGCGTCGCGCCGGACCGCACGATGATGTTGATCCTGGCCGGCATCGTGCTCGTGATGGCGGTCATCCTGGTGGTCGTCGCCCTGGCCGACTGACAGGCAAGCGTCACCGCGGAGGCCGGGCAGCGCGCCTCCGCGGTGATCCACGCACACGGTCGCCGCGGTGGCCGGCGTCGGGCCCGGCACCGTGCTGCTCGTCGGCAGCCTCTGGGCGGCACTGCGCGGCCGCTGAGCCCGGCTCGGCCTCGTCATGTGATCGCAAATCGACTGCAACATTCGCGGCCGGGCAGCCGGGTACGGCTCCCGTGAGCCCGCGGAGCCGCCGCGGACCGCGGACCAGGAGGTCATCGACATGGGTATCGGCATCGGCATCTTCCTCATCGCAGTCGGCGCGATCCTCGCGTTCGCCGTGGAGGCCGACGTCGCGGGCATCAGCCTGTGGGTCGTCGGTTGGATCCTGATGGTGGTCGGCCTGCTCGGCGTGATCGTCGGCGCGACCGTCTGGGGCCGCCGCAACGACTCGGTGGTCGAGGACCGCACGGTCCGGCGCGAGGCCGGCTGACACCCACCACGACGACGTCGACCGAGCCGTCCGGGGCGCTGCCGGATGCCTTCCGGCAGGGCCCTGACGACACATTCGTCCCGTGACGGAGCTCGAACAGTGACATACTGACGGACCCTGGGCTCGACACGCCGGACCCGGGCCGTTCCAGTGCCTAGACCCCGCCTGGAGCCTGACATGGCTACGCAGTCCCGACCTACCCCTGAGCTCATCCCCGCACAGCCGTCGCCGGAGCTCGCCCTGGCGAACGAGCGCATCGACCTGCTCGAGAGGGCCGTGCAGTCCCACGGGAAGGTGGGCCAGGCCCTGGGCATCCTGATGGCCCGGTACAGCATCGGCGAGGACCCGGCGTTCGCGGCCGTCCTGCGCGTGTCCCAGGAGCACAAGATCAAGCTCGGTGCCCTGTCCGAGGCCGTCGTCAAGAGCGTCACGTCACCGGGGACGCCGCTGCCCCGCGAGCTCACCTCGGCGCTGGAGGAGCTCCTGCGCGCCGGCGAGGCCCCGCGCGCGGGGACCTCGACCTAGCGCCGGGGTCAGTCGTCGGTGCTGCGGGGTGGGCGCAGACGGACTCGAACCGCCGACCCCCTGCTTGTAAGGCAGGTGCTCTGACCAGCTGAGCTATGCGCCCGGGCGTGCCGGCACAGACTAGAGCGCGGCGAGGGCCCGCACGTAGTCGTCGATGTCGCGAGGGTCCGGGATGTCGTTCACGACAGACCAGCGGACCACGCCCTCGGTGTCGACGAGGAACGTCCCGCGCAGAGCCGCGCCGAGTTTCCCGCTCAGGATCCCGTACGCCGAGGCGACGGCGCCGTGCGGCCAGAAGTCGGACAGCAGGGGGAACGTGATGTCGTGCTGGTCGGCGAACGCCCGCAGCGCGTAGACAGGGTCGGTCGACACGGCCAGCAGCGCGACGTCGTCCGCAACGATCTCGACCTGACGGGCCTGCAGGGCGAGCAGCTCACCCGAGCAGATCCCGGAGAACGCCCAGGGGTAGAAGACGACAAGCGCCGACATCCTGCCCTGGAGCCCGGACAGCCGGAGCTCGCGGCCGTGCTGGTCGCGGAGCTCGAAGTCCGGTGCCGGGTCGCCGACGGAAGGCGCCATCGCAGTTCTCCTCCGCGCTCGCGCTGGCAGGATGAGAGTCTGCCAGCCGCGGTGTCAGCTGCCTCGTACGCCGGGCACCCGGGCTGTCCCACTGACGGGCCGGGCACCGGTGTCGCGGACGGGCGTCAGCGGCCGGAGCGGCGACTGACGAGCCGGGTGCCGGACCACTCCGGCGCGGCCGAGATGCTGCTCGTCTGGTGCAGGCCGGCCGTCGGTGCGGCGTCGCCGATCTCGCCCGGCTCGACGTGCCCGGGTCGCCCCGCCTTCGGGGTGAGCAGCCAGACGACGCCCCCGTCGTCGAGGGACACCAGAGCGTCGACCAGGGCGTCGACGAGGTCGCCGTCGTCGTCCCGCCACCACAGCAGCACCGCGTCGACCACGTCCTCGTAGTCCTCGCCGACCAGCGCGTGGCCGGTCAGCTCGGCCACCGCGGCCCGCAGCGCCTCGTCGCAGTCGTCGTCGTGGCCGAGCTCCTGCACCACCTGGCCGGCGCGCAACCCGAGCCGTCCGGCCAGGCGATCACCTCCCGCGTTGTCCGCGGTCGCAGTCACCCGTGCCTCCTGAGGTCGATTCCCCCGGCCGACCGGCCGGTTCCCTGGCCGGTAGTCAAGACGGGTCGGCGTCCGGACGCAAGCCGCCGCGGCGAGCCGTGGCCCGGTCGGAGCCCCGCCCGCCTCAGCCGGGCAGGAACGACAGCCGCACCGAGCGCACCGGGTTGTCCCCGTTGAGGTCCACCAGGCAGACCGACTGCCAGGTGCCCAGCGCCATCTTCCCGTCGACCACGGGCACCGTGGCGTAGGGCGGGCACAGGGCAGGCAGCACGTGGTCGCGACCGTGCCCGGCCGAACCGTGCTGGTGCCGCCAGCGGGCGTCCGCGGGCAGGAGGTCGCTCAGGGCGGCGAGCAGGTCGTCGTCGCTGCCGGCGCCGGTCTCGAGCACGGCCAGCCCTGCGGTCGCGTGCGGGACCCAGACGTGCAGCAGCCCGTCACCGTCGACGTCCGCCAGGAACGCCTCGATCTCGGCTCCGAGGTCGTGCACGACCGCACGGTCGCCGGTCCTGACCTTCACCACGTCGCTGCGCATCCGGCCATGATCCCCTGCGCCGGGCCGGGCTGAGCACTAGAACAGGTGTTCGACCCTGGCGTACGCTGACCGCATGACCGTGGCTCTCCAGGGCTCGCTGCTCGACTGCGGCGACGACATCGAGCTGTCCGACCTCTCGACCGGCACCCATCGCCGGACACTCAGCCGAGGCGCCTGGGTCGACCACCGGCCAGGCTGGCTCGCCGGCGCCGACCGGTTGTTCGAGGTGCTGCACGCCGAGGCGCCCTGGCATGCGGAGCGGCGCGAGATGTACGAGCGGGTGGTCGACGTCCCCCGCCTGCTCGCCTTCTACGACGCCGGCGACCCGCTCCCCCACCCGGTGCTGACCGAGGCGCGTGACGCGCTGGGCCGGCACTACGCCCGCGAGCTGGGCGAGCCGTTCGTGACCGCTGGCCTGTGCCTGTACCGCGACGGCCGCGACTCGGTGGCCTGGCACGGCGACCGCATCGGCCGGTCCCGCGACGAGGACACGATCGTCGCGATCCTGTCCGTCGGCTCCGCCCGCGCACTGCAGCTCCGGCCCCGCGGCGGGGGTCCGTCGTTCGGGTTCCGCCTCGGCCACGGCGACCTGGTGGTCATGGGCGGCTCCTGCCAGCGCACCTGGGACCACTGCGTGCCCAAGACGGCCGGGGCGGTCGGGCCGCGCATCTCGATCCAGTTCCGGCCCCGCGGCGTCCGGTAGCGACAGGCGGTCTCGTCCCGGCACCGGGGTAGGGATGCGATCGGCGCCCGCAGGTAGCACGATGGGTCCTGCACCAGCACAGCACCACCGGACGACAGCACGACGTACGGCGGGGGCCGACCACGAGTCGCGCCACCGCTCCGCGCACCACCTCGACGCGAAGGACTCTCGTGACCTCATCGCAGGAGCGACCCGCGCTGATCAGCGACGGACTGCCGAGCCAGCTGCCCGACATCGACCCGGCCGAGACGGCGGAGTGGCTGGAGTCGCTGGATGCGGTGGTCGACAACGCCGGCCGCAACCGGGCCCGGTTCCTGATGCTGAGCCTGCTTCAACGGGCCCGGGAGAAGCAGGTCGGGGTGCCGAGCCTGCGCAGCACGGACTACATCAACACGATCCCGTCCGAGTCCGAGCCGTGGTTCCCCGGCGACGAGCACGTGGAGCGCCGGATCCGCGCCTATGTGCGGTGGAACGCCGCGATCATGGTGCACCGGGCGCAGCGGCCGGGGATCGGTGTGGGTGGGCACATCTCGACGTATGCGTCCTCGGCCAGCTTCTACGAGGTCGGGTTCAACCATTTCTTCCGCGGCAAGGACCACCCCGGGGGCGGCGACCAGATCTTCTACCAGGGTCACGCGTCGCCGGGGATGTATGCGCGGGCGTTCTTGGAGGGGCGGCTGTCCGAGGAGCAGATGGACGGTTTCCGGCAGGAGCTCTCGCACCCGGGGGGTGGGTTGTCGTCGTATCCGCACCCGCGGCTGATGCCGGAGTTCTGGGAGTTCCCGACCGTGTCGATGGGCCTGGGCCCGATCAACGCGATCTACCAGGCCCGGTTCAACCGCTACCTGCACAACCGCGGCATCAAGGACACCAGCCAGCAGCGGGTGTGGGCCTACCTCGGCGACGGGGAGATGGACGAGCCCGAGTCGCTGGGGGCGATCGGGCTGGCCGCGCGTGAGGAGCTGGACAACCTCACCTTCGTCATCAACTGCAACCTGCAGCGCCTGGACGGCCCGGTCCGCGGCAACGGCAAGATCATCCAGGAGCTGGAGTCGTTCTTCCGCGGCGCCGGCTGGAACGTCATCAAGGTGATCTGGGGCCGGGAGTGGGACGAGCTGCTGGCCAAGGACACCGACGGTGCGCTTGTCAACCTGATGAACATCACCCCGGACGGGGACTACCAGACCTACAAGGCCGAGGACGGGGCCTTCGTCCGGGAGCACTTCTTCGGGCGCGACCCGCGGACCCGGGCGATGGTCGAGCACCTGACCGACGAGCAGGTGTGGGGCCTGTCCCGCGGCGGGCACGACTACCGCAAGATGTACGCCGCCTACGACGCGGCGACCAAGCACACCGGCCAGCCGACGGTCATCCTGGCCAAGACCATCAAGGGCTGGACCCTGGGCTCGCACTTCGAGGGCCGCAACTCGACCCATCAGATGAAGAAGCTGAAGAAGGAGGACCTGCTCGGGTTCCGGGACCGGCTCTACCTCGACATCCCCGACGACGCGCTGGACGAGACGCTGCCGCCCTACTACCGGCCGGCCGCGGACTCCCCCGAGCTGGAGTACATGCACCAGCGGCGCCGCGCACTCGGCGGCTACCTGCCGACCCGACGGTCGAGGACCGCCCCGCTGGTCCTGCCCGGGGACCCCGTCTACGACGTGATGAAGCGAGGCTCCGGCAAGCAGCAGGTGGCCACCACGATGGCCTTCGTCCGGCTGCTGAAGGACCTGGTCAAGGACAAGGAGATCGGCTGGCGCTTCGTGCCGGTGATCCCCGACGAGGCACGCACCTTCGGCATGGACTCGCTGTTCCCGACCATGAAGATCTACTCCCCGCACGGGCAGCACTACACCTCGGTCGACCGCGAGCTGATGCTGTCCTACAAGGAGGACACCGAGGGGGTCATCCTGCACGAGGGCATCAACGAGGCCGGGTCGACGGCCTCCTGGACCGCCGTCGCGACCTCGTACGCCACCCACGGCATCCCGATGATCCCGATCTACATCTTCTACTCGATGTTCGGCTTCCAGCGCACCGGCGACGCCTTCTGGGCCGCCGGTGACCAGATGGCGCGCGGCTTCGTGCTGGGCGCCACCGCCGGCCGCACCACCCTCAACGGCGAGGGACTCCAGCACGAGGACGGCCACTCCCCGCTGCTCGCCTCGACCAACCCGGCCTGCGTGTCCTACGACCCGGCGTTCGGCTTCGAGCTGGGCCACATCGTGCAGGACGCGCTGCGCCGGATGTACGGCGACAAGCCCGAGGAGATCTTCTACTACCTCACCCTCTACAACGAGCCCTACGCCCAGCCCGCCGAGCCCGAGGGCGTCGACGTGCAGGGCATCCTGCGCGGCATCCACCGCTACTCCCCCGCACCCGAGGGCGACGGCCCGAAGGCGCAGGTGCTCGCCTCCGGCGTCTCGGTGCAGTGGGCGCTGGAGGCCCAGCGTCTGCTCCAGCAGGACTGGAACGTCCAGGCCGACGTCTGGTCGGTCACCTCCTGGAACGAGCTGCGCCGCGACGGCCTGGCCATCGACGAGCACAACTTCATGAACCCCGACGGCGAGCAGCGGGTGCCCTTCGTCACCAAGGCCCTGGACGGTGCGCCCGGCCCCTTCGTCGCGGTGTCGGACTTCATGCGCGCCGTGCAGGACCAGATCGCGCAGTGGGTCCCCGGGACCTTCGCCTCGCTGGGCACCGACGGGTTCGGCCTGTCCGACACCCGCGGAGCGCTGCGCCGACACTTCAAGGTCGACGCCGCCTCGATCGTGGTCAAGGTGCTCGGCGAGCTGGGCCGCCGCGGCGACATCAAGCCCGAGGCGATGCGCGAGGCCATCGAGCGCTACCGCCTGGCCGACGTCACCGCCGCCCCCACCGCCGAGACCGAGGGCGGCGCCGAGTAGCCGTCCGCTCCTGTCATGCCTGCGTCAGGCGGCGAGGCCGGCGTGCATCTCCCAGACCAGCACCTCGGCGCCGGCCGGCCCGGCCGTCACCCGCTGTCCGGCGCCGCCGGTGATCCGCGCGGCGTCGCCGGTGGCGAGCGCCCCGGTGCCCTCCAGGTCGACCGAGCCGTCGGCGACGAAGAGGTGGACGAACGGAGCGTCCGGGATGCTCACCGTGCCGCCGGGAGCGACCCGCCCGGCGAGCAGTGCGGCGTGCTCCTGGCCGATCGAGATGGCGGCCGCCGCCCTGTGCTCGGGGCGCCCACTGGCGACCGGCACCAGCCCGCTTCGCAGCAGCACGTCGTCGATCTCGAGCTGCTCGTAGCCGGGCCTGCTGCCGCTCGCGTCCGGCACGACCCACATCTGCACGAAGTGGACCGGGTCGGTGTGCTCCTCGTCGCCGGTCAGCCGCCAGCTGTCGTTCTTCTCCGAGTGCAGGATGCCGGTGCCGGCGCTCATCCGCTGCGCCAGTCCGGGGTAGATCAGGCCGTTGTGCCCCTGGGAGTCCTGGTGCACCAGCTGGCCGCGCAGGACCCAGGTGACGATCTCCATGTCGCGGTGCGGATGCGTCTCGAAGCCGCTGCCCGGCGCCACCACGTCGTCGTTGTTGACCAGCAGCAGGCCGAAGTGGGTGTTGTCCCGGTCGTAGTGGTGCCCGAACGAGAACGAGTGCTTGGAGTCCAGCCAGCCGATGTCGGTCGCGAACCGGTCCGCCGCGCGCCGGACGTCGACCGTCGGGGTCACCAGGGTCATGTCGGCCATCCTCCTCGAGCAAGTAGTTGCTCACACAACTATCTTGCCTCGGGCGACATTCCCCCTCCTGTGCTCCGTGATCCACAGTGGATCTGCTGGAGAAGATCCAACAGATCCACTGTGGATCACGGTCAGATGCACTGTGGATCACGGTGAGTCGTGGCGGGCGGTCCAGGCGAGGAGCTCGTCGGCGGGCTTCGTGTTGACCACCCGATCGGCCGGCACGCCGCACTCCTCCGCCCGCTCGCAGCCGTAGGGCTGCCAGTCCAGCTGTCCCGGGGCGTGCGCGTCGGTGTCGATCGAGAACAGGCAGCCCGTCTCCACGGCCAGGGAGAGCAGCCGCCGGGGCGGGTCCAGCCGCTCCGGCCGCGAGTTGATCTCGACGGCGACGCCGAACCGGCGGCAGGCCTCGAACACGATCTCGGCGTCGAAGGCCGACTCGCCGCGGGTCCCCCGTCCGCCGGTGACCAGCCGGCCGGTGCAGTGCCCGAGCACGTCGGTGTGCGGGTTGGCGACCGCGTTGACCATCCGGCGGGTCATGTCCTCGGCCGGCATCTTGAGCTTGGAGTGCACCGACGCGACCACGACGTCCAGCCGGGCCAGCAGCTCGTCCTGCTGGTCCAGCGAGCCGTCGTCGAGGATGTCGACCTCGATGCCGGTGAGCAGACGGAACGGCGCCAGCTGCTCGTTCAGCTCCGCGACCAGGTCGAGCTGACTGCGCAGCCGTGCGGGCGAGAGCCCGTTCGCGACGGTCAGCCGGGGCGAGTGGTCGGTGAGCACGACGTACTCGTGGCCGAGGTCGCGCGCGGTCCGGGCCATCTCGTCCACCGGGCTGCCCCCGTCGGACCAGTTCGAGTGGGTGTGCAGGTCGCCGCGCAGCAGCGCCCGCAGTGCCGCTCCGCCCTCGGTCACCGGGCCGTCGGCGGCCGCCTCCAGCTCCACCAGGTACGCCGGGACTCCTCCCGCCGCGGCCTCGGTCGCAACGGCAGCGGTCTTGGGTCCGACCCCGGCCAGCTCGGTGAGCGTGTCCGCGCGGGCACGCTGCGCCACCTCACCGTCGGGCAGCGCGGCCAGCGCGTCGGCCGCGGTCCGGTACGCCTTGACCCGGTAGGTCTCCTCGCGGCGGCGTTCGAGCAGGAAGGCGATCCGGCGCAGGGCCTCGACGGGGTCCACACCCCGACGCTAGAGGTTGTCCACCTGCCACAACTAGGCTGGCGGGGTGCCCAGGCGCTCCGCGGCGACGGTCCGCCGACTCGAGAGCAACATGGGCGCTCTCGCCACCGCCGCGATCGCCCGGATGGACGAGGTCCTGCCGTGGTACCGCGCGATGCCGGCGGAGAACCGCTCCTGGGTCAACCTGGTCGCACAGGCCGGCGTGGCGGCGTTCGTGGAGTGGTTCCGCCGGCCGGACGCCCCCCAGGCCATCAGCGCGGACGTGTTCGGCACCGCACCGCGCGAGCTGACCCGCACGGTGAGCCTCCAGCAGACCGTCGAGCTGGTCCGGGTGGTGATCGCGGTGGTGGAGGAGCAGATCGAGCAGATCGCCCCGGGCGACGAGGCGGCGGTGCGCGAGGCGGTGCTGCGCTACTCGCGCGAGATCGCGTTCGCCGCCGCCCAGGTGTACGCCGAGGCGGCCGAGGCCCGCGGCGCCTGGGACGCAAGGCTGGAGTCCCTCGTCGTCGACGCGCTGCTGCGCGGCGAGGCCGACGACTCGCTGCGCTCGCGGGCCGCCGCACTGGGCTGGGGCAGCCACGGCTCTGTCGTCGTCGTGGTGGGCAACGCGCCTGACGCCGAGCCGGAAACTGTCGTTGACGAGGTACGCCGGCTGGCCCGCGCCGCCCACCTCGACGTGCTCACCGGGGTGCAGGGCGACCGCCTGGTGGCAATCCTCGGCGGACCCCTGGACCCGGTCCGGACCACCAGGCTGCTCGTGGCGCAGTTCGGCGCGGGACCTGTCGTGGTCGGTCCCGCGGTCCCCGACCTGCTGGCCGCCGGGCAGAGCGCCGCTGCGGCGCTGGCGGGGCTGCACGCGGCGCCGGCCTGGCCGGACGCGCCCCGCCCTGTCCCGGCCGACGACCTGCTGCCCGAGCGGGCCCTCGACGGCGACCCGCTGGCCCGGGAGCGGTTGGTGCGCGACGTCTACCGGCCGCTGGTGGGGACGGGGACGGCGCTCGTCGAGACCGTGTCGGCGTTCCTGGAGCAGACGTCCTCGCTGGAGGCCACCGCCCGGGCGCTGTTCGTGCACCCCAACACGGTCCGGTACCGGCTGCGCCGCGCCACCGAGGTCTGCGGGTACGCCCCCTCCGATCCCCGGCAGGCCCTCACCCTGCGGGTCGCGCTCGCGCTCGGCCGGCTCGCGGACGCCCACGACCCGACACGCGTCTTGTAGGGATCCCACAAAGTCCCGCCGGGAGTTTCGTCCGGGTCCGCACCACGCGGGCCGGGTCCGGTCGGCAAGGCTGGGCCGGTGCTGGCAATCGTCGCTCCCGGTCAAGGCGCCCAGGCGCCCGGCTTCCTCGCGCCCTGGCTCGAGCTGCCCCACTTCGAGGAGAGGCTGCGCTGGCTGTCGGCCTGCTCGGGGCTCGACCTCGTCCACTACGGGACCGAGGCGGACGCCGACACGATCCGGGACACGGCCGTCGCGCAGCCGCTGCTGGTGGCCGCGGGGTTGGTGTCGGCCCTGGAGATCTTCCCGCACCCCTCGGACGCCTTCCACGCCGTCGCCGCGACGGCCGGCCACAGCGTCGGAGAGATCACGGCGGCCGCCGGCACCGGCGTCATCAGCGCCGAGCAGGCGATGGTCCTGGTCCGGGAGCGTGGCCGGGCGATGGCCGAGGCCGCCGCGCTGAAGCCCACCGGCATGACGGCGGTGCTGGGCGGCGACCCGGAGGACGTGTCCGCGGCCCTGGAACGACACGGCCTGACCGCGGCGAACAACAACGGCGCGGGCCAGGTCGTCGCTGCCGGCACACTCGACCAGCTCGAGGCGTTCAAGGGCGACCCGCCTGCAAAGGCCCGCCTGATCCCGCTCTCGGTGGCCGGCGCCTTCCACACCGAGCACATGGCCTCCGCCGTGGAGACGCTGGCCTCGTACGCCAAGGCGGTCAGCGTCCACGACCCGCGGACCGGCCTGATCTCCAACCGCGACGGCGCCGTCGTGCAGGAGGGCCGGGAGGTCCTCCGGCGCATCGTCACCCAGGTGAGCAACCCGGTGCGCTGGGACCTGTGCATGCGCACGATGGGCGAGCTGGGGGTGACCGGCATCATCGAGGTCCCGCCGGCCGGCACGCTGACCGGACTGATCAAGCGGGCGCTGCCCGGCGTCGAGACTGTCGCACTCAAGACCCCAGCCGACATCGAGGCTGCCCGCGACCTGGTGGCCCGGCACGGCACCCACGCCCCCCAGGACGACTCGCCGTCGTGGCGGATGCTTGTCGCGCCGAGCAAGGGCACCGTGCGCGTGGTCGACCTGCCGGAGGGCACGATCCTCGAGCCCGGCGCACCCGTGGCGACGCTGGTGACGCTACGCGACGAGCAGCCGCTGGTGGCACCGCACGGGGGAACCGTGGTGGAGTGGCTGGTGGAGGACGGCGACCCGGTCTCCCCCGGCCAGCCGATCGTCCGGCTGCACCCCGAGACCAGCGAGGCGATGCAGTAATGGCGCTCATCACCGCACCGAAGGGCGCCGACTACGCCCGCATCCTTGGCGTCGGCGGCTACCGCCCGTCCCGCGTCGTCACCAACGCCGAGATCTGCGAGCGCATCGACTCCTCCGACGAGTGGATCCGGGAACGGTCCGGCATCGAGTCCCGACGCTGGGCCGCCCCCGACGAGAGCGTCATCGACATGAGCGTGGCGGCCGCCGGCAAGGCGATCGCGCAGGCCGGCATCCGGCCGGAACAGGTCGGCGCGATCCTGGTGGCCACCGTGACCCACCCGTTGCAGACCCCGTCGGCCGCCGCCGCGGTCGCCGACCGGCTCGGCGCCACCGACGCCGCCGCCACCGACCTGTCCGCGGCCTGCGCCGGCTTCTGCTACGGCGTCTCGCTGGCCAACGACATGGTGCGCGGCGGCAGCGCGGAGTACGTCCTCGTCATCGGCTGCGAGAAGCTGTCTGACTTCACCGACTCCTACGACCGGTCGACGGCGTTCATCTTCGGAGACGGCGCCGGCGCCGTGGTCATCGGTCCCAGCGACGAGCCCGGCATCGGCCCGACCATCTGGGGCTCGGACGGGTCCAAGTACGACGCCATCACCCAGAAGGCGTCCTGGATCGACGTCCGGGACCACAACGTCGAGTTCCCCAACCTCACCATGCAGGGGCAGACGGTCTTTCGCTGGGCGGTCTGGCAGATGGCGCCGGTCGCACAGCGGGCGCTGGAGGCTGCCGGGGTCAGCCCCGAGGACCTCGACGCGTTCATCCCGCACCAGGCGAACATGCGCATCACCGACGCATTGATCAAGACGCTGAAGCTTCCGTCGCACGTGCCCGTGGCCCGCGACATCCGGGAGACCGGCAACACGTCCGCGGCGTCCATCCCACTGGCCATGGAGCGCATGCTCGAGGCAGGTGAGGCCAAGAGCGGCGGCACCGCCCTGCTCATCGGCTTCGGCGCCGGGCTCGTCTACGCGGCGCAGGTCGTCGTCCTGCCCTGACGCCCTGACCAGGTCCGGCCCTAGGGTCAGACCGCCGTACCCACCCACAACCGCACCACCACACCCCCGCAAGCCACCACCAGAGGAGCTGGAAGCAGATGGCCGCTAGCGAGCAAGAGATCCTCGCGGGTCTCGCCGAGATCGTGAACGAGGAGACGGGCATCGCCACGGACGACGTGCAGCCCGACAAGTCGTTCACCGACGACCTCGACATCGACTCGCTGTCGATGATGACCATCGTCGTCAACGCCGAGGAGAAGTTCGGCGTCCGCATCCCCGACGACGACGTCAAGAACCTCAGCACGGTGGGCGACGCCGTGTCGTACATCGCGAAGGCGAGTGCCTAGACAGATGGCTGGGTCCCGACTGTCCGACTCCCAGCGCGTGGTCGTCACCGGCCTCGGTGCGACGACACCCCTCGGTGGCGACGTCCCGTCGACGTGGGCCGGCATGCTGGCCGGCCGGTCCGGGGTGAAGGTCCTGACCCAGGACTGGGTCGACACGCTGCCGGTGCACATCGCGGCATCGGTGGCGGTCGACCCGTCCGAGGTGCTTCCGGTGCCGCTGATGAAGCGCACCGACCGCGGCAGCCAGTTCGCCCTGATCGCCTCCCGCGAGGCATGGGCGGACGCCGGGTCACCCGACGTCGACCCCGAGCGGCTCGGGGTCGTCATCGCGAGCGGCATCGGTGGCGTCACGACGCTGCTGTCGGCGTACGACACGCTGAAGGAGCGCGGTGCCCGCCGGGTCCTGCCGATGACGGTGCCGATGCTCATGCCCAACGGCCCGGCCGCCCAGGTGGGGCTGGAGCTCGGGGCCCGGGCCGGCGTCCACACCCCGGTGAGTGCCTGCTCCAGCGGCGCCGAGGCGATCGCCTACGCCGTCGACATGATCCGCAGCGGGCGCGCCGACATCGTCGCGGCCGGTGGCACCGAGGCGGCGATCCACCCGCTGCCGCTGGCCGGCTTCGCAGCAATGCATGCGCTCTCGACCCGCAACGACGAGCCGGAGCGCGCGTCTCGCCCCTATGACAAGGGCCGCGACGGGTTCGTGCTCGGCGAGGGCTGCGGAGTCCTGGTGCTCGAGACGCTGGAGCACGCCCGGAGCCGCGGCGCCACCGTCTACGGCGAGATCGCCGGCACCGGCATCAGCTCCGACGCCCACCACATCGCCCAGCCCGACCCGGTCGGTGCCGGTGCGGCACGGGCCATGGCCAAGGCGGTCGAGTCGGCCGGCGCCACGCCCTCCGACGTCGTGCACATCAACGCGCACGCGACCTCGACGCCGGTCGGCGACGTCGCCGAGGTCGGCGCGATCCGGCTCGCCCTCGGGGACGCCACCGAGGGCGTCTGCGTGTCGGCCACCAAGTCGATGACGGGCCACCTGCTCGGCGCCGCCGGCGCTGTGGAGACGATCGCCACCCTGCTCGCCCTGCGGGACCGCAAGGCCCCGGCGACGACCAACCTGGAGAACCTCGACGACGACGTGCACCTCGACGTGGTCCGCAGCGAACCACGGGTGCTGCCCGACGGCGAGCTCCTCGCTCTCAACAACTCGTTCGGCTTCGGCGGCCACAACGTCGCCCTCGCCGTCAGGAGCGTGGACTAGGTGACTGTCACCGCGGGCCACAAGGTCGAGGTCGACAAGGCCGGCGACCCGCGCAACCCGCTGACCCGGCTCGGGCAGCTGTTCGATCCCGGCGCCGTCGAGCTGCTCACCGCCGAGGACGACTCGGGCATGCTGGCGGCGATCGGTCGCATCGACGGTGCGACGTCGGTGGCGTTCTGCTCGGACGCCACCATCCAGGGCGGCGCGATGGGCGAGGCCGGTTGTGCGGTGGTCCTCGCCGCCTACGAGCGCGCAATCGCCGAGGGCTGCCCGGTCATCGGGCTGTGGCACTCCGGGGGGGCACGGCTGCGGGAGGGCGTCGTCTCGCTGCATGCCGTCGGCGAGGTGTTCGCGATCATGACCAGGGCGTCCGGCAAGGTCCCGCAGATCTCGGTGGTGCTGGGACCGGCGGCGGGCGGCGCGGCGTACGGCCCGGCGCTGACCGACGTGGTCATCCTCGGCCCCGAGGGCCGGGTCTTCGTGACCGGTCCTGACGTCGTCCGGTCGGTCACCGGCGAGGACGTCGACGCCCTGCGGCTCGGCGGCCCCGAGCCGCACGGTCGCCGTTCCGGGGTCGTGCACGTGGTCGCGCCGACCCAGGAGGACGCCTACGGCGAGGCGCGACGGCTGGCCGCCCTCCTGGGCGACCAGAGGGAGATGGGCACCGTCGAGGACCGCGACCTGGCGCAGTTCCTGCCGGAGTCGCCCAAGCGCGCCTACGACGTCCACCCGATCGTCCACGCGCTCCTCGACGACGGCAGCGTCCTCGAGCTGCACCCGAGGTGGGCGCCGAACGTGACCACCACGCTCGGTCGCCTCGGAGGGCGCACCGTCGGCGTCATCGCCAACAACCCCCTGCGGCTGGGCGGCTGCCTCGACTCCGCCTCGGCAGAGAAGGCGGCGCGGTTCGTGCGGATGTGCGACGCCTTCGGTGTCCCGATGGTCGTGGTGGTGGACGTACCGGGCTACCTGCCCGGTGTCGGGCAGGAGTGGGACGGCGTCGTGCGTCGTGGTGCGAAGCTGCTGCACGCCTTCGCCGAGTCCACGGTCCCGCGGGTGACGCTGGTGACCCGCAAGGCGTACGGCGGCGCGTACATCGCGATGAACTCCCGCTCGCTCGGCGCCACCCGGGTGTTCGCCTGGCCGGGGGCGGAGGTCGCCGTCATGGGCGCCGTCGCCGCGGTGCGGATCCTGCACCGTCGACGGCTGGCCGAGGTGCCTGCGGACGTGCGCGGCGAGGTCGAGCAGGAGCTGGCGGTCGAGCACGAGAAGCTCGCCGGGGGCCTGGCCCGGGCCCAGGAGATCGGCGTCGTGGACGAGGTCGTCGAGCCGACCCGGACCCGGTCCGCGCTGGCCGCCGCGATCGCCGCCGCGCCGGCCACCCGCGGCGACCACGGCAACATCCCCCTCTGACGGCCGGTCAGACGACCTGGTGCAGCCAGCGGACCGGCGCGCCGTCACCGGCGTACCGGAACGCCTCGAGCTCGTCGTCCCAGGCCTTGCCCAGCAGGCCCTCCATCTCGGCCACCACCGAGGTGGCCGGGTCCGAGGCGGCCCGGGCCAGGGCAGCCCTCAGCCGGTCCTCGCGCACCAGGATGTCCCCGTGCACGCCGGTGGTCGCGTGGAACAACCCCAACGTGGGGGTCGCCGACCAGCGCTCCCCCTCGGCCCCCGCGGCCGGCTCCTCGGTGACCTCGAAGCGCAGGTGCACCCAGTCGCGCAGCGCGCTGGCCAGCCGGCCGCCGGTGCCGGCGTCGGCCTGCCACGAGAGCTCGCCCCGGACGGTGCCCGGGGCTGCCGGCTGGGGCGTCCAGTCGATGCTGACGCGCACGCCGAGGACCCCGCCGACGGCCCACTCCAGGTGCGGGCACAGTGCGGGCGGTGCGGAATGGACATAGACAACGCCACGGGTCGCCACCGGAACCTCCTAGCTCGACGCGAGGTGCGCCTTCCCCAGCGGCCTCACACGGCGGGACGGGTCCCGAACAGCGTTCCTAGCGGGCGGTTCCTGTGGTGGTGCTGACGTCGATGATGCCACAGCCGTCACACCGGCACCAGCAGCCTCCCGTCTTTACCGAATCGTCCCTGTAGTCCGGGCCCGGGGGCGCCGATACACCCGGTGCAGACACCGTGCCTGCGATCGAGAGGCGTGCCCGTGCACAATCCTGAGCTGCTGATTGCCGAGGCCTACGACGAGGGTGTCGTGTCCGAGGTCATCCGACCGGCGGCGATCGTCCCGGAGGAGTCTGCCCGCTCGATCCTCGTCGAGCTCGCCCTCCGAGACGTTCAGAACGGCGGTCTGTGGCAGTCGGAGCCGACGCTGTGGAGCCGGTACGACCGCTCCTGGGAGAGCTACGGCAACCCGGCGGGCGCGGAGCTCCTCGGCACCGTGCAGGTCGCCTACGGGACGCCGACCAAGTACGAGATCACGATCTACCGGGTGACAGTGACCAGGATCGGCACCAAGCACGGCTGGACCGTGTCCTCGCTCTGCGACGAGGCCCTCGGCTTCGGCGGGCTGGTCCTCGCGACCTGTCCCCGCGCCACGCTCAACGCGCCGCCGAAACCGTTCAAGTTCTAGTCAGGGTGCCGCGACGACGACGGTGACCGTGGTGCTGGCCTCCTCGGCGACCGGTGCCCCGCCGGCGCAGGTGTAGCTGGAGACCGCGACGCGCACGGTGTAGGTGCCGGGTTCGGCCCAGGTGTGCCGGGCCTGGTAGGTCCCGCTCGACGCGGCATCGGCAGCGGACGAGCCGCACCGGCCGTCCTCGAGTGAGCTGGCGCCCACGCCGTCGCCCCACTCCTCGGTGGACCCGCTGAAGGTGCCCGCACCGTCGGCGTACCGGACCTCGATGGCGGCGGCAGTGCCGGCGACGACTCCGGTGGGCGCTGTCGCGTGCACGCTCAGAGCCGCCGGCGGGGCGGGGGCCGCCGCGGGTCCGCCCCCGGTGGTCACGGCGTCGTCGCCCCGGGTGGCCAGCCAGCCACCCAGCCCCGCCGCGAGCAAGGCGCCCACAGCGACGCCGGCCAGCACCGCGCGGCGCAGGCCGAGCCCGGACCGACGCCGCCCCGCTGGCAGCGGGCGGTCGACAAGCCTCGGGCCGGTCTCGCGGACGAGGACCGGGCGCTCGTCGGCGACCGGCGCAGAGCCGCGCTCCGGTGCATCCATCGTGGTCCTTCCGCCGCCAGCCCCGAACGATCATCAGGCTAGGCGGCGGACATGACGCTGCGTGCGGGATCGGGGAAATCGGGAGGTTCCCCCGCGTCGCCGTCACCGACGGTGACGGTTGGTCAGCGGGAAGTGACCTGACCCCGCCGGCCGGCGAGCGGCTCCCGTGGACAGCAGTCGGCGATCGCGGCGACGCTGGGCGCCACGTGCAGGCGCCGGGTGAGCTGCATCAGGTCCAGCACCCGCAGGACGGAGGGCTGGTCGGCGACGAAGTGCACGGCGCCGCCCAGCAGGCCCTGACGGTGGTGGATCCGGAGCAGGCTGCCGACGCCGGTGGAGTCGATGAAGGTCACCCCGTGCAGGTCGATCACGAGGCTGTCGACGCCACGGTTGAGCAGGCCCAGCACGGCGTCGCGCAGGGCGGGCGCCGTGGTCGCGTCCAGCTCACCGGCGACGCCGACGACGGTGTGCGGTCCTACCTGGTGCGGGTCGAGCAAGCTGATCATCAAGGGCCCCCATGAGTCGCTGAGCCTCGCAGACGCCGGCTGCTTCGGCGAACCGCCGGGGGGAGACTAACCCGCGCCCCCGCCCGGACGAAAGATGATGTCGGCTGCGAGATCCGTACGCCGGGTACCCGTTGTGGCGCAAGGGAAACGCCGGTCCGGCACGCTCGGGCGCGGCCAGTGACGACGATTTCCACGGGCTGCCGGGCGGGCCTGTCGACGCCGCTGCGTCAGCCGGCCGACCGGGCCTCTGCCTCGCGGACGTGGGCGCACAGCCCCAGGAGCAGCTCGTGCGCCAGCTGAGGGTTCTTCTCGATCAGCGGCGCGAAGTTCCAGGCAGCGAGCGAGAGGGTGCGGACCGTGCCCTCGGGGCGGATCGTGGCCGAGCGCGGCTTGCCGTCGATCATCGAGATCTCGCCGAAGTAGTCGCCGGGGCCGAGGGTGCGCCGGACCTCGCCGTGCTGCAGCACGGTCGCCGTCCCCTCGAGGATCAGGTGGAAGCCGACCCCCTTGGCCCCCTCCTCGAGGATCTCGCCACCGGTGTGCTCGACCTCGCGGGTGCGCCCGAGGATGTCCTTGAGCTGCTTGTCCTTGACTGCCGCGAACAGCGGCACCGAACGCAGCTGCGCGAGTCTGGCGTCGTCCGACATCTCGAGTCCTTTGCTGTTGGTGCCCTGCTGCCGTCGGCTGTCAGGCGGGGTCCGGATGCCGACGCTCCCACCCGCCCCGCCCCCCGCGCAAGGACCGGGCCGGGCCGATCCGGACGGGCAGCCGACCCCCGGGGGTCGCCGAGGCGCTACGGCCTGATGGTGACGACAGCCGCGCCGGGGGCGAACACCTCGGTGGTCGCGTAGAGCCGCTGGTGCCTCCACTCCAGCGCAGCCGGGGTCGACAGGCTCGCGACGGGCACCGCGTGACCGTTGCGGACCTGCGACACCTGGTCCCCGAAGAGCTCCGCCACGAAGACCCGGCCCTTCTGGTTCACCGCGACGTTGGTCGCCGTCAGGAAGCCGCTCGCGAGTGTGCTCGTCCAACCGGTCGCCGGGTCGACGGTGAAGACCGCGCCTCGTGCGCCCAGGCTGGGGTCCTGCGGCCCGCCGGGCAGGCTGGACACGTACAGCAGCCCGTCCGGACCGATCTCGACGTCGGTCGGCACCGGCTCGAACCAGTAGGTCAGACCGACGGTGCAGTCAGGCAGGCCCAAGGCGCCGGCCGCCTCTGCCGTGACCTTGGTCGGCGACGGCGGCAGCACGGCCACCGTGCGGATGGTGCCGCGGGGATCGACGGCGACGATGTCGTTGCCCGCGGCGTCGGCCACGTAGCTGGTGCCGTCACGCTGGACGGCCACGGCGTACGGGTGCGAGTCCACGATCCCGGTGTAGGTCGCCGGTCCGAGCTCGGCCGGCAGCTGGGCCGCGCAGGAGTCACTGATACCGCGGAAGCCGTACCGCGCGTTCTTGTCGGGGTTCACGGTGGCCTCGTATCCGCGCAGGTCCGCGAGCGTCCCGACCCGGCCGTTCGGGTACCAGCGCTTGAGCAGCGAAGGGGTTCGCTGCCCCCTCACCACTGCTCGTGGTGAAGGTCACCTTGCTCTTGCGGATGTCGACGCCGGCGATCTGGAGCGGGCCGGTGAAGCCGGCTGCCAGCGGAAGCGACACGGCGTCGCCGCACCGCCCGCTGCCACCAGCGAGGACACCGCGACCCCGGTCACCAGCACACCCAGCCGGCCTCCGACACGTACACCGCGCATCAGCGCAACCCCCCTGTGGATGGACCCGAACCGGTCGATGGGAGCGTGCCACCGGTTCGGCCCGACGTGAAGAGGCTCCGGCCCCGAGTTTTCGAGCACTTCTCGGACGGATCGCGACCAACGCACACGAAGTCGAATAGTGGTGGGGCGGGTGGGACTCGAACCCACGACCCAGGGATTATGAGTCCCCTGCTCTAACCGGCTGAGCTACCACCCCGGGAGCCGGCGGTGGCCCGGAAATGAGGGGCTCCCGCACCTGGACTCGAACCAGGAACCTACCGGTTAACAGCCGGTTGCTCTGCCAATTGAGCTATGCGGGACGGCGTGCGGAGAACCCTGGGGGCCGCCCGACGAGCCCGGACAGGCTATCGCACGGTTCCTGGCGGATGGGCCAGGGTAGGGACCTCGACGACCGCCACCGAACCTCGGGAGCAGCCATGCGCACCAGAGCAACCTTCCTCGCCGGTTTCGCTGCCGGCTACGTGCTCGGCGCCCGCGCCGGGCGGGGCCGCTACGAGCAGATCCGCAGCGCCGCACGCTCGTTCATGGCCAACCCTGCCGTCCAGTCGACGGCGTCGTCCCTGCAGCACCAGGCCGGCGACGCCCTGGCGACCGCCAAGGACAAGGCGGCCGACCGGATCGGCGACCGGCTGGGCGACAAGACGCCGGCCTGGCTGGGCTCCGGGCACGAGCACGACAGCGGCGCGACGGGTGGCCCCAACGGCCACGTCGGCTGAGCCGGGGACGGGGGGACTGCCATGGCGAGGCTACGACGCGTCGACTGCGCGGGTCCGGGCATCGCCCGGGTCAAGCGCGGGCGGGGGTTCTCCTACTGCTCCCCTGACGGCAGCACGGTGACCGACCCCGTGGTCCTGCAGCGCATTGCGGGCCTGGTGATCCCCCCGGCCTGGACCGACGTGTGGATCTGCCCGCACCCGCGCGGTCACATCCAGGCGGTCGGGACCGACGCCGCCGGCCGCCGGCAGTACCGGTACCACGACGAGTGGCGGGTCCAGCGTGACGCCGAGAAGCACGAGCGGGTGCTGCTGTTCGCCCGCCGGCTGCCCGCCGCACGTGCGCGGGTGCATGAGCACCTGGGTCAGCGCGGCATGACCAAGCAGCGGGTCCTCGCCGCCGCCTTCCGCCTGCTGGACCTCGGGTTCTTCCGGATCGGCGGTGAGTCCTACGCCGAGGAGAACGGGTCGTTCGGGCTGGCCACGATGCGCCGCCGGCACGTGACTGTCACCGGCGACCTGGTCGTCTTCGACTACACGGCGAAGAGCGGCAAGCATCGGGTGCAGGCCATCGTCGACCCGAGCGTCCGCAAGGTCGTCTCGTCGCTGCTCGCACGGGCCGACCCCGGCAAGGAACTGCTGGCGTACAAGGACCGCGACGGCTGGCACGACGTCACCACCGCCGACATCAACGCCTACCTGCGGGATGTCGTCGGCGCCGAGGTCAGCGCCAAGGACTTCCGCACCTGGCACGCCACCGTGCTGACGGCCGTGGGTCTGGCGGTGTCGACCCGGGCCCCGACCTCCGAGTCGGCCCGCAAGCGGGCGGTCAGCCGGGTGGTGAGCGAGGTGGCGCAGTACCTCGGCAACACCCCTGCGGTCTGCCGGTCGTCCTACATCGATCCGCGGGTCATCGACCTGTACGACGACGGCACCACCATCGCGCCGTCGCTGGAGCGGCTCGGCGCCGAGGCCGCCTTCGGCCAGCCGGCGACGCACGGCACGATCGAGGAGGCCGTCCTGAGGCTGCTGCGCAGGCCCGCGACCGCCGCGCACCGGCGCCGGGCCACGAGTCCCGCGGCGCCCAGGGCGAAGGCCGCCTGACGGCCTGGAGGCCGGTCGTCGTCAGCCCAGCTCGGCGCGGAGCTCGGCCAGCGCCTCCTCCACCCGGGCCCCGACGTCCGTCCTGTCCAGGTCGGTCTCGGCGTCCGGGACGACCTGCCAGAGCAGCTCGCCGCTCCGCCCCCGGCGGGCCACGAGCCGCACCGCCCCGCCCGGGACCGGCACCCGGCGGCTGAGCACGATGCTCGCCATCACCCGCTCGTGCACCGTCTCCGGCAGCCGGCCGGGCTCGGCCAGCCGCCACCGGTGCGGCCGGCCCGCACCGGGCACCGGGTCGAGGGCCAGCACCTGCTCCTCGTCGTACCACTGGGCGTGCGCGACGTCTGTCCACGAGGTCCGCCCACCCGCGGTCACCAACGCCTGCCCGGTGGCCACGACCCAACCGCCGGCGGTCTCCCTCGCCGCAGCGATCACGCGCTCACCGCGCTCCAGCGGCAGGGCCGCGCGGGCGTCGTCGGGCAGCAGCGACCTGCGGCGGAGCCTCATCCGGACGAGGCTACCGACCCGCCGCTCAGGTCCCGAGGTAGTCGCGCAGCTGAGCCGACAGGTGCGGGTGGCGCAGCTTGGCCAGGCTCTTGGCCTCGATCTGGCGGACGCGCTCGCGGGTCACGCCGAAGGCCCGTCCGACCTCTTCGAGGGTCCTCGGCTCGCCGTCGGCGAGCCCGTAGCGCATCCGGACGACCTCACGCTCGCGGTCACCGAGGTGGGTGAGCACCGCCTCGACGTGGCTGGCCAGCAGGCCGGCCGACACGAGCTCGGCGGGCGGTACCGACTCGGAGTCCTCGATCAGGTCGCCGAGCTCGGACCCCTCTTCCTCCCCGACCGGGGAGTGCAGCGACACCGGCTCCATCGCCAGCCGCTTGATCTCCTCGACCCGTTCGGCGGGCATGTCGACCTGGGCGGCGATCTCGGCGGCGCTCGGGTCACGCCCGAGGCTCTGCACCAGCAGACGCTGGGCCCTGAGGATGCGGTTGACGGTCTCGACCATGTGCACCGGGATCCGGATCGTCCGGGCCTGGTCCGCGACGGCGCGCGAGACGGCCTGCCGGATCCACCACGACGCGTACGTCGAGAACTTGAAGCCCCGGGTGTAGTCGAACTTCTCCACCGCCCGGATCAGGCCGAGGTTGCCCTCCTGGATCAGGTCGAGGAAGGGCAGGCCGCGGCCGGCATACCGCTTGGCGATCGACACGACCAGCCGGAGGTTGGACTCGATCAGCCGCTGCTTGGCCCGCTGGCCGTCGCCGACGACGGCCAGCAGGTCACGGCGGACGTTGCCCGGCAGGTGGCCCTCCACCTCGAGCTGCTCCAGGCGTTCGGCCGCGAACACGCCGGCCTCGACGCGCTTCGCCAGATCCACCTCGTCGGCGGCAGTGAGCAGCGCGACCCGACCGATCTCGCGCAGGTAGACCCGGACCAGGTCGGCGGACGCCGACGGGCCTGAGTCGTCCAGCGACGGCCCCGGGTCGTCGTCGTCCGCGGCCTCGACCTCGGCAGCCTTGAGCTCCTCGACCGAGGGCTCCTCGGAGACCACTTCGACACCGGACTCGGCCAGGCCGCGGACGATCGCGTCGATGTTCTCGGGGGCGAGGCCGGACTCGGTGGCGACCGCCGCGACAGTCTGCGCAGGCAGAAGTCCCGCACCCACGCCCTTGGCGCGGAGTCGGGCCACGACGTCGCTCACCGTGTCCGGCAGGATGACCACATCCCCCACATCAGGGAGTCTGCCCCTCTCCGCCCCTGCGCGCAGCCGATTACGGAGTCGAATCACCCGATCTGGCCGGACCGCCCGGTACGTGGTCGTCCCGCACTCGTGTGCAGGCGCCGACTAGGCCCTCACAACGTGCCGATGGCACGCTCACGCAGGGCCCGGCGGTGCGCTTCGAAGGCGACAAGCTCGCCGAAGAGCTTGTTGTAGTCACCGGTGTGCTCGACCGGGTTCAGCCGCTGCAGCCGCGACTTCACCTCGGCGATCCTGCGGGTCGCGGCCAGCTCCTCGAGCCGGGCCAGCACCTCGGTGGCGTAGCGGGTCAGAGCCGTCTCGTCCGACGACAGCGGCTCGACGGCCAGCTCACGGGCGAGGCGTCGGACGCCGTCGTCGGCCGCAGCACCGTCGACCTTGGCCACCCACTCCGGGCCGCCGTCGCCGGCGGTCGCGAGGCCGCCGGCCACGACCACGGCGGCGTGCAGGGCGGCGTACGCCGGGGAGGTGAACACCGCCGGCTCCAGCTCGTCGAACCCGACGGCCAGCCGCGGCGCCTGCAGCACCACCTTGAGCGTGTCGCGCTCGAAGCGCAACGTGGGGTCGCGCGGATCCGGACCGGGCGGCGGGCCTTCCGGGGCGGGCGCATGGCCGGACGCCGGCGGCCGGGACGAGGACACCTGCGCCCGACCGGCGTCGGCGACCACCCGCGCCACCGGCTCGACCTCCATCCCGAGCCAGCCCGCGAGCGTCCGGGCGTACTCGGGCCGCAGCGACTGGTCGCGGATCTGTGCCACCACGGGCGCTGCCGCGCGCAACGCGGAGGTGCGGCCCTCCGGGGTGTCGAGGTCGAAGCGGGCGATCGTCGTGCGCAGGGCGAACTCGAACAGGGGGACCCGCCGGGCCACCAGGTCGCGCACGGCCGAGTCGCCTTTGGCCTGCCGGAGCTCGCACGGGTCCATGCCGGAGGGCTCGACGGCGACGAAGGTCTGGGTGACGAACTTCTGGTCGTCCTGGAACGCCTTGAGGGCGGCCTTCTGGCCGGCCGAGTCGCCGTCGAAGGTGAAGACCACCTCGCCGCGGAACTCGTTCTGGTCCATGAGCAGCCGGCGGAGGATCTTGATGTGGTCGTCGCCGAACGCGGTACCGCAGGTCGCGACGGCCGTCCCGACCCCGGCCAGGTGGCAGGCCATGACGTCGGTGTAGCCCTCCACCACGACAGCCTGCATCCGGCGGGCTATCTCCTTCTTGGCCAGGTCGACGCCGTAGAGGACGTTGGACTTCTTGTACAGCGGCGTCTCGGGGGTGTTGACGTACTTCGCCTCGATGCGGTCGTCGTCGAAGAGCCGCCGCGCACCGAACCCGACGACGTCCCCGCCGAGGTCGCGGATCGGCCACAGCAGCCGGGACATGAAGCGGTCGATGGGCCCGCGCTGGCCCTGCCGGGCGAGTCCCGCCGTGACGAGCTCCTCGACGGAGTAGCCGCGGCCACGCAGGTGCTGGGTGAGCAGGTCCCACTCGCGGGGCGCGAACCCGACGCCGAACGTCGCCGCGGCGTCCTGGTCGAAGCCGCGTTCGTCGAGGAACTGCCGCCCGACCACGGCGGCGGGCGTGGCCAGCTGCTCGGCGTAGAACTCGGCGGCTGCCCGGTGCGCATCCGCGAGCCGGGTGCGCTGCCCCAGCTGGCGCGCGGGAGCGTGGCCACCCTCCTCGTACCGAAGCTGGATGCCGTAGCGGTCGGCCAGCCGCTCCACCGTCTCGGCGAAGGTGAGGTGGTCGGTCTTCATCATGAAGGAGATGACGTCACCGCCCTCCTGGCACCCGAAGCAGTGGTACGAGCCGACGCTCGGGCGCACGGAGAACGACGGGGACTTCTCGTCGTGGAACGGGCAGAGCCCCTTGAGGTTGCCGCCGCCTGCCGGGCGGAGGGTCACGACCTCGCCGACGACCTCCGCGATGTCGGCGCGCTCCTTGACGAGGACGACGTCCTCGTCCCGGATCCGGCCTGCCACGGGCCCGAGTCTACGGTCGGCGACCCAGCCCCTCGGCCCGGTCCACAGGAGCGCCCAGCGACCACCGCCCACCGAATGTGCGCCGACACACCGGGCTGTCGGCGTGTGCGGTGTGTCGGCGCACAGTGGATCATGAAGAGCGGGCCGGTGCGGCTAGATGTCCTCGAGCGGGACGTCGGGGTCGGCGAGCCGCTCGGGATCGACAACCTTGCGGGCCCGGGCGAGCGACTTGATCCCGTCCGCAGCGTCCCAGTCGTTGACGTTCATGCCCGCGAGCACCCGTCCGCCGCCGAGCCAGAAGGCCAGCCAGGACTCCCCCGTCGGGTCGCCGCGCAGCACGACGCGGTCGGCCACGTTCGGGTCCTCCCGCCCGACGTACCCGTGGTACTCCATGGAGAGGTCGTACTGGTCGGTGAAGAAGTAGGGCAGCTTCGCGTACGGCTCCCCGCGGCCCGCCATCGAGCGACCCGCCGCCGCACCCTGGTTCTGGGCGTTGGCCCAGTGCTCCAGGCGGACGCGGGCGCCGAGCAGGGGGTTGGCGGCGTTGGCCACGTCACCGGCCGCGTAGACCGCGGGGTCCGAGGTCTGCAGCAGCTCGTCGACGACAACGCCGTTGTCCACCTCGAGGCCGGAGTCGGCCGCCAGAGCGGTGTTCGGAATGATGCCCACCCCGACCACGACAAGGTCCCCGTCGACCACACCGGCCGCCGTGCGCACCCCGATCCGGCCGCTGCCGAGCCCCTCGAACGCCTCGACCCCGGTGTCGAGGCGGAGGTCGACGCCGTGGTCGCGGTGCAGCCGCGCGAAGACTGCCCCGACCTCCGGGCCCAGGGCACCGAGCAGAGGCTGCGACTGCGGCTCCACGACAGTGACGTCGACACCGTGGTGGCGCGCCGCCGCGGCAACCTCGAGGCCGATCCAGCCGGCTCCCACGACGACGGCCCGCCCGCCGTGGCCGAGCCCCGCGAGCGTGTCACGCAGGGCCTCCGCCTCGCCGACGCGGCGCAGGTAGCGGACGCCGTCGAGGTCCGCGCCCGGGACGTCGAGGCGCCGCGGCGCCGACCCGGTCGCGAGCAACAGCTTGTCGTAAGCGAGGTGGTCCCCGTCGGACAGCGCGACCGACCTGCCCTCGCGGTCGAGCGCGTCGGCGGTCGTGCCGAGCCGGAGCTCGACGTCGTGCTCGGCGTACCAGCCCTGCTCGTGGACGTAGGCCTTGTCGCGCCCCTTCTTGCCCTGGAGCAGCTCCTTCGACAACGGCGGACGCTCGTAGGGGCGGTCCTCCTCGTCTCCGACGAGGACGACCTCACCGTCGTAGCCCGCGTCGCGCATCGCCTCGACCGCCCTGGCGCCCGCCAGACTCGCCCCGACGACGACGTACCTGCTCGTGCCTGCCATGTCTCAGTCCTTCCTGGTCGTCAACCGCGAGTGCAGAGCGATCGCCGAGGTGTCGGTGAGCTGGGCCACCTGGTCGAGCAACGTCCGCAGCCGGCCGGCGTCATCCGGGGCCGCTACGAAGTCATCTGCGAGCAGCGGGTCGAGCCCTCGCGGCGCGCCGGCCATCAGTGCCTCGACGAGCTCGTGCACCATGCCCCGCTGGTCGGCATACCGCCGGGTCGCGTCGTCGCGGGACATCACGTAGCGGTCGGCGACGGCCTTGAGCACCTCGACCTCGACGCGCGCGTCCCTGGGCACCACGAGATCCGCGTCGTAGCGCTGCGCGGCGGCACCCGGGTACGCCTCGCGGGTCGCCCGCTCGGCGGCCTGGCAGAACCGGCCGATCAGCTGGCTGGTGGTGTTCTTCAGCGCTGCGAGCGAGCGATGGCTCCCGTCGTACGACGACGGCCACCACGGGGTCGCCAGCAGCCGGTCGAGGGCTGCGAGGACCTCAGCCTCGTCGAGGCCGTCGAGCGCACCCGAGCCGACGGCCCTCGCGCCGGTCACCCGCGCGAGCTCGGCGCGCTCGTCGTCGCGGCGCAGGACGTCGAGCGGCAGGTGCCCGGCCACGACAGCGTCCTCGAGGTCGTGCACCGAGTAGGCGATGTCGTCCGACCAGTCCATCACCTGCGCCTCGACACAGCGACGACCGGCTGGTGCATCGCGTCGTAGCCAGCGGAACACGTCCAGGTCGTCGTCGTACACGCCGTACTTGCGCCCGTTGTCGGCCCGCGTCCACGGGTACTTGCAGGCGGCGTCCAGCGCTGCCCGGGTGAGGTTGAGCCCGACGCTGCGCCCCTCCGGGGAGAAGGTCTTGGCCTCCAACCGGGTGAGGATGCGCAGGCTCTGAGCGTTCCCCTCGAAACCGCCGGCATCGCTAGCGACCTCGTCCAGCGCCTGCTCACCGGTGTGCCCGAACGGCGGGTGGCCGAGGTCGTGCGCCAGGCAGGCGGTCTCGACCAGGTCCGGGTCGGCTCCCAGCGCCCGACCGAGCTCGCGGCCGATCTGGGCGCACTCGAGCGAGTGGGTCAGCCGGGTGCGCGGGAAGTCGCTCTCCCCGGGCACGACGACCTGGGTCTTGCCCGCCAGCCGGCGCAGCGCCGAGGAGTGCAGGACCCGGGCGCGGTCCCGCTCGTACTCCGCGCGGCCGGGTCGCTTCGGCGGCTCCTCGACCCACCTCTCGTCAGCCGGTCCGGCACCCATCTCGGCGTCAGACCGCGTTCTGGTGGGAGTCGGAGCTCCGCTTGAACGCCTTGTAGTAGAGGAAGGCCAGGGTCTCCCGGGCGATGTAGCGCAGCTCGGTCGAACGATGCCGCACGGCCGGCCCCTGCCGGGTGGGCGACATGACGGCGTCGATGCCCTGGTCGGTCGCCATCGCCCTGGTGCGCAGCGCGTGCCAGGGGTCGGTGACGACGACCGCGGTGGACCAGCCCCGCCGCTGCATCGCCTTCTGCACGGCATCGACGCTCTGCAGCGTGTCGCTGCCGGTGCCGACGGCCACGACCCGGCGGGCCGGCACGCCGTGCTGGGTGAGCCAATGCTTGCCGGCCGACGCCTCGGTGAAGCGGTCGCCGGCCCGGTTGCCGCCGACCGTGACGATCCTCGGGGCGACCTCGTCCTTCCAGAGGTCGCGCGCATGCACCAGGCGGGCGGTGAACACCGACGACGGCCGGCCGTCGAACTGTGCGGCGCCGAGCACCACGATGACGTCCGAGCTCCGGGTGTCGTCCTGGCGGGCGAACCACCACACCCGGCCGGCGGTGCCGGCGAGCACGAGCATCGCGAGCAGAACGACCGCCGCCACGGTCTTGACGGCGATGCGGACGAGCAGGATCACAAGCAGGTCACCTGCTGTCGCTGCCTTCCGTCGTGAGGGCAGCGCGGCCGGCCTCGAGCCTGGCCACCGGGACGCGGAACGGCGAGCACGAGACGTAGTCGAGGCCGACCTGGTGGAAGAAGTGCACCGATGCCGGGTCACCCCCGTGCTCCCCGCACACGCCGAGCTTCAGGTCGGGCCGGGTACGGCGTCCCTCCTCGGCGCCGATCCGCACCAGTGCACCGACGCCGTCGACGTCGATCGACTCGAACGGCGACACGCCGAAGATGCCCTTCTCGAGGTACGCCGAGAAGAACGCGGCCTCGACGTCGTCCCGCGAGAAGCCCCACGTGGTCTGGGTGAGGTCATTGGTGCCGAAGGAGAAGAACTCGGCCGCCTCCGCGATCTGTGCGGCGGTGATGGCGGCCCGCGGGAGCTCGATCATGGTGCCGATCATGTGGGCCACCTCGACGCCCTCGCGCTCGCACACCTCGGCCGCGACGCGCTCGGCCTCCTCGCGGACCAGCTCGAGCTCCTGGACGGCGTCGACGAGCGGGATCATGATCTCGACGTGCGGGTCCCCGCCAGCCTTCTTCCGCTCGGCCGCGGCCTCGATGATGGCCCGCACCTGCATCGCGAACAGGCCCGGCACCACGATGCCCAGCCGGACACCGCGCAGGCCGAGCATCGGGTTCTGCTCGTGCAGCCGGTGCACGGCCTGCAGCAGCCGGAGCTCGTTCTCGTTGTCCTCGCCCCGCGACTCGGCGACAGCCACCCGCACCGAGAGCTCGGTGAAGTCGGGGAGGAACTCGTGCAGCGGAGGGTCGAGCAGCCGGACCGTGACGGGCAGCCCGTCCATAGCCTCGAAGATCCCGACGAAGTCGTCCCGTTGCAGCGGGAGCAGAGCCTCGAGAGCCTGCTCACGCTCCTTGTCGTCGTCGGCCAGGATCAGTCTCTCGACGTGCCGGCGTCGGTCGCCCAGGAACATGTGCTCGGTCCGGCACAGGCCGATGCCCTCGGCGCCGAACCGCCGGGCCCTCTCCGAGTCCTCGGGGGTGTCCGAGTTGGCGCGCACCCGCAGCCGCCGCTTCTCGTCGGCGTGGACCATCAGCCGGTGGACGGCCTTGACGAGCTCGGTGTTGGCGTCCGCGGCGTCCAGGTTCTCGGGGTCCAGCTCGCCCTCGAAGTACTCGACCACCGGGGACGGCACGACGGGCACCTCACCGAGGTAGACCTTTCCGGAGGTGCCGTCGATGGAGATGACGTCGCCCTCCTCGACGACGGTCCGCCCCGCGGTCATCCGGCGCTTCTTGGTGTCGACGTCCAATGCCTCGGCCCCACAGACGCACGTCTTGCCCATGCCGCGTGCCACGACGGCGGCATGGCTCGTCTTGCCGCCGCGGCTCGTGAGGATGCCCTGCGCAGCGATCATGCCCTCGAGGTCGTCAGGGTTGGTCTCTCGGCGCACCAGGATGACGTTCTCCCCCGAGCGGGACCACTTGACCGCTGTGTACGAGTCGAAGACCGCCTTGCCGACAGCGGCGCCCGGGGAGGCGTTCATGCCCTTGGCGATCTGCTCCTTGGCGCCGCCCTCGTCGAAGCGCGGGAACATCAGCTGCGCCAGCTGGTCACCTGTCACCCGGTCCAGCGCCTCGTCCAGGTCGATCAGGCCCTGGTCGACGAGCTGGGTGGCGATCCGGAACGCCGCGCCGGCGGTCCGCTTGCCGACCCTGGTCTGGAGCATCCACAGCTTGTTGCGCTCGATCGTGAACTCGATGTCGCACAGGTCGCGGTAGTGGTTCTCCAGGGTCTCCATGATGCCGAGCAGCTCGTCGTACGCCGACTTGTCGATGCCCTCCAGGTCCTGCAGCGGCAGGGTGTTGCGGATGCCCGCAACGACGTCCTCGCCCTGGGCGTTCTGCAGGTAGTCGCCGTAGATGCCCTGCTGGCCGGAGCCCGGGTCGCGGGTGAACGCGACCCCGGTGCCGGAGTCCATCCCGAGGTTGCCGAACACCATGGACATGACGTTGACGGCGGTGCCGAGGTCGGCCGGGATGCGCTCCTGGCGGCGGTAGAGGATCGCCCGCGGGGCGTTCCACGAGTCGAAGACAGCCCGGACGGCCAGATCCATCTGCTCGCGCGGCTCGGTCGGGAACTCCCGGCCGGCCTGCGCGCGGACGATGTCCTTGAACTTCTCGACGACGCCGCGCAGGTCCGACTCGTCCAGGTCGAGGTCGTTGTCGGTGCCGCGCGCCTTCTTCGCCTCGTCGAGCACGTCCTCGAAGTGCTCGCCGTCGATGTCGAGCACGGTCTTGCCGAACATCTGGATCAGGCGGCGGTAGGAGTCCCAGGCGAACCGCTCGCTGCCGGTCTGCTTGGCCAGTCCCTGGACCGACTCGTCGTTCAGACCGATGTTGAGGACTGTCTCCATCATCCCGGGCATCGAGAACTTGGCGCCCGAGCGCACCGACACCAGCAGCGGGTCGTCGGCCTGGCCGAGGGCACGACCCATCGTCTGCTCCAGGGCGTCGAGGTGCGAGCTGACCTCGTCACGCATCTCGGCCGGCTCGTCGCCGCTGTCCAGGTAGACCTTGCAGGCCTCGGTGGTGATCGTGAAACCGGGCGGGACGGGCAGCCCGAGGTTGGTCATCTCGGCCAGGTTGGCGCCCTTGCCGCCGAGCAGGTCCTTCATGTCCCTGCTGCCCTCGGTGAAGTCGTAGACGTACTTCGTCCCCTGGGCGGAGCCTGGAATCGTCATCGTGGACCCCTCGCGCGATCGTCGTCGACCTGGCAAGACCTTCTCCGGCCGAGCCTACCCAGGCGGTGCTGGGCCGACCCCGGCCAGCAGGGCGGCCATCTCCGGCAGGTCGAAGAAGGTCGCCGTCTCGCGAGCCGAGGGCGAACCGGCGTCCGGGTCGGCTCCCGCCGCGAGCAGGGCTGTCACGCTCGCCACCGAGCGGCGGACCACAGCAGCCACGAGCGGCGTCTGGCCGCGTTCGTTGGTGCGGGAGTGGTCGGCGCCGCGCGCCAGCAGCGCGCGCACGGTGTGCGGATGCTCGTGGTAGGCCGCGAGCATCAGCAGGGTGTCGCCGGAGGCCGACGCGAGGTCGACAGGGACCCCTGAGTCGACGGCCGCCACCAGGCTGTCGGTGTCCCCGGCGCGGGCCCAGTCGAGGACCTGGTGGGTGGAACCGACCTTCTGCTCGTCTGGTGGTTCGGTCACAGGGACGACGGTAGTAGGTGCGAGGATGCCCGCCGTGCCGACGACCGGTCGTACGCCGTGGTGGGGCCTCGCGTCGTCGCTGGCCGCGCCGGTCCTGCTCGTCGGCGGCTGGACCTGGGCGGCGTCGCGACAGCGTGGTGGGTTCGACGCCGTGACCGAGACGATCAGCGCCCTGGCGGCTCGCGACGCGGACGACCGCTGGATCATGACAACGGCGCTCGCCGGCCTGGGCATCTGCCACCTCACCACCGCGCTCGCGCTGCGCGGCGCGGCCCTGCCCGGCCGGGTCGTCCTCGCCGTCGGGGGCGCCGGCACCGTGCTGGTGGCCGTCTTCCCGCTGCCGGGTGGGGACCAGGGGTCGGCCGCTCACACGGTCGTTGCCGGGGTCTCGTTCGCGGCCCTCGGCGTCTGGCCACTGGTTGCCGGGCGGACCGGCGGTCCCGGCGCCCTCACGCGGGCCGCCTCGGTGCCGGCGGGAGTGCTCCTGCTCGGTCTGGTGGGGTGGTTCGTGGCGGAGCTCGCGGCCGACTCGGGCCGCGTGGGGCTGTCCGAGCGCATGGCCGCGGGTGCACAGTCGCTCTGGCCGCTCGTCGCGGCGTGGAGCACCAGCGGGAGGTGGCGCCGATGAGCGAGTCGACGAGCGGGCCGATGAGCACGGTCCGGTGGGGCGTGGTGGGCACCGGCGGGATCGCGGCCGCCTTCGTCGAGGACCTCCGGCTGCTGCCCGACGCCGATGTCGTGGCGGTCGGGTCGCGGCACGCGGGCTCGGCCGAGACGTTCGCCGCCGCGCACGGCATCGGGCGCCACCACCCGTCCTACGCCGAGGTGTGCGCTGACCCGGAGGTCGACGTCGTCTACGTCTCGACGATCCACCCCGGACACCACGACGCCGCGCTGACGGCCATCGATGCGGGCAAGGCCGTGCTGGTGGAGAAGCCGTTCATGATGGATGCCGCCGAGACCCGCGAGGTAATCGCCGCTGCGCGGGCGCGAGGCGTCTTCCTGATGGAGGCCATGTGGGCCCGGTTCGTGCCGCACATGGTCCGGGTCAGGGAGCTGCTCGCGTCGGGGTCGCTCGGCGAGGTTCGGCTGGTGCTCGCCGACCACTGCCAGTGGTTCCCCGGAGACACCTCGCACCGGCTGCTGTCGCCGGAGCTTGGCGGCGGCGCCCTGCTCGACCTCGGGATCTACCCCGTGTCGTTCGCCTCGATGGTCCTGGGGACTCCCGCGACCGTGACCGCGGTGGCCACCAGGGCGTCCACCGGCGTCGACGCCACGACGTCGGTGCTGCTCACGTACCGGGACGGCGCCCACGCGGTCCTGGCCACGACGCTGTCCGCCGTCGGGCCCAACCGCGCTTCGATCGTCGGCACCGAGGCGCGGATCGAGATCGAGGGCGTCTTCTACGCGCCGACGGCCTTCACCCTCACCCGACGGGACGGCTCGGTGGAGCGCTTCGACCAGCCGCACGAGGGCCGGGGCCTGCGGCACGAGGCGGCCGAGGTGATGCGCTGCCTGCGCGCGGGTCGGACCGAGAGCGACGTGCTGCCGCTGGACGAGACCGTCGCGGTCATGGAGACGCTCGACGAGGTCCGGCGGCAGATCGGGCTCGACTACACAGCGTTCTGAGCGCCGCCCTGTGGAGCGGCGCCGAAGGCGCGCAGGACGGCAACGGTGTCCACGCCGAGCCGGTCCAGCGCGTAGCCGCCCTCGTGGACGAGCGCGGTGGGCACGGCCATCGCGGCGAGCCGCGCGCCGGCCGCACGGAAGCCGTCGGTGCTCACGTCCAGCGGGCTCTCCGGGTCGGCCCCCGCCGCGTCGACGCCCAGCGACACCACCAGCACCTCCGGTCCGAAGCCGTCGACGGCGGCGAGCAGCCGGTCAAGAGCAGCGAGCCAGCCCTCGTCGCCCGTCCCCGGAGCCAGCGGCTCGTTGAGGGTGGTGCCGACACCACGACCTGCCCCGCGTTCGTCGGCGAAGCCGGCGAAGTGGGGGAACCAGCCGGCCCCCGGGTCCACGTGCAGGGAGGCGTAGAAGACGTCGGGCCGTTCCCAGAAGACGGCCTGGGTCCCGTTCCCGTGGTGCGCGTCCACATCGACGACAGCGACCTTCGTCGAGCCGGCTGAGCGCAGCGCCTCCACCGCGACGGCGGCGTTGTTGAGGTAGCACGACCCGCCGAACGCGCGCCGGGTGACGTGGTGACCGGGCGGGCGGGTCAGGGCGTACGCCGCACGACTGCCATCGACGACGAGGTCGACCGCCGTCTGCGCGACGTCGACGGCGGCCCGGGCCGCCTCCCAGGTCCCGGGGCCGACCAGGGTCATCGTGTCGTAGCACCAGAGGCCTGCCCGGGCATGGGTCGCAGCCGGGACCCTCGAGGGGACGCCGTCCAGCATGCCGTCGGTCGGGAAGACGTAGGGGACCACCCGGTCCTGGCCGACGACCGCCTCGTACTCACCGGCGGCCCACTCGTCGGCCACCCTCTCCAGGTGCCGCAGCAGCCCGGGGTCGTGCACCCGCTGCAGGGCGGAGTCGTCGTGGGTCGTCGCGGGCGTCAGCGCGGCACCGGCCGCGACGCAGGCGTCCCGGAGCAGGGTGGCCCGGTCCGGCACCTCGGTGCCCGGTGTCATGACGCCCACCCACACCTCACCGTTCGGCCGGTGGCGCAGGACGGCGTCCGACCAGACCACGGGTGGCAGCGGGGTCACGTGGTGCATGCTGTCACGCGTGCCCCGCGCTGCTGATCTGCCGGTCAGGATCGGTCTGCTGCCGTCGGGGCCGACGGCCTCGGTGCTCGACGTCCCCGGGGTCGGTGTCGGGCACGCCACTGTCTGGCGGGACGAGGACCCGCCTCCGGCCGGACGGGGCATCGCCCGCACCGGCGTCACGGTGATCGACCTCGGCGGAAACATGTTCCGCTCCCCTGTCCCCGCCGGTGGAGCGGTCCTCAACGGGGCCGGGGAGTGCACCGGCCTCTTGTCCCTGCAGGAGTGGGGACTCGCCGAGACACCGGTGTTCCTCACATCGACGATGCAGGTCGGGCGGGTGCTCGACGCGGCCTGCGAGCTGCTTGTCGAGGAGGACCCGACTATCGGTGTGGACGACGTCGTGCTGCCGCTGGTGGCCGAGTGCGACGACTCGCACCTCAACGACAGCCGGCGGACCCAGGTCGGGAAGGAGGACGTGCGCAGGGCGCTGGCGGCGGCTCGGGCATCCGCGGGCTGCCTGACGCCGCCGGACGAAGGCAGTGTCGGCGCCGGCACCGGCATGACCTGCCTGGGCTTCAAGGGCGGCATCGGGTCCGCTTCCCGGCTGCTGCCGGCCGGGCACACCCTCGGTGCGCTCGTGCTGACGAACTTCGGCGAGCAGGAGCGGCTCACCGTCGGCGGAAGGCAGGTCGGTGCGGAGCTGCGGCGTGCCACGAGCACCCGGGAAGACGACGCAGGGTCGTGCATCGTCGTGCTGGTGACGGATGCGCCTGTCGACGCGGCAGGGTGCGCCCGGCTCGCCCGCCGGGCCGGGCTCGGCCTGGCGAGGAGCGGCAGTGTCGCCACACACGGCAGCGGCGAGATCTTCCTCGCGATGGCAACCGGCCTGCGGGCTCCCCGCGACTCAGTGGCGCCCGGCGTGCCACTGACCGGCCGCGAGCTGGACCCCCTACTCGCGGCGGCGGTCGAGGCCACCGAGGAGGCGGTCGTCACGAGCCTGCTCGCCGCCACCACCGTCGTGGGTCGCGACGGCCACCGGGCCGACGCGCTGCCGTTCGACGACGTCGTCGCCGTCCTTCGCGGGACGGGTCCCGGTGCCTGAGGGACGGACGGAGCACACCTTCGTCAGCCTGTCCGACGGGACCCGGCTCGCCGTGACGCTGTACCTGCCGGTGCCCGGCGAGCCGGCCCCGTGCCTGCTGGAGGCGCTGCCCTACCGCAAGGACGACCTCACCGCGACCTACCGGCCGGAATACCTGCGGCTGCGCGACGAGCACGGCTACGCCGTATGCCGGGTCGACGTGCGCGGCACCGGCTCCTCGGGCGGGCTGGCAACCGACGAGTACCCCCCGCAGGAGCAGCGAGACCTGGCGGAGCTGATCGGCTGGCTCGCCGACCAGGACTGGTGCTCCGGCTCGGTCGGGATGTTCGGCACGTCGTACTCCGGTTTCAACGCCCTCCACCTGGCGGCCGGGCGGCCGCCCGCACTCAAGGCCGTCTGCGCCGTCTACTCCAGCGACGACCGCTACACCGACGACGTGCACTACATGGGCGGCTCCCTGCGGCTGCTCGACGTCGTGGACTACCCGACGTACATGGTCGCGATGAACGCGCTGCCTCCGGTGCCGTCCCTGGCGGGCGACTCGTGGGTCGACGACTGGCGGGTTCGCGTGGAGGGCCTCGAGCCATGGCTGCTGCGCTGGGTCCAGGAGCAGCACGACTCGCCGTACTGGCGGCAGGGCTCGGTGCGCCCGGCGTACGAGCGGATCGGCTGCCCGGTGTTCGTCGTGGCGGGGTGGGCCGACGGCTACCGCAACAACACCTTCCGGCTGGTCGAGCGGCTGCGCGCACAGGGCGTGCCGCACCGGCTGCTGATCGGGCCGTGGAGCCACATGTCGACGGCCACGTCGCTGCCGGGCCCGCACCTCGACCTGGTGCCGGTGATGGCCCGTTGGTGGGACCGGTGGCTGCGGGACGTCGACGAGGGGTACGACGACGAACCGGCCCTGACCTGGTTCGCGCAACGGCCGACCCGACCGGCTCCGGACCGGCCACTGGTCGAGGGCGAGTGGAGGTCCGCGCCGGCCTGGCCGCTCGAGGGAGCGTCGGTTCGTTCGCTCGCGCTGGGGTCCGGGCTGCTGTCGTACGACGTGCTGCCGGACGTCGGCACCGCGGCGTGGAACTCCTGCGCCGGCACGCTGCCGTGGGGACAGCCGACCGACCAGCGCTACGACGACGCCGCGTCGCTGACGTGGGAGTGGCCGGCTGAGGACCTGTCGCTGCTCGGGCACCCCCGCCTGCGGCTGCGCCTGTCCTCGTCCCGGCCCGTCGCCTCGGTGGCGGCGAAGCTGTGCGACGTCTTCCCCGACGGCACCTCGTCACTGCTGTGCCGCGGCTTCCTCAACCTCACCCATCGGTCGTCGTCGGTGTCGCCGACGCCGGTGCCGGTCGGCGAGTGGCTCGACGTGGACGTCGAGATGGAGGCCATGTCGTTCGACGCGGTGATGCCCGAGGCGGCCGGGCACCGGCTCCGGCTGTCGGTCGCGGGGGTCGACTGGCCGAACACCGTCGCTCCCCCGCTGCCCGTCAGCCTGCGCATCGACGGTGAGGCGTCCTCGCTGGACCTGCCGGTCGCAGGCCGTTCGGCCCCGGCGCTGCCGTTGCCGTTCCTCGACCCGCCGGAGGACACCGGTTCCGACGACGTCGGCTGGCACGTGACCCGCGACGTCCTGCGCCGGCGTACGGCCTGCTCCGACGACCACGGCGCCGAGTACGACGTCGAGGGCGCCACGGTCCGCGAGCGCTACACCGGGCGGGTCTCGGTGGACGCGCGGAGCTGGGCCCAGCGGGCCGAGTCGACAGCCGACTTCACGGTGCAGTGGCCGGAGGGCACGGCGCGGGCCAGGGCCGAGGTGACGCTGGTCGCGGACGCCGACTCGTTCGACCTGCACGTGCGGCTGGACACGTGGCACGGCGACGAGCCATTCGTGTCGCGACGCTGGGACCGACGGGTCCCGCGGGCGCTCGGCTGACCGCTCACTGGGATCGACAGCTGTGAGCTCGCCGAGAGCAGTCGCCGGTCGGGCCTGTTCCCCCGCGCACCTCCGGTCCGACCTCCCGAGGCTGCTGGACCTCTGATTGGGTATGTCCCTCTTGACGACAGGGATCACGCCAAGGAGAAGGAGAAGGCATGGCGACGTTCACCCGGTCCGACGACCTCCAGGGAGCGGAGTTCGTCGACGCCAACCTGCGTGGCGCCCGGTTCGTGCGGGCCGACCTGTCCGGCGTCGTGATGCGCGCCGTCGATGTCCAGGGGGCGGACATCGACGCACCGTGGCTCATCGACAGCGAGAGCTACTTCCGCCTCAACGGCGTCGACGTGATCCCACTCGTCGACGCCGAGCTCAACCGCCGCTTTCCCGGCCGCGCCGACCGGCGTGCCGGAGATCCGGATGGCCTGCGCGGGGCCTGGGCCGCGCTCGAGCGCACCTGGGCCGCCACGGTGGAGCGCGTTGCCGGGATGCCGGCCGGAACGGTCGACGTGTCGGTCGGTGGCGAGTGGTCGTTCGCGCAGACGCTGCGGCACCTGGTCATGGCCACGGACACCTGGCTCGGCCGGGCGATCCTGCAGGTCGACCAGCCCTTCCACCCCATCGGCCAGCCGAACGCAGAGTACGAGACGGACGGCAACGACATGTCGATCTTCACGACGGTCACACCGTCGTACGCCGAAGTGCTCGAGGTCCGGGCGAGCCACGTCGCGATGGTCCGCGACTTCATCGCCACCGTCACGTCGGACGAGCTGGCCGCGCCGCGCAGGAACCCCTGGGGCCCCGACTACCCGGAGACGGTCCTGTCCTGCCTGCACGTGATCCTCGAGGAGGAGTGGGAGCACCACCGGTACGCCGTGCGCGACCTCGACGCCATCGAGGCGAAGCCCGACGCCTGAGCCGGTGACCACTGGTGGCAGATATCGGCCTGACAGCCGACGCGTCCTCGCCGAGGATCGGGTGATGAGGTCCAGGTCTCTGCACGGCAGCACGGTCGTCCTGGAGCCGGTGACCGCCACCCACGTCCCGGAGCTCCGGCGGATCCTCGCCACCCCCGAGGTGCGCGCCCGGTGGGGCGACGAGGCCGCCTCCGCCGGCTGGCCCGACGACGACCCGACCTCGGTGCGCTTCGCGATCCTCGTCGACGACGTCGTCCGCGGCATGGTGCAGTACGGCGAGGAGGACGAGCCGATGTACCGGCACGCCTCGATCGACCTGTTCGTCGACCCGGCTGTCCACGGTCAGGGCATCGGCCGGGACGCCGTGGCCGCTGTCGCTCGCCACCTGGTGGACCACCTCGGGCACCACCGCATCGTCATCGACCCGGCTGCGGACAACACGGCGGCGATCCGGTGCTACGCGTCTGTGGGCTTCCGGCCGATCGGGGTGATGCGGCGCTACGAGCGCGACCCGTCCACCGGCGAGTGGCACGACGGCCTGCTGATGGACCTGCTCGCCGACGAGCTCCGGCGCTCCTGATCGGTGGAGCAGCGACGTCCGGCAGTCCGGTGGCAGTCGCTCGCCCGGAACGGTGGGTGCCCGCCGAAGGCGTTGCGTGCCATGGGTTTCCGAGCGCTCGGTCGGCAGGGTTTGTGTCCGGGGTCGCTCGTAGGGTTTGCCGTATGACCTACAGCGCGCTGGACCTGGTCGAGGCGTTGGTCGACCGCGCCGAGGGGCCGGAGCTCGTGGCGCTGGACCTGCAGCTGGACGGGACGGTGTCCGAGCTGGCGGCGCTGCTGGAGGCGGTCGGCGCGGCGGGGCTGGACGCCGACCGGCTGGTGGCCTACCTCCGCCTGGCCGAGCGGGTCGCGGCCAAGGTCGCCGCCGTGGCCCAGGACACCGTCGCCGCGATCTCCGACGCGACCGAGGCGCTGGGGCTGCACCCGCACGAGGCCCGGCACGAGATCGCGGCAGCGCTGCGCCAGTCGCCGGTGACCGCCTCGGCCCGGGTCCGGGTCGCGCTGGACCTGCGGGACCGGTTCCCGGCCACCCTCGAGGCGCTGCACACCGGGCGGATCACCAACCTGCACGCCACCCACCTGTCCCGGGAGACCGAGGGACTCGACGACGCCACCGCCGCCGCGGTCGAGGCCCAGGTGCTGCCGGTGATGCCGGTCCAGACCCCGGCCGAGACCCGCCGCGCCCTGCGGGACGCGGTCGTGCGGGTCGACCCGGCCGCCGCCGCGGCGCGCGCCCACAGCCAGCACCAGCAGCGGCGGGTCGAGCGGGTCCCGGACCGCGACGGGCGCACCGGCTGGTACCTGCCGCTGGACGCCGGCACCGAGACCGAGATGTGGGCCCGGACCACCGCCCGGGCCAGGGCCGTGCAGGCCGCCCGGGTCGCCGCCGGGCTGGACGACCCCGGCCTGGACGCGCTGCGCGTCGACCTTGTCGTCGACGCGATCCTCGGCCGTCCCCCGGCAGCCGACGTCTCGATCGCGGCGGACGGTGCTGCCTTCGCCGCCGGAACCGCCGCCGTCACCACGCAGCACACCGGCCACCGGCTGCCGCGCTGCACGTGCGGCGGCGCGCAGACCGCCGCCGTCGTGCTCGACCTGCCCACCGCGCTGCGCCTGGCGGACAACCCCGGCCACCTGCCCGGCTACGGCGCGGTCCCGGCTGACCTCGCCCGCCGGATGGCCGCCGACCGCGACTGGGTCAGATGGGTCGTCGAACCCCACACCGGGCAGCTGCTGGACCGCGGCGCCCGCACCTACCGCCCCTCCGACCGGCTCCGCGGATACATCGCCGCCCGCGACCAGACCTGCGGGTTCCCCGGCTGCAACCACCCCGCCGCCGGCTGCGACTGCGACCACGTCCAGGCCTACCGCGCCGGCCGCGGCGGGCGGACCGTGCGCCTCAACCTCGGACCGCTCTGCCGCCAGCACCACAACGCCAAGACCCACGGCCGCTGGAAGCTCAGCTACGACCCCGCCACCCGCACCAAGACCTGGACCTCACCGCTCGGCCTGACCTACCTCAAACAGACAAGGCCGATCCTCACGTGAGTCGCGCCGGGCATATCGGGGTGACGCGACCGCGCGTCGGTGACAGGGTCGACCGATGCCATCACTGCACCACCTGGTCGAGGGATCCGGTCCCGTCGTCGTGCTCCTCCACGCCGGCGTCGCTGACCTGCGGATGTGGGACGCGCAGGCGGTGGCCCTGGCGACGGACCACCGGGTCGTGCGATGCGACTTCCGTGGCTTCGGCCGGAGCCCCGTGGCGGCAGGCGAGGCCTACTGCGACGCGGAGGACGTGATCGCGCTGCTCGACGAGCTCGAGGTGGAGACGTTCGCGCTTGTCGGCGCCTCGCACGGAGGCGGGGTGGCGCTGCAGGTGGCCTCGGCGGTCCCCGAACGGGTCACCCGCCTCGTGCTTCTCGCAGCGTCCGCGCCGCTGCTGGAGCCGACTGCTTCCGTACGGGCGTTCGGCGCGGAGGAGGACCGCCTGCTGGAGGCCGGCGACGTCAGCGGAGCGACCGAGCTCAACGTCCGGACCTGGCTCGGACCCGAGGCGGATGCCGCCGCGACCGAGCTGGTGCACGAGATGCAGCGCCGGGCGTTCGACGTCCAGCTGGCTGCCGGCAACGCCGACGGCTACGAGATCGACGTCGTCATCGATCGGCTGACGATGCCGGTGTGGGTGGTGTTCGGCGCCCACGACCTCGACTTCTTCGGCGCCACCGCGCGCGAGCTGGCCCGACAGATACCGGATGCCCGGCTCGTCGAGCTGCCCTGGGCCGGGCACCTGCCCTCCCTCGAGCGCCCGGACGAGACGACGGCTCTGTTGCGCGAGGCGCTCGCCTGAGTCCAGGCATTTAACCGCCCCCTACGCTCGGGCGGGTGACGAAGGTCCTGGTCACCGGGATGTCCGGCACCGGCAAGTCGAGTGCGTTGCAGGTGCTGGCCGAGCGTGGGCACCGGGTGGTCGACACCGACGGCGACGGGTGGAGCGAGCACGTCAGGCTGCCCGACGGGTCGGCCGACTGGATGTGGCGCGAGGACCCTGTCCGGCAGCTGCTCACGGAGCACCGGGACGGCGCGCTGTTCGTGGCCGGCACGTCGCAGAACCAGGGCCGGTTCTATCCCCTGCTGGACCACGTCGTGCTGCTCAGCGCGCCGGCCGAGGTCCTGCTGGCGCGGCTCGCCGCCCGGAAGACCAACCCCTACGGCAAGAGCCTGCACGAGCGCGCTCTCGTCCTGGAGCACCTCCGGACGGTCGAACCGCTTCTGCGCGCGACGGCGACGACCGAGATCGACGCGACGCTGCCGCTGCGGGCCGTGGTCGACCTGCTCGAGGCGCTGGCCGGGCCGACCAGACGGCAGCCCGCCTGGACTCCGCACTGATCGTTGATGCCGCGTCGTGCTGCCGGGACGCAGGGAACAGGTCCGCGGTCCGGGCCGTTGGCCAGGAGCAGCGGCTACCTGAGGGGGCCAGCCCGTGACAGCTGATCTCGACGTTCTCCCCGCCCCGGTGGACCAGGCGGAGCGGCTCATCGCCTTGGGGCTGGACACCTGCAGCGGCCTCACCGCCGCCGAGGTCCGTCAGGCTGCGGCCCATGCCGCGACCGGTGCCTTGCTGGTGCTCCATCCCGACCGGATCCCGGCGTCGGCGCTGGTGCCGTTCCTGCGTCGCGACGGCAAGATAGGTTTCGTGGTCGAGGACATGATCGATGTCGACCAGTTCCGGCCCATCGAGGTCGCCCGACCGCCCGACGACGGGCTCTACCTGGTCCACGACCTCCAGCGAGGAGAGGAGTGGTCCAACTGGTCGCCCGACGAGGCGCTTCCGGCGATCGTCACGGCCGGGCGCACCCCGCTCACCCTCACTGAGGGGATCTTCTGGCTGATCCAGCAACCCACCGCCCTGACACGCAATCACTGCTTCATGACCGTAGGCGTCCGCAGACTCAAGCCGAACGGCACCGCCGACGCGCGAGTCCCGGCCCTGTGGATCAGCAACGGCACGGGACGAGACGGGCGCGCCAACCGCGACGCACCCAAGGTCGGCTGGTGCTGGGCCGGCAACCGACACAGCTGGCTCGGGTTCGCCTCCGCAAGCACACGGTCATTGCCGACCCGGACGGCGCCGTAAGCGCCCGCCGGTTCACCCTCGGCCGGCGACCGCGTCAACCGGCACGTGACCTCGGGCTCGGCGCCTCTCCTAGACTCCGGCGTCGTGACAGTCGAGAGCACGACCGACACCCTCGGGCTCGCCAGGCAGCTCGCACCCGACCTGATCACGCTGCGCCGCGAGCTGCACGGCATCCCGGAGATCGGCAACCACCTCCCGCTCACCCAGGCGGTGCTGCTGCGGGAGCTGCGACAGCTCGACGGCCTCGAGATCAGCACTGGCTCGGCGCTCTCCTCGATCACCGCGGTCATCCGCGGCGGGGCTCCGGGTGCGGACGCCGGTCCCGTCGTCCTGCTCCGCGGCGACATGGACGCGCTACCTGTCACCGAGGAGGTCCCGGTCGGCTACGCGTCCAGGCACCCCGGCGTCATGCACGCCTGCGGCCACGACCTGCACATGGCCGGGCTGGTCGGTGCCGCGCGGATCCTGCTGGCCCGTCGGGACGAGCTCGCCGGCGACGTCGTGCTGATGTTCCAGCCCGGCGAGGAGGGTCCCGGTGGCGCCGAGCCGATGATCGCCGAGGGCCTGCTGGACGCCGCCGGCCGCCCCGTGGACGCCGCCTACGCTCTGCACGTCGCATCCTCGGAGTACCCGCGCGGCCAGTGGTACAGCCGGCCGGGCCCGGTCTACGCCGCGGCCGACGAGGTGCGGGTGCGAGTCGTCGGGCGGGGCGGTCACGGCTCGCAGCCGCACCGAGCCCACGACCCCGTCCCGGCCGCCTGCGAGATGATCCTCGCCCTGCAATCCCTGGTCACCCGCGGTTTCGACGTCTTCGACCCCGTCGTGGTCACCGTGGGCCGGTTCGCGGCGGGAACCAAGGAGAACATCATCCCGGACGACGCCGAGTTCGACGCGACCGTGCGCAGCCTCTCCCCGAGCGCTCGCACGAAGGTTCGGCACGACGTCGAGCGCCTGGTCCACGGCATCGCCGATGCGCACGGCCTGCAGGCAGAGGTCGACTACCGGCTCGGCTACCCGGTCACCGTCAACGACGAGACCGAGCACGAGCTCGCCCGGGAGGTGGTCACGGACCTCTTCGGCGCCGACAGCCACACCCTGATGGACCAGCCCGAGCTCGGCGCCGAGGACATGTCCTTCGTCCTCGACCGAGTCCCCGGCGCCTACCTCAACCTGGGCGCCTGCCCCGTCGACGACCACGAGAACGCGCCGGACAACCACTCGCCGCGAGCCGCGTTCGACGACTCGGTGCTTGCCGATGCGGCGGCCTGGCTCGCTGAGGTCGCAGTCCGCCGGCTGCGCGCCGGCACCGCGGACCCGGTGGCCTGAGGTGGCCGGCGAGAGCGACCTCGCGGTCCTGCTCGCGACGATGGAGCCCGACCTGCTTCCCGACCGCTACGTCTTCGTGACGGTCGACGATCCGCCGTCGGAGGTCGTGCCGTTCGCCGTGGTCCGGGAGGACGAGGGGACCACGCTCGTCCTGATCGAGGAGGACGCCGCCCGGCTGGGGCTCGTCCCCGACCACGTCGCGGCCCGGATCACGCTCCGGGTGCACTCGTCGCTGGCAGCCGTCGGCCTCACTGCAGCCTTCACCACCGTGCTCGCGGAAGCCGGGTTGAGCTGCAACGTGATCGCCGGCTGGTACCACGACCACCTCTTCGTGCCGTACGACGACGGTCCGCGGGCCGCCGAGCTCCTGCGCCGGCTCGCGGCCGGCGCCAGCCCCTGAGGCTCGCGCATGCCTCCTGGAACTAGGGTCCGGGCATGAGCCGGCGGAAGGTCGAGGTGCGGCGCGACGAGATCCTGCGCGCCACCGTCGAGGAGGTCACCGAGCGCGGCTTCGCCAGCACCCGAGTGGCGGACGTCGCCGGCCGGCTCGGCATCAGCACCGGGCTCGTCTTCTACCACTTCGACTCGAAGGACGCGCTGCTGTCGCAGGCGTTCGCCTACGCCGCGGAACGCGACCTCGAGCGGCTCGACGCCGCCGCACAAGGGACCGGCAGCGCCGTCCGCCGGCTGGCCAGGATCCTCGCCTACTACGGCCCCGAGGAGTCTGCCGCCGGCTGGCCGCTGTGGATCGACGCGTGGGCGGCGTCCCTGCGCACCCCGGAGATGGCGGAGGTGTCGCAGCGCCTCGACGTCCGGTGGAAGGACGCGGTGGCCACCGTCATCACCGACGGCGTCGCACGGGGCGAGATGACCTGCGCCGACCCCGGGGCCGCGGCCTGGCGCATCACCGCGCTGCTGGACGGCCTGGCGGTGCAGGCCACCGTGCACACCGGCGTGCTCACGCGGCGACAGGTCACGTCCTGGGTGCGCAACGCGGCCGCCGCCGAGCTCGGCCTCGATCCCGCCACGCTGCGCCGGTAGAGCGCCGGTCAGACCAGCCAGCTCGTCGGGTGCCCGGCCTCGAGCAGAGCCGGCCGGTCCGGTGCGAACGCCGCGATGCCCGAGGACGTGGCACCGGAGGTCACCAGGTCGGCGAGGACGCGGCCGACCGTCGGCGCGAACTTGAAGCCGTGCCCTGCCCCCAAGGCCACCAGGACCGACTCGTGCCCGGGGACCGGTCCGACGACGAAGTCGCGGTCCGGCGTGAGGGTGTACAGGCAGGTCACGGTCCGGGCCGCTGCGCCGACCCCGGGGAGCAGCCCGTGCACGAACCGGGCCAGCCGGCGCTCGGCGCCCGGGTCCGGGACGAAGGAGCGTGAGTCGGCCGTCGTGACCGCTCCCCCCACGTCCTGGCCCGCCTTGACGAGCGCCCCCGTGCCCGCCTCGTCGTACGTGGGGAAGCCGTAGTACGACGGGTCGTCCATCCAGATCCACACCGGCAACGACTCGGCCGAGAAGCGATCTGGCAAGGGCGGGGCGAAGTACGTCACCTGCTCCTGCGTCACCGTGAGCGGCAGTGACGTCCCCAGGAACGCCAGCAGCTGGTTGGTCCAGGCGTCGGCCGTGAGCACGACATGCCTGGCCAGGTAGGTCCCGCCTGCCCGCCCGGCCACCGTCACGCTGACGGTTCCGTCGTGGTGCGCCGTCAGCGAGGTCACCGGGGACTCGTCGTTCAGCCGGGCACCGGCAAGGACCGCGAGCCGCTGCAGCACCCGGGTCGACCGCCCGGCGGGCACGATCGACGTGTCCTGCTGCGCAATGGCGAGCGTGCCCTCCGGCACGAGCATGGCCGGCCACCGGGCCGTGACATCGCGCGGGCCGAGTGTCTCGAACGGCACGCCCTCGGCGCGCATGCTGCCGGTGTAGTCGTCGGCCGGGATGGCAGCGCCCGGAGGGAAGAGGTCGACCCCGCCGGTGCGGGTCACCAGGCGCTCGCCGGACTCGCGCTCGACGTGTGCCCAGTCGTCGTACGCCTCGCCGGCCAGCCGGACGTACGCCGGGGTGTGATAGCTGCGTCGAAGGATGCGGGAGGTGTCGTGCGAGGCGCCGCGGACATGGCCGAGCTCGAACTGCTCGAACCCGACGACCGACGCACCGCGGCGGGCGAGCTGCCAGGCGGTCGAGGAGCCCAGACCGCCGAGGCCGACCACGACGACGTCGACCGGCGTCGCGCCGGTCACGACGGCTCGTTCAGCCGCGGCAGCAGCCACCGCCGGATGTCGAGGCTGGCGTCCTCCATCGGCGCGAACCACCCCTGCGAGTAGGCCCGCGAAGACATGCCGCGCTGCACCGACTCGCAGACCGCCCAGTCCTGGCGGTTCACCGTGTCCCAGAAGTCCGCCGCGTCCGAGGGGTCGAAGCCGGGCCGAGCCGCCTCGTCGGGGGCGAAGAGCAGGTCGCACACGGCCCGGGTGCGCCCGGCCGAGGTGGGCCAGAGCGTGAAGGCGGCGACGTGATCGGCGGCGAGGCTCAGCATGAGGTTCGGGTACAGCAGCTCACCCTTGTGCCGCACCTTCTCCTCCTCGTCCAGCCCCGTGAACGGCGACCGGGCGGAGGTGCCGGTAGCCGTGAAGGTCCACGCGCCCTCGCGGTGCGGGATGCCACTTTCCCAGTCGAGGGCCGTGCCACCGCGACCGAAGGCGGGGACCAGCCGCACCAGCTCCGGATGGACGCCTGCGCAGTGGTAGCACTCGTTGTAGTTCTCCAGCAGCACCTTGTAGTTCGCGCGCACGTCGTAGACCAGGCTGTCGCCGACGACGAGGCTCTCCAGCGGGTACCGCGCGACCCGCTCCACGGCCGGGCCGAGAGCCTCGTGCAGCGACGGCGCCACGGCCGGCGTCAGGTGGAGGAACAGGAAGCCTCCCCAGGTGTCGACACCGACCGGGTGCAGCCCGAACAGCTCCTGGTCGAAGTCCTCGACCTCCTCGGTGTGCGGCGCGCGCAGGAGCCGACCCCCGAGGTCGTAGGTCCACGAGTGGTAAGGGCATCGGATCGACGCCGCCCGGCAGGGCACCGGCGCCGCGGCGTCCGGGTCGACGGGCACGACCTGCGAACCGCGGTGGCGGCAGACGTTGTAGAACGCGTGCAGGGCGCCCTCGGCGTCCCGCGTGACGAGGACGCTCTCCCCGGCGACATCGAGCACGGCCACCGCCGGGCCGTCGCCCAGGTCGGGGACCCGGCCGGCGCAGAACCACTCCCGGTGCAGCACCTGCTCCCGTTCCCGGTCCCAGTGCCCGTCGTCGACGTAGAAGTCCGCGGGCAGCGCTGCCTGCAGGGTGGTCACGGCCGGACCACGTCGCCGGTGAGGAAGCAGGCCGCGGCATGTCCGTGGGCGGCGGGCAGCACCGGCAGCTCACCGTTCTCGCAGTCGCCGGCCACGCCGGCCCGTCCGGCCTCTCCCGAGGCGAGCGCGGGGCAGCGTGGGTGGAAGCGGCAGCCGTTGGGCACCCTGGTCGGGTCCGGCGGCTCGCCCGTCAGGACCTGTGCCTCCAGGTGCTTGGTCTCCGGCACGACGGACAGCAGCGCCCGGGTGTACGGGTGCTTCGGGTCCTCGAGCACCTCTTCGGTGGTGCCGCACTCCACCACGCGGCCCAGGTACATCACCGCTATCCGGTCGGCGATGTTCCACGCGAGCCCCAGGTCGTGGGTCACGACGAGGACGGACAGCCCCAGCTCGTGGCGCAGGCCGAGAAGCAGCTCGAGGATCTCGCCGCGCACAGACGCGTCCAGGGACGACACCGGCTCGTCGGCGACCAGCACCTCCGGGTCCAGCACGAGGGCTCCCGCGATCACCACCCGCTGCAGCTGGCCACCGGACAGCTCGTGCGGGTAACGCAGGAAGTAGCGCTCGGCCGGACGCAGCCCGACCCGCGAGAGCCCGTCGGCCACGGCCGCCTGCTCGTCGCCAGCGATGCGGTGCACCCGCAGTCCTTCGGCGACGGCCTCGTAGACCGTGTGCCGGGGATTCAACGACCCGGTGGGGTCCTGCAGGATGAGCTGGACCTTCCGGCGATAGGCCTTGAGCGCCTTCGCGTCGTAGCGCAGCGGACGGCCGTCGTACAGCACCTGGCCGGCCGAGGGGCGCTCGAGCCCGAGCAAGGTCCGGGCCAGGGTGGTCTTCCCGCACCCGGACTCGCCCACCAGGGCCACGACCTCGCCGCGGCCGACGGTGAGGTCGACGCCGTCGACAGCCTTCGCGAGCGTCCCGTTGCGCGCGCGGAACGTCGTGGCCAGCCCTACGGCCTCCAGGGCGGCGGCGCGATCCGTCCTGCCGGTCACGAGGGGAGCACCCCGACCGGGACGTGGACGCAGGCCGCCTCCTGGTCGCCCGACCCGGCCGCACCGGTCGGGCGCAGCCGGACGTCCTCGGTCCGGCAGAGGTCGACAGCGTCCGGGCAGCGAACGTGGAAGGGGCAGCCCGGCGGCAGGTCGCCCGGCCACGGCGGGTCGCCGGGCAGGCCACGCGGGGCGAACCTCGCGGCCGGGTCGCCGATTGTCGGGAACGCCGCGGACAAGGCCCGCGTGTACGGGTGTCGGGCGTGGTGCAGCACGTCGTCCGAACGGCCCTGCTCGACGACCCGGCCGGCGTACATCACCGCCACCCGGTCGCAGGTGGTGGCCAGGACCGACAGGTCGTGGCTGATGACCACGAGACCCAGGCCGCGGTCGCGCACCAGGGACATGAGCAGGTCCAGCACCTGGGCCTGCACCATCACGTCCAGCGCGGTGGTCGGCTCGTCGGCGACCACCAGGCGCGGTCGGCAGGCCAGGGCCATGGCGATCATCACCCGCTGCTTCTGGCCGCCGGAGAGCTGGTGCGGGTAGGCCCCGGCAAGCCGGCTCGGGAGCCCGACGTCGGCGAGCAGCGCGGCCACGTCGCGGTCCACCTCGCGACGGGTGGCCGTGCTGTCGTGCAGCTCGACGGGCTCCCCCACCTGGCGCCCGACCCGGTGCAGCGGGTTCAGGGAGTGCAGGGCCCCCTGGAACACGATCGAGGCCTCGGACCATCGCACCGCGCGGAGCCGGCCGAACGACATCGACAGCACGTCCTCCCCGTCCAGCAGCACCCGGCCCCCGACCTTCGCCGTCCTCGGCGTGAGACGCAGGACGGTGGCGGCCAGAGTCGACTTGCCGGAGCCGGACTCGCCCGCGACACCGAGGCTGGTGCCGGCCTCGACCTCCAGGCTGACGCCACGGACGGCCGGGACGTCACCCTGCGACGTACGGTAGGTGACCTCGAGATCCTCGAGTCGGAGCAGTGGCATCCTCATCGGCTCCCGGGGTCGAGGACGTTCTCCAGGGCGCGCCCGACGAGGGTGAACGCCAGGACGACGGCGACGACGCACAGCCCCGGCGGCAAGAGGTACCACCACGCCCCGGAGCTGATCGCCCCGGCGGAGAACGCGTTGTCGAGCATCGAGCCCCAGGAGACCCGGAAGGGGTCGCCGAGGCCGAGGAAGGACAAGGTGGTCTCGGACAGGATCGCGACTGCCACGGTGAGGGTGGTGTTCGCCAGCACCAGCGGCATGACGTTGGGCAGCACGTGGCGCGACATCTGGTGCCAGTGCCCTCCGCCGAGCACGCGCGCCCGCTCGAGGTACGGCCTGGCCTCGACCGCGAGGGTCTGGGCCCGGACCAGGCGCGCGGTGCCGGGCCAGGAGGTCACACCGATCACGACGATGACGTTGAGCAGGGACGATCCCAGCACGGTGGCGAGCGCGATGGCCAGCGGCAGGAACGGGATCACCAGGAACCAGTCGGTCAGCCGCTCCAGCGCCCCGCCGACGACGCCGCCGAAATGGCCCGAGCCGATGCCGACGAGGGTGCCGATGGCCATCGAGATGACGGTGGCGGCGACACCGACGAGGAGGGACACCCGGGCTCCCCACACGACAAGCGCGAGCACCGACCGGCCGGACTCGTCGGTGCCCAGCAGGAACCCGTTCCCCGGTGGAGCGAGGACGCCGCCGGTGGCCTTGGTCACCTCGAGCTCGTCGGAGGAGAAGAGCACCGGCGCCGCGAGGGCGAGCACGACGAAGACCCCCAGCAGCACCAGCCCCGCGACGCCGCCGCGCTGACGGCGGAAGGCGGCAGCGAACAGCAGCATCGAGGTACGCCGCCGGGCGCGCCGCACCGCCCGCGGCGACAGCAGCACAGCACCCTGACCGGCCGGGCTGCTCATGCCCGGATCCGCGGGTCGACGGCGGCCACCACGACGTCGGCGACCAGGTTGGCCACGACGACCGAGAGGGAGAAGAGCAGGAAGATCGCCTGGAGCAGGGGGACGTCCGGCCCCCGGATTGCCTGGTAGGACAGCAGTCCGAGGCCCGGCCAGGAGAAGACCGTCTCGACGGTGATCGCGCCGGACACCACGAAGCCGATGTTGAGGAAGACCAGCGTGATGGTCGGCAGCAGCGCGTTGGGAACCGCGTGGCGGCGGCGGACGAGCTTCTCCATCATCCCCTTGGCCCGGGCTGTCGTGAGGTAGTCCTGCCGCAGCTCGTCGACAAGAGACGACCGCATCACCAGTGCGTACTCGGCCAGGTAGGCCAGCGTGAGAGTTGCGGCCGGGAGGCTCAGGTGCCACGCCTGGTCGCTGATGCCCGCGAGGGACCAACGGTCCAGACCGGGCGTGATGACGCCTCCGCTCGGGAAGATGCCCGGCAGCACGCCGACGCCGGTGCTCAGCAGGATGAGCAGCACCATGCCCAGCCAGAACTCCGGCATCGCGTAGAGCGTCAGCGAGACGCCGGTGCTGACCCGGTCGAAGGTGCTCCCCCGGGTCCAGCCGCCGCGGATCCCGATGGCGATGCCGATCACGGCCGAGAGCACCGTGGCCGTGGTCAGCAGCACCACCGTCGGCCACACGTAGTCGCCGATGACGTCCCAGACCGGCCGCGAGAACTGGGTCGAGTCCACACCCGAGGAGAACGGGTTCGTCAGGTAGTCGAGGAACTGCTGGAGCACCGGCTTGTCCAGGTTGCTCCGCAGCGCGCGCAGCTGTGCCTGGTCCATGTTGCGGCCCCGTGTGTACAGCGAGATGGGGTCGCCGGGCAGCAGCCGGAATAGGAAGAAGTTGAAGACGAGGACGAACGCGATGGTCCCCAGGCCAGCCACCGACCGCCGAAGCGCGTAGCGGCCGAGGCCGGAACCAGGCTGTCTCGGCGCGTCGGGGGTCTCGAGTGTGGCGGCCGGACCGCTACTCGACATCGTGGTCCGGCCGGCGGCGTGACAGCACGAAGCCGACCCCGCCGAGCACGAGCACAGCCAGCACGACCCCGCCGACGACGAGACCGGTGCTGCTTCCCCCGTCGTCCGACGCAGCCGCACCCGCGCCGTCGACGCCGCCGGTGCCGCTCTGGTCGTCGGCGGCGGTCACCGGCCTGATGTTGCGGTAGCTGTGTGTGCCGTACTGGAACAGCAGCGAGCCGTTCGGGTCCGGCTGTGGAACGAAGCCGGTGAACCGGTCGGACCGGTAGGCCTCCGGATTGTTGTAGTAGGCGGTGACGATGTAAGGCGCCTGCTCGTAGACGATCTTCTGCATCTGCTTGACCGTCTCAGCGCGCTGCGCCGGGTCGACCTGCTCGGACTGCAGGGCGTTGAGCCGGTCGTACTCCTTGTTGCAGAAGAACGAGTCGGACAGGTTGGCGTAGACCTCGCCCCCGTCCTTGTAGGAGCGGTTGGCGCAGGTGAAGGTGGACAGCTGGTAGTTGGGGTCGGGCTCGACCACCCACCCCCACTCGAACATGTCGAAGTTGCCCTGGCCGATGATCTCCGTGAGCGCGTCCTCCGACACGATCTTCGTCTTCACCTCGATGCCGATGTCGCGCAGCCACCCCGCGGCGAACTGGACGGTCTGCTGGCTGGTCTGTGAGTTGCTCCGCCCGAACAGCCGGAAGGACAGCTTGCGCCCGCCATCGGGCATGGTCCGGATCCCGCCGGGTCCCTTGGTGTAGCCGGCCTCGTCCAGCAGGCTCTCGGCCTTCTGCGGGTCGAACGTGTAGGCGGAGGTGCCCGGGTCGTAGTGCAGGTCCGCGTAGAGCGGCGGGATGATGCTGTCACCCGGCGAGCCGTGGCCGCCGAAGACCCGATCCACGAGCGCCTTCGTGTCGACAGCGTAGGACAGGGCCACGCGCAGCTTCTGGTCCTTGAGAGCGGGGTGCCCGTTGCCGATCGGGGTGCCGTCGTCCAGCGCCGCACCGGTGTTGAACGCGATCTCGTCGAACCCGGAGTAGACGGCGTCGAAGGTCGTGACGCCCTCGGCTCCCTCCAGGCTCTTGAAGACGTTCGCGCCGAGGTCGTCGGCGAAGTCGATCTCACCGCGCCGCAGGGCCTGGGCCAGCGAGTCGTCGTTCTGGAAGACACGGAACACGATCTCGTCGACCTTCGGCTTGCCGCCCCAGTAGTTCGGGTTCGCCTTGAACCGGAGGAACTGGCCCTTCTGGTGCTCGGTGACGATGAACGGGCCGGATCCGACGATGCCGTCCGGACCGGGCTCGTTGGTGAAGCTGCGCACCTTCTTGCCGTCGATGTCCTTCCAGATGTGCTCGGGAAGGATGTAGACGTAGAGGTGCAGCATGATGGGCGTCGGCTTCTTGACCGTGAAGACGACGGTGGTGTCGTCCGTGGCCTTCACCGACGTGATGGCGGCGACGTAGTTGCCGTAGTTGGTCTGCTCGTACCTGCCGTTGCGCACCCGGTCGAAGGTGTAGACCACGTCCCGGGCCGTCAGCGGCTGGCCGTCGGACCACTTGAGTCCGGGGCGCAGGTGGTAGGTCCAGGTCAGCCCGTCGTCCGAGGTGTCCCAGCTCGAGGCCAGCGCCGGCTTGGTGGCGAAGTCCTCGGCGCCGTAGTCGGTCAAGGTGTCGTAGTTCATCTGGTAGGCCTCGTAGGCCGACGAGACGATCCCGGTGAACGGGTTCAACGAGTCGATGTCCTGCTTGATGCCGACCGTGAACGTGGTGGGTCCGTTGGCGGCGACCGACGAGCTGGTGACGCCGCCGACGAGCGATGTCGCCGCCGCGGTGACCGCCACGGCGGCAGTCGCAACCAGGCGCCGTACCCGTCGAGCCTGCATGGGACCTCCACCATCGTCGGACCCCGTCGTGTCCAGGATCATGCTGGCTGCCGGGACGTTTGTCACGCTTCTGCTGAGTCACGAGTCAGTGACGACAGGAGCTGGGCTACCGTGCGTCCGTGTCCCCCGCCCTGCGACCGCCCGTCGCGCCGCGGCGTCCGACGACCCGCAGCCTGCACGGCACCCAGGTCTCCGACGACTACGCGTGGATGCGCCGGACCGACGACCCGGAGCTGTCGGCCTACCTGGCGGCCGAGAACACCTGGTGCGACGCGGGCACTGCGTCGCTCGATCCGTTGCGCGCGGAGCTGGTGGCCGAGATGGCTGGCGTCCTGCCGGACGAGGACCTGTCCGGGCCGCGCGTCCGGGCCGGCTGGGAGCACCGGGTCCGCCGTCCCGCCGGGGCGCAGTACGCCGTGCACCTCCGGCGTCGCGCCGGTTCCGCCGACGAGCTGGCCGTGGTCCTGGACGAGAACCTGCTCGCCGAGGGCCATGACTACCTGGAGCTCGGCGTGCTCGAGCCGAGCCCGGACGGCCGGCTGCTGGCCTACTCGGTCGACCACGACGGCGACGAGGTCTACGGCTTGCGGGTGCGGGACCTGGAAACCGGCGAGGACCTGCCCGACCAGCTCGAGGGCACCTACTACGGGCTGGCCTGGGCAGCCGACGGCGGCGCCTTCCTCTACCCGACGCTGGACGCCGCTTACCGGCCGGACACCGTGCGACTGCACGTTCTGGGGACCCCGCAGGCGGACGACGCCGTGGTGTGGCACGAGCCGGACCGCCGGTTCGAGCTGGAGGTCGAGGCGACCCGCAGCGGCGAGCTCGCGGTCCTGCTGGCCCGCAGCCGTGACACCACCGAGGCCCGGTTGGTGTCCAGCGCCGACCTGTCGTCCGAACCGCTGCTCGTCGCGGCCCGGGTCCCCTCCCGGGAGTACTTCGTGGACCACCTGCCCGGCCCCGGGGGCGGCCGGCTTGTCATCGTCACCGACCTTGACGCGCCGGAGTACCGGGTCGTCACCGCCCCGATTGCCGACCCGGGACCCGATCGCTGGACCGAGCTGCTGCCGCACGACCCCGCGATCCGGGTCGAGTCGGCCGACGTCGTCGGCGGTCGGGTGGTCGTGAGCGAGCGCACCGGCGGCCGGCAGCGGGTCCGGATCCTCGACGGCTCGGGTGCGACGGTACGGCTTGTCGAGCCGGACCAGCCCGGTGAGGTGGTCCGGCTTGGCGACAACGACGACGTCGGGGCGGCCAGTGTGCGGCTGGTCCGCGAGGGCTGGGTACGGCCGCCGGCCGAGGTCGACCACGACCTGCTCACCGGCGCCGAGACGGTCGTGCACGTGCAGGCCGTGCAGCGACCGCTGACCGACTACCACTGCGAGGTCGCGCACGCGGTGGCCGAGGACGGCGTGGCGGTCCCGATCACGCTGGTGCGCCGACGTGACGGAGCCGCGGGGGCTCCGTGCCTGCTGTACGGCTACGGCGCGTACGAGGCCAGTCTCGACCCGGAGTTCTGGCCGGACATGCTGCCGTTGCTCGACCGCGGCATGACGTTGGCGCTCGCGCACGTCCGTGGCGGGGGCGAGCTGGGTCGCTGCTGGTGGCAGCAGGGCCGCTTGCTGGCCAAGCGCACGACCTTCACCGACTTCGTGGCCTGCGCCCGGCACCTGGTCGACACCGGGGCCACCACCCGCTCCGGGCTGGCGGCCCGCGGTATCAGCGCCGGCGGCCTGCTCATGGGAGCCGTCGCCCACCTCGCCCCGGCCGACTTCGCCGCTGTCGTGGCCGAGGTTCCCTTCGTCGACGTCGTCGGTTCGATGCTGGACGACACCTTGCCGCTCACGGTTGCCGAGTGGGAGGAGTGGGGCGACCCCCGCAAGCCCGAGCACCACGCCTACCTGGCCGGCTACTCGCCGTACGAGAACACCCCTGGGCCCGATCGCCCGGCCATGCTCGTGACCGCCAGCCGGAACGACCCGCGCGTGTCCGTGCACGAGCCGGCGAAGTGGGTGGCGCGCATCCGGGCCGAGGAGCAGACCCGGCCAGCACGGCGCGGCCTGCCGCTCCTGCTGAGCACGGCTCTGGGCGGCGCCGCGCACACCGGTCCGGCCGGCCGGTACGACGCGTGGCGGCACGAGGCGCTGCTGCACGCGTTCGTGCTCGACCAGGTGGGCCTGGCCGGCCGGGAGGCGCCGCTCAGTCCTTCGCGCTGAGCACGGTGACCGACGTCTGCTCGCTGCAGCCGGCGACCTCGCGGATCGCCCACCGGCCGGTGAAGCCGTTGCCGACCCAGTTCGACTCGGCGTCGCGTTCCTCGACCTCGCCCTCGGTCAGCCGGTAGCCGGCGGCCGGCACGGCCTTCTGCAGGAAGGCCAGGACGTCCTTCTCGGCGGTGTCGACCACGGCGTAGACGATCGTCCGGCCGCCGGACCGACGCTCGCTGGCGTAGACCACCGAGTCCTCCGGCAACGGGAAGTCCGCTGGGAAGGAGCCCGGGACGCTGGCTGTCTCGGCCCGGTCGACACAGACGGGTGTCGGGGCGCCGCTGCCGGCGAGCTGCTTCTCGGCCCCCTTGTCCGCCTCGCTCTCGCCACCGCCGCAGCCCGAGAGGGCGGCGGTGGCGAGGACGAGCGCGATGAGTGCGCGCACCGTGCTCCCTACTTCTTCGGCTTCTTGACGTGCTTGCCGGTGACGACCGCGTCGAAGGCGCCGAACAGCGTGCTGCCGGCTGACTGGCGGGCGATCGTGGCGAGCGCGTCGTAGTTCTGCGCGCCCCCGGTTGCGCACGCGCCGGTGCAGCCGTCCGCGTAGCCGACGAGGACCCGGCCCTGCTTGTCGACGGTGACGTCCATGAAGTCCAACAGGTTCCGGTCGTTGCCGCAGGTGGTCCCGCCCGTGCAGATCGACCCCTTCTGGACCGGGTCGCTCGGAGTCGCGTCGGTCGTCACCCAGCTCACACCGCCGTCGTAGGTCGTCGCGACGTACAGGTGCCAGACACCGTCGAAGCCCGCGTCCTGGTAGTTGCCGCCCGTCGTGGTGCCCAGGAAGGCGAATGCGGCTCGGTTGGCGTCGCCGGCGACCATCGCCGGGAACACGATGTTCTTGACGCCGAGCTGGGCGCCGACGTCCTGGTTGTCGACCCACGTGCGTCCTTGGTCGTGCGACACCGCGATGCGCGCAGTGCCGTCGCTGTTCTGGTAGCCGAAGAACGCTGTGCCGTCGCTCGCGAGCCCGATGCTCGGGTCCGAGTCGCCCGGCGTGCTCGCCGGGACCTTGCGCAGCGCCCAGGAGGCGCCGTTGTCCGTGGACACGGCCACGCCCTGCTTGCCGCCGCAACCCTTGTTCGGGACGTAGGCGGTGCCGTCCGGCGCCACCTTGACGTGCCCGTGCAGGCCACCGCAGTCCAGCAGGCTGTACATGGGGACGGCGGGACCGTAGGTGACGCCGCCGTCACGGCTGACCGCGCAGGACGCGTCCGCGATGTCTTGCGAGCAGTAGTAGACGGCCCGGTCCGAGGTGGTCCCGCCGATGCCGCCGGCCGAGAACGCCCCGCCGCCGAGGGTCTGGTGGTCGACCCCGGAGTTGATCCCGGAACCGCTGGTCGGGAGCCAGGTCTCACCGTCGTCGTCGGTGAAGCAGGTCAGAGCGGTCTTGCCGGCCAGCTGGGACTCGAAGGTCCGGCCGCTCTCGTGGTCGGTGTAGAGGATCGGGTCCAGGCTGGTGGTGCTGCCCTGCGGACACCCGTTCGCCGCGGTGGCGCTCTTGTCCGCCCACGACACGGCACCGGTGCTGTCGAACGTCGCCTTGAACGTGGCGGTGTACGCCTGGTACATCGTCGCGTCGGTGGCGAAGTTCACCCCGATCGAGGGCTCCCCCGCGTCGTGCGAGCGCTTCAGCGAGTCGGGCGCTGCGTAGTTCCGGAAACCCGGTGCGGGAGCGGTGCTCGGCGCCGGGTTCGCCGGGTTCGTGACCAGCGTCGCGGTGCCGGTGATGCTCTGGCCCAGCGGTGCGAACGGCACCACTCGTACCGTGTAGTCGGTCGTGACCGCCGGTAGCAGCAGGGTCTCCGGGTCGCTGGAGGATGCCGCCGAGCTCACGATCGCACCGGAGGCGTCCAGGACGTAGACGTCGAAGTCGGCGGCCGCGGTCGGCCAGGCCACCTCGACCCTGAGGCTGTGGCCGGCGTCGTAGCCGGCCGGGACGTCGACCCTCAGCTGGTAGTCGTCGCACGGGGTCGCGGCCGTGCCGCACATCGGGTCGCCGGCCGCGCCGGTGTCGTTGGGGACGGCGAACGGTCCGGCCGTCCACGTCGCCGTGGTCGCGGCGTCGCTGACCGTGCCCCTGGCCGGGGTGGCGGCGACGGCCGGCACGACGGCGGCGGCGGTGCTCACCGCCAGGAGTCCGGCAGCGGCCACCGCTACCTTGCGTGACGTGAGCTGGACAGTGTGCAACTTCACCCTGCGCCTCCTGACGAGCCGGTCCCGGCCGAATGCTGGCTGAACCAGTGGGGTCATCCGGGGTGGGGAACGACCCGGAGGCGGCGGAGTCACGGGTTTACACCGATCTGTTCCGCGCCGAAAGGTGAACTTAGTACCTTTTGTCAGGAAGTCCAGACCCGGCGGGCGGCGAGCGCGCCCTCCATCTCGCCGTAGGCGAGGCGCCCGTCCTCGTCACGGGCATACGGCACGAGCAGCACCAGCGCGATGCCCTCCCGGTGCTCCAGCTCGACCCTGACGCCGGTGCGGCTCCCGTCCACCACGTCGGCGGCGAGCGCGATCGACCGGTAGTCGCCGCTGCGCTCGGCGGTGCCGGCGTGCAGGGACCGCAGGACCTCCTCGGTGGTCGGGTGGTCGCCGAGGTCGGGGTCCCCGCCGAGCAGGACGAGCTCGCCGTCCGGGGTGTGGGCCGCCCCGAAGGGGAAGAAGCCGCCGTCTGCCACCAGGCGCTGCCCGGCCACCTCGAGCACAGTGCTCAGCAGGGTGTCGGCGTCGTCCTGCGCCTGCTGGGACGCGGTGTCCCGCCACGAGACCATCTGCGTGACCTTCCGTCGGGGACGTCAACCCTAGGCATACCGATGAGACCCCCGACGGCAACGCCCACCTCAGCCACCAGAGATCGCCAGCTCGGCCTCGGGGTCCACCACGCCGCCGGTACGACAGTCGAGCCAGCCCTCAGGGAGGGCAACCCGCCGCGGCGACCCGGCCCGGCCGCGCGGCGACCCCACCGAGACGGTGGGGAACGGCTCGGTCCGGTCCAGCCCGCCCAGGAGCCGGTCCAGCTCGTCCAGGCTGGACACCAGGGCCAGCCGGTGCCGGGTCTCACCGCCGACGCCGAAGCCCTTGAGGTACCAGGACACGTGCTTGCGGAACTCGCGGCAGCCCTTGTCCTCGCCGAGCCAGTCGACCATCAACCCCGCGTGGCGGCGCATCACGCGGGCGACCTCGCCGAGGGCGGGGTGCTCGTCGTCCGGTAGCCCGTCGAACGCGCGGTCGAAAGACCGGAACAACCAGGGCCGACCCAGGCAGCCACGTCCGACCACGACACCGTCGCAACCGGTCTCGCGCATCATCTGCAACGCATCGGCGGCCTCCCAGACGTCGCCGTTGCCGAGAACCGGGATCGAGGTGACGCGCGCCTTGAGCCGGCCGACCGCATCCCAGTCGGCCTGCCCGGAGTAGGCCTGGGCGGCGGTCCGACCGTGCAGCGCGATCGCCGTGACGCCCTCGTCCTCGGCGATCCGGCCGGCGTCGAGATAGGTGAGGTGATCGTCGTCGATGCCCTTGCGCATCTTCATGGTGACCGGCACCGGGCCGGCTGCCCGCACCGCCGCGCGCAGGACCGCGCGCAACAGGTCCAGCTTCCACGGCAGCGCGGCTCCCCCGCCGCGACGGGTCACCTTGGGGACCGGGCAGCCGAAGTTCAGGTCGACGTGGTCGGCCCGGTCCTCGGCGACGATCATCGTCACGGCCTCGCCGACGACCCAGGGGTCGACGCCGTAGAGCTGCAGGCTCCGTGGTTGCTCGTGCCGGCCGAACTCGATCAGCCGCATCGTCTCCGGGTCGCGTTCGACCAGCGCCCGCGTGGTGATCATCTCGCTGACGTACAGCCCGCCGCCGTACTCCCGGCAGAGCGTCCGGAACGGCTGGTTGGTGATGCCCGCCATCGGCGCCAGCACCACCGGCGGCCACACGGGGTACGGCCCGATCGAGAACCCGCCGGGAGCGGGCGCGCGGGTCGACGGCGGTGAGATCACCGGATCATTCTCCCAGGCCCGCCCGCCGCGGCCTCCCATCCACCTCAGGGCAGCGAGATCCTGATCACCTTGTCGTCGCCGCGCCCGCGGGAGCCGCGGCCGTCGCGGTTGGAGGTCGTGATCCACAGCGAGCCGTCCGGAGCGGCCATGACCTGCCTGATCCGGCCGAACCGGCCGGCGAAGTGGCGCCGCCTGGCTCCCGAGTCCGGACCCCGGAGGCGGACCGAGAACAGGCACTCGCCGCGCAGGGCGCCGAGCCAGGCCCGACCGTTCGCCACCGCGACTCCCGCGGGAGAGCAGGTCGAGGTGGGCGACCACTGGGCCAGCGGGTCGCGGTAGCCGCCCGCACCGTCGGCACCCTCGACGTACGGCCAGCCGTAGTTCGCGCCGCGCACGATCATGTTCAGCTCGTCGGTCTCCTTCTCGCCGAACTCGCTCGCCCACAGCGTCCCGCGCTTGTCGAAGGTGATGCCCTCGACGTTGCGGTGGCCCATCGACCACGTGAAGTTGCCGAACGGGTTCCCGGCCGGGACCTCTCCGTCCGGGGTCATCCTCAGAACCTTCCCGCCGAGCGAGCTGCGGCTCTGGGCCCGCGAGCCGACCTCGCCGTCGCCGGTGCTGGCGTAGAGCAGCCCGTCGGGGCCGAAGGCCAGGCCGCCGCCGTTGTGGTGCAGGTTCATCGGGATGCCGGCGAGCACCAGCTGCCGCTTTCCGAGCTCGCCATGCGCGTAGGTCATCCGGACGATGCGGTTGTCGCTGCGGGTGGACAGGTAGGCATAGACCAGCCGGTTGCGCCGGAAGTCGGGATGCAGAGCCAGCCCGAGCAGGCCACTCTCGCCCGCTCGGCCGACCTGGCTGAACGGCTTGAGATGTCCCACGCGCCGGCGTCCGCCGCGTCGTTTCACCACGTGCACGTCACCGCTGTCGCGCTCCCCCACGAGCGCGTTCCCGTTGGGCAGGAACGCGAGCCCCCACGGCACGGCCAGTCCCTTGGCAAGGGCGCGGTCGACCCGCGGAGCCGCTTCGGCCGGGGTCGCGCCGGCGACGCCGGCCCCGAGGGCCGCGCCTCCGGCGGTCGCGAGACCGGCCTTGAGCACCGTGCGTCGGTCGAAGCGGGTCATGTCGGCCTCCTGGTCAGCGGCAGCGTCTGGTGGGGCGGACGACGACGCGGTTCCCCCGGATCCGCAGCGCCCGTACCGACGAGTTGTTGTCGTCGTTCGTCTCGTCGAGCTGGTCGATGGGGTCGACCACAGTCTCCAGGCAGTACAGCCCGTTCTTCATGCGCTTCGGCAGCCGCAGGGCCTGGCCGGCGAGGAAGCTCTGGTAGACGTCCATCCAGCCCACCGAGATGCCCTGCGGACTCCGACGGGTGCAGTAGCTGTACCGCTCCGGGTGGTCGAACGAACCGTAGCGGTCCGGCAGCCGGGCGCTGTCGCGCAAGCAGAAGCTCACCTTGCGCCTGGCGGAGACGACCACCCGTCCCTCCTGGCTCGGGTCCAGCAGCGAGTAGCGCGCGGACGCCTTGAAGTGCCAGTGGTGGTGGTACTGGTGGTAGACCATGCAGCCGGCGGGGTGCCTGTCCAGGTCGGTGTCCTTCTTCGGGTTGTAACGTCCGTTTCCGTTGCCGTCGAGGTAGACGATCTGGGTCGAGTTGTGCTGGCCGGCCGGGCAGGGCTGGAGGTTGTTCGGGCGCACCTCGATCGGGCCGGCACCGATGTTGCCCAGGGCCGAGGTGAACCGCAGCCGGCGCCCGTCACGCAGCGTCTGCACCCTCGGCTGGGAGGCCGGCAGGGCGATCAGGTCAGGCAGCAGCATGTCGTCAGGAGTGGGCGTGGCGGTGGTCGTGGGCGTGGCGGTGGTCGTGGGCGTCGGGGGGGCCGGAGGTGGTGTGGTCCCGGTCGTCGTCGGCACCGGTGTCTCGCCCGAGGGTGTGGCCGGCGCGCCCTGCGCGGGCATGGCGCCGACAAGCAGCGCCACCACCAGCGCGGCGCCTGCGGCCGTGGCGCTGGCGGTCACGTTCACCCCGAGCATCCTGCGGCGGCCTCGTCCCTTTTATCCTGTTTCCATGGCTTTCGGTTCCGGCGAGGCTAACGGACCAGCGGCGATGGGATGCCCGGGCACGCCGGACCTTGCCCGACACGGGACGAACTCGTGACCCGTGCCAGGGTGGCGGCATGACATCGGTGTGTGTGGCCGGGGCGACGGGCTGGACCGGTCGCGCGGTTGCCGAGGCCGTGCTGGCGGCGAGCGACCTGGACCTCCGGTCGACGCTCGCCCGGGAGACCGTGGGCAAGGACCTCGGCGAGGCGTGGGGCAGCGAGCCGATCGGTGTCCAGGTCCTCGCCAACCTGGGGGATGCGCTCGACGGTGTCGACGTGCTCGTCGACTACACCTCCCACGTCGCTGCGCGGGAGCATGCGCTCGCGGCCGTCGCTGCCGGCGTGCACGTCGTAATCGGCTCATCCGGCCTGACCGCCGACGACTTCGCCGAGATCGACGCCTCCGCTCGCACGGCCGGCGTCGGAGTGGTGGCGGCCGGCAACTTCTCTCTCACCGCGGCGATGGCGCAGGCCGCGGCGCTGCTGGTCGCGCCGCACCTGCCGTACCGCGAGATCGTCGACTACGCCTCGGCGGGGAAGCAGGACGCACCGAGCGGCACGGCCCGTGAGCTGGCCGAGCGGCTGGGCGAGGTGTCCGTGCCGACGCTGCCGGTCGCGGTCGCCGCGACGGTGGGTCACCCCGAGGCGCGCGGCGCGACGGTCGCCGGTACCCAGGTGCACTCGGTGCGCCTGCCGAGCTTCGTCGTCTCCACCGAGGTCGTCTTCGCCCTGCCGGACGAGCGCCTGGTGATCCGCCACGACGCCGGCGGCACCCCGGCACCGTACGTCGCCGGCACGCTGCTCGCAGTCCGGGCCGCACCGGGCCTGGTCGGCCTGGTCCGCGGCCTGGACACCCTGCTGCTCAGCCGCTGACGACGACCTGGGCGGCCCGGCGCAGGCGGTCGGCCGGGTCCGACGCGTGGTAGACCCGCTCGGACTTCTCGATGCCGTCGAGGAAGGCGCGGTAGACGACGGCCTGGCGCAGCGGCGCCACGGGAGCCAGCAGGTCGGCGGCCCGGGTCGGGTCCGAGCCGGGCACCCTCTCGCGCCAGGCAGCACCCCACTCGTCGAGCACCGTCGAACGGTCCGCCCGGTCGAGCCGGGCGGTGAGGGCCGCCCGGTCGAGCATCGCGTTGCCGGCGCCGGCGTCGCCCCAGTCCAGGATCACCGGTCGCTCGCCCGAGCCCACCGTGTTGCCCGGGTGGTAGTCGCCGTGCACGAGGGTGTCCGGCACGCCGCACTCGGCCACGGCGGCAAGCCGGGCGGCCAAGCCATCGACGAGCGGGTGGAGAGCAGCGAGGGTCTCGTCGTCCAGCTGGTCTGCCGTCCGGTCCACCACATCGTGCACGGCGGGCTCGAGCGCACCAGCCCGCCAGTCCGGGGCGCCGAGCCCGAGCAGCTCGCCGACCCGGTCGACCCACTCGGCCTGCACCTCGACGAGGGCTCGCACCATCGCGAGCAGCACCGGAAGCCCCGCGTCGTAGTTGTCCCCGCCGTCGACGTGCCGCATCAGCACCCGACCATCGGCCGTTCCGAGCAGCGGGGGCACGAGGTCCGGGTGCGCCATCGCGATGCGCTCGAGCATCGCGCCCTCGTGGGCGAAGAACGGCGGAACCACCTTGAGCCACGCGTCGCCAACCGTGGTGGGCAGCCGCCAGACGCTGGAGAGGTTCCACGTCCGTTGCTGGGCCGCCGGGCCGGTGCGGTCGGCCCCGCGAGCCGCCAGGACCCCGTCGGCCCAGCTCAGGTCCGCAGCCGGGCCGCCTGGACGTGCGTACGGCAGCCGTAGCGGGTCGTCGGCCAGTGGGTCCGGACCGTCCCACGGCCGGACCGCGTCCGCGACCGCGCCCGGCTCGGTCGTCTCGGCCAGGTAGGTCACCGGACCACCGGTGCCGAACGGGGCACGCGCTGCCAGCAGGCGCAGCACGGTGACATCGGCTCCGTACGCCTCACGCGCGCCGGCGACGACACCGGCCACCTCCTGCCACCACGGCAGAGCCACGTCGTACGGCGGGAGAACGCCAAGCTGCTCACCGTGAGGCGTGCAGAGGACCAGGGTCACCTGTCGTCCCGGGGGGTCGGTGGCGGGCACCGTCGGACCCTAGTGGCAGCAACCGCAGGGGTGTCCTCTGCTCGCCGGCCACATAATCGTCCCCGTGCGACGTGGGCTGCTGAAGGACCTGGCCAACACTCCGACCCAGATCGCCCGCGGCTGGAGGATGTACGGCGACCTTGCGCAGATGAGGACCTTGGCTGGAGCCGAAGTCGTCATCGACCTGCTCAGCGGCACGTCCACCGTTGACGGCCGGGAGCTGTCCCCCCGGCTCGAGCTCGCGGAGGCAACGGCACGCTGGATGGATGAGCGGCTGAGACGCGATGGCGTCCCCGAAGGCACCGTCACGGCAGCCACGCTGACTCTCAGGCCTCGCCTCGATCGGGCGTCGCTGATCGTGGAGTGCGCGACGTCGGTATCGACCGCGTCGGCGATCTACGACAGCAGCGACACCGTCCGCTGGCATCCGGACGACCCGGGCAATCGATAGGCGCCGGTGGCGCGCACAGTTCAGCCTGTGGCCGCAGAGTTGCTGATCGGGCGGCTCCCGAGAACCCGGATTACATGAGCCTGGGGCGCCGAGAGCCCACATCCGGTATCCGGTGCCTTCCGTCAGCTGCCCGCCTCACGATGGCGACTGCACTGGCCCTTCCAACGCGGGTGAGCATCGCAGTACGCTGACGACCTCAGGCTGGGCGCGGATCCTCCGGGAGCCAGAGTGGCCAACATCTACGGCTGCGGATCGCTCCTCGCCGCGACCCTTCTCGTCGCCTCTTGCACAGGCAGCGACTCGTCGGTCTCCTCGGCGCCCTCCACCAGCTCGGGCGGCACGACGACTCATTCCGCGTCACAGGCTGCCTCGCCCGCACCCGCAACCTTCACCTCTGCGACGTACGGATACACGTTGAGGCTGCCGGCGTCGTGGAGCCCGATACAAGCGCAGAAGACGTGGGACGGGAAGGCATCGCTCTCTTCCGACTCGGACGAGGTCGACCAGTTTCCTGGTAGCTACAACGCCAGCTCATGGGCAGTCGCGGCCCGGTCGAGACAGAACCTCGCGGCCTACACAGCCGCCGTGATTGCCGCGAACGCCCGCGACCACGGCGACACGTGCCCAGCCAAGCCGGAGACAAGGGAGCAGATCACCGTCGGGGATGGTCCCGGAATCCTGTTGGAGTATGACTGCGGCATCCTCATCAACCTCGCCGCCGCCGTTCACCACGGCGTCGGCTATCAGTTCGGGTTTCGCGACCCAACGGTGAACGCAGCGACGGACCCGGCCGATCATGCGACGTTCCTCGACATCCTGAAGTCGATCCAGTTCCCAGACTGAACAGCGGATCGCTGATACCGACGTGGATCGAGGGAGGCCTTCCGGCCTACTGGCGAGGCTGCGGCTTGAAGCGGCGAACCTCATGGGGCCAGCCGCATGCCTCCGCGACCTTGCCCGCCCACATCGTGGCGGCCTCGTCGTCGGCCACGTCCACCAGGGCGAACCCGCCGAGAAACTCCTTGGTCTCGACGTAGGGTCCGTCGGTGATCACCAAGGTGCCGCTGGTGGGATCGGCACTGTAGACCGGGCCGTCCTCCTCCTCCAGTCCTCCGGCGAAGACGTACACGCCGGCAGCCTTCATCTCGGCCACAACCGCCATGGCGAGAGGCCCCCGGCCGCGGAACCACTCCTCGGAGTGGTCGCCCACCCACTGCTGGTTGAAGTAGATGAGGTACTCGGGCATGACCGTTCCTCCTCCTCCGGCGGACCGAGTGGTCCGCGCTACCTATCCCACGAACGGCGGCAGGCGAATCCGACACGATCATCTCGGGAGAAGCACACCAGTGCTCCCGTGACGCTCGCAGGCACGACTCGCTGCCGAGGACCTGTTGCGCCCCATGAGGCAACCACTGCCTGAGGGTGTGTGCGACTGGTCGAGGGTTCCCGGCTGGTCCCTCAGCAGCCGAGCAGGCGCTGCGCCAACCATCCCTGGACCGCGTCGAGCCCGACCCGCTCCTGGGTCATCGTGTCGCGCTCGCGGATGGTCACGGCGTTGTCGTCGAGGGTGTCGAAGTCGACGGTGATGCAGAACGGTGTGCCGATCTCGTCCTGGCGCCGGTACCGGCGGCCGATGGCGCCGGCGTCGTCGAACTCCACGTTCCAGCTCTGGCGCAGCAGGGCAGCCAGGTCCTTGGCCTTCGGCGAGAGGTCGGCGTTGCGCGACAGCGGCAGCACTGCGGCCTTGACCGGCGCCAGCCGCGGGTCGAGCCGCATCACGGTGCGCTTCTCCATGGCGCCCTTGGCGTTCGGAGCCTCGTCCTCGGTGTAGGCGTCGAGCAGGAACGCGAGGGTCGCCCGGGTCAGGCCGGCCGCCGGCTCGATGACGTATGGCGTCCAGCGCTCACCTTTCTCCTGGTCGAAGTAGGTGAGGTCGGCCCCGGAGTGCTTGGAGTGCGCCATGAGGTCGAAGTCGGTGCGGTTGGCAATGCCCTCGAGCTCGTCGAACTCCTTGCCGCCGAAGCCGAAGCGGTACTCGATGTCGACAGTGCGCTTCGAGTAGTGCGAGAGCTTCTCCTGCGGGTGCTCGAACCGCCGCAGGTTCTCGGCGCGCAGCCCCAGCCCGGTGTACCAGTCCCACCGCGCCTTCAGCCAGTACTCGTGCCACTCCTCGTCGCTGCCGGGCTCGACGAAGAACTCCATCTCCATCTGCTCGAACTCGCGGGTGCGGAAGATGAAGTTGCCCGGCGTGATCTCGTTGCGGAACGACTTGCCGGTCTGGGCGATGCCGAACGGCGGCTTCTTGCGTGCCGAGGTCATCACGTTCAGGAAGTTCACAAAGATGCCCTGGGCGGTCTCGGGCCGCAGGTAGTGCAGACCCTCCTCGCTCTCGACCGGTCCGAGATGGGTCTTCAGCAGCCCGGAGAACTGCCGCGGCTCGGTGAAGGCGCCCTTGGTCCCGCAGTTGGGGCAGTTGACGTCAGCAAGACCGTTCGGCGGCGGCGACCCCTTCTTGGCCTCGTAGGCCTCCTCGAGGTGGTCGGCGCGGAACCGCTTGTGACAGGACTGGCACTCCGACAGCGGGTCGGTGAACGTGTCGACGTGCCCGGAGGCCACCCACACCTCGCTCGCGAGGATCACCGCGGAGTCGAGCCCGACGACGTCGTCCCGGCTCTGCACCATCGCCTTCCACCACTGGCGACGGACGTTCTCCTTGAGCTCCACCCCGAGGGGGCCGTAGTCCCAGGCCGAGCGGGTGCCGCCGTAGATCTCGCTGCTGGGGTAGACGAACCCCCGGCGCTTGCTGAGGCTGACGATCGCGTCGTTGCGGGCGGTCTCGCTGCTCTTGGCCACGGTGGCCTCCATCCGGCTGGTTGTCGGCGGTCGAGCCCTCGACACTAGCGGTCGGTCGGCGCCGGGGTCGCGGCGAGCACCTCGAAGGCGCTCGGCTCCGGAACGGCGTAAGCCATCACCGCCGGAGCGGCCATCTTCACGTCGTACGACGACAGGGCCCGGCGGTAGGCGCCGACCCCCTGCCACTCGCTGGCGACGACCCACAGCTGCGGGTCGTCGGCCGCCCGGCCGAGGTGCCCCCGCACGAAGCCGGGCAACCCGGACAGGAGCCCGAGCAGGTCGTCCGCGGCAGTCCGGAACGCATCGGCGGCGTCCGCGGGGACGCGCGCCCGGGTCAGCACAAGCACGGCAGGAGACTAGTCCGGTCAGAATGAAAACCATTGTCATTATCCTGGTAGCGTCACCGGCATGCCCGTCCTCTTCGCCCTGACCGCCGTCGTCTCGACGGCCCTGGGCGGCATCGTCGCCCTGCGCAGCCGCGACCGCCTGCACCTCGTGCTCGGGTTCGCCGCCGGGGTCATGCTGGGGCTGGTCGCGTTCGACCTGCTCCCCGAGCTGTTCGCGCTCTCGGACGCCACGTTCGGCGGCGTGCCCGCCGTGATGGTGGCGTTCGCCGCCGGCTTCCTGCTGCTGCACTTCGTCGAGCGCGCGGTGGCGATGCACGGAGCGCACGAAGGTGAGTACGAGACCCACCACCACAACCACGACCCGACCGTCGGACTGGCATCGGCGCTCGCGCTGGCCGTGCACTCGTTCCTCGACGGTGTCGGCATCGGTCTGGCCTTCCAGGTCGACGACCGGGTCGGGTACGCCGTGGCCCTGGCCGTCATCGCCCACGACTTCGCCGACGGCCTGAACACCGTGACGATCATGCGGACCCACGGCAACGGACCGCGGCGCACGCTCACCATGCTGGGGATCGACGCCGTCGCGCCTGTCCTCGGCGCGGTCTCCACGCTGTTCTTCAGCCTGGGCGACGACGTGCTCGCGTTGTACCTGGGCGGCTTCGCCGGCTTCCTGCTGTACCTCGCGACCGCCGACATCCTCCCCGAGGCCCACGCCCGGCACCCGTCCCGGCTCACGCTGGTCAGCACGCTGGGCGGCGTCGGGCTCATGTGGCTCGTGGTGGCCGCGACATGACCCGTCAGCGCAACGCCGTACGGGACGAGCTGACCCGGGACCCCGCGTTCCGCAGCGCGCAGGAGATCCACGCCAGCCTGCGCGAGGCCGGGCACCGGATCGGCCTCACCACCGTCTACCGTGCGCTGCAGGCCATGGCCGACGCGAACGAGGTCGACGTCGTGCGCAGCCCCGACGGCGAGGCGACCTACCGCGCCTGCTCGGCCGGTCACCACCATCACGTCGTCTGCCGGCGGTGCGGTACAACCGTCGAGGTGGAGGGGCGGGCCGTCGAGGTCTGGGCCGAACGGGTGGCCCGCGAGCACGGCTTCGTCGACGTCGCACACACCGTGGAGATGTCCGGCACCTGCACGCGCTGCGCGGGGTAGCGTCGGTCGGGTCCTGCACCATCGCATGGGGGGCTCCACGTCGTGCCGTCTCGTCCCGTCCTCGGGCTGTTCATCGCCGCCGCTCTGGCGACCAGCGCACTGGTCGCCGCTCCCGCCGCGTCGGCCGGCACGTCCTGCGTCCCACCGCCCGTGGCGCACCGCGGCGACTCGGCTCGCGCGCCGGAGAACACGCTGCCCGCGTTCCGCACGGCGCTGCGCGCGGGGGTCCGGCGGGTGGAGATGGACGTCCGCTTCAGTCGCGGCGATGTCCCCGTGGTGATCCACGACGAGACCGTCGACCGCACCACCGACGGCGCCGGCGAGGTGTCGTCGCTCGACCTGGTGCAGCTGCGCGCGCTCGACGCCGGCGGGTGGTTCGGCGCGGCCTACCGCGGCACCCGGGTCCCGACGCTGTACCAGGCGCTGTCGCTGGTGCGGCGCAAGGGTGGCTACGCGATGGTCGAGCTCAAGACGCTCCCGAGCGCGGCGCAGATGGCGCAGTTCCTCAACCGGGTCCGCTGGCTGTCGATGACGCACCGCATCACCGTCACGAGCTTCGACGGTCCGACGATCACCGCGGTCCGGCAGGCGGCCCCCGATCTGCGTACGGCGATCATCGACAACCCGCGCTACCGCCGGGCCGACTCGGTGCTCCAGTTCGGCCGGACGTACGTCGTGAACTCGGCCTCGGTGACGGAGACCCGGGCGGCACGCTGGCGGCGGGCCGGCATCGCCGTACGACCCTGGACCGTCGACACCGTTCGCGGCTGGCGCCGGATGGCGTACGACAAGGCCGAGGCCGTGGTCACCAACCGGCCGAAGGCCTACCTCACCTGGGCCCGTCGCCGCTGCCGCTGAGCCGCGACCGGTGATCCACCGGACTGGTCAGGAAGGCCGGTCGGGCACGGCGTTCGGCAGCGCCCCGCCGTAGCGGCGGTCGCGGGCGGCGTAGACCTCGATCGCCCGCCACAGGTGCCGGCGGTCGAAGTCCGGCCACAGCGTGTCGAGGAACACCATCTCGGCGTACGCCGACTGCCAGAGCAGGAAGTTCGAGAACCGCTGCTCCCCCGACGACCGCACGAAGAGGTCGACGTCGGGGACGTCCGGCTCGTCGAGGTGCCGGGCGATGGCCTTCTCGTCGACCTTCGCCGGGTCGAGCCGGCCGGCAGCCACCTCGCGGGCGAGGGCCTGCGCGGCGTCGGCGATCTCGGCCCGGCCGCCGTAGTTGACGCAGAACTGAAGCGTCAGCACGTCGTTGAGCCGGGTGCGCTCCTCCGCCTCCTCCAGCTCGGCGACCACGCTGCGCCAGAGCCGCTTGTGCCGGCCGGCCCAGCGCACCCGGACCCCGATGGCGTCCAGCTCGTCGCGGCGGCGACGGATCACCTCGCGGTTGAAGCCCATGAGGAAGCGCACCTCGTCCGGTGAGCGCTTCCAGTTCTCGGTGGAGAACGCGTATGCCGAGAGGTGCTTGACACCGATCTCGACGGCACCGTGGACCACGTCGAGCAGGGCCGCCTCGCCAGCCTCGTGTCCCTTGGTGCGGGGCAGGTCACGCGCCTTGGCCCACCGTCCGTTGCCGTCCATGACGATCGCGACGTGGCCGGGCACCAGCTCCGGCGGGAGCGCGGGAGGCCGGGCGCCGGACGGGTGCGCAGTCGGCGGAGCCGGGTCGTGACGTCGGGCTCGCGGGGGGCGCGCCGTCCTCTTCACGTGCGTTCCACCAGCGGCAGGGAGCGCAGGCCGCGTTCCAGGTGCCACTGGAGGTAGGCCGAGACCAGACCGTTCCCCTCGCGCCGGTGCCGCGGGTCGCTGGCGGCGGCCGTCGCCCAGTCACCGGTGAGGAGCGCGGCCAGCAGGTCGAGAGTGTCCCGCGCCGGGCTGACCGAACCGGGCGATCGGCACGAGCCGCACACCGAGCCGCCGGCCTCCACGTTGAAGAACGGGTGCGGGCCGGGACGGGTGCAGCGCGCGCAGTCCCTGAAGGACGGCGCGTAGCCCGCCACCGCCAGCGAGCGCAGCAGGAAGGCGTCGAGGACCAGACCCGGTGCGTGCGCGCCGTCCGACAGGGTGCGCAACGCTCCGACCAGCAGCAGGAACTGCTGGGTCTGCGGCTCCTTCTCCTCCGCCGTGAGCCGCTCGGCCGTCTCCAGCATCACCGTGCCCGCGGTGTAGCGGGGGTAGTCGTCGACGATGCGGTCGCCGTACGCCGCCAGCGTCTCGGCCTGCTGCACGACGTCCAGCGAGCGCCCCTCGTAGAGCTGGAGGTCGACGTGGCTGAACGGCTCGAGCCGGGCCCCGAACTTGGAACGGGTGCGGCGCACCCCCTTGCCCACGGCCCGGACCCGGCCGTGGCTGCGGGTCAGCAGGGTGATGATCCGGTCGGCCTCGCCCAGCTTCTGGGTGCGCAGCACGACACCCTCGTCCCGGTAGAGGCTCACCCACCCATTGTGGTGGACGCGACCCGCTCCAGCAGCGGGACGGCCCGTGCGACCGGCGGAAGTTCGGCGATCTCCGCGGCGAGTGACCTCGCCCTGACCCGGAACGCCGGGTCGGAGAGCACCTGCTTCAGCAGGCCGGCCAGGACTGCCGCGCCCGCCGGACCACCCTGCGCCACCAGCCCGGCCCCGACGTCCGCGACCCGGCCGGCGTTGTGGGCCTGGTCGGCGAACAACGGCAGCAGCGCCATGGGGACGCCGTGGTACAGCGCCAGCAGGGTGGTCCCGAGGCCGCCGTGGGCGACCATCGCCGAGGCGTGCGGCATGACATCGCGCTGGGGCCAGAACTGTTCGACGTGCACGTTGTCCGGCACCGGCCCCAGCGCGTCAGGCTCGCCCGCGCCGGTGGTGACCAGCACCCGCACCGGCAGGTCGGCAACCTCGGCCACGACCCGCTGGTAGAGCTCCGGGAAGAGCCCGACCCTCGCCGCGACGGTCCCGAACGTGAGGTAGACCAGCGGGTGCCCGAGGCCGGGCCACCAGTCCGGCAGATCCGCAGGCGGCCCGTCGCTGGGCGGCTCGCGGAACCGGTAGGGGGCCGGCGTCCCGTCTGGCGTCGTCCCGTCGAGCGAGTCGGGAACGAGCGTCAGCCGCGGCGCGGCGCGCAGCCCCGCGAGCCCGGCTCGTGCGCCGAGCGCGACGAGCGGCTCCTCGACGACGGTTGGCAGGTCGATGAACGAGCTCGTGCTCGTGTTGAGCTGCACGTGCGGGACCCCGGCGGCCTCCGCGGCCAGGTAGGACCCGAGCTCGGCCGTCTCACGCAGCACCACGTCGGGTCGCCAGTCGGCCATGGCGGCCGTCAGCCCCGGCAGCGCCGCTCCCGCGTCGAGGCGGGCGAACACCTCGCGAACGACGGTGACGTTGCCCGCCTCGATGTCCGCCGGCGAGGCACCGTCGAGCGGCGGCAGACCGGCGAAGACGGCACCTGTTTCCTCCGCAGGGCCGTCGGCGAACGGCAGGTGCGCGAACCCGGTCCGCTCCACCTGCCCGGCGAAGCTTGCTGCCGCCGCGACACGGACCTCGTGACCGGCGTCGGCGCAGGCCCGGGCGAACGGCACGAGCGGCTCGAAGTGACCGGTGTTCGCCGTCGTCGCGACCAGGACCCTCATGGCGACCCCCTCACGGCCGGCTCCGGCCGCCCCCGACGATAGGGATCCCGGGCCCCTTCGGCCACCGCAATCCTCTGGCATCGTCGGACCATGACGGTTTCCGCGATCGTAGGTGCCACGCTCGCCGACGGCGCCGTCGTCGACGTCGTCCTGGATGCGGAGCGGGTGGTCGACGTCGGTCCGTTCGCCGGCGCGGAGGTCGACGAGACGCTGGACGCCGACGGCGGGCTGCTGCTCCCGGCATACGTCGACACCCACGTGCACCTGGACAAGGTGCACATCCGGGACCAGCTGGCCGAGCACGACGGCACGCTCCGTGGTGCGATCGAGGCCATCCATGCCGCGAAGCGGGACTATGACGTCGACGACGTCCGGCGTCGGGCGCGCGCCGTGATCGAGTCGTCCGTGCTCACCGGCACCACCCGGATCCGCAGTCACGTCGACGTCGACACGATCGGCGGGTTGGTGCCCCTGGAGGGCGTGCTCGCCGCGGCGCGGGACTGCGCGGACATCGCCGAGGTGGCGCTGATCGCCTTCCCGCAGGAAGGGATCCTGCGCGACCCGGGCGCCGCAGACCTGATGGCTGCCGCGATGACCGCTGGTGCGACGGTGGTCGGTGGCATGCCGCACTGGGAGGATGGCGACGAAGACCAGCACGAGCACGTGCGGTTCTGCTTCGACCTGGCGCAGCGGCACGACGCGGACGTCGACATGCATGTCGACGAGACCGACGACGGCTCGGTCCGCACCTTGTCGATGGTCGTCGAGGAGACCGAGCGCCGCGCCTGGCAAGGTCGGGTGACCGTGGGCCACGTCTGCGCCCTCGCAGCGGCGGACGACGCCTACGCCGACGCCGTCATCGCGGGGTGCGCGCGGGCGGGCATCACCGTGGTGTCCAACCCGGTGACCAACCTGGTGATCCAGGGTCGCGGCGACCGCGGTCTGGTGCGGCGAGGCACCACCCGGGTCCGCGAGCTGATGGCCGCCGGTGTCCCGGTGGCGTTCGGGCAGGACTGCGTCAAGGACGGCTTCTACCCCTTCGGCCGGGGTGACCTGCTGGAGGTGGCGCTGATCTCGGCGCACGCCGCGCACCTGGCGACTGTCGAGGAGCAGCACGCCGCGCTCGCTGCCGTCACGTCCGTCCCGGCAGCGGCGTGGCGGCTCGGTCCGGAGTACGGCGTCGCCCCGGGGGGCCGCGCCGACCTGCAGCTCTACGCGGCGCGGAGCTGGCCGGAGGTGCTGCGGCTGCAGGAGCCGCCCCGGCAGGTCTGGTTCCGCGGTCGCCCGGTCGCCAGGACGACGGTCACCCGCGAGCTGCTGCGCTGACGGCTGCCAGGATGCGGCGATGACCGACGACCTGCTGGGCCGCCTCGAGGCCTACTACGACAGCGTGCCGCGGCGGCTCGCGCGCGTCGAGGAGTGCGGGCAGTTCACGCTGTTCCTCGGCGAGCCGGGCGGCTGGACCTACTACGCCCGCCCGCGGCTCGGCGGCAACGGCCCGTTCACCCCGGACGACGTCGCGGCCGCGGTGGCCCGCCTCGCCGAGCTCGGTCTGCCGCCGAACCTCGAGTGGGTGCACGAGACGACGCCGGGGCTGCTGGCGGCCGTCCGGGCCACCGAGCTCTTCGAGCTCGAGGAGCTGCCGTTGCTCGCCCTGGACGGCGACCTGACGGTCACGACTCCCTCGCTGCCCGACGGCGTGACCGTCCGCGTCCTCGGCCCCTGCGACGTCGATGCGGTCGCTGCCTCCCGCGCCGTCAGCGGCGTGGGCTTCGCCCTCGGGGGCACCGCGAGAGGCCACGCCGGGCCCGCGGAGCGAGACGCCGCCCTGCAGCCCGCACAGCAGCGGGTGCTCGACCTGCTCGCCGAGGGCGCCGTGCGGATCGCGGTCGCCGAGCACGCGGACCTCGGCCAGCTGGCCACCGGCCGCACCCTGCCGCTCGCCGGCGTGACCGAGGTGATGGGCGTCGCGACGCTGCCATCCGCACGACGGCAGGGTCTCGGCGCCGCGGTCACGGCGGCGCTCGTGGACGACGCCCGAGAGCTGGGCCTCACCACCGTCTTCCTCACCGCGTCATCGCCCGATGTCGCGCGGATCTACGCCCGCATCGGCTTCCGGTTCCTCGGTACCGGCTGGGCGGCAGAGGCGCGATGACACCTTGAGGGGGCGGTGACGATGTTCGAGTCCGGGGTGACGGTCAGGCGGGCGTGGGGAGGATCCGGTCGAGGACGGCGTCGGCGCTGGGCATCCGGTCGATCTCGTGGCGCAGCCGTGCTGCGGCGCGCGCGAACTCCGGTTCGTGCAGGAGCCGTTCCAGCGCCTGGGAAACGGCCCCGGCGGTCGCGTCGCCCGGCTCCAGCGCCAGGCCGGCACCGGTACGCAGCAGCGCCGCCGTGTTGAACGGCTGGTCGGTGCTCTGCGGCAGGCACAGCTGAGGCAGTCCGTGGCACAACGCGCCGAGCATCGTGCCCGCGCCGGCGTGGGAGACCACCGCTCGGCAGAGCGGCAGCACAGCGGCCTGCGGGAGGTACGGCTCGACCATCACCCCGCGCGGAACGGGTCCGAGCGCAGTCTGGTCGAATCCGGGACCGGTCGTGACGATCAGGTTGACGGGGACCCGGGCGGCTCCGTCGATCACGGCCCGGAAGACGTCGGGCGCCCCGTTCATCACGGTGCCGAGGGTGCAGTACACGGTGTCCGCGTAGGGCAGCTCGGACATGGACGGCAAGGACACCTCGGCCGGCATCTCGCCCGCCGAGGGTCGCATCCGCTCGATCGTCGCCCAGGGCCCAGGTTCAGGACCGGCGAGGCCCGGAGGGCAGATCTCCAGGTACGGGGCGGCGACGACGCCCGGGACCGGGTCAGGCAGGCCCGCGTCCGTTATCGCCGACGCGATCCCCGCGAGGAAGGCCGCCGTACCGGGGACCGCCGGGCCGTAGCCATGGGTGACATGCGGCACACCGTGGATGACCGCAGCCGTCGCCGAACCGAGCTCCATCATGTCGTGGACCACCAGGTCGGGCAGCCACGTCTTCATCAGGTCCGCCACGTCCCGGGCCCGCTCCACGGCGCCGGCCCCGAACAGGTGACGTGCCGCGAACCCTTGCTGCTCCTCGGGAGGAAGGTCACTGATCGTCGAGCGACCAGGCATCCGGGCATACGTCTCGGCCGCCGTCCAGCCCGAACGATGCCCTCGCACGGCGAGCCGGGCGATCGAGTCCACGAGGTCGCCGCCGGACGAGACGACGACATCGTGACCCGCGCGCTGAGCCGCCCGGACGAGCTGGACCATCGGGGTGAGATGACCTTGCCCCGGCCAGGAGCCGAAGAGAACTCTCATGACGACCCCCAGGTCAGTGCTGCCTGGCGTCAGCCCACGGCGCGGTTCAGGGCTGACACGACGGCCTTGAGAGATGCGGTGACGATGTTGGCGTCGATCCCGACGCCCCAGAGGATCCGCTCGCCGATGGCGCACTCCACGTAGGCGGCGGCCCGGGCGTCGTCGCCCGCCGACAGAGCGTGCTCGGCGTAGTCGAGGACACGGACGTCGTGGCCGACAGTGGAGAGCGCGTCGACAAAGGCCGCGATGGGGCCGTTGCCGATGCCCCGCAGGGCCGTCTGCACGCCGTCGAGGTAGACGTTGACGTCGAGCTCGTCGTCGCTTCCGGCAACCGAGGACGTGTGGTGGCTGTTCAGCGCCACGGGCGCGCGCCGGGTGAGGTACTCCGCCTCGAAGGCCTCCCACATCTGCGCCGGCGACACCTCGCCGCCGTCGGCGTCCGTGCGGGCCTGCACCACCTGACTGAACTCGATCTGCAGCCGACGCGGCAGGTCCAGGTGGTGCTCGGTGCGCATGATGTAGGCCACACCGCCCTTGCCGGACTGCGAGTTGACCCGGATCACGGCCTCGTAGGACCGGCCGACGTCCTTGGGGTCGATCGGCAGGTACGGCACCGCCCAGCGGAAGTCGCGAACCTCGGCGCCGGCCGCGGCGGCGTCGCGCTCCATCGCGTCGAAGCCCTTCTTGATGGCGTCCTGGTGCGAGCCGGAGAAGGCGGTGTACACGAGGTCTCCCCCGTACGGGTGCCGCTCGTGGACGGGCAGCTGGTTGCAGTACTCGACGGTCCGCCGGATCTCGTCTATGTCGCTGAAGTCGATCTGCGGGTCGACACCCTGGGAGAACAGGTTCATGCCCAGCGTCACCAGGCAGACGTTGCCGGTGCGCTCCCCGTTGCCGAACAGGCAGCCCTCGATCCGGTCCGCCCCGGCCAGACGGCCCTGCTCGGCGGCAGCAACCGCGGTCCCGCGGTCGTTGTGCGGATGCAGGGACAGCACGACCGAGTCCCGGCGAGCGAGGTTCCGGTGCATCCACTCGATCGAGTCGGCGTAGATGTTCGGCGTCGCCATCTCGACGGTCGCCGGCAGGTTGACGATCGACTTCCGGTCCGGCGTCGGCTGCCACACGTCGTTTACCGCGTTGCAGACCTCGACGGCGAAGTCCAGCTCGGTGCCGGTGTAGGACTCCGGGGAGTACTCGAAGTACACCTCGGTGTCCGGGATCGTCTCGGTGAGCTTCTGGCACAGCCGCGCACCCTGCACAGCGATGTCGACGATTCCCTCGCGCGGCAGACCGAACACGACCCGGCGCTGGAGCGTCGAGGTCGAGTTGTACAGGTGCACGATCGCCTGCTTGGCTCCCCTGATCGACTCGAAGGTCCGCTCGATCAGCGCGTCCCGGGCCTGGGTCAGGACCTGGATCACGACGTCGTCGGGGATCAGGTCCTCCTCGACGAGCTGCCGGACGAAGTCGAAGTCCGTCTGGCTCGCGGAGGGGAAGCCGACCTCGATCTCCTTGTAGCCCATCCGGACCAGGAGCTCGAACATCCGGCGCTTGCGCTGCGGGCTCATCGGGTCGATCAGCGCCTGGTTGCCGTCCCGCAGGTCGACAGCGCACCAGCGGGGCGCCTCGGTCGCGACGGCGCCGGGCCAGGCGCGGTCGGCCAGGTCGACGGGCACGAAGGGCGAGTAGCGGTGGATCGGCATGCCGGACGGCTGCTGGGAGTTGCGGTCCTCGTACGGGGCTGCGGTCATCGTCGTCACTCTCGGGCTCGCGGCGGGTGTTCTCGGAAAGGACCGGAACAGACGGGCACTCCGCGGCGAGGTGACCGGTCTCTAGGAGAGCGCCTCGCCGCGGCAGCCGAGAAGCAGGCAGCGCCGCATGACGAGAACAGTACGCCGCGACGAGGGGACGTGGGGCGGATCCCCGTGCCGCGCGTCCGCATCGTGGACTGTCGGCCGCGGATATCGGGTGGCGGACCGCGACCGATGACGACCAGTCTGGACGGGTGACCAGTGGGATCCGGCGCGTCGACCCGGCCGACGAGGACATCATGCGGGCGACCTACGACGTGTGGCGGGCCGCCTACCTCCACGGCGATCCGGACAACCCCGTCCCGACCTTTCCCGAGATCCTTGCCGGCGCCCGCGCGCCGCAGCGCAGCTCCAACCACGAGTTCTACCTGCTGCGGGATGACGGCGGCAGTGCTGTCGGCTGCTACTGGCTCGACCTGCCGACGAAGGACAACCTCGACCTGGTCGAGCTCGACCTCGCGGTCCTTCCCGCGGCGCGGCACCGGGGCCTCGGACGCCTCCTGCTCCAGCACGCCCTGGCGCGCGTCGCCGAGCTCGGGCGGCACCAGGTCATCGCCGGCATCAACGAGCCCGCCTCCGGGGGTGAGAACCGGTCGATGACGTTCGCCAAGGCGGCCGGTGCCCGGCGGTCGCTCGGTGAGGTCCGCCGCACCCTCGACCTCGAGACCCTCGACCACGCGCGGCTGGCCCAGCTCCGGGCGGGGGCCGAGGAGCGTGCCGCCGGCTACCCGCTCGTGTCCTGGACCGGGCCGTGCCCCGACGAGCTGGTGGACGACTACGCCGCCCTGGTGGCGCGGATGAGCACCGACGCACCGATGGGCGGCCTCGACATCGAGCCGGAGAACTGGGACGCCGCCCGGATCCGCGAGCGCGACGACGTCGTCGCGCGTCAGGGCCGCACGATGATGGCGACCGCAGCGCGGCACGGCGAGGGCGGCCCCCTCGTCGCCTTCACGGACCTCGCGACGACCCGGTACGACCCCACCAACGCGTTCCAATGGGACACCCTGGTCCACCGCGACCACCGCGGGCACCGACTCGGCCTGCTCGTCAAGCTCGCCAATCTGCAGCAACTGTGCGACGGGGCGCCCGAGGTGCGACGGCTGCACACCTGGAACGCCGACACCAACACCTTCATGGTGGCGGTCAACGAGGCCATGGGGTTCCGGGTCGCCCGCCAGGAGAGTGCCTGGCGGCTGGACCTGCCGCACGCGGACGACGGGACCAGCGTTGACGGCGACGGCTGAGCTCACGTTCACCGAGGTCGCTCCGGACGACGAGGCCGGCCTGCGTCGCTGGTACGACGTGGTCACCGCCTGCCACACCGCCGACCGGCCGGACGACCCGCTGCCGGGATACGCAGCCTGGGCCGGGCAGCTGCGAACCCCGATGCCGCAGCGCGAGCCGCACCTCGTGCTCGCCGAGGTCGACGGCGAGGTCGTGGGCTGGTTCGCCCAGTGGCTGCCGACCGGCGAGAACACCGACACCTCCCCCGGCGAGCTCGAGGTGCACCCCCGGCACCGGCGTTGCGGTCACGGCCGGGCGATGGTGGCGGAATGGGCCCGCCGGGCAGCGTCGATGGGCCGGGCCCGCCTGCTGGCCGAGGCCGCCGAGGGCGCCGGAGCAGCGTTCGCCACGACGATGGGGTTCCGGGCCGCGCTCGTCGACACGCAACGCCGGCTGGACCTGACGGTGCGAGACGAGGGCGGGACCTCCGCGTTGCTCGCCGAGGCGCTGTCGCACTCCCGGGGCTACTCGCTGCTGCGATGGTGCGGCGCCACACCGGAGGAGCACCTGGCGGCAGCCGCCGCCCTGGAGAGCCGGATGACCACCGACTCACCCATGGACGATCTCCGCTGGGAGCAGGAGGTCTTCGACGTCGAGCGCATCCGGGAGCGGGACCGCATCATGACCGCCCGGCTGACGCGGGCGTACACGACCGCGGCCGTGCACGACGCCACCGCCGCCCTCGTCGGCTACACGACGGTCGTGGTGCACGACGGGGCCGACGACGGTGCCTACCAGCACCAGACGATCGTCCTGCCCGAGCACCGCGGGCACCGGCTGGGGCTGCTGCTGAAGCTGACCAACCTCGAGCTGCTCCGCAGGCACGAGCCCGCCGTCCGCAGCATCGACACGTGGAACGCCGACTCCAACGCGCCGATGCTCCGGGTCAACCTGGCAATGGGCTTCGAGGTCGTGCGGCAGTGGTCGGAGTACGAGCGGCAGCTCTGAGTCCCTTCAGCTCCCGTCCCAGGGTCCGGGCGCCGCCACCGCCCACCGGCCGGACCGGAGCCGGACCCGGCTGAGCTCGTCGCCGCCGCACGGGCAGGACGTGCGGTGCTCCCAGTCGACGCCGACGTCGAGCTGGAACCAGACCTGCTTGCCGCCCTCGAACTCCGCGACGCCCCACTCCTCGGCGACCCGCTCGACCAGGCTCAGTCCGCGGCCGCCCTCGGCCGCCGCGTCGGCGCTGCGGGGCCTGGGGATCTCGGCCGACGAGTCCGTGACCCCGACCTCAGCGGCTCCGTCGGCGACCGCGACGGACACGCAGACGTCGGTCCGGGCGTGCAGGACGGCGTTGGTCACGAGCTCGCTCGTGAGCAGCTCGGCATCCGCGGTCAACGTCTCCAGGCCCCACCGCCGCAGCACACCCGAGACGAACTGCCGCGCCTGGCCCACGGCTGAGGCGGACCGTCCGAGCTCGGCGCTCGCGACCCGGCACATGACGTCTCCCCGACTCCCGGGCTCCTGACTGGACCCGTTCCGGCCCTCCTGCCCACGGAGGCGCGGGCCGAACCCGTCCGGCTGGATTCTCGGCCCCACCCCTGGCCGGACTCCGCTCAGAAGCCGAGCTTGCGCAGCTGCCGGGGGTCGCGCTGCCAGTCCTTGGCCACGGTGACGTGCAGGTCGAGGTAGACCGCGGTCCCCAGCAGTGCCTCGATCTGCACCCGGGACCGGGTGCCGATGTCCCGCAGCCTGGCGCCCTTCGGGCCGATCACGATGGCCTTCTGGCTCTGCCGTTCGACGTAGAGGTAGGCATGCACGTCGAGCAGCGGCCGGTCAGCGGGCCGGTCCTCGCGAGGGCGCATCTCCTCGACCACGACGGCGATCGAGTGCGGCAGCTCGTCCCGGACCCCCTCCAGCGCGGCCTCGCGGATCAGCTCGGCCACCAGCACCAGTTCGGGCGCGTCGGTGAGCTCGCCGTCGAGGTACAGCGGCGGCGACTCGGGCAGCAGGGCCGCGAGCAGGTCGCCGAGCAGGTCGACCTGGTCCCCCGCGGTGGCGGAGACCGGAACGACCTCGTCCCAGTCGATCCCGACCTCCCGGCCGAGGCCGGCGGCCGCTACCAGCGCCTCGGCCACCCGGTCCCGCGGGACCCTGTCGGTCTTCGTGACCACGACCACCTTTCGCGCCCCGTCGATCGCCGCCAGCTCCGCGGCGATGTACCGGTCGCCGGGGCCCACCTTCTCGTCGGCCGGTAGGCAGAGGCCGACGACGTCGACCTGGGACCAGGCGGTTCGGACCTCGTCGTTGAGCCGCTCACCGAGCAGCGTCCGCGGACGGTGCAACCCGGGGGTGTCGAGGACCACCAGCTGGGCGTCCGGCCGGTGCACGATGCCGCGCACGACCCGCCGGGTCGTCTGCGGCTTGCTGGAGGTGATGACGACCTTCTGCCCGACGAGGGCGTTGGTGAGCGTGGACTTGCCGGCGTTCGGGCGCCCGACGAACGCGACGAAGCCGGCTCGGTGCGCAACGGTCACGGCGACACCGCCGGTCCGGCGAGCTCCCGCGACTCCGCCGCGAGCCGGTCCCGACGTGCTGCGGCCAGGTGGCTGGAGATCGTGTTGATCACTGCCGTCAGTGGCACAGCCACGAGCGCGCCGAAGATGCCGGCCACCTCCGCGCCGACGGCGATGACGACCACGATGGCCAGCGGGTGTACCCGTACCAGGCGGCCCATGAGGAAGGGCTGCAGGACATGGCCTTCGAGCTGTTGGACGGCGATGACGCCGGCCAGCATCAGCAGAGCGGTGACGGGCCCGACCGACACCAGTGCGACCGCCACGGCGGCGATGCCGCTGATCGCCGCACCGACGACCGGGATGAAGGCACCCAGGAAGACCAGGACGGCCAGCGGCAGGACGAGCGGGAGCCCGAGCAGCCAGGCCACCAGTGCGATGCCCACCGCGTCCGTCGCGGCGATGATGAGGGTGGCCCGTACGTATGCGGTCAGCACCGCCCAGGCCCGCTCGCCGCTGCCGTGCACCCGCTCGCGTGCCGGCTCGGGGAACAGCGACACCAGCCACCGCCAGATGCCGCGCCCGTCGTAGGTGAAGAAGATCGTCGCGAACAGGATGATGAAGAGGCCGGCGATCAGGTGGCCGGCTGTTGTCGCGGTCTTGACCACGGTGCCGCCCAGGTTGCCCTCCCCGGACCCGATGCCACTACGGACCCGGTCGAAGAAGTCAGCCAGCTGCGCCTGGCTCAGTCCGACCTGCGTCAGGTACTTCTCGACCTTGACGAGACTGTCGTCGAAGGACGACCTCAGGTCGGCGAAGCCGGAGGTGAACTGCTGCGCGACCAGCGTGACCAGCGCTGCGAGAGCAGCGATGCCGCCGAGGACCACCACCACGGTGGACACCCCTCGCGGCAGCCGCCACCGCACCAGCTGGTCCGCCACTGGCGACAGTGCTGCCGACAGGAGCAGCCCGATGATGACCGGGACGAGGACCACCGACAGCAGTGAGAACAACGACAGGAACACGTACACCGCGGCGGCGACGACGAGCAGGCGCCAGGACCAGGCAGTGAGGAACCGCAGGACATAGGGGGTCTCGACGGCGTCGATCGGCGCCGGGTCGCGGTGCTGGACGACCGGGACGACCGTTGGGCGTGCGGGACGGGCGCGGCGGAACATGGGGTCGACGGTAACCGGGCGGAGCCGCGTCAGCCGTCGCGGCGCGACGCCCGGTCGCGGACGGTTCCGTCCGGGCTCGCCCGCAGGACGGTCGGAACGGCGAGATCGGCGAGCAGTGCGGCGTCCGCCGGGGCGGTGTGGACCTGGTCGGTCACCACGACGGCGGCCTCGAGCCGGTCCGAGCCACTGGAGACGGCCGCAGCGACCGCCGCCTGCAGCGCGCTCAGTGCCAGCGAGGGCAGCGTCACGCCGGCGGCGGCGTAGGTCCGCCCGATGTCGTCGCGGACTGCGGCGCCCTCGGGCGCGCCGGCACGGGCACGGGCCGACCGGGCCAGGGTCACCAGCTTGGCGTCCTCGCCGGGGACCGCCCCGGTCTGCGGTCTGCCGTCGTCCTCAGGGCTCGCGGACATCGGCTGCCTCCAGCGGCGTCTCGTCGGGGCTGTCGCTGACCTGACGGACCAGCACGGTTCCGATCCGGTTGCGCCGGCCATGAGCGCTCTCGGCGGTGAGCTCGACGCCGTGCAGCCAGACCCGCGCGCCGGGGATCGGGACCCGGCCGAGGTGCTTGGCAAGCAGGCCGCCGACCGTGTCGACGTCGTCGTCCTCGAGCTCGACGTCCAGCCGCTCGGACAGCTCGTCGAGGTGCAACCGGGCGCTGACCCTGAGGGACCCGTCCTCGAGCTCCTCGACCATCGGGACCTCGACGTCGTACTCGTCCGCGATCTCGCCGACGATCTCCTCCAGCACGTCCTCGATGGTGACCAGGCCCGCGGTCCCGCCGTACTCGTCGACCACGATGGCGACGTGCGTCTGCTGGGCCTGCATCTCGCGCAGCAGCTCGTCGACCGGCTTGCTCTCCGGCACGAACACGGCCGGGCGCATCACCGAGTCGACCTTCTCGACCGACTCGCCGTCCCGGTGCACGTAGGTCCGGCGCACCAGGTCCTTGAGGTACACCACGCCGAGCACGTCGTCGAAGCCTTCGCCGATCACCGGGATCCGGCTGAAGCCGCTGCGGAGCGCCAAGGACAGCGCCTGGCGGAGCGTCTTGCTCGCCTCCAGGAACACGACGTCCGTGCGCGGCACCATGACCTCGCGGACGATGGTGTCGCCGAGCTCGAAGACCGAGTGGATCATCACCCGCTCGCGGTCCTCGATGAGCTGGTTCTCCTCCGCCAGGTCGACGAGGTCGCGCAGCTCGGCCTCGGTGGCGAACGGGCCCTCGCGGTACCCCTTGCCGGGCGTGAGCGCGTTACCCACGAGGATGAGCAGTTGCGGTACCGGACCGAGGACGCGTGCCAGCGGGTGCACCAGACGGGCGGCGGCCAGCGCCAGCGGGGCGGGGTGCTGGCGTCCCAGCGTGCGGGGCGACACACCGATCGCGATGTAGGAGATGACCACCATGGAGGTGGCGGCCACCACCGTGGCCTGCCAGACCGAGTCGAACAGCTGCAGCGCAGCAACCGTGACCAGCACCGTCGCCACCAGCTCGGCGGTCACCCGGAGCAAGGTCAGCAGGTTGAGGTAGCGCGCCGGGTCGTCGAGGACCTGCCGCAGCCGTTGGGCGCCGCGGCGGCCCTCGCGCTCGTAGTCGTCCGCGGCGACGCGCGACACCTTCGACAGTGCCGACTCGGCGCCGGCGAGCAGGCCGGCCACCAGGACCAGGGCGCCGGCAACCACGAGCTGGAGCGGGGTCATGCGGTGTCCTCGCCGCGGGCATCGGCCCAGTCGGCGAGCAGGCGCTTCTGCAGCCCGAACATCTCCTGCTCCTCGTCCGGCTCGGCGTGGTCGAAACCCAGCAGGTGCAGGATCCCGTGCGTGGTGAGCAGGTCGAGCTCCTGCTCGATGGCGTGCCCGGCGACGCCGGCCTGGTCCGCCGCGACCGCCGGACAGAGCACGACGTCGCCGAGCAGCCCGGGCTCCGGCTCCTCGTCGTCCTTGCCCGGCCGGAGCTCGTCCATGGGGAACGACAGGACGTCGGTCGGGCCCTCTTCGTCCATCCACTGCTCGTTCAGGGAGGACATGGTGGCCGCGTCGACCGCCAGCACCGAGAGCTCGGCCAGGGGGTGGACCTTGAGCCGGTCGAGAACGAACCGGGCCAGGGCTGCCAGACGCTCCCCGTCCACCCCGGCGCCCGACTCGTCGTTGACCTCGATGCTCATGGCGTCGTCTCCGTGGCCGGCACTATCGCCGTCGGCGGCCTGAGCCGCCGGACCCGCTCTGGCGCCCCCGCGCCGCATCGGCGGCGGCGTCGAACCGGCCGTACGCGTCGACGATGTCGCTCACCAGCCGGTGCCGGACGACGTCCTGGCTCTGCAGGCGGCAGAACTCGACGTCGTCCAGGCCGACCAGGATGTCCTGCACGACGCGCAGGCCGCTCGACGTGCCACCCGGCAGGTCCACCTGGGTCACGTCACCGGTGACAACCATCTTCGAGCCGAACCCCAGCCGGGTGAGGAACATCTTCATCTGCTCGGCCGAGCTGTTCTGTGCCTCGTCCAGGATGATGAACGCGTCGTTCAGGGTTCTTCCCCGCATGTAGGCCAGGGGGGCCACCTCGATGGTGCCGGCAGTCATCAGCCGCGGGATCGAGTCGGGGTCGATCATGTCGTGCAGCGCGTCGTACAGCGGCCGGAGGTAGGGGTCGATCTTCTCGTACAGGGTGCCGGGGAGGAACCCCAGGCGCTCGCCTGCCTCGACGGCCGGACGGGTGAGGATGATGCGGGTGACCTGCTTGGCCTGCAGCGCCTGCACCGCCTTGGCCATGGCGAGATAGGTCTTGCCGGTGCCGGCAGGGCCGATGCCGAACACCACGGTGTTGCGGTCGATGGCATCGACGTAGCGCTTCTGGTTCAGGGTCTTCGGCCGGATGGTGCGGCCGCGGTTGGACAGGATGTTCAGCGTGAGGACCTCGGCCGGACGCTCGCCGGTCTCGGTGCGCAGCATCGAGATCATCCGCTCCACCGACTCGACAGTCGCACCCTGGCCGGTCCGCAGCACGGCGACGAGCTCGTCGTACAGCCGCTCGACCAGCGCGACCTCACCGGGAGAGCCGGCCACGCTGATCTCGTTGCCCCGGACCGAGATGTCGGTCGACGGGAACGCCTGCTCGACCACGCGCAGCAGCTCGTCCCTCGTGCCCAGGACGGCGACCATCGGCTGGCTGGCGGGGACGACGATCGTGGTCCTGGTCGGTGCTGACTCGCTCATGTGGATGTCGATGCTAGGCGATACGACGCGGGCCGGCCCAGCCCGGAGCCCCGGTCGCCGGCCGGGCTGTGTCACGCGTCACCCCGGCGGCCAGCTCATGTCCCGCCCCGCGAGGACGTGCCCGTGGACGTGGAAGACGCTCTGCCCGGCGCTGGCACCGGTGTTGAACACCATCCGGTAGTCGTCGTGACCCTCGGCCCGGGCGACCGCCGCGCCCACCACGACGAGCTCCTCGAGGGCCTCCGGCTCGGCCGTGGCCAGGTCGGCGATGCTGCGGTGGTGGCGGCGCGGCACCACCAGGACGTGGGTCGGGGCCACCGGGGCGATGTCGCGGAACGCGAGGACCAGGTCGCCGTCGTGGACGACCTCGGCCGGGAGCTCACCGGCGGCGACCCGGCAGAACAGGCAGTCGGCACCGTCGTCTGACATGCCCGCGACCCTAACGGCGTGGCGGGCTGCGCGCGGGACCGGCGCCCGGTAGACCGGTGGACCGACAGGCAGCTGCAGGTAAACCGGACGGGCGAGCGCCGCGTCGTACCCGTGTGACCGGTATGACGACCGCTTCGACGAGGAGACGGATGGCAGTCCCCGCCGAGCGTGGCTGGGCGGCGGACGAGGCCGTGACCCAGCTGTACGCGGTGCACTACCGCTCGCTGGTGCGGCTCGGGGCGCTGCTGCTGCGGGACCCGGCCCTCGCCGAGGAGGTCGTGCAGGACGCCTTCGTGGCGATGCACGGAGCCTGGCGACGGCTGCAGGACCCGGACAAGGCTCTGGCCTACCTGCGGCAGTCGGTCGTCAACGGCGCCCGGTCGGCCCTGCGCCGGCGCGAGGTGGCCACGAGGCTGGCGCCCAGGCCGGCGCCGGACGAGGCCAGCGCCGAGCACGGCGCCCTGATCGCCCTCGAGCACGCCGAGGTCCTGGCGGCTCTGCGCTCGCTCCCCGGCCGCCAGCGCGAGGTCCTCGTGCTGCGGTACTACGTCGACCTCGCCGAGGCCGACATCGCCGACGCCCTCGGCATCAGCCGGGGCGCCGTCAAGAGCCACGCGTCCCGCGGCATGGCCGCTCTCCGATCCGCCCTGGAGGCGACCCGATGACGATCCCGTACGACCCCCGCGACCCGCACGACGACGACCCGCTCGCGGCGCGGCTCCGCGACGCACTCACCTCGGAGGCCGACATGGTCCAGCCCTCGGACGACGGACTGCAGAACATCCGCTCCGGCATCGACGCGTCCTCGCGGCCCTGGTACCTCCACCCCGGCGTGCTCGCCGTCGCGGCGGCCGTGGTCCTCGGGGCCGCCGTCGGCGTGGGCTTCGGCGTCCTCGGTGGCGGGGACGGCGACGTGACCGTCACCCCCGCCGGGGACGGATCGGGATCCACGACGCACAGCCCGAGCAACTCGCAGCCTGACACGGCGACACCGTCCGCCTCACCGTCGGTCGGCCCGGGCGACCAGACCGACGTCTTCGTGTACTTCATGGTCGACGACAGCACATCGGTCCGGCTCTACCGCGAGCAGCACACCATCGGCAACGGCAACGGGGACCCAGCCGCCGTGGCTGCCCTGCGAGCCATGTTCGAGCAGAAGCCGAACGACCCTGACTACGTGTCCGTCTGGCCCCTCGGCACACGCGTGCGTGACTACGCCGTCTCGGGCGAGGTGGCGACCGTGGACCTCACCGACGGTCCCGCCGGATGCGCCTGCGTCGAGGACGAGGCCGTGCAGCAGCTCGTCTACACCGTCACCGCGAACGACAAACGCGTCCGCCAGGTCAAGCTGCTGGTGGACGGGAAGGTGCTTCAGTCGGAGAAGAACGACTGGTCGGCACCGATCGCCCGCGCGCCCATGGTCGACGTCCAGGGCCTGATCTGGCTGCTCTCACCGACCGAGGACGAGACGGTGAGCTCCCCGGTGAGGATCGTCGGCTACGGCACCGCCTTCGAGGCCACGATCAGCTGGGAGGTCCGCTCCGGTGACAGCGACGGTCCGGTGGTCGCGGAGGGCACCACGCAGGGCGGCTCGAACGGCGAGTTCGGTGACTTCACCGACACCGTCGACCTGCCCCCGGGAACCTACGAGCTGCGGGCCTTCGAGTCCTCGGCCAAGGACGGCAGCCCCCTGCACGTCGACACCAAGACCTTCACAGTCGAGTAGCGGCCACAGTCGGACGGCGCAGCCGGTCCAGAAGGCGGGGTCCGGGCGTCAGGACCAGCGCGCCGTCCGCGCCAGCAGCACGGCCAGCGCAGCGGTGCCGGCCGTCGAGGTGCGCAGGACTGTCGGGCCGAGGCGGTACGCCGTCGCGCCGGCAGCCTGGAAGGTCGCGAGCTCGTCGGCGCTGAGGCCGCCCTCCGGGCCCACGACGAGCACGACCTCGCCCGTGCCGGGCGGGACGAACGTGGCCAGCGGCTCGGCCGCCTCCTCGTGCAGCAGCAGCCCCGCCGACGCGGCCGACAGCCGGGCCGTGACAGCCTCGGTCGAGGCCAGCCCGGCGACCAGCGGGAAGCGGGCCCGGCGGGACTGTTTCGCGGCCGTGGCGGCCGCCGTACGCCACCGGCTCAGCGCCTTCTCGCCGCGTGCCTCCCGCCAGCGCGTGACGCAGCGGGCGGCGGCCCACGGCACGACCTCGTCGACCCCCACCTCGGTCATCGTCTCGACGGCGGTCTCGCCGCGGTCGCCCTTCGGCAGCGCCTGCACGACGACCAGCCAGGGCGCCGGCCTCTGCTCCTCGACGAGCTCGTCCACGTCCACGTCGACGACGTCCTTGCCGAGCACGGCGGCGACGGTGCCTCCGCCCCGCCGTCCGTGGCCGTCGACCAGGACGACCGGCTCACCCACCGCGAGCCGGGTGACTGTTGCTGCGTGCCGGCCCTCCGGGCCGTCGAGCCGGACCCGACCGGCCAGCAGCCGCTCGCCGGGGACGACGAAGACGGGCGCGGTCAGCGCTGGCCGTCGTTGAAGGCGTCGCGCAGCCGACCGAGGAAGGTCTGCCGCTGGCCGGTGACCGTGCCGACGTCGGGGCCGTCCTCGCCGCGCACCGCTGCGAGCTTGCGCAGCAGCTCCTCCTGCTCGCCGTCGAGCCTGGTGGGGGTGGCCACGTCCACGTGCACCACGAGGTCACCTCGCCCCGGTGATCGCAGGTGAGTGACCCCCAGCCCGCTCAACGTCGTGGTGGCACCGCTCTGGGTGCCCGATCGCAGCTCCACCGGCTTCGGCCCGTCCAGGGTCTCGATGCTCACCGTGGTGCCCAGTGCCGCGGCCGTCATCGGCACCGCCACGGTGCAGTGCAGGTCGTCACCCTGACGGCGGAACAACGGGTGCGGCACCTCCACGACCTCGACGAACAGGTCGCCGGCCGGACCGCCCCCCGGGCCGGCCTCGCCCTCGCCCGTCAGCTGGATCCGGGTGCCGGTGTCGACGCCCGGGGGGATCTTCACCGTGAGCGTCCGCCGGGTCCGGACCCGCCCGTCGCCGCCGCACTCGTGGCACGGGTCGGGGATGACGCTGCCGTACCCCTGGCACGCGGAGCAGGGCCGGGAGGTCATGACCTGGCCCAGGAAGCTGCGGGTGACCTGCTGGACCTCGCCGCGCCCGCGGCACACCTCGCAGGTGCGGGGCGAGCTGCCGGGCCGGGCTCCGGCGCCGTGGCAGGTGGGACACCCCACCGCAGTCTCGACCTGGAGGTCCCGTGTCGTCCCGAACGTCGCCTCGGCCAGCTCGACCTCGACCCGGATCAGCGCGTCCTGTCCGCGGCGCTGACGCGATCTCGGTCCCCGCCCCGCGGCGCCGCCGGCACCGAAGAACGCGTCCATGATGTCGGAGAAGCCGAAGCCCGATCCGAAGCCGCCGCCGGTGGAGAACGGGTCGCCGCCCAGGTCGTGCAGCTCGCGCTTCTGCGGGTCGGAGAGCACCTCGTAGGCCTTGGTGACCTCCTTGAAGCGCTCCTCCTCGCCCGGGTTGACGTCCGGGTGCAGCTGGCGGGCGAGGCGCCGGTACGCCTTCTTGATCTCCTCCGGGGTCGCGTCCCGCGCGACCCCGAGGACCTCGTAGTAGTCGGCCTGGGTGCTGGCCATCAGTCCTGACCCTCGCCGACGATCCGACCGACGTACCGAGCCACCGCGCGCACCGCTCCCATCGTTCCGGGGTAGTCCATCCTGGTCGGCCCGAGGACGCCGAGCTTGGCCAGCATCTCGGACTCGGTCCCGTACCCGACGCTCACGACCGAGGTGGTCGTGAGCCCGACGTGCGGGTTCTCGTGCCCGATCCGCACCTGGAGCACGGACGGGTCGGCGGCCTCGCCGAGCAAGCGGAGCAGGACCATCTGCTCCTCCAGCGCCTCGAGGACCGGGTGGATCGTCTGCGGGAAGTCCGGCCCGAACCGGGCCAGGTTGGCCGTGCCGCCCAGCACCACCCGCTCCTCGTGCTCCTCGACCAGGCTCTCGAGCAGTGCGGACAGGACGGCGGTCACCGCGGGCCGCTGGTCGACGGTGAACCTGTCGGTCAGGTCCTCCAGCCTGCCGGCTGCCTCCGGCAGGCGGACGCCGGCCGTGGCGGCGTTCAGCTGGGCACGCAGCTCGCCCAGCAACGACTCGGGCAGCTCGGTCCCGGTCTCGACGACCCGCTGCTCCACCCGGCCGGTGCTGGTGATGAGGACCAGCAGCAGGCGGGAGGTGCTCAGCGGCACCAGCTCCACGTGCCGCACGCTGGACCGCGACAGGGACGGGTACTGCACCACGGCCACCTGCTGGGTCAGCGTCGCGAGCAGCCGCACGGTGCGGGCCACGATGTCGTCGAGGTCGAGGGCGCCGTCGAGGAAGGACTGGATCGCCCGGCGCTCGGCCGCCGACAGCGGCTTGACCGTGGACAGCCTGTCGACGAACAGCCGGTAGCCCTTGTCGGTCGGGATACGTCCCGCGCTGGTGTGCGGCTGCGCGATGTATCCCTCGTCCTCGAGGGAGGCCATGTCGTTGCGGATCGTCGCCGGCGAGACCCCGAGGTTGTGCCGCTCGACCAGCGCCTTGGAGCCGACCGGCTCCTGGGTCGACACGTAGTCCTCGACGATGGCGCGCAGGACCTCCAGCTTGCGGTCCTCGAGCACGTGCGCACCTCCCGGCGTCGGGTCCGGCCTCGGTCGTCCGACCGTCGGGAGCAGGCTGGCACTCCCGGCGGCAGAGTGCCAAGTGTACGACGAGGTCCACGTGTCCGGGGCGACCCACCGGCGCGTCCGCTGGCGCGGCGCGACCTCCGGCCGACAGGCTGGCGCACGATGGACCGCTACCGCACCGACGTCCTCGCCCAGGACTGGCGCCGGCCCCGCACCCGCACGACGGTGGAGGTCGGTGGCGACCTCGTGGTCGAGGACGCCGAGACCGGCTTCTGCGGCGCGGTCGTGCGGTGGGAGAAGACGGCCGGCGGGCTCACCGTCACGCTCGAGGACCGGCACGGCAGGCAGCGCGTGTTCCCCCTCGGCCCCGGCTTCCTCGTCGACGGAGCGCCGGTGGAGCTGGTCCGGCCCGGCGTGGCGGCTCCGGAGCAGCCGCGCCGTACGGCGTCCGGCTCGGTCGCGGCGGCCGGGCAGCGCGCCCTGGTCGCGCGCGCGAGCCGGATCTACGTCGAGGGCAGGCACGACGCGGAGCTCGTCGAGAAGGTCTGGGGTGACGACCTGCGCGCCGAGGGCGTCGTCGTCGAGCACCTCGGTGGCATCGACGACCTGCCCGACGTGGTCCGCGCGTTCGCACCGGGCCGGGGTCGCCGCCTCGGCGTGCTCGTCGACCACCTCGTCCCGGGCAGCAAGGAGTCCCGGCTGGCCGCCCAGGTCGGCTCCCCGCACCTGCTGGTCCTGGGGCACCCCTACGTCGACGTGTGGCAGGCGGTGCGGCCGGGCGCGCTCGGCATCGCCGCCTGGCCGGTGGTCCCGCGGGGGACGCCATGGAAGGAGGGTGTGTGCGCCGGGCTGGGCTGGCCGGTGGACCCGCCGGCCGCGTGGCGCCGGATCCTCGGCGCGGTGACCGGCTACGCCGACCTCGAGCCGAGCCTGCTGGGCCGGGTGGAGGAGCTCATCGATTTCGTCACCAGCGAGCCCACGTCTACCCATAGCCTGTCGAACGACGAGAGCGAGAGGACCCTGCCATGACCACGCCCCCGCCCGATCCGCCCGAAGGACCCACGGGCGGCGACGTCCCCCCGCCGCCTCCGCCGCCGCCCGGCAGCGATCCTTACGCCCAGCCGCCGGCCACACCGTCGACACCGGCCTCCGGGGGCTACGGCTCCGGCGGGTACGGGCAGCCTGCCTACGGGGGCGCGGCGTACGGGCAGCAGCCGCCAGGGCTCGGCGACGCGCTGACATACGGGTGGGAGAAGTTCAAGGCCAACGTGGGGGCGATCCTCACCGCGGTCGTCGTCTACATCATCGGCTTCGCCGTCGTCTTCGCCATCCTGTACGCGACCCTGATCGCAGCTGCCAGCGGTGGCGACGCCGGGATTGCCGGCGCGCTGTTCGTCGCCGCGCTGATGTCGATCATCGTCGTGCTGCTCAGCTTCCTCGTGCAGGCCGGGCTGGTCCGCGGTGCTCTGGCCATCACCCGCGGCGAGAAGCCCACGACGGCTCACTTCTTCACCACCGAGCACCTGGGTCCGATCGTCGTTGCCGCGCTGCTCGTCGCGCTGGCGACCGGCATCGGCACCGTGCTCTGCTACCTCCCCGGCATCGTCGTCGGCTACCTCTCGTCGTTCACGTTGTTCTTCCTGATCGACAAGAACCTCGGTGCGGTCGACGCCATCCGGGCCAGCGTGCAGTTCACGATCAAGCACCCGGGCACGCTCATCGTCTACGCGATCGTTGCCGGCCTCATCGTCTCGGTGGCCGCGCTCGCGTGCTTGCTGCCCCTGCTGGTGGCATTCCCGGTGGTTCTTCTCGGACAGGCCTACCTCTACAAGCGGCTGCAGGACGAGCCGGTCGCATGAGCGGAGGCTACGGCTCCCCACCGGCGGGCGACCCGTCGTACGGGCCGTCCCAGGAGGACCGGTTGTGGGCGACGCTGGCCCACGTCGGCAGCCTCCTCGCGGCCGTCCTGGCGATGGCGTTCCTCGCACCGCTGCTCGTCCTCCTGCTGAGGGGCAGCTCGTCGCCGTTCGTGCGCCGCCACGCCGTCGAGTCGCTGAACTTCCAGATCACACTGCTCATCCTGCTGGCCGTGGGCATCCTGGTGAGCATCTTCACCCTGGGCATCGCGCTGCTCGCCGTGATCCCGGCGGGCGTGGTGATCGGGGTGGCGGCGCTGGTCCTCATCATCGTGGCCTCGGTGCGCGCCAACAACGGCGAGGACTTCCGCTACCCGATGACGCTGCGACTGGTGCGCTGAGGCCCTGACACTTAGGGCAGCAGCTCGCGGACAACGGCGTCGGCCAGCAGCCGGCCGCGCAGGGTCAGGGTGGCCCGGCCGTCGGCATGACCGGCATCGTCGAGCAGGCCGTCGACCACAGCCCGGGCGGCGCCGGCGCGACCCTCATCGGTCAGCTCGGCCACCGGAAGTCCCTCGCGCAGCCGGACGGCCAGCAGCACCCTCTCGGCCCTGCGCTGCTCGGGCGTGAGCACCTCGCGGGCCTGCGCCGGACTCGTGCCGGCCGCCAGCCGCCCGGCGTACGCCGTCGGGTGCCGGACGTTCCACCAGCGGGTGCCGCCGACGTGGCTGTGGGCGCCGGGGCCGACGCCCCACCAGTCGTGGCCGCGCCAGTAGCCCTCGTTGTGGCGCGCCCGCTGACCCTGGCCGCGGGCCCAGTTGCTGACCTCGTACCAGTCGTAGCCGGCACCCGCGAGCACCTCGTCCGCGAGCAGGTACCTGTCAGCCAGCTCGTCGTCGTCGGGTGACGCGACCTCGCCGCGTCGCACCTGCGCCGCCATCCGGGTGCCGTCCTCGACGACCAGGGCGTAGGCGCTCACGTGGTCGGGCGACGTGGCCAGCGCCGCCTCGAGGCTGCGCCCCCAGTCGTCCTGCGACTCCCCCGGCGTTCCGTAGATGAGGTCGAGGCTGACTCCGTCGAAGCCTGCCGCGCGGGCCCAGCCGACGACCCGCGGCACCCGGTCCGGGTCGTGGGTGCGGTCCAGCGTCCGGAGCACGTGCGGAACTGCGGACTGCATGCCGAACGAGATGCGGGTGAACCCCGCCTCCCTCAGCGCCGCGAGGGACGCCTCGTCGACACTGTCCGGGTTCGCCTCGGTGGTGACCTCGGCACCCCCCTGCACTCCCAGCTCGGCACGGACGGCATCGAGCAGCAGCGAAAGATCGCGCGGGTCGAGCAGGGTCGGCGTCCCTCCGCCGAAGAACACCGTCGCCGCGGCGACGTCGGCGTCGCCGAGCACGCGACGCGCCAGCCGGACCTCCGCGGCAGCGGTCGAGGCGTACGACGCCTGCGAGGCACCGCCGCCGAGCTCGGTGGCCGTGTAGGTGTTGAAGTCGCAGTACCCGCAGCGGGCCGCACAGAACGGCACGTGCACGTACACGCCGAACGGCCGGTCACCGAGGCCGGCCACGGCGGACCGTGGCAGCTCGCCGTGGGCGGGCGCGGGTTCACCGTCCGGCGGGCTCGAGGGCATCACGGCCTCATCAGGACGACGGGTACATCGCGGCGATCAGGTCGGCGTACCGCTCGGCCACTGCCTTGCGACGGACCTTGAGGCTCGGCGTCAGCTCGCCGTCCTCGACCGTCAGGTCGTGGTCGAGGATCCGGAACGTCTTCACCGTCTCCCACCGGTTGAGCCTGGTGTTCACGGCCTCGAGGGCGGCGGCCACCTCGGCCCGCACGTCGTCCCGCTGGCTGAGCTCGGCGTAGCCGCCGCCTACGCCGTGGTGCTGCGCCCACCGGGCCAGCGCGTCCTCGTCGAGGGTGATCAGCGCCGCGCAGTAGCTGCGACCGTCACCGAGCACGGCGATCTGGCTGGCCAGCGCGCACGAGCCCTTGAACAGCACCTCCACCGCCTGCGGCGCCACGTACTTGCCGTTGGAGGTCTTGATCAGGTCCTTCTTACGGTCCGTGATGCGCAGGAACCCGTCCGCGTCGAGGTCGCCGATGTCGCCGGTGCGGAACCAGCCGTCGCCGTCGAGCGCCTCAGCCGACTGCTCGGGAAGGCCGTGGTAGCCGGACATGACGCCGGGCCCACGGAGCAGCACCTCACCGTCCTCGGCGATGCGCACGTCGGTGCCCGGGAACGGCAGCCCGACGGTGCCGAACTTGAAGTGCTCCGGCCGGTTGACGAAGGTGCCGGCGCTGGTCTCGGTCAGGCCGTAGCCCTCGAGCACGACGATGCCGGCCGCATGGAAGAACTCTGCGACGTCCTGCGACAGCGCCGCGCTGCCCGACACGAGGAACCGCAGGCGCCCGCCGAAGCGCGCACGCAGCTTGCTGAACACCAGGGCGTCGGCCAGCGCGTGCTGTGCCCTCAAAAGCGGACCCGGGGTCCGCCCCTCACGCTGGAGCCGGCTGACCTGCCGTCCGACGCCCATCGCCCACCGGAAGATGCGCAGCCGCAGACCCCCCTCCTCCTCGGCCATCGTCACGACCCGGCCACGCACCTTCTCGAAGATGCGCGGTGCGGCAGCCATGAACGTCGGCGAGACGACGGCCAGGTTGTCGATGATCCGTTCGACCCGGCCGTCGACCGCGGCGGCGGACCCGGTGGCCACCTGCGCGGCGAGCAGGACCTTCCCGAAGGCGTGCGACAGGGGCAGCCAGAGGTACTGGAGGTCCTCCGGGCTGAGCAGGCCCTCGTCGTGGACGGCGAGCCCCTCGTAGACCCAGCACTCCTGGTCCAGCCGGACGCCCTTGGGCCGCCCCGTGGTGCCGCTCGTGTAGATCAGCGTGGCCAGGTGCCCGGGCCGGATCGCGGCGACCGAGCGGCGCACCAGGTCCGGCTCGTCGGCAAGCCGCCCGGCACCGCGCCGGGCGAGCTCGTCGAGGCCGATGACCCAGTCGCCGTCCGCGGCCCCGTCGAAGGTCACCACGGTGCGCAGCCCGGGCAGCTCGTGGCGGTGCGTGCGGAGCTTGGCCAGCTGGGCGTCGTCCTCCGCGAACGCGACCACGGCGCCGGAGTCGGCCACGATGTAGGCGACGTCGTCGGGGTTGCTGGTCGGGTAGACGGTCGTCGTCGCCGCGCCGGAGCAGAGGATGGCAAAGTCCGCCAGCACCCAGTCGACCCGGGTGGTCGCGATGAGGGCGACCCGCTCCTCGGGCTGCACGCCGAGGTCGAGCAGGCCTGCCGCCAGCGACTGCACGCGGTCGCCCGCGTCGCGCCACGACATCGACTCCCAGCCGTCGCCCACAGGCCGTCGGTACGCCTCGCGGTCCGGTGTGGCCTCGACGCGGTCGAGGAACATCCGCCCGACCGATGCCGGACGCTCCGATCCCGCGCTCATCACCCGACGGTATCCGGGTCCGGGCGTCAGCGGTCCCGGGCGGCGAGGTCGCGCCGGACGGCGTGCTCGAGGTCCCGGGCCAGGTCGGGCTGCTCGGCCAGCAGCCGGCGCAGCCGCGTCGCATCCACCGAGCGGACCCGGAACACCTCGCCCACCGTCACGCCGTGGGCGGGCCGGTCACGCACCGAGACACTGTCGCCCGCGCCGACGCTGCCTGCGGTCAGCACCCGCAGGTATGCCCCGCACGCGCCGTGCTCGGTGAAGCGCTTCACCCAGTGCGGCTCGTCGATGAAGCCCTGGAAGGTCTTGCACGGGATGCGCGGCGAGGTCACCTCGAGGACCAGCCCGTCGTCACCGACGTGCCACCGCTCCCCGATCACGGCGTCAGTGACCTCGACGCCCTCGGTGTCGAGATTCTCACCGAACGAGCCGGGCGCCAGCCCGCGACCGAGCTCGGCCGCCCACCAGTCACGATCCGCCACGGCGTACGCGTAGACCGCCTGGTCCCGGCCGCCATGGTTCCTCGTGTCGAAGATCTGGTCGCCGGCCAGGCCGACCCCGGTGCCGTCCGGTGCGCGCACCGCGACCCGCCCGGCCACGGGACGCTTGTCGATGGCAGTCAGCTCGAGGTCGCCGCGACGGTCGGGCACCAGCGCCTGGACGACGTTGACGGAGGTGATGCGGGCGGGCACGGCTGCGACGCTAGCGGCCTCTCCCGACCGGCCGCTCGTCACTTCTTGGGCTTCTCGCCTGCACCGTCGGTCGACAGTGCGGCGATGAAGGCTTCCTGGGGGACCTCGACGCGGCCCACCATCTTCATCCGCTTCTTGCCCTCCTTCTGCTTCTCCAGCAGCTTGCGCTTGCGGGTGATGTCACCGCCGTAGCACTTGGCGAGCACGTCCTTGCGGATCGCACGGATGCTCTCGCGCGCGATGACCCGGGAGCCGATCGCGGCCTGGATCGGCACCTCGAACTGCTGCCGCGGGATGAGCTCGCGCAGCCGCTGGGTCATCTGTACGCCGTAGGCGTAGGCCTTGTCCTTGTGCACGATCGACGAGAACGCGTCGACGCCTTCGCCCTGCAGCAGGATGTCGACCTTCACCAATGCCGAGGCCTGCTCGCCCTCGACCTCGTAGTCGAGGGAGGCGTAGCCGCGGGTCCGCGACTTGAGGTTGTCGAAGAAGTCGAAGATGATCTCGGCCAGCGGCAGCGTGTAGCGCAGCTCCACGCGCTCCTCGGACAGGTAGTCCATGCCGAGCAGGGTGCCCCGCCGGGTCTGGCAGAGGTCCATGATCGCGCCGATGTAGTCGCTCGGGGCGAGGACCGTTGCGCGCACCACCGGTTCGTGAACCTCGGCCACCTTCCCGTCCGGGAACTCGCTCGGGTTGGTGACGACCCGCTCGCTCGTGTCGTCCATGACGACGCGGTAGACGACGTTGGGTGCGGTCGCGATGAGGTCGAGGCCGAACTCCCGCTCGAGCCTCTCCCGCACGATCTCGAGGTGCAGCAGGCCCAGGAACCCGCAGCGGAACCCGAAGCCGAGCGCTGCCGAGGTCTCCGGCTCCCAGATCAGGGCGGCGTCGTTGAGCTGGAGCCGCTCCAGCGCGTCGCGCAGGTCGGGGTAGTCGTCGCCGTTGACCGGGTAGAGCCCCGAGAACACCATCGGCTTCGGGTCCTTGTAGCCGCCCAGCGCGGCGGCTGCCGGCTTGGCGGCGTTGGTGACGGTGTCACCAACCCGCGACTGGCGGACGTCCTTCACGCCGGTGATGAGGTAGCCCACCTCGCCGACGCCCAGCCCCGTCGACGGCATCGGCTCCGGGGAGATGACCCCGATCTCCAGCATCTCGTGCTGCGCCTTCGTCGACAGCATGAGGATGCGCTCGCGTGACGACAGGTTGCCGTCGATCACCCGGACATAGGTGACGACACCCCGGTACACGTCGTAGACGCTGTCGAAGATCATGGCGCGGGCCGGGGCGTCGGGGTCCCCCACCGGGTGCGGCACGAGCCGGACGATCTCGTCGAGCAGGGCACCGACGCCCTCACCTGTCTTGGCGCTGACCCTGAGCACGTCCTGCGGGTCACAGCCGATGATGTGCGCGAGCTCGGCGGCGTACTTCTCCGGCTGCGCAGACGGCAGGTCGATCTTGTTGAGCACCGGGATGATCTGCAGGTCGTTCTCGAGCGCCAGGTAGAGGTTGGCCAGCGTCTGCGCCTCGATGCCCTGGGCCGCGTCGACCAGCAGCACGCACCCCTCGCAGGCAGCAAGGGACCGTGACACCTCGTAGGTGAAGTCGACGTGCCCCGGCGTGTCGATCATGTTGAGGGCGTAGGTGCGACCGTCGGTGGCGGTGAACGGGAGCCGGACCGCCTGACTCTTGATGGTGATGCCGCGCTCGCGCTCGATGTCCATCCGGTCGAGGTACTGCGCTCGCATCGTCCGGTCGTCGACGACCCCGGTCAGCTGGAGCATGCGGTCGGCCAGCGTCGACTTGCCGTGGTCGATGTGCGCGATGATGCAGAAGTTGCGGATCGCCGAGGGGTCGGTGCGGTGCGGCACCTGGGCTGTTCGCTCGGTGTCTCCAGGGCTGGCGGGCACGCAGCGTCCAATGCTTCTCGTACGACGGGTCTCCCCCATCCTCCCACGCGATCGGGTCCCGCCCTGTCAGTCGGCCGCTAGCCGGCGGCAAGGCAACCGCAAGTCTCCGACGGCACCTTCGTCCCGACTGCTCCCGACCGGGGGGCGAGCGTGAACGGGAGACCGGCATGGACCGCACCACCGTCAACCCCTGGACCTGGCAGGACCAGCTCGGGTACGCGCAGGGCGTGCTCGTCGCCGAAGCCACCCGGACGCTGTACCTGGCCGGGCAGTGCTCCGTCGACGCCGACGGCGCCCCCGTGCACGCCGGTGACATGGCCGCACAGGTGAACCAGTGCCTGGACAACATGGAGGCCGTCCTGGGCAAGGCCGGGATGTCGCTCGCCGACGTCGTCCGGCTCGACGTCTACACGACCGACACCGGCGCCTACTTCGGCGCCATCCCGTTGGTCAACGCGCGGTTCGCTGCCGTCAGCACAGTGCCGGCCGGTGGCATCCTCTGCCAGGTGTCGGGACTGGCGATGCCGCCGCTGATGGTCGAGCTGGTCGCAACTGCCGCGCGCTGACCGTGGGCCGGCGGCGATGATGTCCGGGTGGAACATTCCCCGCCACCGGTTCCCGTCGCCGCCGGCTCCCGGATCGACTGGCAGGACGTCCCCGACGGCGTGCGCGGCGACGTCGAGGCAAGCCTCGGGTCACCAGTCGTGTCGGCACGCACCCAGCACGGCGGCTTCTCCCCCGGGGCAGCCGTCCGGGTCGTGTGTGCCGACGGAACCAGGGCCTTCGTCAAGGCCTGCGGCTCCGGGCTCAACCCTGACTCACCCGGCCTGCTCCGCGCCGAGATCGAGGCCCTCGACCTGCTCCCGCAGTCGGTTCCGCACCCGATCCTGCTCTCGGCGTACGACGACGGGACGTGGGTCGCCATGGTGCTGGAGGACATCGAGGGGCGCCACCCGCGGATCCCCTGGACCGGTGACGACCTCGAACCGGTGCTGGCCGCGCTGGCGGCCGTGGCCGGCACCCGGGCTCCTCAGCGGCTGCCGAGGTTCGCCGACCGCGCCAACGCGCTGACCTCGTGGGACCTCGTGGCTGCCGACCCGACCGGCTTGCCCCGGTCGCTGCTGGACCGGCTCCCGCAGTTCCTCGACCTCCAGCGGACCGCACGCGAGGTCACCGTCGGCGACCGGCTCGTGCACTGGGACGCGCGCGCCGACAACGTGCTGCTCCGCGACGACGGTGCGGTCCTTCTGGACTGGGCCTGGGCCTGCCGGGGCGCCGGATGGCTGGACACGTTGCTGCTCGCGACCGACCTGCGGATCCAGGGAGGCCCCGACCCGGACGAGGTCCTGGCCGCCTCGCCGGTCACCCGGGACGTGCCCCCTGACCACCTGGCCGCCGTGGTGGCCTGCATGGTCGGCGTGTGGTCCGAGCGGGCCCGGCGGCCATCGCCTGCCGGCCTGCCGACGATCCGGGCCTGGCAGGCGCACTGCGCCGCGGCATCGCTCGGCTGGCTGGACCAGGGGTCCCTCTGGTCGTGACAAGGGACGCACGAGGGCCCGGTGCCTGCGCACCGGGCCCTCGTGGTCGTTCAGCGTTGTGCTACCCCGAGGAGGTCAGCTCCCCCCGGGCTGGGTCACGCCGTTGGCGGTCAACGTGTACGTCGGGTACGCCGCCGACGTCTCGGTCGGGTCGTCGGCGGTCACCAGGGCGGCGACTGTCGTCGTGGTCTTCTTGTTGCCCACGAGACGGCTGATGTCGCCGTTGTCGGCGTTGGCGACCCAGACGTCCTGGTTGGCGTTGTACCGCAGCGGCAGCGAGCCGACGTAGGCCCTCTTCCCGTCGCCGTACGCGACCAGCTGCACGGTCCACCCGGCCACCGGCACCGGGTGCGCCTGCGTGAGCGACTGCCACGCCGACAGGTCGGTGCCGTCGGAGACCTGCTGGTCGCCGACCGTCACGTTGTCGACCCAGAAGCCGTCGCCGACGGTCGCCGCGTCCGTGATGTAGCGGAACGCGATGTCGATCGTCTGCCCGGCCCACTGCGACAGGTCGAACGTCTCGGTGCCGGACCTCTGGTCGTTTGTGGTCGTGACATCGCCGTCGGGGTTCGGGTCCGGGCCGCTGAGCCCGGGCAGGTTCGCCACGACGTTCGCCGCGGCCGACGGGTTGTGGTCCGAGGTGGTGTTGCCCTGGTTGTCCTCGAGGCTGACCCACTCCTTCGTCGCCGGGTCGAAGACCTGGACGTAGGCGAAGTCCCAGTCCAGCTCCGTGCCCCAGGTCAGGTCCGCGGACAGGACCGCCTTGCTCGGGTCGCTGGGCACCGTCACCTGCCGGGCGATGCCCCGGTCCAGGTCGTCACCCTGGCCGGAGTACAGCCGGCCGTCGTCGACGGTCCACTCCACCGGCGCCGGGTCGTAGCTGCCCGCGCCGCGGAAGGTGAGCGCGCTCAGGTTCTTGGCACTGACGTTGCCGAACCGGTCGCCCAGCCGGACGTAGTCCGCGCCGTTGGGCGGCGCCCCCGGTGACGCGTAGGCCTGCGGGGTGGCCCAGTTGATGACCGACTTCAGCGTCGGGGACGTGTAGTCGCGCTTGTCCCCGCCCTTGAGCTTGGCGCCCTGGTCGATCTGGTAGTCCAGCGCCATCATGGCCTGCCACTGGTGCACGACCTCCTGGGCCGTGATCCCGCGGTAGCCGAAGCGGTTCATGACCGTCTGCAGGCCGTCGAGGCCGTTGCCCTGCTCCTTGTGCAGGGCGGACATGAACGCGTCACCGCCGAAGCGCCCGTGCAGGTACTCCATCATCGAGTAGGCCGCGCCGTAGTCGCAGAGGATCTCCGGGCCGCCCTGGTCGCCCCACTGGGTCAGGGAGTTCTCCGGGCCGCCGAAGTTGTCACCGAGGTAGCCCTGGAAGCAGGAGATGTGGCGGTCGGCCGCATCCTCCGTCGGCAGGTTGTTGGGGTCGACGTAGCCGACCAGCGTCTGCGCCCAGTCGGACAGCCCCTCGTTCACCCAGTTGACCTCGTCGGCGTCCGCGTCGTGCTCCAGCAGGTGCTGGTACTCGTGCGCGAAGACACCTTCGTACAGGTGCGGACGCGGGGTCACACCCGCGGAGTCGCAGCCGGTGGTGTTCGGCCGGTCGTCGGGCGGGGTGGCACCGGTGCGGTGCAGCCAGTCGAACGAGTCGATGGTCATGATGTTGCGGTCGAACGTGTCGGCGAACAGCGACGAGAAGAAGCCGGCGATGTAGGTCTGTCCCGCCGGCGTGCTCGGGTCGTAGTAGTTGTCGTCGCGCACGTTGTCGACCAGGGTGACGACCTTGTCTCCGGGCCCGGCCCAGTAGTCGGCCGGGACGCCGAGGATCTCGTTGAACGGCGCGCCGAAGGTCGGCTGGAGGTTCTCGCCGGGCCGCGACTTCAGCGCCGAGAACGCCTCGGTCTCCTTCGGGTACATGTTGGTGTCGAACTCGGTGATGAAGCTCTGCACCTGCTCGTCGGTGATCGTGACCTCCTGGCCGCCGAACACCGCGTTGCGGCACTCACCCGTCGAGCCGGCGGGGTAGTCGAGAGCCGACGAGTAGCTGCCGTCGGGGTTCTCGCGAACGGCAGCCCAGATCTCGATGTGGTCGCCCACGCCCATGAGCTGGAACGACTTGAGGTAGTAGCGACCCTGGGCGTCGTTCAGCGCGAGCCAGGTCTTCACGGTGCCGACCGGCGGCGAGTCCCCGGACGCGGCCGCGGCCATCGCCCGGCGCTGGGAGGCCTGCTCCTGGGAGGCCTGCTCCTTCGCGGTGGTCGGCGCCCGGAGCTCGTCGAGCTTCCCGGACAGCACGTCGGCGGGTGCGCCGACGGGGATGTTGCGATCCCTGGCCGCCTCCTGGGCGGCCGCCTTGGCGTCGGCCTTCGTGGGGCCTGTGGTGGTGCCGGCGGATGCCGAGACGGCCGGGGTGACGGCCATCGTCAGGGCTGCCGCCACGGCACACCATCGAGCAGTGCGTCGCATGCGTGTCCTTCGTTTCGTCGAGTCCCGGGAAGAGGTCGCTCCCCGTGGCAGGCCGGAGCCCCGGGCAGCCTCACCCGCAGACGGGGACGAATCAAGTGTTTGCGGGCAAAATTCTGGTACCTATGCACCAGAACGCCCGCCGAACGCCCGCCGGACGCCCGCCGGACGCCCTGCCGGGTCGCCGGTTTGGCCGCACCGCGGGGTGGTTGCTAACCTGTCCCGTCGCACGCTGTGCGCGCCGCCGCCTGCCACTGGCCCTGTCCTGGCCGGGCGGCACCCGACCGACACACTCTTTGAGGCTTCTTCGTGGCGAACATCAAGTCCCAGCTCAAGCGGATCAAGACGAACGAGAAGGCGCGGCTGCGCAACAAGGCCGTCAAGTCCTCGCTCAAGACGTCGGTCCGCAAGTTCCGCGAGGCCGTCGACGCCGGCGACCGCGACACCGCCGCCACGCTGCTGCGGCAGGCGGGCCGCGAGCTCGACAAGGCCGCCAGCAAGGGCGTCATCCACCAGAACCAGGCGGCGAACCGGAAGTCGGCCATGGCCAAGCAGGCCGCCTCGCTCTGAGGCCGCCGCCGCTCCCGGCGTTCGAGGGCGTCACCCGCCGGGTGGCGCCCTTCGTCGTGCCCGAGGCTGGTCCGACTCAGCCGGACCGGGCCGTCACGATCGCACCCACGGCGCGCTCCAGGGCGTAGACCGGGTCGGTGCCGCCGCCCTTGATCTGCTCGTCGGCCCGGGCGACGGCCAGGATTCCGGCGGCGACGCCGTCCGGGGTCCACCCCGAGAGCTGGCCGCGGGCCTTGCGCACCTGGAAGGGCGCCAGCCCGAGGTCCCGGGCCACGTCGTCCGGCCGGGCCGACCGGGACACCCCCGCCACCTTCGCCAGCGTCCGGAGGCCGGCGGCGAACGCCGCGTTGAGCGGCACCGGGTCGACGCCGGTGGCCAGCGCGTGCCGGAGCAGCCGCAGCGCGTCCTCGTACCGCCCCTCGACTGCGGCGTCGGCGACCTTGAAACCGGTCACCTCGACCCGACCCGCGTGGTAGCGCTCGACCACCTGCACGTCGACGGTCCCGGCGGTGTCCGCCACCAGCTGGCTGCACGCCTGGGCCAGCTCGCGCAGGTCACTGCCCAGCGCGTCGACCAAGGCTACGGCGGCGGCCGGCGCCACCCGGCGCCCGGCGGCCTTGAACTCGCCCTGGACGAAAGCGACCTTGTCGCTCTCCCACTTCACCGGCTTGCACTCCACCACCACCGGGCCGGCCTTCTTGACGGCGTCCAGCAGCGACTTCCCCTTCACCCCACCGGCGTGCACGAGGACAAGGACCACGTCCTCGCCGGGGTCGGCAACGATCCGGCGGACCTCGTCCGCGACGGGCTCGGCCGCCTCGCCCAGGTCGCGCAGCACGATCACGGTCCGGCCACCGAACAGGGACGGACTGGCAAGCCCCGTGATCCGGCCCGGCTCGAGCCCGACGACGGACAGGTCGGTGACCTCCGCACCCTCGTCGACAGCGCGGACCGCAGCAACCACGGTCGCGACCGCGCGGTCGCGCAGGAGCGCCTCGGGTCCGGTGACCAGGGTGAGCGTGGGGGGGCCGGGCGCAGGTGACATCGGCGTCAGGCTAACGGCGTCGGCCGGCGCCGCCCCGGCCCGGTCCGTCACCGACGGACCAGGCGGAGGTGCCCGCGGTCCCCCACGACGAGCAGCGTGCCGCCGCGGTCGGTGCGGCCGACCAGGGCCCCGCTGCGACGCAGGGCCCGCACCGTCGACGGGGCCGGGTGACCGTAGTCGTTGTCCGCGCCGACGCTGATGACCGCCAGCCGCGGTCGCGCAGCCGCCAGCAGGGCCGGGTCCTGGTAGGCCGAGCCGTGATGGGCCACCTTGAGCACGTCGACAGGCTCCAGCGGGGCCCGGGCCAGCAGCGCTGCCTGGGCCGGCGGCTCGACGTCACCGGTCAGCAGGAGGCGCAGGCCGTGGCTGCGGACCAGCAGCACCAGGCTGGCGTTGTTGGGGACCGAGCCCTGGTCGATCACCCGGGCCGGCCACAGGACCCGCCAGGCGAGCGGCCCGACCGCCATCCGCTGTCCCAGCCGCACCGTCGTCACCGGCACCCGTGCCAGCCCGGCCCAGCGACGGACCCGCGCCAGCTCGTCGGCGGGCTCGGCGTAGCCGCCCACCGCAAGCTCCCCCACCGCGCGCCCCCGCAGCACCCCGGGCAGGCCCTCGACATGGTCCGCGTGCAGGTGGGTCAGCAGCACCATCGGCACCCGCTGCACGCCCAGGCTGCGCAGGCAGCGGTCGACGGCGCCCGGGTCCGGCCCGGCGTCGACCACCACCCCCGTCCCGGCGCCGGCGGCCAGGACCAGCGCGTCCCCCTGCCCGACGTCGCAGACCGCCAGCACCCAGCCCCGTGGCGGCCAGCCCGGCGCCAGCGCGGGGACCACGAGGGCCACGGCGATCATTGCCGCCGCCCCGGCGGCGATGCCGGGCCGGCGCCCGACCAGCCGGCCGGCCAGCACCGCCGCCGCGGTCAGGGCGGCCAGCAGCAGGGCCCCGCGGGTCGAGCCGGGCCAGGCGAACGAGGCGTCCGGCAGGGCAGCCGCGTGGTGCGCCACCGTGGCGATCCAGGCCACAGGCAGCTCGGCGACCCGGGCCAGCAGTGCCGCAGCCGGACCGTCGACGGGGGCCACAGCGGTGACGAGGACGCCGAGGAGGGTCGCGGGGGCCACCGCGGGCGCAGCGAGCAGGTTCGCGGGGACGGCGACGACGCTGACCTGGCTGCTGAGCAGCACGACGACCGGGGCACAGAGCAGCTGGGCGGCCAGGGCGACAGCCAGCGCCTCGGCCAGCGGCCGGGGCAACCCCCGGCTGCGCCACGAGGCCGCCCAGCCGGGGGCCAGCAGCACCAGCCCGGCGGTCGCGAGCGCCGAGAGCACGAAGCCGTAGGACCGGGCCAGCCACGGGTCCGCCAGCAGCAGCAGGAGGACGGCCGCACCGAGCGCGGCAAGGCTGCGCCGGCTCCTGCCGGTGGCGAGCGCCACCAGGCCGACGGTCCCCATCACTGCCGCTCGCAGCACCGACGGCTGCGGCCGCGCCAGGACCACGAACGCCGCGATCGAGAGGCCGGCCGCCAGGGGCAGCAGCCGGCCACGCAGGCCGGCCCACCGGCCGGCGAACAGCACGAAGGAGGCGACGATGGCCAGGTTGGCACCGGAGACGGCGACGAGGTGGGTCAGGCCGGCCGTCCGTAGGTCGGCGTCCAGCGCGGCCGGAACCTGCGACGTGTCACCCACGACGAGCCCAGGCAGCAGACCCCGCGGGTCCGGCGCGAGGCCGGCGGACGCGTCGCGCAGTCCGGCCCGCAGCCTGCCGGCCACCCGCTGCACCGCCGACGGCCGGCCGTCCAGCGTCGGCGGGCCACGCACCAGGACCACCGCCGCCACGCGCCCGCCGGCCCGGGCCGGCCCCAGCCGGCCGCCCGCCCGCACCGGCTGGCCCGGGAGCAGCCTGGCCCAGCGCCGGTCCCGGGCCAGCATCAGCACCTGGGCCCGGGTGCGGAGCAGCCGTCCGCGGGACTCGACCCTGGTGACCCGCACCGGCACGGCCACCAGCTCACCGGTGCGGTGGTCCCCTCGGGTGCCGCCGCGGTGCACAACAGGGTCACCGGCGACCACGCCGGACACCAGCGCCGTCGCGCCGTCCGCGGCGAGCGGCGCGAGTCCGCTGCTCCGGACGGCGGCGACGTGCAGGGCCGCGACGCCGGCGCCGCCGACGAGGCAGGCCAGCGCTCCGACCGCCACCCGAACGCCGGGCGCGTCCACCGGCGCGACGGCCGGCAGACGCAGGCGCGCGCGCCCCGCCGCGACGGCTGTGAGCGCCAGTGCTGCCACCGTCAGGACGGCAAGTAGTCCGGACACCAGGACCGGGTGGCCCCCGGTGCCGGCGAACGTGCCGGCCCAGACAGACAGTGCCGGCACGGCGAGCCGAGCGTCGGAGCGCGAGGTCTCCCGTCCACCGACGGTGCTCACACGGTGACGAGGGGGCGCAGGTCGGACAAGGTGGCCTCGCCGATCCCGGACACCTCGCCGAGCTCCTCGACCGTGGCGAAGCTGCCGTGCGCGGCGCGCCACTCGAGCACCCGCTGGGCCAGGACCGGCCCGATGCCGGGCAGCGAGTCCAGCGCCTCGACGGTGGCGGTGTTCAGGTCGACCGGGACGGCCGGACCGGCGCCGCCCGGCGTGGTCGCCGGTGCTGCGGCCGCCGCCGCGCCGACCACAGGCGGTCCGCCCCGGCGCTGGACGACGAGCTGCTCGCCGTCGACGAGGACCCGCGCCAGGTTGACGCTCGCCGGCCGGGCGGCTGCGGTGGCACCGCCGGCCGCGCGCACCGCGTCAGCGACCCTGGCCCCACCAGGCAGCCGGACCAGACCGGGGCGCCGGACGGCGCCCACGACGTGGACGACCACCTCGGTGACCTCGGCCGGCGACGGCGAGGTCCGGGCTGCGGACGGCCCGTCGAGCGCCGTGCCCGACACGGCGACGGACGCGGTCGGCACCCGGTGGACACGGGGTGCCGCCTGCGCCGTCGGGCGTGCCTGCCAGACGATGACGACGGCGACCAGCACTGCCCCGACGACAACGAGCGCGAGACCTGCCAGCGCCCGACGGGAGGGCGCCCACCGCACGCCCCCCGTGGCGCCAGGCACGGGACCGGGCGGCCGCTCGGGGACCCAGCCGGGGGCGTCCGGCTCGGTCCCGGCCGCCTCGGGGATGGCCCCGAGACGTGCCAGCAGCCGCTCCCCGGCGAGCGAGGCCTGGTCGGTGCGGCGGTGCCGCGCAGGTCGAGAGCTCACCCGGCCGACGCTAGGGCGCCCCGCCCGCCGGACCGGTGCCCACGACGGATCGGTGGACGGCACCCGGGCTGTGGACGACCGCTCGGGCGGGGTCGGTCAGTGCGGCGCCACCACCACGGCGAGCATGCCGGGACCCACGTGCGCCCCCACGACGGCGCCGACCTCGCTGACGACCAGACGGTCGAGGCCGCGCAGCCGCTCGCGCAGCCGGTCGGCCAGCGCATCGGCCCGGTCCTGGCTGGCCAGGTGGTGCACCGCGGCGTCGACGCGCCGACCGAAGGCAGCGGCCACGGCGACCTCCTCCAGCCGCGCGATCGCCCTGGCGGCCGTGCGCACCTTCTCCAGCGGCTCGATGTGCCCGTCCACCATCTGCAGGAGGGGCTTCACCGCGAGGGCCGACCCGACGAACGCGGCGGCAGCTCCGATCCGGCCGCCTCGCCGGAGGTGCTCGAGCGTGTCCACGTAGAACACGGCGCGCGACGCGGCCGCCCGTCTCCTCGCCGCCTCGGCGACCTCGTCGACGGGGAGGCCCCGCACGGCAGCAGCCGACGCGGAGAGGACGGCGAAGCCCAGCGCCATGCCCAAGGTCCCGGAGTCGACGACCTCGACAGGCAGCACTGCCTCCTTCGCCGCGAGCCGGGCCGACTCCACCGTTCCGGACATCTGCGACGAGAGGTGCACCGAGACGACGGCGTCGCAGCCGCTGTCGGCGGCACGCTGGTACGCCGCCGCGAACGCCGCCGGCCCTGGGCGCGACGTCGTCACGGGCTGCCACCGCCGCAGGGCGTCCGCGACCGTGCCGGACGAGGCCTGCGACACCTCGTCGTACGCCGTCCCGCCGATGACGACCTGCAGCGGGACGACGTCGACCCCGCACTGCGCGACCAGGTCGGCCGGTAGGTACGCCGTCGAGTCGGTCACGACCGCGACCCGCGCCTGCTCGGACATGCGCGTGAGGCTACCGATCGACGTCAGGCGGGGACGACGTTGACCAGCTTCGGCGCGCGCACGACCACAGTCCGGACCCCGCGCCCCTCGAGCGCCCGCTGCACGCCTTCGGACGCCAGCGCCTTCTCGCGCAGCGCGTCCTCGGTGATGTCGGCGGGGACCTCGAGGCGGTCGCGCACCTTGCCCTGCACCTGCACGACGCAGGTGACGCTGTCCTCCACCAGCAGGGCGGGGTCGGCGACCGGGAAGTCGACGTAGGTCAGCGACCCCTTGTGGCCCAGCCGCGACCACATCTCCTCGGCCAGGTGCGGTGCCAGCGGGGCGACCATCAGCACCAGGGCCTCGGCGGCCTCGCGGTGGGCGACGCCCGTCTTCACCAGGTGGTTGTTCAGCTCGATCAGCCGGGCGACCGCGGTGTTGGCGCGCAGGTGCTCCATGTCGTTGCGCACCGTGTCGATGGTCCGGTGCAGCAGCCTGCGGGTCGTCTCGTCGGCGGGCTCGTCGACCACGCGGACCTCGCCGGTCTCCTCGTCGACGACGTTGCGCCACAGCCGCTGCAGGAACCGCTGCGAGCCGACGACAGCACGGGTCTCCCAGGGCCGGGACGCGTCCAGCGGGCCCATCGACATCTCGTACAGCCGGAAGGTGTCGGCGCCGTACGTGTCGCACATCTCGTCCGGCGTCACCATGTTCTTCAGGCTCTTGCCCATCTTTCCGTACACCCGGTCGACCGGGCGGCCGTCGTGGAGGTACGTGACGGAGCCGTCCACCGGCTCCGGGACCACCTCGTCCGCTGCCACGTAGCGACCGCGCTCGTCGGTGTAGGCGTAGGCCTGGATCATCCCCTGGTTGAACAGCCGGTGGAACGGCTCGCTGCTGGACAGGTGACCCAGGTCGTGCAGGACCTTGTGCCAGAAACGCGCGTACAGCAGGTGCAGCACCGCGTGCTCCGCGCCGCCGACGTACAGGTCGACCCCGCCGAGGTGCCCGTCGCCCTGCGGACCCATCCAGTAGCGCTCGACCTCCTCGTCCACAAGGCGCTCGGTGTTGGTCGGGTCCAGGTAGCGCAGCTCGTACCAGCAGGAACCCGCCCACTGCGGCATCGTGTTGGTCTCGCGCCGGTACGACTTCGGCCCGTCGCCCAGGTCGAGGGTGACCTCGACCCAGTCGGCCTTGCGGGCCAGCGGAGGCTCCGGCTCGGAGGTCGTGTCGTCCTCGGCGAAGGTGCGAGGCGAGTAGTCGTCGACCTCGGGCAGCTCCACCGGCAGCATGGAGTCCGGGACCGCTACCGGCAGGCCGTGCTCGTCGTAGACGATCGGGAACGGCTCGCCCCAGTAGCGCTGGCGGCTGAACAGCCAGTCGCGCAGCTTGTAGGTGACGGTGCGCCGACCGGTGCCCTTCGACTCCAGCCAGTCGATGATCAGCGCCTTGGCCTCGTCGACGGCCAGGCCGTCCAGGCTGACCTCGTCGTTGGCCGAGTTCACCGCCGGGCCGTCGCCGGTGAAGGCCTCGCCCTCCCAGCCCTCCGGCGGCTGCACGGTGCGCACGATCGGCAGCCCGAACCTGGTCGCGAACTCCCAGTCGCGCTCGTCCTGTCCCGGCACGGCCATGATCGCTCCGGTGCCGTAGCCCATCAGCACGTAGTCGGCGACGAAGACAGGCAGCGCCGCGCCGGTGACCGGGTTGGTGGCGTAGCCGCCGGTCCACACGCCGGTCTTCTCCCTGCCCTCGGTCTGTCGCTCCAGGTCGGTCTTCAGCTCTGCCGACCGACGGTAGGCCTGGACGGCGTCCCGCGGCGTGGCGGCACCGCCGGTCCAAGCCGTGGCGGTGTCGGCGGGCCAGGCGCCGGTGGCCAGCAGGTCGACCGCCGGGTGCTCGGGCGCGACCACCATGAAGGTGGCGCCGAACAACGTGTCCGGGCGGGTCGTGAAGACCTCGACGGGGCCGCCCTCGCTCGCGAAGGACACCACGGCGCCCTCGGACCGGCCGATCCAGTTGCGCTGCTGCAGCTTGATGGACTCCGGCCAGTCCAGCGACTCGAGGTCGGCCAGCAGCCGGTGCGCGTAGGCGGTGATGCGCATCTTCCACTGCCGCAGGTCGCGCTTGAAGACCGGGAAGTTGCCGCGGTCGCTGCGACCGTCCGCGGTGACCTCCTCGTTGGACAGCACCGTGCCCAGCGCCGGGCACCAGTTGACCGGCGCCTGCGAGACGTAGGCCAGCCGGTAGGAGTCGAGCACCCGGCGGCGCCCGACCTCGTCCAGGCCGGCCCACGGGGTGCCGTCCGCCACGCCGGGCACGCCGGTCGGCACCGGGCGGGCGCCGGTCGCGAGCAGCGGCACCAGCTCGTCGATCGGGCGTGCCCGGTCCGCCTCCTCGTCGTACCAGCTCGAGAAGATCTGGTTGAAGATCCACTGGGTCCAGCGGTAGTAGCCGGGGTCGGTGGTGGCGACGCTGCGGCGCCGGTCGTGCGCCAGGCCGAGTCGGCGCAGCTGGGCCCGCATCGTCGCGATGTTCGCCTCGGTGGTGAGGCGCGGGTGCTGACCTGTCTGTACCGCGTACTGCTCGGCGGGCAGGCCGAACGCGTCGTAGCCCAGTGCGTGCAGCACGTTGTGACCGGTCATCCGCTTGAACCGGCCGTAGACGTCGGTGGCGATGTACCCCAGCGGGTGGCCGACGTGCAGGCCGATGCCGGACGGGTACGGGAACATGTCCAGGACGTACTTCTTCGGTCGTGCCGCCACCTTCTCGGGCTCGGCCATCGGCCCGGCCGGGTTGGGGGCCTCGAACGTGCCCTCGGCCTCCCAGCGGTCCTGCCACCGGGCCTCGATCTCGCCGGCCAGCGCGGCCGTGTAGCGGTACGGCGCGGCGTCGTCGCGGGTGCTCTCGGTCATCTCGTGGCGCCTCTTCGGGTCGTGGACGGGTTCCGGACATGGAAAAGCCCCTCGACGTGGAGGGGCTGCCGCGCTGACGTGGTCCTGGTCAGCGCGGCCCGGTAAGGAGCAGTCCGTACCGCACGGGACGCAGCCTAGCGGACCGGGCGAGAGTCAGTCGGAGGCGGCGGGCGGCGACCCCGCGGGTGGCGTGTCGACGACCGAACGCCGCTGCGGGAGACCGCCGGCCTCCTTGCGCAGGGACCGGCGGAGGTACATCTCCTGGTCGGCCTTGCCCAGCAGGGTCTCCAGGGTCCCCGAGTCCCACGGTGCGAGCATCGACCCACCGGCGCTGACCCGCACCGGCCAGACCTCGGCGGGCACGTCGTCGGTGAGCACGACTCCGTCACGCACCCGGCGCTCGAGCTCGAGCGGGGCCATGCCCGGTCCAGGGCCCACCACGCAGAACTCGTCGCCGCCCCAGCGGGCCACCACGTCGGTGGCGCGGGTGGCGTCGCGCAGTGCCTCCGCGACGGCGACGATCACCCCGTCGCCGACGTCGTGCCCCAGCGTCTCGTTGACCCGCTTGAGACCGTCGATGTCGACGAAGATGCAGTGGACGGCGTCACCCTGCCGCCGGGCCTGCTCGACCATCTGCCCACCCACCATGGCGAGGCCGCGGCGGTTGGCAAGGCCGGTGAGGTGGTCGCGCACGGCCGCGCCGTCGACCGCGGCGCGGGCGGCGGCGAGCTCGCCGATGTCCGCCCGACGCAGGTGGTTGACCACCAGTGACAGCAGCGTCGCGATGCCCATGCCGAGCGCGAACTGCGGCCACGCCGGCGAGGAGCCGACGAGGAAGGCCCCGACCGCCCAGGCGCCCCAGGCGAGGTACAGGGTCGCCGCCAGCCAGCGGAGCGACAGGAGCGCGGCACCCGCGCCGGCAACAACAAGCATCACGGTGCCGGTCTGGCGGGGCTGCTCGGCGAGGACCATCGTCAGGACCGCACAGCCCGCAGCCGTCAGGAGCAGCCCCGAGGTGGCGGCGTGGCCGAGCTGACCGGGGAGCCGGTACCGGCGAGCGGCGAGGGCGATCCCACCGAGCAGCCCGGCCGCGGCCGCGTACGTGCCTGAGAGGACCACGCTCGGGGTCCCCTCGAGCAGGGCGAGCTGGAGGCCGCCGGACACTGCGACGAGCAGCGCGAGGCCAGCGGCCAGGCGCGGCAGGGCAGCCGTGACCGCCGCGTCGTACGTCTCCTCGGGCGTCAGCGACACTCCGACTCTCTCGACCCCTCCGCTCGCCACCTTGACACCGTAGAGCCGGCGACCCGCGCCGGGCAGGGCCTTGCCCGGATGGAGCACGGCCTCCCGGCGCGCGTGACGGAGCCGTCGCGTGCCGTGACGGCACGGCTGGGCACACCCGCGCCCGGGGGTTCCGGAGCCGCGGAGATCCTTACGGGATTCCGGGGACGCGACGGTACCGGCTGCCTAGGCTGAGCGCGTGGGGGAACGGGAGTCCGGTGCCGCAGCCGCGGAGTACGGCGTGCTGCTCGCCGCCGTGGCCGTGATGATCGTCTTCGTCGCCTCGGCGCTGGGCCTTGTCAGCGCTCAGACGATCGGGTCCGTGTCCGACGCCTTCGGCGGCTCGGCCCCGTCGGCCGGCGGCCCACCCCCCCAGGCGCTGGGCGCCCCCGCGCCGACCCTGGACACGACTGTCCGCGCCGGCCGGCCGTGCCGCGAGCACGGCGCCTACGCGCACACCGCGGACGGCACGCTGGTCCAGTGCAAGCAGGGTCAGAGCTCTCGCGTCCACCGCTGGCGTCCGGCCTGACGAACGGGCCGTCGAACCGTCTCCGGCCGCCCCCCGCGGGCGGGAGACGGCCGGTCAGACGGGGTGGAGCTGAGGGGACTCGAACCCCTGACCCCCACACTGCCAGTGTGGTGCGCTACCAGCTGCGCCACAGCCCCGGAGACGTGCTGTCGTGCTCGGTCGAGCGGTGCCGCTCGCGCGGCCGAGCCAGTCTAACGGGTCGCCCCCCGCGGCACGAATCGCCCCGGCGGCGGCTCCGCACCACCTACTCCTCGTCGCCCATCACCGGCTCGGGCAGGCTGCCGGCATTGTGCTCGACCAGCCGCCAGCCGCTGGGCGGGGCCTCTTCGAGCACCGACCAGCTGCAGTTCGCCAGCCCGCCCACCACGGCCCACCGGTCGAGCGGCAGGTCCAGCATGGTGCCGATCGCCGCCCGGGCCGACCCGCCGTGGGTGACGACGACAAGCGTCCCCAGGGGACTCACGTCGGCCAGGGCGTCGCTGATCGCCGGGACGACACGGGCGGCCACCTCGGTGCGGCGCTCACCACCGCCCGCCGGGACGTCCTCGCCGGCCCGCCAGGCCAGGTACCGGTCATGGTCCTCGGCGGCGAGCTCGGTGGCGGTGCGGCCCTGCCAGCGACCGCCGTACGTCTCGCGCAGCCGTCCGTCCAGCCGCACCTCGAGCCCGCACAGCCCGGCCAGCGTGTCGGCGGTGGCGGCGGCCCGGACGAGGTCGGAGGACACGATCGCCTCGGGCGACAGCGTCCTGAGCAGGCGCGCCGCGCGGCGGGCCTGCGCCAGACCGGTGTCGTCGAGCTCGACGTCGCTGCTGCCCTGGAAGCGCTCGGCCAGGTTCCACGCGGTCTGGCCGTGCCGCCAGAGGACGACCCGCCGTCCGGATCGGCTCCGGCTCAGGACGCGGCCCCTTCGACCCCGCCGTCGAGGTGCGAACGACGGCCGTGCGCCTGCCGGACCGACTCCGGCAGCTGCACGGCCGGGCAGTCCTTCCAGATGCGCTCGAGCGAGTAGTAGACGCGCTCCTCGGCGTGCTGGACGTGCACGATGATGTCGACGTAGTCCAGCAGCACCCAGCGACCCTCCCGCTCCCCCTCGCGGCGGACCGGCTTGGCGCCCAGCGTCCGCAGTCGCTCCTCGATGCCGTCGACCACGGCGCGCACCTGGCGGTCGTTGGAGGCGGAGCACAGCACGAACACGTCGGTGAGGACGAGATGCTCGGCTACGTCGAAGGCGAGGATGTCGTCGGCGAGCTTGTCAGCGGCCGCCTCGGCGGCAGCCACCGCCAGCTCACGGGCCCTGGTCGAGACGGTCACGGGGCCCAGTTTCGCACGATTGCCGGGTCCGGCCTCACGGCGCGAAGTCCGGGCCCAGGATCACGATCACGTCGGCGACGTCCTGGCCGCGGGCGTTGGGGAGGACGGAGTCGGCCGGCAGGCCGAGCGCGGCGGCCACCCGGCGGCCGCCGGCGATGCTCTCGTCGGTGCCGTCGGCGACCAGGACAGTGCTGGGCTTGTCACTGAAGGACGAGGCGTTCCCGCCGTTGAGGAACCGGAACCCGGCGTCGACGAGCTTGGCCCGGGCCTTCTCGACAAGTCCCGGCGTGCCGAGGCCGTTCTCGACCAGCACCCGCACCGACCCCCCCGCGGCGTCCGACTGCAACGCGCCGGGGAACTTCTCCCGCAGCATGGCGTCGGCCTCCCCGGCGTTGATGCCGTAGGACAGGGCCGGCCCGCCGGTGTCGATCTCGTTCACCGGGAGCACGTCGGAGACGAGGTCCCCACCGGTCGCCGCCGTGCGCATCGCCGCGAGGCGGCGAGCCAGGGCGGCCTGGTCCAGGTTCGAGGTCGACCCGGCACCCGCGCCGGCGAGGAACGCGCCGATGCCCGTCGGGTCGGCGGGCAGCTTGGCCAGCAGCGCGGTGAAGACGTCGTCGAAGCGCGCCAGCCGCGCCTGCTCGGGCTCGGTGTCGGCGAGGTAGGTCGCGTAGGCGGCGGCGGCCCGGCCCTTGAGCACCTGGGTCCCGGCCTTGACCACGACCGACTGGTCGCCGTTGGGCGCCGTCTCGACGACGTCCACGTCCACGGCGGCCCGGACCCCGCCGACCGCGTCCACCAGGGCGGCCAGCCCCGGGGTGGTCAGGGCCCAGTAGTCCTCGACGCGCAGGCCCAGCAGGTCGGTGAGCGAGTCGGCCGGCGCCGAGGCGTCGCCGAGTGTCGTGGCCTCCCCGAAGGGCATGTCGCCGGATCCCGCGACGTCGACGCTGAGCCGGGACGGGACCAGCACCACGACCGCCGAGCCGTCGCCCCGCGTCGTGCCGACGATCGCCGACGCGGCCGCCGTGCCGTCGGTGCCGGTCACCTGGACCAGGGTCACCCGCTGGGTGTCGACCGGTGGCGGCACCGTCGAGGTCTCCGTACCCCCCGGGCGGAGCAGGAGCCAGACGACGAGCAGCACCAGGACCACCGCCAGCGCCCCGCCGCCCACCGCGAGCAGCCGCCGCTGCCGGGCCTGGCGGCGCGCGGCGCGCTGGGCCCGGCGGTCCTGACGCACCACGACGGTGGGCCCCGGCGCCGCGGTCGACACGGCGCCCTGGACCGGCTCGGTGTCGGCCTGCACGACCGGACCGGGCGCCAGGCCGCCTGGCTGCACCTCGGTCAGGGGGTCCGCCTGCGGCCGGCGGTGCTTCCCGCTGCTCATGGCGTGACCGGGTACAGACGGTGCTTCGCGACGTACTGCACCACGCCGTCGGGCACGAGGTACCACACCGGCTCGCCCCTGCTGACCCGGGCCCGGCAGTCGCTGGAGGAGATGGCCATCGCCGGGACCTCGAGCAGGCTCACCCGGTCGGCCGGCAGCCCGTCGCCGGACAACAGGTGGCCCGGCCGCGTCACCCCGATGAAATGGGCCAGGGCGAACAGCTCGTCCGCGTCCTTCCAGGTCAGGATCTGGGCCAGGGCATCAGCACCGGTGATGAAGAAGAGCTCGGTGTGCGTGCCGCGCTGGCCGCGCAGGTCGGTGAGGGTGTCCACGGTGTACGTCGGGCCGGGCCGGTCGATGTCCACGCGGCTCACCGTGAAGCGGGGGTTCGACGCGGTGGCGATGACCGCCATCAGGTAACGGTGCTCGGCCGTCGTCACCTCCCGCTCGTCCTTCTGCCAGGGCTGGCCGGTCGGCACGAACACGACCTCGTCCAGGGCGAACCGGGCGGCCACCTCGCTGGCAGCCACCAGGTGGCCATGATGGATCGGGTCGAAGGTGCCGCCCATGACCCCGAGTCGCGACGGCGGTGCCGGAGGGGAAGGTGTCACGGGCGCTGCGGCGCAGGACCGGTCAACGGTCCTTGCCGAACATGAGCGTCACCAGCATGGCTGCGGTCAGCAGGGCGAACGCGACCAACCCGATCGCCCATGGCTCGAGCGGCAGGTCGCGACCGTGGGCCTCGCCCTCGGCGGCAAGCAGTCGGACGACGGCAGCGGTCATGTCGGCGGCACTCCTGGTGGCTGAATTACGGCTGGGCGCAGTCTTCCACAGCGGCGGCGCGCACCGGCGTCACCGCGCTCAGAAGGGGCGTACGCCGCCCGCGGGGACCAGCACCGGGGCGGGGGTCTCGGTGGCCCGGCGCTGGTAGGTCAGCCGGTCGACCACCTCCAGGCCCGCGACCCGCCAGGGCGGCAGGACGGCGGTGCGCCGGTGCTCGCCCCACAGCCGCAGGGCCAGCGCCGCGGCGTCCTCGAGGTTCCGCGCCTCCTCCCAGTACCGCAGCTCGGCCCGGTCCGGGGCATAGCGCGCGGAGAGGAGGAACGGCCGCTCGTGGGCCAGCCGCTCCAGCGCGTCCCGGACCGCGTCGGCCGGGACGACCTCGCCCACCAGGGTGAGGGTGACGTGCCACATCGGGCTGTTCTCCGGCCGCGCGGAGGGTGGCTGGGCATCGTTCTCGACACCTACAGGTCGGGCCACGTCGCTCACCCGTGCAGCCTCCGTCCGTCCCGCTCGGTCAGTCGCCCAGCAGCACGATGTCGTCACGGTGGACGACCTCTCGGCCGAAGGCGGGCCCCAGCTCCCGGGCCAGATCGGGTGTGGACCGGCCGAGCAGCCCCGGGAGCTCTGTCACGTCAAAGTTCACCAGTCCGCGGGCCACCGCGTGACCCTTTTGGTCAAGGAGGTCCACCGGATCGCCGGCCACGAACGCGCCCTCGACCGCCGTGATGCCCGCCGCCAGCAGCGACATGCGGCGGTCGACGACGGCTCGCACCGCGCCCTCGTCCAGCCGCAGGCTGCCGCGGGGGGTCGTGGCGAAGGCGAGCCACAGCATCCGGGTCGGGAGCCGGGTGGTGGCGGGGGCGAACGACGTGCCGACAGGCGCGCCGGCGAGCACCTCGGCCGCCTGCTCGGCGCCGGCGACGACGGCGCGGACCCCGGCCGCGGTGGCGATGCGCGCGGCCTCGACCTTGGTCGCCATCCCGCCGGTGCCGACACCGCTGCCGCCCCGGCCCAGCCGGACGCCGGCCAGGTCCTCGGGACCAGCGACGTGGGTGACACGGCGCGCCCCGAGACGCCGTGGGTCGCCGTCGTACAGGCCGTCGACGTCCGACAGGAGCACGAGCAGCTCGGCCCGGACCAGGTGGGCCACCAGGGCCGCCAACCGGTCGTTGTCTCCGAAGCGGATCTCCTCGGTCGCCACCGTGTCGTTCTCGTTGACGACCGGCAGCACCCCGAGGTCGAGCAGTCGGTACAGGGTGCGCTGGGCGTTGCGGTAGTGACCGCGACGCACGACGTCGTCGGTGGTGAGCAGCACCTGTCCGACGGTGATGCCGTGCCGGGCGAACGCCTCCGTGTAGCGGTGCACCAGCAGGCCCTGCCCCACGCTCGCGGCGGCCTGCTGGGTGGCCAGGTCCCGGGGCCGGCGCGCCAGCCCGAGCGGCCCCAGCCCGGAGGCGATGGCGCCGGACGAGACCAGCACCACCTCGCGTCCCGCCGCGTGCGCGGCCGCGATCGCGTCGACCAGCGCGTCGACCCGGGCCGGGTCGAGACCTCCCGCCGCCCCGGTCAGCGAGGAGGAGCCGACCTTCACGACCACCCTGTCGTCGCGGCTCGCGCGACCCATCGGAGGCTCGGCTCAGCGTCCGTCGAGGCGCAGGTCGGTGCCGCGCCGGCCGTGCAGGAGCTCGGCCCCTGCCTGCAGGGTCGGCTCCCAGTCGAACAGCACGCCCTCCCCGCCGGCCCCGATGACGACCTCGTCGCCGGCCTGCGCCCCCGCGGCGAGCAGCGCCTCCTCCACCCCGAGCCGGGCCAGCCTGTCGGCGAGGTAGCCGACCGCCTCGTCGTTGCTGAAGTCGGTCTGGCGCACCCACCGGGTCGGCTTGGTGCCGGTGACGACGTAGCGGTCGCCGTCCCTGACGACCTGGAACCCGCTGTCGTCCACGGCGGTGGGACGCAGCACGATGCGGGTCGCCTCGAGCTCGGGGGCCTCGTCGCGCGCCTGCTGGACCCGCGCGGCCATCGCGAACGCGAGCTCCCGCAGCCCTGCCCGGGTCGCCGCGCTGACCGCAAGCACCTGCAGGCCACGCGCCTCGAGCTCGGCGGTGACCATCTCCGCCAGCTCGTGTCCGTCCGGCACGTCCACCTTGTTCAGGGCCACCAGGCGGGGCCGGTCGTCCAGGCCGCCGTACGCCGAGAGCTCGGCCTCGATCGCGTCGAGGTCGCTGAGCGGGTCGCGGCCGGGCTCGATGGTGGCCGTGTCGACGACGTGCACGAGCACGCTGCACCGCTCGACGTGCCGCAGGAACTGCAGGCCCAGCCCCTTCCCCTCGCTGGCGCCCGGGATGAGCCCCGGGACGTCGGCGACCGTGAACCGGACCTCGCCCGCCGACACGACGCCGAGGTTGGGCACCAGCGTCGTGAAGGGGTAGTCGGCGATCTTGGGACGTGCCGCGCTCAGGGCGGCGACCAGGCTGGACTTGCCCGCGCTGGGGAAGCCCACGAGTGCCACGTCGGCAACGGTCTTGAGCTCGAGGACGACGTCGCCGCCGTCGCCGGGCTCGCCCAGCAGCGCGAACCCGGGGGCCTTGCGCCGCGCGGAGGCCAGTGCCGAGTTGCCCAGCCCGCCGCGACCACCCTGCGCCGCGACGTACGTGGCGCCGGCGCCGACCAGGTCCGCGAGCACCTCGCCCGAGGGGCCCTTCACGACAGTCCCGTCCGGGACCGCGAGGACGAGGTCCTGCCCGTCGGCCCCGCTGCGGTGACCGCCCTGACCGGGCTTGCCGTTCGTCGCGGCCCGGTGCGGCGCGTGGTGGTAGTCGAGCAGCGTCGTGACGTTCTGGTCCACCTGCAGGAGCACGTCACCGCCGCGGCCGCCGTTGCCACCGTCCGGGCCACCGAGCGGCTTGAACTTCTCGCGGTGCACGGACGAGCAGCCGTGCCCGCCGTCGCCGGCGGCGACGTGCAGCACGACGCGGTCGACGAAGGTGGTCACGGTTCCTGCTCTCGGGGGAGGTCCTCGACGGCACTGGGGACCATGGCCGAGACCATGATCCCCAGGGTTGTCGAGCTGGTGCCGCGGCTGCGGCGGGTCTCAGCCCGCGTCGGCCGGGACGATGTTGACCACGCGACGGCCGCGGCGGCTGCCGAACTCGACGGCGCCTGCGGCCAGGGCGAACAGCGTGTCGTCACTGCCGCGGCCCACGTTCAGGCCGGGGTGGAAGTGCGTGCCGCGCTGGCGGACGATGATCTCGCCGGCGTTGACGGCCTGGCCGCCGAAGCGCTTCACACCGAGCCGCTGCGAGTTGGAGTCGCGCCCGTTGCGGGTGGAGGAGGCGCCCTTCTTGTGAGCCATCGATCTGCCTTTCGGGTCGTTCTACGGTGCCGGACGGCGTGGAGCCGGGACTAGGCGGAGCCGGTCTCGATGCCGGTGACCTTCACCTGGGTGTGCTTCTGCCGGTGACCCTGGCGCTTGCGGTAGCCGGTCTTGTTCTTGTACTTCAGGATGTCGATCTTGGGACCCTTGGTGGCAGCGACAACCTCGACAGTCACCGTCGCCTTGGCCAGCGCGGCCTTGTCACTGGTGACGGCGTCCCCGTCGACGAGAAGGAGCACCGGCAGCTCGACGCTGGCGCCCGGCTCGGCCTGGACCCGGTCGATCTCGAGGACGTCGCCGACGGCCACCTTCTCCTGGCGGCCACCTGCACGGACGATCGCGTACACCATCGCGGACTCAGCCTTACTCTCTGCACTCGCGGGACGGGCAACCCGGCGCCCTGAGCGGGCACACGAGGACCCGGCGCCCGGTCGGCGCCGGTCATAGGGACGGTCCAGGGTACGGACGGCGGCGGCACCCGGTCAAACCGGCCGGCTGCACCTGCCCGCCCCGCTCAGAGCGTGGTGACCGGGCTCGTCGCCTTGCGGCGCCGGCGAGAGCGCGGGGCGGCAGTCCCCGCCTCGTCCGGCCCTGCCTCGTCCGGCGTCGCCTCGTCCAGTGTCGCCTCGTCCAGTGTCGCCTCGTCCGGGCCGGCGTCCGGTGACCCGGCCACGACCTTCACCGGCGCCTCCACCGGGTCCTCGGCGGCGACCGGGTCTATCGCGGCGACCTCCGACGAGGAGCTGTCCCCGGTCCCGCCGGCCACGGCGCCGGACGTCCTGCCGGTGTCCTTGCTGTCCTTGCTGTCCTTGCCGCGGCCGCGGCCCCCGCGTCCGCCCTTGCGGTCGCCGCCCTCGCTCCCGCCGTTCTTCCGCTCCACCGGCTCGGTGTGGATGTGGTAGCCCCGGCCGCTGCAGGCCTCACACGTCTCGGCGAAGACCTCGTGCAGCCCCTGGCCGACCCGCTTCCGGGTCATCTGGACCAGGCCGAGTGAGGTGACCTCGGCCACCTGGTGCTTGGTCCGGTCCCGGCCCAGGCACTCGATCAGTCGTCGCAGGACCAGGTCCCGGTTGCTCTCCAGCACCATGTCGATGAAGTCGATCACGATGATGCCGCCGAGGTCGCGCAGCCGGAGCTGATGCACGAGCTCCTCGGCCGCCTCGAGGTTGTTCTTGGTGACCGTCTCCTCGAGGTTGCCGCCGGCGCCGGTGAACTTCCCGGTGTTGACGTCCACGACGATCATCGCCTCGGTGCGGTCGATGACGAGGTAGCCGCCGCTGGGCAGCCAGACCTTCCGGTCCAGGGCCTTCGCGAGCTGCTCGTCGACCCGGTGCTCGGCGAAGACGTCCGCCTCGCCGGTCCACCGCGACATCCGCTCACGCAGGTCGGGGGCCACGTGCCCGACGTAGGGCTCGAGCATGTCCCATGCGTCGTCGCCGGAGACGACGAGCGACGCGAAGTCCTCGTTGAAGATGTCCCGGACCACCCGGATCGTCATGTCCGGCTCGCCGTAGAGCAGCGTCGGCGCCGAGGCACCCTTCTGCGACTTCTTCTCGATGTCGTCCCACTGGGCCGTGAGACGGGCGACGTCGCGGGACAGCTCGTCCTCGCTGGCGCCCTCGGCCGCCGTGCGGACGATGACTCCGGCTCCCTCGGGCACCACCTTGCGCAGGATCGTCTTGAGCCTGGAGCGTTCCGTGTCCGGCAGCTTGCGGCTGATGCCCGTCATCGAGCCGCCGGGCACCAGGACGAGGTACCGGCCGGCCAGTGACACCTGGCTGGTGAGCCGGGCTCCCTTGTGCCCGATCGGGTCCTTGGTGACCTGGACGAGGACCGGGTCCCCGGACTTCATCGCCAGCTCGATCCGGCGGGGCTGGCCGTCGAGGCCGGCGGCGTCCCAGTTGACCTCACCGGCGTACAGCACGGCGTTGCGGCCCTTCCCGATGTCGACGAACGCGGCCTCCATCGACGGCAGGACGTTCTGGACCCGGCCGAGGTAGACGTTGCCGACCAGGGCCGAACCGTTGCTGGACGTGCTCACGTAGTGCTCGACCAGGACACCGTCCTCGAGGACGGCGATCTGCGTGCGCTCACCGGACTGGCGGACGATCATCCGGCGGTCGACAGCCTCACGGCGGGCCAGGAACTCCGCCTCGGTGATCACCGAGGGGCGTCGCCGACCGGCCTCGCGGCCCTCGCGCCGGCGCTGCTTCTTGGCCTCGAGCCGGGTGGAGCCCTTGACCGAGCGCACGCCGTCGTCGTCGTCGCGCTCCCGCGACCGGCTGGTCTTGCGCGGCTGGCGGACCCTGGTGACGGTGTTCGGCGGGTCGTCCGTGGTGACGTCCTCGCCCCCGTCGGAGCCGGTCCGCCGGCGCCGCCGCCGACGCCGCGTGCCGGCGCTCTCGCCGCCCTCGGCATCGGCGTCGTCCGTGCCCTCACCGCCGGGCTGGTCCCCGTCCGCGGACGCGGCGCCGGACTCAGCGTCCTCCGACGCCTGGTCGGACTCGCCCCGGCCGCGGCCACGCCGGCCACGGCCGCCGCGGCGGCGGCGTCGTGCGCCACCCGGCTCGCCGCTCTCGTCGGCAGCGTCGGCAGCGTCGGCAGCGTCCGAGCCAGCCGACTCCTGGTCCCGCGGGGTCTCGTCGCTCTCGGGCTCGGGCTCGACGACGGCGGCCTTGGCAGCCGCGCGGCGCCGCGGTGCGGGCGCGACCGGGTCCGGGGCCCGGAACAGCAGCCCGGGGGCGGCCGGGCCACCACCGTTCGCCGCAGCGACGGCCCCCTCGGCCTCCGCCTCGGGAGCAGCCGTCGTGCCGGCCCTCTTCCTGGTGGTCCGGCTTGCCTTCCTCGCCGGCGCGGCCTCGGCCGACGGAGCGTCCGTGGCCGGGTGCTCGTCCGTCGCCGCCACGGCCTTCTTGGTGGCCCGCTTGCGGGTGGTCTTGGCTGCCTTCTTGGCCGGCGCGGCCTCCGCGCTCGGCGCGTCGGAGGGGCGGTGCTCGCCCGACCCGTCGGGAGAGGCCGACTCGTCGGCCGGGGCCGCCGGCGGGCCGGCCGGGCGGCTGGCCGCCCGGCGGCGGCGCCGCGGTGCGGTGCCGTCGGAGGTGGTGCCGTCGGAGGTGGTGCCGGCTGCGGAGCCGCCGGCCGAGGTCTGGTCAGGCTCGGTGTCGAGCATCCGGGTGGTCTCCCGTCGTGCTCCCGGGCGCCGGGCGGGCGGCCGGCCCACCTGCTGGAGTGGAACCGGTCCCGCTCCCCGCGGCGCCGCGCGGGAACTTGTCTCATGGTCCGCCCACCGGGAGGCAGGCGGCCGTGCGAAGTCTGGTGGCGCGTCGGTCGCGCCCCGCGGCCGGAAGGAGGCGCAGAGGCGGTTCAGACGCCGGCGGCGTCGCGGTCCGGTGCCAGTGGGTCGGACACCGTGCCGGCCGACTCGTCGAGCGGGCCTTGCGCCAGCCTGGTGACCGCGGGGGTCACGGGCGGCGCGAGGGCGCCGATCGAAGCGAGTCCAGCGATGACGTCGTCGGGTCGTACAGCCGGTGTGACGTGACGTACGACCAACCTCAGTATCGCACACGGGCCGTCGCTGCCCGTCGCGGCGCGCGGGTCGGGCCCGGCGCTCAGCGCCACGACAGGCTCACGCGCGTCGAAGGTCCGCAGCCCGTTCTTGGTCATCCGGGAGACCTCGGCCCGGCCCACGGCCAGGAACGCGGCGACAGCGGCCTCGGCGACAGCAGGCTCGACCCCGTCGAGACGGACCTGCCAGACCGACGCCTCCAGCCTGTCGGCGAGGCTCTCCGCACGGGTGTTCGCGGGCGGTGGCGCCACCTCGACCATCTCCAGCACGTCCAGGTCGTCCGGGAGCGAGGCGTCGAGGGCAGCCCTCAGGCGCTCCGGGTCGCAGCGCTGAGCGAGGCTGATCTCGAGGTACTCCGCCTCGCTGGCAACGCCGGTCGGCGCCGCTCCCGCGTAGCTCACCTTGGGGTGCGGGGAGAAGCCGGCCGAGTAGGCCATCGGCACCGCGGCGCGCCGCAGCGCACGCTCGAAGGCACGCTGGAAGTCACGATGGCTCGTGAACCGGAGCCGGCCTCGCTTGCTGTACCGCATCCGCAGCCGCTGCACTGCCGGCGGCGGAGGGGGTCCGTCAGGCCGGCGCGCCACCCGGCACCTCCCCAGTGACGCCGGTCAGCGCGGCGCTCGCCAGCGTGACCGGCACCATCCGGGCGACGGCCCGGTCCGCGCGGTGCTCGTAGCGGACAAGCTCGAGCCGCGCCACGGTCAGGACACCCAGGGACTCGTGCCGGCGGGTCTCGACGTGGTCGACAAGCGCGGCGGGCCGGGCCACCGGGGCCGCGAGGTGCAGCAGGGACATCCACCACTGGTCGCCGCGGTAGGCCAGCTCGAAGACGTCGCCGCCGAGTGCCGCGGCCAGCACCGGACGCAGCGAACGCGCAGCCTCGTCGAGCGGATCGCACGCGGCGATGACGCCGCCCGGCGTGAGTCCCAGGCCCGTGACCTCGAAGGTCGCCGGGGCGACAGCGGCGGCGGCCCGCGCCGTCGCCCGGGCGAAGGCGCGGGCGGCCGGGTCGGCCGGGGTCACGCCCGGGCGGTGCGGCTCGAGGGAGAACAGGGTCAGGTGTGCGGTGCCGGCGGAGCCGGTGGCCCACTGACCGGGCCCGGCAAGCGCGACAAGCTGCTGGGTGACGGCGTCGAGCCGGCGGCCGAGCCCCGGCTCGGGGCGCGCCAGGACCGACAGTCCCCAGCGCCGGGAGCCGGCGGCGGGCGGGGCGTCCAGGGTCGGCCGGCCCTCGAGCAGCGCGGCGCGACCCTGGTCGTGCAGGGAGTCGACGGTGACGCTCACTCGGTGGGTGTCCCCGCCAGGACCTGGTCGCGGTCGGAGTTGAGCACGGTGAGCGGGATGAGCACCTGCCCGGTCGGACCCTGCTGGATCTCGGTCCCCATCTGGGGGCAGACACCGCAGTCGAAGCACGGCGTCCACCGGCAGTCCTCCACCTCGGTGCCGGTGAGGGCGTCCTGCCAGTCCTCCCACAGCCAGTCGCGGTCCAGCCCCGAGTCCAGGTGGTCCCACGGCAGCACCTCGGCGTACTCGCGCTCACGCACGGTGTACCAGTCGACGTCGACGGGATCGCCGGCGAACGCCGAACCGGCGGCGGCCATCCAGCGCTCGAACGAGAAGTGCTCGCTCCACCCGTCGAAACGGCCGCCGTCCTCGTAGACCGCCTCGATGACCTTGCCGACCCGCCGGTCGCCGCGGGACAGCAGCCCTTCGACGATGCCCGGCTTTCCGTCGTGGTACCGGACGCCGATCGCCTTGGCGAACGACCGGTCCGACCGCACCGCGGCGCGCAGCTTGGCCAACCGGGAGTCGGTCTCCTCGTGCCCGAGCTGACCGACCCACTGGAACGGGGTGTGCGGCTTGGGCACGAAGCCGCCGATCGACACGGTGCAGCGGATGTCGTTCCGGCCGGTGACCTGGCGGCCGGTGGCGATGACCCGCTTGGCGAGGTCGGCGATCTGCAGGACGTCCTCGTCCGTCTCGGTCGGGAGGCCGCACATGAAGTAGAGCTTCACCTGCCGCCAGCCCGCGGAGTAGGCCGCGGTCACCGTGCGGATCAGGTCGTCCTCGGTGACCATCTTGTTGATCACCTTGCGGATCCGCTCGCTGCCGCCCTCGGGAGCAAACGTCAGGCCGGTCCTGCGCCCGTTGCGGGTCAGCTCGTTGGCCAGGTCGATGTTGAAGGCATCGACCCTGGTGGAGGGCAGCGACAGCGAGGTCTGGGTGCCCTCGTAGCGGTCGGCCAGTCCCTTGGTCATCGGTGCGATCTCCGAGTGGTCGGCGCTGGACAGCGAGAGCAGCCCGACCTCCTCGAACCCGGTCGCGGCGAGCGCCTTCTCCACCATCTCGCCGACCCCGGTGATCGACCGCTCCCGCACGGGCCGGGTGATCATGCCGGCCTGGCAGAAGCGGCAGCCGCGGGTGCAGCCGCGGAAGATCTCCACCGAGGCGCGCTCGTGCACCGACTCGGCCAGGGGCACGAGTGGCGCCTTGGGATAGGGCCACTCGTCCAGGTCCATGACCGTGTGCTTGGAGACCCGCCAGGGGACACCCGGACGGTTCGGTGCCACCCGCTTGATGCGACCATCGGGCAGGTACTCGACGTCGTAGAACGCCGGGACGTAGACGCCACCGGTCCGCGCCAGCCTCAGCAGCAGGTCGTCGCGGCCGCCGGGCCGCTCCCGGCCTCCCTCGGCCTTCCAGGCTCGCACGACAGCGCTGATCTCCAGCACGGCCTGCTCGCCGTCGCCGAGCACTGCGGCGTCGATGAAGTCCGCGACCGGCTCCGGGTTGAACGCCGAGTGGCCTCCGGCGACGACCACCGGGTGCTCCTCGGTGCGGTCCCGCGCGTGCCTCGGGATCCCCGCCAGCTCCAGCGTCTGCAGCAGGTTGGTGTAGCCGAGCTCGGTGGCGAAGGACACCCCCAGGACGTCGAACGCGCCGACCGGGCGGTGCCCGTCGACAGTGAACGCCGGCACGCCGTGCTCGCGCATCCGGGCCTCCATGTCCGGCCACACGGCGTAGGTGCGCTCGGCGAGGATCCCTTGCTGCTCGTTGAGCACCTCGTAGAGGATCATCACGCCCTGGTTGGGGACGCCGACCTCGTAGGCGTCGGGGTACATCAGCGCCCAACGGACGTCGCAGTCGTCCCAGTCCTTGACGGTGGAGTTCAGCTCGCCGCCGACGTACTGGATCGGCTTGCTCACGCTGGGGAGGAGCGGCTCCAACCGGGGGAAGACGGAGTCGACTGGCATCCGACCAGGGTAGGTCACCTCACGCATATCTCCGCATGTGGACGTTCTGGAGCAGCCCGACCGCCAGCATGTTGGCGAACATCGAGGAGCCACCGTAGGAGACGAACGGCAGCGGAACGCCGGTGACCGGCATGATCCCGAGGGTCATCCCGATGTTCTCGAACGCCTGGAACGCGAACCAGCACAGCACCCCGGTGGCGACAAGGCGGCCGAACAGGTCGTCGGCGCGGGCGGCGATCCGGGCCGCCCGCCACAGCACCAGCCCGAGAAGGACGACGACCAGGGCCGCCCCCACGAAGCCCAGCTCCTCCCCCGCGACGGTGAAGATGAAGTCGGTCTGCTGGGCGGGTACGAACCGCCCCTGCGTCTGCGCGCCGTGGAAGAGTCCCTGGCCGTCGAAGCCGCCGGAGCCGATCGCGATCTGTGCCTGTCGCACGTTGAACCCGGCACCTTTAGGGTCTGCGGCCGGGTCGTAGAACGCGCGGAACCGGTCGAGCTGGTAGTCCTTGAGCAGACCCGCCTGCACCGCGACGACCGCCATCAGCACCGCTCCGGCGACAAGCCCGACCACCCAGCGCAGCGGTGCGCCCGAGACGGCGACGACACCCAGGACCGTCGCACACACCACCAGGGCGGTTCCCAGGTCGGGCTGAAGCATCACCAGCCCCAGAGGCACGGCAGCGACAGCGAGCGTGACGACGACGTCGCCGTCGCGCGGGGTGTCCTCCGCGTCCCGCTTCTCGGACAGGAGCACCGCCATCCCCACGACCAGGGCGACCTTGGCCAGCTCCGACGGCTGGATCGAGAAGCCGGCCGGCAGCACGATCCAGGAGTGCGACCCGTTGATCGTGGTGCCCAACGGGGAGAGCACCGTCGCGAGGCCGGCGACAGACATCAGGTAGATCACGGGGGCGTACGCCCGCAGCATCCGGTAGTCGAACACCGACGCGACCACTGCGAGGACGAGTCCGATGGCCACGTTGAGGCCGTGCTTCTCGAGGAAGCCCGTCGGGTTGCCGCCCGACTGCAGCGCAGCCTCCCGGGTGGCCGACAGCACCAGCGCGCCGCCGATGGCGCAGAGCGCGAGGACCGCGACCAGCAGGGTCCAGTCGATGCGGCGCAGCGTGGCGTCGCGGTGGAGGAGCCGGGAGCCCCTGCCGGCGGGCGGGACGCTGTAGGTCGCGGGACGGTAGCCGGCCGACATCAGCCACCACCCTCGTCGCGCCGGTAGGCGGGCAGGTCGGGCAGCGAAGGTGGCAGGCGGTCGGCCGCCGCCCGCCGGCTCTCCGGGGAGACGACGGTGCCGTCCGTGCGGACCTGGGGCAGCTGGGTCGTCGGGTGGCCTCCGGGCGGGGACGCGGTGGCGACGTCGACCTTGTTGCCGCGCACACCGAACAGCGTCTTGTACAGCTCGGCCACGGACGGGCCGGAGACACCGGAGCCGGTGCCGCCCTGGCTGACCATCATCACGACCGCGTACTGCGGCTTGTTCGCGGGCGCGAACGACGCGAACCACGACGTCGTCTGCTTGCCGTAGACCTCGCCGGTTCCTGTCTTTGTGGCGACGGGCACCTTGTCGATCGGGAACCCGGCCCGGAAGAACGGCCCGTAGCCCGTGCCGCTCTCGGTGACGGTGCGCAGCGCGTGCCGGAGCCAGTCGAGGGTCGACCGGCTCGCGGGGACCTTCCCGGCGGGGGCGGGGTCGATCCGCCGGACCAGCGTGCCCTCGGGGGTCATGACCGCCCTGCCGATGTGCGGGGTGACCAGGGTCCCGCCGTTCGCGACCGCCGCGTAGACGCGGGCCATCTGCAGCGGCGTGACAGTCGTGTCGCCCTGGCCGATCGCGAAGTTCGCCGCGTCGCCGCCGCGGTACGCCCAGCCGTCGACGCAGTTCTCCTTCGACAGCTGGAGCAGGTACGCGGCCCGCTGCGGGTCGGTCTTCGCCACGTCGGGGTAGCCGCTCTTTGCCTTCGCGCAGTAGAAGTCCTTGGTCGCCTTCCAGTAGGCCAGCTTCCACGCCCGGTCGGCGATCCGGCCGTCGGACTCCGCGGGAAGGTCGAGCCCGGTGGGGCGCCCGAGCCCGAACGCCTTGGCCATCTCCGTGAACGGGTCCTTGGCCTTCTTCTTCGGGTGCAGGCCGCCCATCTTCAGCCAGGTCTCGTACGCGAACTTGTAGAACACCGTGTCGCACGAGACCTGGATCGCACGGAGCATCGACAGCGTCCCGTAGCCCTGGGACTCGTAGTTCCGCTTCGGCGACCCACCGATGGAGTAGGCCGAGGGGCAGGGGTAGGACCCGTTGACCGAGTACCCGGCCTTCACGGCGGCCGGAAGCGACACCGCCTTGAACGTCGACGCCGGCGCGAACTCGCCCTGGAAGGCCCGGGACTGGTTCGGGTAGTCGTTCTTCTTGCTGGTGATGGCCTTGTAGTCCTTGCTGCTGATGCCACCGACCCAGACGTTCGGGTCGTACGTCGGCCAGCTGGCCATCGCCACGATGCCGCCGGTCCGGACGTCCAGGACGACAACGGCACCGGAGTCCGCCTTGTACTTGGCGTACCCCTTGTTGATGTCACCGGTACGCCGCGCCCGCATGACTGCCGCCTTGAGCTGCTTCTCGGCCTCGGCTTGGACCTTCGCGTCGATGGTGGTCACCAGGTAGTTCCCCGGCGTCGGCCGGGTCTCGGAGAGCACTCCGCTCACGCCGCCCTGGTGGTCGACCGTCAGCGTCTTCACCCCGGGCGTGCCCCGGAGGTCCTCGTCGTACTCCCGTTCCAGCCCGGCCCGCCCGATCAGGTCCGTGCGCTGCAGGACCGTCTCGGTGCGCGCACCGGGCACCTCGGCGGCCTCCGCCCGGGCCGCGAGCTCGTCGTCGGTGACCGGGCCCAGGTACCCCAGCTCGTGCGCGGCGTTGGCGGCGAGCGGCTGCGGGTACTCGCGCACGGAGCTCAGCTCGGCCGTCACGCCCGGGAAGTCCTCGCGCCGCTCCATGATCTGCAACGCCATCGCTGTGCTGGCCTCGTCGGTGACGGGGATCGGCTGGTACGGCGAGCCGTTGAAGCAGCGTGGCGAGGGCGGCGCGCCCTCGGTGCCGCAGAGCCGGGTCCGCTCCCAGACGTCCTGGACCGGCTCGCCGATGACCCGGGCCACCTTGGCCACCAGCGCGCGACCGCCGTCGCGCTGCCGGAGCATCGCGGTGCGGCTGATCGAGACGACGAGCGCCGTGCGGTTGCGCGCCAGCGGGCGACCGCGCGCGTCGAGGATCATGCCTCGGGGAGCAGGCGTCACGATCTGCCGGGTGCCGTTCTCGGTTGCTGCCCGCTGGTAGTTCTCCGACGCGAGCACCTGCAGGTACCAGAGCCGGCCGAGCAGCGTGACGAGCAGCGACAGGACCAGCACCTGCAGGACCACCAGCCGCAGCCGGCTCCGCTCGCTCATGGGGTCATCATCGGGGGATCATCGGGCCGATCCGGCGAAGGCACGGCGGTCCGGCTCCACCCGGGCGGTCAGAGCGAGGACGCCCGGGACCACGAACGCGCTCAGCACGACGTCGTAGACCACTGCGGTGGGCAGCAGGCGGGAGACCCCGTCCCAGGTGATGTTCGGGTCGTCCATCAGCGCCCCGAGCCCCGCGTAGAGCAGCACCGACGCGGCCGCCGCGACCGCGACGACGACGAGAGGGACGAAGGCGGACCGGCGGGTCTCCGCTCGCGCCGCCCCGGCCAGGTAGCCGATCAGCATGAGCACCAGCGCCCACCGGCCCACCTCGTGGTCGGCAGGGGGGACGAGGTCCGCCCCCAGACCGGCCGCGAACCCGGTGCCGAGCCCGAGGCCAGGCCCGTGAGCCAGGGCCAGCGACACCACGACGAGCAGGAGCAGGTCGGGCGTCGCACCGGGCAGCGGGAGCCGGGCCAGGAGCGTCACCTGGACCGCGAGAGCGACCACGACGAGCACGGTGGCCAGCAGGATCCGGGCGGGAGGCATCAGCGGGTCGCCTCCGGGGTGGCGGTGACCGTCACCGTGACGGCAGGCGTCGGCGATGCGGCCGGACGCGGTGGCAGGACGGCGTCCCGGGGGTCCTTCCGCGGCGGTTCGACGACGACGCCGACGAGGTCCAGCGCGGTGAAGTCGACGTACGGTGCCACCACGGCCGTGCGGGTCTGCGACCCGGGCGAGCCGCTCACCGTGACGACCCGCCCCACCGGGACGCCCGGCACGTACGGCGTGTCCCCCTGGGACCCGAAGGTGACAAGCCGGTCCCCCGGCGCGACGCCGGACTGGCCGTCGAGCAGGCGCAGGTCGAGGTCGCCCCGGTCGCGGATGCCCTGTCCGGTGGTGAAACCGACCTCCATGGAGCCTTCGAGGCGCACCCCGATGGACGACTCCGGGTCCACCGCCAGCAGCACTGTCGCGGTCGTCCGGCCGACGGTCTTGACCCGGCCGACAAGGCCGTCTCCGTCCAGGACCGTCATGTCCGGCCTGATCCCGTCCCCCCGCCCGGCGTCGAGGGTCACCGTCCACGAGAACGTCTGGGCCGCCCCGATGGCGATCACCCGGGCCGGCACGACCCGGTAGCGACCCGCCCCGGCGACCTTGAGCAGGTCGTCGAGCTGCTGGGCGCGGGACCGGTCCAGCGCAGAGGTCCGCAGCCGACGCCGCAGCTCGGTGTTCTGCCGCTCGAGCCGGGCCGCATCGTCCTGGCCGGAGCCGAGCCCGCGGACCCCGTCGACAACGCCGGCCACGGGTCCGGCGATCGTCGCCGCCACCCGCTCCACCGGGCCGAACACGGTCGCCGCGACGGACCGGACCCCGTTGAGCGGGGACTCCTCGCCGCCCCGGTAGTCGATCGTGATGAGGCTCACCGACGTGACGAGCAGCAGCGCCAGCAGCACCCGGGTCCGCCGGGTGTCGTTCACGACGGTGCCGCGAACGTGCTGCCACTGTGCACGGGAGCCGACGCGACTAGTGCCGCGGCTCGGAGATCAGGACCTGCTGCAGGGCCTCGAACTCCTCCACGCACTTGCCCGACCCCATCGCGACCGAGTCCAGCGGCCGCTCGGTGAGGTGGATGGGCATGCCGGTCTCGTGCCGCAGCCGCTCGTCCAGGCCCTTGAGCAGCGCCCCGCCACCGGTGATCACGATGCCGCGGTCCATGATGTCGCCCGACAGCTCGGGGGGACACTTGTCCAGGGTCGTCTTCACCGCGTCGACGATGGAGTTGACCGGCTCCTCGATCGCCTTGCGGATCTCCTCGGCGCTGACCACGATCGTCTTCGGCAGGCCGGACACGAGGTCCCGGCCACGGATCTCCGCGTGCGGCTCGTCCGGCGAGGGGAACGCCGAGCCGATGGCCATCTTGATCTCTTCCGAGGTGCGCTCGCCGAGCATCAGCGAGTACTCCTTCTTCACGTACGTGATGATCGCCTGGTCCAGCTCGTCCCCACCGGTGCGGATCGACTGACTGGTGACGATGCCGCCCAGCGAGATGACCGCCACCTCGGTGGTGCCACCGCCGATGTCGACGACCATGTTGCCCGTCGGCTCGTGGACCGGGAGGCCCGCGCCGATCGCTGCGGCCATCGGCTCCTCGATGATGTACACCTTGCGCGCGCCGGCCGCGTAGCCGGCGTCCTTGACGGCCCGCTGCTCGACCCCGGTGATGCCGCTCGGCACACAGACCACGATGCGGGGCTTGGCGAGGTGCCGGCGCCGGTGAACTTTCTGGATGAAGTAGCGCAGCATCCGCTCGGTGGTGTCGAAGTCGGCGATCACGCCGTCCTTGAGGGGGCGGATCGCGACGATGTTGCCCGGGGTGCGGCCGATCATCTTCTTCGCCTCGGCCCCGACGGCGAGGATGCCGCCGGTGTTCGTGTTGATCGCCACCACCGAGGGCTCGTTGAGCACGATCCCCTTGCCCCGGACGTAGACCAGGGTGTTCGCGGTCCCGAGGTCGACGGCCATGTCGCGGCCGATGAAGGACAAGTTGTTACCCATTGCGCGGGCCTTCCGGAGTAGCCGATCGGTGGTGCGTCAGGCGCCCTGAACTCTATCGGCGGTGGGGGCGCGGAACCTGACGCAACGCGCGCGCGGGTTCGCGATTCAGGTCACAGGTTCGAAAAGTCCGGCCGGGGCCGACGGGTCAGCAACTTCGGCGCCAGGCGCCCAGGGACAGGTGCTTGCGGATCGAGCTGAGGTGCAGGCGGCGCGACTCCTGGCAGAGCCTGGACCACCTCGCGCCGGTCAGACGGTACTCGGCGTGCAGGACGGCCTTCCCGGCGCGCAGGAACGGTCGGTAGGCCCGGCACTCGCGGAACTGCCGGCACTGCTCGTTGACAGCGAAGTCGAAGTAGGGCTCCAGGACGGCAACCTGGTCGATGTCGTTCTTCAGACCGACGCCGAGGCCCCGGGCGTGGGCGAGCCGGGCCAGGGCGATGTTGAACCTGCGCTGGTCGGCGGCTGTCAACGGGAACCCGGTGTCGTTGGCGTAGCCGTCGACGTTGTCAGGCTCCACGGCGTCGAAGCCCTTCCGCCGGCAGGCGTCCATCCGTGCGGCCATGATCGGAAGGAGAACCGCCAGCTCCCTGATGTCCAGCCACCGCTCGCCCGGCCAGCCGTCCAGCGGGCGCCCCTTGACCGACTCGGGAAAGGCTGCGCGGTCCCGGCGCCAGTTCTCGAAGGAACCCGCGCTCAGGTAGCAGACGACCCGGCGGCCGCGCGCGTGCAGCGTCCGCACCACCCGCCGGGGCACCTCGGCGTCGATGTCGTAGACCTTCGCCCGCACCGATGTGTCGACCCGGCCGCTGAGCTGCCACTGCCACGACACGCCCTGCTTCGGTGCCCAGACCTGGCGGGCGGTGGCCTCCCCTGGCCCCCCGGCAGTCACGGTCGCGGCGACAAGGGCGAGCAGCGCCACCAGTCGCGCCCCCCGCCTGGCGAGGGAGCGCGGGACTGGTGCGGGCACCGGTCCACGATAGGGGCCGGTCACGAGGCGGTACGGGCTCCGGCGCCGGGCCGCGCCAGGCCGGCCGGCAGCCGGTCCCAGGGGTTGGGCGGGGAGCCCTTGCTCAGGCACACGGTCCGCGCGTGGTGCCGCCGGACGGCCCACAGCGGGTTGCGGGCCACCCAGCCCGGCACTCCGTACACGAGGTGGCAGAAGCGCGATGCTGCCCGCTCACGGACCCAGACCGGCTCCTGGAGGTCCCGGTAGGCGACCCAGTCGCCCTCGAAGGTGACAGTGACGTTGACAAGGTCGCAGTACGCCGGGTGCGGATGGACCCCGGGGTTCAGCACCACGAACCGCGCTCCCGAGCCGCGCAGCCCGAGCAGGTACCGCTCGTACCGCGACACGCCGGCCAGATCGCTTGTCGCCTGGTCGAGGAACACCCCGGTGACGCCGTAGCGCTCGCGGTACGAGACCGCCTCGGCAACGACGTCGGCCGGCGACCGCTCGCCGTAGGCCGTGTCGACGTAGCCGACGGTGCGTACGCCGGCGCGGTGCAGGTCGTCCACCACGCTCAGGTAGGCGGCGTCGACCGCCGCCCCGACGCCGTTGTGGGGGTTGATCACCACGAACCGCAGCGTGTCGGCCTCCTCTGCCATCCGCTGCCAGAGCTCGGGCCGCTCCGAGGGGTGGAAGTAGGCCGGGACGGCGACGTCACGGACGCGGTCGGACGGCGTCGTCACCGGAACCTCAGCGGGGAGCCGAGGGCGCGCACCGCGGACGAGCACAGGACGAGCAGCAGGGCAGCGAGCACCGCGACCTGGGCGATCGTCAGTCCCACCAGGGAGCCGTGCCACCCCGCCAGGACGACCGCCTCCAGGACAGCCGCGGCACCGACGACGGCGACGGTCTGCGTCACCAGGCCGCAGGAGAGCTGCACGCCGGCGACGAACAGGGCGAGACCCAGGACGGCGTAGCCGACAACCTGCCACGCCAGCGTCGCACCGACCCCGGGCCCGGCCCAGGCGGCTGCGACAACGCCGCCTGCGCCGAGGCCGAGCACCGTCGCGTAGGTGCCGACCCGGCGGGCGAGCGCACGGCGCACCCTGCGGGCGAACTCGGCGAAGTCGTAGGTCGCGTGCTGGATCCGCTCCGAGTCGCTGCGGAAGGCGTGCAGCTGCCACTCCGAGATGCCCATGGTGACGACGAGCGGCAGCATGCCGACGCCGACGAGTGTGGCGCCGTTCGCCGCCGGCCCGCCGCGCCACAGCACCGCCAGGACGCCGTACATCAGCAGGCCCGCCACCATCGCGCCGTAACCGGCGTGGGCCGCCACCCGGCGCAGCTCCTGAGGCACGAGCCGAACCGTCGACCCGTCCGGGGCGCCGACGCGCGTCGCGACCACCGCCGTCCCGACCGCCAGCACCACACAGGTCGCCAGGCCGGCGACCACACCGCCGCGCAGCAGGCCGGACGGGGCGCCTGTCGTCAGCAGGACCGCGGACACCACCAGGCCGGGCAGCAGCGACGCGAGCAGCAGGCGGTCCCGTTCGAAGACGAGCACCGCGGTCGCGGCGACCACGTAGACGAGCTGGACGGCGACGAGGAGCACGGGTGCTGCCGGTTGCCCGACGGCGACGAGCACCGAGCCCACGCCGGCGGCGCCCAGGACGGTGACAAGCAGGCTGCGCCGCAGGAGCCGGGCGGCCGCCGCAGGCGCGCCGTAGCCGACCATCAGGTGCCCCAGGTGGGCGAGCCCGTGCGTCGCGGCCAGCGCCAGCATGCTGCCGAGCAGCAGGGTCGTCACCCCTCGGAGCTCACCGCGGAGGAGGTGCAGGGCCGCCAGGTAGGGCAGGGTCGGCAGGGCGTAGAGGAGCCCCCTGGTGAGGTGCCGTCGCACCGGGTAGCTCCACATGTCCCGGGGCGGAGGGGCGGGGGTCAGGCGGCGCGGGACGACGTCGTAGAGGACCTCGGCCAGCTCGAACACTCCTCCGACGCCGTACCTCTCCCGCACGGACCGGTCGCTGAGGCCGAGGGCCTCCAGGCCCGCAGCGATCTCGGCGGCGTCCACGGCGTTGCGGCACATCTCGTCGTTGTCCCGCGACAGGGCGGCGACGAGGTCGTCGCTGCGGCGCTCGTCCGAGAACGGGCGCGGGGCTGCAGCCACCGGGTCGCCGCCCGTACGTACCAGGAACAGCCCGCGGCGCACGGCGGCGCCGTCGAGCTCGGTGGGTGCGCTCACGCCACGACCTCGGACGACCAGTCGGTCAGGTCCTCGTGGCGACCAGCGAGCTCGGTCCGGTCGAGCCGGTAGGGCCGGGTCGCGACCGGGCCGAGCGACCCGTACATCCCGCGGAACGTCGCCAGCATCTGGTCGACGCGGAAGTGCGCCAGGGCGCGCTCGCGTCCGCGAGCCGACATGTCACGGCGCAGCGGGGCGTCGCGCAGGACGGTGAGGAGCGCCTCGGCGAGACGGTCGGGGTCGCGGGCGGGGACCAGCAGGCCGGTGTCGCCCACCACCTCGGGCACGCCGCCGACCTCGGTCGAGACCGTCGGGCGACCGCACATCATGGCCTCGATGATGGTGTAGGGCAGGCCCTCGCTGATGCTGGTCAGGGCGACCACGTGGCCGGCGTAGTAGGCCGACGACACCGGCGAGACCGGACCCTCGAAGCTCACGACGTCGTCCAGGCCGGCGCTGGTGACCCGCTCGCGGACCATGCGCTCGTAGTCCGCGTTGCCGGGCGGGGTCGGACCGAACAGCCGCAGCCTCGCCTCGGGCATCTGACGGTGCACGCCGGCGAAGCCGTCCACCAGGGTCAGGAGGTCCTTCAACGGGTCGATGCGGCCCACCCACGACACCGTCGGCACCTCCGGCTCGGCCGCGGCGACCGGGTAGCTGTCGGCGTCCACGCCGTTGAAGGCGGTCACGATCAGGTCCGGGTCGGCGCCGTGCTCCACCTGCCACCGCTGGTTGTAGACATTGACGGGCGCGATGAGCGAGGCCTCGGCGTACGCCGTGACTGTCAGCCGGCGGAAGAAGGCGAGCACGACGGACTTGACCGGCCACGGGCAGTGCAGGGAGCGGAAGGCGAGGTACCGCTCCCGCAGGTACACCCCGTGCTCCGACATCACGAAGGGTGTCCCGTAGGTCCACCTGCTCGCCAGGGCGAGCAGTGCAGGCAGGCCGTTGGACACGGCGTGGCACAGGTCCGCGACCACCGGTGGTGCGGACAGTGGCCGCAGCGAGTGCTCCAGCAGCTCCAGCGCCGAGAGCACCTCGTGCACGCTCATCGGCTCGCCTCGCGCTGCGGCCCAGGCCGCAGCCAGCTCCTGGGCGACCTCCGGGGAGCGCAGCGCGTTGCTCAGATCGGCGGCCTGGGCGTAGCCGAGCAGGAAGCGCAGCCCGTCGGCGAAGTCCGACTGCGGTGCGGCGACGTCGACCAGGGCGCGGAGCAGGGGGCGGACCCCTGCCAGGAACGCAGCACGGCGGGCGGGCGGCAGCGGCCTGGCCGGCGCCGTCCATCCCCACAGCGGGACGGCTCGCAGCCCCCGGACGTTGTCAGGCAGGTCGTAGCGCGGCGCGTCGTCCTGCCCACCGGTGATGGCCACCAGCTCGAACGAGTGCTCCGGCAGGCCGCGCACCAGCTGGTCGCACCAGGTGCTGACGCCGCCGGTGACGTACGGGTAGCACCCCTCCGTGAGCAGCGCCACGTGCCGCCCGCGCTCGACAGCGAGGTCCGCCCCGTGCTCCGCCCGGATCACCGGTCTCCCGGCCCGTCCCCCCACTGCTCCTCCGCTCATCCGTCGCCTCGTGTCCCCCACGTCACCCCGGTACCGGGTTACCGGAGCACCGCGAACCCCTGCAGCCGGACCCGCTTGCCGGTCGAGCGCACCCGCACCACGACCCTGCCGCTGCGCTGGAGCCCGGGCTTGGAGAGGAAGACCTGCTGCGCGCGGCCGGCGCGGGACAGCCGCACCGTCCAGGCCCGCTGCCCCCCGACGTACACCTGCACGACCCCGGCCGAGCGGCCGCCGGAGGCGACGAGCGCCAGCCGGTCGGCCTTGCGCACCCGTGGCAGGTGCACGGCCTGCCCGGCGAGCCGCGTCTGCAGGGCCGGTGACCGGAGCAACGTCGCCCGCCGCACCGACGTCCAGCCGGAGGTCTTGCGCAGGCCCTTGGCGCCCTTCGGGTACGTGACAGCCGTGCTCGGCGCGGACATCACCGACGGCCCGCCGCTCGGGTCGATCGGCCGCACGGCCACCACCACGGTCTCGCCGTCGGCGAACTTGATCTTCGTCGACGCGGTCTTCTCGGTCGTCAGCAGGGTCCAGACCGAGGGCAGGGCGGCGCCGAACGCCGCCCGTCGGACGTAGACCTCGTAGGTCTTCACCGTCGTGCCGGCCGGCACCACGGACCAGGAGAACGTGACGTTCTTCTTCAACGTGATCGAGGGCATCGGCGCCATGGCCACGGTGAGCCCGGCCACCGGCGTCACGGCCGCGGTGCGCGCCGAGGTCGGTCCGGTGCCCATCGCGTTCACGGCGGCGACCGAGAACGCGTACGGGGTCCCGTTGGCCAGGCCGGTCACCGTGAACGACGTGCCCGGGCCGCCCGTGGACCTCGACGGGAGCGCGACGCCGAGGACGTACGGCGTGACGACATAGCCGGTGATCGGCCGGCCGTTGTCGGCCGGCGCTGTCCACGACAGGGTCACGCTCTTGTTGCCCCGGGTCGCGTTGACCCCGGTCGGCGCACCGGGCACTGCCCCGGGTGCGACGGCGACCGCCGTCGACGGGAGGCCCGTGCCGACCGCGTTCACGGCCGCGACAGTGACCGAGTAGCTGGTGCCGTTCACCAGTCCTGAGACCACGACCGAGGTCGTGCCGGGAGCTGTCGTCGTCGAGATCCGGCTGGCCCCGGCCACGGTCGACACCACGTAGCCGGTGACCGCGCTGCCGTTGCTCGCCGGCGCTGTCCACGTCACCGACGCCGACCGGTTGCCGGCGACCGCAGTGACGTTCGTCGGCTGTCCCGGGAGGGCTGCCGGCGTCACCGGGCTGGACGCCCCGGACGCGGGACCTGCACCCACGGCGTTGCGGGCCGACACGGTGAACGTCACGGCCGCGCCGTTGACAAGGCCGGTCACCGTGTACGACGTCGCGCTGCTGCCGGTGTCCTGCGCAGGCTGGGCGACTCCACCGACGTACGGCGTGACGAGGTACGACGTGACCGGCGAGCCGCCGTCGGCCGCCGGAGCGGACCAGGTCAGCGACGCCGACCGGTCACCGGCCTTCGCCGCGGGGACACCGGGGGAACCGGGGACCACCGGCGGGACGGGGTCGGTGACGTAGCCGGTCGGGGGGACGATCAGGGTCGTCGCGTCGGCCAGCCAGCCCGAGCGCTCTCCGCCGTAGCCGTCCAGACCGGTGGGCGACCCGTTGACCAGCGTGGTGGCGGACGGCACCGTCACCGGCACGGCGGTCGCGCCGGCGTCCGGCACGTGCACGCCGTCGGCGTCCAGGTAGCCCACCGCGGTGGTCCGGGCCTGCGCCCATGCGGCAGACCGGGTGAGGATCACACCGGACTCGGTCACGGTCGGTGTGATGACAGGCGCGTTGTCGGCGAAGGCCGCGCGGTAGGCCGCGAGCACACCCTCCACGACCGGGTAGAGGATGCCGTCTTCGGCCAGGTTGGACTGGTGCGCGTAGTGCGGCCTCGGGTCGTTGGTGAGCACGTGCGACAGGGCGATCCGCACCTCGAGCGGCTTGATCGCGGTGTCGAAGCTCGTCCGCGCCTGGGTCGCGTTGCCGTTCGCCATCGGCGTGATGCAGGTGGAGGTGAGCGGGTTCGCCGAGCAGATGCCGCTGCCGCCGTTCGCCGCACTGGTGTAGATCCAGTTGTACTCGGACACCTCGTCCTGGAACGTGCCGGCGTTGTAGAAGATGTTCATCGGGTGCCGCGGGACGGTCTGGGTGCGTCCGCCGTCGACGGTGCGTGAGCCCGTCTCACGGGAGGCGTCGGACGCGGTCCACGCCACGCCCTCGGCCGCCAGGGCCGGGCCGAGGAAGGGGTTGTCGACCGGCTGCTGCGGCAGCGTGCGCAGGCCCGAGTGCTCGCCCGTCACGAGCTCGGCCGGGTCGAGGTACGGCGTGAGGCCCGCCGCGGCGGCCCAGGTGAGGTTGTCCCGCACCTGGCCGCGCAGGTAGTCCCCGGCGAGCCACTGCACGCCGCCGGACACGGCGGCCGGGAGGTCCGGGTCCTGCCGGGGGGTCTCGGTGGCCGACGTCGCGCAGTGCCAGGTCTGGCCGGCGACTGTCGGCGCGATCTGGATGCAGCCGAGGAACGGGTGCTGGTAGGTGTGGTTGACCCAACGGAACTGCGACGCGGTCTGCGGGGCGGTGAAAGCCGTTGCCAGCGGGTCGCTGCCGTGGTCGGTCACCCACTGCACGCTGCCGCCGCCGTTGAACACCATGTCCAGGCGGAAGTTCTGGGCGGCCTGCCAGCCGGTGAGACGCGCCACGTCGGCCGAGGTCATCCGGATGTCGGGGGTCGTCACGTTCGCCGGGCAGAAGTCGTCGCCCGGCGTGCACTTGGCCTGGTCGCTCCACCGGCTGTCGGGGAGGAACACGTCGTCGACGTGCACCGAGAAGTAGTTCCTGTCGTAGCCGAGGTGCACCCCCCTCGTGGCCCAGGTGAGGATGCCGTGCCCCACCACCTGGAGCCAGCGCTGGTTGGCGTTGAAGGCCCCGGTGACCACGAGCTGCTCGCGCCCGTTGTCGGTGAACACGCCCACGACCGAGCCCTGCGTCGAGGTCCCCGGGATGGTGGCGGTCACCAACGGCTGGAACGACTGCCCCGCCGGCATCGGCGAGACCGGCACCGGCAGGTAGCCGAACGACTCGACGACGGTGGGATCGGCGTCCTCGATGGCGACCGGCCCGTCGAGGTAGCCGAACGGGCCGGCCAGCCCGGCCGGCGTGACCTGGGCCGTCATGCCGTCCAGTGCACCGGTCCACTGGTTGACGAGCCCGACGCTGGTGTCGGGGAACAGGTAGGCGTCGACCTGGCGCACGCCGAACTTGCGCTCGAAGGCGGCCAGGGTCGCCAGCTCGGCCGCGTCCAGCCCGGCCGGCGCCGCGTTGGGGAGGACCACGGCCTGGTAGTACGCCCGCGGGGTCTGCGAGGTCGGGCCCTCCAGCAGCCCGGCGGCGTCGGCGGTGGCGGCGGTGACCGGTGTCGACGGCGGCTTCGCGTCGTACGGGATGCCCTCGCGGTCCATCTCGGCGATCAGGGCCTCGACGCCGGCCGAGTCGTCGTCGAGGACGAGGACCTTGAGGTCGACCCGCGGCGAGGCGACGGCGGCGGAGGCCGGGGCCGCCGCGCCGAGCCCCACGAGCAGGAGCGCGGCGGCGACGGTGCCCACCAGCCCCCGCGTGACGGGCAGGATCCGGACGTGCGACAGCGAGAACCAGGACATGTGCGGTGCTCCCCAAGAGACCTAGCGGCAGGTGATCGCCTCCCCCCCGGGAAGCTGCCCCCGAAGTCTCGGTGCCGCAGGTGACGGTGTCCACGCACGGAGGCGTCGGCGAGGTGAATAGGACCGGTCGACCTAGCCCGGGTGGGTGGCTGCCTCACCCGAGGCCGGAAGTTGGTCACGCACAGTCACGCACGGCAACGGTGGGTTGCCGGACCGAGGGGCGCCTCAGAGGCCCGGGAAGAACGTCGCGATCTCGCGGGCCGAGGACTCGGCGGAGTCCGACGCGTGCACGAGGTTCTCCCGGTTGGACAGCGACAGGTCGCCGCGGATGGTGCCGGCGGCGGCGGCCCGGCCGTCGGTGGCTCCGTTGAGCCCGCGCACGACAGCGACCGCCCCGTCGCCCTCCAGGACGAGGGCGACCAGCGGGCCGGAGGTGATGAAAGCCCGCAGCGGCGGGTACCAGGCCTGCTCGAGGTGCTCGGCGTAGTGCCGGTCGGCCGTCTCGCCGTCGACCACCCGCTGGTCCATCGCGACGATCGTCAGGCCCTTGCGCTCGAAGCGGCCGAGCACCTCACCGACGAGGCCGCGGCGGACGGCGTCGGGCTTGATCAGGACAAGGGTTCGCTCGGTCACGGCCAGCGACCCTAGCCGAGCCCCACCGGTTGATCACGTGGGCGTGGTCAACGCGGGCTGTCGTCGTCGGCCGGGGTGGCGCTGCCTGCGGCCGCCCGGACCCGTTCGACGTTGCGGCCCAGGTGCAGGGCCAGGAACCACAGGCCGGCGAAGACCAGGCCGAGGAAGTACATCGCCGGGACGACGAGCCCGGAGGCGACCAGCGCCACCTGCAGGCTCGAGGCCACCGCGTAGGCCCAGCGGTGCCGCAGCAGACCGGCGAGCACGAGGCAGAGCACAGCGCCACCGCCCCCCACCGACCAGAGCGTGGCGTGACCGACGTCAGACAGGTCGAGGGCGACCAGGGTGGCGAAGAACAGCACCAGGGCCTCGAAGACGAGGACGGCTGCGCCGAGGGCCCTCACAGCTGTCCCCGGCGCAGCAGCAGCGTGCGCGCCTCGCCGACGGTCACGATCGAGCCGGTCACCAGCACGCCCGCGCCGGCCAGGTCTCCGTCCTCCTCGGCGAGCGCCACAGCGGAGTCGATCGCGTCGTCAAGCCGCGGTGTCACCTCCACCCGGTCGGGCCCGAACACCTCGACGGCCGCCGCCGCGAGCTCGTCAGCCGGCATCGCACGGTCCGAGCTCGCCTCCGTCACGACGACCTCGGCGAGCACCGGCTCGAAGGCCTCGAGCATCCCGCGGACGTCCTTGTCCGCCATCGCCCCGAAGACGCCGACCAGCCGGGAGAAGCCGAAGGACTCCTCCAGCGCGGCAGCGGTGGCCAGCGCCCCGGCCGGGTTGTGTGCTGCGTCCAGGACGACAGTCGGCGAGCTCCTGATCACCTCGAGCCGTCCGGGCGAGGTCGCCGCCGCGAACCCGGCCCGGACGATGTCGACGTCCAGCCGGCCGCGCTCGCCATGGGCGCCCCCGAGGAACGCCTCGACCGCGGCCAGCGCGACCGCGGCGTTGTGCGCCTGGTGGGCGCCGTGCAGCGGGAGGAACACCTCGTCGTACTCCCCCGCCAGGCCGCGCAGTGCCAGCAGCTGCCCCCCGACGGCGACGGTGCGCGAGAGCAGGCCGAACTCCAGCCCCTCGCGAGCGACGATCGCGTCCACCTCGACGGAGCGGCGCAGCAGCACCTCGGCCGCCTCGACAGGCTGCTGGGCCAGCACGCCGTACGAGCCGGGCTTGAGGATGCCGGCCTTCTCCCCCGCGATCTCCTGGACCGAGTGCCCGAGCCAGCGCGTGTGGTCGACGGCGATCGGGGTGACCACCGCGACCTGCGCGTCGGCGACGTTGGTGCTGTCCCAGGTCCCGCCGAGGCCGACCTCGACGACAGCGACGTCGACCGGGGCGTCCGCGAACGCCGCGAACGCCATCCCGGTCAGGACCTCGAAGAACGACAGACGGTGGGACTGCCGCGAGTCCACCAGCTCGAGGTACGGCGCGACGTCGTCATAGGTCGCCAGGAACCTCTCCGGGTCGACCGGCTTCCCGTCGAAGGCGATCCGCTCGCGCATCGACTGGAGGTGCGGGCTGGTGAACTGGCCGGTGCGCAGCCCGAACTCGCGCAGCAGCGTCTCGATCATCCGCGTCGTCGAGGTCTTGCCGTTGGTCCCCGCAACCTGGACGACGGGAGCGGACCGCTGCGGCTCACCGAGCAGGTCGAGCAGCGCGGCGACGCGGTCGAGAGTCGGGTCGATGTCGTGCTCCGGCGCCCGCGCGAGGATCTCCTGCTCGACGGTGGCCAGCCGACGCTCGACCTCGGCCTGCTCACTCACGACCGGCGAGTCTAGGTCCCCGACCTCACCGCAATCGACCACGTACGGCAGGCGAGTGGTCGCTTCGGAAGGCGTCTGCGCCTGGTGACGCGATCACCGGCATGCTTGACGTGGTCGATTGCGCGGCGGGAGCGACGGCGGGGCGCACGTAGGATTTCGGCCATGGACCAGCAGACCACGGCCCCGCGTGCTTCGACATCGGTGCCCGACAAGCCGACAGTCGACGGCCTCGAGGACCGCTGGGCCCAGGTGTGGCAGGACGAGGGGACCTACCTGTTCGACCGTTCCAAGACCCGCGAGCAGGTCTTCTCGATCGACACCCCGCCGCCGACGGTGAGCGGCACCCTGCACGTCGGCCACGTCTTCTCCTACACCCACACCGACGTCATCGCCCGCTTCCAGCGGATGCGCGGGCGCGAGGTGTTCTACCCGATGGGCTGGGACGACAACGGCCTGCCCACCGAGCGGCGGGTACAGATCGACTTCGGCGTGCGCGTCGACCCGACGCTGCCCTACGACCCCGACTTCACCCCGCCGGCGAAGCCGGACGCCAAGCGGCAGGTGCCGATCTCGCGGCGCAACTTCGTCGAGCTCTGCGAGCGCTGGTCGGACGCCACGGAGAAGATCTACGAGTCGCTGTGGCGCCGGCTCGGGCTGTCGGTCGACTGGACCCAGAAGTACACCACCATCAGCCCCATCGCCATCACGGCCGCCCAGCGCGCGTTCCTGCGCAACCTGGCCCGCGGCGAGGCCTACCAGGCCGAGGCTCCGGGGCTGTGGGACGTCACCTACCAGACCGCGGTCGCACAGGCCGAGCTCGAGGCGCGCGAGTACCCGGGCCACTTCCACCGCGTGGCCTTCCACGCGCCCGGCGGCCCGGTCCACGTCGAGACCACCCGGCCGGAGCTGATCCCGGCCTGCGTGGCGCTGGTGGCCCACCCCGACGACGAGCGCTACCAGGCCCTCTTCGGCACGACGGTGCGCTCCCCGTTGTTCGACGTCGAGGTGCCGGTGCTGGCGCACCCTGCCGCCGAGCCGGACAAGGGTGCCGGTGTCGCGATGGTCTGCACGTTCGGTGACCTCACCGACGTCCTGTGGTGGCGCGAGCTGGACCTGCCGGTGCGCTCGGTGGTGGGCCGCGACGGCCGCCTGCTGCGCGACACCCCGGCGTGGCTGGCGGCCGAGCCCGCGGCCTCCGCCTACACCGAGCTGGCCGGCAAGACCACGTTCTCGGCGCGCGCCGCCGTCGTCGACGCGCTGCGAGCCGCGGGCGACCTCGACGGCGAGCCCACCGCGACCCAGCGGATGGCCAACTTCTACGAGAACGGCGACAAGCCGCTGGAGATCGTCACCAGCCGGCAGTGGTACATCCGCAACGGCGGCCGCGACCAGGACCTGCGGGCGACCTTCCTGGCCCGCGGCCGGGAGCTCGAGTGGGTCCCCGGGTTCATGAAGCAGCGGTACGACAACTGGGTGGGCGGCCTCAACGGGGACTGGCTGATCAGCCGCCAGCGGTTCTCCGGCGTGCCGTTCCCGGTGTGGTACCCCCTGAGCGCCGACGGCGAGGTCGACTACGACCACCCGCTGGTGCCGACCGAGGACGAGCTGCCGGTCGACCCGGCGTCACAGGCGCCCACCGGCTACCGCGACGACCAGCGGGACCAGCCGGGCGGCTTCACCCGGGACCCGGACGTCATGGACACCTGGGCGACCTCCTCGCTGTCCCCGCTCATCGTCTGCGGCTGGGAGCGGGACCCCGACCTGTTCGCCCGGACGTTCCCGATGGACATGCGTCCGCAGGCGCACGAGATCATCCGGACGTGGCTGTTCGCCACCGTGGTGCGCACCCACTACGAGGTCGGCGGGCTGCCGTGGCGCACCGTCGCCATCTCGGGCATCGTCGCCGACCCGAGACGGCAGAAGATGTCGAAGTCCAAGGGCAACGTCGTCGACCCGTTGGCGATCCTCGACACCTACGGTCCGGACGCGGTGCGGTGGCGGGCGGCCGGTGCCCGGCCGGGCACTGACAGTCCCTTCGACGAGGCGCAGATGAAGATCGGTCGCCGGCTGGCGATCAAGATCCTCAACGCCAGCAAGTTCGCGCTGCAGACCGGCGCCGTCGAGGACCCGGCGTCGATCACCGACCCGCTCGACCACGCGCTGCTGGCGCGGCTGGCTGCGGTGGTCCGGGAGGCCACCGAGTCGCTGGACGGCTACGAGTACACCCGGGCGCTGGAAGCCACCGAGACGTTCTTCTGGACGTTCTGCGACGACTACCTCGAGCTGGTCAAGGACCGTGCCTACGGCGGGCGGGGCGAGGCGCCGGCGGCGTCGGCAAGGGCGACCCTGGCCGCTGCACTGTCGGTGCAGCTGCGGCTGTTCGCCCCGTTCCTGCCGTTCGTCACCGAGGAGGTCTGGTCGTGGTGGCAGGAGGGGTCGGTGCACCGGGCCGCCTGGCCGGTCGCCGACGAGGTGGCCGCCCTGGCCCCGGGCGCCGACCCGCGGGTGCTCGCCGACACGTCGGTCGTCCTCGCCGCCGTGCGCAAGGCCAAGTCCGAGGCGAAGGCCTCGATGCGGTCCGACGTGACGTCCGCGACCGTGACCGGCCCGCAGGACGCGCTCGCGCGGGTGGCGCTGGCCGCGGACGACCTCCGGGCGACCGGGCGGGTCGGGCAGCTGGTGCTCACCGCCTCGGACGAGCCGTTGGGCGCCACCGTCACGCTCTGAGCCCGCGACCGCTCCCGACCCGCCGCGAAGGCGACCGGCTCCCCGGCCCGTCGTGAGCGCCGGAGGTCAGGCGGACTTCTCGCGGCGCTCGCGCTTGGGGGTGTCGCGCGGCACCAGCGTCGGGTTGACGTGCTCCAGCACGACCTCGCGGGTGATGACGACCTTGGCGACGTCCTTGCGAGAGGGCACCTCGTACATCACCGAGAGCAGGACCTCCTCCATGATCGCGCGCAGGCCGCGCGCGCCGGTGCCGCGCAGGATCGCCTGGTCGGCCACCGCGACGAGCGCGTCGTCGCTGAACTCGAGCTCGACGCCGTCGAGCTCGAAGAGCTTCTCGTACTGCTTCACCAGCGCGTTGCGGGGCTCGTTGAGGATGCGCACCAGCGCGTCCTGGTCGAGGCTGCGCACGTTGGTGATGACCGGCAGCCGGCCGACGAACTCCGGGATCATGCCGAACTTCAGCAGGTCCTCCGGCAGCACGTCAGCGAAGACGTCGGTGGCGTCCCGGTCGGCCTTGGAGTGCAGGGTGGCCCCGAAGCCGAGACCCTTGCGGCCGATCCGGCTCTCGATGATCTTCTCCAGGCCCGAGAACGCCCCGCCCACGATGAACAGCACGTTCGTCGTGTCGATCTGGATGAACTCCTGGTGCGGGTGCTTGCGACCGCCCTGCGGCGGGACCGATGCGGTGGTGCCCTCGAGGATCTTCAGCAGGGCCTGCTGCACGCCCTCACCGGACACGTCGCGGGTGATCGACGGGTTCTCGCTCTTGCGGGCGATCTTGTCGACCTCGTCGATGTAGATGATCCCGGTCTCGGCCTTCTTGACGTCGTAGTCGGCGGCCTGGATCAGCTTGAGCAGGATGTTCTCGACGTCCTCGCCGACGTAGCCGGCCTCCGTGAGCGCGGTCGCGTCGGCGATCGCGAAGGGGACGTTGAGCATCCGCGCCAGGGTCTGGGCGAGGTGGGTCTTGCCGCAGCCGGTGGGCCCGATGAGCAGGATGTTGGACTTCGCCAGCTCGACGTGGTCGTCTCGGCCGGGCTTGCCGGACTCACCGGCCTGGACCCGCTTGTAGTGGTTGTAGACCGCGACGGCGAGCGCCTTCTTGGCCACGTCCTGCCCGATGACGTACGAGTCCAGGAACTCGCAGATCTCCATCGGCTTGGGCAGCTCGTCCCACTTGAGGTCAGAGCTCTCGGACAGCTCCTCCTCGATGATCTCGTTGCAGAGGTCGATGCACTCGTCGCAGATGTACACGCCCGGACCGGCGATGAGCTTCTTGACCTGCTTCTGGCTCTTCCCGCAGAACGAGCACTTGAGCAGGTCACCGCCGTCACCGATGCGTGCCACGCGGAAAGCCTCTCCCTCTGCCGGCGCCCGGACGGACGACCGGGTCGTGTGTGCCACGACGGTACCCTGGTGGGCCCGTCAGCGCCTCGATTCCGCGCCGGGAGGCGCGGACGGGCGAGTCCCGCTCCCTGCGCGGCTCGGCCTCCCGGGGCGACCCGTCAGGTGCCCCGGGTGGTGAGGACCCGGTCGACCAGGCCGTACTCGACCGCCTCCTCCGCCGTGAGGATCTTGTCGCGCTCGATGTCGACCTCGACCTGCTCCAGGGTCCGGTTGCTGTGCCGGGCCAGCATCTCCTCGAGCAGCTTGCGCATCCGGAGCACCTCGCGGGCCTGGATCTCGACGTCCGAGGCCTGGCCGCCGCCCTCGGTCGAGGGCTGGTGGATGAGGATCCGGGAGTTGGCCAGCGCGAAGCGCTTGCCCGGCGTACCGGCCCCCAGGATGATCGCCGCCGCCGACGCCGCCTGACCCAGACAGGTCGTCTGGATGTCGGGACGCACGAACTGCATGGTGTCGTAGATCGCGGTCAGGGCGGTGAACGAGCCACCGGGCGAGTTGATGTACATCGAGATGTCGCGGTCCGGGTCCGCCGACTCGAGGGTCAGCAGCTGGGCCATGATGTCGTTGGCGGAGACATCGTCGATCTGGGTGCCGAGGAAGATGATCCGCTCCTCGAACAGCTTCTGGTACGGGTCCTTCGTCACGGCACCGTAGGAGGTCCGCTCGATCATCGACGGCAGGACGTAGCGCGAGCTCGGGGTGTACAGGTCGCTCATCTGGGCCTTCATGGGGGCGTGGTCTCCTCGCGGGCCGCCGACGGATGGGGGGAAGGTGTCGCTCATGCGGTGCCGCCCTGGCCGGCCACCTGGCCGGCGCTGGCCACCACCTCGTCGACCAGGCCGTAGTCCTTGGCCTCGTCGGCGGTGAACCAGCGGTCGCGGTCGGAGTCGCGCTCGATCACGTCGATCGTCTGGCCGGTGTGCTGCGCGATCAGCTCGGCCATCTTCCGCTTGGTGTAGAGCATCTGCTCGGCCTGGATCCGGATGTCCGACGCCGTGCCGCCGAGGCCGCCGGAGGGCTGGTGCATCATGATCCGCGAGTGCGGCAGCGCGTACCGCTTGCCCGGGGTGCCGGCGCAGAGCAGGAACTGGCCCATCGAGGCGGCGAGGCCCATCGAGACGGTGGCGACGTCGTTCTTGACCCACTGCATCGTGTCGTAGACCGCCATGCCGGCCGAGACGGAGCCGCCGGGCGAGTTGATGTACAGCCAGATGTCCTTGTCCGGGTCGTCGGCGGCCAGCAGCAGCAGCTGCGCGCAGATCGCGTTGGCGTTGGAGTCCTCGACCACCGAGCCGAGGAAGATGATGCGCTCACGCAGCAGCCGGTTGTAGACCTGGTCGTCGAGGCCCATCCCCTGCGGCTGGGGGGAGCGCCCCTGCGGGGCCACGAGGCCGGGGGTGGTCAGCTGGGTCACGTCGGGCTCACCTGTCTCGTCTGTGTCGGTCAACCGGCGCACCACCGGTCACTGGTGCCGACACTAACGCGGCGCCGGGACACCGAAGTCCCCGCCGTGCGGGTGTTCGCTGACGGCGCACGGACCCCACCCGGACGGCCGAGGGGCCCCGGCCGCTGACGCGGTGGGGGCCCCTCGGACGGCGAACGCTCAGTCGTGGTCGTGCCCGGTGTGGTCCTCCACGTCGGGCTCCTGCACCGCCGGAGCGTCCTCCCGCAGCGTGTCCAGGTCGACCTCGCGGCCCGACTCGTCGGTGACCTTGGCCTTCTCCAGGACCAGAGCCAGCGCCTTGCCTCGCACCACCTCGCTGACGAGCATCGGCACCTGGCCACCCTGGACCACCTGCTGGACGAACTGGTCCGGGCTCATGCCGTACCGGGCCGCGGTGCGCACCAGGTGCTCGGTGAGCTCCTGCTCGTTGACCGACAGCTGCTCCTTCTCGACGATCTTCTCGAGCACGAACTGGGCGGTCATCGCGTCGCGGGTGCTCTTCACGACCTCGGCGTCGAACTCCTCCTCGGTCTGGCCCTCCGCGGTCAGGAAGTCCGCCCGGGTCATGCCGGCGGACTCGAGCTGGTGGCCCAGCGAGTGGTTGCGCGCGTCGATCTCGGCCTTGAGGACGCCCTCGGGCAGCGGCAGGTCGACGGCGTCCAGGAGCTTCTCCAGGACCCGGTCGCGGGCCTGCACGCCCTGCTGCACCTTCTTCATCCCCTCGACCCGGGTGCGGATGTCCGTGCGCAGCTCCTCGAGGGTGTCGAACTCGCTCGCCGTCTGGGCGAAGTCGTCGTCCACCTCCGGCAGCTCACGCTCCTTGACCGAGACGACGGTCACGGTGACCGTCGCCTCCTCCCCCGCGTGGTCACCGCCGACGAGGGTGGTCGGGAAGTCGCGGGTGTCGCCGGCACCGAGCCCGATGACGGCCTCGTCCAGGCCCGCCAGCAGCGCCCCGCCCCCGACCTGGTAGCTCAGGCCGCGGGCCGTGAGGTCCTCGACCGCTTCGCCGCCGACAGTGGCCGAGAGGTCGATCGAGAGGAAGTCGCCGTCGGCGACCGGCCGGTCGACACCGGTCAGGGTGCCGAAGCGGGCCCGCAGCCCGTCGAGCTGCTCGTCGACCTCGGCGTCGGTGACCTCCGCGTCGTCGACGGTGACCTCGATGCCGGTGTACTCCGGCAGGTCGAACTCCGGCCGGACGTCGACCTCTGCGGTGAACGTCAGGCTCCGGCCGTCCTCCAGCTCGGTGACGTCGACCTCGGGCTGGCCGATGACCTTGACGTCGTTGGCCTCCACCGCGTCGCCGTAGAACTTCGGCAGCGCCTCGTTGACAGCCTCCTCCAGGACCATGCCGCGGCCGAAGCGCTGGTCGATCACCCGCGGGGGCACCCTGCCCTTGCGGAAGCCGGGGATGGTGACCTGGGAGCCGATCTTGCGATAGGCCGCGTCCAGGCTCGGCTTGAGCTCCTCGAACGGGACCTCCACGGTCAGCTTGACCCGGGTCGGGTTCAGGGTCTCGAGATCGCTCTTCACGGTCGGGGGCTCCTCAGGGGGCATACGGGGGTGCGGCGGACGGCTCGGTGCGGGCGCTCGCGCGGCGGGCACCTGCCGGTGCAGTGATGGTCGGGGCGGGGAGACTCGAACTCCCGATCTCCTGCCCCCAAAGCAGGCGCGCTAGCCACTACGCTACGCCCCGCAGCGCTCCTGGCATCCTAGAGCCAGGGCCCCGCCCACGCGAAAACGCGCGTGCGCAGGGTGCACGCGGGTGTAGCTCAATGGCAGAGCTCCAGCCTTCCAAGCTGGTCATGCGGGTTCGATTCCCGTCACCCGCTCCAGCCGAGGGACGCGTCGCCGGCGGGACGAGCGGCCCGGCGACCTCAGTCGCGCCAGATGAAGACGACGGCACGGTCGTCGTTCACCGCGGCCGCCACCCTGTCGACGAGGCGTTTCGCCCCGTGCCGGAAGCCTCGGGTGACGAGCCGCTCGGCCTCACCGAGCAGCTTGTCGATACCCACCGCGATGTCCTGGCCGGGCTTCTCGATCAGGCCGTCGGTGAACAGCAGCAACGCATCGCCGCGGTCCAGCCGGCCGCGCTCCGAGACGAACTTGGCGTCCGGGAAGACGCCGAGCAGAGGTCCCTCGCTGGCCTCGCCCATGAGCCACCGGCCCGATCCGGCCGAGAACTGGACCGCAGGCGGGTGGCCGGCCACGGACACCACGTACTCGCCCGAGCACAGGTCGATCATCACGTGGGCGACAGTGGCGAAGCCCTCGTCCCACTGCTGGCGGAGCAGGTACCGGTTGGTCGCCGGGAGGAACTCCTCGTGCGCGACCGAGCCCAGCAGGCCCCCGAACGCACCGGACAGCAGCAGCGCGCGGGTGCCGGCGGCCACCCCCTTGCCGGAGACGTCGACGAGAGCGACCTCGAGCTGTTCGCCGTTGTCGGAGCGGGTCGCGACGAGGAAGTCGCCGGAGAACGACGCGCCGCCGGCGGAGCGCAGCACCACCTCCGCGGACCATCCGTCGGGCAGGGCCGGCATCTCGCCCTGCGCGATCAGCCGGTCCCGCAGGTCCACCAGCATCGAGTCGCCGCGGGTTCCCTGGACGCCGAGGCGGCCGCGCGACCTGGCCAGCGCGTGCACGATCGCGGCCGTCGCGCAGACCACGAGAACCGCACCGGGAGGCACCATCGCGGAGGTGCGGGCGAACTCGAGGACCACGACCAGCGCGACGACGAGGTCGAGCATGAGCAAGCTGCGCACGGAGAGCAGGAACCCACCGGCGAGCACCACCACCGCCAGCGAGGCGAGGGGGAACCACGACGGGTCGACGAGGAAGAGCCCGCCCAGCCCGGCAGCGGACAGGCACAGCCCCACGAGCGTGAAGCCGTCGGAGTGCAGCACGTGACGGCGGACCCAGGTGGAAGCCCGCCACCAGGTCTCGCGCACGCCGCGTCCGCGACGTGGCCGGGTGCCCGCCATGGCGACGACAGTAGCGAGCGCGACCGGACCCCCGGGCACGATCCCCGAGGCGTGGACGGGACGATTGCGGTGGCTCCGGGCGAACCGGGTCTGCTACTCCTGTGCCATGAGCGAGGACAGCCGCACGGATCGTCCGAACTGGCCGGTCCGCACCCTCGGCGCGGACGAGTTCGACGCGTTCGTCGCCGTCGACTCGCATGCCTTCGGCACGACGGCACCGGAGGAGCTGCTGGAGACCGAGCGGGGGTACTTCGGCCGGGGCAGTGACATCGGGGCGTACGACGGCGAGCGAATGGTCGGGATCGCCGCGACGTACCCGTTCCGGCTGACGGTGCCCGGGCGGACCGTGGCCGCAGCGGGGGTCAGCTGGGTCGGCGTCCTGCCGACGTACCGCCGCCGCGGTGTGCTCAGCGCGCTGATGACATCGCAGCTCGCGTCCCTGCACGAGCGGGGCGAGGAACCGGTGGCGGTGCTCTGGGCCTCCGAGCCCCAGATCTACGGCCGGTTCGGCTACGGGCTCGGCAGCCGGCACTGGAGCTGCACCGTGCCGCGGAGCGACGCGGCCCTGCTGCCGGACGCGCCGGCCGACGACAGGCTCCGGCTCCGGCTCTCGGAGCCGCACGACTGGAAGCAGCTGGCGCCGGTGTACGACGCGGTGCTCGCCGTCCGACCCGGCATGTTCGCCCGCGACGAGCGATGGTGGGGCCGCGTGGTGCGCGACCTGCCGGTCTTCCGTGACGGGAAGTCGGCGCTGCGGTGCGTCGTCGCGGAGGACGACGGCGGGGTCCGGGGATATGCCCTGTACGCGACCCGGCAGCTCTTCGACGAGAGCTTCGGGCAGGGAACGGTCTTCGTCCGGGAGGTGATGGCCACCGACCCGCCGGCGCTCGCGACGCTGTACCGGTACCTCACCGATCTCGACCTGATGGGGCAGACCGACCTGTGGAACCTCCCGGTGGACGACCCACTGGCGCACTGGCTGACGAACCCGCGGCGGTCGAAACCGTCGACGAGCGATGCGCTGTACGTGCGCCTCGTCGACGTGGGCGCTGCGCTCGCGGCCCGGACGTACGCCGGCGAGGTCGACCTGGTGCTGGACGTGGCCGACCGGCGGTGCCCGTGGAACGCCGGCCGCTGGCGGCTCACCGGCGGCCCCGGCGGCGCGGCGTGCACCCGCACCGACGCCGCGGCCGACCTCACGCTGGACGTGCGCGAGCTCGGCGCGGCATACCTCGGCAGCACCTCGCTCGTCGAGCTCGCGGGCGCCGGCCGGGTGGCCGGGTCCACCTCGACGGTGCGCGCGGCCACGACTGCGTTCGCGCACTCCCCCGCGGCCTGGTGCCCGGCGGTGTTCTGACCCCCGGGCCCGCCCTACGCCAGTGCCGGTGGCTCGGGCAGCTCGGGCAGGTCGCCGGACTCCTCGAACCGGGAGATCATCGCGATCCGCCGGACGTGCCGCGGGTCACCGCTGAACGGCCTCGTCACGAACCGCTCCACCAGCCGGGCGGCCTCGTCCAGGGAGTGCATCCGGGCGCCGAGCGCCACGACGTTCGCGTCGTTGTGCTCCCGGCCGAGCGCTGCCGTCTCGTCGTTCCAGGCCAGCGCGGCGCGGACACCCGGCACCTTGTTGGCCGCGATCGCCTCGCCGTTCCCGGACCCGCCGATCACCACGCCGAGGCTGCCGCCGTCGTTGACGACCGCGGCAGCGGCTCGCAGCACGTACGGCGGGTAGTCGTCGACCGGGTCGTAGTCCACCGGCCCGTGGTCGACGACCTCGTAGCCGAGGACGCGCAGCGCCTCGGTGAGGTGGGCCTTGAGCTCGAAGCCGGCGTGGTCGGAGCCGAGGTGCACGCGCATGCCGCGCAGTCTGACAGCACCTCGCCACGAGCCGCAGACCCCCAGACGCCGACCCTCAGACCGTGACCCGATGCCTCGGCCTCGACGGGGCGCGCGGCGGCTGGGCCGGCGCGCTGGTCGAGGGCGGCCGGGTGCAGTGGCTGCGGTTCGGCCAGGTGAAGGAGGCGCTCGCGCTCGACGTGGACGTCATCGGCGTCGACATGCCGGTCGGGCTGCCGGGGCACGGACGGCGCGAGTGCGACCTGCTGGCGAAGCGGCTGCTGGGCCGGGCGCACCCGAGGGTGTTCCTCGCGCCGCCGCGCGGCGTCCTCGCCGCCAGGGACTACCCGGAGGCCAGCGCGCTGCACCGGGTGCTGACCGGCGGGCTGGGCCTGTCCGTGCAGACGTGGCACCTGGTGCCCAAGATCCTGGAGGTCGACGCGGTCGCGGACGACCCGCGGCTGGTCGAGGTCCACCCCGAGCTGTCGCTGGCCGAGCTCGGCGGGCAGGGGCCGCTGCCGTCGAAGAAGTCCGCGGCGGGCCGGGCGGCGCGGATCTCCGTCCTGTCCCGGTGGCTCACGGGGCTGCCCGACGAAGCCGTCCCGCCCGGTGACGACGGGCTGGACGCGCTCGCTGTGGCGTGGTCCGCCGCGCGCTGGGTCGCCGGCACCGCCCGGTCGCTGCCGGCCGACCCGCCGGACGACGAGCAGGGCCGGCCGATGCGCATCGTGACCTGAGGGAGCGTGCGGGCGTCAGGCCCGGGTCGGACTCTCGGGCTCGAGGTCGACCTCGTCCTCCCGCTGCTCCGGGACCTCAGCCGCGCCGAACGCGCGGTCGTGCGGGTGCTCGGCATGCCGCAACGGCGGCACCACGTAGACGGGGTCGACACCCACCCAGGAGCAGCTGTCGACGTCCCAGTAGCCCGGTCGCACGTTGATCACTGGCCACACCCCTTCGTGGGCCCATCCTGCGCCCGGTCGAGGGGGTTCCGCCAGCGCTTTGCCCGCTCCGGGGGGGTCAGTCGAAGATCGGGTCGCGGGTGCGCGACCGCTTGAGCTCGAAGAACCCGTCGGTGCCGGCCACCAGCCGGACGCCGTCCCAGAGCCGGCCGGCCGCCTCGCCCCGCGGCACCGGGGAGACGACAGGCCCGAAGAACGCCACGCCCTCGACCGAGATCACCGGGGTGCCGACCTCGAACCCGACCTGGTCCATGCCCGCGTGGTGCGAGGCCTTCATCGCGCCGTCGTGCGCATCTGTCGTCATCGCGTCCGCGAGCTCGAGCGGCAGCCCCGCCTCCGCCAGGGCTGCCTCGACGGTCTCGCGGTCCTTCGGCAGCTTCTCGTGGTGGAACCGGGTCCCGAGCGCGGTGTACAGCGGCAGGGCGACCTGGTCGCCGTGCGCGGCGACCGCGGCGGTCACGACCCTGGCCGGCCCCCAGGCCTGGTCCATGGCCGCGCGGTAGTCCGGCGGCAGGTCCCGGTCCTCGTTGAGGTAGGCCAGCGACATGACGTGCCAGCGGACCGTGACGTCCCTGACCTGCTCGACCTCGAGCATCCAGCGGGACGCGATCCACGCCCACGGGCAGATCGGGTCGAACCAGAAGTCCGCGGTCACGCGGGGCTCACCGGTGGATTCGGGCTGAACGGTCGGGGAAATCACGATTGTGCCAACTCCGGGCCGGGGGCGGACATTCCCCATGCGGTCCGGGGCCAGGCGCGTGCGAGGATCTGCCGTCCCCCTCGTGAACGGAAGAGACCTGCCGTGCCCAGCGCTGCCGCCCGGATGAACGTCACCCGCGACGAGGCCCGGGCGCGAGCGCGGCTGGTCCAGGTGTTTTCCTACGACGTGGAGCTGGACCTCACCGTCGGTGACGTCACGTTCGGCTCGGTGACGACAGTCCGGTTCGGCTGCGCCGAGCCTGGCGCCACGACCTTCGTCGACGTGGTCGCCGCCGAGGTCACCGCGATCGTGCTGAACGGTCGCTCGCTCGACCCGCGCTCGGCGCACGACGGCGCCCGGATCCAGCTCGAAGAGCTGGCCGAGGACAACGAGCTGACCGTGCGGGCGAGCTGCCACTACATGAACACCGGCGAGGGGCTGCACCGGTTCGTCGACCCCGTCGACAAGTCCGTCTACCTCTACACCCAGTTCCAGGTGGCGGACTCGCGCCGGGTCTTCGCCGTGTTCGAGCAGCCCGACCTCAAGGCCACCTTCGCCTTCACCGTCACCGCCCCTGACGACTGGCAGGTCGTCTCGAACCAGCCGACGCCCGCACCCGAGCCGGCCGGACTGGGCAACGCGACCTGGCGGTTCGCGGCGACACCCCGCATCTCGTCGTACGTCACGGCGCTTGTCGCCGGGCCGTACCACCGGGTCGACTCCGAGTACCGCGACGGCGACCGGGTCGTGCCGCTGTCGGTGTACTGCCGGGACTCGCTGGCGGCGCACCTGGACTCCGACGTGGTCCTCGAGGAGACCCGGCAGGGGTTCGCCTTCTACGAGGAGATGTTCGACACCCCCTACCCGTTCGAGAAGTACGACCAGCTGTTCGTCCCGGAGTACAACTCCGGGGCGATGGAGAACGCCGGCTGCGTCACGCTCAACGAGGACTACGTCTTCCGGTCCCGGGTCCCCGAGGTGTCCTACGAACGCCGGGCCATCACCGTCCTGCACGAGCTCGGCCACATGTGGTTCGGCGACCTGGTGACCATGGCGTGGTGGGACGACCTCTGGCTCAACGAGTCGTTCGCGGAGTGGGTCAGCACCCTCGCCGCCGCGGAGGCGACACGCTGGACGTCGGCCTGGACGACGTTCGCGAACACCGACAAGACCTGGGCCTACCGGCAGGACCAGCTGTCCTCCACGCATCCGATCTCGGCCGAGATCACCGACCTCGAGGACGTCGAGGTCAACTTCGACGGCATCACCTACGCCAAGGGCGCCGCGGTCCTCAAGCTGCTGGCTGCCTGGGTCGGCCGCGAGGAGTTCGTGGCCGGCCTGCGCGCGTACTTCCGGGCGTTCGCCTGGGGCAGCACGACCCTGGCCGACCTGCTCGGCAAGCTCGAGGAGACATCCGGCCGCGACCTCAAGGCCTGGTCGGCAGAGTGGCTGCAGACCGCTGGCGTGAACACGCTGCGGGCCGACTTCAGCACCGACGAGGACGGGCGGTTCGCGTCCTTCGCGGTCCGGCAGACCGCGCCGGACGCGTGGCCGACGTTGCGCTCGCACCGGCTGGCCATCGGCCTGTACCAGCGGACCGACGCGGGCCTGGTCCGGGTGCACCGGGCCGAGCTGGACGCCACCGGGTCACGCACCGAGGTCGCCGAGCTCGTCGGGCACCGGCAGCCGGACCTCGTGCTGGTCAACGACGACGACCTCACCTACGCGAAGGTCCGGCTGGACGAACGGTCCCTGAGGACGCTGCGCGACTCCATCGGCGAGATCAGCGAGACGTTGCCCCGATCGCTGTGCTGGTCCGCCGCGTGGGACATGACGCGGGACGCCGAGATGTCCACGCAGGACTACGTCCGGCTGGTGCTTGCCGGCGTCCGGACCGAGTCCGACAGCTCCGTCGTCCGCACGGTCCTGCGGCAGGCCGACACCGCATGCCTGCTGTACTGCGCCCCCGCCTTGCGCGAGCAGACCCGGGGCGTGCTGGCCGACGGCCTGCTCCGGCTGGTCCGCCAGTCCGCCCCCGGAAGCGACTCCCAGCTGCAGTTCCTCCGGGCCTTCGCGTCCGCAGCCGCGACCGACGAGCACCTGACCGTCGTGCGCGCCCTGCTCGACGGCACCGACCGGCTGGGCGATCTCGTCGTGGACACCGACCTCCGCTGGCACCTCCTGCACCAGCTCGTCGCGGGTGGCCGGGCGACCGACGCCGAGATCGACAGCGAGCTGGACGCCGACGACACCGCCACCGGGCGCCGGCAGGCCGCGGCCGCGCGCGCCGCGCGCCCGGACGCCGCGGCCAAGGCGGAGGCCTGGACCGCAGTGGTCGACGGGGAGCTGCCCAACGCCATCCAGACCGCCCTCATCGGCGGCTTCGCCCACATCAGCCAGCTCGACCTGCTGCGTCCCTATGTCGAGAAGTACTTCGAATCGCTGACGCGAGTCTGGGAGCAGCGCACCAACGAGACCGCGCAGAACGTGGTGATCGGCCTGTTCCCGACGCTGCTCGCCGAGCCGGCCACGGTCGACCGGGCCGACGCCTGGCTGGCCGCGCACCGGCAGGCGCCGCCGTCGCTGCGGCGACTCGTCGGCGAGGCGCGCGACGGCCTTGCCCGCGCTGTGCGCGCCCAGGAGTTCTCGGCCCGCTCAGCGCCGTCCGCCGCTCCCCCAGGTCGTTGACTGGTGGCACTCCTCGGTTTCTGGGGCCGCGCGTCTGAGTAGTCCCGCCAGTCGACGCACCGCGGGCGGGCTACTCGGGGGTGTCGGTGTGCAGGGAGCGGGGCACGTGGGCGTGCTCGGCCAGGGCGAGCACGCCGGAGGCGATGCCGCCCGCCAGGTCGCCCGCCTGGAACGCCGAGGTCATCGTCATCGCGGCGAGGCCGGCGGCACGGTCGTCGAGCCGGCGCCGTACCTGGCTGCCGGTGACGACCTCGACCCGCCGGGCACCGGGGTCGACCGCGACGAGCACCGTGACCGGCGCGTCGTCGCCGAGCGCCCCGTGCAGCTGCAGGGCGGTGGCCCGGCTGTCGCCCTCCAGGGTGCCCACGTAGACCGAGACCGGCAGCTGGGACTGCTGCCTGGCGAGCCGGATGGCCCGCACGACGTCGTCCTGCTGTCGGGTCGAGAACGCCTCACCAGCGGGCACTCGCGCCACCCCCTGCGGTCGTCGCGACGGCCTTGCGCACCGCGGCGTCGGCGTCGTCGGGCCCGTTGAACCAGACCGGCGCGGCCCACCACCCGAGCCCCGGCCGGTAGCGCGGGCCGCGCGCCATCGACGGGGCCGAGACCAGCACCACGATGGCGACGAACAGGGCCGCGGGAATGCCGACGAAGACGAGCAGCGTCTGGATCACGGACAGACCGCCGCCGCGGTCCTGACCGTCGTCGAGGTTGGCGGCGTACGCCGGGCCGGCGGCCACGAACGAGGCGAGCAGGACGACGGTCGCGGCAGCCGCGACGGGGGCCGTGCGCAGGAGTCGTGCGGTCACGGGTGAACCGTACTAGGGCCGCCGGCCGCCGCGGACCGCGGCGGCAAGCTCGGCCGCCCGGCCGGACCCCAGCAGGTCCTCGAGCAGCACCGGCGCCCCGGAGCCGTCCGCCAGCGGCGCCTGCCAGTTGGGGTACTCGGCGTGCGTGCCCGGCTGGTTCATCGCTCGGATGTCGCCGACCACGTCGGCCAGGGCGACCCCCAGCAGCCGGCTCGGCGTGTCCGCCAGCGCACGGTGCAGCGCCCAGGTCACCGCGGCCACGTCCCGCTCCGCACCGGGTGCGAGCCAGCCCCGGTCCACCAGCAGTGCCAGCCACGACGACCGGTCGGCCTCGTCGACGGCGCGCTCCTCCTCGACCGACCGGGTGAGCAGGCCGAGCCCGTCGCGGATCCTGATGTGCTCGCCGGCGAGGTAGCCGGCGGTCGGCGGCAGGTCGTGGGTGGTGACCGTCGCCAGGCACAGCCGGCGCCAGCTCTCGGGCGGCCGCGGCGCGCCGGCGTCATCGCGCTCGAACCAGAGGATCGAGGTGCCCAGCAGGCCGCGGTCGGCGAGGTAGTCGCGGGCCCAGGGCTCGACGGTGCCGAGGTCCTCCCCGACCACCAGCGCGCCGGCCCGCCACGCCTCCAGCGCGAGGATCCCCACCAGCGCCTCGTGGTCGAAGCGCACGTAGGTGCCCTCGGCCGCCGACCGGCCCGCCGGGACCCACCAGAGGCGGAACAACCCGATGACGTGGTCGACCCGGATGCCACCGGCGTGCCGCAGGACGGTCCGCAGCATGTCGCGGTACGGGCCGTAGCCGGCCTCGGCGAGCCGGTCCGGCCGCCAGGGTGGCTGGGACCAGTCCTGACCCACCTGGTTGAACGCGTCCGGCGGCGCCCCCACGGTGACGCCCCGGGCCATGACGTCCTGCAGGGCCCAGGTGTCCGCCCCGTCGGCGTGCACGCCGACAGCAAGGTCGTGGACCACGCCGACGGCCATGCCGGCTGCCCGGGCCCGGGCCTGGGCGTCCGCGAGCTGCTCGTCGGCCACCCATTGCAGCCAGCAGTAGAAGTCGACCCGGTCGGCCAGCGCGTCACGTGCGGCGGCCACGGCCTCCGAGGCCGGGTCGCGCAGCTCGGCAGGCCACGCGCTCCACCTGTCGCCGTGCACCTCGGCCAGCGCGCACCAGGTGGCGAAGTCGACCAGACCCGCCCCCTCACGGTCGAGGAACGTGCGGTAGTCGGACTCACGGGCGGCGCTGCGCGGGACCGAGTGCACCAGGGTCAGGGCGGACCGCTTCGCCTCCCAGACCGCGTCCCGGTCCAGCAGCGCCGAGGAGGCGCTCGTCGCGCGCTGCAGCAGCGCGGTGCGCTCGATCTCGGCGCGGACCGCGCCCGTGAGGTAGGCGTGCTCCGGCACCCGCTCGACGCGCAGGTACAGCGGGCTGACGAACCGACGGGTCACCGGGAGGTACGGCGACGGCTCGACCGGCACCGTGGGCGAGGGGGCGTGCAGCGGGTTGACCAGGACGAAGCCGGCTCCCAGCTCCTGTCCGGACCAGCGCGCCAGCTCTCCCAGGTCGTCCAGGTCACCGTGGCCCCACGATCGCCGGGACCGCACCGAGTACAGCTGGGTCATCAGCCCCCATGTCGCCGCCGGCGCCTCGGCCACCGCGGGGTCCAGCTGGAGGCGGTCGGGCGTGACGACGAGTGCGACCCGGGCGTGCTCGTCGTCGCCCGCGCCGACCCGGGCGACCAGCTGGTGCCAGCCGAGCGGCAGGTCGCCGGGCACGGTGAACGTGGCCTCGCCGACCTGGGCGCCGTCGACCTCCCGCGGCTCCACCCACCGGTCGACGGCGGACAGCTCGACCCGGCCGCCCTCCTCGAGCTCGACGTGGACCAGCACCGGCGTCAGGTGCGGCACGTGCACGGGCACGTCCGTCGCGCGACCGGAGCGGATGACCACGCAGGGTGGCAGGGTGCGACGCCAGGGAGCCAGGCCGACCTCCGCCAGGGAGGCAGCGACCGACTCGTCGGTGTGCGCCGGCACGCCCAGCGCGGCCAGGACGGCCTCGACCGAGTCGCGCGGGACCTCGGCGTGCCGGCCCTGCCAGTCCCAGAAGTCGGTGGCGACCCCGTGGGCCGTGGCGAGGTCGACGAGGCCCTGGGTCAGCACGCCGACGAGGGTAGGTCAGGTCGGGGCCGGTCAGGACGGGGCCGGTCAGGCGGAGACGACCACCGCCACGCCGTTCCCGCCGTACGCCGCGAGGTACGGCGCCCAGCTCGGGTCGCTGCGGCCGGTGCCGAGCACCCGCCAGGCGCTGCCCGTCGGCTCGTGCGGCGGGTGCAGCCGCCAGCCGATCTCCGCGACGGTGCGATCGGCCTTCACGTGGTTGCAGCGACGGCATGCGGAGACCACGTTGGCCCACTCGTGCCGGCCGCCGCGGCTGCGGGGCAGGACGTGGTCGATGCTCGTCGCGGGGACGCCGCAGTAGACGCATCGGCCGCCGTCACGCACGAACACGGCCCGGCGCGTCAGCGGCACCGGGCCGCGGTAGGGAAGCCGGACGTAGCGCGTGAGCCGCACCACCGCGGGTGCATGCATCTCGACAGTCGCGCTGTGCAGCACCAGGTCGGACTGCTCGACCGCCACCGCTTTGCGCATGAGCACGAGCAGCAGCGCCCGGCGAGCGGGCACGACGCAGAGCGGCTCGTACGTCATGTTGAGCACGAGAGCGTGGCCCATCGGCGCCTCCGACAACGGGCCCGGCACGTGGCTCGTGCCGGGTCGGCTGTGATCAGTGTGACGTGTCACACGTCCGGACGCCACCGACACGACGGTGCCCCCCGGCCTCGTGGGCCCGACGGCTACGGTGACCGCCATGACGAGCCCCGCCTATCCCGAGGCCCGCCGCAGCGACGACGCGGACACCCTGCACGGCACCAAGGTGCCCGACCCCTACCGCTGGCTGGAGGACCCGGCGTCCGTCGAGACGCTCGAGTGGCTCTCGGCCCAGGACGCGCTGCTGGAGTCCGGCCACTGGTCGGCCGAGCCCGGGACGAGGGACCGCGTCGCCGCCCGGGTGGCGGAGCTGCTCGGGGCCGGGACCGTGGGGGCGCCCGCCTGGCGCGGGGAGCGGCAGTTCTTCTCCCGGCGTACCGCCGAGCAGGAGCACGCGGTGCTGCTGACCGTCGACCCGGACGGCTCCGAGCGGGTGCTCGTCGACCCGATCGCCATCGACCCCTCCGGTGCCACGACGCTGGACGCGTGGCAGCCCTCGAAGGAGGGCGACCGGCTCGCGTACCAGCTCTCGCACGGTGGCACCGAGGAGTCGCTGCTGCACGTCGTGGACGTCGTGACCGGCGAGCAGCTCGAGTCGCCGATCGACCGCACCCGCTACTCGCCGGTCGCGTGGGTGCCGGGCGCCGAGGCCTACTACTACGTGCGCCGGATCGCCCCCGAGCTGACCCCGGAGGGCGAGGAGCAGTACCACCGGAGGGTCTGGCTGCACCGGGTCGGCAGCGACCCGGCCGACGACGTGGAGATCCTCGGGGCCGATCTCGACCGGACCAGCTACTTCGGCGTGACGGTCTCGATGGACGGCCGCTGGCTCGTGATCGGCGCGTCAGCCGGCACCGCTCCCCGCAACGACCTGTGGCTCGCCGACCTGTCCGACGGCCGGCTCGGGTCGCCGGACCTGCGGGTCGTGCAGCGGGACGTCGACGCGAGCACGTCCCTGCACGCCGGTCGGGACGCCCGCCTCTACCTGTTCACCGACCGGGACGCGTCCCGGGGCCGGTTGATGGTGACCACGCCGGACGCGCTGGCCTACGAGTCGTGGACGGAGCTGGTGCCCGAGGACGACGAGGCGGTGCTCGAGGGCTTCGCGATCCTCGACGGGGCGGGGGCCGACGGCGCGCTGCCTCGCGACGGCGGCACGCTCCTGTGCGTGTGGACCCGGCACGCGACAAGCGAGCTGACCACGCACGCGCTGCGCACCGGCGAGCGCCGGGGCACCGTGCCGTTGCCCGGCCTCGGCTCCGTCACCGGCGTCGCGGAGCGGCCCGAGGGCGGTCACGAGGCGTGGTTCGGCTACACCGACCACGTCGTCCCGTCGTCGGTCTACCGCTACGACGCGACCTCCGGCGAGACCACCCTGTGGGCGGAGGCGCCGGGACGGGTCGAGGTGCCGGAGGTGCATGCGCGGCAGGTGGAGTTCCGCTCCGGCGACGGCACCACAGTGCGGATGCTCGTGCTTGCGCCGACCAAGGAGCCCGACCGGCCGCGCCCGACCATCCTCTACGGCTACGGCGGCTTCAGCATCCCCATGACTCCCGGCTACTCGGCCGGGCTGCTCGCCTGGGTCGAGGCAGGCGGCGTCTATGCGATCGCCCAGCTGCGCGGCGGCTCGGAGGAGGGCGAGCAGTGGCATCGCGACGGCATGCGGGACAAGAAGCAGAACACGTTCGACGACTTCCACGCAGCGGCCGAGCGGCTCGTCGCCGACGGCTGGACGGACAGCGACCGGCTGGCGGTGTCGGGCGGGTCCAACGGAGGCCTCCTGGTCGGCGCCGCTGTCACCCAGCGCCCGGAGCTGTTCGCCGCGGCTGTCTGCTCGGCGCCCCTTCTGGACATGGTGCGCTACGAGCAGTTCGGCCTCGGCGCGACGTGGAGCGACGAGTACGGCAGTGCCGCGGTGCGCGAGGAGCTCGGCTGGCTGCTGTCCTACTCCCCGTACCACCACGTGCGGGACGGCGTGGACTACCCGGCGGTGCTGTTCACCGTCTTCGACAGCGACACGCGGGTCGACCCGATGCACGCACGCAAGATGTGCGCCGCCTTGCAGCACGCGACCTCGGGGACACGACCGGTCCTGCTGCGCCGCGAGCGTGACGTCGGTCACGGCGCGCGGGCGCTGAGCCGGTCGGTTGCGCTCACCGCGGACACCCTCGCGTTCGCGGCCCGGTGGACCGGGCTGGACCTGGCCTGAGCTCGCCGTGACCGCGCGGACGCACCCGGGCCGGCCGAAGCGCTCTCGGTAGTGTCGACCCGACCCGAGACCCCGACCGGAAAGGCTCTCCGTGTCCCTGGCGCTCTGGCCCGCCGCGCTGATCTCGGCCGACTCCACCGACTGCTGGAAGCAGCAGGGTTCCTTCTGCGAGCTGGTCTACAAGGTGACCGGCAACAAGGGGGTCGCCGAGTCCTCCGACTGGCTGATCGCCAAGCCGCTGAAGATCGTCGCGATCGTCGTCGTCGCCGTCCTGCTGCGGGCTGTCGTCTCCCGGCTGATCAAGCGGCTGGCGACCAGGGCCGCCGAGGGCAACATGCCCGGCGTGCTGGCCCGGGGCCGTGGGTCGGCACTGTTCCAGGCCAGCCCACTGCTGTCGGCGCGGCGGGCGCAGCGGGCGGCCACCATGGGCTCGGTCCTCGGCTCCATCACCACCGGGGTGATCGCCAGCATCGCGCTGATCATGGTGATCGCCGAGCTCGGGGTGAGCATCGCACCGCTGATCGCGAGTGCCGGCATCGTCGGTGTCGCGCTCGGCTTCGGTGCGCAGAGCCTGGTCAAGGACTTCCTGTCGGGCATCTTCATGATCCTGGAGGACCAGTACGGCGTCGGCGACGTCATCGATGCCGGCGACGCGTCCGGCGTGGTCGAGGCCGTCGGCCTGCGCGTGACCCGGTTGCGCGACGTCAGCGGCGTCGTCTGGTACATCCGCAACGGCGAGATCCCCCGGGTGGGGAACATGAGCCAGGGCTGGGCCCGCGCGGTGCTCGACATCGGGGTGGCGTACCACGAGGACATCGCCCGGGTCCGGGAGCTCATCCTCGGCACCGCGCAGGAGCTCTACGCCGACGAGGACTTCCGCGACCTCGTGATGGACGAGCCGGAGGTGTGGGGCGTCGAGGCGCTCGAGCACGACGCGATCCTCATCAGGCTGGTCGCCAAGACCAAGCCGCTCCAGCAGTGGGCGGTAGCGCGGGAACTACGCGAACGCATCAAGCGGACCTTCGACGAGCACGGCGTCGAGATCCCGTTCCCGCAGCGGACGGTCTGGATGCGGACCGAGGGCCCGGGCAGCGAGGCCGGCGCGGAGCGTGCCGCGCCGGACACGGGCACGACGTCCGGCCGACCGGACCAGGCCCCAGCGGCCGGCCCGGCGAGTGCCCCGGCGGGGCCGCGGCGGCAGGTCCGTTCGGAGTACACCGGCGAGATGGCCGCGGTCGTCGACGACCCGGCCCCGGAGGACGACGTCCGCGGCACCTGACGGGCGCACCGCCCCCCTGGTCGGAGGAGCCCAGCGGCGCTCAGGCCAGGGACACGTCCGCGGTGATCGTGGTGCCGGTGAGCGCGCGGCTCACCGGGCAGTTCGTCCTCGCCAGCTCGGCGAACGTCGCGAGCTCCTCGGCCGAGATGCCCGGCACGGCGGCGCTGCTGGTCAGGTGGATGCCGGTGATGCCCTGGCCCGGCTGGAAGGTCACGTCCGCCTGGGTGTCCACGGTCTCGACGGTGTGCCCGCCCTTGGTGAGCTCGTTGGACAGCGACATCGAGAAGCAGGTGGAGTGGGCTGCCGCGATCAGCTCCTCCGGGCTGGTGACGCCGTTCGGCTCCTCCGTGCGGGCCGGCCAGCTCACGTCGTACGAGCCGATGCCGGAGGAGTCGAGCGAGACGCGGCCCTTGCCCTCCTTCAGCGAGCCTTCCCAGTGTGCGTTGGCGGTACGAGTAGCAGCCATGCGGCAGTCCTCCCAGAGGAGTCGCTGGTGGGTGGAGCGCCGGTTGGGGCTCCACCCCGTCTGACACCATGACATCCGTGGATATTCCGGAGTCGGAGCCGACCTTCTACGACGCGGTCGGCGGCGCAGACACGTTCCACCGCCTGGTCCACCGGTTCTACCAGGGGGTCGAGACCGACCCCGTCCTGCGCCCGCTCTACCCGGAGCCCGACCTGGCGGGCGCCGAGACCCGGTTGCGGATGTTCCTCGAGCAGTACTGGGGCGGGCCGCGCACGTACTCCGAGCAGCGGGGGCACCCGCGGCTGCGGATGCGGCACGCGCCGTTCGCCGTGGACCGGACCGCCCACGACGCATGGCTGCGGCAGATGCGCACCGCGCTGGACGAGCTGGACCTGCACCCGGACGCCGAGAAGCTGCTGTGGGACTACCTGGTCATGGCCGCCGCCAGCCTGGTCAACACCGAGGGCTGAGCGGCCGGGTCCGAGGACCGGGCACCCCGGCTCGGCCGTGGCCCGGTTTGGCAGGATCGCCCGGTGACCGAGCCGATGACCCACGCGACCGACGCGCCCCCCACGACCTCCCGCACCGAGGTGGCCTGGTGGCGCACCGCGGTCATCTACCAGGTGTACATCCGCAGCTTCGCCGACGGCGACGGCGACGGGATCGGCGACCTGGCCGGCATCCGGTCGCGGCTGCCGTACCTGCGCGACCTCGGTGTGGACGCGGTCTGGATCACGCCGTTCTACCCCTCGCCGATGGCCGACGGCGGGTACGACGTCGCCGACTACCGTGACATCGAGCCGGTGTTCGGCACCCTCGCCGACGCCGACTCGCTCATCGGGGAGGCGCACGACATCGGCCTGCGGGTCATCGTCGACATCGTCCCCAACCACTCCTCCGACCACCACGTCTGGTTCCAGGCGGCCCTGGCGGCAGGCCCCGGCAGCCCGGAACGGGCTCGCTACCTCTTCCGCGACGGCCGGGGCGCGGACGGCTCGCAGCCGCCCAACGACTGGCAGTCCACCTTCGGCGGGCCGGCCTGGACCCGCGTCCCGGACGGCCAGTGGTACCTGCACCTGTTCGCGCCCGAGCAGCCGGACTTCGACTGGGAGAACCCCGAGGTCGTCGCCGAGTTCGAGGACATCCTGCGGTTCTGGCTGGACCGCGGGGTGGACGGCTTCCGGATCGACGTGGCCAACTCGCTGAAGAAGGACCAGGGCCTCCCCGATGTCGGCCCCGAGGACGAACAGGTTCTCCTCCCGCACGAGGGGCCGGACCACCCGTTCTGGGACCGCGACGAGGTGCACGAGGTCTACCGCGGCTGGCGCCGGGTGGCGGAGCAGTACGCCGGCGACCGGGTCTTCGTCGCCGAGGCCTGGGTCGAGCGGCCGGAGCGGCTGGCCCGCTACACCCGCCCGGACGAGCTGCACACGGCCTTCAACTTCTCCTTCGTCCGCTCCCCGTGGGACGCGGACCGGCTGCGGCGCACCATCGACGAGTGCGTGGCCTCCGCCGGCTCGGTCGGCGCGCCCGCCACCTGGGTGCTGTCCAACCACGACATCACCCGGCACGCGACCCGGTACGCGCGCCTGGACGACACCGGCGGCGGCGTCCTGGAGGGCGACCGGGTCGGCCCGGACACGCCGCTCGACCCGGACCTCGGGCTCCGCCGCGCCCGCGCGGCCGCGCTGCTCATGCTCGCCCTGCCCGGATCGGCCTACGTGTACCAGGGCGAGGAGCTCGGCCTGCCCGACGTCGTCGACCTGCCCGAGGAGGTCCTGGCCGACCCGATCTGGGAGCGCTCCGGCCACACCGAGCGGGGACGCGACGGCTGCCGGGTGCCGATCCCCTGGACAGTCGACGGTCCGTCGTTCGGGTTCGGCAGCGGTGCCCCGTGGCTCCCGCAGCCGGCGTCGTTCGCCGACCTGTCGGTCCAGGCCGAGAAGGGCGTCGAGGGCTCGACCCTGGAGCTGTACCGGGAAGCGCTGGCGCATCGGCGCGACCTCGCGGTCACCGAGACCGGCACCCCGGTGGACTGGCTGCCGGCACCCGAGGGCTCGCTGGCGTTCCGGGCCGCGGGGCTGGACGGCTCGACCGTGGTCTGCGTCGTCGCGCTCTCGTCGCAGGAGGTGCCGCTGCCTCCGTACGACGAGGTACTGGTGAGCAGCGCGCCCCTGGGCGCCGGGCCGGACGGTGGCGCCGTCCTGCCCGGGGACTCCGCGGTCTGGCTGCGCGTGTCCTGAGCGGTGGGGCCGGCGCGGTCCTGGCCTCGCCCGGACCGGTCCCTGGTCAGAGGGCGATGAGATCGACCTGCGTCGGTGGTCTCGTCTAGCGTCGTCGCTGCCACCGCACAACCGGGGAGTCCATGATGGTCCGAATCGCCGAGTTCGTCCTGCGTCACCGCCGGCTGGTGATGCTCTTCTGGCTCGTGATGCTCGTCGCCGGCGGGGTCGCAGCCGGCCAGACGAGCAAGCGGCTCACCGTGGACTTCTCCCTGCCTGGCCAGCCCGGCTACGAGACCGAGAAGCAGCTCCTCGCGACGTTCGGCAACGGCGGCTCCAACCCGCCGACCATCGCGGTCGTGACGGTGCCCGAGGGGACCACCGTCGACGAGCAGCTAGGGCAGATCACCCCTGTCTTCGACGCGGTGAAGGCGGCCCTGCCCGGCACCCGCATGGTCGACTACGCGCAGACCAGGGACGACATCTTCCTCACCGACGACGGGCGCACGACGTACGCGTTGGTCTACCCCAAGCCGTTCGAGAGCTTCACCGACGTCGGGCCCGACGTCCCGATGAAGCCGATCCTCGAGCAGGCCAGCAGGGACACCGGCTTCGACTTCGAGGTGACCGGCTACAACCTGCTCGCGCAGGGCACGGACGACCCCGAAGGCCCCAGCCTGCTGGCCGAGACCCTGCTCGGCGGCCTCGGCGCCCTGGCCGTCCTGCTGTTCCTGTTCGCGTCGTTCCTGGCGCTCGTGCCCCTGCTCATCGCGGCGGTGTCGATCCTCACGACGTTCGCCATCGTGCTTCTCGGCACCTACGTGATGGACATCTCCTTCGTCGTCCAGTTCCTCATCGCCCTGGTCGGCCTCGGCGTCGCGGTCGACTACTCCCTGCTCGTCGTCAACCGCTGGCGGGAGGAACGCGCGCACGGCCGGGACAACCACGACGCCGTGGTCATCGCGATGCAGTACGCCGGGCACGCAGTCGTCGCCAGTGCCGGCACCGTGGCGATCAGCCTCTTCGCGCTGCTCGTGATCCCGGTGCCTCTGCTCCGCAGCATGGGCATCGGCGGCATGCTCATCCCGCTGGTGAGCACCGCGGTGATCCTCACGCTGCTCCCCGCACTGCTGGGCGGCATCGGCCCGCGGGTCGACTGGCCGCGGATCAGGCACGAGGAGCGGGCGTCCCGCGGCTGGACCGCCTGGGCCCGTCTGATCGTCGGCCGGCGCTGGGTCGCCGCCGGGGTGGCCGTGCTCATGCTCGGCGCGCTTGTCGTGCCGGTCTTCGGCATCAAGATCGGCCAGGCCCAGACCAGCTCGCTGGCGAGCGGCGGCCCGGCTTACGAGGCGCTGCAGGTGCTGCGCGACGGCGGGGTCCCCGGCGGCGTCGTGTCGCCCATGGAGGTGCTCGTCACCGGTTCGGACCCGGCCGCCTCGGCCCAGCAGGTGCTCGACCGGAGCCGGTCGGTCGACGGCGTCGCGGGGGCCTTCGCCCCTGACGACCCGCAGTGGCGCACCGACGGCGCCGCGCTGGTCGAGGTCATCCCGACCGAGGAGACGGTCGACTCGACCAAGGCCCACGTCGTCGACGACCTGAAGACCGCGATCGCGGACGTGCCTGGTGTCGTCGGCGTCGCCGGGGTCGGGCCGACGGTGCTCGACTACATCAACGCCGTCTACAAGAAGTTCCCCTACAGCCTGGGGCTCATCGCACTGGTGACCTTCATCCTGCTGGTGCGGACCTTCCGGTCGATCCTGCTGCCGGTCAAGGCAGTGCTGCTGAACATCCTCTCGGTCAGCGCCACGTTCGGTGCCGTGGTGCTGTTCTGGCAGGAGGGCCACGGCTCGGAGCAGATCTTCGGGATCGCACCGACCGGCGCGGTCACCTTCTGGCTGCCGGTGCTGATCTTCGCGTTCCTGTTCGGGCTGTCCATGGACTACGAGGTGTTCATCCTGGCCCGGATGCGCGAGGAGTACGACAAGACGGGTGACACCGACCGGGCGGTGGTGACGGGGCTGGCCCGCACCGGGCGGCTGGTCACCGGCGCCGCCATGATCCTGTTCCTGGCGTTCCTCGCCCTGGCGTCCTCCCCCGGCACCGACATCAAGGTGTTCGCGACCGCGCTGGGCATCGGCATCCTGTTGGACGCCACGGTCGTGCGCGCTCTCCTCGTCCCGGCCCTGGTGTCCCTGTTCGGCCGGTGGAACTGGTGGCTGCCCTCCTGGGCCGCCAGGCCGCTGCGGGTGGAGCCGCACGCGGCGATCCCGGAGCAGCGCCGCGAGCCGCGGGTGCCCGTCGGCGTCGACGACTGACGCGGGTCAGCGGCGGCCTCGGCACAGCCCGACACCGGCGGGCCGCTCAGCCGCCGGGCCCGGTTCGACCGGCCGGCTCGACGTAGCGCTCGAGAAACGCGCGTTCCTCCGGCGACACGCGCCGGGGGCGCGCGCCGGTCAGGTCGTAGGGCACCAGGACCGACGCGGCCGTGGCGAAGACCGTGACCTCGTCCCGGACCTCATAGCGGATCTCGAACGACGCGCCCTTGATCGCACTGACCCACATCTGGATGTCGACGCCGCGGGGGTGGTAGACCAGCGGCCGCTTGTAGTCGATCTCGTGATGGGCGACGAGGACGCCCTCGGAGAGCGCCTTTGCCCCGTGGTCGCCGCCGAGGGCGAACAGCATGTCGACCCGCGCCTCTTCGAGGTAGGTGAGGTAGACGACGTTGTTGACGTGCCCGTAGGCGTCCATGTCTGACCACCGCATCGGGCAGCGAAAGCTGTGGCGCATGGCGGCAGCCTGCCACGACGCAGGCCGCCGCGAGCGCCTGCGGGTGCCTAGCGGGTGAGCTTGCGGTAGGTCGCCCGGTGCGGACGCGTCGCGTCGACCCCGAGCCGCTCGACCTTGTTCCGCTCGTAGGACTCGAAGTTGCCCTCGAACCAGAACCACTGGGAGTCGCCCTCGTACGCGAGGATGTGGGTCGCGACCCGGTCGAGGAACCAGCGGTCGTGAGACACCACCACGGCGCAGCCGGGGAACTCCAACAATGCGTTCTCCAGCGACGAGAGCGTCTCGACGTCGAGGTCGTTCGTCGGCTCGTCGAGCAGCAGCAGGTTGCCGCCGATCTTCAGGGTGAGAGCCAGGTTGAGGCGGTTCCGCTCGCCGCCGGAGAGGATTCCGGCCGGCTTCTGCTGGTCCGGCCCCTTGAACCCGAACGCGGACACGTAGGCCCGCGACGGCATCTCGACCTGGCCGACCTTGATGTGGTCCAGCCCGTCCGAGACGACCTCCCACAGGGACTTCTTCGGGTCGATGCCGCCGCGGCTCTGGTCGACGTAGGCGATCTTGACGGTGTCGCCGATCTTGATGCTGCCGCCGTCGGGCTGCTCGTCACCGAGGATCATCTTGAACAGCGTCGTCTTGCCGGCCCCGTTCGGGCCGATGACGCCGACGATGCCGTTGCGCGGTAACGAGAAGGACAGGTTGTCGATCAGGACCCTGTCGTCGAACCCCTTGCTGAGACCGTCGACCTCGACCACGAGGCTGCCCAGCCGCGGCCCGGGCGGGATCTGGATCTCCTCGAAGTCCAGCTTGCGGGTCTTCTCGGCCTCGGCCGCCATCTCCTCGTACCGCTCGAGGCGGGCCTTGCTCTTGGCCTGGCGGCCCTTGGCGTTGGAGCGCACCCACTCCAGCTCGTCCTTGAGCCGCTTGGCCCGCTTCTCGTCCTTGCGGCCCTCGACCTTGAGCCGGGTCTGCTTGGTCTCGAGGTACGTCGAGTAGTTGCCCTCGTAGGGGTAGGCCCGGCCGCGGTCCAGCTCGAGGATCCACTCGGCCACGTTGTCGAGGAAGTACCGGTCGTGGGTCACCGCGACGACGGTGCCGGCGTACTTCTCCAAGTGGCTCTCCAGCCACTGGACGCTCTCGGCGTCGAGGTGGTTGGTGGGCTCGTCGAGGAGCAGGAGGTCGGGCTGGCTGAGCAGCAGCTTGCAGAGGGCGACCCGGCGCTTCTCCCCGCCGGAGAGCACGGAGACGTCGGCGTCCGGCGGCGGGCAACGCAAGGCATCCATGGCCTGCTCGAGCTGCGAGTCGAGGTCCCACGCGTTGGCGTGCTCGATGTCCTCCTGCAACGAGGACATCTCGTTCATGAGGTCGTCGCTGTACTCGACCGCCATCTTCTCGGCGATCTCGTTGTAGCGGTCCAGCTTGTGCTTGATGGCGCCGAGGCCCTCCTCGACGTTCCCGAGCACGTCCTTGTCGTCGTTGAGCTGCGGCTCCTGCTCCAGGATGCCCACGGAGTAGCCCGGGCTGAGGAACGCATCGCCGTTGGACGCCTGGTCCAGCCCCGCCATGATCTTCAGGACCGTCGACTTGCCGGCGCCGTTGGGGCCGACGACCCCGATCTTCGCGCCGGGAAGGAAGGACAGGGTCACGTCGTCGAGGATGACCTTGTCGCCGTGGGCCTTGCGCGTCTTGCGCATCGTGTAGATGAACTCCGCCATGCGGCAGAGCCTATGCGGGCACCCGGACCTGCTCCGAATCCGCGTCAGGCCGCACTGCCGTCCTCCGGCCGGTCCCGGGGCGCTCCGTCAGCGCCGAGCGAGGTGACGGTGGCGTGCGCCGGGGCCACCGGCGGGGCCGCCGGCGAGCCGGGCCCGCCGTCGCGTGGGCGCGGTGCGGGCTTGCGGAAGACCGCGACGCCCCGGCTCAGGTCGTGCCCCACCGTGGTCGCGTCGATCTCCAACGAGGTCCGGTGCTGGCCCTCGACCTCGTAGCCGCGCTCGCGCAGCCGCCCGTGCACCACGACCGGCTGCCCCTTGACGACCGAGTCGGCGACGTTCTCGGCCGCCCGGCGCCAGCACGACACAGACCAGAAGGTCGTGTCACCGTCGCGCCAGCCGTCGACGCCGCGGTCGTACCGGCGCTCCGTGGACGCGAGCCGGAACGTCGTGACCCGGGCACCGCCGGACGTCACGCGCATCGTGGGGTCGCTCGCCACGTTGCCGACCACCGTGACCATCGTCTCGTTCATCGCCGCTCCTCGGGATCAGGTCGGGACCGCGGCACCGACCGCGTACGACGAGGATGCGGGCGCCGACCCCCGCCGGGGGACGCAGCTCGCGCATCTGTGGAGGACGAGCGGCGCCGGGGCGCCTGTGGAGAAGGCGTCAGCCGCCGGTGCGGGCCCGGTCCAGGGCGAGGCGGGCCCGCTGGTGCCGCGCCAGCTCGGCCTCCACCGGGCCGAGCATGAGCTCGTCGGCGACGGTCTCGATGGCCGACCGGAGCCGGTGCTCGGCACGACGTCGCCGGGCAGCCGCGCCACCACGGACAAGCAGCCGGCCGACGGCCGCCAGCAGCAGACCGAGCGCGACACCACCGACGAGCAGCAGCGTCGGCACCGCGACGCCGTAGACGTCCGGTGTGGGCGGGTCCGGAAGTCGCAGGTAGGAGCCGAAGGCCAGGGCCAGCAGCCACACCGCCCCCGCCAGGGCGGCCAGCGCCAGCACCAGCTGGAGTCCGGCGCCGAGCCGCCACCAGAACGGCACCCGGTCGACGCCGAGGTCAGTTCCCACCACGGCCTGGTCGAGCCGGTCCCGGACGTCGGCCGAGCGGCCGGTGGCCGCGTCCCGCACCGCCCGCTGCCAGCGTCGCGGCAGGTCCTCTGCCACCCCGTCGCACGCCCGCCGGAGCGCCGTGTCGACCTGGGCGCGCTGCACCGGCGTGGGCTCCGGCACCGACGACCGCACCAGCGCCGACCGGACCTGCCGCCTGTCCTCGCCGCGCAGGTGCAGCCGGCGCAGCGGGTCGGGCCGCAGCCGCCGGACCCACCGCGTCGGGGGCCAGCCGAGCAGCCCGTCGGCCCGCAGCCGCCACGACTCCTCGACGGCCGCACCGATCACCGGGACGCCGGCCGACACCGCCAGTGCTTCGACCAGCTTGTCCCGCTCGGCGCCGACGACACCGGCCGGCTCGTCGACGGACACCGAGGGGAGGAGCCGCTCGACAACGTCCTCGACGTCCGCGACGAGCCTGTCGTTGCGCGCCCGCCGGGTCGAGACCGCGTCGACGAGGAGCTGGCGCAGGCCGTCGACGCCGGCACCGGTGCGTGCCGAGCAGGTGAGGACGGGCGAGCGGGGCAGGCCGTCCGCGTCGAGCAGCCGACGGAGGTCCTCGGCGCACTCTGCCGCGGCGAAGGGGTTGACCGTGTCGATCTGGTTGAGGACGACCACGGTGACCGCCTGGTGGCCGGACAGCTTGCGCAGGTAGCGCTCGTGCAGCGCCTCGTCGGCGTACTTCTGCGGGTCGACGACCCACACGAGCAGGTCGACGAGCTCGACCAGCCGGTCGACCTCGTGCCGGTGCTCGACCGCGGTCGAGTCGTGGTCGGGCAGGTCGAGCAGGACCAGGCCGGCCAGGTCGCCGAGGTCCTCCTCGCGCAGCCCGGGACCGTGCCGCCAGTGCGTCTGACGGCGCGGCACCCCGAGCCACTGCAGCAGGGGGGCCGCACCGTCGGAGCCCCACACCCCGGCGTAGGCCTTGGAGGTGGTCGGCCGGCGGACGCCGACCGGTGAGAGGTCTGCACCGGACAGGGCGTTGAACAGCGACGACTTGCCGCTGCCCGTCGACCCGGCAAGGGCGACAACGGTGTGCTCGCCGGAGAGCCGCAGCCGCTCCCCCGCACGACCGGAGACGGCCCGGGCCCGGGCGAGCAGCCTCGCGTCCGCTACCCGTCCGTCCAGCGCCTCTACCGCCTCGTCCAGAGCGGCCAGCATGGCGGGCAGCTCGGCACGTCGGTGCCGGCCCCGGAGGCGCGGGCTCACGACGCGTCCTCCACGTCCTGGACGGCGGCGCGCAGGGCCGCCCCCGCGTCCTCGTGCACGGCGACGTCGTCGAGCCGCGACGTGAACCTGCGCCGCTCTCCGGCGAGCAGGGCAGCAACCCTCTGCTCGAGGTCGGTGCGGGCCTGCGCTGCCAGCGAGCGGACCGCCTGGTCGCCGAGCACCGCCTCCAGCACCTTCTGGCTCAACGCCGAGGCGCCGGTGGCGACGGCGACCTCGCCGGCGACGAGACCGCCGGTGTGCGCGAAGACCACGATCATCACCATCAGCCCGAGGCCGTTGACACCGAAGGCGAGGTAGCGGGCGGTGCTGCGCTTGCCCTGTGCCTGGGCGCGGACCAGCTCGAGCACGCCCGCCTGCCACTCGCGCACCTCGCGGGCGGTGGCGGCGGGCAGCTCCGGCGAGGAGCGCCGCAGGTCGTCGGCGCCGAGCAGCTGCGCGCCCGCAGGGTCGGCGGCCCAGGCCGACCCTGCCTGCTCGGCCGCGGTGTCCGACGCGGAGCGGACCAACGCCTCGACGCCGGACTCCAGCGCCTCGGCCAGGTCCTTGCCCGGAGCCGGCCTGCCCTGCACCGCAGCCGCGACGCGGTCCCGGACCCGGGAGACCTTCGACTCGAGGGCCCGCATGAGCTCGCCGGTCCCGACGAACTCCTGCCACCGCGCCAGCACCTCGCCGCGCAGCAGCGAGCCGTCACCGCTTGCCTCCGCCACCTGGCGCAGCGCCTGGTCGTACGCCGAGTCGACCGTGCTCCGGAGCCGGCGGACGGCCTCGGCCTGCGCATCGGCCGCGGCGGCGAGGGTGAAGACGCGGGCGGCCAGCGAGCGGACTGCGCCGTCCAGGGTGTGCCGGACGACGGCGGCCCGGGTGCCGGCGTCGGCCGCCAGCCCGTGCAGCCAGCTGCGCACCGGGTCGACGACGTCCGGCGGCAGCAGCGCGTCGTAGGTCGGGGACTCGGGCACCACGAACAGCGGTGCGCCGCCCAGGCCGTTCTGGGTGAGCATCGCGGCGAGGTGGCCGCGCACCTCGTCGACTGCCTCCGGCTGGACCCGGTCCAGCAGCACCGCCACGGCCGTGCCCCGGGTGACGGCGAGCCGCAGGAACTCCCACGGCACCGCATCGGCGTAGCGCGCCGCGGTCGTGACGAACAGCCACATGTCCGCCGCCGCGAGCAGCTGGGTCGCGAGCTCGCGGTTGCTGGTCACGACCGAGTCGATGTCCGGGGCGTCCAGGACCGCGAGCCCGGCCGGGATCCCCCGGCTCGGCACCAGCTGCAGGCTGCCGGGGTCGGTGGAGCTCGTCGTGGTCCGGGTCAGGCCGGGGAGGATCCGCGGCTCCTCGAACCAGGCGTTGTCACCCGGGTGGTACGCGAGCACCGCCGAACGAGTGGTGGGCCGCAGGACGCCGGCGGCGCTGATGCGGGCCCCGACCAGGCTGTTGACCAGGGTCGACTTGCCTGCGCCGGTCGGGCCGCCGACGACGGCGAGCAGCGGCGCGTCCAGCCGGCGCAGCCGCGGCAGCACGTAGTCGGACAGCTGGTCCGCTGTCTCCCGGCGCAGCGTGCGCGCCTGCGCCGCGCCCGCGACGTCAAGCGGGAGGCGCAGCTCCGCGAGCTGCTCGCCCAGCCCGTCCAGGGCGGCCAGCAGCGCAGCGGACCCCACGCCGGTTGCCACGGGGCCAATCCTCGCCCACCGGGGCCCGGGCGGCGGGTTGTCAGGATCACCGGCGCGCCGCACGCGTCGAGGGCGTCAGCGGCCGGCGTCGTCGCCCTCGCCGCGACTCGGCCCAGGTCTCCGACGTCAGGCTCCGCCGGGCCACCGAGCCGGACGCCTGGTGATCCTCGGCCGAGGGCCGGTGCCGGGCTGGACAGGTGACCCTATGGTCACGTATTCTCCCGGTCGTGGGCGACGACCGGGTCTTCAAGGCACTCGCCGACCCGACCCGGCGCTTCCTCCTCGACCTGCTCTTCGCCCGCGACGGACGCACCCTCACCGAGCTCGAGTCGGAGCTGGCGATGACGCGGTTCGGGGTGATGAAGCACCTCAAGGTCCTCGAGGAGGCCGGACTCGTCGTCACGCGCAGGCAGGGCCGGGAGAAGCTGCACTTCCTCAACCCGGTGCCGATCCGGCTGGTCCACGACCGGTGGATCGACAAGTACACGGAGCGCCAGGTGAGCGCGCTCCTCGACCTCAGGAACGAGCTGGAGAAGGAATCATGACCACGACTGCGGACACCACTGCCACGACGACACACATCCAACGCGTCTACATCAAGGCCAGCGCAGAGCGCATCTGGGACGCCATCACGCAGCCGGAGTGGACCGAGAAGTACGGCTACACCGGGCTGGCCGACTACGACCTGCGCCCGGGTGGCCAGGCGATCGTCCACCCGTCCCCGGCCTTCAAGGCCGGCGCCGAGGCGGGCGGCTTCCCCTGCCCCGACCCGCTCATCGACGGCGAGGTGCTCGAGTCCGACCCGCCGCACCGCCTGGTCACGACGTGGCGGATGCTCATGGACCCCGCCACCGCCCAGGAGCCCTTCACCCGGCTCACGTACGAGATCAAGGTCCTGCCCGGCGGCTACTGCTCGCTGACCGCGGTCCACGAGTGCGAGGGCGCCCCGAGGACCCTGGCGATGGTGACCGGCTCGGACGAGGACATGGGTGCCGGTGGCGGTCACGCCTGGGCGCTGAGCGACCTCAAGACGCTGCTGGAGACCGGCGAGCCGATGATGTCGTGGCAGCCCGGCGGCCCGCAGGCCTGACCCGGCACCGCGCCGCCGCGGCACCGCGTCACCGGTGCCGCGGCGGCGCTTCGCTCGGCCGGCCCCGAGTAGGCTCAGCGGTCCCAGGGTGCGGTGTCGTCCATCTTCGCGTAGTACTTCGCCAGGTGGGACTTCACCCGGTCGATGTCGTCGTGCGGCAGGTCGACTCCCCCGCGCGAGCCCTCCATCACGTTGCCGGCGGCCATCACCCCGCGCGGTACGGCCGTCAGCGTCCCGTCGATGACATCCGCGACGAGCAGCTTGTAGCTGCCGAAGTTCTCCTTCTTGTCAGCGTCGTACCAGACGTGCGCGTCGCGGTACCTCTCGTTCGGCTCGTCCTCGGCACCGGCCCACTCGCGGACCCGCTGCTCGGCTGCGGCACCGTCCCACGCGCGGTCCCGGTCGGCCATCGGCAGGTCCTGGAACGCGGTCACGGCCATGGTGTCCTCCTCGTCTCGACGGTGACGTCCATCTCGCGCCGTACCCGCCGGTCGGGCACCTACACCGACCTCGCTGCCGGTCCCGCGCCGGTACCGTTGCGGTCGTGCGACCGCCGGGTCCGGCTGGTCGCCGGCGCCCGTAGCTCAGCGGATAGAGCGACTGCCTTCTAAGCAGTTGGTCGCAGGTTCGAGTCCTGCCGGGCGCGCCGAGCGTCCGGACCGGCACCACCCTCGGCCCCGCACCTCACCGCACCGTGCGCAACCGGCCACCACCGCACGACGCGAGTGAGCGTCGGAGGTCAGGGCTGGCGGTTCTCCTCGCGCGCCTCACGCAGGCGCTGGAACACCCTGGCCAGGCGGCGCCGCGAGTCCTCCTGGACCCGGGTGGCGACGAGGAACTCCGCGGCCTCGATCTTCACGGCCTCGGACTGCCAGGAGACGCGCACGCCGTACAGGTCGGGCTCGACGTACTCGTCACCGGCCGGGGCCTCGGCAGCGGGGGCAGCAGGTTCGGCCGGGACGTCGGCAGGACCGGGCGCCGGGTCCTCCCGGTCCGTGACGACCTCGGGGCGGGGGTCGCGACGGACCTCCAGCCGGTCGCGCTCGGCTCGTGTCGCCATGGGACCGCACTCCTGTCGGCAGCGGGGGGTGCTGCCTCTCCATGGTGCGCCTGCTCGCGGCCCGGTACCAGGCCAGCCGGTCACGATCAGGTAATAATTCCTCACCGTCCGTGACAACGGCCCGAGTGCTCCCCGTTGCGCACTCCGCCGGTGACGCTCAGCAGCCGTTCCGGCCGGCTCCCGGGCAGTGCCTCGCACGGCAGGCGACGGTCCTCCGGCGGGAGGCCGCGAAACCCGACGCACGGGCACGGGACACGCGCCCCCTAGGGTGCGCTCATGGCCGAGCGCAACGACCGGATGGTCTGGATCGACTGCGAGATGACCGGGCTCGAGCTCGGCCGCGACGCGCTGGTCGAGGTCGCGGTGCTCGTCACCGACTCCGACCTCACGGTGCTCGGCGAGGGCATCGACGTCGTGATCAAGCCCCCGGCCGAGGCGCTGGCCGGCATGCCGGACGTGGTGCGTGAGATGCACACGAGCTCCGGCCTGCTGGACGAGCTCGACGCCGGGACGACGCTGCTCGACGCGCAGGCGCAGGTCCTGGCCTACGTGAAGGAGCACGTGCCCACTGCCCGCAAGGCGCCGTTGGCGGGCAACTCGGTCTACGTGGACCGCGGGTTCCTCAACCGGGACATGCCGGCGCTCGACGAGTACCTGCACTACCGCCTGATCGACGTCTCCTCGATCAAGGAGCTGGTCCGCCGCTGGTTCCCCCGGATCTACTTCAACTCCCCCAGCAAGCACGGCGGCCACCGGGCGCTCGCCGACATCCGGGAGAGCATCGAGGAGCTGAAGTTCTACCGGGAGGCGGTCTTCGTTCCCCAGCCCGGGCCGGACTCGGATGCCGTGAAGGCGATCGCCAAGCGCTTCGAGCTGGGTCCCCCGGCCTGACCACCGCTCGGGCGCGACGTCCGCCCGACGCCGGACCGCCTGTATGATCCTGTCGCCGCGCGAGCGGTGCACATGGTGGGTGTAGCTCAGCTGGTAGAGCACCTGGTTGTGGTCCAGGTGGCCGCGGGTTCAAGTCCCGTCACTCACCCCACGAACGACCCCGATCCAGGCCGTGCCGCCGATCCTGGGCACAATGCCCGCGTGTGCAGCCCCGACCCAGCGACGCCGTGACAAGGCCTTTCACGTTCCTCGCCGACGCCTTCGACGTCGCGAGCGCGCAACGGCTCGGGGAGCGGGCCCGCGCCGCCGAGGACCTCGGGGTCACCACCTTCGTCCTCCCGGACCACCTCGTGGGTCAACCCGCTCCGGTCCCGTACCTGGCGGCGGTCGCGGCCCTCACCGACCGGCTCCGCATCAGTGCCTTCGTCCACAACAACGACCTGCGCCACCCCGCACTGCTCGCGCAGGAGCTGGCGACGTTGGACGCGTTGTCCGAGGGCCGGCTCGACGTGGCGATCGGCGCCGGGTGGAACCAGGCCGAGTACACCGCGATCGGCCTCCCCTTCGACCCGGTCCGTGTCCGGCAGGCTCGCCTCGCCGAGGCGATCACGGTCCTCAAGGGCTGTTTCGGCGCCGAGCCGTTCTCCTTTCGCGGGGAGCACTACACGATCACCGACTACGACGCGCAGCCGAAGCCGGTGCAGCAGCCGCACCCGCCGTTCTTCATCGGAGGCGGCGGACGGGCGACGCTGGAGCTCGCGGCGCGCGAGGCCCAGGTCGTCGGCCTGGCGCCGAGGATCCTGGCCGGCAACCGCCCGGACCCGCGGTCGATCACCTGGGCGGCGACCGAGGAGAAGATCTCGTGGGTCCGGGACGCGGCCGGCGAGCGATTTGCCGCGCTGACCTTCAACGTCTACCCGTCCATGTGGCCGATCACCATCACCGACGACCTGCGGTCCGAGGCCGGCAGGGTCGTCGCTGCGCTGCGGGACCGGAGCGGGATCACCCTGACCGAGCAGGAGGTCATCGACTCGCCGCACCTGTTCATCGGGTCGCACGAGCGTCTCGCCGAGAAGTTCTCGCAGCTGCGCGACCAGCTCGGCATCTCCTCGTTCATGGTCGGGAGCCTCGACGAGCTGGGGCCCGTCGTCCGGCGCCTGGCTCACACCTGACCCCACCGACATCGGGGGAGCGCGCCCGCCGGTCGAGCCGTCATCATGACCGGCGTGCGCGAGCTGATGCGGGACCGGCGGTTCGCGCTGCTCTGGCTCGGGCAGGCCGTGAACACCGTCGGTCACGGCCTCACGATCGTGGCTCTCGCGACCCTCCTGGTCCGGACCCACGGCGCCGGGACCCTCGGCGTGGTGCTGGCCGCCGACTCCGCAGCCATGGCTCTGACGCTTCTCGCCGGCGGCGTGGTCGCCGACCGCTACTCGCGCACCGCCGTGATGGCGGTCTCGGACGGGCTGCGGCTGGTGGCCGTCCTCGGCTACGCGCTCTCCCCGGCGTCGACGCACGTGTCCGTGCTGGCTGCGTTCGCGGTGCTCGAGGGCTGCGGGGTCGCGCTGTTCCAACCGGCCTGGCGGGCGGTGCTCCCGCAGATCGTCCCGGCCGACAGGCTGCGCGAGGTCAACGCCGTGGTCCAGGCGACCAACCGGGCCGGCCTGCTGCTGGGCACCGGGGTCGGCGGACTCCTGGTCGCGACGGTCGGCCCGCGCCCTGCACTGCTGGTCGACGCGGCGACGTACGCGATCAGCCTGGCGACCCTGCTGCTCGTGGCCCTGCCGCGCGCGGCCGCGGCAGAGCCGGGCGGGCTGCGCGCGGGACTGCGCGAAGCGCGCGAGGGCGTCGCCGTCGTCTGGCGCAAGCCGTGGGTCACGGTGGTGATGCTGCAGGGCACCGTGCAGGTGATGCTGGCGTTCGCGCCGATGCGGGTGCTCACCCCGCTGGTGGCCGAGCAGCGCTACGGCTCGGGCGCCTACGGGCTGCTCGCCGCCTGCGTCCCGGCCGGCCTGATGGTCGGATCCCTCGTGGCGTTCAGGCTGCGACCACACCGCGAGGGCCTGGCAGCGATGAACGCCGTCGCGCCGATGGCTGCAGTCATGCTCTGCCTCGCCGTCGACGTGCCGCTGCTCCTCTACGCGGCCGCGACAGTCGTGGCCTGGGCCGGCATCTCGGTGTTCGCCGTGCTGTGGTTCACCTCGCTGCAGCGGACCTACCCGGTCACCATCCAGGGGCGGGTGTTCTCGGTCGAGCAGCTGGCGACGTTCGCGCTGGACCCCATCGGACTCGCGGTGGCGCCGGCCGTGGCGGTGGCCGTCGGCGTCACCACGGTCGGAGTTGTCGCAGCGGTCGTCCTCCTGCTGACGACGTACGCCGTGCTGCTGGTGCCCGGCGTCGCCACCTTCCGCGACCCTGAGCACGAGACCGCGGGCGCTGCTGAGCCGGGCTGAGTACGGTCGCGCTATGCCCACCGACCGGCCCCCGAGCGGGGCACAGCACGAGATCCGGCACCGCGACCAGGTCGCCGTCGTGACCGAGGTCGGCGCCACGCTGCGCCGCTACGACGTCGGAGACCGTGCGGTGGTCCAGGGCTTCGAGGCCGCCGGCATGCCGGACGGCGGCCGCGGCCAGGTGCTCGCGCCCTGGCCGAACCGCGTGGCTGACGGCAGCTACTCCTGGGACGGCACCGACCGCCAGCTCCCGCTCACCGAAGTGGCCAACCACAACGCCATCCACGGCCTGGTGCGCTGGCTCGGCTGGCAGGTCGCCGACCGGGACGACGCCCGGGTCACGCTGTCGACAACGGTGTGGCCCACACCCGGGTACCCGTTCCTGCTGACGGTCTCGGCCACCTACCGCCTCGACGACGAGGGGCTGTCGGTCGAGCTGCGGGCACGCAACGAGGGCGCCGGCGCCGCGCCGTACGGCGTGGGCCAGCACCCTTATCTCGCCACCGCCTCGGAGCGGGTGGACGACGTGACGCTCACGCTGCCGGCCCGCACCCGGCTGCTCGTCGACGACCGCGGGAACCCGGTCGGCCGCGAGGACGTCGGGGGCACGCCGTACGACTTCCGGGCCGGCCGGCCGATCGGCGACCTGACGCTGGACACGGCGTACACCGACCTGCTGCCCGGCGACGACGGTCTGGTCCGGGTCCGGCTGGAGGACCCCGACGGCTCCGGCGTCGAGCTCCGGAGCGGGGCGGGCACGCGCTGGGTGCAGGCGTTCACCGGCGACACCCTTCCCGCGCCGCGCCGTCGCGCCGCCCTTGCGGTGGAGCCGATGTCCTGCCCACCGGGTGCCTTCGTCTCCGGCGAGGACCTCGTCACCCTCTCGCCCGGCGACGAGCACCTGCTGGCATGGGGGCTGCACGCCTGGTGAGGGGCCGGCCAAGGGACGCCGCCGGCGTGGACATCCGTATGACGATGTCCTAGCGTTGTTTCCGGTTGGAAGTTGCAGTGCCTCGAACGTCTCGAACGCCCGCGCTGTCCCATGAGCTCGGGCGTTTCTCGTACCCGGACCGATCCCTCGGCCCGGCCCGAGGGAACCGTGATCTGACGACCCGGGAGCCGCGCGGTGCGGCACCCGAAACCGTTTCCTCGAAGGAGAGACAGTGGCTCAGGGAACAGTGAAGTGGTTCAACGCCGAGAAGGGCTTCGGGTTCATCGCACAGGACGGCGGCGGCCCCGACGTCTTCGTGCACTTCTCGGCGATCCAGGCGGACGGCTACCGTTCGCTGGACGAGAACCAGCGGGTGGAGTTCGAGGTCGTGCAGGGTCAGCGTGGCCCGCAGGCTGACGCGGTCCGCCCCGTCTGACCCACCCTCGCGTCACCGGGCGCCCGGCCCCCGACCCGGGGCCGGGCGTCCGCCGCTTTGCCGTCCCTTTGGGTGACATCTCTCAAGACCAGGTACAGGCCGCGTCGATACCTCTCTAGTCAGAATGAACCATGGCCCTCCTCCGCTTGGCGGAGGCCGTGGCGGAGTGGCGCCGGACCGACGTCACGACCATGGGGAAGAGGCTCGACGAGATGGACACGATGACAGTGACGACCAGGCCTGCAGCGGCACCAGCCGACGACGCACTCGTGATGGCGATGCTGCACGACCACGTCCCGCTGGCGCTGCTCTGCGACCTCACGGCAACAGGCGGCCCCACCTCGCGGGAGATCCTCGACACCGAGGGCGAGCCGGCGCAGCGCTGGTGGGAGTGAGGCCCTGACCCCGACCGGCCTCCGGTCGGGGGACCCCGCGGTTCTGGCAGGGTGTCCGGGTGCCCGAGGGTCATACCGTCCGTCGCCAGGCCCGCGAGCACGAGTCGCGGTTCCGCGGCCAGCAGCTGCGCCTCTCCAGCCCGCAGGGCAGGTTCGCCGAGGGCGCGGCACTGCTGGACGGTCAGAGCCTCGACGGCGCTGACGCCTATGGCAAGCACCTGTGGCTGACGTTCTCGCGCGACCTGCTCCTGCACGTCCACCTCGGCCTCTACGGCAGCTGGGTGTTCGGGCCGCGGCCGGCACCGGCACCGCGGGGTGCGCTTCGGCTCCGGCTGGAGGGCGACGACGCCTACGCCGACCTGCGTGGGCCGACGGCCTGCGAGCTGCACACGGCGGACGACCGGGCGGCGGTCATCGCCCGCCTGGGTCCCGACCCCTTGCGCCGCCGGCAGGACCCGGAGCGGGCGCTCGCCCGGATCACCCGCTCGCGATCGGCGCTCGGCCTGCTGCTCATGGACCAGGCCGTCGTCGCCGGCGTCGGCAACGTCTACCGGGCCGAGGTGCTGTTCCGCGCGGGCATCGACCCGCACCGCCCCGGGCGGCTGGTGACCCGCGCCGAGTTCGACGCCGTGTGGGCCGACCTGGTCGCGCTGATGCGCGCCGGGGTACGAGCCGGGCGCATCGTCACGACCCGGCCCGCCGACCGCGAGCGGGTCCGTGGCCGGCCCGGGCCGGAGGACGCCCACTACGTCTACCGCCGCGCCGGGCAGCCGTGCCGGGTCTGCGGGACCCCGGTCGCGCACGGGGTGATGGGAGCACGGAACCTGTTCTGGTGCCCGGTCTGCCAACCGGGCTAGGGTCCGCGGCGCACCTCCGTTCCGCCCGACCCGCTCGCCGCCCCGCCGCACCACCGCACCGTCAGACGACGTAGCCCGAGGAGCCGTGTGCCCACCTTCGACCTCCCACTCGACGAGCTCCGGGACTACCCGGGCCGGAACCCGCGGCCCGAGGACCTCGACGAGTACTGGGCCGGCGCGCTGGCCGAGCTCGACGCGGTCGAGCCCGACGTCCGGCTCGACCCGGTGCCGCACCCGTCGCCGGTGGCCGAGTGCTTCGACCTCACGTTCACCGGGGTGCGCGGGGCGCGGGTCTACGCGAAGTACCTCCGACCGACCGGCGTGACCGCGCCGGGACCGGGCGTGATCGTCTTCCACGGCTACTCGGGAGCCAGCCCGGACTGGTTCGCCCTGCTGCCGTACGTCGCGCAGGGGTACAGCGTGGCCGCCCTCGACTGTCGCGGCCAGGGCGGGCGCTCGCAGGATCGGGGCGGGACCACCGGCAACACCCTGCACGGGCACATCGTCCGCGGTGTCGCTGACGGCCCGGAGCACCTGGCGTACCGGCACATCTTCCTGGACTGCGTGCAGCTGACGAGGCTGGTGATGGACCGGCCAGAGATCGACGCCGACCGGATCGGGGCGACCGGCGCCAGCCAGGGTGGTGGCCTGACCCTGGCGGCGGCCGCCCTCGAGCCGAGGATCCGGCTCGCGGCGCCGGTGTACCCGTTCCTCAGCGACTACCTGCGGACCTGGGAGATGGACCTCGCCGAGGACGCCTACGCCGAGCTGCGTGACCACCTGCGCCGCTTCGACCCGACCCATGCCTCTGTCGAGGCATTCTTCACGACGCTGGGCTACATCGACGTGCAGCACCTCGCACCCCGGATCACCGCAACGGTGCTGATGGCCACCGGGCTGATGGACACGATCTGCCCGCCGTCGACCCAGTTCGCCGCCTACAACAAGATCCGCTCGGACAAGGAGCTGGTCCTGTACCCCGACTTCGAGCACGAGTCGTTCCCGGGGCACGACGACCGGATCCTGGCCTTCTTCGCCAACGGGCTGTGAGACGGGTCGCTCACGTCCTCGCCACGTGTCACGGTGGCGATCAGCCGTCGGGCATCGAGCGGCGTTCGCCGACCGGGCGGTCACCGAACGGGAAGGCGAGCGAGCCGGCAGCGACCCACCACTCCATCACGTCGTGGGTGAGCCGGCCCGCCACCACGGACGGGTCGCCGTCCGACAGCCGGGCTGCCTCGGCGGGGTCACACGCGAAGATCGACATCCCGCGGTAGGACGGGTCGGTCTGCTCGTCGAACGGCCCGTTCACCACGACTACTCCCTGCCGCGTCAGCTCGGCGCGGTAGGCGAGGTGGCGTCCCTGGAGCACGTCGAGCTCCTCGTCCGACATGTCCGGCGCATCGGCCGGCCGCCGCAGGACGACGACCGTGTAGACGTCGAACGCGTCGGGGACGTGGGGATCGCGTGGCATGGTCATCTCCGCAGCTGCGCCGGGCATCTCGGCGGGATCGTGGTCGGGATACCGATGCCGATGTCCATCTCGCCGCTTCCCCTCGGGTCAGCCCGACAGCCCGCCCCCGCGATGGACGCTACTACTGTGCCCGGGGTGACAGGCTGGACGGCCGGCGCCCGCGAGCGGGTCGAGCAGGCCCGGGTCGCACGGCTGGCGACGGTCCGCCCGGACGGCTCGCCGCACGTCGTCGCCGTCACCTTCGCCCTCGACGGCGACACGGTCGTCACAGCTGTGGACGACAAGCCGAAGCGGACCCGAGCGCTGCAGCGACTGCGCAACATCGACCGGCACCCGGCCGCGAGCCTGCTCGTCGACCACTACGAGGAGGACTGGTCGCGGCTGTGGTGGGTGCGCCTCGACGGGGCGGCCGTCGTCGTCCGCGACGAGCCCCGGCGCAGCGAGGCGCTCGCCCCGCTCCTGGCGAAGTACGTCCCCTACCGCACATCGCCGCCCGGTGGCCCCGTCATCGTGCTGACGATCCGCACGGCAGCGACCTGGCACGCCTCGTGACGTGCGACCCCGCGGACGAGAAGGAGATCGATCGCCCGGCCAGGAGGACGCTGCCCCCGGGCCGACAGACGGCGGATTGACACGTGGGCAACGCGCCCGCGCTTCAGCCGATCTGCTCGAACAGGGACACGATGATCCCTTCGGGCCCACGGACGTAGGCCATCCGCACGCTGTTCTCGTACTCGCCGATGCCGCCGACGAGCCCGTACCCGTCCGCAGCCACCGCATCGACGGCCGCTTCGAGGTCGCCGACCTCGAAGGACACGTTGCGCAGGCCGAGCTCGTTGGCCATCGCTGTGGGCGAACCGGGCACGTGGTCGGGCGTGATGAAGCTCGCGAGCTCCAACCGGGACCCTCCGTCGGGGGGCCGCAGCATCGCGATCTCGCAGCGCGCGCCCGGGATGCCGCAGACGGTCTCCACGAACTCGCCCTCCACGGATCCGGTGCCCTCGACCTCGAGACCGAGTCGGACGAAGAACGCGGTCACCGAGTCGAGGTCCGCGACGGTGATGCCGACGTGGTCGAAACGTTGTACGTGTGCCATGGGAAGTATCCTCCAATGGTCGTCTTGCTGCTCCGACGCTGGGCCGGAGCTCGACGCCTGGGGGCGACGCGCCCGGATGACTCGGTGCCCGCTTCACCTGTTGCCGCGTCGGCGCGGACCGCCGCCGATGAACGTGCGACTCGGACCGCTGGCGGACGTAGCGGAGCTGGTACTACTGCTCACCATTGGCGCCTGCGCAGATCCGGAGACGAAGATGCCGGCGGGGCTTCCGAACTGGTCACATCGCAGAAGCTGATGCGAACAGACTCTGGGTGCCACACAGTGCAACGCGCACGCAGGTGGACTCCGCACCGGAGCCCGAGTTGGCGACTGGCCGCCCCGTCGCCAGGCGCCTTGACGAATCTCTCAAGCACGCGGGAGGCTCGGACATGAGGACACGCATCCGGCACATCAAGACCGGTCGGCTTCGGTGCGTCGCGGTTGCGCTGGTCGTCTCGACGCTGGGTCTTGCAGGGTGCAGCGGCGACGACGCTGATGACGGGACGTCCGCGGTCGGGGACGTCACAAGTTCAGCTCCGAAGGCCACGAGCCCCGCACCAGACCCCGCTGGCGGCTCGGAGCTCCCTGTCCTGAATGGGGACGCGATCCTCATCATGGACCACGTCACCGGCATCAACCGGGGCGAAGTGCGGCGCGGGTCGTTCATCGGTGCCTCGGCATTCTGTCCTGGCGGCGCCATGCGACACGAGTTGGGGCGGCCCGGAATCGGGACGGGAATCGCTACGTTTCGATGCCGCGACGGGAACCTGAGCCTCGGGTTCACACCGCTGCCCGCACCAGGATCTATCCAGAGCAGTCCCTGGAAGGTCGTGGATGGCACCGGCAGCTTCAAGGGGATCCACGGACAGGGCTGGATGGTCGTCAGATTCGATGGGGGCGATTCTGAACAAGGCCAGGAGACCTTCATCGGAACGGTCACCCGGTAGCGAAAGGCAGAGACAGTCGCGGGCGGCGGGCGCCGCGACGGACTTCCTCAGGCGGTGCCGGCCGCGATCAGGTCCATCCCCGGTGACGGCGCGCCGCTCAACCCATCTCGCGGCAGGGGACGTAGAGCCACGTGGGCCCGAGCCGGCGCACGAGGCGGCCGAGCGCATGGCCCATGCCCTCTGGGACGGGCCGACCCGGGCGGCCCGGACACCGGGAGTTGTCAATCTCCGGTACCCGCACGACGGACCGGTTCCGGTAGGTGGGCGACATGATCGTCACGCGGACTTGGTCTTGCGGGGCCGGCCGTTCGGGGTAGCGAAGGCGCCGAGCTCCTTGGCCCGGTCGTGCCGGATCGGGTGCACCCGCACCACCCGGCCCTCGACCGCGAGCTGCACCGAGCCGGCCACGATCGCCACTTGCACGTCGGTGCGGGCCCACTGCCGGCCGCAGGCATAGGCAGACCCGGCGAAGCTGACGACGCCCTTGCTGTCGGCCTTGCGGGTCACGGTCAGCCCGACGGTGGCGTCCCTGGCGCGTCGCTGGGTCGGGACCCGCGGCGCCCGCGGCCCGCGGTCGGCCTGGTCCGGGCGCATCCGCTGCGCGTGGGTCGCGACCAGCACCCCCCGGTGCAGGATCTGCACCAGTCCACCGATCACCACGGCCTCGACCGGCTCACCGGAGAACGACGTCCCGACCGCATAGCCGAACCCGGCCAACGAGATCAGGCCACGGGCGTTCACCCACCGGGTCACCCCAGCAGGCAACAGCGCCTCATCAC
>CAVSCX010000020.1:0-4163 GCA_963726615.1 uncultured Actinomycetota bacterium | reverse complement strand
GGCTCCCGGCAAGTCGCACTCACGGGGGTCTGCCAGTGTCACGTGTCCGAGTCGTCCTCGCCCTGCTCGCCGCTCTCGCGCTGACCGTCGGCCTCGCGGCCAGCGCCGAAGCTGCACCGCGCAAGTGGCCGAAGGGTCGCATCACCTACGTCGACCGGTCGCTCGACCCCGACGCGGTGAAGGCGGCCGTCAGGGCGTGGAACACGAGCGGGCTCAACATCCGGTTCGTGAAGGTGTCCAGCGTACGCAAGGCCCGCCTCGTCATCCGCAACACGAAGCGCGTGCCCGCTGGTTGCGGCACCGGTCTCGGCACCCTGGGCTACCCCGGACCCGGCCGCAAGGCGACGGTCAACATCCTCCACGGGACCGATGCCGACGGCCAGAAGTGCGCCTGGCCTGGCCAGACGTTCGTCGTGGCCCACGAGCTCGGCCACGTGCTCGGCCTGGAGCACAACATGTCGGGCTGCTCGCTGATGAACACCTCGCACTCCAACGGCGTTGCCCCCAGCCTCTGCGTCGGCGACGACATCGACGAGGTCAAGCCGGGTCGCTGGCGCTGCCGCGTCATCGAGAAGGTCGACCTCCGGCGCGCCAAGCGGATCTACGGCGGCACGCCCCGGCTGGACGAGACCGAGTGGTGCGACGCCATTGCGCGGATCCCCGCCTCCGGTGCAGTCGCCGCGAGCCAGTCGACCGGCGGCTGGTTCTCGCTCGCCGTGACGCGGGCGCCCGAGCCGGTCGTCCCGGCCTGGCTGGGCACCTGGGCCTACGGCGAGCCGGGCTTCGAGGTGCACGCCACCCCGAACGCGTGCACCGCCGTGCCCGGCGACGACAGCACCCAGGTGGGCCTCGGCCTGTGGGGCGCGACCCCGGCGGGCGGCAGCATGACCGAGAACCTCCAGCCGCTCCCGGCGGGACCGGTCTGCCTGTCGGTGTGGCAGTTCGACCAGGGCTACAACTTCGCGCAGGTGCCCAGCACCGTGATGGTCACCGGCACCGGCGCTCGCCCGGTGACACGCGTCGACTGATCAGAGGTTGCGCGCGACCGTCGCCGACAGGCGTACGGCGCGGGCCGCCCAGTCCGGGGTCGCGCCGGACAGCCCGCAGGTCGGGGTGACCACGAGGTGCTTCCCCGCGGTCTCCGGGTCCAGGCCCAGCATGTCGAGCCAGCGCTGCACCCGCTCGGTGAGGCGGGCGTCGGAGGGTGCGGTGTCCGGGTCCGTGGACGGGACCACACCGAGCGCCGCGGTCCGACCGGACTCCAGCGCCTCGGCGAAGGTGTCGAGGTCACCGGGGCCGAGCATGTCGAGGTCGGCCGACAGGCCGCTCACGCCGGTGCCGGCGATCAACCCCCAGGGGGTCTGCGGCGCGCACGAGTGCACCCACGCCTCAGCCCCGGAGTCCGTGATGGCCGCGACCACCCACTCCAGGTGCGCGGACAGCTCGGGCGCGTCGACGCGGCGGTGCCGGCCGAACCCGCTCGCCGTCGGCACCTGTGCCTGGGCGACGGCCGCGAGTGCCGGCTCGTCGATCTGCACGATCCACCGGTCGACACCGGTGATCCGGCTCCGCAGGTCGGCCAGGTGGGCCCGGAGGCCCTCGGCCAGTCCCTGGGCGAGCTCGCGGCGGGCGCCGTGGTCGCTGAGCACCTTGTCGCCCCGGGGCTTCTCCACCGTGGCCGCCAGGGTCCACGGGCCTGTGACCTGGGTCTTGAACGCACCCACCACCCCCTGGGCCAGCTCCTCGACGGTGTCGAGGTCCTGCGCCAGCAGGGACCGGGCTCGGCGGTGGTCCACCCCGCTCGCGTCCGTCAGCCGCCACCCGGCGGGCTGGAGGTCGGCGGCGAGGCCGTCGACGACAGCGAGGCCGCGACCGGTCATCGCGGCGGTCACGCCGCGGCCCGGCAGCTCCGGCACGTGCGGGAGGTCGGGCAGCTCGCCGAGGACGAGGCGTACGGCCTCGGCGTAGTCCGTCCCGGGCATCGACCCGACGCCGGTAGCGGTGCTCATTCCTCGCCCGCCTCGGCCAGCAGCCGGGCCGCGACGCCGTCGACGGAGCGGGTCGAGGCGCTGACCAGCGCCACCCCGACACCGTGGTCGCGGTCGATCCCCACGAAGGACCGGAAGCCGCCTGTGCCGCCGTTGTGCCAGGTGACCGTCCGGCGCAGCAGGGAGCCGGTGAGCCAGGCTGCTCCGATCCGCATCCTGCCGGCGAACGGGACGCTCGGTTCCAGTGCGTCGGCGCCTGCGACCGTGCGGTCCAGCATGGCGCGCAGCAGCACCGCAAGGTCGGTGGCCGAGGAGCGCACGCCACCGGCCGGGGCGATCGCCTCGTTGGCCCAGGGCTCGACCTCGCGCCCGGCGCGGTTCCGCGGCGCGACCGCCCCCGGGCGGAGCTGGTCTGGGGAGGTCGGGACGTAGGTGTCGACCAGGCCGAGCGGCTCGGCGATGCGCTGGGCGACGAGGCCTGCGTACGACATGCGCGCGGCGGAGGAAACGGCGTGCCCGAGGAGCTCGAAGCCGAGGTTGGAGTAGGCGGGCTTTGCCTTGCCGACCTTCACGCCCTCGAGCTGCGTCAGCAGGCCGGCCAGGTCCTCGCGATAGGGGTTGCGACCTTCGCGCCACAGCTCCCAGGTGCGGCGGACCATGTCGGAGCCGGCGAGCCGTGGCAGCCCGGACCTGTGCGTGGCCAGCGCGGACAGCCGGATCCCCGCCATGGTGGCGGGGACATCGAGGTGGTCGCCGAGCACGGCGTCCTCGGCGACCTCGCCGCGGGTGACGGCGTCACGCCAGAGCATCCCGGTGATGCCCTTGCTCACCGAGCCGAGCTCGACGTCACCGTGCACGTCGGTGCCCGCCGCGTCGACCTCGACGCCGGCAGGCGTCACCAGCGCGACGGCGTACGTCGTGTGCCTGTGTCCCAGCAGCGCTCCCGCGCGCTGTGCCAGTCCGCTCACGCAGGCGCCTCGACCGGGCGGGTGGACTCGATGGTGGCCGAGCCCACGACGCGGGTGCCGTCGTAGATCACGGCCGCCTGGCCCGGGGCGATGCCCTCGGCCGGTTCGAGGAGGTCGATCGCGACCCGGTCGCCCGTGATGACGACCCTCGCCCGGTGCTCGGCGCCGTGGGCGCGCAGCTGCACGGTGCCGTCGACCCGCTCCGGGACGGTGCCGCACCAGCGCGGCCGGATCCCGGCGATCCGGTCCACCGCGAGCCGCTCGCGCGGACCCACCGTGACCGTTCCGCTGACCGGCTCGATGTCGAGGACGAAACGGGGCTTGCCGTCCGGCGCCGGGGTGCCGAGCCGCAGCCCGCGCCTCTGGCCGATGGTGAAGCCGTAGGTGCCGGTGTGGCTGCCGACCGTCTCCCCGGTCGTGGCGTCCACGATGTCGCCGCCGTGGTTGGGGGCGCGATCGCCGAGCTTCTCGCGCAGCCAGCCGGCGTTGTCACCGTCGGCGACGAAGCAGATGTCGTGGGAGTCGGGCTTGTCGGCGACCAGCAACCCGCGGGCCTCGGCCTCGCGCCGCACGGCCGGCTTGTCGGTGTCGCCCAGCGGGAACATCGAGTGCCGCAGCTGCCGCTGGTCGAGGACACCGAGCACGTAGGACTGGTCCTTGCCGTGGTCGGCCGCGCGGTGCATCTCGATGAGCCCGTCGGCGCCCGTGCGCAGCTGCGCGTAGTGGCCGGTCGCCACCGCGTCGAAGCCCAGCGCCAGCGCCCGGTCGAGCACGGCCGCGAACTTGATCTTCTCGTTGCATCGCAGGCAGGGGTTCGGCGTACGTCCGGCGGCGTACTCGTCCATGAAGTCCTCGACCACATCTTCGTGGAAGCGTTCGGACAGGTCCCAGACGTAGAACGGGATGCCGATCACGTCGGCGGCCCGGCGCGCGTCGTTGCTGTCCTCGATGGTGCAGCAGCCGCGGGCGCCGGACCGGTACGACGCCGGGTTCCGGCTCAGCGCCAGGTGGACGCCGGTCACCTCGTGGCCGGCCTCCGCGGCTCGTGCAGCGGCCACGGCCGAGTCCACCCCGCCGGACATGGCAGCGACGACCTTCATGCGGGCTTCACCGCGCCCTGGCGGCCCGGGCGCGCTCGACGACGGGTCCGACGGCCTCGACGAGGGCGTCGATGTCGCCGGGCGTGGTGGTGTGGCCGAGCGAGAAG
>CAVSCX010000019.1:0-22604 GCA_963726615.1 uncultured Actinomycetota bacterium | reverse complement strand
AACGGTTTCACCGCCGGCGCGCCGGACGTGCTCGAGGCGGCAGATCGGCTGCGCCGACCTCCTCGGCGGCCAGCACCCTGCCCAGCGCGCGGGTGATGACCCGGACCTCCTGGGTCTCGAGGTACCGGGAGTAGTGCTGCTCGATGCCGGCGAGGTAGGTCGGCGCGGCGGCGCGTAGGCGCCGCGGCCCTCGCGGTGAGCACGGCGTAGCACGACCGCCCGTCGTCGGGGTTCGGCTCCCGGCGGACCAGCCCGGCTCCTCGAGCTCGCCGACGACCCGGCTGACCCGCTCGCGGCTGAGCACGGCCGGGGCGCCGAGCTCGGTCATCCGCAGCTTGCGGCCGGGGGCGGCGTTGAGCACGAGCAGGACGTCGTACCAGGCCAGCGGCAACCCATGACCGGCGAGCTCGCGGGCCAGCTTGGGCACCACCGCGGCGTGCACCCGGAGTAACGCAGCCCACGCCCGACCGGGTCCACCTTTGCGGCCATCCCGACCTAGCCGATACGTGCGGGCGCACGCACTTGACAAGGCTGGTCTGCCCGGCATATTTATGTGCGTGCGCACGCAGATTGATGGACTTCCCACCGACCGGACGCAAAGGACCGCCATGACCACCCTGCTGCACATCGCCGCCTCCCCCCGCGGCGAGAAGTCCGAGTCGCTCGCGCTCGCCGAGACCTTCCTCGACACCTACCGCGACACCAACCCCGACCACATCGTCGAGACCTGGAACCTGTGGGACGGCACGCTGCCGGAGTTCGGTCCCGCCGCCGCCGCGGCGAAGATGGCGGTGTTCGCCGGGGCCGACCCGCAGGGCGAGTCCGCGGCCGCCTGGCGCGACGCGACCGAACGTTCCAGCGCTTCGCCGCCGCCGACCGCTACCTGTTCAGCGTGCCGATGTGGAACGCCGGGTGCCCTACATGCTCAAGCAGTTCATCGACGTCGTGTCCCAGCCGGGCATGGTCTTCGGCTTCGACCCGGACGCCGGTATACCGGGCCTGCTCGCGGCAAGAAGGCGGCGGTCATCTACACCGCAGCCATCTACGGGCCGGGTCGCGGGCCGGCGTTCGGCGCCGACTTCCAGGCGCCGTTCTTCCGCGACTGGCTGAGCTGGGCCGGCATCCACGACGTGACCGAGGTCCACTTCCGGCCCAACCTGGCCACCGCCGACGCCGCGGCCGCCGGGAGATTGCCCAGCTGCAGACACGGCAGCTGGCCAAGACGTTCTAGCCCCCGCGGACCGTCACAGCGGCCGGTCCAGCCGCCGGGACATCTCGCGCAGCGCGCGCTCGGCGGCGGCCGCGACGGCGGTCTCCGGGTCGTCGAGGCAGTCGCGCACGGCATCGGCATCCTCGGCCTCACCGACCCGGGCCAGCGCCCGGACAGCCGCTGACCGCACCCGCGGGACGTCGTCAGTGCAGCACCCGTGCAAGGCCTCCGCAGCCTCGCCCAGCGCCACTGAACGCTGCGTCAAGTCGCTGCGTATCCCACGCGGCAGCATGGCCGGAACGCCGCACGACGTGAGCACGAACAGGGACACGCACAGTCAGACCTTGACGCAGACGAAGATCGCGGTGCCGGGCAGCAGCCGGCCGCGCAGCGGGCTCCAGCCGCCCCAGGTCCTGGTGTTCGCCTCCGGCCACTCCGGCTCCACCAGGTCGAGCAGCCGCAGCCCGGCCGCGGTGACCTCGCGGACCCGGTCGCCGACGGTGCGGTGGTGCTCGACGTAGGTCGCGGCCCCGGCCGGGTCCTGCTCGACGTACGGCGTGCGGTCGAAGTACGACGAGCCGGCGACAAGCCCGTCCACGCCCGGGTCGTCGGGGAAGCACCACCGCAGCGGGTGCGGGACCGAGAAGACCCAGCGGCCGCCGGGCCGCAGCACCCGGGCCACCTCGCGCATCACGCGCGCCGAGTCGGCGACGAACGGGACCCCGCCGTAGGCGGAGCAGGCCAGGTCGAACGACCCGGCCGCGAACGGCAGCGCCGCCGCGTCGGCCTGCACCACCGGCACCGGGACAGCCGCGGCGGCCCCCAGCTCGCGGCCCCGGCGCAGCATCACCGCCGACACGTCGAGCGCCACCGGGTCCGCGCCCGCCGCGCGCAGCCAGCGGGAGCACTGGGCCGCGCCCGCGCCGACCTCGAGCACCCGCCGGCCGGCCACGTCGCCGAGCAGGTGCGCGTCCTGCTCGGCCAGCCCCTCCGGCCCCCAGACGAACCCGGCCGGGCCGAGGAAGTCCCCGTGCTCCTCGAGGTAGGCGTCCGCCTCCGCGTCCCACCACGAGCGCTGCGCCCGGGCCGACTCCGGCTGACCCACCGGGCGGCGGGCGACCGGCGGCGCCCCGGCCGGCTCGTCGTCCATGCCCGCAGCCTCTCAGGCGGGCCGCCGCCCCGACCGACGCGCGCGCCGGTTCGCTCGACACCACGGACCCCGGAGGCGCGCTACGGTCGACACACACCCCCTCGGCGCACGCTGCGTCCTGGCTGGTGGGGAGCAACCCGTGGCCGACAAGTCCCCGAGACAGACGAGCAGCAAGAAGTCCGGCAAGACGCTGAAGGAGAAGCGCGCCGAGAAGAAGGCCAAGAAGGACGGCTCCGGCGGCGCCATCACCGTCCCGCACCGCTGACCCGCCGGCCGCGAACAGCCTGACAGCGCGCCCCGGCCCGACCTAGGCTCCTCCGGTACGCCGACCGCGGAGGACTGGGGGACAGGGTGGGGCTCGTCGGGCTGGCTGCCTGTGTCGCGCTGGCCGTGGTGTTCGCCGTGTCCGGGGCCGCGAAGCTGCTCGACCGCGCGGGCACCCGCGAGGCCGTCGCCGGGTTCGGCGTGCCGCAGACGCTTGTCACACCGGTCGCCGCGGGCCTCGCCCCGGCCGAGCTGGTCACCGCCGTGCTGCTGCTGGTGCCCGCGACCCGACCGGCCGGGCTGGTGCTGGCGGCCGCGATGCTGCTGGGCTTCACCGCCGCCGTGGTCAACGCCCTGCGCGCGGGACGCCGGCCGGACTGCCACTGCTTCGGCCGCATCGGCGGCGCCGACGTCAGCGGCCGCACGGTGGTCCGCAACCTCGTCCTGCTGGCCGTTGCGGTCGTCGGGGTCGTCGGCGTGACCGCCGGGACCGCGCCGGACGGCGGCGCCCGCGCCGGTGCTGCCGCCCTGGGTCTCGCGGTCGCCGCCGCCGTGCTCGTCGCGGAGGGGCTGGCCGGCCGGGCGGCCCGGGCGCGCCGGGCGGCCGCCGACGAGGCGACGTTCGCGCAGCAGGCCGAGCGCAGCACCGTCGCCCGGTTCGCGCGGCCCGACCTCGAGGGCCGCACCTGGTCGCTGGCCGACCTGCTCGCGCCCGGCCTGCCGGTGCTGCTCGTCACCCTCAGCCCCGGCTGCGGCCCGTGCAAGCGCCTGCGCCCGGACGTGGCGCGCTGGGCGCAGCTGTTCGCCGGCCGGGTCACCGTGGTGGCTCTGGCCACCGGGACCGCGGAGGCCAACCTGCCGTCGTACGCCGACGCCGGGCCGCTGACCGTGCTGGTCGACGAGGACGCCGGGGTGCGCACCGCCCTGGGGACCTCGGCCACCCCGTCGGCGGTCGTGATCGGGCCTGACGGCCGGCTCGCCAGCCCCGTGGCCGGCGGCGAGACGCTGGTACGGCGGCTGCTGGTCGCCACCGTCACCGGCACCGACCTCGGGGACGCGGAGACCGATCCTCCGGCGGACCGGGCCGACGACGAGCGGGAGGCTGTCGACCTCGGGCTCGCCGACGCGGTCGGCCCCCGGCCGGGCGTCCAGCGGCACGAGCTGGGCGACTCGGTCGTGCTGCTCGAGCCGGCCACCGGCGCCACCGTCGCGCTGGACCAGACCGGGGGACTGGTCTGGTCGGTGCTGGACGGCACCAGCCCGCTGGCCGAGATCGTCGACGACCTCGCCGACGTCTACGCCGTCCCGGCCGAGGTCATCGGGCCGGACGTGCTGCGCTTCGTCCGGACCGTCGGCGCCGCCGGCCTGCTCGCCGGCGTCGCGGCCGGACCCGCCCCGGCCGACGACCCCGCCGGGGATGCCGCCCAGCGGCCGGTGACCGGGGGTAGTGTCGCGGCAGAGCAGGCCGCCGCCCCGCGTTGACCCGTGATCTCGGCTGAGCGTAGGCTGAGCGCTGCGCTGTGGGCCTGCGCGTCCTCGAACGGAGCAGGCCACGCTCGGTGAGTCGAACCTCCCAGCCCTCGTGAGAGCGGTTTCCGGGTCCCCGGCACGTCGAAACGGGCCCCGGCGCGCCACGACGACATCTGTCCCCACGACATCTGTCCACCCCACGGAGCCCACCCACCTATGACGGCAAGCAGCATCGAAGCCAGCCCGGCAGTAGCCAGCACCACCCCGAACGTCGCGGTCAACGACATCGGCGACGAGGAGGCCTTCCTCGCCGCGATCGACGAGACGATCAAGTACTTCAACGACGGCGACATCGTCGAGGGCGTCATCGTCAAGGTCGACCGGGACGAGGTCCTGCTCGACATCGGCTACAAGACCGAGGGGGTCATCCCCTCCCGCGAGCTCTCGATCAAGCACGACGTCGACCCGTCCGAGGTCGTCAGCGTCGGCGACGAGGTCGAGGCTCTTGTCCTCCAGAAGGAGGACAAGGAGGGCCGGCTGATCCTGTCCAAGAAGCGCGCCCAGTACGAGCGCGCCTGGGGCACGATCGAGAAGATCAAGGAAGAAGACGGCATCGTCACCGGCACCGTCATCGAGGTCGTCAAGGGCGGCCTCATCCTCGACATCGGCCTGCGCGGCTTCCTGCCCGCCTCCCTGGTCGAGATGCGCCGGGTCCGCGACCTCCAGCCGTACGTCGGCAAGGAGCTCGAGGCCAAGATCATCGAGCTGGACAAGAACCGCAACAACGTCGTCCTGTCCCGCCGCGCGTGGCTCGAGCAGACCCAGTCCGAGGTGCGCTCGACGTTCCTGCAGACCCTGCAGAAGGGCCAGGTCCGCTCCGGCGTCGTGTCCTCCATCGTCAACTTCGGCGCGTTCGTCGACCTCGGCGGCGTCGACGGCCTGGTGCACGTCTCCGAGCTGTCCTGGAAGCACATCGACCACCCGTCCGAGGTCGTCGAGGTCGGCCAGGAGGTCACCGTCGAGGTCCTCGACGTCGACATGGACCGCGAGCGGGTCTCGCTGTCGCTCAAGGCGACCCAGGAAGACCCGTGGCAGCAGTTCGCCCGCACCCACCAGATCGGGCAGGTCGTGCCCGGCAAGGTCACCAAGCTGGTGCCGTTCGGCGCGTTCGTCCGCGTCGACGAGGGCATCGAGGGCCTGGTGCACATCTCCGAGCTGGCCGAGCGGCACGTGGAGATCCCCGAGCAGGTCGTGCAGGTCAACGACGAGATCTTCGTCAAGGTCATCGACATCGACCTCGAGCGGCGCCGCATCTCGCTGTCCCTCAAGCAGGCCAACGAGGGCGTGGCCCCGGCCGAGGGCGACGACAGCGCGTTCGACCCGACGCTCTACGGCATGTCCGCGTCCTACGACGACACCGGCAACTACCAGTACCCCGAGGGCTTCGACCCGGAGACCAACGAGTGGCTGCCGGGGCACGAGGAGCAGCAGGCCGAGTGGGAGCGCCAGTACGCCGTGGCGCGGGTCCGCTACGAGGCGCACATGAAGCAGGTCACCGAGGCCGCCAAGGCCGAGGCCGAGGCCGGCCTGGAGGGCAGCGGTCCGGCGCCTGCCAGCTACTCCTCCGAGGCGCCCGCCGACGCGGACTCCGAGTCCGAGCCCGACTCCGAGGGCGGTGCCGCCCCGACCCCCAGCGGCGGCACCCTGGCCTCCGACGAGGCACTCGCCGCGCTGCGCGAGAAGCTCACCGGCGGCTGACCGCCGCACCCCGCACCACCACGAAGGGCCCCGCTCCGGCGGGGCCCTTCGTCATACGTGGCGGACGTCGCATGCCCTGTGGACCACCGGCTGCGACAGTCGCCGAGCGCGTACCGTGGTCGCGTGGCCGACGCGCAGGTGTGGACCGTCATCGCGCTGCTCGCTGCCGCCATGCTCGCGATCGTCGTGGAGATGCGGCGGATGAACGACAGGCTCACCGACCGGATGACCGACGGCTTCGCGGCCGTGCACGCGCAGATCGGCTCCCTCCGGCAGGACTTCGGCGAGCTGCGCGGGGAGTTCGGCGAGCTGCGCGGCGAGTTCACGGCCCTGAAAGCCGAGATGCGGGCCGACCTCGCCGGGCTGCGGCACGACCTGCGGTCGCACGTCGACACCGACCACCGACCGTCCGCCTGAGCCCGCGCTGGCCCCTGCGTCGGGTCGGAGAGCGGGACATCGGTCCCGGAGCCCTTGACGCCCGAGGACTCTTGACGCCCGGGACCGCCGGGAGTCCGCTGGACGCGGAGTCGCCGTGGAGGTGGTGGTGATGTCACCGGACGAGCTGGCGCAGCGGTTCGCGGCCTACCTGCGGACCTCGGAGCTGCCCGACGGGCTGTTCGCCCCCGACGTGTTCTGCGACCTGAACGTGCCGCAGTGGCGCTTCCAGCTGCAGGGCGCCGAGGCCCTGGCGCAGTGGGGCAAGAGCGAGTCGCCGCACGGCTCGCAGGTGCGCCTCGGCCGGGTCCGGGCGGCGGGGGACACCGTGGCGGTGGAGACCGAGATCACGACCGACGGGCACTACTCGCGCAGCCTCTGGCTGCTGCGGGTCGACGGTGCCGGCCTGGTCGACGAGGTGGTCTTCTACTGCACCGGCCCGTGGAGCGCGGCCACGGTGGAACGGCAGGCGCGGGAGGCGCCGATGATCCGCGCCTGAGGCTCCCGACCTCGCCAAGGCTATGAGGACGTCGCCGGTTCTCCTCTGCCGTAGGCCTGCGGTCAGCAGCCGCAGACGAACTCGACGTCGATGACCTCCGGAAGGGCGGTGCCGGAGCATGCGCTGGGGATCTGCCAGCATCGTGAGCTGGTCGGGTCGGCGGTCGCTCCGGTGCAGGCGCATTCCGGGCACTCCTGGCACTGCACGAGGCTGACGATGCTGCAGCTGAAGCAGACTCGTACCGCCCCGGTGGTGGGGTCTCCTACCGCCGAGGTGATCCGTCCGCAGCTCGACGTGGAGCAGTCCGGCTGACGCACGCCGCACAGCTCACCGCCGACGGGCGGAGTGCTGCAGCCGTACGTGTTGTTCGTTGCGTTGCGGGTGAGCCGTACCACGAAGCGGCAGTCGGTCTCGCACGGCTCCGGCGGCTTCGATGAGCCCACGGCGTAGGCCGGGGTCGCCATGGTGACGATGGCCGGCACGGCCCAGACACCACCGGCGATCGCCGCGCCCTTCTTGATGGCCTCCCGGCGTCCGACAGTGCCCTCGTCGTCCAGATCGGCCATGTCATCGCCCCCGTGCGTCGTCGTCCGCAACGTAGGCCCGTCTTAGTCGACTGTGAATCACCCATCTGCCGTAGTGGAACTACGCCCCGAGCACAGGTCGAGGCCGGCGGTCAGCGCCGGGTGCGCTCCCGGGCCTGCGGTTGCTTGGGTGCGGCCATCCGCCGCGTCAGCGGGCGCTCTAGCCTGACGCGAGTGGCGACGTCGCGGACCGCCGGCCGCATCGTCGGTGTCGACGTCGCCCGCGGCCTCGCCCTGATCGGGATGGCCGCGACCCACATCTTCCCCGACTACGACGCCAGCGGGGACGTTCACCCGGCCTACGTCGTGGCGGCGGGACGGGCCTCCGCGCTCTTTGCCGTGCTGGCCGGTGTGAGCCTGTCCCTGGTGGCGTCGCGGACCCCGTCCCTGCGTCGGTTCCGGGTGGCGACCGTGGTCCGGGCCGGGCTGCTCCTGGTCCTCGGCTACGCGCTGAGCACGCTGGACTCGCCGCCGCTGGTGATTCTCGCCTACTACGCGCTGCTGTTCCTGGTGGCGGTCCCGCTGCTCGGCCTCGGCACCCGGACCCTCGTGGTGCTGGCCGTGGTGTGGGCGCTGCTCTCGCCGCTGGCCAGCCACCTGCTCCGAGCGACGGTGGTGCCGGCGTTCCCGGTGGGGGAGCCGGACCTGCCCGGCCTGCCGGTCCAGCTCGCCGTGTCCGGCGTCTACCCGGTGCTCACCTGGACGACCTACCTGCTGGTCGGCCTGGCCCTCGGGCGCCTCCCGCTGCGCCGGCCCGGCGTCGGCTGGACGCTGCTGCTCGCCGGCGCCGCCACCGCTGCCGCGGCCCGGGTCGCCTCGTCCGTCCTGCTGGGTCTGGCCGGCGGCCGGTCCGGCCTCGTCGAGGGGACGCCCCTGGCTCCCGAGGCAGTGGACCGTGCGCTGGACGCCGGGATGTTCGGCGTCACCCCGACCAGCGACCCGGCCTGGCTGCTCGTCGCGGCACCGCACAGCGGCACCACCCTCGACCTGCTCGGCACTGCCGGCAGCGCGGCGGCTGTGCTCGGGCTCTGCCTGCTCCTCACGGTGCGTGGGGTGGGGCCGCTGTTCCCGGTCGCCGCCGCCGGGTCGATGACGCTCACCCTGTACTCCGCACACGTCATCGCCCTGCGCCGCGAGGGGCCGCTGCTGCTCGACGACCGGCTGCAGCTGTGGCTGCTGCACGTCGCCGTCGCGCTGGTCGCTGCTTCCCTGTGGCGCTGGTTGGTCGGCCGAGGCCCGCTGGAGGCGGTACGACCAGTTCGTCTCGACGGGGGTCGGCGCGCGCCACCGTGCGCAGATGATCACGGCCGCGCTGACCGGTCAGCAGCCGCGCCCCAAGCTCGAGCAGGCTGTCGCAGCACGCCTGTCGGTCGTCACACGCGGGGGTGGCCCGTCGCCGCGAGGCTAGGGGCAGGATGCGCAGACGAATTCGAGGTCGATCACGTCAGGCAGGGCGTTGTCGGTGCACACTGCGGTGCCGTGACCCAGCACGCCCCGTCCGGCTGCAGCACAGTGACACCGCCGCAGTCTGGGGAATCCGGGCATTGCCAGGCGTAGAACAGATTGGAGAGGTCGGTGCAACCAAAGCAGATCCGGACCCGGCCGCTGGACGTGTCGCCCTGCGCTGATGCGATCTGGCTGCAACCGTCGTCCGGGCAATCCGAGACGTCGTTGAACAGGCACAGTCCCTGACCCGTGGGGATCGTGCCGCAGGAGTAGCTGTTGTCAGTCGAGTTGCGGGTCAACCGGACTCTGTAGGCGCAGCCTGGGGTGCAACCGTCGGGCGGCGGTGGTGGGGGGTGATCCCGTGGCGTATGCCGGGGTGGCCATCGACACCACCACTGGTGCCGCCCACAAGGCACCGGTGACGGCAGCTCCGGCCTTGATGACCTTTCGCCGGCTGAGCTCTGATCCGTCGCGCGTTCCGGGCTCTCGGTCCATGGCCGATCCTCTCCCCGATTTCGGGGTGACACTAGAACCGGAGCGCCCCATGGGATATCGCACATTCGCCGTAACTTCCGTACGCATACCTCGAAGTTGTGCTGTTCGAGGGTGAGCGAAGTGGTCCAGGCGTGTGGGGCCGTGGGAGCGAGGTTCTCGGTCTGTCAAGGCCAAGGGCTCACCGATGATGCGCCGGCCACCCGGAGGTCTCGGCGCCCTGCGGCCTCTGGTCGACCTCGCGCTGACCAGCACCCCCACCAGGTGCTCGGCTGGCCCGGCTGCGTGCTGGCCGGGATGACGCTCAACCGGGCGCTGGGCGCTCGCCCGCAGCGTGGCGGCGGTCGTGGTGCCGGCGGGCGCTGCACCAGACGGTGAGCGCGCCGGCCGGTCACACGGGGCAGGTGCACTCGAACACGAGGTCGACCCCGTCCGGAGGCGTAGATGCGGGTCGGCAGGTGCTCGGCACCTCGAAGACGCGTGGATCGATGGTCGTCCGGAGCCCGCCGTACTGGCAGCTGCCGGAGCAGTCCTGGGCGTACTGAACGTTCTTTGGGGTGCATGCGAACGTCACCTGCACGGACCAGGCGCCGGGGGACCAGACCGCCGAGACGATCTGGGCGCAGCTCCCGCTGGTGCAGGCGGCGCCGTATCGCGTCGCGGAGAACGCGCAGATGTAGGAGCCGGTGCTGCAGCTGTAGGTGTTGTCGTTGTTGCGGGCCAGGTGCACCAGGTGGGTGCATCCGCAGGTCGTTTCTGGCGTTGAGGTCGCCGGCGGCGGTGAGCCCAGCGCGTAGGCCGGCGACGTCAAGGACGTCACCACCGGCGCGACCCAGATCCCGCCCGCGACCACGCCGCCGTAGCGAAGCGCCTTGCGGCGGGTGATCGCCGCGTCGTCCTGTTCGACATCCGAGCCGTCCATCCGAGCCCCCCAAGATCAATCCCCTCTTGGAAGGCTACGGAAGCCCCGCGCCACCCGGCATCGCGCAAGATCCGTAGGTTCTCTACGCCTGGACACGGCTGCGGCCGGCAAATCCATCCGTCCGGGCTAGTCCTGTCACTCTCCGGTACGTTCCCCTGCGTGATCAGGGTCGGGCTGACGGGCGGGATCGGCTCCGGCAAGAGCGAGGTCGCCCGGCTGCTGGCCGGACACGGCGCGGTGGTCGTCGACGCGGACGCACTGGCCCGCGAGGCGGTCGCACCGGGGACACCCGGCCTGGCAGCCGTGGTGGCCGAGTTCGGCCCGGATGTCATGGCCGAGGACGGGTCGCTGGACCGCGCGAAGCTGGGCCGCCTGGTGTTCGCCGACGAGCAGAAGCGGGCCGCGCTGGAGGCGATCGTGCACCCCTACGTCGGCCGCCGCAGCGCCGAGCTGATGGCCGCTGCGCCGCCGGACGCCGTGGTGGTCTACGACGTGCCGCTGCTGGTCGAGAAAGGCCTCCAAGACGACTACGACGTGGTGGTTGTCGTGGACGCCGACGACGACGTGCGGCTGGACCGGCTGGTCGGCGGCCGCGGCATGGCCGCCGACGACGCGCGCGCCCGGATGGCCGCCCAGACGAGCCGCGCCAAGCGGCTGGCGGCCGCCGACATCGTCGTCCTCAACGACGGGGATCTCATTTCGCTGGCCCAGCGTGTGGAAGAGGCGTGGCGAGACCTATCTCGGGAGGACCCGCCTGGGCTGAAGCGGTAGTCGGCCCCCCAACTAGCGCTCCCCCGAGAATCGCCGAAGTCGTCCTACGGCTGCCCGCCCGAAGCCCGTAGCCCTGCTGTGCAGCGAACTCCCAGCGTAGGTACCCGCGCCCTGCTTGTTCTCCCACGGGAACGAGTTGGCCGGTGAGGGTACGCCCAGGAACGGGCAGAGCACGTCCCAGCCTTCTCCAGACGCGACATCGAGCTCGACTAGTTGACTACGGCCCGTGAAATAGGTCCGCACCGCATCGTGGTGCTGCTGCCACTCGTCGATCCACGCCTTGCGGTCGATGGTCAACCAAGTGCCTTGGTAATCGCCCCGCGCCGCACGTTCCTGGTTCGCGCGGACGTGCTTTTCACGGCTATCCAGCCATCCGTCGATTCCACGCGTGGTCAGAATGAAGCGGCTCTGCGGATACTGCACGTCCAAGCATCGATTGGAGGTTACGAGTGAGTAGACGTCGAAATAGGCGTCCCATCGCTCGCCCACATATGTCAGCAGGGGTAAGCCCTCATTCGCCGCGCGATCAACCAGAGCACTCGTCGCGTGGTCACCCTTGTGCAGGGTGCGGAAACCGAGCAAGCGCATTCCCGCCGCCACGGACCGGGTGCCCGTCTTGTTCAACCCGATCCCGAAACCTTGCCCACAGATGCTCCCTTCCCTGGCGGTCTACTCTCAGACTAGATCGGCTTCTCGAAGGCCCGCTTGTGCTCGAGAGCCCTTGCATTCTTACGGCGCGCGGTACGGAGGATGACTCCGGAAGCCGCGGCGGGGCCGGCTTGTCCTTTTGCACAGCCGGTGTGGGCTCCGCGCGGCGTCTCTCGGCTCCTTGAACCCGCGGGAAGCGTTCTTGAGCGGCCCTGACCCGGTTCGCATGCGTCACCCGGCGCGACGTCAGCCGACCGGAGTGACCCGCCAGATCGAGCCCTTCGCGTCGCTGTAGTACACCGGGCCGCCCGGTGCCGACTCCACCGCCAGTGGAGGCGGGCTCGGCTGGGCGATGCTCACCCGCCCGAGCACGGTGCGCCGGTCCAGGCCGAGCGTGGCGGCCCAGATGTCCCCGGTCACGTACGCGTTGTAGGTCCCGAACAGCAGTGCGCCGTCGAGGTCCAGGTCGCACCGGTCGCAGAACGTCGCCCCGGTGGGTCCGGACGACGGCGACCAGGAGAGCGCCGGCTGGATCGGGGACGGGCCGTCCTGGTTGGTGTTGGCCGGGGGGTCAGGGGGCGAGCTGCAGGTCCCGTTCGGACCCCAGCCGTAGTTGCCACCGGGCGACACCAGATCCAGCTCGTCGTTGCAGTCCGGACCGTTGTCGGCGACCCAGAGGGCTCCCGTTGCCGGGTCGAAGTCGAAGCCGAATACGTTGCGGAAACCGTAGGCGAACACCGCCGAGCGCCGGCCGCCGACGGCGCCGGCCGGCTTCCCGCCCGGCCGGAACCGCAGGACCTTTCCCTTGCCCGAGCTGAGGTCCTGGGCGTACGGCGTGTTGTTGCCCCCCTCGCCGGTGGACACGTAGAGGTACCCGTCCGGGCCGAAGGCGACCTTCCCGCCGATGTGCTCGCCCGTGTACGCCTCCGAGTGCAGCACCTTCAGCTTCCCCCTGGGCGTGATCCGCAGCACCTGGTTGGCGCAGGCACCACCGACCAGTCGCGTGGCGTAAGCCCAGACGGCGCGCACCGTCGGCCACGCGGGGGACACCGCTACCCCGAACAGTCCCTGGTCGGCGGCCGTGCACACGCCCGGCACGACGGTCAGCGTCTGCCGGAGGCCCGTGACCAGGTCCACCCGGACGACGGCCCCGGTCCTGCGCTCGGCGACGATCAGGCTGCGGTCCGGCGCCACCGCGAACATCGCCGGGTAGTCGAGGCCCGAGGCCACCAGGACCCTGTCGGCGGTGACCGCCCCGGCGCTGCCGCTGTGCACGCCGGGCAGCAGGAGCACCGCAACGAAGAGGACCGGGACCAGCATCTTGAGCCGCACGGCTCACCCCCGAGCATCAGACATCGCCGACGGGCGGACTCTACGCCTGGGTCGCCGGCTCAGAGCCGGATGACGTGCGGGGCGCGCTCCGGTACCGCGTTGCGGGCGTCGAAGACGAGCGAAGCCGACGCGACGACCGACTCGAGGTCGTACGAGCTGTGCGGGGTGAGCACCGCTACCAGGTCGGCGTCTCGGAGCGCAGCGGGCGTCAGCGCACTGCGGCGCAGCTTCAGGCCGTGCTCGGTGACCCCCTCGACGTAGGGGTCGTGGAAGCGGACCTGTGCCCCGCGACGCGCGAGCTTGGCCATCACCTCGACCGCCGCCGACTCGCGCAGGTCACCCACGTCGGGCTTGTACGTCACTCCCAGGACCAGGACCCGGGCATCCTTCACGGACAGGCCGTGGTCGTTGAGCGCGTCGATGATGCGCGCAGCGACGTACTCCGGCATGCCCGCGTTGATGTCCTGGGCCATCTCCACCAGCTTGAACGGACGGCCGGTGTCGCGCCGCGACTGCCAGGCGAGGTAGGTCGGGTCCAGCGGGATGCAGTGACCGCCGACGCCGGGCCCGGGGTAGAAAGGCATGTAGCCGAACGGCTTGCTTGCGGCCGCCCGGATGACCTCCCACACGTCCAGGTCCTGCTGTGCGCACAGCGTGGCGAGCTCGTTCACCAGCGCGATGTTGACCATGCGGAAGGTGTTCTCGAGCAGCTTGGCCATCTCGGCGGCCCGGGTGCTGCTGACGGTCACGACCTCGTCGACGAGCTGGCCGTAGAACGCGCCACCCAGCTCGGTGGCGTCCGCCGTCTGGCCGCCGACGACCCGGGGGGTGTTGCGCAGGCCGTACTTCGGGTTGCCGGGGTCGATCCGCTCGGGGGAGTAGGCGAGCAGGAAGTCCTTGCCGGACCGCAGGCCGCCGGCCTCGAGCAGCGGGCGCAGCAGCGACTCGGTCGTGCCCGGGTAGGTGGTCGACTCGAGGATCACCAGGCTGTCCCGACGCAGGTGCGGCGCGATGCTGCGGCCGGCGCTCTCGATGAAGGACAGGTCCGGCCGGTGCTCCACCACCGGAGTTGGCACGCAGATGAGCACGACGTCGGCCGCGGCGGTCACCTCGGGGTCGGTGCCGAAGTGGATCCGACCCGTGTCGACGGAGTCGCTGAAGAGCCCGTCGTCCACGCCGGGCACCACGTTGCGGCCCTCGGCAAGGGCGGCGATGCGGTCGGTGTCCACATCGACGGCATGCACCGTCATCCCCGCGACCGCTGCACCGGCGGCCACCGACAGGCCGACGTAGCCCTGGCCGATGACGGCGACGGTGGCGGTGCGCCCGGTGATCCGGGAGCGGAGCTGTGCGGTGCGCATGCATCCCCCTGTGTGGTCCGCCGATCCTACGGCGACCCGGTGCGACTGCCCAGTTTCACCCGATTGCACGGTCGATCCCGCGGGCCCCGGCGCCGATCCACTTATTGACGGATGACGGATCGGCCGAACGGTGGAAGCCAGATGCAGCAGCGCGCGACACGGCGGGGGGTCGTCGCCGCGAGCGCCGCCACCGTCGCCGCCCTGCTGCTGGCCGGCCTCGTCGGGTCGGGCCCGGCCGTCGCCAGCCGGGGCTCCCAGGGGGGTGAAGGCGTTTCGCTGCGGGTCAGCGCCAGTCAGGCTGCGGCGCCCGACAGCTGGCACGCCGCGGGGCGCACCGACCAGCGACGGAGCGGCCGGGTGTTCGGCGGCCTGCGGGAGACGGCCCGCTGCGCGGGCGGTTTCGAGGTCGAGGACTCCCGGGGCGCGTGCTCGCACGGCCCTGACCCGGCGCCACCGGGCGTCGACGTCCGCGAGGTGCCGACCGCCGCCGAGCTCGCAGCGGACGCCGGATCGGGTGACGGGACAGCGGCGGCGGCGGGGAGCGTGCCCTGCTACGGCGACGGCAGCACGGGCAAGCGGGTGCAGGCGATCTACGCCGTGTCCTCGGACCTGGTAGACCGCTACGCCTCCGTGGTCGGCCTGATCCGGGGTTACGCGTGGAACGCCGACCAGGCCTTCTACAACTCCGCGGTCCGGGACGGCGGGGTCCGCCACCTGCGCTGGGTCACCGACGCCGGCTGCCAGCTCCTCGTCGACCACGTGGTGCTGAGCCCGACCGGCGACGACTCCATCTCGAACACCCTCACCGAGCTGCGCAACCTCGGCTACACCCGCAACGACCGCAAGTACGTGGTCTTCGCCGACGCCGCCGTGTACTGCGGGATCTCCTACGTCGCCGGCGACGCGCGGGCCGACGCGACCAACCCGGCCAACTCCGGTGCGACGGTCTCCCGCATCGACAGCGCCTGTTGGGGCGGCAGCACCTCCGTCCCGGCCCACGAGATCGCCCACGCACTCGGGGCGGTGCAGCTCACGGCGCCGCACTCCAACGGCGCCTGGCACTGCACCGACGAGTACGACCGGCTCTGCTACAACGACGGCTCCGGGGCGACCCTGACCTACCTCTGCGCCTCCTCGCAGGAGCCGTTGCTCGACTGCAACGGCGACGACTACTTCAACGTCGCACCGGTCGCGGGCAGCTGGTTGGCGACCCACTGGAACCTGGCGAACTCCGCCTTCCTCGAGACCGTCGAGCCCTCCAGCGGCACCTCCACCGCGACGCCTACGACTCCGGCCCCCACGACTCCGGCCCCCGATCGTCCCCGGCCCCCGACGCCCCCGGCCCCGACGGTCGGCCCCACCCTGAACCCGGTGGTCGGCCCCCCGACGGTGGCTCCGACACCGACCGTGACGGCGACCACGACACCTACCGCATCCCCGACAAAGCGGACGAACCGGCGGGCGCGGACGGTCTGGAAGGGTCGGCTAGCTCTCGGCGAGCGGGCGGACACCTACCGGTTCCGGGCCGGGAAGGGCCGGCTGGTTACCTCGGCGACGCTCGTGAAGGGGTCCAAGATCAAGATCCGAGTGCTGGACCGGAAGGGACGCGTCGTGCTGCGAAAGACGGGTCGAGCGGCCCTCAGCGCGCTGGTGAGCGTCCGGGCCGGCACGTACCGGCTCAAGGTCACAGCTCCCGTCGGGACCCGGTACCGGGTGACGGTCGTCCGCGCCAGCCGCTGAGCGGCCCCGCAGGCACTCACCCGATCGGCCTAATGGTTGCGTGAGGAAAAGTACTGCCGAATGCGTATGTCCGACCTGTCCTGGCGCGGGTAGCGTGAGCCCTCCGATCACCACGGAGGGGAACACATGTCGGAAGAACTCCCGGACAGCGGCCTCAACCGCCGTGATGTCCTGAAGAAGGGCGCCCTGGTCGGCGGCGCCCTCGTCTGGACGGTACCCGCGGTCCAGACTCTGAGCACGCCCGCGTTCGCCAACTCGTCACCGCAGACCGGCTCGTGTGGGTTCGACATCATCGTCAATAGACGTCTGCGAGCACGTCGAAGCCAAGACCCCTGCCTGCTGCGACGCCATCAACGCCGCGAACGCGATCTCCGACGCCTCGACTCCGCTTCCTGGCGCAGGTGGCCGCGCTTGCGGGCCCGTGCGCCCCGCCCGCCGGGTCGACCATTTCCGAATGCGTGTAGTGACAGATCACCGAAGGAGTAACTGATCATGGCAACTCTCAGGGCGACGCACTCGCCGGGTGGCAGGCGCTGCTGAGCAGCATCGGGATCACCCCGGGGCCGAACCAGCCCATCCGGGTCGAGCTCGTACAACGGCGAGGCCGTGCAGGTGACTGGCACCACCGTCGAACCTGCCAGCTGAGCTACCCCGCACTCCAGCTGTGGGCCGGGACGCCGAAAGGCGCCCGGCCCACAGTCACATCCACCGCCGACTGGTGCGACTCGGGCCGGCCTACCTTGCGCTCAGGAGGCCGGCGTCGATCAGGTCGACGAGCCCCTGCACGATGTCGTGCTCGATGACCTCTCGGGGGTGGGCCGCCGAAGAGCGTCGTGGCCGCGGTAACTATCTCTCCGACGGTTGTCTCCCCATCACACAAGGCCCACAGCGCCGCGGCGGTCGCGCTCAGCTCCACCACTTCACCCGTGTCACCGGACAGTCTGAGGCTCCCGTCCGGGCCGCGGTTGGCTTGCGCATCAGTCCTCGTCAGCAGGTCTTCCATACCGATGCTCACGCGTCTCCTCGAGATGTCATGGGGTCGGCGGCGTCGTGGAACAGCGAGATGGCCTCGAGCCGAGAGTGGACCTCGAGCTTCGCGAGGATGTTCTGGACATGTGTCCGGACCGTTGCCTGGGACAGGAACAGCCTTGCTGCGATCTCGTCGTTTGCCCGCCCCTGTCGCCAGGTGCTGGAGCACCTCGGTCTCACGCCGTGAGAGCTTGGCCAGCCGGCTGGACCGCACGTCCGCTTCCCGCCGGCGTTGGATCAGCAATCGCAGGACCGGGGCCAACTGATCCCTGGGGAGGCACGCCTCCCCGCGCAATGCCCCCAACAGGTCGAACACGAGCCGTTCGATCGACGTCTCCCGGCTCAGGTAGCCCAAGGCCCCGGCCTCGAGCGCTGCGAGCATCTCCGACTCGCGAACAGCGGGAGCGAGGACCACCACCCCCTCGGACCCGGCCTCGATCAGGCAGTGCACGAGGCGACCGAGCCCGTCGGCCGCCAGCTCGCTTCCACAGAGGGTGATTCCGGTTTCGCGCCGGGCGAGCTCCTGTTGAGCTGTTGCGAGGTCGCCCGCGCAACGGACATCGGAGACACCGGCCTCGCTCAACGCCTCGGCGAGGCCGTCGCGGATGAGTCCCGAGTCGTGCGCGATCAGCACCGACCCGGTACTCGCCGTGCTCACCGCTCCAGGAGTCCGGCTGTCCGTGCGGCCCCGACCGCCCCGACCCGGTCGCTTCGCTCGAGCTTGCTCAGCAGGGCCTGGACGTGGGTCCGGACGGTGTGTGGGGAGATGTCCAGCTCATGGGCGATGTCCTTGTTGGCCAGCCCCCGTGCGAGCAGCCGGAGCACCTCCCCTTGCCGAGGCGAGAGCAGGTCCCGCCGCGGAACGGAGGTGGCCGGATCCGGGACCTGGACGTGCCCATTGAGGACGTCACGCACGATCTGGCGCAGTTCGGTGGCCGGCGTGGCTCGATCTATCGCCGCGCGAACACCCGTGTTCGCTTGCAGACCAGGAGCGACGGAACCATCGTGCAGGAGGACGACGGCGCGGGCGCTCCGGGCCGCGTCCGTGATGACCGCAGTGGGAGACTCGGCGGCGAGCAAGACCAGGTCGACACGCCGAACGTCGCGCTGGAGGATCTCGCCCGGGCGGCAGCTCTCGACCAACCACATGTCACCCAGACGTCGCGAGATCAACTCGGAGTCGAGCACGTGGCGGTCCGCCACAATGATCAACTCGGTGGATGCCGCGATTCTCCCCATAGGCAGGATTCTGCCACGGCCAGCCGAAAGCGGCAGGACCGTCGCTCAGGATGACCAAACGGTCCATCTGGGACAGACCGGATGGGTCAGCGGACCACCAGCGTCAGGGGCAGCCGGGCTGCTTGTTCGACGGAGCGCCGGAGAACGCGATCGCGGCATGCAATCCAGGGGAGCCCAACAGAGTGGTCACATGAGGCCGAAAGGCGGTCACACGGTGGGCGCGTAGTCCACGCAGACGAACAGGTCCACGTGCGAGAAGCCAGCGCCTGCTCCGTCACCACAGAACTGGTACCGATCGCCTGGGCCGGACAACAACGTGTAACTGGCGTCCACGTTCGGTGTTCCCAGGAGCCCCCCGTCTTCGCTCTCGCAGTCAGGGCCGCCGCCGTCCTTGACGATGTAGTACGAGGTTGACTCGTTGATGTTGTAGCCGGCGACGAGATCGAAGTCGAGGATGAAGCAGTCGCCCGTGCCCTGGCTCGCCGTCACCGTCCCCAGATACAGGTCTGGATTAGGTCCAGTCAGGGTGATGCTTGTGGTCGCGGCGCCTGGGCTGCCCAGCGCGATCGGGTCGCCCGAGCCCGGGCCGGTGTACCCAACGGGATAGCAGCTGGACTGGCCGCCGTAGTTGGCTTCGTAATGCACACCGTCGTCGTCTGCGTCCTTGTTCCACTTCAGCCCGAACTTGTACTTGCACGGCTGATCGCCCGGCGTGGTGCTGCCGTTGGCGAACGCCGGCGCCGCAAGAGTCTGGACTGCCGGGGCAACCCACACCAGCGTCCCACCCACGAGCGCGGACTTCCGCAGCATGTCACGCCGGCTCAGCCCGCCCGTGCCCTCAGAAGTGTTGTCGTCGTCCATTCAGTCCCCACCCCAGCGCTGCTCGCATCATCCGGTCGCCAACTCCCGCTCAGCCTAGACGACCATGATCCAGACCCACCTCGTCCGATTGCATGAGTTCTGTTACACCACCGGCGCCGTGAGGAGACCCTCGGTCAGAAGCCGGTCGCACAGGGTGAGGACGTCCTGCCGAACCGCGGCCTCGGAGAAGTCCCGGCTCAGGGCATCAGCGACCACTCCGATCGGTCGACCGTCGAGCTCGGCCCACACGAGGGCGGCGCGGAGGTCGAGATGGTGCAGCCGCTCGGAAGCCTCGTCCCAGACCAGGAGCGCATCCTCGAACCACTCGGCGACCAGCTCCGGCCGTGGCACCAGCACCTGCTCCGGGGAGGTCATGACGTGCCGGCCAAGGTGGTCTCGAGCTCCTGCAGGAGGCCGACGGCTCGGTCGAGGTCGCCGATGGTCAGCCGGTAGGCCGGCACCCGGCGTGCCACCCCCGACAGGCACCGCAGGTCGCGGGCGCCGTGCTGCTCGAAGTGGAACGTGGAGTACGCCAGCTCGAGCGCCGCGGCCGAGGCGGAGAGCGGTTCCACGCCGGTGCTCCCGCCGGCCGTGTAAGCCGGGAAGACGATCAAGGCCAGCGGTGCCTTCGACGCGACCAGTCCGCCCGTTCTCACTGCCGGCACCAGCCAGGACTCGGCCTCCGGCGCTACGTTGTCCGGTCGTAGCTCGGGGAAGAGCGCCCATGAGCCGCTGTCGATCGTCAGCGGCTTGGGGTACGCCCACATCGTCCCGTCCGGGTCCAGCGCGACGGCCTCGTCGCTGAGGAATGCCCAGCCGGCGCGGAGCAAGCCGGTCACCGTGGTGGTCTTCCCGGACTCCATCGGGGCGGGCAGGAGAACCCCGCGGCCCGCGGGGGAGCGGGCCGCAGCCGCGTGCAGGGTGGTGCGCTTCGCTGCGCTCGCGGCGATGGTGGCCTGGTTGACGTGCCAGTGCAGCAGCAGGAGCAGGGAGTCAACGTCACGGCGAACGCCGACCTCGTCGTCCTCCCAGCCCAGGGTCCAGCCCCCGTCGGCCGGGGTGATCCGATAGCGGCCGACCGGCACGGACTCGGTCCGCTCCAGCGTGTGGAGGACCTCGCCGACCCGGGACGCGACCGGCTCGGGAGCCTCGACCGTGAAGAAGTGCCCGTGCGCCCCGTACGTCGCCGGCACCGATGCACCCCCTGGACTGTCGTGGTCCCCCGGACCGGGACAGGCTAGCGACCGGACAGCGGCTAAGCCCGGCCCCGGCCGATCTCCACCCACTCGGCTGTCGGCGGCGCGACGTACGGTGGGCGGCGTGAGACCCACCACCGACCTCGAGCGCCGGGTGGCGCCGTTCCGCGTCGAGAGCGACTTCCAGCCCGCCGGCGACCAGCCCGCCGCGATCGACGAGCTCGAGCGCCGGGTCCGGGCGGGGGAGACCAACACGGTCCTGCTGGGCGCCACCGGCACCGGCAAGTCCGCCACCACCGCCTGGCTGGTCGAGCGGCTGCAGCGGCCCACCCTGGTGATGGCGCCGAACAAGACCCTGGCCGCGCAGCTGGCGAACGAGTTCCGCGAGCTGCTGCCGCACAACGCGGTCGAGTACTTCGTCTCCTACTACGACTACTACCAGCCCGAGGCGTACATCCCGCAGACGGACACCTACATCGAGAAGGACTCGTCGATCAACGACGAGGTCGAGCGGCTGCGGCACTCGGCCACCAACAGCCTGCTCACCCGCCGCGACGTGATCGTGGTCGCCTCGGTGTCCTGCATCTACGGCCTGGGCACCCCGCAGGAGTACGTCGACCGGATGGTCCGGCTCAAGGTCGGCACCGAGGTCGACCGGGACCAGCTGCTGCGCCAGTTCGTCGGCATCCAGTACACCCGCAACGACCTGGCCTTCACCCGCGGCACGTTCCGGGTCCGCGGCGACACCATCGAGATCTTCCCGGTCTACGAGGAGCACGCCGTCCGGATCGAGATGTTCGGCGACGAGATCGAGCGGCTGATGACCCTGCACCCGCTCACCGGCGAGGTGGTCACCGAGGACGAGGAGCTCTACGTCTTCCCGGCCACCCACTACGTCGCCGGCCCGGAGCGGATGGAGAAGGCCATCACCGGCATCGAGCTCGAGCTGGCCGACCGGCTGGCCGAGCTGGAGCGGCAGGGCAAGCTGCTGGAGGCCCAGCGGCTGCGGATGCGCACCACCTACGACGTCGAGATGATGCGCCAGGTCGGCTTCTGCTCCGGCATCGAGAACTACTCCCGGCACATCGACGGCCGGGCCCCGGGCTCGGCGCCGCACTGCCTGATCGACTACTTCCCCGAGGACTTCCTGCTGGTCATCGACGAGTCGCACGTCACCGTGCCGCAGATCGGCGGCATGTACGAGGGCGACATGTCCCGCAAGCGGACCCTGGTCGACCACGGCTTCCGGCTGCCCAGCGCGGTGGACAACCGGCCGCTGAAGTGGGAGGAGTTCCTCGAGCGGATCGGCCAGACGGTGTTCCTGTCGGCCACCCCCGGCCCCTACGAGCTGGGCCGGGCGAAGGGCGACGTGGTCGAGCAGGTCATCCGGCCGACCGGGCTGGTCGACCCGGAGGTCGTGGTCAAGCCGACCAAGGGCCAGATCGACGACCTGGTGCACGAGATCAACCTGCGCACCGAGAAGAACGAGCGGGTCCTGGTCACCACCCTGACCAAGAAGATGGCCGAGGACCTCACCGACTACCTGCTCGAGCTCGGCGTCCGGGTCCGCTACCTGCACTCCGAGGTCGACACCCTGCGCCGGGTCGAGCTGCTCCGCGAGCTGCGGCTCGGCCTGTTCGACGTGCTGGTCGGCATCAACCTGCTCCGGGAGGGCCTCGACCTGCCCGAGGTGTCCCTGGTGTCCATCCTGGACGCCGACAAGGAGGGCTTCCTCCGCTCCGGCACCTCGCTGATCCAGACCATCGGCCGGGCCGCCCGCAACGTCTCCGGCCAGGTGCACATGTACGCCGACAGCGTCACCGACTCGATGGCCAAGGCCATCGACGAGACCAACCGCCGGCGGGCCAAGCAGGTCGCCTACAACACCGAGCGCGGCGTCGACCCGATGCCGCTGCTGAAGAAGATCTCCGACATCACCGAGCTGCTCGCCCGCGAGGACGCCGACACCGAGGAGCTGATCGGGGGAGCGGGCCGCCAGCAGTCCCGCGGCAAGACCCCGGTGCCCGGCCTGAAGTCCCGCGACGGCGGCCGCGGCGGCGGCTTCGCCGCCGACCTGCCCGCGACCGACCTGGCCGACCTGATCCAGCAGCTCACCGACCAGATGCACCAGGCCGCGGCCGAGCTGCAGTTCGAGCTCGCCGCCCGGCTGCGCGACGAGATCGGCGACCTGAAGAAG
>CAVSCX010000018.1:0-266082 GCA_963726615.1 uncultured Actinomycetota bacterium | reverse complement strand
GCGACGTGGCGGAGTGGCACATCAACGCCGACGAGCCGGGCGTGCTGGACTACAACACCGACTTCAAGTCGGCCGGCCAGATCGCCTCGCTGTACGCGCCGGACGAGTTCCGCATCTCCGACCACGACCCGGTGCTGGTCGACCTCGACCTGACGGTTCCGTACGCGTTCGCGGGGTTCTTCTCCCCGGTGGCGAATGCTCCGGCGCTCAACAGCGTCAAGGCGGGGTCCGCAGTGCCGGTCAAGTTCAGTCTCGGCGGATTCCAGGGCGCGGACGTGGTGTCATCGGCACGGACGATCCAGGTGGACTGTGTGACACGGACCCCGGTGATCGGCAGCGCCAGACCGGCGGTGGCCAACGGGGGAGGGGTGCAGTACGACCCGGCCACCGACACGTACACCTATGTCTGGAAGACCGACCGCTCCCTGAACGGGACGTGCCAAGAGCTCGCGGTGGCTCTGTCCGACGAGTCAGGGCACGTGGCCTACTTCCAGCTGCGCTGACCTGCCCTACGAAGTGCCGGGGCACCACGCGATCGGTGCCCCGGCGCTCGCTCACCGTGTTCCGGTTCGGGCGACATGGCACGATCCCGGCATGGCCGAGCCGGACGCCCTGCCGATGGTGCGGCCGATGCTGGCCACGGCCGGTGAGCTGCCGCCCCCGGCGCAGGAGCAGCGCTGGGCGTTCGAGATGAAGTGGGACGGCGTGCGGGCCGTCGTCTACCTGGACCGGGGGGACCTGCGGGTCCTGACCCGCAACGACCGTGAGGTGTCGGCCACCTACCCCGAGCTGCGCGCGCTCGCCACCAGCCTGTCCGGGCACCGGCTGGTCCTCGACGGCGAGCTGGTGGCCTTCAACGAGGCCGGCCGCCCCAGCTTCGGCGAGCTGCAGAACCGGATGCACGTGCAGGCGCCCGGCCGGGCGCTGCTGGCCCGGGTCCCGGTCTCCCTGCTGGTCTTCGACCTCCTGCACCTGGACGGGACGACGCTGGTCCCTCTGCCGTACGACGAGCGGCGGGCCGCGCTCGAGCAGCTCGAGCTCGCGGGGGAGCGCTGGGCGGTGCCGCCGGCCTTCGACGGCCAGGGTGCCGACGCGCTTGCCGCGTCGCAGGCCCAGGGGCTCGAGGGGCTGGTGGCCAAGCGGCACGACGCGCCGTACCTGCCCGGGCGCCGGTCGGCGCACTGGGTGAAGGTGAAGCACGTCCGGATGCAGGAGGTCGTCGTCGGCGGCTGGTCGCCCGGACAGGGCCGCCGGCAGGGCGGCGTCGGGTCGCTCCTGCTCGGTGTGCCCGACGCTGGGGGCCGGCTGGTCTACGCCGGCCACGTCGGGACGGGGTTCAGCGACCGGGCCCTGGCCGACATCGGCGCCCGCCTGCGCGAGGACGAGGTGGACGAGTCGCCCTTCGCCACGCCCTTGCCGCGCCCGCACGCGCGGGGCGCGCACTGGGTACGCCCCCGGCTGGTGGGCGAGGTCGTGTTCACCGAGTGGACCAGGGACGGCATGCTGCGCCACCCGGCGTGGCGCGGACTGCGCCCCGACAAGTCACCGCACGAGGTCGTGCGGGAGGCCTGAGCCGGGTGCTTCGGCGACGGTCGCAGCGGGACGGCGATTCGACTGACCTCACGTGGCGTCCAGCGTCGTCGGCACGCCCCCGGCTGACGCGCTTGCACGGCGCACACCTGGCGGCCACATCCGATGCGGGACTGTGGCGTCGATCAGTAGACGGTGACGTGCACGTGGTCGTAGTGGTTGGCGGTGGTCGACCCGCGGTCGGACATCGCCCGCCAGCCCTCGCCGCTGCGCTGCACCGTCCAGATTCGCTGCGCGAAGATCACGTAGCTGACGCCGAGCCGGCCGGCGTTCGCACGCAGGTACGCCGCGATGCTGCTGCCGAAGGCCCCGGAGGACATGATGTCCAGGGCGTGGCCGGTCCCGTGGTCTCCGCCGCCGGACCGACCGCCCCAGGCGCTGACCTGCGGGAAGGCGGCGCAGACGGCGCGGTAGACGTTGACGGCGTTCGCGGTGAGGCCGCTCTCGACCGCGGAGCCGTCGGGGCAGGGTGCCCCGGACACGCCCGAGGGGACATCGACGGCCCCGGCGCCGGGAGCGCCAGAGGCAGTGGCTGCGTTCGCCGGCCGCTGGCGGGTCAGGTCGGCGCGGCGCACCCACGCCAGGCGCGTGCCGCGGGCGATCTGCGCCCAGGCACCCTGGACCGTGCCGGTGGCGAGGACCTTCTCCCCGGCGTCCACCCCACCGGTGAAGCGGGACCCCTCGCCGGCGCCGGTCAAGACCGTGAGGTCGTCGGTCGCCCACCGGGGTGCCAACGCGTCGCGGTTGGTCGCCACCGCGCGCTCGGCGACGGTCTCCACGTCGGCCAGGCGCGGGGGAGCGGTCTCTGCGCGCTCGAAGGACCGGGAGGCGGCGGCACCGACGGCGCGCTGCGGCGGCCTGACCTCGGCGGCCGGACCTCCGGACGTGGACACCGTCTGGTCTGCCGAGGGCTCGAGCGCGCTGGCGACCGGAACGACGGTCGCGACAGCGAGGACGGGGACCGTCAGGGCGCCCCAGCGGCGCAGCCGCGCTGGCGCGGCAGAGGACTTGCGGTGGCGGCCGGCAGGCACGCGTATCACTCCGTGCGGGTCGGTGGCGGAAGCCACGAGTGAATCACACGGCCGCCTGCCGGCTACGCCCGGCTCGCGGTGCGAGACCCGGACGATCCGGGTCAGACCTTGCGCAGGACGGCGGTGACCTTCCCCAGCACTGTCGCCTGGTCGCCCGGGATCGGCTCGTAGGCCGGGTTGTGCGGCATCAGCCAGACGTGGCCGTCCCGGCGCTTGAAGGTCTTCACGGTGGCCTCACCGTCGATCATGGCCGCGACGACGTCGCCGGGGTCGGCCACCTGCTGCTGGCGCACCACCACCCAGTCCCCGTCGCAGATCGCGGCGTCGACCATGGAGTCGCCGCGCACCTGGAGCAGGAACAGGGTGCCCTCACCGACAACCTGGCGGGGGAGCGGGAAGACGTCCTCGACCGCCTGCTCGGCCAGGATCGGGCCGCCGGCGGCGATCTGTCCCACGAGCGGCACGTAGGCGGCCGCGGGCCGTGCGTCCCCGCTGCCGGTCTCCAGGTCGTGCGTGCTGCCGCCGCCGTCGTACGACGGCGCGGGCACCGGGCTGCGCTCCGGGCTGCGGACCTCGATGGCCCGCGGCCGGTGGGGGTCGCGGCGCAGGAAGCCCTTGCGCTCCAGGGTGGCCAGCTGGTGGGAGACGCTCGAGGAGCTGGTGAGCCCGACCGCCTCGCCGATCTCGCGCATGCTCGGCGGGTAGCCGCGGCTCTCGACCGCAGCCCGGATCACCTCGAGGACCCGGCGCTGACGCGGCGTCAGGCCGGACTCGTCCGGCGGCCCGTCCGGGATCTCGGTCACCTCGGCTGTCGTCGTCGCGGTGCCGTCGCTGCCGTGCGTGTCCCGTCGCCCCACCGGATGCCTCCTCGTCCTCACCTGCCCCTCGGGGCAGCCGCTGCCCCGAGGGTTGTGTCCGACCCCGCGAGGACGGTGTGGCCATGACCACCACGTGCTCGCCGATGGCTCGGCCGACCGCTCCCGCCAGGGTGCGTCCGGGACCTCACGCTAGCGATCTGCGGCCCGCGGATCAAACACCTGTTCGAAGTGTCCCTGGATTTTCTCCCGCGGATGGGGTACAACTCGTACAGGCGTTCGATCGAACACCTGTTCGCTCCGCGCCGGGGACGGCACCACCGCCAGGACGACCGAGCCGGGAGGCAGCCATGAGCACGATGACCGTGAGCCCCACGTCATGGGACCCCCAGCTTCGGCTCACCCGGCGGGGCCGCCTGCTGGTCACGCTGGCGCTGCTGGCCGTCGTGGTGGCCGCGACCGTGCTGCTGACCGGCGGGGCCTCGGCCCTGGCCGGCACCGACCGGCCCGCCGTCGCCCACGAGCGGGTCACGGTGCTGCCCGGGCAGACCGTATGGCAGATCGCGGAGCGCGCGGCGCCGGGTGCCGACCCGCGCGAGACCGTGCAGCGCATCCTCGACCTGAACGGCCTGCAGACCGCCCAGGTCGAGGCCGGCACCGCCCTCCTGCTGCCCTGAGCCCGGGGCTCGAGGGCGCCCGACACGCCGACGTCCCACTCTGCGGACGCTCGCTGACGGAGCGGTCGGGCCGCTGACCTGCGGCGATGGGCTCCGGCCCCCGGCGCCTCGGCCGCCCGGAGAAATCAGCCGAACGGATGTCCCCGGACCGCTTGCACATGTGGTGGTGCCCGGCATACCGTGCCACTACATCTTGTGAATGACACCGCTGTAGTTATCCACATGTAGTCCCCAGGATCCGGCCCGGATCCACAGGTTGTCCCGGGCCCGATCCCCAGGTTCGTCCACAGCCGAGGCGCCGAGGGAGGCCATCGACATGCACTGCCCGTTCTGCCGGCACGGCGACAGCCGCGTGGTCGACAGCCGCGCCTCCGATGACGGCACCTCGATCCGCCGGCGCCGGCAGTGCATGCACGACGCGTGCGGCAAGCGCTTCACCACGGTCGAGACCGCGTCGCTGTCGGTGACCAAGCGGTCCGGGGCCAGCGAGCCGTTCAGCCGGGACAAGGTGCTTGTCGGCGTCCGCAAGGCCTGCCAGGGGCGGCCTGTCAGCGAGGACGACCTGGCCCTGCTGGCCCAGCGGGTCGAGGAGACGGTGCGGGCCAGCGGCGTGGCCGAGATCGAGGCCCACGAGGTCGGCATGGCCGTGCTGCCGCCGCTGCGCGAGCTGGACGAGGTCGCCTACCTGCGGTTCGCCTCGGTCTACCGCGCGTTCGAGGACCTCGAGGCGTTCGAGGGCGAGATCGCGCTGCTGCGCGCCGAGCACGACCTCGGCGGTGCCGACAGTGCCGCCGGTGCCGCCGGTGCCGCCGGTGCCGCCGGTGCGGCGGCTGCCGCCGCGGGGCCGCCCGGGCGGGGCGAGACCCACCCCTAGGAGTCCGCCGGGGCGTCCGCCGAGAACGGGATGGCCTGTCGGTGCAGAAGTGTTGAATTCATGAGCGGTTCGGGAGGAGCAGGGATGACGGAGACGTCGCACGACAAGCCCCAGGTGGTTCGTCAGGGAGGGCGCAGCAAGGGCCTGACGATCGAGCGGATCTACACGACCGCCGGTGTGCACCCCTACGACGAGGTGACCTGGGAGCGGCGCGACGTCGTCCAGCAGAACTGGAAGACCGGCGAGACGATCTTCGAGCAGCGCGGGGTGGAGTTCCCCGACTTCTGGTCGGTGAACGCCTCGACAATCGTCACCACCAAGTACTTCCGCGGGGCCGTCGGCACCGACGCCCGGGAGACCGACCTGCGGCAGCTCATCGACCGGGTGGTGCTCACCTACCGGCGGGCCGGCGAGGAGCACGGCTACTTCGCGACGCCGGGCGACGCCGAGGTCTTCGAGCACGAGCTGACCTGGGCGCTGCTGCACCAGGTGTTCTCGTTCAACTCGCCGGTCTGGTTCAACGTCGGCACCCCGAGCCCGCAGCAGGTCTCGGCCTGCTTCATCCTCGCGGTCGACGACACGATGGACTCGATCCTCAACTGGTACCGCGAGGAAGGCCTGATCTTCAAGGGCGGTTCCGGCGCGGGGCTCAACCTCTCCCGCATCCGCTCGTCCAAGGAGCTGCTGTCCTCGGGTGGCACCGCGTCCGGCCCGGTGTCGTTCATGCGCGGCGCCGACGCGTCCGCCGGCACCATCAAGTCCGGCGGCGCCACCCGGCGGGCCGCGAAGATGGTCGTCCTCGACGTGGACCACCCCGACATCGAGGAGTTCGTCGAGACCAAGGCGCGCGAGGAGAACAAGATCCGCGCGCTGCGTGACGCCGGGTTCGACATGGACCTCGGCGGCAAGGACATCACCTCGGTCCAGTACCAGAACGCCAACAACTCGGTGCGGGTCACCGACGAGTTCATGCGCGCGGTCGAGCAGGGCACCGACTTCGGCCTGCGGGCCCGGGCGACCGGCGAGGTCATCGACACCGTCGACGCCCGCACGCTCTGGCGCAAGATCGCCGTCGCCTCCTGGGAGTGCGCCGACCCCGGCATCCAGTACGACGACACGATCAACGACTGGCACACCAACCCCGAGACCGGCCGGATCACCGCGTCCAACCCGTGCTCGGAGTACATGAGCCTGGACAACTCCTCCTGCAACCTGGCCTCGCTGAACCTGCTGAAGTTCCTGCGCGACGACGACACCTTCGACGCACCGACCTTCGCCAAGGTCGTCGAGCTTGTCATCACCGCGATGGACATCTCGATCTGCTTCGCCGACTTCCCGACCGAGGCGATCGGCGAGACGACTCGCCAGTACCGTCAGCTCGGCATCGGCTACGCCAACCTCGGTGCGCTGCTGATGGCGACCGGCCACGGCTACGACTCCGACGGCGGTCGTGCGCTGGCGGCGTCGATCACCTCGCTGATGACCGGCACGTCGTACAAGCGGTCCGCGCAGCTCGCCGGCATCGTCGGCCCGTACGAGGGCTACGCCCGCAACGCCGACGCGCACAAGCGGGTCATGCGCAAGCACGCCGCCGCCAACGACGCGGTCCGCGCCGTCGAGACGATGGACAAGGACGTGCAGCGCGAGGCCACCAAGGCGTGGGACGCGTGCCTGAAGTACGGCGAGAAGGCCGGCTGGCGCAACGCGCAGGCCTCCGTGCTCGCACCCACCGGCACCATCGGCTTCATGATGGACTGCGACACCACCGGCATCGAGCCGGACTTCTCGCTGGTGAAGTTCAAGAAGCTCGTGGGCGGCGGGTCGATGCAGATCGTGAACCTCACGATCCCGCGGGCCCTGCGCCGGATGGGCTACACCGAGGAGACCATCGAGGCGATCGTCGAGTTCATCGCCGAGCACGGTCACGTCATCGACGCCCCCGGCCTGCGCCAGGAGCACTACGAGGTCTTCGACTGCGCGATGGGCGAGCGTGCCATCGCGCCGATGGGCCACGTGCGGATGATGGCTGCGGTCCAGCCGTTCCTGTCCGGGGCCATCTCCAAGACCGTCAACCTGCCGGAGACGGCGACGGTCGAGGAGATCGAGGACGTCCACTTCCAGGGCTGGAAGCTGGGCCTCAAGGCGCTCGCGGTCTACCGCGACAACTGCAAGGTCGGCCAGCCGCTGTCCGACGGCAAGGCGAAGGCGGCCTCGGCCGACGAGCCGACGACGGAGAAGGTCGTCGAGTACCGCCCGACCCGCAAGCGGCTTCCGAAGAAGCGCCCGGCGCAGATGACGTCGTTCGCCGTCGGCGGTGCCGAGGGCTACATGGCCGCGTCGTCCTACCCGGACGACGGCCTGGGCGAGATCTTCCTCAAGATGTCCAAGCAGGGCTCGACCCTGGCCGGCGTCATGGACGCGTTCTCGATCGCCATCTCGATCGGCCTGCAGTACGGCGTCCCGCTGGAGACGTTCGTCTCGAAGTTCGTCAACATGCGCTTCGAGCCGGCCGGCCTGACCGACGACCCCGACGTCCGGATGGCGCAGTCGATCATGGACTACGTCTTCCGCCGGCTGGCCCTGGACCACCTCGACTTCGACACCCGCTCGGCCTACGGCGTCTACTCGGCCGAGGAGCGGTCCCGCCAGCTCGAGACCGGCTCGTACCTCCCCAACGAGGACGAGGACGACGTCGAGGAGGAGCTGGAGTCGCTGGCGCAGTCCGCGCCGGTGACCGAGGCACCCAAGGCCGAGGCGAAGCCGGCGACGACCGGCTCCGCCGCTGCCAAGGAGGCTCCGGCCGAGGCGCACTCGTCGGCCGAGCTGCTCGAGGTCATCACCGGCCAGGTCTCCGACGCCCCCCTCTGCATGACCTGCGGGATCAAGATGCGCCCGGCCGGTTCCTGCTACGTCTGCGAGGGCTGCGGGAGCACGTCCGGCTGCAGCTAGTGTCAACGGTCAGCGAAGTGACGCGGCTGGATCGGTCAGCAATGTCCCTGATCCGGTCACAGGATCATTGATGCTTCGCGGAGCCCTCTGCCTCGATTCGTGAGGCAGGGGGCTCCGGCGTCCCTGAGGTTGACACAGAAACCCTGCCAGTCGACCACCACATTGCAGCCCATCGCCACTGCCCCCGGGCGCGGAGCCATGCCGTCGCGGGGATGGAAGGGTTCCGCTCAAGGACTGGGTGGCGAACGGGTCACGCGAGGCTCGTACGCGATCGAGCACGTCATGCCGTGCACGTGGCTGACGCAATGACCCCTGACGCCGCGGCTCCCAGCACCTGACCGCGAGCTGCTCATCGACATCAACGGCGATGAGTTCCGGCACGGACCCGGGTCTTGAGGCACATCAACCTTCCGCGCCCGCATCCGGAGGCACCCTTGAAGCTCCTGCTGACGTCCGGCGGCGTCACGAACTCCAGCATCCACGCGGCACTCGTGCAGCTTCTCGGCAAGCCGATAGCCGAGTGCCACGCCCTCTGCGTCCCGACGGCACAGTGGGGTCATCCGATGTGCGGTCCGACCTCGGTGCGCGGCTTTGTGGCCGCCGAGCCCGACTTCCGCCACCTGTCCGGCTTGGGCTGGGCGTCGCTCGGCGTCCTCGAGCTCACCGCACTGCGCAGCATCGGCGCCGAGCGCTGGGTGCCGTGGGTCCGCGAGGCCGACGTGCTGCTCGTCGACGGCGGGGACGCGACGTACCTGTGCCACTGGATGCGCGAGTCCGGGCTGGCGGAGCTGTTGTTGTCGCTGACCGACAAGGTCTGGGTCGGGGTGAGCGCGGGGAGCATGGTGATGACGCCACGGATCGGTGCGGCCTTCGTCATGTGGCCGTCGGCGCCGGACGATCGAACCCTGGGCGTCGTCGACTTCTCGATCTTCCCGCATTTGGACGCCTTCCCGCAGAACACCCTGGCAGACGCGGAGCGGTGGGCCGCCGACATCGGCGTTCCGGCCTACGCCATCGACGACCAGACAGCCGTCAAGATCGTCGACGGTTCCGTCGAGGTCGTCTCCGAAGGTCAATGGACAAAGTTCGGGGGACAGCAGCCCAGCGCCGACGGCAGTCCCAGCGCGGCTCGATGAGTGAGCGGGCCTACGCTTCGCGGAGACCCTGGAGGAGGCTGCTCGGTATGCGGAGTCGCTGCCGGCGGCCAAGCGCAAGGGAACCGAGTCGCGTCCGGCGTGGTACGTCCATGACCGCCTGCTCGTGCGCCTGCATGACCCGAACACGTTGGTGATCCGGGTTCCCCTGAGCAGGCGAGAGTCGCTGCTCGAGACCTGGCCGGACAGCTTCGGTGCCCCGCCTCGCATGGAGGCACCCAACAAGGTCGAGGCCTATCTCGATCGCGCACAGCCTCGTGCCGTGCGCACGGCAATCGACGCTGCCTGGGAGATGCAGCGTCGCTGAAAACGGCCGAAGGCGACGCACTCTCGGGTCGCGGGGCGGGCGGTCGGTAGGTTGCGCCCTGCGTTGCGGCGTCACTGGCGACGCCCCTGTTTGCCGGCTGGGGGTGAAGGCGTTGCCTGCTGGTACCCCGGTGCCTATCCTCGGGCTGTGCGTTCAGTGGGCAGTGCCCAGCACGCCAGGGGACTCGGCGTACATGATCACCTGTCCTGGCCCTACGAGGACCGGGACGACTTCGTCGACCGGGTCCAGGAGTTCGTCGCCGACGGCCTCGCCCTCGGTCTGCGGTGCGTCTACGCGGCCGACCGCCCGCTCGAGCAGCTCGAGGCCGACCTGGCCGGCATCCCGGACCTCCACGCCGCGGTCGCCCGCGGAGCGCTCACGATCACCGTGCTCGGCGACCTCTATCCCGACGACACCGTGATCGTTCCCGACGAGATGCTGACGACATTCGCTGCCGCCACCGAGGACGCGTTGGCGCTGGGGTACGCCGGGCTGCGGGTCGCAGCGGACGCCACCCCGCTCGTGCGCTCGCGGGAGCAGCTCGCCGCGTTCGCCACCTGGGAGCACAAGGTCGACCGCTACATGGCCGGGCAGCCGTTCTCCGGTATGTGCGGGTTCGACCGGACGGAGCTGCCGGCATCAGCGGCCTCGGTGCTGGCGTGCCTGCACCCTGCAGCCCGTACCGGCATGGCCCCCTTCGGGCTGTTCGCCTCCGACGACTGTGCCGACCTGGCGCTCATCGGAGAGCTCGACCTGACCGTCACCGACGAGCTCCGCGCCTGCCTGGAACGAGCGTGTCCGGACGTCACGGGGGAACTGGTCGTGGACGGCACCCGGCTCGGTTTCGTCGACCACCGGGGGCTGGAGACCATCCGCGACTTCGCGTCCGACTTCGGTGCCACGGCGGTGCTGCGCACCTCTTCGGGCATGCCGGGCCGCCTGATCGACCTGCTCGAGCTGGAGGGCATCCGGGTCGAGCCGACCATGACCGACGGAGCGCCCGCGTGAACAGCGTCGTCGGATCCGCTCGTGAAGGCCTCTTCCACGAGGCCTCGATCTACGCCTCGGACTCGCAGCTCTGCGAGACGGCCCTGCCGTTCCTGACCGAGGGGCTCGACGCCCGCGAGCCGGCGTACGTCATCCTGGGCCGGCACGGAGAGGAACTGATCCGGCGTGAGCTCGGGGAACCGGCGGGGTTGCGCTACCTCCCCGCCGCAGACGCGTATGTGAACCCCGCCATGACGGTCAAGAGCTACCGCGAGGTGCTCACCGCCGAGGTTGAGGCGGGCGCTGAGCAGATCCGCTTCATCACCGAGGTGCCCCATCCCGGCACCGGGTCGGCCTGGGACTGGTGGGGCCGCTACGAGTCGGCCGCCAACGAGATTTTCGCCGATCTGCCGGTGTGGGCGGTGTGCACCTACGACGAGCGCACGACCCCGGCGGCCGTCATCGACGAGGTCGTCCGCTCGCACCCTTACCTCGCCCGTCCCGGTGGCGTGCACGCAGCCAACGGCGAGTACGAAGCGCCGGCCACCTTCCTGTCCCGGCGTTCGGCGGAGTACACCGACCCGCTGGAGTCGGGCGAGCCGCTGGTCGAGCTCGCCGACCCGAGCCTCGTCGATGCGCGCGGGGCTGCCCTCGAGGTCGCCCGGACGCGGTTCGGCGGTGAGACCGCCGACAAGCTGGCGCTGGCGGTGTCGGAGATCGTGACCAACGCCAACCGGCACGGTCGCCCGCCGGTCGAGCTGAGACTGTGGGCCGGGCCCGACCGGGTCATCGCCGCGATCAAGGACGGCGGCGACGGCCTGCACGACCCCACTCTCGGCCTCGTCCCGGTCGACTCGGACCGCAGCGGTGGACGCGGCTTGTGGATCGCCAGCCATCTCTGCGACCACCTGAGCATCAGCACGCCGCCCGACGGGTTCGTGGTCCGGCTGGTCGTCGGGACCCCGGCCGTCGACCACTGACCGGCCCGGCGCGCGGGTGTCGTGGCGGCGCGGATTCCCTTGTGGACAAAGGCAATTGTGACCCGGGATATCCGCTAGCATCGAACACATGTTCGACAGCCGCAGCGATAGTGCCGAGGGGCTCCGGAAGACCGCCCGGAGGCTGGCGGACGTCGGGGGTGCCTGCTCGGACGCGGAGCGCATCGACCGGCTGCGCGCGCTGGAGGAGCTGAAGGCGGCCGCGGCGGCGGCGCAGGCGGTGCTGGCGGCGGACCTGGACGCGTCGGTGCGCGCGGCACACGGCGGCGCCGGCGTGCCTGCCGAGGAGCGGGGTCGCGGGGTCGCGGCGCAGGTGGCGCTGGCGCGGCGGGAGTCCCCGCACCGCGGCGGTCGTCATCTGGGGTTGGCGAAGGCGCTGGTGCACGAGATGCCGCACACGTTGGCCCTGCTGCGGGCCGGGCTGCTGTCGGAGTGGCGGGCCACCCTGCTGGTGCGCGAGACCGCATGTCTCACCCGCGAGGACCGCGCCCTTGTCGACAGGGAGCTGTGCGCCGACCCGGCCACCCTCGACGGCGTCGGTGACGGTGCTCTCGTGGCGAGGGCGAAGGCGCTGACCTACGCCCTCGACCCGCCGTCCGCCGTGCGCCGCCGTGCGAAGGCCGAGCGCGACCGGCGGGTGACGCTGCGCCCGGCGCCGGACTGCATGACGACGCTGTCCGCGCTGCTGCCGGTCGCCGACGGGGTTGCTGCCTACGCTGCCCTGACCCGGGCCGCGGACAGCGCCCGCGCCGACGGTGACGGGCGCACCCGGGGTCAGGTGATGGCCGACACGCTCGTCGGCCGGGTCACCGGCCGCGACCCCGCTGCCACGGGGCATCAGGTGGCGGTGCGGCTGGTGATGACCGACCGGGCACTGCTGGCCGGCACCGCCGATCCCGCCTACGTCCCTGGCTACGGACCAGTCCCGGCTGAGCTCGCTCGCGACCTGCTCGCTTGCGCGGAGCGCGAGGTGTGGCTGCGGCGGCTCTTCGCCGACCCGGCGACCGGTGAGCTGGTGGCGATGGACTCACACTCCCGCCGCTACCCCGATGCCCTGCGCGAGCTGGTCGCGCTGCGGGATCAGATGTGTCGCACCCCGTGGTGCGACGCGCCTATCCGCCACACCGACCACGTCGTCGAGGCCGCCGCCGGCGGCGCGACGGACGTCGGCAACGCGCAAGGTCTGTGCGAGCGGTGCAACTACGACAAGCAGGCCCCCGGCTGGACCGCCAGACCCACCCGGGCCAGCCGCCCGGGCCAGCACGCCATCCGGGCAACCACCCCGACGGGGCACACATACGTCTCCCGGCCACCGCCGCTGACGGGAGGGCATGACTCGTCGGGACGCTCACCGGGCGAGCTGTCACCACGACCGGACCGGCTCACGCAGCCGCCCCGGCGGGGAACCTGGATCGGCTCCCCGCCGCCCGGCGCCTGCCGGTGTCAGCGGACGATGACGGTGCCGGTCATCATCGCGCCGTGGATGGTGCACGCGTACCGGAAGCCCTTCCTGGGCGACACCCGCATGAACCTCAGGTCGTACGGGGCTGTAGTCAGTCCGTCCGGGCCACGCACGCCGGAGGACCTCAGCCCTGTCTTCTTGCCGAAGAACTTGTGACCGCCCTGCGGGAGGACCCCGATGGCTCGGACGTGGAACTCCACGTTCTGCGGGCCGGACGAGCAGAACGTCGGTGGTGGTGCGTCCGGAGGGGTGTCGCCCTGCGGTCCCTCGCAGACCACGTTCTCGCCGCTGAAGTCCTTGTTCGCGAGGGAGATGGCCGTCGACCGCGGGAAGGTGACGGTGTGCAGGTTGCCCATCAGCTGGGCGAAGTGCCACCGCACCCGGTCACCCTTGCGGATGCGGAGAGTGGTGGGGAACATCGCGTTGAGCCCCCAGCCGTCGCCGTCGTAGCCGGCGTACGCGTCCCACACACGGCCCCGAGCGGTCTTGTGCCGGGTCGGCTTCTGCAGCTTCTTGATGATCGCGGCAGCCTCGTCCCGCTGTTGCGCGTTGACCGTCGACTCCGTGCCCTGGATCTGCGCCTGGGTGGTGGTGGTCGTCCCGTCCGGGACGACGCTGACGCGCATCTGCATCATCGAGTGGACGATGCAGAGCACCCAGAACGTCGTTCCTGGTGTCGCATCGACGGTCACGCTGAACGTCGGCGAGGCGAGTGGCGCACCTGAGTTGACGAGCGACTTGCCGTTGTACGCGCACGGGGCGCTCGTCGTCCCGCAGCCTTGCGCGCTGGGGAAGAGCACAGCCTTGTTGAACTCGAAGGCGGGTTGCGGGTCGTCCGTGTCGCTCTGCAGCAGCGCGTAGTCGCCGCCGGGCCCGGTGTGGTCCAGCCGCCAGTCATCGGCACCGATCCCCGCAGGGATCAGGGTCGCGGTGTGGAAACCCTGGAAGTTGAACGTGAGGACGTCGCCACGATGCACGGAGATCGTGTCGGGTGCGCCGAACCGCATGCCCTCGAGGAGGACTCCGTGCACCTTGGCGCCGCTGCCCACGTTGATGGTGAGGCTGGTGCCCGCGGCCTGCGCCGCTGTCACGGGCGTCAGGACCATTGCCGCCGTGGTTCCGCCGGCAACCAAGGCTGCCGTCAGTCGGGTACGTCGTGCTCTCACAACCCCTCCTTCGCTCGAGCCGGGCTGCGCCGGCCCCCGACACCGATCGGACCAGGGTGCCCACCGCTCACGCCCGAACCTGCATCCCGCAACGTGCTCCCTCGGGTGCGCGCGGTCAACCTCCCGGGCCGACTCGGTACGGCCGCGTCGGGGGCGTGGGGGAGCCGGCCCCTGCGACCCCGCGGCCCGGTCGTGCCCAGGGGCTGAGACAGCCCGGTCCGGGCACCGGGCGGCAAAGCCGGACAAACCGACGACCGCCTGTTCTGGATGATCGGCTACCTGCTGACCAAGGGCATCCGTGCGGCTGCCGGCCGGGATCGCAGCGCTGGCAGAACCCGCCGTCGTCTGAGACCGTCGACGCGCGGTGGCTCAACCGCTGCCTGCCAGGTCGCGGCCGTCCGCAGTGTGCGGGTTCTCGTCGATCGCCTCGACGGCGGGTGTGGGCTCGGGCTCTACTCCCGGCGGGCGCCGGTCGAGGTGGATGCCGGCGATCATGCAGCGCACCGAGCCACCGGCCAGCTCGATGGTGGGGATGTCCACGTCGACGATGGTGCACGACTGCTCGATCGCGGCCACCTGGTCGGGGCGCAGGCTGCGACGAGCCCGGGACGACATCGCCATGAGGTAGTGCCGGCGGCCCTCCGGCGTGCGACCGCACAGCTCGACGGCGTTGCCGGCGAACTCGCGGACCTGCTCCTCGGTGAGCTCGATGACGGTGCGCCCGTTGACCGTGAGACGGTCGCGGACAGCGGCCCGCCGGGTCTCGTCCGGGATCATCTCGAGTGCGATCATCGCGACATCGGTGCCGATGCAGGCGATGACGTTGCTGTGGTAGACCGGCACACCCTCGGAGTCGACCGCGTCGAAGGCCATCGGCTCGTACCCGAAGTCGGTGCAGAACCGCTCCAGGACGTGGGTGTCGGCGCGGTGGCTCACGGCCGTGTAGGCGACCCGCGACACGTGATCGAGGACCATGGCGCCGGTGCCTTCGAGGAAGATGCCGTCGGGCTCGAGGCCCGAGTAGTCGACGATGGTGCTGACGCGGTACGACGACTTGAGCATCTCGAGGACGTCTGCGCGACGCTCGTGGCGACGGTTGGACGCGTACATCGGGTAGACAGCGACATTGCCGCCCGCGTGCGTGGACAGCCAGTTGTTGGGGAACACGCTGTCCGGCCGCGTGTGGTCCCCGTCCGCGAAGACGTGGACCCGCACGCCGGCCGTTCGGAGGGCGTCGGCCACGGCATCCATCTCGGCCAGTGCGCGCGCCGACGTCACGTCGTCCGACTGTCCTAGCGGCGGGTCCGCCTGGAAGGCGTTGTCGGCGGCGGTGGCCGGGTTCGGAACGAATCGTTCGGCACGGATCAAGATCACAGCAGAAGGGGCCTGGGCGCTCACGACCGGAATCTAGATGAAGTCGACGGCCCACCAGCGGCGACCCCCGACAGCTGTCCCGGGCTGCGGTCCGTTGACCCCTGCGTTCCTTCCGAACTAGGTTCCGAATGACGCGCCGAGAGCCGGTCGCCTCGGTGACCGAGCCGGGCGGCACGCTCCGGTGGCGGACCGGAGGCAGTCATGCGCGAGCCTGCACCAGACCAGACCGACCAGGTGGACCAGGCGCCCGACGGACCGCGATCGTGGGCCCTTCGCGAGGTGGCGGATCCCAGCCTGACGCTCGGCCATGGCGCGGACGCGCCCGACCCGGCCGACCTCGGCGAGCCGCCGGCGGTGGCCGAGGCGGTTGCCGAGCACGTCCGGCGGCGGCTCAGCCGGCGCCAGGTCCTGGCCTCCGGTACGGCCGGTGTGGCCGCCGGACTGGCCGGCAACCTGCTGTCGGCCCCGGCGAGCGCGGCCGGGACGTCGGGCCGCGACGACGACGATGATGATGACGACGAGGACGACGAGCACGGACCTCGCCGGCCGCGGTGGCGCGGGGATGCCGCCGGGATCACCACGGCGATCGACGTGAACTACCTCCGGCACGTCACCGAAACCGTCGCGGGGTTCGGGGACACCCCCGACGGCTGGCGGCCGGGGGGCTCCCCGGCGAACCTGCGTGCGGTCCGCTGGATCGCGGAGGAGATGAAGGTCGTCGGGCTGCGGCACGTCGCCAAGCTCCCCGTCCCGATCGACCGGTGGGTGTTCCACGGCGCCTCGGTGGCCGTACGCGGTGGTCCGACCGCGCGGGCGAGCTCCTGGGGTGGGGTCAGGGGCACACCGTCCCGAGGCATCACCGCGGAGGTCGTGGACGTCGGCGCCGGCCAGGCGGTCGACTACGTCGGGCGCGACGTGACCGGCAAGATCGTGCTCGTCGACTGGGCGTTCGGCGACTACTGGGTGAACCGGCACGGTCACCAGGCCACCCTCGAAGGCGCGCTGGCGGTGATCTTCTACACCGGCACCACGGCGGCCGGGGCGTTCTACAACACGCGCGACGACGGGCTGCTCGCCTTCGACGGCACCTATGACGACGACTGGGTGCCGTTCGTCTTCGTCTCACGCAACGACGCCAACGACCTACGCGCCCGGATCGCGGCCGGGCCGACGACGGTGACGCTCGTCTCCAACGTCGAGCTCACCCGGGCCGAGCGCGGCGGCGTCGGCTACAACGTGCTCGGCGAGCTGCCGGGCACCGACCGCGCGAACGAGTTCATCATCTTCACCGGGCACCACGACGCCTGGTTCCACGGCGCGGCCGACGACGCGACCGCGGTGGCCGCCATGCTCGGCATCGCCAAGGCCATCCGCGACAGCGGCTTCCGGCCGAGGCGGACCCTGCTGTTCCTGGCCAGCACCAACGAGGAGTACGGCTACACGGACTCCTACTACGAGTGGCTGGTCGGCTGCTGGTACGCGGTGACCCGGCAGCGTCCGGACTGGAGCCGCAAGGCGGTCCTCAGCCTCGACTTCGAGCTGCTCGGCACGGGCGACCCGGGGGAGCGGCTGCTGGTGCGCACGCACGCCGAGCTGCTGGCCCATGCTGTCGAGCAGCTCGAGCGCGACCCGGCGCGCACGCCGTTCGGCACGTTGTCGGCGAACACGGTCTGGGCCAACGCCGACCACTTCACGCTCACCGCCGCCGGCATCCCCGGCCTCTACTTCAACACGGTGGGCACGCAGTACCTCACCCGCAACTACCACACCGACCACGATGTCGTCGCGAACGTGAACATCGACTACCTCGCGCAGAACCTGGCCGTCATCAACGACATCTGGGTTGACCATGACCGTGCGACGGTGCCGCTGCTCGACTTCGTGGCGCGCGCCACCGAGGCCAGCACCCGGATCGTGTACGAGGCGCAGCCCGGTGTCGGGCTGACCAACCTGCCCGGCGTCGACCAACGGGTCGTGTCCCGGCTCTCCACGGCCGTACAGCGGTTCTCGGAGGCGGCGGCGGCACTGGACGCCCGGCTCGGCGCCGGACCGGTGCGCGCGGGGCAACGGGTCGCGGCGTCAATGCTGGCCGCCGAGCGGGAGATCCTCACCGAGCTGGTCGCGCTGGACGTCTTCGACCAGTACGTCTTCCCCCACCAGCAGGTGCAGCGTGATGCCACCCGGATGCACCTCGCGGTCGAGTCGCTGCTCGCGGGAGACCCGCAGACCGCGCTCACGACCTACGTCGCGCGCACCGGCCTGACCAACGCCGGTCGGCGGTTCGCCTACGAGGCCTACGTCGCCGAGCTGGCCAGGCACGACCCGCGGCACCCGGACCGGCTGCAGTGGGGGGCGCAGGCCCACCTCGCGCCGTACGTCGACCTGTGGCAGGAGTACCACGCCATCGCCGACAAGATCGCGAACGGGCAGACCTCACCGTCCGCCTACGCCGCGGAGACCGCATCCATCCGGGCCAAGCTTGTCCCGGTGCTGGCCGAGCTGGACCGGCGGCTGCGCCGGATGACCCGGGTGTTCCGTACCGCCACGCGGCACCTCGCCGCGGCCACCCGGCAGGCACGCTGACCGACCGCGGCCGGTCGGTCCACCTCTCGCCTGGCAGGCTGGGGCGCATGGCGCTGTTCACTGTCGAGGAAGCGCGCGGCGAGCTGACCTCGCTGCTGCCCGTGCTGGACGAGGTTGTCTCGGTGCGCGCGGAGGCCGCCGAGCTCGCCGCGGCACAGCTGCCCGGCGGGCGGCCGACCGGCCTCGGCGGTCTGGCCGAGCTCAAGGCGGCGCAGGCGCGGCTGGACGAGCTGATGACCCGGGTGCAGGAGACCGGCGCCGAGCTCAAGGGCCTCGCCCCGCTGCTCGTCGACTTCCCGGGCGAGCTGGACGGCGTGCCGGTGCTGCTGTGCTGGCTCGAGGGGGACCGCGAGCTGGCGTGGTACCACCGCAGCGACCTCGGCTTCGCCGGTCGCCGCCGGCTCTGAACCGGTCGCCGACGGTAACGCGCCGACCCCGGGGCGCTGATGCCGTCGGAGCACGCCTCGGGCAGTTTTCCGGCCATTCCGGGACGCAGTTCGCGCCGTTCCCCAGAGGGCGTTGACGCGCTCGCGACGGCTGGATCATGCTGCGGCTCGCACGGGCAATCGGCGCGGGGTGACACGCCGTCCAGCAGCAGGGGGAGACCATGGTCGGTTCGAGGTTGTCGCGGGTCGTCGCAGCGGTGAGTGCCGTTGCCCTCTCCGGCCTCGGTCTGGCCGCCGCTGCCGCACCCGCCGACGCGGGCATCGTGCTCAAGCCGCGCACGTACACGGCGGTGATGACGCCGACCACGGCAGCGTCGGGGGTGGCCACGAGCTACAGCGTCGTGGTCAAGAACACCTCGACCGTCATCTCGGCCCTGGACCGCTTCGTTCTCACGATCCCGGCCGGGTTCAGCGTGACCACCGGCACGGTGACGTCACCGCGCGGGGGTTGGACCGAGACGGCGGCCGGTGGCCTGCTGACGGCGAGGACGACCCAACCCCTGCGGTACGCCCTGCGCAAGGGTGAGTCGATGACGGTGCGGTTCTCCGCCACCGACACCGTGCCGTGCCATGCCGGCGTGGTCACGTGGGTCCAGAAGGCCGACGGCATCATCATCGACCCGTTCGTCGCCCAGAGCCCGAACCCGCAGGTGACGATGACCTCGGCGGACAAGAAGTTCGTCATCACGCAGGTGGAGGACCACGACCCCGACACGTCGGGAAACGCGGTGATCAAGGATGCCTCCTTCGACGTGACCGGTGAGTTTCGCTGCGGCAGCGGCACGACAGCGCTCCCCGCCGGGTCTAGCGGCACGGTGACGTTGAGCAAGGCGTCCGGCACGGGCACGCTGGGTGGGGCGACGCCGCAACTCGTGACGCCGGCCAGCACCACGATCACCTTCTCCGGTCTGACGTACGGCACCATCGAGAACGGCGTGGTCCTCGCCGCCGACTGGACCGGCAGTGGCCCCGGCACCGACAGCACGGCCACGATCGACGTCGTCGGTGACTCAGCGACATCACCGGACGGGTCCGGCCCTCTGACCGTCCAGGGCGAGGCGGCCGGTGCGGAGGCAGTCCTCAGAAACGGCGCCAACGGGCCGGTCACCTTGACCGTGGAGAGCTGCGCTGGAGATCAGACGGAGACCGCGCCGTGCACCACCGGTACCCAGTTCGTGCTGACGGGTGACTTCAAGGGTCTCTACGACAACGCAGATCCCGCAGAGATCGACTGGATCTGCCCCGGTGACGTCTGCCGGCACCAGTACCCGGGCGACGAGGGCACCGAGCCGGAGCCGCCGGACACGGACTACCTGTACAACTACGACTGCGAGTACTACGACAACTGCGGTGACGACTTCGCCGAGCGCGAGGTGGAGGAGGACTTCACCTGGTACCCGGTGTACATCTCGCTGTTCAAGAACGGCGAGCAGCAGCCCTTCGCCCGGGCCGGACGCTGCGTGCCGCTGCCGTCGTCGTTGGAGGACCCGGACAAATTCGCCCTCCTGCACCAGACGGGCGAGATCGTCGACCCGGACGCCCAGACGGCGGGCTTCTGCGTCGACGTGAACGCGATCACCAGGGCGGGCAATGTCTTCACCGGCGCGCTCACGATCCCGGTGCTGTTCGTGGAGGACCTCAAGCTGCGCCCGTAACCTGGCCGACGGGTCAGTCCCGCGGGTAGCGGGGGCTGCCGACGAAGCCGAGAGCGGCCAGGGCCTGGTCGCTCTCGGCCCCGAGGCGGGCGGCGGCCCGGTCGTCGCCGCGTGAGCGGGCCACCCGGGCCTGCTCGTCGAGGATGAACCCGCGCTCGAGCTGGCCCTGGCTCTCGCAGCAGCGCAGCGCCTCGGACAGCGCGGCGTCGGCCTCGTCCAGACAGCCAAGTCCGGCCAGGCCGGCTCCTCGCACCCGGTGCAGCGTCGGCAGCAGGTAGCCGGCGCCGAGAGAGCCGGCACGTGCCGCCGCGTCGCGCGCGAGGTCCGCGGCACCGGCCACGTCGCCCGAGTCGAGCAGGGCCTGGGCGATGGCCGAGTCCGTCTCGACGACCTCGCCGGGCTGACCGGACGCCGTGAGCTCGGCGCGCGCGTCCCGGAGCAGCGTCATGCCCTCGTCGAAGCGGCCGGACTGGGTCAGGACCAGCCCGAGCGTGCGGGTTGCGGCAGCGTGGAAGTCGTCCAACCCCAACCCGGTCAGCACGGGCAGGAGGTCCCGCAGCAGGGGCTCGGCCTCGGCGCGCCGTCCCTGGCGGAAGAGCATGTCGCCGATGTTGACGCGGGTCGCGGCGGCGCCCGGGGTGTCACCCGCCTCCGAGGCGGCGGTCTCGGCGCCCCGGAACATCGACAGTGCCTCCGGCCCCTGACCGGCCAGCCCCGCGACGACCGCGAGGTTGTTCATGACCTGGGACTGGGCGGCGCGGTCGCCCATCTCCTCGTACAGCCCGAGCGCCAGCTGGCCGTACGGGCGGTCCGGCTCGCTCCCGAGCATCGCGGTCGAGCCGTACAGCACGTCGTACGCCTCGGCCATGGCTCGGAGGTCGAGAGCGGCGACGGCGTCGGCCTCGGCCCGGCGGCCCCAGGCGATCGAGTCGCGGTAGCGGCCCTGGTTCTGCCGCACGACGGCGTAGAGCCCGGCCAGCCGGCTGCGCGCTGCCAGCGCGGCCGGGTCGTCGGTGCCGATGTCGCCGAGCAGCGCGAGTGCGCGGGACAGGGTGCGCAGCGCCTGCGGCAGCCGGTTCAACCGCTGGTCGACCTCGGCCTCCTTGCGCAGCAGGTCGGTGGTGCGCCGCACCTCGCCCTGGACCCGCAGGCGCGCGGCGCGGAACGCCGTCCGCGCCTCGGGCAGCACGCCCACCCGGAACCGGGCGTCGCCGAGCGCCTCCTCCACCGACGCGTGCTCGGCGGCGGGCAGCCCGGGCAGCGCCCGGGCCGCCGCCACGGCCCGACCGAAGAGCTCGGCCGCCTCGACGTACGCGTACTTCGCCGACGCGCGCTCGCCGGCGAGCCGGGAGTAGTGCCACGCCTTGTCCATCCGGCCGGCATGGAAGAAGTGCAGCGACAGCAGCTCGGAGTGCTCGGCGGGCTCGGGCGAGGATGCCTCGACGGTCTCCCCGACCCGGCCGTGCAGGCGCTGGCGGCGGCGGAACGGCAAGCCCTCGTAGGCGGCGTCGCGGACCAGCGCGTGCGGGAACCGGTAGCGCCCACCGCCCTCGGGCTGGAGGAACGCACCGAGCCTGGTCATGGTGTGCGGGTCGGCGGCGAACGCTTCGCCGGCCAGCAGCTCGTCCAGCTGAGCCGTCTCGAAGGTGGTGCCGAGGACCGAGGCGTACCGCAGCACGGTGCGCTCGCCGGGTGGCAGCAGGTCGATCTGGCTGGTCACCAGGTCCTCGACCGAGTCGGGCAGCGCGTCGACCGACCCGGTGGTACGGACCGCCTGCACCAGGCCGCGCAGGAACAGCGGGTTGCCGCCGGCCCGCCGGGCCAGGCGGTCCAGCTCGTGCGGAGGCAGCGGGGCGTGCGCGGTGGCGGCTGTCGCCAGGGCGCGTGCGGCGTCGGCGTCGAGGGGGAGCGGGCGCACCACGGTGGCCTGGCCGCTCTCCGCGGAGAAGCCGCCCGGCTGCCCGTCGCGCCGGGTGGTGACGACGAGCCAGGGCCGGTCCCGCAGTGTGCCCATGAGGTGCCGCAGCAGGTCGGCGCTCGCGTCGTCCAGCAGGTGCACGTCCTCGAGCACCAGCAACGTCGGTGTCGGCAGCACGACCGCGAGCAGCGCCGAGGTGACCTCCTCGACCCGTGCCTTGCGGAAGCGCGGGTCCAGCCGATCCGTCTCCGGCGTCGGGTCGAACGCAAGGTCCAGCGGGACACCGACGAGCGGCAGCCAGGGCACCAGCTCGGGAGCGTTGGCCGCCACCCGCTCCCGCAACCGGGCGAGGGTCGCCTCCGTCGACACCGCAGCCGGGAGGGAGAGGGCGCTGCGCAGCAGGGACCGGAACGGGAAGTACGGCGTCGCCGACTCGTACTCCTCCGCGACCGTCGTGAGGACGAGGACGTCGTCGGCCACAGCTCGCAGCTCCGCGACGAGCCGGGACTTGCCGATGCCCGGCTCCCCGACCACCTCGACCAGCCCGCCATGTCGGCTGCGGGCGTCGGCCAGCGCCCCGGTGAGCACCGCCATCTCGGCGGCGCGACCGAAGAGCGGGCCGCCCTCGTCGACCGGCCCCGCCTGGGCCGGGACGGCACCGGTGACCAGCGGCCCGATGGACAGCGCCTCCACCGGCATCGTCTTGCCCTTGACCATGAACGGGGGGAGCGCGGTCGTCTCGAAGCGGCTGGTGACGCGGTCGACCGCAGCGCGGGTGGCGAGCAGCTCGCCCGGTGCGGCCTTGCCCATCACCCGGGCAGCCAGGTTGATGGCGTCGCCCTTGACCGAGTAGGTCCGGCGGTAGAACGGCCCGAAGTCGCCGGAGAACACCGGCCCGCGGTTGACGCCGATCCGCAGCGGCAGCACCCCGGCGCGCTCGACGATGAGCCGGGCGGCTCGCAGCATCCGGTCCTCGTCGTGCCCGTGGCTGACCGGGGCCCCGGCGGTCAGCATCACCTTGCCGCCGTCGCGGTTGATGTCGGTCTCGAAGAAGGTGACGCCGTGCGATGCCGTCGCCTGCTGCACGTTGGACATCGCCTCGTCCAACGCGTCGGCCACCGCTTGCGGTCCGCGTCGCTCGAGCAGGGCGTCGGTGCCGGAGAACTGCACGAAGGCGACAGCGACGGTGCGGTGCTCGGCGTCACCCGGCTGTGCCAGCAGGTGCTCACGGATGGGGACCGGCAGCACCGAGCCGAGGTCGAGGTCGTCGACGTCCTTGACCGGGGGGATCCCGACCGGCGGGACGTCCGGCTCGGAGCGCAGCAGCAGCGCCTCGCCCTTGGGCCGGCCCACGTGGCGCGGGTGCAGCATGGCCGCCGTCTGGGGGCTGAGGCCGATCTCGCCCGCGTCGGCGGTGGCTTCCATCACGGCGGTGGTGGACGCGGCCGGTCCGGCGACGATGAGCTCGCGGTGATACGTCGGGTCACCGACGAGGAAGAAGTGAAAGGTGCCGCTGTGGATGCCCACGGACATCCGCAGCGTCACGCGACCGGACGAGGTGTCCAGCCGGCCGACCTCGCGCAACGTCGCCCGCATCCGGTGCGCGGCCCGGCAGGCCCGCGCGGCGTGGTCCGGCCCGTCGTAGAGCAGCAGGACCGCGTCGCCGCCCCACTTCACCAGCCCCGCGCCGTCCCGGTACGCGACGTCCAGCAGCGAGGCGAACATCCCGTTGAGGGTGTCGCTCATCTCCTCGGCGCCGACCTTGCCCTTGCGCGCGAGCCGTTCGGTCAGCTTGGTGAACCCGGAGATGTCGACGAACGCCAGCGTCCCCTCGACCTCACGGAAGGTCCGGTGCGGCGTGTGGCGCAGCCAGTCGATGAGCAGCCGAGGGACGTAGGGCTTGAGCCGCTCCGACGGGTGCTGGACCACGACGGGCGGCGGCACCAGTGTGATGCCGGGCCGATCCGCATCGACGGCCACCGCGGCTTCGCCCCCATCTCCCGACCCGACGAGCAGTCCCTCCGGAGTCTAGGCAGCCCGCGTCCGCGCGTCCGGCCGATGAGACCGGTACGAGTGCACAGGAATCGGAGGAAACCAGGCGAGAGCTGCGGCGGGGTGCGCCGGGCAGGCGAGCACGCGACAGCGGTTGCCAGGGTCGGTCGACCGGAGCAGGGTGGGACGATCCGGCAGTGCCGGACGGGGTGCTGCCACGGAGGAAGGCGGATCGCCGTGTTCACACGCACCAACACGTACGACGGGGACGCTGGCCGGCTGGACGAGGGCATCGCGTTCGCCCGGGACAAGGTCGCGCCGCTGATCGCGACGTTGGAGGGCAACCGGGGGATGTCCGTGCTCGTCGACCGGGACACCGGCCGCTGCATGGTCAACTCCGTGTGGACGACGATGCAGGCGATGCGCGCCAGCAACACCGCCCTCACCCCGCTGCGCGAGCAGGGCGGGCAGATCCTCGGCAGCCCCGCCGCGTCGGAGGAGTGGGAGATCGCGCTCATGCACGAGATGCACCCGGTGGAGGCCGGCTGCGGCCTTCGGGTGACGCGCGTGACGTTCGACCCGGCGGACGCGGACAGCTCCATCGACACCGTACGGACGACCACGATCCCGGCCAGCGAGCTGCTGCCCGGGTTCTGCCGCCTGACGATGCTCGTGGACCGCAAGGCCGGCAAGGGCATGGCGCTGACCTCGTTCGAGAACCCCGACGCGATGCAGAAGAGCCGCAAGAAGGTCGAGCAGATCCGCAAGGTCAGCACCGAGAAGGCACACGCCACGGTGGAGTCGGTGCACGAGTACGAGCTGGCGTTCACGTCACTGGCACTCGAGCCCAAGGACTGACCCACAGCCCGGCAACCGCGTGCGACGAGGGGGCCTCCCCGACGGGGAGGCCCCCTCGTCGCACGCGGGTGGCCAGAGCAGGCCGGAGCGCGCTCAGACCGTGGTGGTCCCGATCAGCTCTGCCGGCGCCGGCGGGGGAGCCGCGAGGTCGAGCCCGTGCAGCTTGATCAGGACGTGGTCCCGCAGGTAGGTCTCGTGGTCAGTCTGCGGATCCTGCGTGAGGCCGGCCATCATCGCGGCAGCCGCGGTCTGGTCGACGCCTTCCCAGACGATCACGGCCAGGTCACCCATCGGCGTGGGCTGGTGGACGATGTGCTCCCTGGTCACCCCGCCGCGACGCAGGAAGTCACGGTGGTCAGCGGCGCGGTCCCCCGAGACCGCCTCGGCGCAGAACTCCTTCCAGGCGCCCACATCGGTGACAGGCATGACGGCAACGGCGAAGGTGTCCACGAGATCTCCTCGGCTAGGGGTCCTTTCGACACAAGCAGCGCCCTCTGGTGCCGTCAACCACCGGAGGGCCAGGGGAAACGGGTCCGAATCAGGCAGCGCGGGACGACTCGCCGCGCAGTCGCACGGCGGCGCGGCGACTCCGGCGGAGTCCGGCCACGGAGCGAACTGTCGGCCCGAGCGCCAGCGTCAGCACGGCCGCGTACAGCGCATGGCCGACCAGCCAGGCCGCCAGGCCGAGCTGGCGCACGCCGTACCCCGAGCTCACCCGCTGAACCGCCGGCTCGGACGTCCGGAAGCCCAGCAGCAGCACGAGCACGACGAAGAGGACCGCGGTGAGCACGACCGCAGGAAGGGCGACATCGACGGCCCGCGGCGCCGGGCGCTCCGGCCCGAGCCGACGGCCGACCCACCAGGTCACCAGCAGGGCCGTCAGCACCGCCGGCAGGAAGAACATCACCGGGGCTGCCACCAGGTCGCCCGCCCTGCGCCCGGCCAGCGTCGCCACCGGGTGGTCGGGAAGCACGCGGCGCCCGCTGAGCATCGCCTGCACGGCGTACGCCGGGTAGCTCAGGCCGCGGCCCTGCGAGACGGCCACCGCGGCGAGCCCGGCGTACATGACCAGACCCGCGCCGATGCCGGTCGCGACGGCCCCGGCGAACCGGTCCAGCGGACCTGTCGGCGGGGACGTCTCGTCCCGCCGGTGCGAGGCGGGGCGAAGGTCGGTGCTGAGGTGGTCAGCGGTCAGCTGCGTGCCCATCGTGACATCTCCGTGTTCTCCCCCCGTCGAGACCGGATCGGATGTGCGCGGTTGGTGTCCCTGTCAGGCCGGCTCGGGTGCGAGTCCGCCGATGTGACCGATGTCCGCGCCGTGGCGCCGGGCGATGTCGGTCAGGTCCGCCAGGCGCGCCGCCGCCAGGGACGCGCTCTCCGCGTCGACTGCCGTGTCGAGCTGGTGCCGGGCGGCTGCGAGCTGCGAGGTCATCTCGGTGACGAACTCGGGGCTGGTCATCGGTGGGCCTCCTGGGCGTCGACGGCAGGGCCGTACGGGACGGTGAACCCGGCGGTCGGCTCGTGGTCGACGGCGAGGACGGCCGTCAGGCCGGTCCGGGCGAGCAGGTCCCGGCAGCGGCGGTTGGCTCCGTGCAGGTAGACCTGGCCGCCGCGCGAACGGCAGCGCCGTTGCGCCCACAGCAGGGCGGCCAGGCTGCGGGACGAGAGGTGGCTGAGGCCGGTGATGTCGACGACGACGGACCTGCTGCCCGGCCCCATGAGCTCGTCGATGCGCCAGCGCAGGTCTGCCACCGCCCGCAGGAGGTTGTCGTCGTCCATGACGACCACGTGCATGGGCGGCGCCGCGGCGTCCAGGTTCTCGACCGCGCGCCGCCGGTTCGCCAGCCTGCGCGCGGCGGCGCCGGAGGCGCGGGCTCGCGGCTGACGGGCTCTCTCGGTGAGGACGACCACCCTGACAGGGTGTCCGTCCCGTATTGCGACCACGGTGGTGACCAGTTTGCGGTTATGTGACGACGCGTCGCCGCCTGCGAGGGGGATGGCGGGGTGACACGATGGGCCCCGATGCCACGACTTCTGCTGCTGGAGGACGACGACGGCATCCGTACGTCGTTGCGGATGGCTCTCGAGGACGAGGGCTACGAGGTGGACGAGGCAGCCCGGGCGGAGGACGCCTTGGAGCTCCTCGCCCAGCGGCCGGCCGACCTCGTGCTGGTGGACCTGATGCTCGGCGGGATGGACGGGTTCACGTTCATCCGGCGGGCACGACCTACCAGTGACGCGCCGTTCATCGTGCTGTCCGCCCGCGCCGAGACCGTCGACATCGTGGCGGCCCTGGAGGCCGGTGCCGACGACTACGTCACGAAGCCGTTCGTCGTCGAGGAGGTCGTGGCGCGGCTGCGCGCCCTGCTGCGTCGGCGCGGCCCGGCCACGAACGGAGCGCCGGAGCCGGCGAACGCGGCCGCGAGGATCGTGCTGGACAGCGTTGCACCGGAGCTCGTGCTCGACACAGCCGCCGGCACCGTGCGTCGGGGGGGCGACGAGATCCACCTGACCGTCACGGAGTACCGGCTCCTGTGCGAGCTTGCCTCGCCGCCCGGCCGGGTCCGGAGCCGCGCCTCGCTGCTGGACTCGGTGTGGGACCGCGGCTTCTTCGGCGACGAGCGGATCGTCGACGTGCACATCCGCCGCCTGCGCACCAAGGTGGAGGCCGACCCGGGCGACCCGAAGGTCGTCGTCACGGTCCGCGGCCTGGGGTACCGGCTGGACCGACGGTGACCGGCGAACGGGCCGGCCGCCGCCGGCCGCTGTCACTGCGCACCACGATCATGCTGTCGTTCGCCGTCGGCGGGCTCCTGCTCTCGGCCACCATGGCCCTGGGCACCTACCTCGCCGCGCGCCACTTCCTGATCGAGCAGCGTGAGCGCACGGCGTTCCGCCAGGCGTTCACCGACGCATCGTTCGTCCGGGAGGGGATGCTGACGCGCGGCGCCAAGGTCAGCGACGTCCTGGGCGCCGTGTCGCCGCCGGCCGACGCAGCCATCGTGGTGCGGCGCGGCGGCCGGTCCTTCTCGTCCTCGCTGGACTTCGCCGAGAAGGATGTCCCCGCGCACCTGCGCCGGGCCGCCGCCGACGGTTCGTCGTCACTCTCGTGGCAGGACGGTCCGGGCGGTTCTGCGCTGATCGTGGAGGTGCCGCTGCCGGCCGTGGGTGCGCAGTTCTACGAGCGGGTCAGCACCAAGGAGCTCTCGGACACCCTCGGAGCCCTGCGCATCGTGCTCATGGTCGTCGCGGCGCTGACCGCCGGCGCAGCAGCGGTGCTCGGCCGGTGGGCGGCTCGGCGGGTCGTGGCGCCGCTGGACGATGTCGCCGCTGCGGCAGCCCAGATCGCGTCCGGCGCGCTGGACACGCGGCTGGCCGGCACCGACGACCCCGACCTGTCCACCATCGTCGCGTCCTTCAACAGCATGGTGGACGCTGTGCACGAGCGCATCGAGCGGGACGCCAGGTTCGCCGCCGACGTCAGCCACGAGCTCAGGTCGCCGTTGACGGCCCTGATCACGAGCGTCGACGTGCTGAACCGGCGCCGGGAGGACCTGCCGGAACGCGCCCGGGAAGCACTCGACCTCATCGAGAACGACCTGTCCCGGTTCCGGCGCGCGCTGGAGGACCTGCTCGACCTGGGCCGGCTGGAGGCGGGTGCCGCCGCGCTGGTCCTGGGCGCCGTGGACGTCCGGGACCTGGTCCGGCAGGTCGCCGACACCAGCGGGCTGGGCGGCGACCTGCTCGTGTTCCCGGACGACACGGAGCGGCTCACCGTCCTGGTCGACAAGCCGACGATGCACCGGGCCCTGCTGAACCTGGTCCAGAACGCCGAGCGTCACGGCCAGGGCGTCACGGCGGTCACTGTCGGGGCGGCGCCGGGGTCGGTGGTGATCGCGGTCGACGACCGCGGCCCGGGCGTGCCGGTCGAGGACCGGGCGCGGATCTTCGAGCGGTTCGTCCGGGGTGGGTCACGCGGCTCCCTGCCGGGCACCGGGCTGGGACTGAGCCTGGTGGCGGAGACCGTCAAGGTGCACGGCGGCACCGTCTGGTGCACGTCGGGACCGGACGACGTCGGCAGCCGCTTCGTCGTCCAGCTGCCGGCGGCCGAGCCCTCGGCGGCGTGGGCCGACGGCGCCAAGGCCCCGGAGCTGCACTCATGATGCGGCGAGACCGGAACCGGCCCGGCGCGCGCGCTCTCGGCCGTTCGCTGGTGCTCGCCCCGCTGCTGGTGGCCGTCCTGCTCGGCGTGACCGGCTGCGGCGTGCCCGCGGCGGGCACGACCCGCCTCGTGGACGACGGCGACGTCCCTTACCGGCTGCTGGAGGCCTCGCCGTCCGCACCGGCCCCGTCGACGGCGCCGCCGGGCGAGGCAGTCACCGTGCCGCGGCTGTACCTCGTCGACCCGGACGGCTTGCTCCGGGCCCAGCCGATCGAGGTGGAGGCCGGGACCGCGATGCACGTCGAGGACGCCGTGCTCGCTGCGCTTGCCACCGGACCCACCGACGTGCAGCGCGCCGCAGGGCTGAGCAGCGCGCTCGGCCCGGAAGTCCGGCTTCGCGTCATCGACCTGGTGGCCGGCACCGCGCGCGTCGACATCCAGGTGGCGGTGGGTGGGCCGTCGGCCGACAGGCTGCCGCTCGCGGTCGGTCAGATCGTGCTCACCACGACCTCCGTGCAGGGGGTGGATCGGGTGGTGCTCGTCCAGGACGGGCAGCCGCTGCCGGCTCCGCTGCCCGACGGCGAGCAGACCTCGGATCCGCTCGAGGCCTCGGACTACGCGAGCCTTCTTGCTCCGGGCACCGGGCCACGGTCCAAGGCCAGCACCGACGCCGCAGGAGGCTGACCCGGCCCGGCGCGGATCAGCCGCCGAAGCGCGCGACCGCGGCAGCGCCGGCGAACGACCCGACGAGCAGCTGCCGTACCAGATCGGCAAGGTCGAGCACGCGAGCCGACCCGGGGCCGGCCTCCAGCAGCTCGACGAGCACCTGTGGCTCCGCGTCCAGGACCGCCGCGGAGCGCATGACCAGCAGATCACCCGGCGCCATCGTGATGCTGCCGCGCGTCGTGGCGTCGCCGGGCACCAGGCGCACGCCGTCCGCGGTCAGCACGAGCGCCGGCGGCGCGAACCGTGCCGTCACGTGGGCGGTGCCGTCCGCGGCCAGGCGCGCGGAGAGCAGGCTGCGCAACGTCGGCCCGGGCTCGGAACCGGGACGCCTCGGCCCGGCGGCCAGGTCGCCGACCCGGACCTGGACGTCACCGCCGGCGTGGCTCACGCGGGTCAGACCGGGCTGACGGCCGAGCGTCTCGACCTCCCACGTGTCGCTCTGCAGCTCCTGCGCGGGGAGGTGCACGAGCGAGGGCGCGGTCACCCGTGCCGCCACAGGGAGTCGGGGACCGCATCGCGGACGACGGTGAACACCCCGTCCAGCGCGCACCGGCGCACGAGGGCCCGGCTGCGAGCGTCCTGCGCCCGCAGCACGATCCGGGCCCCGCGCGCGGTGGCGACCCGCCGTGCGCCGAGCAGGGCGCTCACGACATCCGTCGACAGGGTCTGCATCCCCGACACGTCGACGACCACGGTCTGGGTGCCCTCGGTGAGCAGTGCGCACAAGTCGGACCCGAGCTGGGCCGCCGGCACGAGGGTCCGGGCCCGGTCGTCGAGGCTGACCGTCGTGCAGTCCGGCTGCTGCTGGGTGACCGTCATCAGCGTCACGGCGCGTCCCCTCCCTCGCGGTGCCTGCGACCGGGTGCCCGGCCGCGGGATCGCCTCGACGATGGCCGGGAGATGTTGCGGCCGACCTGCCCGCAAGTTTGCGGTCTCGTGACGACTCCCGGCGGGCGGTGTCCCGCCGGCCGCAACCGGACAGGCACGAGCCATGCATGCCGTCGTCACGCCGGCCGCCGATGCCGGTCTCGGGTCGGCCGCCGGTGCCGAACGGCTGCGGCTGCGGGACCTGGACGACCCGGCTGCCCTCGCCGTGGCGCTGCTCCGGTGGCTTGCGGCCACCCCGGTCGCGCTCCTGACGCTGGTGGCCGTCATCGGCGTGCTGGCCGCGGCCTGCTGGTGGGACCGACGGCAGGTGCAGGTCGGTCCGGACGCGGAGAGCGCGGAGAGCACGGACGGCACCGGCTGGTTCTGGGACGACCTCGACTCGCCGCTGCCCGGGGCCGAGCCCGCGGTCCAGGTGGTCCCGGCCAGGTCCCACGCGCTCCGGTGGCCGTGGTCGGTGGGCGTGATCTCCGTCACCAGACTGCAAAGCCGTCGTCACCGAGCCGCATGACGAGCCGGGCAGGGTCAGGGCCATGTCCTCCCGGATCCTGGTCGGCGTCGACGGCACCGATCGCTCGGTCGCCGCACTGCGCTGGGCGGCGAGACACGCCGCCGCCGTCGGAGCGCCGGTCCTGGATGTCGTGACCGCCTGGGACGCCGATGGCGGCTACGGCGGCGCTCCGCTCGCGGTCGGTCATCCGGTCCCGGCCGGAGGTGTCGGCCTGCTCGTCGGCGGTCAGGTGGAGCAGGCCCTCACCGCGCAGGCTCGCGAGGTGAACGTCAGGTGCCTCGAGGCGGCCGGGATCGCGGACGGGCCGGTCCTGGTCCGGACCTGGGTGAGGCGTGGGCCTCCCGGCCGGGCGCTGGTCGAGATCGCCACGGGCGGCGACCTGCTGGTCGTGGGCTCGAGCGGCCACGGGCCGGTGGTCGGCGCCCTGCTTGGCACCGTGGTCTCTCATCTCACGACCCACGCGCCGTGCCCGGTGGTGGTGGTCCGCGGCGACGACGGCTGAGCCGAGGTAGACAAGGATCGGCTGCACCCCGAGGTCACGAGACCGTCATGGTTCCGGCTGACGCCCTGGGGCAGGTCTCCTGCGGACGCCGGCCGGCGTTCTGAGGCGGCCGACTTGCTACGGGGAGAACCGGAGAAGATCGATGGACCTCATGTGGTGGTTGACGATCGCCGTGGTGGTGCTCCTGCTGGTGGCGGCGCTCCTGGTGCTGCTGCGCCGTTCCCGGCGGCGCGGCGCCGTCCTCGCGTCCAGCCCGAGGAAGGGCGGTCGGCGATGACCCAGGTCATCCGTGCCGGAGACCTGATCGGTCTCCCCGTCGTGTCGATCGCCTCAGGCGAGGACGTGGCCGAGGTGCGTGACGTCGTCTACGACGCCGAGCACCACCAGCTCGTCGGCTTCACGCTGAACAAGCGCGGCGCCCTGGCCGGCCGGATGAAGGACGCGCTCGCGGCACGGTCGGTGGCCGCCATCGGGCCTGATGCCGTGATGGTCCGGGACCTCGACGCGCTGGGAGTTCCCGACGAGTCACAACCCACGTTGCGCAACCCCGAGCAGGCCAACTCGGTGGTCGGGAACCGGGTGCTGTCCTCGGACGGCAACGACCTCGGCGAGGTGGTCGGGGTGGTGATCACGACCGGCACCGATCCGGCCGCAGTGGGCTACGAGATCGGGTCGGGGGACCGGCCGGACACGTCGTTCGTCCCCATCTCCGAGCAGATGGCGTTGTCGGAGGACAACCTGCTGCTTCCGGTCGAGGCGACCGACTTCGTCCGCGACGACCTCGCCGGCTTCGGCGCGGCAGTCGACTCGTTCCGGGCGCTGACCCTGAAGGGAGACCGCTCATGAGCGAGACCTTCACCGGTGCCGTGGGCCGCCGGGTCGTCGCTGCCGACTCGGCCGAGACGCTCGGGGAGGTCAAGGGTTTCGTGGTGGACCCGACGGCCAGTCGTGTCGACGGCGTCCACGTCGCGGGGCGGGGCAAGCGCGCCGAGGTCCTGTCGTGGCCCTCCATCTCCTCCTTCGGCGCCGATGCTGTCATGGCCGACACCGCCGCGGCGGTCGAGCAGGTCAGCAAGGAGCGCGAGACGCAGGCCGTCAAGGGCAGGGTCGCGGCCATCGGCAGCCGTGTGCTGCTGACCACCGGGGCGGAGGTGGGCACGGTGGTCGATGTCGAGTTCGACACCGACACCGGTGCGCTGACCGCCGTCCGGACCGAGGACGACCAGGTCCCTGCCGCGCGGCTGAGGTCGCTCGGCAGCTACGCACTTGTCGTGGACCCGCCGTCCTGATGCCGACTCTGCGAGCTGCGACCGGTGAGTTCACCGGCTCGGCCCGGGACATCGTCGACTCCTTCATCGAGTCGCTGCCGCGGCTCGGGCTCGCCATCGGCATCGTCCTCGTCGGTCTGGGCCTGTCCCGGCTGCTGCGCTGGGTCATGCACAGCTGGCTGAGCCGCGGCCGGACGCCGAGCTTCGCGCAGGTCATGAGCAAGCTGGCCGGGTGGCTCCTGTTGGGACTTGCGGTACTGAGCGCGATCGCGGCCCTGTTCCCGTCGGTCCAGCCGGTCGACCTGCTGGCAGGACTGGGATTCTTCTCGATCGCCGTGGGATTCGCCTTCCAGGACATCCTGGAGAACACCCTGTCCGGCGTGCTGCTGCTGTTCCGTCAGCCGTTCCGGTCCGGCGACCAGATCGAGGTCCAGGGACACACGGGCACCGTCGAGGCGATCACCATCCGCGAGACAAGGATCCGGACCTTCGACGGCCAGCTCGTCGTCATCCCCAACCGCGACGTCTACAAGGGCGTGATCCGGGTCCAGACCCACTTCGACGAGCGGCGCCTGTCGTTCACCGTCGGCATCGCCTACGAGAGCGACACGCGCCAGGCCTGCAGGATCGTCGTCGACGCATTGAGCGGTGTCGCCGACGTCTCCGACGACCCAGCGCCCGAGGCTCTCGTGACCGGTCTCGGCGTCTCGACGGTGGACATCGACGCGCGGTTCTGGACCTCCCCGCGTCAGCACGACGGCCTGGTGGTGATGGCCGAGGCGATCACGGCGGTCAAGGAGGCGCTCGACGACGCCGGCATCGAGATGCCTGCTGACATCGTGGCGCTGCAGGCGACGCCCAGCTTCCTCAGTGCCGTCCGGGGCGACGGGGAGGTCACCCCCGCGGGCGGGGTCGTGCGCGTCCGCTCGTAGTCCCGGTCAGCTCTGGCGCTCGGCCAGCGGCAGCTGGACCAGCACGCGCAGGCCGGGGGCCGCGTCCTCCAGGGTCACGGTCCCGCCCTGGGCCAGCACCAGCTGCCGGACGATGGCCAGGCCGAGCCCGCTGCCGCCGGAACCCTGGCTGCGTGAACCGTCCAGCCGGGTGAAACGCTCGAAGACCCGTGCCCGGGCGGCGGCGGGAATGCCCGGCCCGTCGTCGCTGACCGTCAGCACGCCGAGGCCGTCGACCGCCCCGGTGGCCACGACGACCCGCGAGGTCGCGTGCCGATCGGCGTTGCTGAGCAGGTTGTCCAGGATGCGCGTCACCGCGTCCGGGTCGGCCCGGACGAGGACGGAACCCGCGCCCGCGCCGACCTCGACGGCGTAGCGGCGCCCCGCCCGCCGGGCGCTCTCGGCAGCCACCGAGCCGAGATCCACCGTCGACGCCGTGCGCACCGGGGACCGGTCGTCGTCGAGCCGGGCCAGCAGCAGCAGGTCGTCGACAAGTCGCGACAACCGGCTCACGTCCACCAGCACGTCGTCAGCGGTCTCGGCCCACTCGGCCACCTCGGGGTGCGCCCTCGCCACCTCGAGCTGGGTGCGGATCGAGGCCAAGGGGCTGCGCAGCTCGTGCGCTGCGTCGGCGACGAAGCCGCGCTGGCGGGCACCGCCGGCGGCAAGCCGGTCGAGCATGTCGTTGAGCGTGTGCGCGAGCCGGGCGATCTCGTCCCGGGTCGGCGGCACGGGCAGCCGGGCGGCCGTCCCGGTCTCGGTGACGGCCTCGGCGCCGCGGCGGAGCTCGGCGACCGGGCGCAGCGCTGCGCCCACGAGGATCCAGCAGGCGACGCCGAACCCACCGACAAGCAGCGGCGCCCCCACACCGAGCACCAGTGCCACGACGCGCAGGCTGCGGGCTGCCTCAGCGCCGGACACCGCCACGAGCACGGTCTGCCCGCCGCCCGGCCCGGCCCGGACTCCGACCACCCGTAGCGGGTCGGACCCGCCGATCCGGGCACCGGGCACCCGCCGGGTCGCTCCGCGGCGTACGTCGGCCAGGGCCGGCGCCGTCAGCAGCGGGACCAGGGCGTCCCCACCCGGGGACGCGGCCCGGACCCGGCCCTGCCCGTCCACCACCTGCACCAGCACCGTCCCCCCTGCGGCCGGCACCGTCCGGGGCAGGTTGCCGCTGTCCACCAGGGCGGCGACGCCCTCGGCGCGCTGCCTCGCGGTGTCGTCCAGCGTGGCCAGCAGGGTGTGCCGGAGAACCGTGACCAGCAGCACCGCTCCGGCGACCAGCACCACGGCGACCAGCGCGGTCGCCGCACCGGTCAGCCGGCCCTGCACGCCGACCCGGCGCCGGGGCCGGGGCACGGCCTCGCTGTCGTCGGCGTTGTCAGCCACCGTCGGCGGCCAGTCGATAGCCGACGCCGCGCACCGTCTCCAGTGCCCGGCGGCCGAACGGCGCGTCCACCTTGCGCCGCAGGTAGCCGACGTAGACCTCCACGACGTTGGGGTCGCCGCTGTAGTGCGAGTCCCACACGTGGCGCAGGATGTCGGTCTTGGTGACGACCTGGCCGCGGCGACGCAGCAGCAGCTCCAGCAGCGCGAACTCCCGCGGCGTCAGGGAGACCTGGGTCCCCTCGCGGGAGACCGTGTGGGATGCCGGGTCGAGCTCGAGGTCACCCGCGGAGAGCACCGCGGGCCGGCGGGGGGCTCCACGTCGCAGCAGCGCGCGCAGCCGGGCCACCAGCACGACGTAGGAGAACGGCTTCGTGAGGTAGTCGTCGGCGCCGAGATCGAGCCCGTCGGCCTCGTCGTGCTCGCCGTCCTTGGCGGACAGCATGAGCACCGGCAGCCAACGCCCGGCCGCGCGCAGCTCCTGGCAGACGCGGTAGCCCGACAGTCGCGGCAGCATGACGTCCAGGACCAGCGCGTCGTAGCCGCCCTCGAGCGCCAGGTGCAGACCCTCCTCGCCGTCGTGGGCAACGTCGACGGCGAAGCCCTCGGCCCGCAGCCCCCGGCGAAGCGCCTCCGCCAGGCGCACCTCGTCCTCCACCACCAGCAGCTTCACGATCCTCAGCCTGCCCCCTGCGCCCCTCCCGCGTCGCCTGGCCCCGCCGTGAGCGCTCTCAGCGTCGTCACAGGGGACCCGCGTCATGCTGGGCTCATGCCCGGTCCGTCTGCCGTCCTGTCCCGTCGTCCCCGGCTCGCCTGGGCCCTCCCCGCGGGTGTGCTCGCCGTCGTCGCCGCGGCAGTGACGATCCCCATGGTGGCGAGCGCGTCGCCGTCGCTGCCGGAGCGCTCGGCCGCGCAGCTTCTGGTCGACGTCTCGGGCTCCGCCGGCACGCCCTTGTCGGGGACCGTGGTCGAGACTGCCCGCCTCGGCCTCCCGGCCCTGCCGCAGCCCGGCGGCACCGCGATCTCGCCGACCGCGCTGCTGGCCGGCTCGCACACCGCGCAGGTCTGGTACGACGGCGGACGGCGGGCGCGGGTCGCGGTCGTGGGTGACCTGGCCGAGACCGACCTCGTCCGCAACGGCCGCGACGTGTGGCTGTGGACCAGCGGGGAGAACACCGCACAGCACCTGCGGCTCCCGGCGCGGCCGGCGGGGGAGCAGGCTCCGTCCACCACGCCCGAGTCGATCACGCCCCAGCAGGCCGCCCGGCACGCCCTGGCGGCGATCGACCCGTCCACGAAGGTCACGGTCGACGGCACCGCCTCGGTGGCCGGCCGCTCGGCGTACGAGCTGGTGCTGGTTCCGCGCGACGCCCGGTCGCTCGTCGGTGACGTGCGGATCGCCGTCGACAGCGAGACGGGTGTGCCCCTGCGGGTGCAGGTCCACGCGGCCGGTTCCTCCGGGCGACCCGCCTTCGAGACCGCCTTTTCCTCGGTGACGTTCGCCAAGCCGTCGGCCGACGTGTTCCGGTTCGCGCCGCCGCAGGGCGCGACCGTCACCGAGCTCGACGGCAGTGGCGGCGGGGCCGGACACAGGGAGACGCCGGGCGAGCCGCAGGCGGACTCGAGGGGCAGCGGCCCGACAGTCATCGGCAGCGGCTGGACCGCCGTGGTGGAGATGACCGGCGTGTCACTGACGGGCGCAGCCGGCGGTTCCGGCGGACCGGACGGGTCGGCCGCGGGCCAGCTCGACGCCCTGACGGGGGCGATGAGGCCGGTGCAGGGAGCGTTCGGCGGCGGCCGGGTCCTGCGCACGGCGCTGCTGTCGGTGCTGCTCACCGACGACGGCAGGCTGTACGTCGGCTCGGTGGCCCCGTCGGTGCTCGAGCAGGTGGCCGGGCGGTGACGGCGGAGGTCGACCTGGCCGAGCGCACGGGCGGCGGCCCGGACGACGCGCGCCCTGCCCCGGCGATCCGGACCCGCGGGCTGACCAAGCGCTTCCCCGGCGGTCAGGTGGCGGTCGACGCCGTCGACCTCGACGTGCCGCGCGGGGCGGTGTACGGCTTCCTGGGCCCGAACGGGTCCGGAAAGACCACCACGATCCGGATGCTGCTCGGTCTTGTCGCCCCGACAGCCGGGAGCCACGAGCTGCTCGGTCAGCCGATGCCGCGAGGCTCGGGCACGGTGCTGCCGCGGGTCGGGGCGCTGGTCGAGGGGCCGGCGTTCCACCCCTACCTCAGCGGCAGGGACAACCTGCTGCGGCTCGACGCCGGGGACCGGACGGTCGCCGGTGCGGGAGCACGGGGACGGGTCGACGCCGCACTGGAGCGGGTCGGGCTGGCCGCCGCCGCGCGCAAGCGGTACCGCAAGTACTCCCTGGGCATGCGGCAGCGGCTGGGCCTGGCGGCCGCCCTGCTGCGTCCGCGCGAGCTGCTCGTCCTGGACGAGCCGACCAACGGTCTCGACCCGCAGGGCACCCGGGAGGTCCGGCACCTGCTGCGCGAGGCCGCGGCCGAGGGGTCCACCGTGTTCGTGTCCTCGCACCTGCTCAGCGAGATCGAGCAGGTCTGCACGGATGTCGGCGTCATGAGCCACGGACGGCTGGTGTTCCAGGGCTCGCTGCCCGAGCTGCGGGCCGCGGCCGGTGCCCGGGTCCGGGTGGAGACCACCAGGCCCGAGGCCGCGGCCGAGGTGCTGTCCCGGCTCGGCACCGGTCGGGCGGAGCTGCGCCCGGACGGCGTTGTCGCCGAGCTCGGGTCGGTGCCCAGCGACCGCCTCACGGCCGCCCTGGTCGGGGCCGGAGTCGACGTCCGCCAGCTCGTGGTCGAGCGGCCCGACCTCGAGGAGATGTTCGTGCGGATGACGGGGGAGGGTTTCGATGTCGACGAGTAGCACCATGGACCGCCCGATCGGACGGACTGCCCGCACGGACGACGTCGGCCGGGGACCGCGGCCCGGCGCGGCCGACCTGCGGTTGTTCCGTTCGGAGCTGCGGCTCGTGCTGCGGCGTCGTCGCAACCTCGCGCTCGTCGCGGTGCTGTGCTGCTTCCCCGTCCTCATCGGCGTCGCGGTGAAGGTGTCCGCCCCGAGCGGCGGGGAGGGCCCGCCGTTCCTCTCCCAGGTCACCGGCAACGGGCTGTTCCTGGCGTTCACGGCGCTCACGGTCCTGCTGCCGTTCTTCCTTCCCCTGGCGGTGTCGGTCGCGTCGGGTGAGGCCGTGGCCGGCGAGGCGAACATCGGCACCCTGCGCAACCTGCTCGTGGTTCCGGTCTCGCGCACGCGGTTGCTGCTCGTGAAGTACGCCGGCTGCGTGGTGTTCGCGTTCGTCTGCACGGCGGCGGTCGCTGTGGTAGGAGTCCTCGTCGGGCTGGTCCTGTTCCCGCACGGCGACGTGACGTTGCTGTCCGGGACCACCATCCCCTACGGCGCGGCGCTGTGGCGCGCGCTGCTCGTGGTCGGGTACGTCACGGTGATGCTTGCCGGCCTCTGCGCGATCGGGATGTTCGTCTCGACCCTGACCGAGGTCCCGATCGGGGCGATGGCAGCGACCGCGGTTCTCGCCATCGTGAGCGAGATCGCCGACGCGATCCCGCAGATCAGTGCCGTGCACCCGTACCTGTTCACCCACCCGTGGCTCGGTTTCGGCGACCTGCTGCGCGCACCGGTGCACTGGGACGGGCTGCAGACGGGCGTCCTCACCCAGGTCGTCTACGTCGCCGTCTTCCTTTCTGCAGCGTGGTCCCGGCTGAACACCAAGGACATCACCGCCTGAGCGGTCGTGCCTCGTCGGTCACCCGCGGTGCAGGTGCATCTCGCCGCGCGGCAGCAGGGTGAGGCCGGTGCGCACCCCGGGCTCACCGCGCACGGCCCGCAGGCGTCCGTCGCAGAACGGCTCCAGCGCCGTGACGAGCATCAGCCGGGCCAGGTGGGCGCCCAGGCAGGTGCGCTCGCCGGCGGCGAACGGGATGAGGGACCAGGCCGGGATGGCGCCGGCGGCGAAGCGGCCCGGGTCGAACCGGGCGGGCTCCGGCCAGAGGTCGTGGTCGTGATGGGTCAGCCAGGGCGAGTAGAAGACGAGCGTGCCCGCGGGGATCTCGACACCGTCGTACGGCACCGGGCGGGTGGTCTCGCGGCTGCCCAGCCAGCCGACCGGGTAGAGGCGCAGCACCTCGTCGACGACGTTCGGGAGTGCCTCCCTCTCGGCCCAGGCCGGCGCCGTGGCCAGGTGCCACAGTGCCCAGGCCAGGGTGTGGGTCGTCGTGTCGTATCCCGCCGCGAAGGACACCCGCACCTCCTCGACGGCCCGGTCCACCGAGTCCCGGACGTGAGCGGCGAGGCTGCCGGCCGGGGCGGTGGCCACGGCGCCGGCGACGGCCCGGGTCATTGCCCGGAACAGCAACGGCCGCGGGAGCAGCGGAGCCGGCATCGGCCGGTCCAGCGGGTGCACGAACCGGGCGAGCAGCGCCGGGTCGACCACCGGTCCGGACCCGAAGAAGGCGCGCTGCAGCATCTCCTGCACGGTGCCCGAGGCCCAGGCCGAGGCCTCGAAGCCGCCGGAGGGCACCCGCCGCGCCACCACGTCCCGCAGGTCGTCACGCAGGGAGTCGAGCGCGCGCGCGTGGAAGGCCGGGTTCAGGGCGGCCCGGCGGGGACGGTGCCCCGGTGCGTCGGTGAGCACGGCCCCGCCGGCGAGGTACGGCGTCCGCTCGCTGAGGCTCCCGTGGCTGCGGAAGGTCGCGAGGTCCTTGAGGACCAGCCGGTTCCAGTCCGGGCTGTAGCCCACCACGGCCCGGCGCCACAGCCGCAGCTCGAACACCTTGCCGCGACGGGCCCCCTCCTCGATCAGCGCCAGCGGGTCGATGCCGAACCTGCCCAGGTGCCCGACCAGCGGCTGCGGACGCGGCGCGGGGAACCGGCTTGCGGCGACCCGGCTCACCCCACCACCCGGCCCTTCCAGCTCAGTCGACGCCGCAGGGCGACGACGTAGACGGGCAGCGCAGCCAGCGGGGTGGCCGGCACCAGAAGGGCCTCCCAGTAGGCCCGGCGCCCGGTCGAGGCGTTCACGACGAGCCGTTGCACGGGGCCCGCCGCCGCAGCCACGGCCCAGCCGCGGTCGCGTCGCGCCAGCAGCCACGGCAGCGTGTACGCCGCCAGATGTCCCGCGGCGGTCGCCGCCATCAGGGCGCGGGACCCGCCATGGGCCGCGCGCAGCGACTTCCCGAAGCCCAGCACGGTGGAGCGGTAGCCCTCGTACATCCGTACGTGCACCAGCCCGTCGCCCAGCGCCAGCCCGAGGCGCAGCCCGGCGCGTCTGGCCGTGTAGGCGAGCCGGACGTCCTCGACGACCGCACCCCGCACCGAGGCGTGGCCCCCGATCCGCTCGTACGCCGCCCGCCGGAACACGATCAGCTGGCCGTTGGCACTGGCGGCCGCCGGGACCGGCAGGGACAGCAGCCGGTAGGGCAGGAAGGCGAGCAGGACGTCGTCGATGAGCGGGACCAGCAGCCGTTCTCCGGCCCCCTTCGTCAGTTGGCGCGGGAAGACGGAGAAGACGTCTGCCTGCTGCTCCTCCGCGGCAGCGACGATCGCCGCGACCGCTCCCGGGTGCAGCTCCACGTCGGCATCGCAGAAGACGAGCAGGTCGGCTCTCGCAGCCGCCGACAGCTGGTGGCAGGCCCACGTCTTGCCGAGCCAGCCGGCCGGCAGCGGCTCGCCGGTGAGGACCCGCAGTCGGCCGTCCCCGCCGGCGAGGCTCTGCGCGAGCTCGGCGGTGCCATCGGTCGAGCCGTCGTCGAGCAGCAGGATCTGCGCGACCGGCTGGTCGAGCCAGGTGGGAACGGTCCGTCGCAGGTTGGCGGCCTCGTCGCGGGCCGGCACCAGCAGCGCCACCGTCGCCGCCGGGTCCGGCGAGCCCGGTCGCAGCCGGGGGAACACCGCGTGGTTGGCGAGCAGGGACACGGTCTTGAGCCCGTGGAAGGCCAGGACGGCGGTCCTCAGCGTCCGAAGCGTGCGGCCCACCGCTGCAGCCTCTCGTCCGTGCTGCGGTGACCGCGCACCACCTGCGCGAAGCCCGGCAACGGCACGCGCGGGTCGGTGGTGGCGAGGGCCGCGTCGATCGCCGCCATCCGCTCGCCGAGCACCGAGGCCAGCACGTCAGTCGTCGCCGCCAGGTCGGCGCGCGACTGTCCGGCCGGCCCCGCGACCGGAGCCAGGTCGACGTACGCCTCGCTGTACTGGTGACCCCGGGCGGCGACCCGCACGGCCGCCGCCATCAGCGGCGTACCGGCCCTGGTCGCCAGCCAGGCCGCGCCGTCCGCCAGCGGTCGCACCGGCCCGACGGGCAGCAGCTCCCGCTCGGGGAAGACGATCACGGTGTGACCGACGGCCAGGTGGTCGAGTCCCCGGCGCAGCTCCGCGGTGCCGAAGACCCCGACGCGACGGAGGAAGCGGAAGTCGCCCAGGTTGTCCTGGTCCATCACCAGCGACGGCGTGCGGCCCGCGCCGGACAGGACGGCGGCCGCCACGAACGGGTCCCACCAGCTCTGGTGCGGTGCTGCCCACACGAAGCCGTCCGGCGGCAGCTCGCCGCGCAGCCAGACCCCGCGCAGGCCGCGCCGGACCAGGTGCTCGAAGCCGCGCAGCAGGACGCCACCGCCCGGCACCGTCGCCGGGCCGCGCCGTCCGCCGTGCCGGTCCACCGATGGACCGTATCCGGCCGTGTCGGCCTGGCTCGGTCCGGGACGAGGACTGCGCCGCAGCCCGGTCCTGATCAGGGAGCCAGGTGGGCGGAACGGCGGGCTGGCCGCGGCAGCAACCGCCAGAGGCGCCCGACCAGCACGGTGCCGACGATCCACCCGACGTAGCAGAGCGGGGTCCAGGCGCCGCCGACCGAGCTGCCGGAGCCGTCGGCGAAGGTGTAGGTCACCTCGGACTGCAGGTACGGGATCCCGCTCCAGGTGAACGTGCCGGTGGCACCGGGGTCCGCGGCGGTGACGCCGGCCCCGAAGGCCAGCGCAGCCTCGGCCAGGACCCAGTTCAGCAGGAACGGGACCGAGCCGGCGAAGAGACCTGCCGCGACCCAGGAGTGCCGCGGCCCGTCGCCCAGCTCCGCCGACAGGTACTCCGAGGCGAGTGACCGGCTGTCGCCGAGCTGGCGCAGGGCAGGCCCGGTGCCGACGTCGTGGGCGGCGCTGAGCAGGTTCGCCCGGACCTCCCTGCGCTTCTCGATCCGGGAGCGGCGGGGCAGGTCGTACAGGCGCTGGTCGAGCAGCCACACGACCCGTTCGATGCGCAGCCGGTCGAGGAGGCTCACGGGGTGCGACATGTCAGGCTCCTTCGATCGGGGCGGCCGGGACGGGTCGGGTCAGCACGGTGTCCACGACGGCAGCAAGCGACGACCAGCTCGCCGTCCCGGTCACCAGCGCCTGGTAGCCGGTGGCGGTCGGCCGGTAGTACTTGCGGGCCGGCCCGGCGCTGGAGGCGACCAGGCGGGAGGTCACCCGCCGCTCACGCTCGAGCCGGGCCAGCGCGGGGTAGACCGTGCCCTCCAGCACCTCGGTCAGGCCGATCGCGTGCAGTCGCTGGACCACCTCGTACCCGTAGGACTCCTGCTCGGCGAGCAGCTGCAGCAGCAGCAACGACAGGACGCCCTTGAGCAGCTGGGGGTCGTGGGTGGCGCTGGCTGGCACGGATGCAGGCTAGGCCTACTACCTTAGTACGTCAAGTAGTAGGCCACGGCGAGTACCGCGAGGGGTGGACCCGTATCCGGCCTTGTCAGTCCGGCACGTAGTCGAACTCGTCCGGGTTGGGGCCGGTGCGGCCGGCCTCGCCCTTGTCCAACGCGGTGATCGCCCGCATGTCGGCGTCGTCGAGCTCGAAGTCGAACAGCGCGTAGTTCTCGGCCATCCGGGCGGGGTCGACCGACTTGGGGAACACGACGTCCCCGCGCTGCACGTGCCAGCGCAGCGTGACCTGCGCGGGGGTCCGGCCGTGCTGCTCGGCGATCTTCCCGATCACCTCGTCGTCGAGGACCGCGCCCTGCGCGATCGGCGACCACGCCTCGGTGACGATCCCGTGCTCGGCGCCGTAGGCGCGGACCTCGTCGTTGGTGAGGTACGGGTGTGCCTCGACCTGGTTGACCGACGGCACCGTGCCGGTCTCGGCGGCCAGCCGCTGGAGGTGGGCGACCTGGAAGTTGGAGACGCCGATCGAGCGGGCCCGGCCGTCGCCGGCGAACTCCTCCATCGTCGTCCATGTCGAGACGTAGTCGCCGTCGTAGAGGGTTGGCAGCGGCCAGTGGATCAGGAACAGGTCCACGTGGTCGGTGCCGAGCGCCTCGAGGCTCCTGTCGAAGGCGCGGCGGGCGTCGTCGGGACGGTGGAAGCCGTTGTTCAGCTTGCTCGTGACGAACACCTCGTCGCGGCGGAGGCCGGATGCTGCAACGGCCCGGCCGACTCCCCGCTCGTTCCCGTACATCTGTGCGGTGTCGATGTGCCGGTAGCCGACCTCGAGTGCCTTCGTCACGGCTTCCTGGGTCTCGGCGGGGGGAACCTGGAACACGCCGAAGCCGAGCTGGGGGATCTGCACGCCGTCGTTCAGCGTGATCAGGGGGACAGCGGTCACGGGGGTCCGTCCTTCGTCTCGGGATCTCGGGCCGCCCAGGTTCCTGCCCCTCCCTGGCCCCTCCCATGCGGCCCGTGCGGACCGATGAGTTCCTGGGGGCGCACCAGTCTGCCTGCTGACGGACCCGGTGAGGCAGGAGGCGCGCGATGGGCGAGCAGGCGGACGGCGGGACCTTGGCGCCCGACTTCCTCGAGGTGGCGGCGCCGTACCGGCGCGAGCTGATGGCGCACTGCTACCGGATGCTCGGCTCCGTGCACGATGCCGAGGACCTGGTGCAGGAGACCTACCTGCGGGCCTGGCGGGCCTTCCACTCGTTCGAGGCCCGGTCGTCCCTGCGCACCTGGCTGTACCGGATCGCCACCAACGCCTGCCTCACCGCGCTGGACAGCCGGGCCCGGCGTCCGCTGCCGACCGGGCTGGGCGCGCCGGACTCGGATGCCGCGGAGCCGCTCGCCACCGCCGAGCTGCCGTGGCTCGAACCGGTGCCTGACGCCCTGGTGGGGGCCGCCGACGACCCGGCGGACGTCGTCGCGGCGCGGGCCGGCGTACGTCTGGCTCTGATCGCCGCGCTCCAGACGCTGCCACCGAGGCAGCGGGCCGTGCTCGTCCTGCGGGAGGTCCTTCAGCTGAGGGCCGCCGAGGTCGCCGAGGTGCTCGACACGACCACAGCGGCTGTGAACAGTGCGCTGCAACGTGCCAGGGCCCAGCTGGACGCGGCTGCGCTGACCGCGGACGACGTGGTCGAGCCCACCGACCTGGCTCAGCGCCAGCTGCTGGACCGGTACTGCCGTGCCCTGGAGACCAAGGACATCGCCGCCCTGGTCGCGGCATTCACCGACGACGCGGTCTGGGAGATGCCGCCCTTCACCGGCTGGTACCGGGGGCCGGAACAGATCGGCCGGCTCGTGGGCACCCACTGCCCGGCCGAGGCCGGCGACCTCCGGCTGGTGCCGACCCGTGCCAACGGCCAGCCGGCCTACGCCGTGTACCTGCGGACCGGAGGGAGCTGGGCGGCCTTCCAGCTGCACGTCCTCTCCCTTCGCGGCGGCCGGGTGGCGCACGTGGTCGCCTTCTTCGACCTCGACCTGTTCGACACGTTCGGTCTGCCGCGCACGCTGGACGCGCCGGCCCTGCTCGCGACGGCATGACCACCGACGGCACTCGCGCCGTGGTGCTCGCCGACGGGGTCGCGCTGCTGGAGCGCTCGATGAGCTTCACCCTCGGCGGGCTGTTGCTCGTGACCCCGGACGCCATGGACCGGCCGACGCCGTGCCCGTCCTGGGACCTGCGCTGCCTGCTCCTGCACCTGAACGAGTCGTTGCGCGCGCTGCACGAGGCGATCGCCGTGGGTCACCTCCGGCTGGATCCGCGGCGCGGCCCGCCTCCCGAGCAGGCTGACCTGCCCGACGACTGCGGCGACCCGCGGGTGGACCCGGTGGCGACACTGAGGCGGCGCGCCGCCGGGATGGTCGGCGCCTGGGTGGTCCCGCAACGGGGCGGGGCCGTCACCATCGCCGACCGGTCGCTCTCGCGTGAGCTCCTCGCGGCTGCCGGCGCCGTCGAGGTCGCCGTGCACGGCTGGGACGTGACCCGGGCCTGCGGCGTCGACCGGCCCCTGCCCCCGGGGCTGGCAGAGGAGCTGCTGGCCGTCGTCGACCTCCTGGTCGACGAGGCCGACCGCCCGCAACGGTTCGGCCCTGCTGTCGCAGTGGGCCCCAGCTCGCCTGCGGGGGACCGGTTGCTCGCGTTCCTCGGGCGCCGGCCGCACTGAGCCGCCGCATCCTCGCTGTCAGGCGTCGCGTCGCACCACGAGGATCGCCAGGTCGTCCGCGGTGGCATCGGTGCGACCGAGCTCGTCCAGCCGGCCCATGCCGCTGATGGCGCGACCCGCGAGCTCGGCCGTCGACATGGGGGACGTCATGGCCCGCGCGAGCACACTGCACAGGGTCGCCAGCCCGTCGCCGACCGGCTGGTCCCGCGACTCCACCAGCCCGTCGGTGCACAGGACGAGGGTGCCTCCGGCCGGCAGCTCGGCCTCCGTCAGCTCGTAGGCGGTGGCGTCGGGGACCCCGAGCGGCGGCCCCGGGTCGAGCCGCAGGAGCCTGCACTCGCCCTGTGCAGTACCGAGCACCGGAGGCAGGTGCCCGGCGGAGGCGAGCTGCAGCGCACCCGTGCGCAGGTCGAGCGTCGCGACGAGGCAGGTGACGATGGCGGACACCTCGAGTGCCGCGACGGTCATGTTCAGGCCCCGCAGGACGCGGTCGGGGTCGTGGCCCTCGAGGGCGTACGCCCGCAGAGCCGCCCTGACCTGACCCATGATCGCCGCGGCCCGGATGCCGTGACCCATCACGTCGCCGATGGCGAGGACCAGCAGCCCGTCGCGCACGACCGCCTCGTAGAAGTCACCACCCACCTCGGCGCCCGCGGAGCCTGGCAGGTACTGGGCGGCCAGCTCGAGACCCGGCACCTTCGGGAGCTGTTGGGGCAGGAGCGACCGTTGCAGGGTCACCGCGACCTCGTGCTGACGGGCGTACAGCCGGGCGTTGTCCAGGGCCAGGGACGCGCGCGCGGCGACGTCGTGGACCAGGGACCTCGGGCCGGCCATGGTCCCTTCCGGGTCGTCCCCGCGACCGTCCTCGGCCGGCTCGGGCAGGGAGAGGCTCAGGGCTCCGAACGTGTTGCCGCGGGCGGCAAGGGGAACGCAGAGGCCCCGGGAGACCTGCAGGGCGCGCAGACCGGAGAGGGCGTCCTCGGAGCCGGCGGCCAGGTCGACGAGCATCTCGTCGGGGACGTCGGGCACCTCCTCGCTGAGACCGGTGGCGATGACGTGACCTGCCCCGTGGGGCTGGTCGGGGGTGATCTCGAACGCCGTCAGGACCTGGTCCATCAGCGGCTGGTGGGCCGGGTCCGTGTGGCGGGCGCCGGCAAGCCCGATGGTGCCGTCGGTGGCGTCGACGAGGTGAACCGAGGCCCACGTCGCGATGCCCGGCACCAGGAGGTCCAGGACCTTGCCGACGATGGCCTCTTGCTCCAGCCCGCCGGAGAGCAGCTCGCCTGCCCCCGCGAGGATCTCGAGCCGCCGGCCCATCGCGGCCCGCTCGCGCTCGAGCGCGCGGGTCGCGGTCACCTCGGTGGAGGTCAGCGCGACTCCGAGGACCTCGCCGTCGCTGCCGGTGATCCGGTAGGCCGAGAGCGACCACTCGTGCGTGCCGTCCTCACCGGGGACCCGGCCGGTGACGTCATGGCTGACGAGCGGCTCGCCGGTTTCGAGGACCGCTTCGATCCGGGCGGTGAGAGCGTTGTAGTCGGGGAACACGTCGTGCACCGTCCGGCCGAGCAGAGCCGCGGCCGGCGTGTTGGCCATCGCTGCCATCCGCTCGTTGACCAGCACGTAGCGCAGCTGGGGGTCGAACAGCAGCATGCCGGTCGGGAACTGCTCGAACGCCGCCTCCACCATGGGCGTCGACGGCGGCGCGGCGGTCTGGTCGGCCGGCACGGTGGGATGGCTCACGGGCTCTTCTCGGGGCCGGGCGCGAGGTACGGGGTCCGGGCAGCCTCGCGGTGGTGGGACCTGTTGTAGCGCATCCCGAGCCGCGCCCGCACGCGTACGGCGTGGCGGGCCGGCCCGGCGTCAGCCCCGGTTCCTGCGGGCGGTCGCCCGACCTCCCTTCCGCCCGGCCTCCTTCTTCTGCGCGGTGGTCCCGCCCTGTCCCGGGTCCCCACCCTTCCCGGACTGCTCCCCGCCGTGCCGCGAGGCGTCCGGCGAGTTGGCTATGCGGGCCGCACGCGCCTTGGACATCCCCTTGTCCTTGAGCGCCTCGTACTGCTTCTGGTTCTTGATGCTGGGCGACGGCATGGCGGTCTCCTCCTCAGGCCGACTCGTCCTTCTCCCTCGGCGTACCCGTCAGGAGCGGTCGGGAACTCGGCGTCCGTCCTCCGCCGCCTCAGCCGCTCGCCGGCGTGCCTCGGCGGCCGTTGCGGCCGCCGCCGCGAGCGCCGCGCCGCCGACGGCGCGCAGCCAGTGCCGGCCCCACCGGCCGTGCACGCCCTCCCCCTCGGCCGTGGGCTCGAAGACGTTGCCGTCGTGCGGCTCCACCGGCTCACGGGACAGGCCGCCTGCGCGCATCAACGGCGCGACCAGGACGTCGAAGACCGCGGGCAGCACGGTGAACCCGGCCCGCGAGACGAGGTTCGCCGGCCCGACGGACCGGCGCGGCCGGTGGTCGGACAGGGACCGGACGATGGCGCGGGCGACCTTCTCCGGCGGGTCGACGGGAGGCGGCGGCCGCCCGACCGACCCGGCGTAGTTGGCCGCCTGCAGGTAGACCGGGGTGTCGACGCCTCCGGGCGACACGATGCACACGTGCACGTCGGGGGTGGCCCGGGCCTCGATCGACAGCACCCGGGCCAGGCCGCGCACGGCCCACTTCGAGGTGACGTAGCTGCTCATGTACGGCGTCGCGATCTCGCCGAGCAGCGACCCGGTCAGCACCAGCACTCCGTGCCCCTGCTCCCGGAACTGGCGCAGGGCCACCCGCGCGGCGTGCACCGACCCGTGCACGTTCGTGTCGAGCACCTGACGGAAGGTCTTCGACGGGACGTCCTCGAACCGGCCGTACGCCACGACGGCGGCGGTGTGCACCCACCCGTCGAACCCGCCGAACCGGGCGACGGCGGCATCGCTGACGCGTTCCACGTCGTCCTCGACGGCGACGTCGCCGGCCACGGCGAGCACGTCTGCGCCGAGGCCGCGGCACCGGCCCGCGGCCGTCTCGAGCGAGGCCGCCGAGCGGGACGAGAGCACCAGCCGGTCACCTCGCTCGGCAAGAGCCAGCGCGGTGGCGAGCCCGATGCCGCTGGACGCACCGGTGACCACGACGGTGCGTCGGACGTCGCCTGTCACGGTGGGCGGCCGGCTGCCTGTCACGGTGCCAGGACGACCTTGACGCAGTCGTCCTGCTTGTGCTGGAAGACGTCGTACATGTGCGGCGCCTCCTCCAGCGGAACGCGGTGCGTGGTGAGGTCGAGGACCCCCAGCGGGTCGGAGCCGTCCGACACCAGCGGGAGGATGTCGTCGACCCACCGCTTCACGTGCGCCTGGCCCATGCGGAGCTGGATGCCACGGTCGAACATCTCCATCATCGGCATCGGGTCGACCTCGCCGCCGTAGACGCCGGACACGGAGACCGTGCCACCCCGCCGGACCCCCTTGAGGGCCGCGTAGAGCGCGTCCATCCGGTCGACGGCCACCTTGTCGGTGAGGGTCCGGGCGACCGAGCCCGGCAGCAGCCCTACCGCGGCCTGCGCGACCTTGGCGGCGGTCCCGCGGGCCGACCCGTGGGCCTCCATCCCCACCGCCTCGATCACGGCGTCCGGTCCGCGGCCACCGGTGCGGTCGATCAGCGCCTCGGCGACGTCGTCGACCGCCCGCATGTCCAGCGTCTCGACGCCGTGCCGTTCGGCCATCCGCAGCCGGGCGTCGACCGAGTCAACACCGATCACGCGCTCGGCCCCCAGGTGCCGCCCGATCCGGGTAGCCATCTGACCGATCGGTCCGAGGCCGAGGACGGCCAGCGTCCCGCCCTGCGGCACGTCGGCGTACCGAACCGCCTGCCAGGCGGTGGGCAGGACGTCGGAGAGGAACAGGAACTGCTCGTCGGGCGTCCCGTCCGGCACCTTGATCGGCCCGAAGTGTGCCTGCGGGACCCGCAGGTACTCGGCCTGCCCGCCCGGGACCGAGCCGTACAGAGAGGTGTAGCCGAACAGCGAGGCACCCTTGCCGTGCTCGCGCACCTGGGTCGTCTCGCACTGGGCGAACAGGCCGCGGGAGCACATCCAGCACGAGCCGCAGGAGATGTTGAACGGGATCACCACGCGGTCACCGGGCTTGATGTGGGTCACCTCGGAGCCCACCTCCTCGACCACACCCATGGGCTCGTGGCCGAGGATGTCGCCCGGGCTGAGGTAGGGGCCGAGCACCTCGTACAGGTGCAGGTCCGACCCGCAGATCGCCGTCGACGTGATGCGGACGATGGCATCGGTCGGCTGCTGGATCGCCGGGTCGGGCACGGTCTCGACACGGACGTCGCGCCGGCCGTGCCAGGTGAGTGCTCGCACGGGTCTCCTCGGGTGGGTGCTGGTCGTTCAGGTCGGAGACCGGCGCCTACCCGGCGCGGAGCGACTCACGCCTCGCCGGGCCGGTTCGGGGCGCCAGGGGCGGGCAGGGCAGGGTGGAGCGAGGAGGTCCGGGTGACGCACAGGTACGACGCTGTCGTGGTCGGGGCCGGGCCGAACGGCCTGGTCGCCGCGAACCTGCTCGTCGATGCGGGCTGGAGCGTCGCCGTCCTGGAGGAGCAGGACGCCCCCGGGGGCGCCGTCCGCAGCGCGGCGGACCACCCGGTACCCGGCTGGACCGCCGACCTCTTCAGCGCGTTCTACCCGTTGGCCGCAGCCTCGCCGGTGCTGGCCGCGATGGGCCTGCAGGAGCACGGCCTCTCCTGGCAGCACGCGCCGCTGGTGCTGGGCCACGCGTTCGACGACGGCAGGGCGGTCGTCCTGTCCCGTGACCTCGACGAGACGGCGGACAGCGTCGAGGAGTTCGCGGCGGGCGACGGGGCCGCCTGGCGGTCCGCGGTGGCGCAGTGGTGCGAGGTCGAGCAGCCGGCCCTGGACGCGCTGCTGGGGCCCTTCCCCCCGGTGCGCCCCGCGCTCGCACTGGCGCGCCGGCTCGGCCCGGCGCGTGGGCTGCGGGCCGCCCGGCTCGGTGTCCTGCCCAGCCGGACCTTCGTCCGGGAGCAGTTCGACGGCGACGGCGCGGCGATGCTCGTCGCCGGGAACACCATGCACACCGACCTGGGGCCGGAGTCGGCCACCGGCGCCGTCTACGGGCTGCTGCTCGCGATGCTGGGCCAGACCCGCGGCTTCCCGGTGCCCCGCGGCGGGGCCGGGCGGCTCAGCGACGCGCTCGCCGCGCGGCTGCGGTCCCGTGGCGGCGAGCTGCGCTGCGGGGCACGGGTGGCGTCGGTCCTCATCGGTCCGGACGGGGCAGCGGGGGTCGAGCTCGCGTCGGGTGAGCGGCTGCCCGCCGCGGCCGTGCTCGCCGACGTCCCGGCGCCGCAGCTGTACCGGGTCATGGTCGGGGAGGCGCGGCTGCCGCACCGGCTTCGCCGCGACCTGGACCACTTCCGGTGGGACAGCGGCACCGTGAAGGTGAACTGGGCGACGTCCGCGCCGCTGCCGTGGCGCAGCCCCCGCCTGGCCGGCGCGGGCACGGTGCACCTCGGGGGAGGCCTGGACGACCTCACCCGGGTCGCCGCGGACCTGGCCACCTCGCGGGTGCCGGAGCGGCCGTTCGTCCTGCTGGGACAGATGACGACCACGGACCCGTCCCGGTCCCCGGCCGGGACCGAGTCGGTGTGGGCCTATGCCCACCTCCCGCACGGCGAGCACGACCCGGAGGTGGTGTCGGCCTTCGCGCAGCGGATCGAGGACGAGGTCGAACGTGCCGCGCCAGGGTTCCGCGACCTCGTGCTCGGGCGGTCGGTCCAGTCGTCACGGGCCCTCGAGGACGCCGACCGGGCACTGGACGGCGGCGCGCTCGGCGGAGGCACGTCGGCGTTGCACCAGCAGCTCGTGTTCCGGCCCACGCCCGGGCTGGGCCGGCCGGACACGTTCGTGCCGGGCCTGTTCCTGGCGGGCTCGTCGGCCCACCCCGGCGGAGGCGTGCACGGCGCGTGCGGGGCCAACGCGGCCCGCGCCGCGCTGATGCGCGCGCGGGTGGGACGCCGGCTCTACGACGGCACGCTGGGGCTGGCGCAGCGACGACTGTCCTGACGCGCGTCCCGCGCGGGGCTCGCCGCCCGGGCTACTTCCCGTCGCGGCGGTGACCCTCCACGAGGCGGCGCAGCCGGTCCAGCGTCTCGGCCAGCCGCCGGGTGCCGATCATGTCGACGAGCGGGTTGTCGATCCAGGCGCCCGGGCCGCTCGTCGGCTTCTCGTACATCTCGACCCTGGTGCGCTCGCCCTCGGCGTGCAGCCGGAGCTCGACGGTGGCCTCGCCGGCCGGCCAGCCCCTGGCCTGCAGCAGCAGCCGGTGCCGGGGCTCGCACTCCACGACCTGCGTCTCGTCCTCGATCGTGACGGGCCAGAAGCCCACGCCGTGGTGCAGCCGGCTGCCCGGCTCCGGCCAGGTTCGGTCCACGTCGCGGATCTTCACCGTGCCCACGACCCAGTTGGCGTAGGTCCACGCGTCCTCCAGCACCTTCCAGACGTCGTCGACCGGGGTCTCGATGTACCTGCTGACGCGTGCCATGTGGCTTCCCTGCCCCAGCAGCCACGCCGTGAACGCGTTCGGCCGCGGACATGTCCCGGTGCTGACGCCGGGGCCGACGTAGGTTCGGTGCGTGGGCTTCTACGGCGAACACGTGCTGCCGCGGGTCATCGACCGGACCTGCGGGCCACGCACCACGGCGGGGGACCGGCGGCGTATCTGCGCCGGGCTCGCCGGCCAGGTCGTCGAGATCGGCTTCGGCTCGGGTCACAACGTCCCCTTCTACCCGCCGGCCGTCACGTCGGTCGACGCCGTCGAGCCGTCCGACACTGCCTGGCGGCTGGCCGGCAGGCGGCTGGCGGCCTCCCGGGTGCCGGTGCGCCGCGCCGGTCTGGACGGGCAGGTGCTGCCGTTCCCGGACGGCTGCTTCGACGCTGCGCTGTCGAGCTGGACCATGTGCACCGTCCCGGACGCCCCGGCGGCCCTGGCCGAGCTGCGCCGCGTCCTGCGCCCCGGCGGCCGGCTGCACTTCGTGGAGCACGGTCTCGCCCCGGACGCCGCGGTCCGGCGATGGCAGCACCGGGTCGACCCGCTGCAGCGACGGCTGGCGGGTGGGTGCCACCTCACCCGTCCGATCGCCCAGCTGGTCGAGGGGGCGGGCTTCACGATGGTCGAGCTGGACGAGTTCTACGAGCCCGGGGCGCCGAGGTTCTTCGCGGCCGAGTCACTCGGTGTGGCCGTGTCGCCGTGACCAGGGTCGCGGTCGCGGCCGCCCTCGCGCTGCTCGCCGGCTGCTCGTCGGCACCGGCCGGCGACACGTCACCGACGACAGCATCTCCCTCGCCGGTTGCACCGTCGGCTGCAGCACGGTCGCCGTCGGGACCCGGGTCGACACCGTCGTCCGCACCGGCCGAGGCCACCGGGACGACCCCGGCCGTGAGGGATGCGGTGTCGCTGCCGGCCCTGATGCGCAGGACCTACGACGGACGAAACCTGCGCACGGTGCGGGTGCTGGCCCGCACGGCGGCCTACACCCGTCACGCCGTGACCTTCCGCAGCGGCGACCTGCGCATCTCCGGGGTGATGAACGTCCCGCGGGGCGCCGGGCCCTTCCCCGTCGCGGTCCTGCTGCACGGCTACATCGACCCTGACGTCTACGTCACCGGCCAGGGGCTGATGCGCGAGCAGGACTACCTCGCGCGGAGCGGCTATGTGGCCCTGCACGTCGACTACCGCGGACACGCCGGGTCCGACCCGGCGCCGGGGGCGGAGGTACGGCTCCGGCTGGGCTACACCGTGGATGCCGTCAACGCGGTGCTTGCGGTCCGGGGCTCGGCGCTGCCGTACCTCGACGGCGACCGTGTCGGGCTGGTGGGCCGCTCGATGGGCGGCGGTGTCGTCTACAACGTGCTCGTCGCGCAGCCGGGGCTGGTCGACGCCGCTGTCGCGTTCGCGCCGGTCAGCTCGGACACCGTGGACAACTTCGAGCGCTGGACCCGCCCGCGAGACGAGGTGGCGCGCCGGATCATCGCGAGGCACGGTGAGCCCTCGGAGGCTCCGGGCTTCTGGCGCGGAGTGAGCCCGCGGACGTACGTCGACCGGATCACGGAGCCGCTGCTGATCCACCACGGGACCTCCGACGACACCTGCCCGATCGGCTGGACCCGCGCGACGATGCGTGCGCTGCGGGTCGCCGACCGGGACGCCCGGCTGTTCGTCTACGCCGGAGAGGAGCACGCCTTCGGCCCGCAGTGGCCGCTCTCCATGCGTCGCACGGTGCGCTTCCTCGACCGGGAACTCGCCGCCTGACCGCCGGCTGCACACCGCCGGGCGGGCCCTATCACGACGCCAGGACGGCCTCGAGGTCGGCGACCGGCCACGTCACGTCCATGGCCTCGGCGAGGGTCACGAAGTCGGGCTGCGACACCTCGAAGAGCCCGCGACGGAACGGCAGCCCCCACCGCTCCGGGTCCGGGACGAAGGACAGGCGGCCCACCAGGGGGCGGGCAGCCGCCGGCCGGGCGGGCAGGAACCGCACCGCCGTCCGCCACGGGTGGACGTCGGGGGTCATCTCGACCTGGTACGGCCGGTCCCCGGTCACCACGCCCAGAGCCGTGAACTGCTGCAGCGGCTCTCCCTCGTCCAAGGCGGTCCGAGGCGAGTAGAACACCAGACCGTCGCCGGGACGCAGCCGCTCCAGGTGCGACCGCGACCCGTGGCCTGCCTGTGTGAACCCACCGGCCGTCCCGAGCCGGACGTGGTCCAGGCTCACGGTGTTGACCCAGTAGCGCGTGCTCGTCTGCATTGGTCAGGTCTACTGCGGCGCACCGACAGCCGACGTCGGCTGCTCAGTGGCCGAAGCGGCCGAGGATCGTCCCGCGGGCCAGCGTGTGCTGGGAGAGGTTGAAGCCGAGGTAGGCCGGGCTGGCGTCGCGAGGAATGCCCAGGCTCTCGACGTCGACCGCGTGCACGACGACGTAGTAGCGGTGGGTGCCGTGCCCGGGCGGCGGGGCGGCGCCGACGTACCCGACCGTGCCGGCGTCGTTGCGCAGCGCGAACGCGGGTGCCGGAAGGTCGCGGCCCGTGTCGCCGGCGCCCGCGGCGAGCGAGGTCACGTCGGCCGGGAGGTCGGCCACGGCCCAGTGCCAGAACCCGCTCGCCGTCGGGGCACAGGGGTCGTACACCGTCACAGCGAAGCTGCGCGTCTCCTCGGGGAAGCCGGACCATGACAGCTGGGGCGATCGGTCCTCGCCGCCCTCGACCCCCATGGCACCGGACCGCTGCGGTGGCAGCAGCTCCCCGCCGTCGGCGAAGTCGTCGCTGGTCACCGTGAACGACGGCACCTGCTCCAGCAGCTCGTAGGGGTCCGGGAACCTGTCGGCAGCGCTCATGGCGCCCAGCCTGCCCGGGCGGACCCGCACGCTAAACGGCCGGGGCCGGTTGCCCGGCGGAGCCCTTCGATGTGAGGGTCGACGCGTGACACGCGAGACCGGGCCCGTCGAGTTCAGCGGCTTCTCCGACCGTGGCCTCGAGCTCTACGCCGGTCTCGAGGCCGACAACAGCAAGACGTACTGGGCCGAGCACAAGACGGTCTGGGAGTCGGAGGTCCGCGACCCGATGCTGGCGCTGACCTCGGCGCTGGCCGACGAGTTCGGCGAGGCCAAGCTGTTCCGCCCGTACCGCGACGTCCGGTTCAGCAAGGACAAGACGCCGTACAAGACCCACCAGGGAGCGTTCGTCGGGGGAGGGACTGTAGGGGTCGGCTGGTACGTCCAGGTCGACAAGGACGGGCTTCTCGCCGGTGGCGGGTGGCGGGCCCACGAGTCCGCGGAGGTGACGCGGTTCCGGGCGGCCGTCGACTCCGAGGGCACCGGCCCCGAGCTGGAGCAGATCGTGGCCCGGCTGCGCGGCGACGGCTTCCAGGTGGACGGGGACCAGACGAAGACCCGGCCCCGCGGGTACCCGGCCGGCCATCCCCGCCTGGACCTGCTGCGCTGCCGCTCGCTCATGGTCGTCCGCCGCTACGGCGCGCCGGACTGGCTGCACAGCCCGCGGGCGCTGGACGAGGTGCGCACCACCTGGCGGGAGCTGCGCCCGCTGGCCGACTGGATGCGGGCGCACGTGGGCGCCTGAACGCCGCTCCGCCCGGCGGACGAGGCCAGCCTCCGGTCGCGCCCGATGTCGATCGCTTCCTGTCGGCGCTGCGTCCTAGGGTGGCCCACGGACGTGACCGGTGCAGCAGCGCGCCCGTCCGACGGGAGGAGTCCCATGACCGAGACCGCGCCCAGGCAGGCCGCCGCCACGATCGGTCCGGGTCTGGAGGCAGTCACCGGCCAGATGGAGGCGCACCGGACCGAGCTCACCGGGTACTGCTACCGGATGCTGGGCTCCGCCTTCGAGGCCGAGGACGCCGTGCAGGACACGATGGTCCGCGCCTGGAAGGCCGCCGACACGTTCGAGGGTCGCTCGTCCCTGCGGTCCTGGCTGTACCGGATCGCGACCAACGTGTGCTTCGACCTGCTCGACGGCCGGAAGCGCCGGGCCCTGCCGATGGACCTGGGCCCGGCGTCCACGGCCGCCGCCGGGCTCGCCGCGCCGCTGCCGGAGGTCGCGTGGCTGCAACCGGTGCCCGACGCGCGGGTCATCCCGGGGGCCGCCGACCCGGCCGAGGTCGCCGTACTGCGCGACTCGGTCCGGCTGGCCTTCGTCTCCGCGCTGCAGCTGCTGCCACCCAACCAGCGGGCGGTGCTGATCCTGCGCGAGGTGCTGGCGTGGTCCGCAGCCGACGTCGCCGAGCTGATGGGCACCACGGTGCCCTCCGTCAACAGCGCGCTGCAGCGCGCTCGGGCGACGCTGTCGTCCCACGACGCCGACACCGACAAGGCCGCGGTCCAGCCGCTGGACGCTGCGAAGCGCGAGCTGCTCGACCGCTACGTCGAGGCGTTCGAGTCCTACGACATGGACCGGCTCACGGCCCTGCTCGCCGAGGACGCCGCGTGGTCGATGCCGCCGTACGAGCTGTGGCTGCAGACCCACGACGACATCCGGGCCTGGTGCCTCGGCCCCGGCTACGCCTGCGAGGGCTCTCGGCTGGTGCCGATCGAGGCCAACGGTGCGCCGGGCTTCGCGCAGTACAAGCCGGACCCGGACGGGGGCTTCAGCGCGTGGTCGCTGCAGGTGCTCGACCTCGGGCCGGACCGCATCGACGGGATCATGTTCTTCCTCGACACCCCGGCGATCTTCCCGATGTTCGACCTGCCGATGCACCTGGACGCCTGACCCGCCGCAGCAACAACGCTCGTTTGCGACCTGGCTCCCCGACACGCCGTCGGTACGACGGCGTGTCGGGGGCCTCAGGTCGCAAACGATCACCGTGAGCACGGGTAGGAGAACGGGCTGCGCGAGCTCTCGGGCTGGCCGGGAGGCGGGTCAGCCGACCGGTGTGGCGAGCCCGTCGACGACCTCGGCGCCGGGTAGCGCCGCGACGGCATGGCCAGGCAGGACCAGCTTGGACCGGCGCACCCCGGACCCGACCACCACCAGGGGCGTCGCGACCACAGCGGCGTCGACAAGCAGCAGCCAGCCCGCGGGCCGGCCGAGCGGGGTGATGCCGCCGTACTCCATCCCGGTCTCGGCGACAGCCACGTCCATCGCGGCGAACGACGCCTTGCGCGCGTCCAGCCGCCGGCGCACGACGCCGTTGACGTCGGCCCTCGTGGTCGCCAGGACCACGCACGCGGCGTACCGCGTGTCGCCGCCACGCCGGCCGGCGACAACGACGCAGTTGGCCGACACCTCGAGGCTCACCCCGTACCGCTCGCAGAAGGCAGCCGTGTCCGCCAGGTCGGGGTCGATCTCGGCCACCCGGACGTCGAGCCCGGGCTGGGCGGCGAGGGCGGCGGCCACCGGGTCGGCGAGCAGGTCGGCGCGCTCCAGCGCGGGCCGCAGGTCGAGGGTTCCCAGCACGGGGAGGACCCTAGAGGCCAGGCCGCCCCACCCGCGGCGCGGTCCGCTCCGACCGGCCCACATCCGGGCCCCTACCGCGGCGAACCTGTGCCGACCGTGGCTTGCAAGCCGCGGTCAACCCGAGTTGATCACGCTTACGTGATCAACTCGGGCACACCCGGGGCGTCCCGAGTGCCGGACGCCGCGCTCCGGCCCGGAATGGAACAGGGCCGTCACGTGCTGTCACCAGCGCGACAGATGCGGCCGCCGTCCTGGGCGCGACAAGTCGACCTGTCCCGCTCCGCCCGGAAGGACCCGCCATGCCCTCGCGCCAGCTCGCGGCCCCGCCGCGCGCCGGTTCCCGAGCGTCACGGACGCCGGTCCGGGGGCTGCCCGACCGTCCCACCGCCACCTTCCGCGGTCACGAGGTCCCGGTGTGGCTGAGCCTGGTCGCCCTGGCGGTCGGCGGCTTCGCGATCGGTACCACCGAGTTCGCGAGCATGGGGGTGCTGCCCGACATCGCGGGCGGCCTCGGGGTGTCCATCCCCACGGCCGGTCACGCCATCACGGCGTACGCCCTCGGGGTCGTGGTCGGCGCCCCGGCGTTCGCGATCCTCGGTGCCCGGCTGCCGCGCAAGGGCCTGCTCATGGTCCTGATGGCCGCCCTGACGCTGGCCAACCTGGCGTCCGCCGTCGCCCCGACGTTCGGCACCTTCGTGCTGGCACGCTTCGCCAGCGGCCTCCCGCACGGGGCGTACTTCGGCATCGGTGCCGTCGTCGCGTCCTCGCTCGTGCCGCGTGAGCGCCGGGCCCGGGCGGTGGCGATGACGATGACCGGCCTGACCGTTGCCAACGTCATCGGCGTGCCGCTCACGACGCTGCTCGGCCAGGCGGCCGGGTGGCGCACCACCTACCTGACCGTCGTCGTCGTCGGGCTGCTCACGCTGGTGGCGGTGCAGTTCCTCGTGCCGACGGTGACCGTGCACGAGGGTGCGAGCCGCAGGCGGGAGCTGTCCGCGCTGCAGCGATCCCAGGTGTGGCTGACCCTGCTCGTGGGTGCCGTCGGGTTCGGGGGCTTCTTCGCGATCTACAGCTACATCGCACCGACCCTCGTGCAGGTCGCCGGCCTGCCCCGGTCCGGCATCCCGGTCGTGCTGGCGATCTTCGGTGTCGGCATGGTGCTCGGCAACCTCGTGGGCGGGCGGCTGGCGGACTGGTCGGTGCTCCGCACCCTGGTGCTGGCGCCGGCGGCCACCCTGCTCGTGCAGCTGCTGTTCGCCGTCACGGCCCACGGTGTGGTGACCGCCGCCCTGACGCTGTTCCTGCTCGCCTTCACGTCCTCGCTGAGCCTTCCTGCCATCACGGCACGCCTGCTCGACGTGTCCGGCGACGGCAAGGCGCTCGCGTCGACGTTGAACCACTCGGCGCTCAACGTCGCCAACGCGCTCGGTGCCTGGCTGGGCGGAGTGGTCATCGCGGCCGGACTGGGCTACACCGCGCCGGCCGTGGTCGGCGCCGGCCTGTCGGGCGCCGGCCTGGTGGTGCTCGCCGGCTCGATCGCGCTGGAGCGGCGCACCCGCCGCCGGCCGCCGGTGGTCGAGCCTCAGGCAGCCTGACCCGCCGGGGCACGGCTCACGGCCGCCGCGCGAGCACCGTGAGCCAGGGTCCGTACGTCGAGCCGGTCGACGTCAGCACCACCGGCTCCCAGCCTGCGGCGAGCAGCACGGCCCGCAGCGGCTCGCCCCGCCAGTACGTGAAGTGGCGCGGCAGCTCGACCTTGTGGCTGGACCACTCCTCGCCGTCGCCCTCCTTGACGGTCATCGCGAGCAGGCCGCCAGGGGGCACCGCGGCGAGCAGCCGGCCGAGGACCCGCGGCAGCTCGTCCCGGTCGATGTGCAGCAGCACGGCGTGTGCGAACACCACGTCGTACGGACCGCCGGGGTCGTCCGTGCGGACGTCGAGCAGGTCCGCGCGGTGACCGTCGGCACGCAGCAGGTCGACGAACGCGCGCGTCGCATCGGTACGCCGGACGAGGAACCCGAGCGCCTCCAGGCGGCCCGCGTCGTACCCCGGCCCGCTGCCGACCTCCAGAACGTTCGCGCCGGGGGGAGCGTGCTCGGCCACCAGCGCCACCAGGTCGTCCGCCTCGTGCGGGCGGCGCACGGTCCGCTCGCGATAGAGGGCCGCCGCCCGCTCGTAGGTGTGCAGCGTCTCGGCGTTGGCGTCGGGCACCCGCTCAGCCTAGGCAGGCACGGGCGCACGTCACGAAACAGTACAAACATGAAGGTTTCATGACGAAACGGCTCGGGAACCGTGCCTCTGGCCCTCCGGCCGTCCGGTCCGGGGGGGAGGCGAGCATGGAGGTGCCGGATGTCCGGGACGACCGGGAGCGCGGCGCAGCCCGCCATGGACCCCGCGGTGGACCGGGACCGGGTGACCCGTGGGCAGCGGCGCCGGGCGGTGCTGGCGAGCACCGTCGGCACCAGCATCGAGTGGTACGACTTCTTCCTCTACGGCACCGCGGCTGCGCTGGTCTTCCCCGACCTGTTCTTCCCCGACCAGTCGAAGTTCGCCGGCATCCTGCTCTCCTACGGCACGCAGTTCGTCGGCTTCGCGGCACGCCCGATCGGTGCGGCGATCTTCGGCCACCTGGGCGACCGGATCGGCCGCAAGGGCACGCTGGTCGCGACGCTGCTGCTCATGGGCATCGGGACGTTCCTGATCGGCTGCCTGCCGACGTACGCCACGATCGGCGTGCTCGCCCCGGTCCTGCTCGTGCTGCTCCGGGTCGCCCAGGGCATCGGTGTGGGCGGCGAGTGGGGCGGGTCGGTCCTGCTCGCGATGGAGTGGGGCTCGCGCAGGCGGCGCGGTCTGATGGCGAGCTTCCCGCAGATGGGTGTCCCGATGGGCCTGCTGCTGGCCACCGCCGCGGTGAAGGTGGTCGAGGCGTGGGCCGGTGACGGCTTCCTCGCCTGGGCCTGGCGGCTGCCGTTCCTCGTCAGCGCCGTCCTGGTCCTGATCGGGCTCTACGTGCGGCTGCGCGTGCTGGAGAGCCCGGAGTTCGCGGCGGTCCGCAAGAACCAGACTGTCGTCAAGCAGCCGGTGCTCGAGGTCATCCGGACCCAGCCGCGGGAGATCCTGACCTCGGCGCTCGTGCGGCTGTCCGAGCAGGCGCCGTTCTACCTGTTCATCACGTTCGTGCTCACGTACGGCGTGGAGAAGGTCGGGCTGGAGAAGGGCAACCTGCTCAACTACACGCTGGTCGCCGCGGCCCTGGGCCTGGTGTCGGTGCCCCTGTTCGGCTATGTCTCCGACCTGATCGGCCGCCGCCTCATGTACGGGATCGGGATCGTCGGCACCGCGCTGTTCGCGTTCCCGTACTACGGCCTGCTGGACACCGGTAAGGCCGGCTTCGTGCTGCTGGCGATCGTCGCGTCGCTGATCTTTCACGACATGCAGTACGGCCCGCAGGCCGCGCTGATCGCCGAGCGGTTCGGCACCAACGTCCGGTACTCCGGTGCGGGCCTGGGCTACCAGCTGGCCTCGGTCATCGCCGGCGGCCCGGCGCCGTTGATCGCGGCGAAGATCCTGCAGGAGACAGGGTCGAGCACCTGGATCAGCTGGTACATCGTCGGCTGCTGCTCGGTGGCGATGGTCGCCCTGCTTGCCATGCCGGACCACCGCGTCATGTCCGACGAGGAGAAGGTCATCGACCTCGACGACGTCGCTGCCCGCCGCGTCGTGGGCACCGCGGCGCGGTGACCGGCAGGACCGCCCCGCGCTGACTAGGCTGCGCCGCCATGCCGTGGCTTCCGGACGACTTCGTGCACCCGACCCGTGTCGACCTCTCGACCGGTGAGCACCTGCGCCCGATCCGGGCCGACGACGTCGACATCGACTTCCCGGCCGTGATGGGCTCCCAGGCCAGGCTGTTCTCGATCTTCGGCCAGGCCTGGGGCTGGCCGCCCGCCGACATGTCCTACGAGCTCGACCGCACGGACCTGGTCCGGCACGAGCGCGAGATCGAGTCGCACGAGTCGTTCAACTACGCACTGCTGGCCGGGGACGAGTCCGAGCTGCTCGGCTGTGTGTACGTCGACCCACCCGAGAAGCAGGGCGCCGACGCCGACGTCTCGTGGTGGACCGTCGACCGGCTGGTGGGTTCGGCGACCGAACGTGGGCTCGACGACCTGGTGCCGAGCTGGATCCTGGCGGAGTGGCCCTTCACCAGGCCGCGGTACGTCGGCGTCGGCCGGCACCGTGAGCTCACCTTCGCAGAGTGGCTCGCCCTGCCCGACGTGGAGCCGCCCGACGCCGCCTGAGCCGCGCGCCGGGGTCAGCGATCGACGAACGAGCGCAGCTCGGCGACCAGCCGGGCTGCGAAGTCCTCCGGATAGGCGTGCCCGAGCCCCTCGACGGTCTCCAGCCGCAGGCCGGCGTCGTCCAGCCGGCGGCCGACCTGCTGCACAGGTCCGGCGAGAGGGTCGTCGCCGCCCAGCAGGACGAGCCCCGGCACCCGGCACAGCTCGGCGGGCAGGTGCTCGGACCAGAGTGCGGGCGCGACGACAAGCAGCCGCGACACCGGTCCGCCGGTGAGCGCCCAGAGCATCGCGGCCCGGCCGCCGGCGGAGAACCCGCCCGCCAGCACCGGGAGCGACCGCACCGCGGGGTCGAGGTGGTCGAGCGCGTGCCCGATGTCGCGGACGGCAGGTGCGTGCTCCGGCCAGCTGGTGTGCGTCGGGGTGCTGCGCTGGCTGGACGCGACCGCGAGCACGACGAGCCCCTCGGCGAGCGCCGGCGACCAGGTCTCGGCGGTGGCGTCGGCGCGCTGGCCGGAGCCGTGCAGGACCACGGCCACTGCGCGCACCGGCCCGGCCGGACGGAGCACGACAGGCGGGTCCGGCGTCACCGACGCGTTGTACGCGGCGGCACGCGCGGTGGCCACGCGCAGCAGGTCGTCGAACCCGGGCTGACGGCGCACCGCGGCCAGGTCGTCGTCGTCGGTGAGGATCCGCGGAGCCCACCAGTCACCGGCCTCGAGCGCTGCCTGCAGCGTCGCGAGCGCCTGCTCGGGGCGCCCGGCCCGCGACTGGAGGCATGCGGCGACATGCGTCAGGTCGGACGACCAGGGCTCGAGTCCGGGGCCGCGCGCCGAGAGGCGCTCGAGCGCGTCCTCGTACCGACCGCTCTCGTAGAGCTCGAACACCGCGTCCGACAGCTCGTCGTAGCGGGCCTGCTCGTCCTGGCCCGGAGGTCGGTCCGTCACCCGCCAGATCCTGGCAGCGAACCCGGTTGCTCGCCGAACGAGCTCTCCTCGGCCGTCGGAGCGACCGGGCCGGACCGCAGGATCCGCCACACGGTCTCCGAGCCGTCCGGTCCGGTCAGCCGGCCGACGGCGAGCGCGGCATCGACGAGACGGCGGACCTCGCGCTCATGGGACGGCCGGGCGCGGAAGACCGTGCGCACCGTCGTGGCGGCACCGTCCGTGCTGGTGCTCGTGTGGTGCGGCCAGAGGCACGGGCCGTCGTGCTCCCAGCTGCCGCAGAGGCCCACCGTCACCGCGCCGCCCAGCGCGGCCGGGTCACCGCCCGGCTCCAGCTCGGCCCGGGCGGCGTGGACGAAGGTGCGGGCGGCGCTCACGCCGGGACGGTACCTGGGCCGGGCGCAACGCGACTCACCGTCCGGGTGGCCAAGTTTTACCCTCTTGTGGGGCAAGAGGGGTTCAGGTGGCGGCTGGGGCGACCGACCATGATCCAGAACCCCCGTACCCGCCTCCAGGAGCTCCCGTCCCGATGCTTTGGGTCCACCGCACCGTCCGTCCCGCCCTGCGCACCCTCGCCGGAGCCCTCGCGGGAGCCCTGCTCCTCGGGGTGGGCGGGTCCGTCGCCCATGCCGCCGGGCCCGATCCGGTGCCCCAGGGGGCCGCACCGGCGGTCGTGGAGGGATTCTCGCCGTACCTTCCGCAGGTCTCGTGCGACGCCACGGTCAAGCCCGGTCTCGATGCGCTGCGCAACCTGTTGCTGTCGACGTACGGCGGCCGCGACCTCGGCGTCACCCGGGGCTGCACGATCGGCGGGACGAGCGAGCACAAGGAGGGCCGCGCCTGGGACTGGGGCCTGAACTCCGCGGTGCCGGCCGAGAAGGCGCTCGCCGACCAGTTCCTCAGCTGGCTGCTCGCACCCGGTCCCAACGGGATGGCCGGGTACAACGCCCGCCGGCTCGGCGTCATGTACGTCATCTACGACCGCAAGATCTGGAGCTCCTACCGCGCGTCCGACGGCTGGCGGAAGTACACCGGTGGTGAGTCGCACGCCGACCACATCCACATCTCGCTGGCCTGGGCGGGCGCGATGAAGCACACCTCGTGGTGGACCGGGAAGGCCGGCGCCGTCGACTACGGTCCCTGCGTCGAGGTCTTCGGCTCGCCTGCGCCGGCCTGGTCCGGCCCGCGAACCACTCCGTGCCCCGCACCGGTCGACCCCGCCTCGCTCACGGGGACGCCGCTGCTGGCGAAGGGCGCCACCAGCCCCTACGTCATCCTGCTGCAGCGGCTGCTCTCGGTGACCCCGGTGACCGGGTTCTTCGGGCCGATCACGCACAGCGCCGTGGTCGCGTTCCAGAACGCGCACGGGCTGGAACCGACGGGCACCACCACACCGGCCACCTGGGCCGCGGTGCGCTCACAGTCCGCCGCACCTGCTCCGGCGACGCCGGTGACCTCGGGCGCGCAGACCGTGACGGCGGCGCGCTCGCTGCCGTCCGCGATGCGCTACCGGGTGCGCACGGGCGACAGCCTGAGCCGGATCGCGAAGGTCTGGCGGTCGTCGGTGCCTGCGATCAAGTCCGCCAGCAAGCTGTCCGGGGACACGATCCGGGTCGGGCAGGTCATCAGCGTCCCGGTCCGCTCCGGCATCACCAAGTTCACCTGGACGAAGCTGCGCAAGGGCGACCGTGGCGTCGCGGTGAAGGCTTTGCAGACCTCCTTGACGATGAAGAAGAAGTACCGCACCGGCTACTTCGGTCCGCTCACCAAGCGCAAGGTGAAGAAGCTCAAGCGGGCCCGCGGCTGGCACGTCAACGGTGTCGCCGGCCCCGGCGTCTGGCGCGCACTCGGCGCCTGAGCGGCGGCCGCACGGCACCGGCGCCCTAGGCTTCCGCACATGACGGAGAGCGCGACCGGGACCGGGCGCACCACCTACCTCGTCGTCGACGGAGAGAACATCGACGCCACCCTCGGCATGTCGGTGCTCAACAGGCGACCGAACCCGGACGAGCGGCCGCGCTGGGAGCGCGTCCGGGAGTTCGCCGAGGCGCGCTGGGGCCAGCCAGTCAAGGGGCTCTTCTTCCTCAACGCCACCAGCGGGCACGTGCCGATGCCGTTCGTGTCTGCGCTGCTCGCCATGCAGTACCGGCCGATCCCGCTCTCGGGCGACCCGGGCCAGAAGGTCGTCGACATCGCCGTCCAGCGCACCCTCGAGGCGATCGAGGACCTGCCCGGCGACGTCCTGCTCGCCAGCCACGACGGTGACTTCCTGCCACAGGTCGAGGCGTTGCTCGGCGGCGAGCGTCGGGTCGGGCTGCTGGGCTTCCGCGAGTTCGTCAACCTCAAGTTCGCCGAGCTGTCCGAGAAGGGGCTCGAGGTGTTCGACCTCGAGGACGACGTGCGCTGCTTCACCGGCGTGCTTCCCCGGGTGCGGATCATCCCGATCGACGAGTTCGACCCCGTCCGCTTCCTCTGACACCGCTTCTACACCACCGCGCGGCCGGTCATGCACGAATCACCCCGCTCCCGGCGGAGGTGGATCGCGCATGCCTGCCACCGCGCCCGGCGTGATGCAACCGGTGGGGGGCGTCGCGAGTCATCACCTCTGCAGCGTCCGGGAGAGGCCCGGGCGGAACCGGCCCTCCCGGGCCACAGAGGAGATCGAGATGTCGCACACCACCCGCACCCGCCGCCCGGCGACGCTCGCCGCCGCCGTCCTCGCCACCGCCGTGGTCTCGTCCGGCCTCGCCGCCGGTGCCCTGTCCGGCCCGGCGGTCGCCGACGAGGGTGTCGCCGCGCCGGCCACGACCGTGGTCGACCCCAACGACGCCGCCAGGGCGCTGCTGCGGGCCGGTCAGATGCCGGTCGTGAACCAGGAGCAGGACTGGGCCCGCGTCGCCACCCGGCACCGCAGAGCCAGCTCCGCGCAACCCACGCCGCTCAAGGCCCTCGGGTTCGAGCGCAAGGCACGTCGCGACTTCGCGATCCCCGGCGGCCAGGCGACCAACGTCGTCCTGACCTTCGCCGACCGTGCGGCGGCCAGGAGCGCCTATGGCGAGGTCAAGGGCTGGCGCTCCCACACCGGTGACAACGTGCCGGCAGGCGGCCGGCTCCTGTTCACCGACAAGCGCCGGCCGGTCGACGTCGAGGTCGGCCGGGGCTCGTACTTCTCCTTCGTCTTCAAGACGGACAAGGACGCGGACGAGGGCACCTTCGAGTGGCTCGGCGTGACCCGTCGCGGGGACGACCTGTCGATAGTCGTCTGGCGGATCGACGGCCAGGACGCGACCTACGAGGTCGACCCGACAATCGCGTCGGTGCAGACCGCGAACGCGAAGCTGGCCCGCCTGGGCTGACGAGCCCGCACCCGCAGGGGCGCACCCGGCACGCCGGGGCGCCCCTGCGACGCGCCCAGGATCGGTGGGTTCCCTTGGCCACAGGACGTTCGGTGACGATCGCCTGTGGACGACGGATGCGTTGCCGTGCAACGGTTTCCGGGTTTCGCCGGGCCGGAGTTGTGTCCCGGGTGGGTCATAGGTTCGGCGCATGGACATCCCGACCGCAACGCTGAGCGCGCACCCCGCGGTGACGGCACTGTCGCTGGTCGATACGGGCATCGAGGAGCTGGCGGCGGCGAACCTCTGGTCGATGTCCGAGCACGAGCTGCTCACCGTCCGGATCGATGCCGAGGCGACCCGGGGGCGGCTCGAGGCCGTCGTGCTGGCGATGACCCGGGAGATCGACGGCCGCGGCGCGGCCCTGCGGGCGGGGGCGTCGTCGACGGCCACGTGGCTGCGGGGCTGCTGCCTGCAACGCCCGGCGGTCGCGCACGCCGAGGTCCGGCTGGCCGCCGACCTGGACAGGGATCTGCCTGCGCTGACCGCGGCGCTGGCTGCGGGACAGGTGTCGCACGAGTCGGCACGGGTGGTGGCCGACACGCTCCGCAAGCTCCCGCGGCCGTGGACGCGGCGACGAGGGCGCGGGGTGAGGCGTTCCTGGTAGACCAGGCCCGCCGCTACGACGCCGCGGCCGTGGCCACCCTGGGCCGGCACCTGCTGGACCGGCTCGACCCGGCCGCGGTGCCGATCTGGAACGCGAGGAAGCGCTGCGCGCCGAGGCGGAGGCGTTCACCGTGACCCACGACCTGCACGGTGGCCGCCGGGTCACCGGCCGCTTCACCCCGGAGAACGGCGCCACCCTCGACGCGGCCCCTCGAAGTGCTCGCCGCACCCGCCCCCGGCCCGGAGGGTCAGGCGGACCCGCGGTCGCCGGAGAAGCGCCGGGCCGATGCCCTGATGCTGCTCGTGTCCTGGGGGCTGGCCTCCGACCAGCTGTCGATCACCGGCGGCGAAGCGGTCACCGTGACCGTGGTCACCACCCCCGGCCACCTGCAGTCCCTCATCGGTCTCGGGAGCTGCAACGAGCCTGGCAACACCGGCAGCCTGGCCGCGTCCGATGCAGACCAGCTCGCCGGCGATGCCGATGTCGACCCGGATGCCGCCGCCGACGTCGAGGTGAAGTCCCCGGGCCTGCGTGAGGACGCGGCGTTCCTCGAGGACGGCACCCCGCTGTCCCCGGAGTCCACCCGTCGCCTCGGCTGTGACGCCTGGCTGCTCGCCGCGATCGTCGACTCCGCCGGCGCGCTGCTCGACATCGGCCGCCGCTCCCGCATCGTGCCCGCCGCGCTGCGCCGGGCGCTCATCGTGCGTGACGGCGGCTGCGCGTTTCCCGGCTGCGGCCGCCCCGCCCGCTGGTGCCACGCCCACCACATCCGGCACTGGGCCTGCGGCGGGCCGACCGCCCTGTCGAACCTGGTGCTCCTGTGTCCCTGTCACCACCGGGTCGTCCATCACGACGGCTGGACCGTGCACATCGGCGACCGGCGGCTCCCGGTCTTCACCCCGCCACGGTGGGTCGACCCGGACCAGACACCCCGACCCGCCTGGCGACCCCTCACCGTCCTGCGCACCTGACAGCACCACGCATCAGAGGTCACCCTGGGGCCGGGTTGCAGGTACCCCGGTGAGCCTGTGATGGGCCACTCGGTAGCGGCACCCCTGCGCGGGGTCGCCGGACTACTCTTGACTTCCACGAGTCGCCCCCGCGGAGCGCCCGTGACCAGGGAGGTCACCATGCCGGCAGCCCATAAGCCTGAGGAAGGCCAGCCGCCCCCGTCCGAACTCTTCCGCGCATCTGAGTTGGACCATCACTCAGAGGTGGTGATGGAGGTGCGCGACATCACGAAGCCAAGAAAGTATGAGTTTCCGATGCCGACGGACCGACACGGGTGGAGGATCGTGTTCCCGATCACCAATGACCGGCTCCTGGATCATGCAAGGCACCGGAACGGCGAGGACGAATAGGCCGTGAAGGTCGCGTTGTCATGCGCCGTGCGCTCAGCTGCAAATAGCCGCACGGCTGGTCGCACTGGTACCGGCGCCTATGCGATCAATACGGCGACAGCGCCCCTCTGCCGCCAGTGGTCGATCAAGACGTGACAGCCGCTGTGACCCTGCTCCCGACCGCAGATGAGATCGTGTTGCGCGGGAGCGAGTCCGCCTCGAAGCCGTCAGTCCGGCGCCGGGCGGCACGACGTTGGCGGTGTGCTCACCGTCAGCGTCGGACCACGACACGATGTGCTCACAGCTCGCCGTGTCGTTCGAGAAAGACCACTTAGCTGCCCACCACTCCGACACTGTGGATGAGAATCGTGCCGGTTCCGGTCGGTCGTGTCTGCAGTCGAGCGGCTGCGCGCGCACGGCGCCTCTGTTTCGCCCGCCACGGCGCTTCCCCGACAACCGGTTCCGGTGGAGTCGCGCGCTTTACTGCCTGGTCGCCGGCGGGTCGTACCTCGGCTGGTAGAGCGTCATCGCAGCGGCTCCGGGCACCAACAGCCTCGCGATGCTCCCCCAGCCGGCCTGCTCGATGTCGCCGGCGAACTGCGCGCCCTTCGCGGTCAGCTCCGAGATCGTGGATCTCAGATCGTCGCAGATCAGCGACACCTCGAACTGCTGGTCGGTACCGCCGGTCTGGCCCTCGTGCTCCCACGCGCTCGGGTGCACACCGAGCTCACTGGGCCCGGTCCGGAAGATCAACCAGCCGCCACCCGTGTCGACGGACGGAAACTCCAGGACGTCACGGAAGAACGCCCGGGTCGCGTCGGGATCCGACGTGTAGACGATGGTGTGCACCGCTGTGATCACGGCCGCGATGGTAGTCCGCCTCCCACGGCGGACGTCGCCGGTCGGACCACCACGAAGGCAGTGGCCGATGCGGTGGGCTGTCTTGGTACGTCGAGTAGTGCCGTCTGCGTTCACCGGCGCGCCAGGCCCGATCGAGCTGGTGTTTGGTCCGGTTCGAACGAACCGCTGCTGGGGACGGCCGGCTCGCACCCGCGCGGGTGGTCACCGCCGTCGGGTCCGGAGATTGACGCCCAGCCGGACCGCCGGCCGAGGTGTCCGCGGCGACGCCGCAGACCTGATGGTGGCGGGAGTGCCGGCGCCAGAAACGCTGTCAGCTCGAGCGCTGAACCAGACTTTCCCTCACCCGAGAACCGCGGCAGGATGCCGGCGTGGACAGCTCGGTCCTCGCCGGTGGCGTCCTCGTCGCCGGGCTTGTGATCTTCCTGGTGGGTGCCGTCGCGTGGCGCCTGGACTACCAGCGCCCTTTGCAGGAGTCGTTGCCCGTCATCCACACGGACGAGCGTCGCTGGGCCTGGATCCACACCTGGATGATCGCGGCACTGGTCGTCACCCCCGCGGGCCTCGCGGGGCTGGTTGTGACCCTCGACGACGAGACCGCCGCGGTCCTCGCCGCGATGGCGACCGCGGTCTACTTGTCCGGCGGAGTGTGCTGGATCGCCTCTTTGGCCTTCCGCCTCACCGTGGTGCCGTGGGCAGCGGCGCGCACGGTCACTGACCGGCACGTGCCGGTTGGCTTCGACGCCTATGACCGGTGGGCGGGGACCTTGTACATCGTGCACATGCTCACCGCCTACGTCGGCTCCGCCGTGCTCGGGCTCGCCGTGCTGGCCTCGGACGCGCTGCCGACGTGGCTCGGGTGGGCCGGTGTCGTGTGGGGCCTGGCCTTCGCGACTGGGCTGGTGGCGACTCGATTCGCTGGGCCCTTCAACCCGCCGTTCTGGGCGCACCTCTACACGGGAACCGTCGGGGTGATCCTTCTCGTCGGCTGATGCCGCCTGCGTTCGGAGACGGTGAGTGGACGAGGAGTCGTGGGTGCGCCGTGGTGCAGCCGCGATCCCTCACGCAGAGCGGCCCGTGGCGACATCGGACAGGACCAGACTGGCATGTCTGCTACTCGTCGGATGGAAGCGGAAGGAGCGTTGCAGCATGGCTGACGCGGTCGTGCCAGGGGAAACAGGTCGGTCCCGTGCTCGGTTCCTGTCGGTGGTACGCGGTAGAAACACCAGGGTGAACGCAGGGCCCGCCGCTCCGTCGACGACGAGGATATGAGGTCATGGCAGCCGATCGCGACGCGTACAGCACCCGTCCACTGTCGGCCGACACCTGGGACGACTTCGCTCGTCTCGTCGAGGCGAACAACGGGGTCTGGGGTGGCTGCTGGTGCATGGGGTTCCACAGCGACGGGCTGACCCGCAACGCTGCTGACAACAAGAAGCGCAAGCAGGCGCACGTGCGCGCCGGCTCGGTGCACCAGGTCCTGGTCTACGACGGCGACGAGGCCGTCGGCTGGTGCCAGTACGGATCGCCTGCCGAGGTGGCCACGATCAAGAACCCGGCCGCGTACGACAAGGAGCTGGTGGAGCTGCCGGACTGGCGGATCGGCTGCATCTTCACTGGCAAAGGGCACCGCGGCAAGGGTGTCGCCCGGGCCGCTGTCGCAGGCGCGCTGGACGGCATCCGTGCCGAAGGCGGCGGGCTCGTCGAGGCCTACCCGGAGCAGGTCGAGGGGCGCCCGGAGCAGCGGGGTGCGTACTTCCACACCGGGCCCGAGACGCTGTACGAGGACTTCGGCTTCACCCGCGACCGTCGGATCGCCAAGTGGCGCTGGGTCATGCGCCTGCGGGTGAACGGCTGACGAGTCGCGTGCTCGTCAGCACCGACGGCGAGTCGCGCGTCAGGTGTCGAAGCCGTCGAGGGTGCCTTCGCCGCCCACGGTCCACGCACCGTCGAGGCGGTCGACGGCGGTGACGGTGACGACAGCCTGGCCGGCATCGTCGGAGGCGGCCAGGTCGACGCGGGCGGTGATGCCCCAGTCGTGGTGACCGGCCGGGTCGTGGAACGTCTGCCGCACCGTCCACGCGGTCTCGCCCTCCGACACCTGCAGCAGCGCGGGGCCGCGGGCGTCCGCGTCCGTCGACAGCGCGTCGTGCTCGGCCCAGAAGCCGGCCATCGCGTCGCCCCAGGCGGCCTCGTCGAAGCCGGACTCTGCGTCCAGCTCACCGAGCAGGTCGTAGCGCCGCAGGGCGGCCAGCTCGACCCGGCGGAACATCGCGTTGCGCACCAGCACCCGGAAGGCGCGCACGTTGGTCGTGACAGCAGGCGGCATCTCGTCGCGGACCAGTGCCCGCTCGTCCACCTCGGCCGGGGCAGTCAGCCGCTCCCACTCGTCGAGCAGGCTGGAGTCGACCTGGCGCACCAGCTCGCCGAGCCACTCGGTGAGGTCGCGCAGCTCCTCGGTCCGTGCCGAGTCGGGCACCGTCTGCCGCAGCGCCTTGTAGGCGTCCGCGAGGTACCGCAGCACGAGCCCCTCCGACCGGGCCAGGCCGTAGAACCCGACGTACTCGGTGAACGTCATGGCCCGCTCGCTCATGTCGCGCGCCACCGACTTCGGCTTGAGCTCGTGGTCGGCCACCCACGGGTGCCCGCGGCGGTAGGCGTCGTAGGCGTGCTCGAGCAGCTCGGCCAGCGGCCGCGGATAGGTGACGTCCTCGAGCAGCTCCATCCGCTCGTCGTACTCGATGCCCTCGGCCTTCATCGCGGCCACCGCCTCGCCGCGCGCCTTGCTCCGCTGGGCGGCCACGACCTGGCGCGGATCCTCCAGCGTCGACTCGACCACCGAGAGCACGTCCAGGGCGTACGCCGGGGAGTCCCGGTCGAGCAGGTCCAGCGCGGCCACGGCGAAGGGTGACAGCGGCTGGTTGAGCGCGAAGTCCGGCTGCAGGTCGACCGTCAGCGCCCAGCGGCGGCCGTCGGGCGCGGCCGGGACGACCGGCTGCACCACGCCACCGGCGACGAGCGCCCGGAAGATCGCTATGGCGTGCCGGATGTGGCGCAGCTGCGCGGCCCGCGGCTCGTGGTTGTCCTCCAGCAGGTGCCGCATGGCGACGAACGGGTCGCCCGGCCGGGCGAGGACGTTGAGCAGCATCGCGTGCGTCACCCGGAAGCTGGACCGCAACGGTTCGGGTGGCGCCGCCATCAGCCGCTCGAAGGTCGGCTCCCCCCAGGACACGAAGCCCTCGGGAGCCTTCTTCCGGACCAGCTTCTTCAGCTTCTTGGGGTCGTCGCCCGCCTTGCGCCGCAGCCGCTCGTTCTCGACGTCGTGGTCCGGTGCCTGCACCACCACCGTGCCGGCGGTGTCGAAGCCGGCGCGCCCGGCGCGCCCGGCCACCTGGTGGAACTCCCGAGCGGTGAGGTGCCGCACCCGGGTCCCGTCGTACTTGGCCAGCGAGGTCATGAGCACTGTGCGGATCGGCACGTTGATGCCGACGCCGAGGGTGTCGGTGCCGCAGACGACCTTGAGCAGCCCCGCCTGCGCCAGCGTCTCGACCAGCCGGCGGTAGCGGGGCAGCAGGCCGGCGTGGTGCACCCCGACGCCGTGCCGCACCAGCCGCGACAGCGTGCTGCCGAACCCGGACCGGAACCGGAACGCCCCGAGCGCAGCGGCGATCTCGTCGCGCTGCTCACGGCTCGCGAGAGTGACGCTGGTCAGCGCCTGGGCCCGCTCGAGCGCCGCTGCCTGGGTCGGGTGCACGACGTACACCGGTGCCCGGTCGGTGCTCAGCAGCTCCTCGAGGGTCTCGTGCACGGGCGTCTTCGCGTAGTAGTAGGCCAGCGGCACCGGCCGGTCGACCGACTCGACGACCGCGGTCGAGCGCCCGGTGCGCCGGGCGAGGTCGTCGCGGAAGAAGTCGACCCCGGTGCCGAGGGTCGCCGACATGAGCAGGAACTGCGCATCGGGGAGCTCGAGCAGCGGCACCTGCCAGGCCCAGCCGCGCTCCGGGTCGGCGTAGTAGTGGAACTCGTCCATGACCACCAGGCCGAGGTCCGAGGCGGCCCCGTCGCGCAGCGCGTGGTTGGCGACGACCTCTGCTGTGGCAGTGAGGATCGGCGCCTCCGGGTTCACCGACGCGTCGCCGGTGAGCATCCCGACGTTCTCCGCGCCGAACACCGCGCAGAGCGCGAAGAACTTCTCCGACACCAGCGCCTTGATCGGCGCCGTCCAGACGGCCCGGCGACCGTCCGCGTAGGCGGCGAAGATGGCTCCTGTCGCGACCAGGCTCTTGCCCGAGCCCGTCGGCGTCGCCAGCACGACGTTGCTCCCGGACACGAGCTCGATCAGGGCCTCGGTCTGCGCCGGGTAGAGGTCCAGCCCCGCGTCGGCCGCCCAGGCCGCGAACCCGTCGAACACCGCGTCCGGTTCGGCGGAGCCGGGCAGCCGGTCGAGGAGACGCATTGCGCAGACCCTACGGGCACCGGAAGGGCTGCCGTCCGGGCGGCGCGGATGACAGGCTTGCCGGCGTGACGTCGTACGCCGAGGTGGAGCGGGAGCTGGCTTCGTTCCTGCGGCGGGCCGGCGCGTGGCAGCGGGAGGTCGCGACCGAGGTGCACCCGGACCTGCAGCCCACGGCCTACGCGCTTCTGTCCCGGGTCGACGAGCTCGGCAGCGTCCGGGCCAGCGACCTGTGCGACCACTTCGGCATGGACAAGGGAGCGGTGAGCCGGCAGATGCGGCTGCTCGAGCGCACCGGGCTGGTGGCCCGCGAGCCGGACCCGGGGGACGGCCGGGCCCAGCTGCTCGTCGTCACCGGCGAGGGCCGCAAGCGGCTCGGTCTCGCCCGGGGCGGACGCCTCCGGCTGGTCCGCGAGCAGCTGGACAGGTGGCCGGCGGCCGACGTCGCCGCGTTCGCCACGCTGCTGGGCCGGTTCAACACCCAGATGGACGCCGCTCTCGGTCGCGGCCCCGACGCCTGAGCTCCGACGACACGAACGACGATCGGTCTCCCGGGTCCGACCGTCCGGTCCGGGAAGGGATCAGGGCCGCCGCTGGTTGGCACCGGCGATGACGACCACGAGGGAGCCGACAGAGCCGACGGGGCGGCCGCAGCGCGCGGCGGTCGGCCTCCGTTCCGAGCGCGGGCCGGTCCTCGTCGGCGTGATGCTGGCGACAGCGCTGGTCGCCCTGGACGCGACGATCATCGCGACCGCGGTGCCGTCGATCGTGCGGGACGTCGGCGGCTTCTCGCAGTTCCCCTGGCTGTTCTCGATCTACCTGCTCACCCAGGCCGTGACGACGCCGCTGTACGGGAAGATGTCCGACGTCGTCGGGCGCAAGCCGGTGCTGTTCCTCGGCATCGGGATCTTCCTGCTCGGCTCGGTGCTCTGCGGGGTGGCCTGGAGCATGCCGACGCTGATCGTGGCGCGGGCGGTGCAGGGCATCGGGGCCGGCGCGGTGCTGCCGGTGACCATCACGATCGTCGGCGACCTGTACTCGGTGGAGGAGCGCGCCCGGGTCCAGGGCTACGTCGCCAGCGTCTGGGGCCTCTCCTCGGTGGTCGGGCCAACGCTGGGCGGGCTGTTCTCGGAGTACCTGAGCTGGCGCTGGATCTTCTTCGTCAACCTGCCGGTCGGGGCGGTCACCGTCTGGATGCTGTGGCGTTCCTTCCACGAGCAGGTCGAGCGCCGCCGGCACGACTTCGACGTGCTCGGGGCCGCGCTGCTCACCGTCGGCTGCAGCCTGGTCATCCTCGGCCTGCTCGAGGGCGGCGTGGCCTGGGGCTGGGGATCGGCCGTGAGCGTCGCCGTGTTCGTCGTCGGTGCCGCCGCCCTCGCAGCATTCGTGCTGGTCGAGCGCCGCGCCGCTGAGCCCGTCCTCCCGCTCTGGGTCTTCGGCCACCGGGTGCTCGTCGGCGGCAACCTCGCCTCGATGGCCATCGGCGTCACCCTGATCGGGCTGAGCTCGTACGTCCCGACGTACGCGCAGGGCGTGCTCGGGACCGGAGCGCTTGTCGCGGGTTTCGCGCTGGCGGCGATGACGCTCGGCTGGCCGATCGCGGCGGCGCTTTCCGGTCGGCTCTACCTGCGGATCGGCTTCCGCGACACCGCGCTGATCGGTGGCGCCATCGCCGTCGTGGGGGCCCTCCTGGTGGCCATGCTCGGCGCCGGCTCGTCGATCGTCGCCGTCGGCGCCGCCTGCTTCGTGGTGGGAGTCGGTCTCGGCTTCTGGTCCGTGCCGACCATGGTGGCCGTGCAGTCGGCCGTCGACTGGAGCCGTCGCGGTGTGGTCACCGGCACCAACATGTTCAGCCGCAACCTCGGCAGCGCCGTCGGCGTCGCCGTCTTCGGCGCCGTCGCGAACGCCACCCTCGTCGACCGGCTGGCGGACCCGCCCGCCGCTGTCGCCGGCGCGCTGCCCGACAGCGCCGGCGCCGAGCGGGCGCTGCTCGACGGGCGGCTCACCGGTCAGGCCGAGGCGTTCGTGCGCACGGCGCTGTTCGACGCGACGCACCACGTCTTCCTCGGGGTGGTGGCCGCCGCGGTGGTCGGCGCCCTGGTGCTCTGGCTGGTCCCGCGCCGCACCGAGCCGATCGAGCTCGGCTGACCGGGTCGGCGTCGCCGTCCTCCCGGTCAGGGCATGCGCGCGATGAGCTGGCTCGAGCCGTCCCCGCCGAGGTCGGCGAGCCCGGCCGGGCGGCCGGACAGTGCGAGCAGCAGTGCGATCGCCGGGCCGGAGACCGTCGGGCCGGCGCCGTGCTCCCAGCCGACGTCGGTCGCCACCAGGCGCAGGCCCTCGGCCCGCTCACGGCCACCGATCAGCGGCTGGGCCCGGACGTAGAAGTCCAGGCTCGCCACCAGCGCCTCCGGGGCGCGGTCGACGGTCCGGCCGAGCGCGCGGGCGACGTCCTCCGAGTGCACGACGACCTCCGACAGTGGAACCTGCGGGGGACCGGGCGGGGCGGTGCTCCGTCCGGCCGACTCCCGGGTCCGGGCCACGAGCTCGGCCGGGCTGCCGGCGCCGTACTTCCTGATGTTCTTCTCGGACAGCGCGTTGAACCGGAAGCCCGTGCTGGCCATCCCCAGGACGAAGGCGGCGGGCGTCATGTGCGCGGTCGCCAGGCAGTGCCCCACCACGTCCTTGACGGTCCAGCCGGCCACGAGTGACGCAGTGGACCACTCGTCGGGTCGCAGCGCGCTGAGGAGGTCGGCGAAGCCCTCCCGCTCCCGATGGGTGAGGGGCCAGAGGTCGGCAGCGGCCGAGGCCATGCCCGCACGCTAGTCCCGTCCGGGGTGCCGTGGTGCGCGCCGAGGCCGTGCCCCCGGCTCCCCGGGCTGCGCTGAGGGCGTTCAGGGGCTCGGCGCGACGGGTGTGTCAGCGGTGTGCACGGCGCCCGACGGCTCCTGGGGCATGAGCACCCACAGCAGCGGATACACGAGGATCTGGCTGCCGGGCACGATCATCAGGATCAGAACGAAGGCAAGCCGGGCGGGCCAGGGCGCGAGGCCGAAGCGGCGGCCGAGGCCGGCGATGACGCCGCCGAGGACCCGGCCGTCCCGCGGCCGCACCAGGCCCTGTCGTCGGAAGTATTCGCGGATGTCGTTCACGGTGTGCTTCTCCGAGGGATCGAGGTCGTTCGTGCACCACCAGAGTGCGCGGGCTGCACCCCGACCCGCATCGGGGTGCGACCCTGGGCGTCCCCTGGAGCGGGACCCGGGTCAGCCGTCGAGGGCGTCCATCGCCCGGAAGACGCGTTTCTCCGACACCGGGTAGGGCGTCCCGAGCTGCTGCGCGAACACGCTGACACGTAGCTCTTCCAGCATCCACGCCACCTCGCGTACGGCGGAATCCGCTCGCCGCTCGGGGCGGAGGCCGGCCAGCCACGACGCGTGCTCCCGCTCGACCGCCGCGACCCGGGCCAGCCGGTCCCCGTCCCGGCTCGGCGCCGTGGCGAGCAGGTCCAGCCGGCGCCCGTCGACGGCGAGGTAGCGCGCCACGTCGTCCAGCCGCGCCGCACCGACGGCGCCGACGAAACCGGGTCGGACCAGCCTCGCCACGTGGCCACGGACGTCGAGCACCGACGCCAGCGCCGCCGGGGCGGTGGCACCGCCCGCGCGGCGACCGACGTCGGTGGCCGTCGCGAGCACCCCCGAGACGCTGCGGACCACGACGTGCGCCGCCTCAGGCAGGTCCTCGCGGACCGCCTCCTGGAGCCGCGTGAAGCCGGCCTGGTCGGAGGGCGGCCCGCCGTGCCTGTCGATGAGCAGGTCCAGGGTCGCCGTCACGCAGTCCTCCAGCAGTGCGGCGACCGAGTCGTAGGGGTTGTCGCCCAGCGCGAGCTTGCTCGTGTTGTCCAGGCGCGCCACGACACCCTTCACGGGGGAGGGGACCGTGAGGGCGAGCAGCCGCCGCACGCCGCCCCGGGTGGCCGCGGCCGCCTCTCCGGCCGAGCCGAGCACGCGAAGGGCGACGGTGGCGCCCTCGTCGACCAGCGCCGGGTACCCCTGCACGGTGCGGCCGTCGATCTCGCGGGCGAAGGTCGAGGGCAGCTCGCCCAGCGACCAGGAGATGAGCCCGGCACGCTCGACGTCGGCAGCGGCCACGGCGACGGTCGCCCGTACGACGGGCGCCAGCCGGCTGCGCAGCGCGTCCAGGTCCTTGCCCTCGGCCACCACAGTGCCGTCGTCGTGCTCGACCCGCACGGTGATGCGCAGGTGGTCCGGGACCCGGCCGAGGTCCCACTCGCCGTGGCGCACCTCCACCCCGGTGGCGTGGCGCAGCTCGCGGGCCAGCGCGTCGGTGAACGGCTCGTCGCGGACGACCTCCCCGATCCGGCCGAGCGCCGCGGCTGCGCTGTCCGGAGCCGGCACGAACGCCTTGCGCAGCGCCTTCGGCAGCGACCGCACGAGCGACGTCGCGAGATCGGGCCGGAGGCCCGGCACCTGCCAGTCGAACCGGGCGCCGCCCAGACGGTTCAGCACCGTCACCGGCACGTGCACGGTGACGCCGTCGGCCTCCGTCCCGGGCTCGAACTGGTAGGTCAGCGGCAGCCGGAGGTCGTCGTGCGCCCAGACGTCCGGGTAGTCCTCGGTGCTGACCCGGCCGGCGTCGTCGCGCACCAGCATCGACACGTCGAACGTGAGCAGCTCCGGCTCGGACCGTCGGGCCTTCTTCCACCACGCGTCGAAGTGCCGCGCGGAGACCACGTCGGCCGGGACGCGGGCGTCGTAGAACTCCACGAGCGTCTCGTCGTCGACCAGGATGTCGCGTCGCCGGGCCCGGTGCTCGAGGTCCTCGACGTCGCCGAGCAGCTCCCGGTTGCGGTGGAAGAACTCGTGGTGCGTGCGCCACTCGCCCTGCACGAGCGCGTGCCGGATGAACAGGTCGCGGGACACGACCGGGTCGATGCGGCCGTAGGCCACCCGGCGCTCGGCGACCAGCGGGACGCCGTACAGCAGCACCTTCTCGTACGCCATCGCGGCGCCGCTCTTCGCCGACCAGTGCGGCTCGCTCCAGCTGCGCTTGACCACGTGCTCCGCGAGCGGCTCCACCCAGTCCGGCTCGACCCGGCCGAGGTCGCGGCCCCACAGCCGGGACGTCTCGACCAGCTCGCCGGCCATCACCCAGCGCGGCGGCTTCTTGAACAGCGCCGACCCCGGCCAGGGGGCGAACCTTGCCCCGCGCGCCCCGGCGTACTCGCGCTTCTCCGGCGTCCCAGAGGCCGACGTGCGAGAGCAGGCCGGGCAGCAACGACTCGTGCACCGGTCGGGGGTCGTCGCCCGGCTGCGAGGGCTCGCCGCGGGCGTCCAGCCCGATCGAGCGGCAGACCTGCCGCAGCTGGGCGACCAGGTCCTGCCACTCGCGCACCCGCAGGTAGTGCAGGAACTCCTGCCGGCAGAGCCGCCGGAACGCGCTGCCGGAGAGGTCCTTCTGCTGCTGGCGCAGGTAGAGCCACAGGTTCCGGTAGGCGAGGAAGTCCGACCGGTCGTCGGCGAACCGACGGTGCTTCTCGTCGGCGGCCTGCTGGTGCTCGGCGGGCCGCTCGCGCGGGTCCTGGATGGACATGGCGGCGGCGATGACCAGGACGTCGGGCAGGCAGCCGTTCGCGTCGGCGGCCAGCACCATCCGGGCCAGCCGCGGGTCGACCGGGAGCCGCGCCAGCTTCTTCCCCAACGGCGTCAGCCGGCGCACCGGCCCGGATGTCGTGGTGTCGAGCGCGCCGAGCTCCTCCAACAGCGCCACGCCGTCCTTGACCTGCCGGTGGTCCGGCGGCTCGACGAACGGGAACGCTGCGATGTCGCCGAGGCCGAGGGCGGTCATGGCGAGGATGACCGAGGCCAGGTTGGTGCGCAGGATCTCCGGCTCGGTGAACTCGGGCCGTGCCTCGAAGTCCTCCTCGGTGTAGAGCCGCAGGCAGATGCCGTCGGAGGTGCGGCCGCAGCGACCGGTGCGCTGGTTCGCGCTGGCCCGGCTGACCCGCTCGATCGGCAGCCGCTGCACCTTGAGGCGGTGGCTGTAGCGCGACACCCGCGCGGTCCCGGCGTCGACGACGTAGCGGATGCCGGGCACCGTGAGCGAGGTCTCCGCCACGTTGGTGGCGAGCACCACCCGGCGTACGGCGTGCGGGCGGAACACCGCGTGCTGCTCGGCGGCGGACAGCCGCGCGTACAGCGGCAGGATCTCCACCGGCTCGCGGCGGCCGGCCAGGTGCGCCCGCAGGCCGTCGGCGGTGTCCCGGATCTCGCGCTCGCCGGAGAGGAAGACGAGCACGTCGCCGTCTCCGGAGCCTTCGGCGAGGAGCTCGTCGACGGCGTCCAGGACGCCCTGCACCTGGTCGCGCTCCTCGTCGTCCGGCCGGTCCGGGTCGACGAGCGGCCGGTAGCGGACCTCCACCGGGTAGGTGCGGCCGGTGACCTCCACGACGGGCGCGTCGTCGAAGTGCGCGGCGAACCGCGCGGTGTCGATCGTGGCCGAGGTGACGACGAGCTTGAGGTCAGGTCGCCGGGGGAGCAGCGACTTGAGGTAGCCGAGCAGGAAGTCGATGTTCAGGCTCCGCTCGTGCGCCTCGTCGATGATGATCGGTGTCGTACCGGCGCAGCTCGCGGTCGCGCTGGATCTCGGCGAGCAGGATGCCGTCGGTCATCAGCCGGACCGCGGTCTGGGGCCCGGCCTTGTCGGTGAAGCGCACCGAGTAGCCGACCAGGCCGCCGAGCGGCACCCCGAGCTCCTCGGCGATGCGCTCCGCCACGGTGCGTGCGGCGATCCGGCGCGGCTGCGTGTGCCCGATCAGCCCGGCCTGCCCTCGGCCCAGCTCGAGGCAGATCTTCGGCAGCTGGGTGGTCTTGCCGGACCCTGTCTCGCCGGCCACGACCACGACCTGGTGGTCCCGGATCGCGGCGGCGATGTCGTCGCGGCGAGCGGCGACTGGCAGGTCCGGGTAGGTGATCGGCGGCACTGCGACCCGGGAGGGGCGGCTCGGCTGGTCGGCGGTCGTCGGCTGCATGCGGCGTCGAGCGTAACCGGCAGGGCTCGTCCCGGTCGCGGGAAATGTCCGGCGCAGATGTCGATCCGGGGTGTCCCCGGCCGTCGAAGTGATGTCAGAGTCGGACCGGGACACCGGTCGCGCTACCAGTGGAGGACGGACGCATGAGCGAGTACCTGATTCTCATCTACGAGGACGAGAAGAGCTGGGCCGAGGCCGGGCAGGAGGCAATGCAGAAGGCGATGGAGGACCACGGCCGGTTCGCCGAGCAGGTGGTCGAGCTCGGGGCCAAGATCGTCGGCGGGAACGCGCTGCAGCCGACGGGCACGGCGACCTCGGTACGAGGTGACACCGTCACGGACGGCCCGTTCGCCGAGACCAAGGAGGTCCTGGGGGGCTACTACCTGATCGAGGCAGCCGACCTCGACCAGGCGCTGGCGGTCGCCAAGGCCTGCCCGGCGCCGTTCGGCGGGGTCGAGGTCCGGCCGATCATGGAGTTCCCGGACGCGTGACCAGCAGTCAGCCGTGACACCTGACGTCCCCGAGGACGTCGCCGCCGCCGTCGCTGACGCGCACCGGCACGAGTGGGGTTTCGTCCTCGCCGCGACGGTGCGCGTCGCCGGCAGCATCGACCTCGCCGAGGAGTGCGTCCAGGACGCGTACGGCGCCGCGCTGGACGCCTGGCGCCGGCAGGGCGTCCCGCGCTCGCCGGGAGCGTGGCTCACCACCACGGCCCGCCGACGGGCGCTCGACGTGCTGCGACGCGAGCAGACGCTGCGGCGGAAGCTGCCGATGATGCTGGAGCCGGCGACGGCCGAGGGGCCGGAGGACATGGTGGACGACACCGACCCCGACGACGTGCTCACCGACGAACGCCTCCGGCTGGTGTTCACGTGCTGCCACCCTGCGCTGGCACGGGAGGCGCAGGTCGCGCTCACCCTTCGGCTGCTCTGCGGCGTCACCACAGTCGAGATCGCGGCCGCCTTCCTCGTGCCCGAGGCCACCATGGCGGCCCGGGTCACGCGGGCCAAGAAGAAGATCACCGGCGCCCGGATCCCCTACCGGGTGCCGGGGGCGGCCGAGCTGCCGGAGCGGCTGGACGCGGTGCTGACAGTCCTGCACCTGGTCTTCACGACCGGTCACACGGCTCCGTCAGGCGAGGCCCTGGTGCGCACCGACCTGGTGCAGCGCGCTCTCGACCTGGGCCGGGTCCTCGGCGCGCTGATGCCCGACGAGCCCGAGGTGCGCGGACTGCTGGCGCTGATGCTGCTCACCGACGCGCGGCGGGCGACCCGCGTCGACGACGAGGGCCGGCTGGTGCTGCTCGCCGACCAGGACCGCTCCCGCTGGGACCGGGACGAGGTTCTCGAGGGGCTGGCGCTGGTGAGCGGCCTGCACCACAGCCGGGTCGGCAGGTTCGCGATCCAGGCTGCCATCGCGGCAGAGCACGCCGTCGCGCCGTCGTACGACAAGACCCGCTGGCCGCGGGTGCTCGCGCTCTACGACGCCCTGCTGCGGGAGTGGCCGTCACCGGTGGTCGCGCTCAACCGGGCGGTGGCCCTGGCCGAGGTCGCGGGTCCCGAGGCCGCGCTCGCCGAGGTCGAGCGGCTCGCCGCGGACGGCAGGCTGGCCGGCTACCGGTACCTGGCGGCCACCCGGGCGGACCTGCTCCGCCGGCTGGGCCGCGCGCAGGAGGCGGCCGAGGCGTACCGGGCCGCCCTCGAGCTGGCCGGGAACGCCGCCGAGCGCGACTTCCTCACCGGCCGGCTCGAGGAGACCCGCGGCAGGTAGGCGGGTGGCTCGGGCCCAGGTCGCCAGGCTCCTGACGGAGGGTTCAGCCGCGGCGGTGCGGGAGGCGCAGCCCCTTCGGCCGGCGGGGGAGCAGGGAGACCAGGGCCACCGAGAACACGGCTGCGGCCGCCACCTCGACGGTGAAGCGGTGCACCTCCTCGTCCTGGATCCGCGCGTGCACCGCGTCGAACCAGCGCGGGAACGGCGACCGCCCGAAGAACTGGTGCCCGGGCTTGTCCAGGTCGGGCAGGCAGGCGCCGACGATGCCGGCCAGCACCGGCGCCAGCCGGTCGCGCGGGGTCGCCCGCACGATCACGGCGATGGTGGCCAGCCCGGTCAGCCCGTCGGGGACGGCGATCTTCATCAGGTGCTCGTCGTCGACCCCGAAGTGCGGCAGCCCGTCCAGCACGAAGTGGGAGAGGAAGCCGAGCGACACCGCCTGGCGGACGTCAGGTGCGACGGCGCCGATCACCGCACCGGAGAGGACGTGGTTGGTGATCAGCACCCTTGCAGGGTGCCAGACTCAGCAGGCCGCGCGGCAGGGGTACATGTACCACGCCCGCAGGTCGCCCTTCGGGTCGAACAGCCACGCACCGTCTCCCATGGCCGTCCGGCCGGTCACGTTGGCGAAGATCGGGATGCTCAGGCCCCAGTAGAGGACCCCGTCCCCGTTGCTGCCCTTGCCGATCTTGAGGCGGACCCGGTCACCGGGGGCGACCACCGTCCCGGCCGGGAACGTGTAGCCGTGCGCCTTGTCGCCGCGGTACGCGGCGTCGCGGACCCACCAGCCGGACAGGTCGACCGGGCTCGCGCCGAGGTTGGTGACGTCGACCCACTCGCCGTTGACGTTCTGGCCGTCGTTGCCGTCAGCGTCCCAGTTCACGTCGACCTTCAGCGCATCGTCCTGCGAGGGGCCGAACCCGCAGCGGGTGGGGTCTCCCCAGAATCCGGCGCCGCTGGCCGCAGCCGTCTGCGCGCGGCGGGAGTAGTCGAGGTTGTGGCTGAACTCGTCCGGGATCAGGTCCGGCAGCACGAGGCCCGCGTCCAGCTGCATGGCGCCCACGTCGGTCCAGCGCCCGTCCACCTTGACCGCGACGAAGCGGCGCGGACGCACGTTGCGCGCGGAGGCGCTGCTCGCCTTGCGCGCCGTGAGGCGCACCCGCTTGCCGGCCACCAGCCGGTGCAGGTTCTTCGCGGCGTCGACCCCCCAGCACTCGCCGCGCAGCTTGGACAACGTCTGGCTGTAGCGGTGCAGCTCCATGGCCTGGATCCCGATGAACCGGACCCGGACCGGCTTGCGGGTGCCGTCACGGGCGACGTCCACGTCGAGGGTGTCGCCGTCCGCGACGAACACGACCTTCCCGTACTGCGTGACCGAGGTGCCGGCCTGGGCCGGCACGGTGGTGACGAGCAGCGGCGTCACGAGCGCAGCCACGGCCGCCAGTGTGGTGACGGTGACACGCAGCGGGTGGCGGTGGTTCGTCATGGTTCGGGTTGCTCCGTACGGTCGGGTTCGGGGTCCACTGTGACTGTCGGAAGGTCACGGATCGGTCTTGACTCGGCCAAACGGAGGTCGTGCGCGCCGTGACGTCGCTCACCCGTCCCGGTGGTGGCCGGTCAGGTCGTGCGGGTGACCGGCCGGGTCGGCGTGCACGAGCGCGGCGTGCAGGCGCGGTACGTCGTGCAGCAGCCGGTGCTCGGTCGCCTCGGCCACCTCGTGCGCTGCCACGACGCTGAGCGCGGGGTCGACCACGATCTCCAGCTCGGCGCGGAGCCGGTGACCGATCCAGCGCAGCCGGACGTCGCCGACGCCCTGGACGCCGGCCGTGCCGCCGGCGGTGCGCTCCACGAGGTCCACCAGGGCCGGGTCCACCGCGTCCATCAGGCGCCGGTAGACGTCCCGCGCGGCGTCCCGCAGCACGGCGAGGATGGCAAGGGTGATGGCCAGGCCCACGAGGGCGTCTCCGCGGACGAACCCGAGCCAGGCCAGGAGGGCGCTCAGGACCACGCCGAGCGAGGTGAAGCCGTCCGTGCGGGCGTGCAGGCCGTCGGCCACCAACGCCGCCGAGCCGATCTCGCGGCCCACCCTGATCCGGTACCTGGCCACCAGCTCGTTGCCCAGGAAGCCGATGACCCCGGCCACGGCAAGCAGCGCGAGGTGGTCGAGCTCGCGCGGGTCGGCCAGTCGCCGCACCGCCTCCACCGCCGCCAGCACCGCCGAGGCCGCGATCACCAGCACCACGACGATGCCGGCCAGGTCCTCGGCCCGGCCGTAGCCGTAGGTGTACCGACGGGTGGCGGCGCGACGTCCGAGGGTGAAGGCCACCGCGATGGGGAGCGCCGTCAGCGCGTCGGCGACGTTGTGCAGGGTGTCGACGAGCAGGGCGACCGAGCCGCTGACCAGGTAGACCGCTGCCTGCAGCACGGCGGTGACGCTGAGTGCGAGGAAGGACAGCAGCAGGGCCCGCATGCCGCGGCGGCTGGTCTCCAGCTCGTTGTCCATCGCGACCGAGGCGTCGTGGCTGTGCGGAGCGACGAGGTGCCGCAGCCGTCCCACCAGCCCGCCCGGCTCGTCGTGCTCGTGCCCGTCGTGCCCGTCGTGCTCGTGCTGGTCGTGCTTGTGCCCGTCGTGGTCGTGCTTGTCGTGGTCGTGCTGGTGGGACCGGTCGTCGTGGCTGTGCTCGCCCGGCGGGTGACGTGTCACGGCTGCCTGTCGCCCGCGACGTCGTGCAGGTGGTGCACCCAGTCGTGGGCGTAGTACCGGCCGAAGGTCTCGACGGTGAAGACGGCACCGTCGCTGCGCCTGCCGGGGCGGGACCACTGCGCCCCGCCCACCGTGTCGAACCGGTCCGCGGTCGCGGCCGCGGCCGCCTCGAGCTCGCCGCCGACGACGACCGGGTCCTGGTCGGCATAGCGCTCCCGCACCGCCGTCTCGTCCTGGTCCCAGCTGTCGAACAACGGGTCGTCCTCGACCAGCATCCGCCGCAGGCGCCCGTCGAACACGAGGTGCACGTCGCGCACGTGGCAGGCGTACTCCAACGGCGACCACACGCCCGGGGACGGTCGGTCCCGCACGGCCGGCCGGGCGAGGACCTCGCGCCACGCCGCGGCGTTGTCCCGCGCCCGCCCGGCGACCTGCGAGCCCTCGAGTGTCGTGGCGTCGAAGCCGCACTCCGGGCAGGGACGGCCCAGGACCCAGGTCCAGTCCTTGGTGTCCGGGACGACCGGGTCGTCGGCTGCCATGCAGCGCACCCTAGGCCGCGCGGGACAATGCCGCTCATGCACGTGTTCGTCGCCCTGGGCGACTCGTTCACCGAGGGGCTCGAGGACGACCTGGGTCCCGAGGGCCGGCACCTCGGCTGGGCCGACCGGGTCGCCGCTGCCCTGGCCACCCGGGACGGTGGCCTCCGCTACGCCAACCTCGCGGTCCGCGGCCGGCTGCTCGACGAGGTGGTGGCCGAGCAGGTGCCGGCCGCGCGTGCGCTCGGGCCCGACCTCGTGTCCTTCCACGCCGGACCGAACGACGTGCTGCGCCCCGGCCGGGACGTCGACGCTGTGGTGGCGCGCTACCGCGCCGCGGTCGCCGCCCTGCGCGCCTCGGGCGTGCAGGTGCTGCTCTTCACCGTGATCGAGCGGGCCGGTGGCACCGGCCGCACCGCCGCCCGTCTGGCCGCGCGGTTCGCCCGGTTCAACGAGGGCGTCCGGCGCGCCGCGCAGGAGACCGGTGCGCTCGTCGTCGACACCGGCTCCGTCCCGGCGCTGCAGGACCGGCGGCTGTGGCACGAGGACCGCCTGCACCTGGCACCCGAGGGTCATGCCCGGGTGGCGGCAGCGGTGCTCGAGGTGCTCGGCGTCGACGACCCCGTCCTGCTCGGTGGCCCGCCCGGCTGGTGGCGTGAGCCGCTGCCGCCCGGCGTACGCCCCGGGCGACGCAACGACCTGGTCGCCGACGTGCGCTGGGTCCGGCGGCACCTCACCCCGTGGGTGCTGCGCCGGCTGCGCGGCCGGTCCAGCGGTGACGGGCTCTCGCCCAAGCAGCTGGATCTTGTGGACGTGCTGCCACGCACGGGGTCGGACGGGTCAGCGAACGGCTGACGCGATCCGCTGCTGGTACATCCGCAGCGCGAGGACACGGGTCGCCGCCTCGTCCAGCCGGGCCGCGGGCAGCCGCCCGGCGTCGACGGCCCGCACCAGCGCCCGCCGGGCGCGGCCGGGGTAGGGCGAGTTGAGCACCAGGTCGTCGCCGGCGAGCAGTGAGCGGACCGCTCCCTCCGCGGAGTTGTACGGCCCGTTGATCGGGCCCATGCCCTGCGAGTCGGTGACCGCCACGCCCTCGAAGCCGAGGGTGTCGCGCAGCAGCCCGGTGACGACGCCCCGGCTGATCGACCCGGGCATCCCCGGCTCGACCGCGTCGACGGCGAGGTGGGCCGTCATCACGACGGGCGCACCGGCGTCGATGGCAGCACTGAAGGGGACGAGGTCCGTGCGCCGCAGCCGCGCCAGCGACTTGTCCTGCACCGGCAGCGCGTGGTGGCTGTCGCCGGACACCGACCCGAGGCCGGGGAAGTGCTTGACGGCGGGGATCACACCGGCCTGGAGGTACCCCCGCACCGTCGCGGTGACCATCCTGGCGGCCACCTCGCGGTCGGCGGAGTACGTGCGGGAGCCCATGACCGAGCGACCGTCGGGGTCGACGTCGGCGACCGGAGCCATCACCATCGTCACGCCGAGGCGGCGCAGGCTGCTGCCGTTGGTGCGGGCGACCTGGCGGGCGTACGCCGGGTCGTCCCGTGCCCCGACAGCGGCCGCGGAGGGCACGACGGGGACACCGGCCTTGAGACGCTGGACGGAGCCGCCTTCCTGGTCGATGGAGACCAGCAGCGGCAGGCCGTCGGGTCGGTCACCGGAGCGGTGCAGCTCGCGTGCGAGGGTGTCGACCTGGTCGGCGTCGGCGATGACCTCGGGCCGCAGGAACACCCCGCCGAACGGGTTCTCGGCCAGCGCCTCGGTGGCGGTGTCGACGCCGTGCATCGCCTCGTTGCGCTGCGCCTCCGCGGCGGTGGGACTGTCGGGGTCGTACCCCCAGAACCCCGGCATCAGGACGGTGCTGGCCCGCTCCCGGGTCGTCATCGCCCCGACGAGGTCCCGGGCCCTGGCAAGCTCGCCCAGGGTCGGGCCCCAGCTGCTGGGAGCGTCGGGGTCGGCGGCCCGGGTCGGGCCGGCGGGGCTGGCGGACACGGCCGGCGAGCCGGTGCCGGTGCCGGACCCGGCGGCCGGTGCGCCGCTGCCTCCGGCGCAGGCGGACAGGCCGACGGCGGCGACGGCGGCTACTGCGGCAAGGGCGGCGAGGGTGGCGACCGGAAGGGTCCGGGAGGTGGCGCTCATCGTCGCCCACTGTGTCATCCGGCCTCGCCCCGGCGCCGCCGGCCTGACCGGTCCGCGACGTAGGCTCCGCGGGTGCCCGACCCGCTGGCGCCGCGGGCGCTGACCGAGCCGCACCCCGCGCGGCTGCCCCACGGCACGCCGCGCCGGGCGGAGGTGCTCGCCGCCCACGCCGGGGCACTGGCCGCCGGCGAGGCGGGCTACCTCGACCCCGGGTCCGGCCTGTTCGTGCTCACCGCGGCCTTCCTTGCCGACCGCGGCACCTGTTGCGCACGTGGCTGCCGGCACTGCCCGTACGTCGACGAGTGAACCGGCCCGAACGGTACCCGGCGCCGTCCCGCAACCGTCCGGATGCTGGACGCAGGACATGGGGGCTGTGGACAGAACGGTGGATGAGCCGGTGGACAACGGGCGCTTCCGGGGGACAACTCCCGCACCGGTTGTGGACCGTCCTGTGGATGCCGGAGAACGTCGAAATACCTTCGGCAAACCCCTTGTCGGTGTTGTCGGAAGCCAAGTAGAACTCTCCGTGTCACCGGGAACGGGGACCGGCCGGGAGGGCGACCTCCCGGGCGAGGCAGGCAGCGGGAGACCGCAGCCTGCGTCGGGTCCCAGCTAGCGGTGGTGGGTTCCGAGGTATGGACGGGCGAGCGATCGCCCGGACCGCCGAGGATGCCCGTCCCACGACGAGACGCCCGAGCGATCGGGACGCGGCGAGGTGGGGCAGTCCCGCGCTGGCGGGCTCCGGGCAACCGGGGCAGGGTCGGCGGGACACCGTTCCACGCAGGAGCCGGACCTGAGCGATCAGGTGCGGCCGACCGCGAGGAGCGGGCTCCGCGCAGGTGCCGGACCCGAGCGATCGGGACCGGGAACCACGAGGGGCACCCGCACCGTGAGGGTGCCGGGCTCGAGCGATCGGGACCGGAGAGCCGCACGGTGCACCCGTCCCACGAGAGGCGCCGCACCCGAGCGATCGGGCGCGGTGGCCGCGTGGGGCAGCTCCACGGAGGTGCCGGGCCCGAGCGATCGGGCACGGTCACCCACCGGGGGCGCCGCTTCGCGCAGGCAGCGGACCCGAGCGATCGGGACCGTCGGCCACGCGGGGCACCCGTTCCGCCACGGCGGGCACCGAGCGATCGGAGCCCGTGTCGAGCGGGGCGGTCCGGTCGAGGCCGGCGGTCGCTTCGGTGATCGCAGGGCGTGCCGGGCCGGCGAGGCCCCTCCAACTCATGCGTGGAGGGGCCTTCGTCGTCGTTGCCGGGGTCGTCGCGAGGTACGCCGGTGACCGCCCGCGAGACACCGGTGACGCACGCGGGGACCGCCGGCGGCGTGACGCTGCCCCCTCACAGGGCGCACGGGTCGGACCGGAGGACCCTAGGCCTGGTCGGGAAGCCGGATCTCGGCCACCAGGACGTCCGCCTCGACGACCTCGGTGGCCTGCGCGTGCGCCTTCTCGACCGTGGTGCGGCGGATCTCGGCTGCCGCCCGGCGGCTGTCCTCCAGGGACTGCCGGTCCGTGAAGGTGACCAGGCTGACGCCACTCCCACGGTCGATGTCGATGAGCAGTGCGGCGCTGGCGAAGCCGTCGATCATCGCCAGTGCCGGGACCATCGTGGTCCGGACGACGTCCACCAGCTGCTGGGCGTCCCGGGGCTGGAACTCGATCCGGGTGGACCGGGTCGCGAAGCCGGCGGTGTAGTGGTGCTCACGGAAGAGCTCGGCCACCTCCCACTCCTCGACCAGCGCCGCCCCGCCGAGCAGCTCTTGCGCCTGGGCGCGGAACGGGCCGAGCGGTGCGGCGCCGGCGTCCATCGCTCCCCGGGTGCCCCACAGGGTGCTGGTGATCGTGCGGCCGGTGGCCCGGTTGGCCATCATCGTCGCGCCGCGGCTGCCCTCGAGGGTCGCCAGCACGGGCAGGACCCGGTCGCGGACCAGGCCGACCGCGGCGGACACCTGCCGTGGCTCGAGGTCGAGGACGGTGCTGCTGACGTACACGTGGGTCTCCTCCCGTACGTCTCCCGTGAGGTCTCGCCGGCGTCGAGGCGGTGAGCCGCCGACGCGCGGACGACGTTCCCAGGTTCGGCCCGCGGGGGCCGTCTGTCCATGTCCGTCCCGAGGGCTGTCCGTCCTGCGGGCTCCTCCGTCCCGAGGGCTGTCCGCCCCAGCACCGCCCGGCTCTCGCCGACTCTGGTGGCGGGACCTCAGCGACCGCACAGGAACCTCCCAGCCGCGCCGGGCACGGTCCTGCCATGACCACGCTGCTCCCACCCGGCACCCGCCAGGGCCCGGCCGGACCCGCGGCCGGCTCCCGGCCCGGGCCGAGCCGGTCCCCCCGCCGTCCCGGCACTGCTCGTGCGGACGCCGTCCTGGCCATCGTCGCGCTCTCGGTCGTCGTGGTGCTGGCCCTCTGGGTCGCCGGCCGCGGCGGACAGGACCTCTCCGGCGGCACGGGCGCACTGCTGACGTCCCTGGGCCGGCTGACCGGCCTGGTCGCCGCCGACCTCCTGCTCGTCCAGGTGCTCGCCATGGCCCGGATCCCGTGGGCGGAGCAGGCGTTCGGCCAGGACCGGCTGGCGCGCTGGCACCGGGTGCTCGGCTTCTCGTCGGTCTCCCTCATGCTCGCCCACATCGTGCTGGTCACGCTGGGCTACGCCGCCTCGGCGCAGACCGGCGTCCTCGGTGAGCTCTGGTCGATGATCTGGACCTACCCGGGGATGCTGCTGGCGACGGCCGGCACAGGTCTGCTCGTGATGGTGGTCGTCACCTCGGTGCGCGTCGCCCGCCGCGCGCTGCGCTACGAGTCCTGGCACCTCCTGCACCTGTACGCCTACCTCGGCGTCGGGCTCGCCCTGCCGCACCAGATCTGGACGGGCACCGACTTCGTGTCCTCGCCGTGGGCCCGGGCCTACTGGTGGACGCTCTACGGCGCCGCACTGGCCGGTGTTCTCGTGTACCGGGTGGGCCTTCCCCTCGTGCGGACCCTGCGGCACCGGGTCGTCGTCTCAGCCGTCGTCGAGGAGGCCCCCGGGATCGTGAGCCTGCACCTGGCCGGACGCGCGCTGGACCGGCTCCCGGTCCGGGCCGGGCAGTTCTTCGTCTGGCGCTTCCTCGACGGGCCGGGCTGGAGCCGTGGGCACCCCTACTCGCTGTCGGCGCCGCCGCACCGGTCGATGCTGCGCATCACGGTCAAGGACCTCGGCGACGGGAGCCGGTCGCTGGCCGAGGTGAAGCCGGGGACCCGGGTCCTGGTCGAGGGGCCGTACGGCGCCCTCACCGCCGCCCGGCGGACCCGTTCGTCGGCCACCCTGATGGCATCCGGCATCGGCATCACGCCGTTGCGCGCGCTGCTGGAGGAGATGCCCGCCGGCACGACGTTGCTGTACCGGGCCAGGGAGGAGTCGGACCTGGCGCTGCGCAGCGAGATCGACGCGCTGGCTGCCGCGCACGGGCACCGGGTGGCCTACCTGCTCGGGCCGCGCGCCTCGGACACGTCCTGGCTGCCCAGGTCCTGGGCCCACGTCGACGACGCGGCCGCGCTGCGCCACCTGGTGCCCGACATCGCCGGCCAGGACGTGTTCGTGTGCGGTCCGGAGGCCTGGTCCGAGGCGGCGGTCGCGGCGCTGACCCGGGCCGGTGTACCGGGGCCGCAGATCCACCTCGAGCGCTTCACCTACTGACCCGACCTGCCTACCGACCCACCGTCAGGAGCTTCCCGTGCGCAAGATCGTGGTCGCCGTCGTGGGCACCGTCTCGGGGCTGATCATGTTGTTCAGCTACCACACCTCGCTGGCGGGGACGGGCACCTCCGCGGTGCCCCCGATCGGCACCGGGACCTCCACCACGTCGGGCAGCAGCGGTGCCACCTCCGACGGCACCGGGTCCGGGACATCGAGCGGCACGTCCGGCTCATCGGGATCCACGGGATCCTCGGGATCCACCACGGTCACGGGCGCCACCGCCCAGACCCGGTGGGGGCCGGTCCAGGTGCAGATCACCGTGGCGGCCGGCACGATCACCGCGGTCGACGCCGTGCAGTACCCCCACGGCAACGGACGCGACCAGCAGATCAACTCCTACGCCCTGCCGGTGCTCGCCCAGGAGGCGGTGGCCGCGCAGAGTGCGCAGATCGACCACGTCAGCGGGGCCACCGTGACCAGCGACGGCTACGTCAAGTCGCTGCAGTCGGCCCTCGACAAGGCCAACCTGTGAGCGCGGCCGGGGTGGTTCCCGTGCTCGCGGCGGTGCCGGACCGTCGCGCCTGGGTGGAGCAGGTGATGGGGATGCCGGTGAGCATCCACCTTCGCGGGAGCGGGGTCCGCTCCGCCTCCGCCGAGTCCCGGGTGCTCGCGGTCTACGACGAGCTGCGGGCGATCGACCTGCTGTTCTCGCCGTACCGGCCGGACAGCCAGGTCAGCCGGATCGTGCGCGGAGAGGTCACGGTGGGGCGAGCGCACCCGCTGGTCGCCGAGGTGACCGCGCTGTGCGAGACCGCCAGGGTCCTCACCGGCGGGGCATTCGACGCGTGGCGGCCGGACGGGTCCGGCGGCAGTCGCTTCGACCCGACCGGCCTGGTGAAGGGGTGGGCGGTCCAGCGGGCCGCCGAGCACCTCGCCGCCGGCCTGGACTGCGACGTGACGGTGAACGCGGGCGGCGACATCGCGATCCGGCCGGGCACCGAGCCCCAGCCCTGGCGGATCGGCATCGAGGACCCGCGCGACCCCGCACGGGTTCTCGCCGTCGTCCCGATGACCACCGGCGGGGTGGCGACCTCCGGCACCGCGCACCGCGGCCCCCACGTCGTCGACCCCCGTACCGGCGCCGCGGCCTCCGAGCTGCTGTCGGTGACGGTGGTAGGCCCGTCGTTGCTGTGGGCCGACGTCCTGGCCACGGCCGCGTTCGTCCTCGGTCACGACGGCATGGCGCTGGTGGAGTCCGTCCTGGGCTACGAGGCGGTCGCGATGGGCCAGGACGGGCTCCGCACGACGAGCGGTCTCACCGCGGCAGCCGCGCGTCCGTGACGGCGCGGACCGGCTCCGCGAGGACAGCCGAGCGCCCACCACGAGTGATCTTTCGGTCCTAGCACCGCGTATCCACCGAGAGCGCCGCGGTCGCGGTTGACAGGTGGCCCGGACCGGCTCACAGTCCGGGCGTCGTGCACCGTGCCGCCGGCTCACATGGGGGACCTCATGCGCTCGTTCCGTCGTCTGTTCCTGTTCGCGGGACTGGTGTCCCTGGGCCTCCTGGCCGGCGCCCTGCCGGCCCAGGCCGGCGCGCCGGACTACTTCGAGCCGCCCACCCGCTACAACGACCCCTACTCGTTCGATCCCCAGTGCGACGGGCTGAACCTGAAAGTGACGGGGCGGGCCCGCGGGGTCCTCGCATACCTCAACGTCGCGGGGTCCGACGGCCAGGCCTTCCTCGTCCGTGACCGCTACCGGTTCCGCGAGGTGTGGAAGAACCTGGACACGGGCGAGCACTTCGTCGTGTCCGGGCACGGCTTCTTCCGCGAGGTCAAGGCCACCTTCGTGCCGACCGAGCAGGTCCCGGCCGACCTGGTGCCGCCGGAGGGCATCGTCGGTCCGGTGTACCTGTTCCGCGCCGTCGAGACCGGCAACCCCTTCACGGTGACCGACGACGACGGGCACGTGGTGGTCAAGGACGTGGGCCGGCTGGTCTCGGAGAACCTGTTCGACACCCTCGGTGACTCCAAGCCCGGCGGCACCAGCCTCAGCTTCGAGTTCGTCGAGATCGTCGGGCCGCACCCCGGCCTTGACGTCGACCTCTGCGAGCTGGCGCCGGGCCTCACCGTCGACGACGACGACTGACCCGTCTGTCCCGGCAGGTCAGGCCCGCACGGAGGACATGTCGGCGTACCTGTCGCCCGCCGCCGCGCCCTGCGGAGCAACCTCGGCCAGGCGGGCCAGGTCCGTGTCGTCGAGCTCGACCCGGACGGCCGCGGCGTTCTCCTCCAGGTAGGCGACCCGCTTGGTGCCCGGGATCGGCACGACGTCGTCGCCCTGCGCGAGAACCCACGCCAGCGCCAGCTGGGAGGCGGTCACGCCCTTCTCGTCGGCGAGCTCGCGGACCCGGTCGACGAGCTCGAGGTTCCTTTCGAAGTTGTCGCTCTGGAACCGCGGGTGGTGCTTGCGGATGTCGTCGTCGTCGAGGTCGTCGACGCTGCGGATCTGCCCGGACAGGAAGCCGCGGCCGAGCGGGGAGTAGGCGACGAAGCCGATGCCGAGCTCGCGCACCGCGTCGAGCACGCCGTCGTCCTCGACGTCACGGGTCCACAGCGACCACTCCGTCTGCAGCGCGGTCACCGGGTGAACCGCGTGCGCCCGGCGGATCGTCTCGGGCGCCGCCTCGGAGATGCCCACGTGCCGGACCTTGCCGGCCTGGACGACCTGGGCCAGCGCGCCCCAGGTCTCCTCGACCGGCACCGACCGGTCGACGCGATGCTGGTAGTAGAGGTCCACGTGGTCCACGCCGAGCCGCTGGAGCGAGGCGTCGATCGCCGTGCGCACGTAGTCAGGGCTGCCGTTGATGCCGATCCGGCTGCCGTCCTCGCCGCGTTCGTTGCCGAACTTGGTGGCGAGCACCACCTCGTCCCGCCGGCCGTCGATCGCCCGGCCGACGAGCTTCTCGTTGGTGAACGGGCCGTACATGTCGGCGGTGTCGAGGAAGGTCACGCCGAGGTCCAGCGCGCGGCGGACCGTGGCGATCGACTCCGCCTCGTCGCGCGCGCCGTAGAACTCGGACATCCCCATGCAGCCGAGCCCGAGGGCGGAGACCTCGAGGGCGGCCACGCCGGAGCCGAGCGTGCGGGTATCGGTCACTGCGGGAGCATCCGTCATGCCCCCTGCCTACCCGCCCGGCGCCGTTCATGCGGCCGGCGGCCGTGGCGTCACGAGGCACCCAGCAAGCGGAGCACCGGCCGGTCGTCGGCGACCATGCGCAGGAGGCCGCGGTAGGTCTCGACGAGCTCGGCCGGGCTGCGCCCCAGCCGGTCGCCGGCGGTCTCGGCCAGGGCCGCGCAGAGCTCGGCCAGCTGCAGCGCGGTGTCGAGCAGCACCGCCGGGTGTCGCTGGATCTCGGCGAGCGCGTCGTCGCGCGCGCCCCGCGCGACGTGGGCGTCGTGCGCGGCCGGGTCGAGGTGGCTGCGGACGAGGGCGAGCACCGGGTCGTGCGCGTCGTGGGTCATGCCGGGAAGCGTGCCGGTCACCCTGGACAGAACGTCCCGACGTCCCGCGCCTGCGCCCGGGCACCCGCTCACAGGGACCTCACAGGTAGTGTGCAGGGGCCCGCCAGCCCGCTCGCCGACGATCGCACCATGAGCGCGACGACGACAGAGGGACGACCCGTGACCGCAGCGACCGACCGCACGCCCGAGGCGAGGCTGCTCGTGGTCGACGACGAGCCGAACATCCTGGAGCTGCTGGCGACCAGCCTCCGCTTCGCGGGCTTCGAGGTGGCGACCGCCACCAACGGCCGCGAGGCGCTCACGGAGGCCCGCCGGCTGCGCCCGGACCTGGTGGTGCTTGACGTGATGATGCCGGACATGGACGGCTTCGCTGTCGTGCGCCGGATGCGCGGCGAGGGCACCAACGCTCCGGTGCTGTTCCTCACCGCCCGCGACGCCACCGAGGACAAGGTCACCGGCCTCACCGTCGGCGGCGACGACTACGTCACCAAGCCGTTCTCGCTCGAGGAGATCGTGGCGCGGATCCGCGCGGTGCTGCGGCGTACGTCGGGTCAGGCCGCCGCGGACGACGACCGGGCCCGCCTGGTGTTCGCGGACATCGAGCTCGACGACGACACCCACGAGGTGTGGAAGGACGGCGCGCTGGTGTCGCTGTCGCCCACCGAGTTCAAGCTGCTGCGCTACTTCATGCAGAACGCGGGCCGGGTCCTGTCCAAGGCGCAGATCCTGGACCACGTGTGGCACTACGACTTCGGCGGCGAGGCGAACGTGGTCGAGTCCTACGTCTCGTACCTGCGCCGCAAGGTCGACACCAGCGAGCCCCGGCTGCTGCACACGCTGCGCGGCGTCGGGTACGTCCTGAGGGTCCCGCGCGGGTGAACCTCGCCGAGTCCTCACGCACGATCCTGCACCGGGTCCCGCTGCGGGTCACCCTGGTCGTCGCGCTCGTGCTGCTCGCTGCGGTCGGCCTCACAGCCACCGGTGCTGTCGTCACCGCCCAGCTCCAGGGCTACCTCGTCGGCCAGGTCGACCAGGACCTCACCCGACTCGCGGGGCGTGGCCCGGTGGGCGGCCCCGACGGCGGCCCCGGCGGTGGCCCCGGCGACGACGGTGGCCGGTTCCAGACCAGCCGCGACGAGTACTACGCCCTGGCCACCTCGACGGGGCGGGTGGCCTCCACCAACGAGGGGACCACCAACGACGCGTCCCCGCCGGACCTCACGCCGGCGCAGATCGTGGCGGCGCAGGGGAAGCACCCGTTCACCGTCGACGCCGACGGGCGCGGTGCGCCGTGGCGGGTCGTGGTCCGGCCGTTCACCCTCAGGAGCACGCTGGACGGGACCCAGGTGAACGGCCTGTACGTGCGGGCGGTGTCCCTGCACGACGTCCAGGACACCACGCAGCGCCTGGTGCTGGTCGAGCTGCTCGTCGGGGGCGTCGTGCTCGCCCTGCTCGGCGGGCTGGCGTACGTCGTCGTCCGCACGTCGCTGCGGCCGTTGCGGGAGGTGGAGGTCACCGCGGCGGAGATCGCGGCGGGCGACCTGACCCGCCGGGTGCCGGAGAGCGACGCGAGGACGGAGGTGGGCCGGCTCTCGCAGGCGTTCAACGGCATGCTCGGGCAGATCGAGCAGGCGTTCCGGGCCCGGGAGGCGTCCGAGACCTCGGCGCTGGCCTCGGAGGAGCGGATGCGTCGCTTCGTCGCCGACGCCAGCCACGAGCTGCGGACCCCGCTCACGTCGATCCGCGGGTTCGCCGAGCTCTACCGCCAGGGTGCTGTCACCGGTCCGGAGAACCTCGACCGCGTCATGGGCCGGGTGGAGCAGGAGGCGGCCCGGATGGGTCTCCTCGTCGAGGACCTGCTGCTGCTCGCCCGCCTGGACCAGCAGCGGCCGCTGGAGCGGGAGCCGGTCGACCTGCTGGGCGTCGTCGGGGACGCGGTGCACGACGCCCGCGCCCTCGCACCGGACCGGAGGATCGGGTTCGACGTCGGCGAAGGTGCCCCCGTGGTCCTGGGTGACGAGGGCCGGCTGCGCCAGGTGGTGACCAACCTGGTGTCGAACGCGCTGACCCACACGCCCGCCGGGACCGCCGTCGCCGTCTCGCTCGAGGTCAACCCGTCGCCCGACGACGGTCCCGATCGGGTTCTGCTCGCGGTCGCCGACCAGGGGCCGGGGATGTCCGAGGCGGACCGTACGCAGGTCTTCGAGCGCTTCTACCGGGCGGACCGGTCCCGGACCCGCGCTGCCGGTGGAAGCGGGCTGGGCCTGTCGATCGTGGCCGCGCTGGTGGCCGCTCACGGCGGCCGGGTCGGGGTGCAGTCGGCGCCCGGGTCGGGGACCCGGTTCCTGGTGGAGCTGCCGCAGCATCGCGGCGGTGCCGCGTCCGGTGTCGATCGCGGCGGTGCCGCGTCCGGTGTCGATCGCGGCGGTGCCGCGTCCGGTGTCGATCGCGGCGGTGCCGCGTCCGGTGTCGATCGCGGCGGTGCCGCGTCCGGTGTCGATCGCGGCGGTGCCGCGTCCGACACAGGACTGGCAGCCGGCGTACAGGCTGGTCACAGGTTCCCGGAGCATGATCAGCAGGACGTTCATCCTGTCTGAGTCGAGGAGCCCACGTGTCCTTCCCCGAACCGCCCCCCGCGTCGCGTCCTGACGACGACACGACCCCGGTCCTCGGTCCGGCCGACGGGCTCGACTCGTACCCCGGTCCCTCCGGGTCCGGCGTCCGCCGGGGGGCGGTCACCGCAGCGCTGGCGGCACTGGGCCTCGCTGCTGCGGGAGTGACCGGCGCCGTGCTGCTCCACGGCGGCGGGGGCGCGAGCGACGCGGCTGCGCTGGCGGCGGCGACGTCGTCCTCCAGCGCGTCACCCTCGACCGGGGACGACGAGGCCCGGCGCGGCCACCGAGGTCGCCTCCCGGGTGGCCCGGGCATGCTCGGCCTGGGCGGGGCGATCCACGGCGAGCTCGTCGTGCCGGACGGCAACGGCGGCTACCAGACCGTCGTGGTCCAGCGCGGCACGGCAAGCACAGTGGGCTCGGACTCGATCACCGTCAAGAGCGACGACGGCTTCACCCGGACGTACGACGTGCCGGCGGGCACCGGTGTCGGAGCGCTCCGCGAGGGGCTCGGCAGCATCAAGACCGGTGCGAACGTGGTCGTGATGGCGCAGAAGAAGGGCAGCACCCTCACCGCCACCCGCGTCATGGACCTCGACAGCCTCGGTGCCGGCATGCGCGGCTTCGGCTTCCACGGCCACGGCCACGGCGACGGTGACGGCGACGGCCCGGGTCGCGGTGCGCCGTCGCCCGGCACCACCGCCGAGGGCAGCTCCTTCGGCGTCTGAGCCAGGCGGGGTCGGCGACGGCTGCACGCGGGACGTGGACCGGCCGCGCGCGGCTCGTGGCGCCACCTGGCCGGTCCACCTGGCTGCCGGCGAGTCTCGTAGTGTCGACGTCGTGACCGCACCGACCCCGCCGACCCCGCCGCCCGGCCCGGCGTCACCGGCCCCAGGGGTGCTGCTGCGCTACCGGGTGATGGCCTACGTCACCGGCGTCGTGCTCGCCCTGAGCTGTGTGGTCGGGCTCAGCGTGTGGCCGTGGTACGTCGGCGAGGGCCCGGCCGGGGTGCTGTGGACCGCGCACGGCTGGCTCTACGTGCTCTACGTGCTGGCGGCCTTCCACCTTGCCTACCGGCTGCGGTGGAAGCCGGTGCGCACCGTCCTCGTGCTGCTCGCGGGCACGGTGCCGCTCATGTCCTTCGTCGCGGAGCGGCGAGTGACGGCTGACCTCCGCCGTCAGGGGACCCCGGCCGGGGACCCGGCCGGGGCCGCTCCCGCGCCGCCCGCCTGAGCACGACCCACCAGAAGAACACCGCGGCAGCGGCGAACACCCACCACTGCAGCGCATAGGCGAGGTTGCGCCAGCGCCCGACCCCGCCGGTCCCGAGGGCCTGCGCCGCGACCGGCTCAGGGCGGGCAGCCGGCTGCGGGTCCTCGGACCGCAGGGCAAGGTAGCCGTCGTAGAGCTCGTCCGCGGTGTACGGCAGCGCGTCGAGCACTGTCACGGTGGCGACGTACGGCAGCCGACCGGCGCCCACGTCCCCGGCGTTGCCGTCGGGCGGGCCGTCCTCGGACCGCTGCAGCAGCCCGGTCACGGACACCGGGCCGGCCGGGGCGGCGGCGGGCGCCGCGGCCGGGCCGGAGACCCACCCCCGCACCACGGGCAGCACGCCGGCGCCGGTCCGCAGCGGTGTCACGACGAGGAATCCGGTCCGCCGGCCCCCCGGCTCGACGCGGCCCGGCACCAGCCGGGTCCCGCCGGCGTCGTACCGGCCGGCGGCGCGTACCGGGCGGCCGAGGTCGTCAGCGTCGAGACGGCCGCCGGGCCGGCTCAGCCGGTCCAGCGCCACGACGGTCCGGTCGCCGGGCGCACCGCGGTCGGCCGCCTTGTGCTCGAAGGCGCCGAGCTGCCAGCGACCCAGCCAGACGAAGGAGACCAGCACCACGACGAGGAGCAGGTGCCAGGCGAGCCAGCGCGGCTGCAGCGCGAACCGGGTCACCACGTCAACCTACGGGCTGCGAGGATCGGCGCCATGCCCCAGTCGGTCGACGAGCTGCTCGCGCTGCTCGACCTCGAGCCCGTCAGTGACTGCGTCTTCCGCGGCCGGCAGCCGGAGACCTCCCTGCAGCGGGTGTTCGGCGGACAGGTCGCCGGGCAGGCGCTTGTCGCCGCGGCCCGCACCGTCGGGCCGGACCGGCCGGTCCACTCGCTGCACGCGTACTTCCTGCGCCCCGGTGACACCCGCGTCCCCATCGGCTACGACGTCGAGCGCACCCGCGACGGCCGGACGTTCAGCACCCGGCGGGTCGTGGCCCGCCAGCACGGCGCCGACGGGCCGCCGATCTTCTACATGTCGGCCTCGTTCCAGGTTCCGGAGGACGGCCTGGACCACCAGGACCCCATGCCGGAGGTCGCACCGCCGTTGGAGTGCCCGGAGCTCGGCGACGTGCTCGCCGGGCTCACCAACAGGCCGCGCGAGGAGTGGGACCGGGAGTGGTCCGCGCTCGACGTCCGCTACGCCGGGGACACGCGCTCGGGCGGGGCGATCGACACGGGAGCCCACCCGGCCCAGTCCCGGGTCTGGCTGCGAGCCGCCGGACCGCTCGGCGAGGACCCCGCCGTGCACGCCGCCGTGCTCGCCTATGCCTCCGACCTCACCCTGCTCTCGGCCACCGTCCTCCCGCACGGCACCTGGCTGGGCGACCCGCGGCTGCAGCCGGCCTCGCTCGACCACGCGATGTGGTTCCACCGGCCGCTGCGCGCCGACGACTGGCTGCTCTACGACCAGGTGTCGCCCTCGGCCTCAGGAGGGCGCGGGTTCGCGACCGGCCATCTCTTCGCCCGCGACGGCCGGCTGGTCGCCACCGCCGTCCAGGAGGGACTGGTCCGGCTCCGCGGCTGAGCCCCCGGGGCCGGCCGCGGCGGGAGCCGGCGCCCAGCGACGCTCCGGGTGGGTGCGTGCCATCCTGCTGCGCGCCCCTTCGAGCAGCGAGGCGGACGCCGGCGCGTCGGTGAGCGACTCCAGGAACAGCTCGGCGTCGATGCGTAGCAGCGTGCTCGGCGCCGCGCTGGTCACCGTCGCCGTGCGGGGGATCCTGCCCAGTACACCGATCTCGCCGAAGCAGGTGCCGGGCCCCATGCCCGGCAGGTCCCGCTCGACGTCGGACTCACCCCTCGCCCGGACGGCCATCTCGCCGGAGACGAGCACGTACAGCGCGTCTGCAGGGTCGCCCTCGCTGATCACCGTGGTGCCGGCCGGGACGTCGATCTCGTCCGCGGCCGCGGCCAGCCGCTCCAGGACCGGCCGGGTCGCCTCGGCGAAGATGCCGGTGCTCGCGAGCAGTGCGACCCGCGGTTCGAGCCGAGCCGCCTGCACGACGTTCGCGTCGTCCATGTGCCGCAGCATCGGCCAGCCCAGGACGCACAGCGCGGGAAGCAGCGCGCCGGCCAGCCACAGGCTGGGGTCCAGTCCCACGAGGGAGATCACCGGCGGCGTCAGGAGCGCTCCGAGGGAGATCGCGAGAAGCACCAGGGTGAAGAAGGCGCCGAAGACCCTGGCCAGCACGTCCCGGGGGAGTGCGCGCTGCATCGCCGTGACCGCCAGCACGTCGACGACCAGGGTGCCGGCGCCGCGGATCGTCTCGATGACGAACGCTGCAATCGGCCGGTCCAGAACGAGGAACAGCAGAGTCGGCAGGCAGTAGACGGCCATCCCGGTGAGAATCACCGGGCCGAGGCGTGGGCGGGCGGCCAGCCGGTTCACCAGCCCCGCCGCGGCGATCCCACCCACGCCGAGACCCGCGAGCAGGTAGCCGTAGCCGGTGGCGCCGGTACCCAGACGTTGCTCCGAGAGCACCACGAACTGCACGGTGTCCACGCCGTAGACGAAGCTCGCGATCACGCTGTAGGCGACAAGCGTCGTCGCGGTCGCCGACGACCCGATGGCCCGGAACCCGACACCCATCTGCCGCAGCGGTCGCTCCTTGCCGCCGTCGGTCACGTCCACCGGACGGCTTCGCACCCGCATCCGGGACACCAGCAGCGCCGAGACCACGAAGCTCGCCGAGTTGGCCGCGAAGGCGAGCGCGGGCGGGCCTGCGAGCAGCAGCAGGCCGCCGAGCGCCGGGCCGGCGACGATCGCCACGTTGTCGACGGTGTTGCGAAGCGTGTTCGCGGCTGCCAGGTCCGACTCGCCCACGGTGTCCGGGGTGATGGCGGCCACGGCGGGCTCGTAGACGACGCTGGTGAGCGAGGTCAGGCCTGCCAGCACGATGGCCAGCAGCACCGGACCCTCGAGGGCGGCGACCACGGTGAGCAACGCCATCCAGAGGGCGCAGAGCCAGTCGACCCGAACCATCAGCGCGACCCGTTCGAACCGCTCGGCCAGCACCCCGCCGTAGGAGCCGAGCACGAGCGAGGGGACGAACCGGCCGATCGTCGCGGCTCCGACCCAGGCGGGGGACTGTGTCTGGTGGTAGACGAACACGGCCAGGCCGACGTTGTAGGCCCACGACCCTGCCGCGCTGATCGCGAAGCCTGTCATCAGGTGGCGGAAGTCGTGGTGCCGTAGTGGGGCGAGCACGCCGCGACGAGGCGGTCGGCGTCGCCGTCCCGCCGAGTGCCGCCCGCGTGTGGCCCGCCGCATCGCTCTCCTCGTGTCGCCGGTCCGGTGCCGTGATGCGGTCGGACGCGCACACGCTAGGGCCGCCGGGAACCGCGCGCTCACGAATCGGCGATCCTGACCGGCGCGGACCAGGTCCGCTGCTAGGTTCCCTGCCCGTGGATGTCAGGTGAGGCTCGAGCTGCTCGGGGTCCGGGGCTCGACGGCCGCGCCCGGGGCCGAGTTCGTCCGGTACGGCGGGCACACGTCGTGCATCGCGGTGCGAGCCGATCCCGGCGTACCCCCGAGCCTGGTGCTCGACGCGGGCACCGGGCTGAGGGCCCTGACCGGCCTCCTCGACGGCGCCGCCTTCGAGGGCTCGATCCTGCTCAGCCACCTGCACTGGGACCACATGCAGGGGCTGCCGTTCTTCGTGGCGGGGGACCGGGACGACAGCCGGATCGACCTGTACGTGCCCGCCCAGGACGGGCGGTCCGGTCGAGACCTGCTCGCGCAGTCCTTCGCACCGCCGGCCTTCCCGATCACACCGGAGGGGCTGAACGGACAGTGGGCCTGGCACGCGCTGGAGCCCGGAGCCCACGACGTGGAGGGTTTCGCGGTGACCGCCGTCGAGGTCGTGCACAAGGGCGGCCGCACCTACGGCTACCGGGTCGCGGACGAGCAGGGATCGGTCGCCTACCTGCCCGACCACGCTCCCGCGGCGGGGATGTCCGCGGACCTGCTCGCGGCGCTGGCGGACGTCGACGTCCTGGTGCACGACGCCCAGTTCGTGGAGACCGAGCGCCGGCTGGCAGTCGCCTACGGGCACGCGACGGTCGAGGACTGCGTCCGGCTCGCGGCCGACTGCGGCGCCGGGACGCTGGTCCTGTTCCACCACTCGCCGGTCCGTACCGACGACGCGCTGGACGAGATCGCCGGGTGGGCCTCGAGGCTCGCCGGCGGGGTCGAGGTCGTCGTGGCCAGTCAGGGCGCGACGCTCGACGTCGGTCCGTCGTCGGCGGTCCGCTCCTCGGCCTGAGCCGCCGCCGGGTCGCCGGCACCGGAGCCGTGGTCGGCCAGCGCGTCGGCCTCCAGCCAGGCCTGGGCCACCTGCTCGGCAGCGGCCCGGCCGGCTCCGGTGCCCCCCAGGGCGGCGAGGAACTGCTCGCGTCCGAGCGCGACGAGTGCGGTGGGGGCCACGGCGCGGACCGTCGCCGTCCGGCGCGTGCCGTAGAGCAGCGCGATCTCGCCGAAGGAGTCTCCCGGGCCCAGCTCGCGCACGTCGCGGCCGCTGCGGGAGACCACCAGACGGCCGTCGAGCACGATGTACAGCCGGTCGCCGGGGTCACCCTCGCGGACGGCGACCTCGTCGGGGGAGAGAGCGACCGCCACGGTGTCGCGGCTGAGCTGCTCGAGCATCGGCAGCGGCACCAGGCGCAGCGTCGGGATGTGCCGGAGCAGCGGCAGGTGCGGCCCGGGCGGCACCGCGAGCCGGTCCAGCCGCCGCAGCCATCGCCACCCGAAGGCTCCACAGACAGGAAGCAGGGCACCGGTGGCGACCAGCGTCCCGGAGACGCCCAGGGTCGCCACCCCCACCGGCGCGAGCGCGGCGCCCCCGGCCAGCGCCGCGGTCATCACCGCCTCCTCCACGCCGAAGACGCGGGCGAGCACCGCATCGGGCACGACCCGCTGCAGCAACGTGTGCCCGGCGACGTCGAAGAACGCGTGGCCGGCGCCCGAGACGGCGAGCAGGACTGCGACCTCGGCCGGGATGCCGCCGAGCGCGAGCAGGGCGAGTGGCAGGCCGGTGACCAGCAGACCTGCAGCGAGGGCCGGGGCCAGCCGCCGTCGGCCGACGAGCACCACGGTCGCGACCCCGCCGAGGATGCCGCCGACGCCGAGCGCGCTCGCCAGCAGGCCGGGCCCGGAGTTGTCGGTGCCGAGCACGTCCAGGGCCAGGACGAGGATCAGGATGTCCATGGCGCCCACCACGACGTACTGCCCGGCGACCATGGCGAGCAGCGCCGCGGCGGCTGGTTCGCGAGCCAGCTCGCGCGCGCCGCCCAGCGCCGTGCGCACCGCCCCGACCTCGTCCTCGTCCGTCGCCCGGGCCGAACCGGCGTCGATCGTCGCGACTCCTCCGGCAGCCGCCAGCATGAGAGCGCCGAAGAGAGCCAGAACCAGCTCGGCGCCGCCCCTGGTGATGAGCAGGCCGCACGTCAGCGGGCCCAGAAAGGCCCCGATGCCCTCCGCTGTCGTCGTGGCGGCGTTGCCCGCGACCAGCCGCGCGGGGGTCCCGGCCAGCGCGGGCAGGGCGGCGCGGTGCACCGGCCGGGTCAGCGTGACGGCACAGGTGACGGCGGCGGCAGTCGCGGCGCCAGCGGCCAGGCCGGCCCCCGCGGCGAGGACCGTGGCGGTCGCCAGCATCGAGACGCCCTGCAGCAGGTAGCCCAGTGCCAGCGCCCGGGCGCGGGGGAGCCGGTCGCCCAGCGTCGCCGCGACCGGTGCCACCAGGACGGCCGGCACCAGCTGGGCCACCGAGACCACCGACGCGGCGCCCACCCCGCCGCCGTCGTAGGCCCACACCAGGACGGCGACCCAGCACGCCCACTCGGCGACCGAGAACGCGAGGAACGCCAGCAGCGCCCGGCGGAGCGGGGCGGACGCCAGCGCTGACGCGGTCTCCCGGGCGGCGTCCCTCACAGCCGGGCCGGTCGGTAGCCGTTCACGACAGAACCTCCCCGCCGGATGTGGGCCGGCGTCACTGTGGCCGCAACCGCGTCCGGTCGCAAGGCCCGGCGGTCACGGCCCGCCCGGGACGTCCGTGCTCGTCCGGTACGCCCCGCGACCCGAGGCGGTTCTCGGCTTCCCTCCCCGGCCGGGCGGAGGCATCCTGGGAGGAGGAGGTGGACAAGGTGGCCTGGCTGGTTGTCGGCTTGTGGGTCGCTTCCGTGGTGCTGGCCGCCATGCTCGGGCGCCTGGGCTGGGTGCGCCGACTCGTCGCGCGGACGTGGCGCCGGGTGCACCCGCCGCGCCCGGAGACGCTGAACGTGAGCGTCGAGCAGGTCGCTGCCGACCTCCGGCGGCTGGCGGCCCACCTCGAGCGGACCCGCCTGGTCGACCAGCCGGCCAAGATGGAGCGGCTGACCGCTGCCGCCCTGGCCTACGACTGGGTGCTGCTGTCGGCCTGCCGGACCCTCGAGGTGCCGGTGCCCGGCCGGGCCCCCCTGGACGCCATGGCGCGGCTGGAGGCGGAGGCGGCGCTCGCCGCGGAGGGTCTCGACTGGTAGCAGCCCCGGCACTGGCACAGTGGTGCGGTGCGCTGGCCCTCACCGCTCGTGGCCCGACGCGGCCGGGTCCGGCTCCGCGGCGTCCGCACGCTGAAGGCCACCGCGGCCTGCGTGGCGGCGTACGCCGCGGCGGTCCCGCTCTCGGACAACCCCCGGCCGGTGCTCGCTCCGCTGACCGCCCTGCTCGTCGTCCAGCTCACGCTCTACGACACGCTGCGCCGCGGCCTGCTGCGCGTCGTCAGCGTGGTCGCGGGGGTGCTCGTGGCCGGGGTGGTCTCCGAGTTCGTCCCGCTGACCTGGTGGAGCCTCGGCCTGGCCGTCGCGATCTCGCTGGTGATCGGCCGGCTGATGCGGCTCGGCGACGAGATCGCCGAGGTGCCCATCAGCGCCATGCTCGTGCTTGCGGTCGGCGGATCGGGCACCGCCGCCGAGGGCAGGGTCGCGGAGACCGTCATCGGTGCCGTCGTCGGGGTGCTGGCCGGGTCGGTGGTCGCTCCACCGCTGTACGTCCGGCCGGCCAGCGACGCCGTCCAGGACGTCGCGGAGGGGGTCGCCGAGGTGATGCGCCGGGTCTCCCGCGAGGTCCGCGCCGAGTACACGGTCGAGCAGGCCGACGGCTGGCTGACCGCGGCCCGCGGACTGGGTAGGGACGTCCTGCGCGCGGACGCGACACTGGGCACCGCCGAGACCAGCCTGCGCTACAACCCCCGCGGTCGCAGCAGGCCGCACGCCGGGGCCAGCCTGCGCTCCGGGCTGGACGCGATAGAGCGGGCCACGGTCTCGCTGCGGGGCGTCTGCCGGTCGCTCGCCGACCTGGTCCGCGGCGCCGGCGAGGAGCGGGTGTACGGCGGGGACGTCCGCGAGGCACTCTCGGACCTGCTCGCCGACGTGGGCGACGCGGTCGAGGCGTACGGCGCACTGGTCGGGTCCGAGGTGGTCGGCGGGGTCGGAGCGGAGGACGAGCGGCTGCGCGCGGCGCTCGCCGCGGCCTGGGCGGACCGGCACCGGCTGGCCACCATGCTGCACCACGAGGACCGGATGCGCCGGGACGAGTGGCAGCTGCACGGTGCCCTGACGGCGCACGTCGACCAGCTGCTGCGCGACGTCGACAGCGAGGCCCGCGCCGAGCTGCGGCGTGGCTGGCCCGAGCGCGCGCCCGGTCTGCCGCCTGCGCTGTCCCGCCCGGTGCGGACCGCCAAGGACCGGATCCGCCGCCCCGGCTGACGGACACCGGTTCGGCACACGCGGCACGAACGACGGCAGGACGGCGCTCGTCGTCGCCTCGGACGCCCCCGGCAGCCGTTGTGCCGTCGCTGGTGCCCGGCCCTCGGCGCGGCCCGCCCGGACGGGAACGCCTCAGGCGGTGGCGAGGTCGGTCAGCCCCGCCGGCAGCGGGTCCGAGTGCAGCACCCGCAGCCGCTGGGTCGGGCGGGTCAGCGCGACGTACAGGTCGTTCGCGCCGCGGGCCGAGGCGGCCAGCATGTCGCCGGGCTCGACCACGACGACGGCGTCGAACTCCAGGCCCTTGACGTCCTCCACGGACAGGACGGACACGGGTGACTCGAGCGTCGCGCGGCCCGAGCCGACGGTGCCGGCCGGGAGGGCCGCGGCCAGGGCGGTGCGCAGGTCGGCCGCCGCGCCGCGCGCGGTGACGACGGCGAGCCGGCCCTCGCCCAGCAGGTCGAGCTCGGCCCGTACGGCCTCGAGGACGCCGGCCGGGTCGTCCCTGTCGATCTCCTGGGCCAGCGGCTTCCACTCGCCTTCCCGGACCGACTGCGGTGTCGGCGCGTGCACGCCGGCGGCGGCGAGCATGTCGCTGGCCAGCTGCATCACCTGTGCCGGCGTCCGGTAGTTGACCGTGAGGGCCTCGATCCGCCAGCGGTCCTGCACGTACCGGTCCAGCACGTCGGCCCACGAGGAGGCGCCGGCGGCCGAGCCGACCTGCGCCACGTCGCCGACCAGAGTCATCGACCGGGTCGGGCAGCGCCGCATGAGCACCCGCCAGGTCATCGGGGAGAGCTCCTGCGCCTCGTCGACCACGAGGTGGCCGTAGGCCCAGGTGCGGTCCGACTCGGCCCGCTCCGCGACAGTCATCGACGGGTCGGTCTGCGCGAACCGGTCGGCCACCTGCTGGGCCGTCGGACGGATCGCGGTGTCGACGTTGCTCAGTGCCGCCTGGGCGTTGGCGAGGTCCTCTGCGCGCTGGGCCCTGGCAGCCGCCTCGGCTGCCCGATCGGTGGACCGGACCTCGCCCAGCAGCTCGGCGAGCTCGTCGAGCAGCGGTACGTCGGCGACAGTCCACGGGGCGCCGGCGGAGCGGTGCAGCAGGTCACGCTCACGCGGGGTCAGGTCGCCGGCAGCCGCCTCCGCCAGCCGGTCACGGTCGTCGTACAAGGCCGAGAGCACCTGCTCCGGGGTGAGCGGCATCCAGGCGAGGTTGAGCTCACGGCGGACGTCCGGCGACTCACGCAGCTCCTCCTGCAGCACGTCCTGGGAGCTGTCGCTGACCGTGGTGCCGATCGCGGTGGCCAGCCGGCTCGCGAGCAGGCCCATCAGGTCGCGAAGGAAGCCCTCACGCGCGTCGTTGTGCGGCTTGTGGGTGCGCCGCGCGCGCGCCCGGGCGCCGGCGACGTCGCCCGGTGTGAGAGTGAGCCGCTGGCTGCCGACGGCGAGGGTCCGACTGTCCTTCGGCAGCCGCTGCCGCGCCCGCACGGCCCGGGACAGCACCCGGGCCAGCCGCAGGTCGCCCTTCAGTGCGGCGACCGCGGAGTCCGGCTCGTCGACGCCCACGACGCCGGGGTAGAGCTCGGCCGCTGTCGAGAGCACGACGCCGGTCTCACCCAGCGAGGGGAGCACCCTCTCGATGTAGCGCAGGAACAGCGGGTTCGGCCCGACGAGCAGCACCCCGCTGCGGGCCAGCCGCTCGCGGTGCGTGTAGAGGAGGTACGCCGCCCGGTGCAGGGCGACGGCGGTCTTGCCGGTGCCCGGACCGCCCTGCACGACGAGCGGGCCGCCGAGGTCGCTGCGGATGACCCGGTCCTGCTCGGCCTGGATCGTCGCGACGATGTCGCCCATCCGGCCCGTGCGGTGCGCGCCCACGGCGGCGAGCAGCGCGCCCTCGCCGGTCAGCGAGCTGCGCTGGGACTGGTCGAGGGCGTCCAGGTCCAGGGCCTCGTCCTCGACGTCGGTGACGGTCCGGCCGTGGGTCGCCAGGTGCCGGCGCCGGACGACCTCGCCGGGGGAGGCGGCGGTGGCCTGGTAGAAGTCGCGGGACGCCGGCGCGCGCCAGTCGACGAGCAGCTGGGTCTGCTCGTCGTCGGACAGGCCGATCCGGCCGATGTAGCGCCGGGAGCCGTCGCGCAGGTCGACCCGGCCGAAGGCGAGCCGGTCCTCGACCGCCTCCAGCTGGGCCAGCCGGATCTCGTGCAGCGTGGCGAACGAGTCGCGCTCGGAGCGGTTCTGGTGGGTGCCGGACGGCCCGGCGCGCCGCACCGAGGCCAGCTCGGTCGCGGTGCGGGAGCGCAGCGTGTCGAGCCTGTCGTACAGGACGTCGACGTACTCCTGCTCGCGCGCGACCTCGTCGGTGCTCACCTGCGGCGGACCCCCTTGGACATGGCCGTCCATCTTGCCGTACCCGGCCCGGCTCGCGCGGCCGGACCCGCCAAACGGTCGTGCTCGGGACGTGCTCCCCGCGGCTGCGGGCCCCGGACGGGCTGGCAGGATGCCGCCATGACCACCGACCCCGGCTACCGGCCCGCGTCAGATCGCTACGAGGCGCTGCCCTACCGCCGGAGCGGCAGGAGCGGCCTGCTGCTGCCGGCCGTCTCCCTCGGCCTGTGGCACAACTTCGGCGACGACAAGCCGATCGAGACCCAGCGCGCGATCCTGCACCGGGCGTTCGACCGGGGCGTCACGCACTTCGACCTCGCCAACAACTACGGCCCGCCGTACGGCTCGGCGGAGACCAACTTCGGCCGGATCTACCGCGAGGACTTCGCCGCCCACCGCGACGAGCTCGTCATCTCGACGAAGGCGGGCTACGACATGTGGCCCGGGCCGTACGGCGACGGCGGCTCCCGGAAGTACCTGCTGGGCTCGCTGGACCAGAGCCTGGCCCGGCTGCGCCTGGACCATGTCGACATCTTCTACTCCCACCGCACCGACCCCGACACCCCGCTCGAGGAGACGATGGGTGCGCTCGCGCAGGCCGTGCGCTCGGGCCGGGCCACGTACGCCGGCATCTCGTCGTACTCCGCGGAGCGGACCCGCGAGGCGGCGGCGCTGATGCGGGAGCTGGGGGTGCCGCTGCTGATCCACCAGCCGTCGTACTCGATGCTGAACCGCTGGGTCGAGGACGGCGACCCGTCCCTCCTGGACGTCCTCGGCGACGAGGGCATCGGCTGCATCGCGTTCTCGCCGCTGGCACAGGGGATGCTGACCGACAGGTACCTGGACGGCATCCCCGAGGGCTCGCGGGCGGCGCAGGGGAAGTCGCTCGACCCGGGGCTGCTGAGCGACGCGAGCCTGGCGCACGTGCGCGCGCTGAACGAGATCGCCACCGGGCGCGGCCAGACGCTCGCGCAGATGGCCCTTGCCTGGATCCTGCGCGACGACCGGGTGACCTCGGTGCTCGTCGGGGCGAGCAGCGTCGCCCAGCTGGACGCCAACCTGGCCGCCGTGGACCGGCTCGGGTTCACCGGCGACGAGCTGGCCGAGATCGAGCGGCACGCGGTGGACAGCGGCATCAACCTGTGGTCCCGGTCCAGCGAGACCTGAGTGGTGCATGTCGGCGGTTCACAGCGACCGCGCAGCCGGGCCGGTTAGGGTCGGTCCGGTGGAGGAGCTGCGGGCCCGGCGAGTTGTCGACGCACTGCGGGAGCGCGGTGTCGACGCCTCGCTGGAGAAGGTGAACGTCTACCAGTTCGGCATCGCCGTCCGGCTGCCCGGAGCGCGTACCGCCGTCTGGGACAGCGACGGCACCCTGCACCTGGAGGCGCAGGTGATGCGCGACGGGATGCTTGTCGGCTACGTCCCGCAGATCGCGGGCTCGGAGGACTTCACCGACGACGAGGTCGTCGACGCGATCGTGCGCACCGACTACGACGCGCCGGTGGCCCGGCAGCGCCCGGCAGCGCCGCCGCCGGCCGCGCCGCTGCCGCGCGAGGGCGGCGTCTTCCGCCGCTTCCTCGGCGGCTTCCGCCACGACTGACGCCCGCCCGGCCCACCACCCCGCGCGCCCAAGCCCCGGTGGGTGCTCGTTTGCGACCCGGCGCCCCCGACACGCCGTCCAAGGGACGGCGTGTCGGGGGCGCAGGTCGCAAACGAGCGGAGTACGGGCGGGGTACGGGCGGGGTAGGGGCAGGGGTACGGGCGGGTGGGGGCTAGTGGGGTCTAGCGGTCGGTGGCCGCTTCGGCGCGGGCGGCGCGCAGCTCGCGCTCGTGCACGGCGTGCTCGTCGGTGCGCGCGTCGTAGCGCCAGAACTCGCGCAGCCACGCTGTGGTGACTGCCACGCCGACGACGCAGAGCACGCCGCCGCTGACGATGGACGTGCGCACCGTGGTGGCGTCCGCGACGAGCCCGGAGCGCGCCTGGCCGCCGAGCGGGCCGACCGAGTAGGACAGCATCTCGATGCCGGCCAGCCGGCCGCGCTTCTCGTCCGGGATCGTCTGGTGCCAGATGACGCCGCGGAAGATGCCGCTGATCATGTCGGCGCCGCCCGCCACCACCAGGAACACCAGTGCCACCCACACGGTCGGGGCGAGGCCCGCGAGGGCGATGGCGCCGCCCCACGCCATGGAGGCGACGACGACGGCCCTGCCGTGGTGGTGGAACCGGGACGTCCAGCCGCTGGTGAGGGTCGCGATCAGGGTCCCGACGCTCTCCGCGGTGTAGAGCAGGCCCAGCGCCTTCGGCTGCTCCAGCACGTCCTGCGCGAACGCCGGGAACAGCACGATCGGCATCGCCATGAACATCGCGACCATGTCGATGACGTACGTGCCGAGCAGATCCCTGCGACCGACGGCGTAGCGGATGCCCTCGACGATGCTGGCGACGCTCGGCGGCGTGCTCGCATCGGTCGGCGGGTAACGGCGCAGGGCGGCGAACAGCAGGGTCGCGGCGACAAGACCCGTGGTGTCGACGGCGTACGCCCACGACACCCCCACGGTGCCCACCAGGAGGCCGCCGAGCGCGGGGCCGAGCAGGGTCCCGATCTGCATCCCGAGGGTGGCGACCGAGACAGCGGCGGGGAGCTCGTCGTGCCGGACGGTCCGGGGGATGAGCGCCTCGCGCGAGGGCCGCTGCAGCGACTGCGCGATCGCCATCAGGAAGCCCACGACGTAGATCGCCCAGACACTGGGGTCGGCCAGCAGCGCGTTGCCCAGCAGCGCGGCCGTGAGCACGACCTGGGCGACCGCGGTCCAGACGAGCAGCGTCCGCCGGTCCATGTGGTCGGCGAGCGCGCCACCGTAGAGGCCGAAGACGACGAGCGGCGCCAGCTCGACCAGCCCCATCGCACCGACGGCGAAGTTGGAGCCGGTGAGCTGGTAGATCTGGTACGGCAGGGCGACGTAGCTGACCATGCCGCCGAGGTAGAAGACGGTGCCGGCCCAGAACAGCAGCCGGAAGTCCCGCGAGGTACGCAGCGGCGTGACGTCGATCCGGAGGCCGGCCACCCGCTTCCGCCACGTCCGGCGCTCGCCGCCGGGGGCCGGCTCGTTCGCCGGACCGGGCTCGTCGGGTGGCACGAGGCCACAGGGTGGCACCTGCCGAGCGGGGGCGCAGCCGGATAACCGGGTCAGGGAGAGGGGAAGCTCCAGGCCAGCGCGTCGTCGCCACCGTCCTCGCGCACGACCCTGGACACCCGCTCGACGGTGCCGTCACGGCTGACCCGGACGATCGCGGCCCGCCCCTTGCGCCAGGTGTGCGCGAGGAACGAGCGGTTCCCCTCCCAGTAGGGGAAGACGAAGAAGCCGCCGGTGCGCAACGTGGCCCGGACGGTGTTCGAGGCCGCGGTGCGGACCTGGAGCAGGCCCGTGCCGGGACCGTCGGCCTGGATGAACGTCGTCACCATCAGGCGGCCGTTCGGCGAGAACGACAGCGGCCTGTCCTCGCAGCTCGTCCACCGCAGCCTGCCGGGCTCGGACAGCGCGGCGTAGCCGAGACAGATGCCGTCGTAGCCGTTGACCTGGTCCGGGACGACCACGACCGCCCGGTCGCTCGTCAGGTCGGCCTCGTTCAGCGACAGGTCACCTGCCACGGTGACGCGGTCCACGACCGGTCGCCACCAGATCGTCCGGTCCGGGCGGATGCCGCCGAGCAGCACCCGCTTGCCCAGGTCGAGGACGTCGAGGAAGCCGCGGAACCGCCGGGCGTCCACGAGGCGGCCGTCGGACGTCCGCGCGACGAGCACCCTGGTGGAGCTCCGGCCCTGCTGGGTCCAGGCGACCCGCGCACCGCTCGGCGCGAGGCGCAGGTCGTCGGCGTCGTCGGCGAGCGACCGCAGCCGGTGGGTGGCGCCGGTGCGGCGCACCCGCCACAGCGTGTGGTCACCGCCGTCGTCGGCCCGCGTCGTCACGACGTACCCGGGCCCGACCCGGCCGAGGATCCGCAGGTGCCCGGGCAGCGACGTGCGCAGCCGGGTCCGGCCGTCCACGATCGAGCGACCTTCGGTGTGCAGCGTCGTCACGGCGGGGCCGCGCGGCAGTGCCGCCGGGTCGATCCGCGACCGGTCCGGGAACGCCGTCGGCCGGGCGTCCGACGCCGCCGCTGCCGGGACGACGACGGTCAGCGCCAGTGCCGCCGCTGCGAGCGCCGACAGCCGGCCCCTGGTGCCTATCGTCGTCATGCGCCGTCCCCCTCGGACTTGTCCTCGATCTCCCAGACATGGTCCAGCACGTGCCAGGCGGCCCGGCGCAGGAAGTATCGCGGCGGCCAGCCCTTCTCCACCACCGGAGCGCCGGCGCGACAGGCCCGGAGCACCTGCTCCACCTCGCCGCGGAGCGCGGCCACCGCGGCCGGGTCGCCGTGGTACGGCGGGTGCCGCACGCCGATCCTGCGGGCGTAGCTGCGCTCCGCTTCCCGGACGTGCTCGATCACCTCGTCCCGGTCCCGCCCGCCGCCCCTCGGCCCCTTGCGGAGGTGTTCCGGTGCCTCCGCGGCCAGCCGGTCGAGCGCGTCCCAGCACGCCCGCAGCAGCCGGACCTGCCGGTCCGCCTCCGCCGCCGTGAGGTCGCGGCTGTCGGTCGGGGCCGCGCGAGCGGGTGCGCCGAAGCCGGTGGTCGCGTCGCCGGGCGTCTCGTCGACGACGTCGAGCTCGTCCGCCGACGCGACGGTGAAGCCGGTGCCGGCGGAGCGGGCCACGACGGCGTACCGGTCGGCGTAGGCGGCCAGCCCGCGCAGCGCCTCGTGCGGCGTCCGCCCGCTCCGGCACCAGCCGGGCCAGTCCACCGCCGACGCGAACGCCCGGGTCGGCACCACCTCGACGACGACCTCGGTGGGCCGGCGGGCAGGGCACATGGCCGCGAGCATGGCGCAGATCGGCTGAAACCGTCCATGCCCGGCGCCGGTGCGGCAGGCTCGTCGGGTGCGCTGCCGCCCCGCCGCCGCCGTCACCGGCCTGCTCGCCCTCCTGCTCGCCGCCGCACCGGCCGCCGCGGGATCGAGCCCGGCCGTCCCGGCCAAGGCGGCGCCGCTGCCGCTCGCGGGTCGGGTGGTGGCCATCGACCCGGGTCACCAGCTGGGCAACAGCCGGCACCTCCGGGCGATCAACAGGCTCGTGTACGTCGGCATCTGGAAGCCGTGCAACACCACCGGCACGGCGACAGACAGCGGGTTCCCGGAGGCGACCTTCGCGTGGCGCACGTCCCGGGCGCTGAAGCGGCGGCTGGAGGCGCTCGGGGCCACGGTCCGGATGACCCGCACCACGAACTCGCGGGCCGACTGGGGTCCGTGCGTGGGGGACCGGGGCCGGTTCGGCGCCAGGGTCGGCGCCGATGTCGAGGTCTCGCTGCACGGCGACGGGGCCGCCGCGGCCACCCACGGCTTCTTCGTGATCCGGCCCGGCCTGCGCGCCGGGTGGACCGACGACATCCTCGGCCGGTCCCGCCGGCTCGCGAAGCGGGTGCGGGCCGGGCTCGTCGGCGCCGGGTTCGCGGTGTCGACGGCGTACGGCGGGGACGGCCTGGACGTGCGGCGCGACCTCGGCACCCTCAACGCCTCTGACGTCCCGACAGTGATGGTGGAGCTGGGCAACATGCGCAACCGGGGCGACGCCCGCTGCATGACCTCGAGGGCGTGCCGCGACCGGTATGCCGCCGGGCTGGCCGCCGGGGTCCTCGCGCAGCTGACCCGCTCCCGGTAACCCGGGCGCGCCGACGCTCCCGGACTTGCCAGGATGGGGTCCGACAGCACGACCCGGGCACGAGCGACGAGGGACAGGTGCGACCGTGGCGGCCAAGAAGCCCGACAAGCCGGCGAAGACCGAGAACGACGTGCAGCGCAGGATGCGCGAGGCGCTGGCGGCGAAGCAGGAGCGGGCCAAGGGCGCGCGCGGGCAGGACCACCTGTCGGGCCACGGCGTTCCTGCGGCCAGCAACGACGTGACGAAGAGGCAGTTCCGCCGCAAGTCCGGCGGCTGACGCCGGCGCCGGAGCGACCGGCGGTCACGGCTCGGCGACCACGCACACCTCGGGCTCGACGGTGCCGCCCGCGTGCCGGGCGTCGCGGGCGCGGCCCGAACGCCGGGTCGCCAGCACCGAGCCGACCAGGATCAGGCCGAACCCGGCCGCCGTCGCCGCTGTGAACCGTTCGTCGAGCAGCGTCACTCCCAGCAGCAGCGCCACTGCCGGGTTCACGTAGGTGATGACCGTCGACCGGGTCGGCCCGACCTCGGCGATGAGCGCGAAGAACACGAGGAACGCCAGCGCCGTGCAGACCGCCGCCAGCCCGACGACTGCCAGCACGACGCCGCCGGACGGCCAGCCGGAGGGCGCCTGCGCCAGACCCAGCGGAAGGTAGGCCACCGCGGTCAGGGCCAGCGACGCCGTGATCACGCCGATCCCGGGGAGGTGGGCGAGCCAGCGCGCCAGGATCAGCGGCCCGACGGCGTAGCAGACCGCGACTGCCGCCACCGCGACCACGGCACCGGCGTCGCCGCCCTCGACCTCGAAGCCGACGAGCGCCGAGACGCCGGCGAACCCCAGCAGCAGCCCGGCCAGCCGGCGACCGTCGAGCCTGTCGTCGGCCCGGGTGAGCAGGGCGAGCACCGCGGCCACGAGCGGGACGCCGGCGATCAGCAGCCCGGTCAGCGAGCTGGACAGGCTCTGCTCCGCGACACCCAGCAGCAGCCAGGGCGCCATGATCTCGACCGCGGCGAAGGCCACCAGCGGCCGCCAGGCGCGGAACACCTCGGGCAGGCTGCCGCGGGTCAGCGCCAGCGGCAGCAGCAGCAGGACCGCGAGACCCGTGCGTGCCAGCACCAGCGTGCTCGGGGCCAGCTCGTCGACCGCGACCTTGATGAGCAGGTAGGGGATCCCCCAGATCACGCCCATCGCCGCGAACAGTGCCCAGCCACGCCTGCTCACACCGCACCGCCTCCTGCCCTTGCGACTCCTGCGATGTCAGCAGTCAGTGTGCCCCATGCCCCTGACAGTCAGGCGCCCGGCCTCCTCGCCCGTCCCGCCCGCCCCCAGCACCTCCGTCCGCCGGCACCAGGGCCCCCGTGCACCACTGGCTCAGGGTGCACGGGGAGCACGCCGATGTGGTGGACGTGCCGCTCGCCGTCGCGAACCGCCTCGCGCACCGTCGCACCGCCCTCGGGGTGGTGTGCCTGGTGGGCCTCGTGCTGGTCGGGGTGGTCCTCACCTCGGTCGCGGGCTCGTACCTGGCCCGGACGGCGACGGCGCTCACGACCGCCTGGGTGCTGATCGCCGCGGCCCGCCGCCGCGACGCCATGGCCCGTGGCCGGGTGCTGCTGGCCGTGGCGCTCCTGGTGGGAGCCGGGTCCGGGTTGATGGCAGCGGGCTACCTCGCCGTCGCCGGTCACCCGCCCGCCACCGGCTGGCTCTCCGACTGGGTCTACCTCTGCTACGCGCCGGTGGCCGTGGCCGGCGCGATCGCGCTGCCACGCAGGAGCGACACCCGCAACGGCGCGATCCGGGCGCTCGCCGACGGGACGGTGGCGGCAGCCTCGCTGTGGTACCTGGTCTCCGCACTGGTGCTCGAGCCGCACCTGCTGGGGGCGGACCTCGCCTGGCCGGCCCAGGCTGTCACGCTCGCCTACCCGCTGGTTCCGGCGTTCGTCCTGGCCGTGATGCTGTCCGCGCTGCCGCGGGTGTCCCCGGTCGCGCGGCCGTTCCTGGTCCGGGCCCTGGTGGGGCTGGCCCTGCTCGGCGTCTCCGACATGGCCTTCACCGTCGCCTCTGCCGGCTCCGGCTACCAGCCCACGTCGTGGATCGCGGCAGTCAACCAGGTCGGTCTGCTGGTGCTGCTCTACGCGGCAGTGGTGGGGTCGGCCGCACCCGCCGCGGACAGCGTCGCCCCGGAGCAGGTTCCCCGGCTCCCGTCCTCACGGTGGCACCTCGTGCCGTACCTGCCGATGCTGCTCGTGCTGGCTGCCGTGGCCCTGGACGTCGTCGAGGGCGAGGCCGTCCCGGCCCGCCGGCTTCCCTCGCTCGTGCTGGCCGGACTCGGGCTGCTCGTCCGGCACCTCGCCGAGAGCCACGAGACCGCCAGGCTCCTCGACCGGCTGGCCGTCCGCGAGCGCAACGCGCTGCAGCTCGCCACCACCGACTCGTTGACCGGCCTGCCGAACCGGCTGGCGTTGCTGGCGGCCCTGGACACCGCCCTGCGCGACCCCGCCAGCCACCCGGTGGCGGTGGCCCTTCTCGACCTCAACGACTTCAAGGACATCAACGACACCCACGGCCACGACACCGGTGACGAGGTCCTGCGCCACACGGCATCCCGGCTGCGCGCGGCACTCCCTCCGGGAGGTGTGGTCGCACGTCTCGGCGGCGACGAGTTCGCCGCCTTCGCGCCCGCGTGCGCGGACGGCGGCACCGCCCTTGGGGCCACGATCGCCCTCGCCTTCGACACCCCGATGGTCGTGGGGACCCGCCCCTTCGGCGTGCGCCCGAGCGTCGGGGTCGTCGTCGACGAGCGGCCGGTCGGCGGCGCCCGACCCGGCGACGCCGCACACCTGCTGGCGCACGCCGACGTGGCGATGTACGAGGCCAAGCGGACGAAGGGCGTGACGGCGGTCCCGGTCGCCGTGCTCACCGGGCGTGCCCGGGCCGCGGCCGCGGCGACGATCAAGATCCGCGAGGAGGTCAGCGCGCCGGACCTCGCCCAGTTCCGGGTGCTCTACCAGCCCGTCGTCGACCTGGTGAGCGGTGAGGTCCGGGCCGTCGAGGCGCTGCTGCGGTGGACCCACCCGTGGTACGGCGAGCTCGGTCCCGACACCTTCATCCCGCTCGCCGAGCGGGTGGGCAGCGTCACCGTCCTCGGCGACTTCGTGTTCCGCACCGCCCTGGACGACCTGGTCCGCTGGACCGCGGTGAGCGGTACGGACATCACCGTCGGCGTGAACGTGTCCCCGCGGCAGCTGACCGACCCGCTGCTGCCCGGCGCCCTGACCGAAGCGCTGGCCCAGCGCGGCCTCGAGCCGCGCCGGCTCGGGGTCGAGGTCACGGAGGAGGCGATCGTCGACGACATCGACGCGGTGGCCGGCACGGTCACCGCGCTGCGTGCGGCCGGCATCAACGTCGCGGTCGACGACTTCGGCACCGGCTACTCGTCACTGCGCTACCTGCGGCGGTTCGACGCGAACATCGTGAAGATCGACCGCGAGTTCGTGCAGGCGGCACCGGCCGAGCCGCGCACCGAGGCCCTCGTCGGCTCCGTCGTGATGATGGCCCAGGCGCTGGACCTGCTCTGCGTCGCGGAGGGCATCGAGACCCTCGAGCAGCTCGCGCTGGTGCGCGAGCGTGGTTGCCAGTTCGGCCAGGGGTACCTGCTGGCGAAGCCGATGCCGGCCGACCAGGTCGAGCGGCTCGTCGTCTCCCGGCACGTCTACCCGGTCGGGTTGAGCACGCCCGCTCCGGTGGCCCCGCGTGGCTCCAACGTCGTGCGGATGACCCGGTCCGGTCACTGAGCCCGGCTCCTGACGCCGGTCAGCGCAGCGGGTGGCCCATCCACACGACCTGCGGTGTTCGCCCCAGCTCGGTGAAGCCCAGCCGCCGGTAGAAGCCCTGGGCCGCGGTGTTGCCCGGCCCGACCCCGAGATGGACGCCGGCCGCGCCGGCGCCGGCCACCAGCTCGCAGACCCGGGTGACGATCCGGCGCCCCAGACCACGTCCCTGCGCCCGGGGGAGGAGGTCGACGTGCAGCTGCGCCGGGTGCCCGGCCACCACCTCGTCGGGGGAGCGGGGCGGGTGGTGCACCAGGTGCGCCAGCCGCTGGTCCGGTGACCAGCCCGCCGGGTCGCCGGCCGGGTCCGCGTACCGCTCGCGCAGTGCGGGCCACCACTCCCGCTCGCAGAGGTCCTCGAACCCGCGGGTCGACGCCGTCGCGAGGCAGTAGCCCACGACCCCCGAGTCGGCCTCGAGGACGACGGCGTGCTCAGGCTCGAGGGCGAGGAACGGCCCGGCCCACAGGTGCCCGAGCAGGTCCGGGTCGGAGTACCGGCCGGTGGCGTCGGACCCCTCCGCCCCGGTGCGTCGGCAGATCTCGTAGACGGCCGCGACGTCCTCGGGCCGGAACGCGCGCAGCACCGGCTCGGTCACGGCGCTCACAGCACCGCGGCGACGGCGCGCTCGAGCAACCGCCCCACGTCGCCCAGGACCTGGTGCTCACCCTCGGCGACCACCCGGCGCCCGGCGACGACGACGTCGGTCACGTCAGCGGCGGTGGCGGCGAAGACCACCCGGTCCAGCGCCTCGGACGCGAGGCCGCCCGCGGTGCGCACCGAGTCCAGCCGGACCGCCACCAGGTCGGCGGCGGCGCCGACGTCGAGCTGGCCCGCGTCGGGGCGCCCCAGCGACGCCTGGCCGGCCCGGGTGGCGGCGTCGACGAGCGCCGCTGCCGACCAGTGGCCGCGCTGCTCGGAGGCGAGCCGCTGGTCCAGCTCGAGCGCCCGGGCCTCCTCGAGCAGGTCGACGACGGCGTGGCTGTCCGAGCCGAGCGTCACCGGCGAGCCGGCCTCGCGCACGCGGCCTGCCGGCCCCACGCCGTCGGCAAGGTCGCGCTCGGTCGTCGGGCACATGCACACGGCGGTCCCGCTGCCGCCGAGCAGCTCGACGTCCTCGTCGGTGAGGTGGGTCGCGTGCACAGCCGAGGTGCGCGGGCCCAGCACGCCGTGCTCGTGCAGCAGCCTCGACGGGGTCACGCCGTACGCGGCGAGGCACTGCTCGTTCTCCCGGCGCTGCTCGGAGACGTGGACGTGCAGCGGCGCCTCGTGGCGCCCGGCCCACGCCGCCACCGCATCGAGCTGGTCGGCCGGGACGGCGCGCACGGAGTGCACGGCAGCGCCGACGGTCACGTCCGGCGCACCGGCGTAGGCGCTGGACAGGTCCTCGGCGCGGGCGGCCCAGCGGTCGGTGTCCCCGTCGCCGAAGCGCAGCTGGACCGCCTCGAGCGGCCTGCCGATCCCGCCCGCCACGTAGGCGGTGTCCAGCAGTGCGATGCGCAGGCCCGCGTCGCGGGCGGCCCGTACCAGGGCGTGCCCCATGACGAGCGGGTCGTCGTAGCGGGCTCCGCCCGGCGCGTGGTGCAGGTAGTGGAACTCGCCCACCGTCGTGACGCCGGCGAGCACCATCTCGGCGTAGGTGGCGCGGGCCAGGTCGAGGTACAGCTCCGGGTCGAGGCGGTCGGCGACCGCGTACATCTGCTCACGCCAGGTCCAGAAGGACCCTTCGCCCCCCGTCGCCGAGTGGGTCCGGCCGCGCAGCGCCCGGTGGAACGCGTGCGAGTGTGCGTTCGCCAGGCCGGGCAGCACCAGACCGGCGAGGTGCTCGGCGCCGGGCGCCGGCTCGCCCTCGCGCACCTCGACGAACCGGCCGTCCTCGACGACGAGGGTGACGTCGCGAGCCAGCCGGCCGGGCGGCAGCCAGGCGAGGTCGGCCCGGTAGCTCGTCACGCCGGCGCCGACGTGAGGTCTGCCAGGACGACGGCGAGCGCCTCGACGCCCGCCGAGCAGTCGGCCTCCTCGGCGTGCTCGGCGGGGGAGTGGCTCACCCCGGTGGGGTTGCGCACGAAGAGCATCGCGGCCTCGACGCCCGCCGCCGCCAGGATGCCGGCGTCGTGGCCCGCGGCCGTGGGCAGCACGGGGATGCCGCCGAGCACCGCGGCGAGCCGGTCCCGCAGGTGGGCGGCGAAGCTCACCTCGGGGGTCCAGGACTCCTCGACGGCGTCGGCTCCGGCGGCGCGCGCGACCGCATCGACCACGGCGCGCACCTCGGCCTCGGTGGCCCCGCGCGCGTCCAGCCAGGCGCGTACCGACGACGGGATCGCGTTGGTGCCGTTGGGGTGCACGGCCACCCTGCCCACCGTCGCCACGGCGCCGTGCGCCGCGGCGGCCTCGCGGGCGCACAGGACGGCCGCCGCCAGCCGCAGCATCGGGTCGTCCCGGTCCTCGAGCCTGGTGGTGCCCGCGTGGTTGGCCTCTCCGGCGAGGTCCAGCCGCCAGCGGCCGTGCGGCCTGATGCTGCTCGCGACTCCCACCGGGGCGCCCAGGTCGACAAGTGCCCGGCCCTGCTCCACGTGCAGCTCGACCAGCGTGGCGATCCGCCGCAGCGCCTCGTCGTCGCGGCCGAGGTGGGCCGGGTCGTGACCGCCGGCGGCCATCGCCTCGCTCATGGTGGTCCCGCCGTCGTCGGTGAGCGCCGCGGCCCGGTCGGCGCCCAGGGCCCCGGTGAGCAGGCGCGAGCCGGTGCAGGCGATCCCGAACCGGGCGCCCTCCTCGTCGGTGAAGCTCACCACCCCGAGCGGTCGCGACGGCCGGTGGCCGCGGGCGCGCAGCAGGTCGAGCGCGGCGAACCCCGACACGACGCCGAGCGGGCCGTCGTACCCGCCGCCGTCGGGCACCGAGTCGAGATGGCTGCCGGTGACCACTCCAGGACCGTCGCGGTCCGGGTCGCCCCACCAGGCCCACTGGTTGCCGTTCCGGTCGACCACGACGTCGAGCCCGCGGCGGACGGCCTCGGCCCCGAACCACTCCCGGCAGGCCAGGTCGGCCGGGTCCCAGGCGTGCCGCCGGTACCCGCCGGTGCTCCGGTCGAGCCCGATCGGGTGCAGGTCGGCCCACATGCCCTGCCAGTCGCCCTGTCGGTCGTCCTGCCGTCCCGCGTCCGTTCCGGCCCGGTCACGACCCGCGTCAGTGCCAGCCACGGCGCCACCCTAGGGGTGGCCCACCGAGACGCCCGCCCGCCCGGACCCGCCCAGATGGCAGGATGCTGCGTCCCGGGGACCGCCTGGCGGTGGACGCCGCCCCGGTGCACGACGACCTGCCCGTGCCGACCGTGCTCGACAACCTGTGCTCGACAACCCGTGCTCGACGACCTGTGCTCGACTACGGGGCGACGAGCCCGGGCCGGACCGAGGAGACCAATGCGCCTGCTGCTGATCGGTGCGCCCGGGGCGGGCAAGGGCACCCAGGCGGTGAAGCTGGCCGAGCACTTCGGCGCGACGCACATCTCCAGCGGCGACCTGCTCCGCCAGCACGTCACCGACCACACCTCGTTCGGGGCGAAGGTCAAGGCGTACGTGTCCGCCGGTGACCTCGTCCCGGACCAGCTGGTGCTCGACATGCTCCGCAAGCCGATCGTCGAGGCCAGTGCGCGGGGTGGGTACGTCCTCGACGGGTTCCCCCGCACGGTGCACCAGGCGGAGATCGCCTACGAGACGGCTCGCGAGCTCGGGGTGGCCGTCCAGGTGGCTGCCTATCTCGACGTCGCGCGGGAGGAGCTCGTGCGCCGGCTGCTCGCCCGGGGCCGTGGGACCGACGACACCCAGGACGTGATCGAGCACCGGCTCGAGGTCTACGAGGCCAAGACCCGGCCGATGATCGAGTACTACGGGGACCGCGACATCCTGGTCCGGGTCGACGGCTCGCAGCCGCCGGACGAGGTCACCGCGGCGCTGGTCGAGCAGATCGAGAACCGGCGCGAACGCCTCGCGCTGGACTGACGGCCGCCTACGTCCCGGTGGTCGCCGCGAGCTGGGCCAGCAGCGCGGCGCCGTAGGCCTCGCTCGGGTTCGCACCGGTCGTCCGGGTCTGGCCGGCCGGTGAGCCGTCGGTGCTGAGCAGCACCACGTCATAGCCGTCGGCGGAGCGCTCCAGCCTGAGGAACGCGGCGCCGAGCAGGTCGCGCAGCTGGTGCTCGGCCGGCAGCCAGAGCGCGTCCTGCTGGTCCAGCGAGTCCAGCGCCCACTCGGTGGTGCCGTTGAAGCCGATCACCGGCCCGCTCGGGAAGTGCTGGAGCTCGACCGTCATGTCCGACAGGACGAAGACCTGGTCGTCCATGTCCCGGTCGGCCACGACGAAGCGGTCGCCGTGCGCCGGCGTCCAGCGCAGGCCGGCGTCGCGCAGGGACCTGGCCAGTCGCACCGAGATCACGCCTCGACGCTAGCCCGGGGCGCGGGCCGGCGCCGGAGCGCGACCTAGGGTGGTCCGGTGGCTGGACGCGGGAGCCGGGCGAGCCGAGGTCGCGGGCCGGCCGCTCGACCGGGCAGCGTCCGGGTGGGGATCTCCGGCTGGACGTACCCGCCCTGGCGCGGCGTCTTCTACCCGCCGGGCCTGCCGCACCGGCTCGAGCTGGAGCACGCGTCCTCGCTGCTGTCCACCATCGAGATCAACGGCTCGTTCTACGCGCTGCAGCGGCCGGACTCCTATCGCGACTGGTACGAGCGCACGCCGGCCGAGTTCCTGTTCTCGGTCAAGGGCGGCCGGTTCGTGACCCACATGAAGAAGCTGCGGGACGTCGAGACGCCGCTGGCGAACTTCTTCGCCTCCGGGGTGCTGGCCCTGCGGGACAAGCTCGGACCGTTCCTCTGGCAGCTGCCACCGAACCTCGGCTACGACGCCGCGCGCCTGGCCGACTTCTTCGCGCTTCTGCCCCGCACCACCGTCGAGGCAGCCGCGCTGGCCGCCCGGCACGACCAGCGGATGGACGGGCGTGCGCTCGCCGAGACCGACGCCGACCGACCGCTGCACCACGCCCTCGAGGTCCGCCACCCGTCGTACGAGACGCCGGAGTTCCTCGCGCTGCTGCGCGAGCACCGGGTCGCCGTGGTCACCGCCGACACGGCGGGCCGGTGGCCGATGCTGCTGGAGCCGACGACCGACGACCTGGCCTACGTCCGGCTGCACGGAGCGGAGGAGCTCTACGCGAGCGGCTACGACGACGCCGGACTGGACCTCTGGGCCGGCCGGGTCGCGCAGTGGCGCGACCAGGGGCGCGACGTCGTCGTCTACTTCGACAACGACGTCAAGGTGCGCGCCCCGGTCGACGCCCAGCGGCTGGCCCAGCGGCTGGCCCAGCGGTGGGAACCGCCCCTGCCGCCGTGAGTTGACGGGACCGGCACGGGAATGCTTGTATGCTCCATCCAGTTAGATGCGTCATGCAAGCAGTTGTCCGACGCAACGACCCGACAAGGCCCAGTGGCCCCAGCGCCAGACCGCTGCCCGAGGAGGACGCATGACTGTGGAGCACGCCACGGTGACATCCCTCAGTGAGCAGGTGCTGCGCCTGCACCGCGCCTTCAACACCATGCGCCAGCAGCTGACTGCCGCCAACGCCACCAGCGGCGAGGGCGTGGAGTGGGCCGCCTACGGGCTGCTGTTCCAGCTCGTCAGCGGCGGCCCGCGCCGCAGCTCCGCGCTGGCCGATGCGGCGTGCGTCGACCCCTCGACGGTGAGCCGACAGGTCGCCCAGCTGGTCCGGGCCGGGCTCGTCGAGCGGCAGTCCGACCCCGAGGACGGCCGGGCCAGCCTGCTCGTCGCCACCGAGCCGGGCCGGGCCGCGTACGCCGCCAAGCAGGAGCACCGGGAGCGGATGTTCGCCCACCTGCTGGAGAGCTGGTCGGAGGCCGACGCCGTCGCCCTGACCGACCTGCTGACCCGCTTCAACGACAGCTTCGTCGAGCAGCGCGCGACCTTGCACGAGGTCGCCAGGGACTCGACGTCAGACACCTCCCAGAACCAGATCGAGGAGCACGCATGAGCACCACCGCACCAGGCGCAGCCGTCGCGCCCGGCGAGCCAGGGTCAGGCGAGCTGAGTCACCGCCAGATCCTCACGATCCTCTCGGGCCTGATGGCCGGCATGTTCCTCGCCGCACTGGACCAGACGATCGTCGCCACCTCCATCCGCACCATCGCCGACGACCTGCAGGGCCTGTCCGTGCAGGCCTGGGTCACCACGGCGTACCTGGTGACGGCCACCATCAGCACGCCGCTCTACGGCAAGCTCTCCGACCTCTACGGTCGCCGCCCCTTCTTCCTCGCAGCCATCTCGATCTTCGTCCTCGGCTCCGCGCTGAGTGGCTTCGCAACCTCGATGGGCCAGCTCGCGGCGTTCCGGGCCTTCCAAGGCCTCGGCGCAGGTGGCCTGTTCTCGCTCGCGCTGACGATCATCGGCGACATCGTGCCGCCGCGGGAGCGCGCCAAGTACCAGGGCTACTTCCTGGCCGTCTTCGGCACCTCGAGCGTCCTCGGACCGGTCGTCGGCGGCTTCCTCGCCGGACAGAGCAGCATCCTCGGCGTCACCGGCTGGCGCTGGGTGTTCCTGGTCAACGTCCCGGTCGGCGCGGGGGCGCTGTTCCTGGTCATGCGCAGCCTGCACCTGCCGCACACCCGCCGGGAGCACCGCATCGACTGGCCCGGCGCACTCCTGCTGATCGTCGGCCTGGTGCCGCTGCTCGTCATCGCCGAGCAGGGCCGCGACTGGGGGTGGGCGTCCGGTCGCGCCCTGACCGCGTACCTCGTCGGTGCTGTCGGCATCGTCGCGTTCATCTGGGACCAGGGCCGCTACGGCGACGACGCCCTCATCCCGCTGCGTCTGTTCCGGGGCCGGACCTTCGGCATCGGGTCGCTGATGAACTTCATCCTGGGCATGGGCATGTTCGGCGGCCTGGCCGCCCTGCCGCTCTACCTGCAGATCGTCAAGGGTGTCTCGCCGACCGAGGCAGGGCTGCTGCTGCTGCCGCTGACGATGGGCATCATGGGAGCGTCCATCTTCTCCGGGCAGGTCATCAGCCGCACCGAGCGGTACCGCAAGTTCCCCATCATCGGTTCCGGCCTTCTGGTGGTGGCGATGCTCGCGCTCTCGCAGGTGGGCACCGACACCAGCATCGGCGTGACCGTCAGCATCGCGTTCCTGTTCGGGGTCGGCCTCGGCTTCAACATGCAGCCGCTCGTGCTCGCGGTGCAGAACGCCGTGCCGCCGCAGGACATGGGCGTCGCGACGTCGTCGGCGACGTTCTTCCGGCAGATGGGCGGCACGCTGGGCACCGCGGTGTTCCTGTCGATCCTGTTCTCCTCGGTCGGCGGCAAGATCGCCACGGCCTTCCGGGTGGACGCCGCGACGCCGGCTTTCCAGGCGGCTCTCAAGGACCCGCAGCTGCTGGCCAACCCGGCTGACCGCAGGGTCATCGATGCCGTGACCGGCGGTGGCGGGCTGCCGGCCGGCGCGCTGGACGACACCTCGTTCCTGTCCCGCATCGACGACAGGCTGGCCAGGCCGTTCCTGGACGGGTTCTCGTCGGCGATCGACCTCGTGTTCCTCACGGCGGCCGGGGTCCTGCTCGTCGCGTTCGTCGTCGTGTTCCTCCTCCCCGAGGAGAAGCTGCGCACGATGTCCGGGATCCAGGCCCGGCAGCAGCAGGACGCCGAGGCCGCGGCAGCGGCAGCGGCCTCCACGCGTCCCGGCCACGACTCCAGCGCCGCGGCCTCGGTCTCTGCGCCGTCCAGCCAGATGGTCGACGGCGCGATCGTCGAGGAGCATGCGGTCGAGGAGGCGGGGTTCTCGCGCCCGGCCGACCCGGAGCAGGCGACGCGCTGACCCGAGCGACCTGCACCAGGAAGCGAGGAGGGGGCATCCGGACCGGATGCCCCTCCTCACGTGCCTCGTCCAGACCGTCTCACGGGGCCTCGGTCAACCGAGGACGAACCACACGTTCTTGCCGTCCGGGTCCGGGTCGACGCCCCAGTCGTCGGACATCGCCGCGACCAGGGCGAGACCGCGACCGCTCTCGTCGGCCTTGTCGGCCGCACGGGGCCGCGGCGTCTCGTGGGAGCCGTCGCGCACCCGCACCTGCAGCCGCTCGCCGTCGCAGTCGACCGCCACCACAAGCGGCGGGCCGCCGTGCAGGACCGCGTTGGTGACGAGCTCGCTGGTGAGCAGCAGGGCCTCGTCGACGAGCGCACTGTGGTGGACGCTGCAGGAGGCCGTCCGGAGGAACTCACGTGCCTGCGCCGGGGAGTTCGGCGAGACGAGCAGCTCACGCTCGGCGCGCGGCGTGGCCTCGCACAAGGGTGTCCTCCACGGGTCCGGGTGCGCCGCGTCCGCGCCGTCACTCCGGGCACTCTGCCCGGCTCGGGTCGCGCACACACCTCCGACCTCCGGACCGCTGCGTGACCACGGGCCCGGTGCCGTGGTCACGCTCCGGGGCGCAGCACGCCGGCGAACGACGTCGCCGCCGTCCGCAGGCCCGCGAGCAGAGTCGCCGGCGGCTCGGCCGGCACCCGAGCGGAGGGCCCGGAGACCGACATGGCGGCGGTGACCCGGTCGCCGTCGAGCACCGGGACGGCGACGCACCGCACACCGGTCTCCTCCTCCTCGTCGTCCACCGCATGGCCCTCGGTCGCCGCCGCGGCCACCGCCTCGAGCACGGCCGGCTCGGTCGCGAGCGTGCGTGGCGTACGTCGCTCCAGCCCGGTACGTCGCAGCAGGGCGAGCCGGTCCTCCGGGTCGAGGCCCGCGAGCAGGACCTTTCCCACCGCGGTGCTGTGTGCGGGTACCCGCCGGCCCACCTCGGCGAAGAGCCGGAGCCGGTGCGCGGAGGGGACCTGCGCGACGTAGACGACATGGTCGCCCTCGAGGACCGCGAGGTTCGCCGTCTCGCCGGTCAGCTCGACCAGTCGCGCGAGGAAGGGCTGTGACGCGGCGGCCGCCGACCGGCGCGCGCCGTCCCCGAGCGTGAGCAGCCGGGTCCCGGGCGCGTACCGGCGGTCCGCGTCCTGCCGCACGTAGCCCTGTGCCAGCAGGGTGCGCAGCAACCGGTGCGCGGTGGCGTCGGCGAGGCCTGCGCCGGCAGCGGCCTCGGACAACCCGAGCGGGCCGTCGGCCGCCAGCACCTCGAGCAGGTGCAGCGCGCGCTGCACCGACTGCACCCCGGCGCCCGGGGGCGGCCCGGCGGCGAGGGCCGGCCGGGCACCGCTCACGGCACCATCCACCCCAGCACACCGGTGGACTGCAGGTAGACGAGCACGCACATGCCCGCGAGGAACGCCAAGCTCCAGGCGAGCACCCGCCGGAACAGCTCGCCCTCCTCGCCCGCCATGCCGACGGCCGCCGCCGCGATGGCCAGGTTCTGCGGCGAGACCATCTTGCCCAGCACCCCGCCGGAGCTGTTCGCGGCGGCCATGAGGACCGGGTCCAGCCCCGCCTTCCCCGCCGCCGTCACCTGCAGCCCGCCGAAGAGCGAGTTGGACGACGTGTCCGAGCCGGTGACCGCCACCCCGAGCCAGCCGAGGACCGGCGAGAGGAGCGCGAACAGGCCCCCGGCGCCGGCCATCCAGGTGCCGAGCGTGGCCGTCTGGCCCGAGGCGTTCATGACGAACGCCAGCGCCAGCACCGCCATCACGGTGAGGATCGCCGACGCCAGCTGGCGATAGGTGTCCACGTACGCCGTGAGCGCCTTTGCCGGTGCGATGGCGATGACCGGGATCGTCAGCAGGCCGGAGACCACCATCAGGGTGCCCGCGGCACCAAGCCAGTTGAGCTTGAAGTCCGAGATCGTCGACGGCTCACCACTGGCGTCCTGGATGTGCAGGCCCGGCCAGCCGAAGGTCCGGGTGACGCTGTCGAGGGCGTCCTTCACGGCCGGGATCTGGGCGACGACGAAGACCGCGATGATGACGAGGTACGGCGCGTAGGCGCGGGCGACGTCGCTGCCGGAGTCGTGCACCTCGACGTCGCGCCCGCCCGACCGGACCGCCCCGCTGCCCGCTCGTCGAGCCGTGTCCGCCACCGGGCGGCCGGGGCTGCCGGCACCGGAACCGCCGAGCCCGGCGCCCGACGACCCGGCAGCGGAGCCGACCGTCACCAGCTCGTCCTCGTCGGACTCCACGTAGCGCTCGGCCGGGGACCAGACCCGCAGCAGCAGCACCGTCGCGCCGGCCCCGACGAGGGACGCGACGATGTCGGTCAGGGGGATCGACAGGAAGTTCGACGTCACGAACTGGGCCAGACCGAACGAGACCCCGCACACCAGCGCGGGCAGCCAGGTCTGCCGCACCCCGTTCTTCCGGTCGATCATGAAGACGAGGGCCAGGGGCACGAAGACGGCGAGGACCGGGGTCTGCCGGCCCACCATGGCGCCGAGGTCGCCCTGGTCCTGGCCGCTGACCGAGGCCAGCGTCGTGATCGGGACCGCGAGCGCACCGAACGCGACCGGTGCGGTGTTGGCGACCAGGGCGACCGACGCCGCCTTTATCGGCCGGAAGCCGAGCGCGATGAGCATCACGCTGGTGATCGCGACCGGCGTACCGAAACCGGCCAGGGCCTCGAGCAGCGCGCCGAAGCAGAAGGCGATGATGACCGCCTGGATCCGCTGGTCGTCGCTGACCTTCGCGAACGAGCGGCGCAGCACGTCGAAGTGGCCGGTGACGACGGTCATGTTGTAGACCCAGATCGCGTTGATGACGATCCACATGATGGGGAAGAAGCCGAAGGCGGCGCCCTCGCTCGTCGCCAGCAGCGCCTGACCTGCCGGCATCGGGTAGACGACCACGGCCACCGCGACGGCTACCGCCAGCGACACCAGCGCGGCGATCCACGCCTTCAGCTTGAGCACGCCCAGGAGGGCGAAGAGGGTCAGCAGCGGCAGGACTGCGAACATCGCGGACAGGGCGAGCGAGTCGCCCACCGGATCAAGGATCTGCTCGTACATCTGCTTTCCCCTCGTGTGGTTTTCCGGCGGCCCTCCCGCCGGCTGTCTCGGTGGGGGCGAGTGACAGCTCGCGGGACAGCTGCTCGACGCTGCGGCCGCGCAGCGAGGCGTCGAGCACCTCGACCGTGTGGGCCAGCCCGATCCGGCCGCCGTGCCGGCTCACCGAGGAGGCCACCTGCATCAGGCAGCCGGGGTTGGCTGTGACCAGCAGGTCGGCGCCGGTCGCGAGCACTGCCCGCGCCTTGCGATCGCCCAGCTGTCGGGCTGCCTCGGGCTGCAGGAGGTTGTAGATGCCGGCCGACCCGCAGCAGATGTCGGGGTCGGCGACCTCGCGCAGCTCGAGGCCGGGGATCGTGCGCAGCAGCGCGCGTGGCTGCACGCGGACCCCTTGCGCGTGGCCCAGGTGGCAGGCGTCGTGGTAGGCCACGGTCACGGGAAGCGGGTGGCGCGCGGCGACCGGGCCGAGCTCGGCGAGCAGCTCGCTGACGTCCCGGACGGACCCGGCGAACCGGCGGGCCCGTCCGGCGTAGGCGGGGTCGTCCGAGAGCAGGTCGGCGTACTCCTTCATCGAGGAGCCGCAGCCTGCCGAGTTCACGACGACGTGCTGCACCCCGGCCGCGTCGAAGGTGTCGATGGTGCGACGGGCGAACGCCTTGGCCTCCGGCTCGCGGCCGTTGTGCACGCTGAGCGCGCCGCAGCAGCCCTGGCCGCGGGGGATGACAACCTCGCAGCCCTCGCGCGCCAGCACCCGTGCTGTCGCGGCGTTCACGCGGGGGAAGAACTCGCGCTGCACGCAGCCGGTCAGCATCCCCACCACGGCGCGTCGCTCCCCGCGGGCGGCCACCCGCTCGGGCAGTGCCGGAGCGGGCCGGACCGGCGGCGCGAGCGACTCCATCGCGGCGAGGGTGGGCGAGACGCGCTCCAGGACGCCGCTGCGCTGGACGAGCCGCTGCAGCCCCGACCGCCGGTAGGCAGCAAGCGGACCCCGGAGAGCACGCAGCCGGCGCGGGTGCGGGAACAGCGCGAAGACAGCCTCGCGAAGCAATCGGTCGCGCCAGGGCCGGCGGTGCCGCCGCTCCACCTGCGCCCGGGTGGCCTCGATGAGGCGGTCGTACTGAACCCCGGACGGGCACGCGGTGACGCAGGCCATGCAGCCGAGGCACGCGTCGAAGTGTCCGACCATGGAGTCGCTGAGGGGCTCGCCGTCCAGACCCGCCTGCATGAGGTAGATGCGGCCGCGCGGGCTGTCCATCTCCTCACCCCACAGGACGTAGGTCGGGCAGGTCGGGAGGCAGAAGCCGCAGTGGACGCAGTCCGACGCGAGCTCGACGGACGGCGGGCGGTGCGCATCGAACGCGGGACCGCCGGGCGTGAGCCGCACCGCGCGCGGTGCGTCCTCGCCGCGGGTCCCGTGGGTGGCGTCGGTGCCGCTCATGCCTAGATCCCTCCCACGAATCGGCCAGGGGACAGCAGGCGGCCCGGGTCCAGCTCGGCCTTGACCCGGCGCATGAGGTCCAGGCCGGGCACCGGCCCCCACAGGTCGACCCGCTCCCGCACCGCGGCCGGGGCTGTGACGACGGTGACGCTGCCGCCGTACGGCGCGCAGAGCCCTCGCAGCTCGTCGACGACAGCCGACACGGCTGCCGGGTCGGTGTCCGCCCCGGTGCCGGCGTGGAGCACCCCCGCGGCCGAGCCGCGGACCCCCAGGTCGACACCGTGCGCCGTGGCCGATTCGCGGGCAGCGGCGAGCACGGGACCGACGCCGGTGAGGGAGGAGGTGAGCTTCAGGCCGGTGCCGTCGGCGGCGAACGGGAGCTCGCCGAAGCCGGCCGGCGCCTCGTCGGCCGCGTGCGCGTCGAGGCCCAGCCGACCGAGCAGCTCGAGCAGCGCGTCGGTGCGGCCGGCGAGACCCGCCGCCACACCCTCGACCAGCACCGCCACCCCGGTGCCGTCCCGATGGGTGTCCAGCTCGACCGCGGTCGGGACCACCTGCGACCCCAGCACCGCCAGCGCCGCGCTCGCGGCCGATGCCGGGTCCGGGCAGACGGCGGTGACGAACCGCCGGGCCGCCGGGATCGGGTGCAGCCGGAACACGGCCTCGGTGATGACGCCGAGGGTGCCGTACGAGCCGGTGAGCAGCTTGCCGAAGTCGTAGCCGGCGACGTTCTTGACGACCTTGCCGCCGGCCTTCGCGACCACGCCGTCAGCGCGCACGAACGTGATGCCGATGAGCAGGTCGCGCGCGGTGCCGTAGAGCAGCCGGCGTGGTCCGGCGGCGCTCACCGCGAGGGTCCCGCCGACCGTCGCCCCGGGGTACGCCGGGTCCAGTGCCAGCTGCTGGCCGGCCGCGGCCACGACCGACTGCAGCTCGGCGACCGGTGTCCCGGCCCGGACCACGACCACGAGGTCGCCGGCGGCATGCTCGACGACGCCCCGGAGACCGGTGGTGTCGAGCACCACGTCCAGCCGTTCCGGTGGTCCGCCCCAGCCGAGGGTGGTGCCGGCGCCGCGGGCCACGACGGCGAGGTCGTTCCGGGCGGCACCGCGCATCAGCTCGGCGACCTCCTCCGTCGAGGTCGGCGCCGCGACGGCGCGGGGGCTGACCCCGCCGACGCTGTCGGCGTCCGTGCCGGTGCGGACGGGAGCGGTCGTGCCGAGGTCCGGCAGCTCGTGCACCTGTGGTCCGGCACCCCCGTGCGCCATCTCAGAACACCTCCGCCAGGCCGGCTTCCTGCAGCGGATGCGCGCCCTTGTGCCGTCCGGGCACCTCACCGCACAGCCGCGGGGTGGGGAACACCTTGCCGGGGTTCGACAGGTGGGCCGGGTCGAAGGCGCAGCGCAGCACCTGCATCGTGTCGAGGTCGTCGTCGGTGTACATCCGCGGCATGTACCGGGCCTTGTCCATGCCGACGCCGTGCTCGCCGGTGATCGAGCCGCCGTGCTCGATGCACAGGTCGAGGATCGCACCGGACACCCGCTCGGCGTCTTCTGCCTGACCGGGCACGGCGTCGTCGAACAGGACGAGCGGGTGCAGGTTGCCGTCGCCGGCGTGGAACACGTTCGCGACCCGCACGCCCGAGCCGGCGCTGAGGTCGGCGATGCGGCGCAGGACCTCCGGCAGTGCGGTCCGCGGGATCACGCCGTCCTGCACGATGTAGTCGGGGCTGATCCGGCCGACAGCGGCGAAGGCCGACTTGCGGCCCTTCCAGAACAGCGCTCGCTCCGTGTCGTCGGCGGCGACCCGGATCTCGAAGGCGGCGTTGTCGCGGCAGTGCTGCTCGACCTCGGCGAACTGCGCAGCGACCTCGGCCTCGGGTCCGTCCAGCTCGATGACCAGGACCGCGCCGGCTCCCCCGGGGTAGTCGCAGTGCACGGCCGCCTCGGCCGCCTCGATCGCGAGCGCGTCCATCATCTCGATCGCCGCGGGCACCACGCCGGCGGCGATGACCGCCGAGACCGCGCCGCCCGCCTCGTCGGTGGACGGGAAGGCGGCGAGCATCGTGCGCACCGACTCGGGGGAGCGCATCAGCCGGACCGTGACCTCGGTGGCGATGCCGAGGGTCCCCTCGGAGCCGACGAAGGCGCCGAGCAGGTCGTAGCCGGGCGGGTCCGGCGCGCGGCCGCCGAGGCGCACCACCGTGCCGTCCGGCACGACGATCTCGAGGCCGGTGACGTGGTTGGTGGTGAAGCCGTACTTGAGGCAGTGCGCACCGCCGGAGTTCTCGGCGACGTTGCCGCCGATCGAGCAGATCTGCTGGCTGGACGGGTCGGGTGCGTAGTAGTAGCCGGCCGGCTGGGCGGCCTGGGTCACGTGCAGGTTGATCACGCCGGGCTGGACGACCGCGCGCTGGTCGTCGGCGTCGACGTCGAGGATGTCGCGCATCTGCGAGGTGACGACGAGCACACCCTCGGCGTGCGGGAGGGCGCCCCCGGACAGGCCGGTGCCGGAGCCGCGGGCGACGAACGGCACGCCGTGCGCGACGCAGGCCCGCACCACGTCGGCGACCTGCCCGGTGCTTCGCGGCAGCACCACCAGAGCGGGCGTCACCTTGTACTGCGCCAGGCCGTCGCACTCGTACGTGCGCAGCCGAGCGTGGTCGGTGATCACCGCATCGCCCCCGAGCTCGGCGCGCAGCCGGGTCGCGACCCGCTCGACTGCGCCTGCGGGCTCGGCCGCGTCCCCCGTGTCGGCACCCATCGCGGCGGGCCTCATCGCGGTCAGGGCATCCGCTCGTAGGCCGGGACCGTGAGGAACTCCTCGAAGTCCTCCGCCAGCGCCATCTCGGTGAACAGCGATCGTGCGTCGTCCCAGCGCCCGCTCTCGAAGGCGTCCCCCGACCGGTCCCGGATCGCGGACATCTCCTCCTCGATCAGTCGCTCGACGAGGTCACGCGTGACCACCTGTCCGTCGTCGAGCCGGACGTCGTTGTGCAGCCACTGCCAGACCTGCGAGCGCGAGATCTCGGCGGTGGCGGCGTCCTCCATCATGTTGTTGATGCCGACTGCGCCGGACCCGCGCAGCCAGGCCTCCAGGTACTGCACACCGACGCTGATGTTGCTGCGGAGCCCGGCCTCGGTGACCGCTCCAGACGCCGACGCGACGTCGAGCAGCTGCTCGGCGCTGACCTGCACGTCCTCGCGCTGCCTGTCGACCTGGTTCGGCCGGTCGCCGAGCACGGCGTCGAAGACCTCGGTGCACAGCGGCACCATGGCTGGGTGCGCGACCCACGAGCCGTCGAAGCCGTCGCCCGCCTCCCGGGTCTTGTCGTCGCGCACCTTCTCGAAGGCGGCTGCGTTGGTGGCCTCGTCCTTGCTGGGGATGAACGCGGCCATGCCGCCGATGGCGTGGGCGCCGCGCTTGTGACAGGTGCGCACCAGCAGCTCGGTGTAGGCGCGCATGAACGGCGCCGTCATCGTCACCGCGTTGCGGTCCGGCAGCAGGAAGTCCGCGCCGCGGGTGCGGAACTTCTTGATGACCGAGAACATGTAGTCCCAGCGGCCGGCGTTCAGGCCGGCCGAGTGGTCCCGCAGCTCGTGGAGGATCTCCTCCATCTCGAACGCGGCGGGGTAGGTCTCGATGAGCACCGTGGCGCGGACACTGCCCTGGGGGATGCCCAGCACGTCCTGGGCGTGCACGAACACGTCGTTCCACAACCGGGCCTCGAGATGACTCTCCATCTTCGCGAGGTAGAAGTACGGGCCGAGGCCGGCGTCGAGCTGCTTCTGCGCGCAGTGGAAGAAGTAGAGCCCGAAGTCCATCAGCGACCCGGACGTGCGCTCGCCGTCGACGAGGATGTGCTTCTCCGTCAGGTGCCAGCCCCGCGGGCGGACGACGATGGTCGCCACCCGGTCGGCCAGCGCATAGGTCTTGCCCTCGGATGAGGTGAAGTCGATAGCGCGGTCGATCGCGTCGCGCAGGTTGAGCTGGCCCTCGACCATGTTCTCCCACAACGGGGTGTTGGCATCCTCCAGGTCGGCCAGCCACACCCGCGCCCCGGAGTTGAGCGCGTTGATCGTCATCTTCCTGTCGGTCGGCCCGGTGATCTCTGCACGGCGGTCGACCAGGCCCGGTGCGTGCGGGGCGACGGTCCACGAGTCGTCCTCGCGCACGTCCTTGGTCTCGGGGAGGAAGTCGAGACTGCCGCCCCCGGCCAGCTCCGCGTAGCGCTGGCCGCGCAGGACGAGCAGCTCGCGTCGGCGCGCGTCGAAGGCGCGGTGCAGGCCGGCGAGGAAGTCCAGCGCCTCGTCGGTGAGGATCTCGTCGTACCGGTCCTTCATCGGGGCGTCGACGCGGACGCCCTGGGTGCTGCTCATGCCGGACTCCTCGTGGTCGTGCGGGTGGGCAGGCCGGCTGTGGTCCGGGGGAGGGCGGTCAGCCGGGGGAAGACGCGTGCGGCCAGCTCGCCCAGCAGGCGGGCCGCGTCCCGGCGTGCGATGTCGGCGTCCGGCTCCAGGTCGAGCAGCGCGTGGATCCCGACGACGCCCACGGCGTCGAATGCCTCCCGTGCCGCGGTGTCGAGGTCGACCTGCCCCGCCAGAAGCAGCACCGGCACCCCGGCCGCTCGCGCCCGGCGGGCGACGCCCAGAGGGGCCTTGCCTGCGAGCGTCTGGGCGTCGACCGAACCCTCGCCGGTCACGACGAGGTCGCTGCCCACGAGCGCGTCGTCGAAGCCGACCAGGTCGAGCAGCAGGTCGATGCCCGGGGTGGACCGCGCGCCCAGGAGCGCGATCGCCGCGCCGCCCACGCCACCGGCGGCGCCCGCGCCCGGGACCTGCTCGACGTCGATGCCGACATCGCGCCGGAGGACCTCGGCCAGTCGCGCGAGCCCCGCGTCGAGCTGGGTGACCTGCTCGGCTGTCGCGCCCTTCTGTGGCGCGTACACGTGCGCCGCTCCCCGGGGCCCGGTCAACGGGTTGTCGACGTCGGACGCGACCACCACCTCGACCGCGGTGAGGCGGCGGTCCAGACCGGACACGTCGACCGTCGTGAGGTCACGCAGGAAACCGCCACCTGGCGGCAGCTCGTGCCCCTGGCTGTCGAGGAACCGCGCGCCGAGTGCGGCCGCCAGCCCGGTCCCGCCGTCGGTGGTGGCGCTGCCACCGACACCGAGAACGATCCGCTGCACGCCCTCGTCGAGGGCGGCCGACACGAGCTCACCGGTGCCGTACGTCGTGGCCCGCAGGGGGTCCGGCTGACCGCCGGGCAGCAGGTCGAGGCCGGACGCGGTGGCCAGCTCGACCACGGCGCAACGAGGTGCCCCGCCGGCCGGGCCGAGCGCCAGCGGGGCGACGACGCGGCGGCCGGTCGGTCCGCTGACCGTGACCTCTCGGCGCCGCCAGCCCGCGGCAAGCAGCATCGCGACCGTGCCCTCGCCGCCGTCGGACACCGGCCGCTGCACGACGTCGACCCCGACGCCGGCGGCGGCACCGCCCCGGCGGAGCCCGCCCGCGATCGCGGCGGCCGCGGCGGCCGCGTCCAGGCTGCCCTTGAACGAGTCGGGCGCGACGAGGACGGCCAGCCGGTCTCCGGTCACGGGCGCCGTGTCCTCCGCGATGTGGAAGGTGCTTTCTGCTGCGCGGAAACCCTAGGAGCCGGGCCTTGCCCGGTCAAGGGTGATACATCCGGATTTGTCCCCATGACGCCGTGCTCAGCACCGCGTACGGTAGGGACGTGACCGCCGCACCGCTGGTCGAGACCTTCTCCCACGAGGCGTTCTTCTACGCCGACCTGGGGGAGTTCTTCGACGAGACGTGCGGGTTCGTCCGGGAGGGGCTCGACCGGGACGAGTCGGTCCTCGTGGCCACCGGCGGTGAACGGCTCGCGGGGCTGCGCAACCTCTTCGGCAGCGAGCCGGGTGTGCAGCTGGCCGACATGGCAGAGGTGGGCGTCAACCCGGCCCGCATCATCCCGCTCTGGCGCGGCTTCCTGGACGAGAACGCCGCGGCAGGGCGTGGGGTGCGCGGCATCGGCGAGCCGATCTGGGCCGGCCGCAGCGACGCCGAGCTGGCCGAGTGCCACCAGCACGAGTCGCTGCTCAACATGGCCTTCGACATCGGGCCGGGCTGGCGGCTGCTCTGCCCCTACGACGTGTCGTCCCTCGCCCCCGACGTGATCGAGGAGGCTCGCGCGAACCATCCCGTCCTGGTCGAAGGCGGCCGCACGCGCGGCAGCGACGTCTACCACCCCGAGTCGCCCCGGCGCGCCCTGCGGCACCGGCCCCTGCCCCCGCCACCGGACACCGTGGCCGGGTTCTCCTTCGGCCCCGGTGACCTCTCGGCCGTGCGCCGCCTCGTGGAGGACGTGACCACGGACGCCGGCCTGCGACGGGACCAGGCGGACGACCTCGTCCTCTGCGTCGACGAGATGGCGGCCAACAGCCTGCTGCACGGCGGTGGCTGCGGGCTCCTGCGGGTCTGGCGCGACGGCACCTCGCTCGTGTGCGAGATCAGTGACGACGGCGTGATCGACGACCCGCTGGTGGGCCGCTCGATCCCGTCGACCCAGCGCACCGGCGGCCGGGGCCTGTGGCTGGCCAACCAGCTCTGCGACCTGGTCCAGCTGCGGTCCGGCCCGGCCGGCACGGTCGTGCGCCTGCACGTCCACCTGCCCTGACGAAGGTCATCAGCTCACGACCCGCTCGAGCCACCGGGCTGTCGCGAGCACGAGGCGAGCGAACGATCACGTGACCGCCGCGCCGACAGTGTCGTGACTTGTCCCCTCCTGGCACCGGGCGCGCGAAATCTGCCCCGTTGACGGTCCGGGCAGCCGGTCTACGGTGCACACAGGCTCTTCGGCACGGGGGCGGAGCGGCCCACACATCCGCGTCCCTGGAGGGGGATCGACAATGCACACGACCCGTCGAACGCTAGGAGTTCTCCGTACGGCCGGACCGGGTGTCCTCGCGGCATGCCTCGTCCTCGCCCTGGTGATCAGCGGCGGCGGTGCCTGGGCCGTCGGCAAGATCGGCGCCAAGGACATCAAGAAGAACGCGGTGCGCTCGAAGCAGATCAAGAACGGTGCGGTGAAGACCCGCGACCTCGCTGCCGGCGCCGTGACCGCGGGCAAGGTGAGGGCCAACTCTCTGACCGGCAGCGAGATCGACGAGTCGACCGCTCAGCCGACCGGTCCGGCGGGGCAACCTGGCCGGGCCTACCCGAACCCGACGATCGGCACCGGCAAGGTCACGTCGGCGTGCCGGACAACCTTGACAGGGACCGATATCAACAGTCGACCCCGGCCAGGTACCGGACTCGGCGAGCCGCCGCGTCCCGGCACGTCCTCAACAGCGCCGTCTAGTCATCGCCCTGGGCATCGACCTCGGGACGGGACCTTCACCATCGAGCAGGCGTGCAACGCGGGCGACGTCCTGCTCTCCGGTGGTCCGGCCAACGTCAATGCGACAAGCGTCATGGTCGAGAGCTTCCCCGCACCGGGCTCGACGAACGCCTGGAAGGCCCGCATCAAGCCCACCGGCGCCGACAACTTCAGCGTGGTGGTGCTCTGCATCGACCAGTGATCTCGGGTGGTGGAGCCGGAGCCCGGCGCTCGCGCCGGGCGTCGGGGGCCTCAGCGGCGATGAGCGGCGATGAGCGGCCACGAGCGGCGTGGAGCGGTGTGCAGCCGTAGCGGTCCGCGACCGGAGGCGCTAGCGTCCGGATCGTCATGCATCGCCGTCCTCCGGGAGCGCACATGGACCTCGACCCGCGCGAGACCGCCGTCGTCCTGATCGAGTACCAGAACGACTTCACCACCGAGGGCGGGGCGTTGCACGGGGCCGTCGCCGAGGTCATGGAGTCGACGGGGATGATCGCCAACACGACCAAGGCCGTCGCCCAGGCGCGCGAGGCGGGCGCCACCATCATCCACGCGCCGATCTCCTTCGCCGAGGGGTACGGCGAGATCACCGGCACGCCCTACGGCATCCTCGCCGGTGTGGTCGACACCAACGCCTTCGTCAAGGGCTCGTGGGGTGCGGACTTCGCCGAGGAGATGACTCCCGAGAAGACCGACATCGTGGTGGAGGGCAAGCGCGGGCTTGACGCGTTCGCGAGCACGAACCTCGACTTCATCCTGCGCAGCAAGGGCATCCGCAACGTCGCGCTCGGCGGCTTCCTCACCAACTGCTGCGTCGAGTCGACGATGCGCTCGGCGTACGAGAAGGGCTTCAACGTCTTCACGCTCACCGACTGCGTCGCGGCCACCTCCCAGGACGAGCACGAGAACGCCATCGCCAAGGACTACCCGATGTTCTCCCACCCCGTCCCGTCCCAGGAGTTCGTCGAGGCGCTGTCCGGCGCCGAGCTTGCCGACGCCAGCCGGGGGTACGAGGGCTGAGACCGAGAACGCGGCACGGGAGGACGATGGAGTTTCTCGCACCGGGCAGCTGGGTCGAGGCGCTCGAGGCACGCCACGAGTTCCCTGACGCCCTGCCGATCGCCGGCGGCACCGACGTGATGGTTGACCTCAACTTCGACAGGCACCGGCCACCCTCGCTCATCGACCTGACCCGGGTGCGCGAGCTCACGCAGTGGTCCCGGTCCGACGACGGCGGGCTCCGGCTCGGCGCGGGTGTCACGTACTCCCGGTTGATGGCCGAGCTCGCCGACGTCGCGCCGGGTCTGGTGATGGCCTCGCGCACGGTCGGCTCCCCGCAGATCCGGGCCCGCGGAACCGTCGGTGGCAACCTCGGCTCGGCCTCACCCGCCGGCGACTGCCACCCGGTGCTGCTCGCCGTGGACGCCGTGGTCGAGGTGGCCTCGGTGCGCGGCAGCCGGACCATGCCGGTCGCGGACTTCTTCACCGGCGTGAAGCAGAACGCGCTGGAGCCGGACGAGCTGATCGCCGCTGTGCTGCTGCCCGCCGGAGCCGGGCTCGAGCAGTTCGCGAAGATCGGCACCCGCAACGCGATGGTGATCGCCGTGACGTCGTTCGGCCTGGCCCTGCACCCCCAGCGCCAAGGGGTCGGCGCGGCGATCGGCTCGGCCGCGCCCACACCCCGGCACAGCACCGGAGCCGAGGAGTTCCTCGCGCAGTCGCTCGCCGCGGACGGGCTGTGGGAGTCGCGCGGCACGCTGCCGCCGAGTACAGCAGCCCGGTTCGGCGAGCTCGTGGCCGACGAGGCGGCGCCCATCGACGACGTGCGTGGGACCGCGGCGTACCGCCGGCACGCGCTGTCCGTGCTCGCCCGGCGCACGCTGGGGTGGGCCTGGTCCGACTACCAGACGAAGGCGGCATAGACGGATGCGGGTCGAGCTCACCGTGAACGGCGAGAGGCGGCAGGCCGACGACGTGTGGGAGGGCGAGAGCCTGCTGTACCTGCTCCGGGAGCGACTCGGCCTGCCCGGCGCCAAGAACGCGTGCGAGCAGGGGGAGTGCGGGTCCTGCTCGGTCTATCTCGACGGCGACGTCGTGTGTGCCTGCCTGGTGGCCGCCGGGCAGTCGCAGGGCCGGGAGGTCGTGACCGTGGAGGGCCTCGGCCGCGACGACGAGCTCGACCCGGTGCAGCAGGCCTTCCTCGACGCGGGGGCCGTCCAGTGCGGCTTCTGCACGCCGGGTCTGGTGGTCGCGGTGCACGACCTGCTGGCCCGGGTGCCCGACCCCGACGACGCCACGGTCCGCGAGGCCCTCGCGGGCAACCTCTGCCGGTGCACCGGCTACGAGGCGATCCTGGACGCGGTCCGGCTCGCCGCGGAGCGGTCATGACCGGTCCGGGCGACACGCTCGTCCTCGAGGGCGCGACCGTTGTCACCGTCGACGGGGCCGGTACCGAGCTCGCCGGCGGCCACGTGGTCGTGGCGGGCAACCGGGTCGCCTCGGTCGGTCCCGGGCGGGCACCCGAGGACGTCCGCCGCTCCGCCGCCAGGGTCGTCGACGGCACCGGCTGCCTCCTGACACCGGGCCTGGTCAACACCCACCAGCACCTCTACCAGTGGGCCACCCGTGGACTCGCTGTCGACGCGACGCTGTTCGAGTGGCTGACCGAGCTCTACCCGGTGTGGGCCGGGCTCGACGAGGAGGTCGTCCGCGCTGCGTCGGCCGCCGCGCTCGGCTGGCTGGCGCGCACCGGCTGCACGACGACCACCGACCACCACTACGTGTTCCCGGCCGGTGGCGGCGACCTGCTCGCGGCCGAGATCTCGTCGGCCGCCAGGGTGGGGCTGCGGTTCCACCCCACCCGCGGCTCCATGGACCTCGGCCGCAGCCAGGGCGGGCTGCCCCCCGACTCGGTCGTCGAGGACCTCGACGCCGTCCTGACCGCCACCGAGGACGCGATCGCGCGGTTCCACGACCCGGCGCCCGGCTCGATGCTGCAGGTCGCGGTGGCGCCGTGCTCACCGTTCTCGGTGACCGCCAAGCTGATGACCGAGGCGGCGGCGCTCGCCCGGCGGCACGGCGTGCGGCTGCACACCCACCTCGCGGAGACCGAGGACGAGGCGGACTTCTGCCGCGAGCGCTTCGGTTCCACACCCACCGAGTACGTCGACTCGCTCGGGTGGCTCGGTCCCGACGTGTGGATGGCCCACGCCGTCCACCTCGACGACGCGGCCGTCGCCCGGTTCGCCGCAACCGGCACCGGTGTCGCGCACTGCCCGTCGAGCAACGCCAGGCTCGGGGCAGGCATCGCCCGGACCCGTGACCTGGTCGACGGCGGGGTGCCGGTGGGGATCGGCGTCGACGGCGCCGCGTCCAACGAGTCCGGGTCGCTGCTCGAGGAGCTGAGGCACGCGGCGCTGTTCGCCCGCGCCCGCGGCGGCCCGACGGCGCTCGGTGTCCGGGAGGCGCTGCGGCTCGCGACTGCCGGCGGCGCGCAGGTGCTCGGACGTGCCGACGAGCTGGGCAGCATCGAGGCCGGCAAGGTGGCCGACCTGGCGCTCTGGCGGGTCGACACCCTCCCGCACGCCGGCATCGCGGACCCGGTGGCCGCGCTGGCGCTCGGGTCCCCTCCGCCGCTCGAGCTGCTGCTCGTCGACGGGCGTCCGGTGGTCGAGCACGACCGGCTGGTCGCCGTCGACGAGGACGAGCTGGCCCGGGACGCGACCGCCGCGTCGCACCGGCTCCTCCAGCGGGCGGGGGTCACCCGGTGACCGGGCCCGGCGCGACCACGACCACCGAGACCACGCCCACGCCCACCACGACCACGACCTCGCCCACCACGACACCGACCGAGACCCCTGCCGGGGTCGGCGACCGGAGCGTGCCCGGCGGCGTCGGCTCGGACGCCGCGCGACCCGACGGCGTGCTGAAGGTGAGCGGCGAGTTCGCCTACGGGAGCGACCTCTGGGCCGACGAGATGCTCTGGGGGGTGACGCTGCGCAGCCCGCATCCCTCGGCGCGCATCGTGTCGGTCGACATCGGTCCGGCGCTCGCCGTGCCCGGCGTCTACGCGGTCCTCACGGCGGACGACGTACCGGGGGAACAGCGCTACGGGCTGGAGGTCGACGACCAGCCGGTCCTGGCGACGGGCGTGGTGCGTTATCAGGGTGAGCCGGTGGCGCTTGTCGCCGCCGAGCACCCGGAGACAGCGCGCCGTGCGGCCGCCCGGATCGTCGTCGAGTACGACGTGCTCGACCCGGTCACCGACGCCAAGGCGGCGCTCGAGCCGGACTCGCCGGTGCTGCACCCCGAGCCGACCCCCGTGGTCGAGCGGTCCCGCGAGGACGCGCACCTGCGCCCGCGCGGCAACCTGTTCCGGCACCTGAAGATCCGCAAGGGCGACCCGGACCCGAGCGCCGACGTGGTCGTCGAGGGCGACTACGAGGTCGGCATGCAGGACCAGGCGTTCCTCGGGCCCGAGTCCGGGCTCGCGGTGCCCGGCGAGGACGGCGGCGTCGACCTGTACGTCGCCACCCAGTGGCTGCACGTCGACCAGGAGCAGATCTGCCGGGCCCTCGCCCTCCCGCCGGAGAAGGTGCGACTCACCCTGGCCGGTGTCGGTGGCGCCTTCGGTGGCCGCGAGGACCTCTCGATGCACGTGCATGCGTGCCTGCTCGCGCTGCACACCGGCAAGCCGGTGAAGATGTCCTACAACCGGGAGGAGTCGTTCTTCGGCCACGTGCACCGGCACCCGGCCACCATGCACTACGAGCACGGCTTCACCCGCGACGGCGACCTGGTCTTCGTGCGGGCCCAGATCTGGCTGGACGGCGGCGCCTACCTCTCCAGCAGCGCGGCCGTCGTCGGCAACGCCGGTCTGATGGGGATCGGCCCCTACGTCGTGCCGCACGTGCGGATGGACTGCTACGGGGCCTACACGAACAACCCGCCGTGCGGCGCGATGCGTGGCTTCGGCGCGGTGCAGGCCGCCTTCGCCTACGAGTCGCAGATGGACAAGGCGGCGGAGGCCCTCGGCGTCGACCCGGTCGACCTGCGCTGCCGCAACGCGATGGAGGAGGGCTCGGAGGCACCCACCGGACAGGTGCTGGACAGCCCCGCGCCGGTCGCCGAGCTGCTGCGGCGGCTGCAGGCGATGCCGATGCCGCACCCCACGCCGAGCGAGGGCCACGACCTGCGCCGGCTGCCGGGCGGCGTGGCCAACAGCACGCACGGCGAAGGCGTCGTCCGAGGCGTCGGGTACGCCGTGGCGTACAAGAACATCGGCTTCTCCGAGGGCTTCGACGACTTCTCGACGGCGCGGGTGCGGCTTGAGCTCGTCGGCGGTGAGCCGATTGTCACCGTGCACACCGCCGCCGCCGAGGTCGGCCAGGGGCTGGTCACCGTGCAGCAGCAGATCGCGCGGACCGAGCTCGGCGTCGAGCGGGTCGTGGTGGCGCCGGCCGACACGGCAGTCGGCAGCGGCGGGTCGTCGTCGGCGTCCCGGCAGACCTATGTCACCGGCGGTGCCGTGCGCGAGGCGTGCCGACGGGTCCGCGACGAGGTGCTGGACCGGACGGGCACCGACCGCTGGGAGGACCTCGACTGGTCCCGGGTCGCGTCCGTGCTCGGCGGCGACCACGTCGAGGCGACGCTGGAGTGGCGGCACCGGCCGACCGAGGCGGTCGACCCGGAGACGGGGCAGGGCTTCGCCCACGTGCAGTACGCCTTCGCCGCGCACCGCGCCGTCGTCGACGTCGACGTCGAGCTCGGCCTGGTCAAGGTGGTCGAGCTGGCCTGCACGCAGGATGTCGGGAAGGCGGTCAACCCGCAGGCAGTCGTCGGCCAGATCGCCGGCGGCACCGCACAGGGCATGGGGCTGGCGCTGATGGAGGAGGTCGTCGTCACCGACGGCATCATCCGCAACCCGTCGTTCACCGACTACCTGATCCCGACCATCCTGGACATGCCACCGATGCAGATCGACGTGCTCGAGCTGCCGGACCCGCACGCGCCCTACGGGCTGCGAGGGGTGGGGGAGCCGCCGACGATCTCCTCGGGCCCGGCGGTGCTGTCCGCCGTGCGCGCCGCCACCGGGCAGTTCCTCACCCGGGTCCCGGTGCGCCCGGAGCACATCACCTCGACGGTGTGAGCGTGGGCGGCCCTCCCGACCTCGTGCTGCACGCCACCGCCGCTGTCGTGGACGGCGGGCTGCGCGAGGCAACCGTGACCGTGCGGGACGGGCTCGTCGAGTCGGTCCTGCCGCTCGACCGGAGCTGCGACGGCATCGAGGTGGTCGAGCTCGGCGGGGAGGTGGTGCTGCTGCCCGGGCTCGTGGACAGCCACGTGCACGTGAACGAGCCGGGCCGCACCCAGTGGGAGGGCTTCGGCACCGCCACCCGCGCCGCCGCCGCCGGCGGCGTGACGACAGTCGTCGACATGCCGCTCAACAGCCTGCCGCCGACCCTCGACCCCGACGCGCTCGCCGTGAAGCAGGCCGCGGCCCGGGGGCAGTGCCAGGTGGACGTCGGCTTCTGGGGCGGCGCCGTCCCCGGCAACCTCGGCCGCCTGCGGCCGCTCTTCGACGCCGGGGTCTTCGGCGTGAAGTGCTTCCTGCCCGACTCCGGCGTCGACGAGTTCCCGGCCCTCGACGACGCCGGGCTGCTGCGGGCCGCCGAGGAGGTCGCGGCCGTCGACGGGCTGCTGCTCGTCCACGCCGAGGACCCCGCGGTGCTCGCGGGTGCGCCGGAGCCGCACGGGCCGTCGTACGGCGCGTTCCTCGCATCCCGGCCTGCGGCGGCCGAGGACGTCGCCGTGAGCCGGGTCGTCCGGGCCGCGCGGGCCACCGGTGCGCGGGTTCACGTCGTGCATCTCTCCAGCGCGTCCGCCCTTCCGGCGGTGGCCGCCGCGAAGGCGGACGGGCTCCGGCTCACGGCCGAGACCTGCCCGCACTACCTGGTGCTGCGCGCCGAGGACGTCCCCGACGGCGCCACGCCGTACAAGTGCTGCCCGCCGGTGCGCGGGGGGACCAACCGCGACGCGTTGTGGGCCGGCCTGGCCGAGGGCGTCATCGACCTCGTCGTGAGTGACCACTCGCCGTGCACCGCCGACCTCAAGACCCTGGACACCGGCGACTTCGGCACCGCCTGGGGCGGGATCTCGTCGCTGCAGCTCGGCCTGCCGCTGGTCTGGACAGAGGCGCGCCGGCGCGGCCACACCCTGGCCGACGTCGTCTCCTGGATGGCAGCCGGCCCCGCGGCGCTGCTCGGGCTGGCCACCAAGGGGGTGCTCCGGGCCGGTGCGGCGGCCGACCTGGTGGCGTTCGCCCCGGACGAGCCGCTGGTGGTCGACCCTGCTGCGCTGCACCACCGCAACCCGGTGTCGCCCTATGCCGGGATGCGGCTGACCGGTGTCGTGCGCCGGACGTGGTTGGCTGGGCGGCCGGTGGACCCGGCCGGCGACCACGTGCCCCGTGGCCGCCTGATCGCGAGAGGGGAGGCCTGACGATGTCGGACCGCACGCCGGACCGCACGCCGGACCGCACGCCGGACCGGACGTCGGACGCCGCACCGGACCCGCTGTCGCTGCCCGACCTCGCGGTGCGCACGTTCGGCGGCGCCGTGGTGTGGGCCAACGACGAGCTGTTCGCGGGACGCGAGAACCTCGTCACCCCGGGGCCCGCCGAGTTCACCCCGCGGACCTTCGGCGCCAAGGGGCAGGTCTACGACGGCTGGGAGACGCGCCGCCGGCGCCCGACCCACGACGGCGACCACGACGAGGCCATCGTCCGGCTCGGTGCGCCCGGTGTGGTGCGCGCCGTCGTCGTCGACACCAGCCACTTCACCGGCAACTTCCCGACCGAGGCATCGATCGAGGCGCTGTGCGTCGACGGCGCCCCCTCGGTCGACGAGCTGCGGGCAGCGACCTGGACCACCCTGGTCGGGCGCTCGCCGCTCTCCGGTGACACGGCCAACGCCTTCGCGGTCGACTCGCCGCGCCGCTGGACCCACGTCCGGCTCTCCATCCACCCGGACGGCGGCGTGGCGCGGCTACGGGTGCACGGCGAGGTCGTGGCCGACCCGGCTCTGGTCGAGGCGCTGGGGACGGTCGACCTCGCCTCGCTCGAGCTCGGTGGGTCGGTCACCGGGTGCAGCAACCTCTTCTACGGGTCGGCGGACCGGCTGATCGCGCCGGGCCTGGCCCGGTCGATGGGCGAGGGCTGGGAGACCGCCCGACGGCGCGACGACGACAACGACTGGGTCGAGGTGCGGCTGGCGGCCCGCGGCGTGGTGCGGGTCGTGGAGCTGGACACCACCTGGTTCCTCGGCAACGCACCCGGCGAGGCGGCGCTGTCGGCGTACGACGCCGCCTCGACCGGCGAGGGCCCGGCCGGGCGGGAGGACGCCGGCTGGACGCCGCTGCTCGGGCGCACCTCGCTGCAGCCGGACACCCGGCACCGCCTGGTGCTGCCGGTCGCCTCGGCGCCCGCGACGCACGTCCGGCTGGACGTCTACCCGGACGGGGGCATGGCGCGGCTGCGGCTGTGGGGGACACCGAGCGACGACGGCCTTGTCGCCCTCCGCGACCGCTGGGACACCACCTCATGACCCCGTTGCGGACTGCCGACACACGGCCGCGTCGCGGCGCGCCGGGTGCGGGCGCGTCCACCGCGGGGCGGGTCGAGGCCGTGACGCTGCCGGAGACGGTGCTGGGCGAGCTGGACGACCTGCTGGCCGGCTGGGACGACGAGCTGGCCCGGGGCTGGCCCGGCGAGCCCGCGACCCGCCAGCCGGTGCACACGCTGTACCTCCCCGCCGACCGCCTTGAGACGGGGGTGCTCGACCGGGTCGGCGCCGACGCGCTGGCCGCGATCGACACCGACGATGCCGTCACGATGGCGCGCATCACCGGGCTGGCCCCGCAGCTCGTCGACGAGGTCTGGCCCCGGGTGCTCGGGAAGCTCGCCCGCCAGCCGGTGGAGGACCTGCGGGCCGACCTCGAGGACGGCTACGGCCACCGCCCCGACGACGAGGAGGACGCGGACGCCGCCGCGGCGGGCCGGGTGCTCGCCGGCCTGGCCGGGCCGGCCGCGCCGCTGGTGCGCGGCGCGCGGGTGAAGTCGATGGAGGCCGCGACCCGGCGCCGCGGGGTGCGCTCGCTGGACCTCGTGCTCGGCGCGCTCGGCGGACGGCTGCCGGACGGCTTCGTCGTGACGCTGCCGAAGGTCACCTCGGTCGACCAGGTGCGCGCGATGGTGGTGCTCTGCGAACGGCTGGAGACGGCGCACGCCCTGCCGTCCCGGTCGCTGCGTTTCGAGGTCCAGGTCGAGACGCCGCAGGCTGTCCTCGGTGCGGACGGCTCGGCGACTGTGGCCAGGGTGGTGCACGCCGCCGACGGCCGCTGCACCGGCCTGCACTACGGCACGTACGACTACAGCGCGTCTCTCGGCGTTGCTGCCGCGCACCAGGCGATGGACCACCCGGTGGCCGACCACGCCAAGGACGTCCTGCAGGTGGCCGCCGCGCAGACCGGCGTCCGCGTCAGCGACGGCTCGACCAACGTGCTCCCGGTCGGCGAGCGGGACCACGTCGAGGCCGCGTGGGCGCTGCACGCCCGCCTGGTGCGCCGGTCCCTCGAACGGGGTATCTACCAGGGCTGGGACCTGCACCCCGCCCAGCTGCCGACCCGCTACCTCGCCACGTTCGCCTTCTACCGGTCCGGCCTGCCGGCAGCGGTCGCCCGTCTCGCGGCCTACCTCGACCGGCAGGAGTCCGGGGTGCTCGACGAGCCGGCCACCGCCTTCGCGCTGGCCGGGTTCGTGCTGCGCGCGCTGGACTGCGGCGCCGTCGACCCGGCCGAGGTCGCCGCCGAGGGCGGCCCGGACCCTGACGCGCTGCGACGGCTCGCCCGGCGCGGCACCGCCGGGCTCGCGCTCGACGCGATGCCGCCCGAGCAGCTCCGGGTCGTGCTGCTGGACGTGTGCGCGTCGCGGCGGTGGGCGGACCTGGTCGCGGGCGCGGCGCCGTACGGCGACCTGCCGGGGCTGCTGCGCGCCGCGGACGCCGCCCTGTCGGCCCTGGACGAGGCGGACCTGGACGAGGCGATGGCCGGCCACCCGCGCATCGGCGAGCGCAGCGAGCACGCGTCGTCGCAGCGGGAGCAGTCCGGCGTGGGCGAGGAGACCCGGGCTGCCCTGGCCGAGGGGAACCGGGAGTACGAGGCGAGGTTCGGGCACGTGTACCTCGTGTGCGCGAGCGGCCGAACCGGTGCCGAGCTGCTCGCCGTCCTGCGGTCCCGGCTGGGCAACGAGCCGGCGTACGAGCGCACCGTCGTACGCCGCGAGCTGGCGAAGATCAACGCGTTGCGGCTGGAGCGGCTGGCCACCGGAGGGAGCACCGGATGAGTCTCGTGACCACGCACGTGCTGGACACCGTGACCGGCCTGCCGGCCGCCGGGGTCGCCGTGGTGCTGGAGGGTGGGGGACTGAGCGTCGCGGGCGTCACCGATGCCGACGGCAGGCTGCGGGACCTGGGGCCGGACCGGCTGGACCCCGGCACCTACCGGGTCCGGTTCGCGACCTCGGAGTGGTTCCTCCGCCAGGGCCGGGAGTCGTTCTACCCGGAGGTGGTGGTGACCTTCGCCGTCACCGAGCCGGACCGCCACCTGCACGTGCCGCTGCTGCTGGCGCCGTACTCCTACTCGACCTACCGGGGGAGCTGACGATGGCGGTCCGGCTGGGGGACAACAGGTACGGCAAGTCGGAGTCTCGCCTGGTCCGCGTCGTGCGTGACGGTGACCGGCACGAGGTGCGCGACCTCACCGTCTCCTCGTCGTTGCGCGGGGACTTCGCGGCGGCGCATGTCGAGGGCGACCAGTCGCAGGTGCTGCCGACGGACACCCAGAAGAACACCGTCTACGCCTTCGCGAAGCAGCATGGTGTCGGCACCGTCGAGGAGTTCGCGCTGCTGCTCGCCCGGCACTTCGTGGACGACGTGGTGCCGGTGACGTCAGCGCAGGTGCGCGTGGACGAAGTGCGGTGGGAGCGCGCTGCGGTCCACGGGGCGCCGCACGACCACACCTTCGTCCGCAGCGGCGCCGAGACCCGGACCGCGGCCGTGACCGCGCACGACGGTGGACAGCACGTGCTCTCCGGCCTGACCGGCCTGGTCCTGCTCAAGTCGACCGGGTCGGAGTTCAAGGACTTCCTCGTGGATGCCTGGACGACGCTGCCACCGACCGGCGACAGGGTGCTGGCGACGGCCCTGACCGCGCGGTGGCGGTGGTCGTCGGTCCCCGACGACGGCTACGACGCGGCGTACGACCAGGTGCGGGCGCTGCTGGTGTCCCGCTTCGGGGCGCTGCACAGCAGGGCCCTGCAGCAGACGCTGTGGGAGATGGGCCGAGCGGTGCTCGACGCCCGCCCCGACCTGGCCGAGCTGCGGATGTCGGCGCCGAACAAGCACCACTACCTCGTCGACCTCGCCCCGTTCGGGCTCGACAACCCCGGGGAGGTGTTCGTCGCCGGCGACCGGCCCTACGGCCTGATCGAGGTCGTGGTGGAACGCGACGACCAGCGGGCGGAGCCGGACGCCTGGCGCGACCTCCCCGGCTTCGTCTGACCCGCGAGGCCGTCAACCGCCGGCCGACGTGGCCGGTGGCCAGCGGCTGTCGACGTGTCGGGACGCTCAAGGACGGCTGCGCGGTCAATCACCTTGCGTGACGACCCGAGTCGGACGACGCTACGGCTACCGCAGGTGAGGCGTGCGTCTCGGAGGTGGTTGCCATGCCGGTCGGCCGGGCTTCACCTGAACCGGTGCCCCCCGCAGCCCCGAGCCCCGAGGTGGCCGAGCCGACGCTCCCACGCGGCACCGGCTGGCTACGGCCCGTCGTCGATGCGGTCGCCAGGACCAGAGCCAGTGTCCACCAGAAGCTGCTGGCGGGGTTCCTCGCCGGCGCCCTGCTGCTCGTGGGCATGGCAGCGCTCAGCCTGCTTGTCATCGGCCGGATGAACGACCGCATGGTCGCCCTCGACCGGCTCGACGTGAAGTCGAGCCGCGCCCAGCAGATGCTGTACGCGGTCACGCTGCAGAGTCACTACCGCGCCATGGCGCTGCTGACGAAGGACGACAAGTACAACGCCTCCGTCACGGAGGCGAAGGCGACCTTTCTGAAGCTGCTGGATGCCTCGCAGCGGGCCGATCCCTCCGAGCGGGCCTTCTACCAGAAGATGCGGAGGGTCGACGAGGGGTACGCGGCGTCCGGCCGCAAGGTGCAGGCGTTCTACGACGCGGGGGACTACACGGCGGCCGCGCAGGTGCACCTGGCAGAGGAGCACCCGGCGTCGCACCTCCTCGAGGACTCGATGAAGGGTCTCATCGCGAGGTCGGACGTCGAGAAGGCGCAGGCGCGCGCCGCGTTCCGGTCCGACCGACGCCTGTTCACGACGATGGTCGTCATCTTCTCGGCGACAGAGGTGCTGGTCGCCCTGCTGCTCGGGTTCCTGCTGTCCTGGGCGTTCATCCTGCCGGTCCGCAGGATGGGGCGGGCTCTTGCCGGCATCACGGGGGGACAGGTCCACCAGCACGTCGAGGTCCCGAACCGGGACGAGCTCGGTGCCCTCGCCCACGACCTCAACGAGACGAGCGACCGGCTCGGGACGCTGTTCGACGAGCAGGAGAGCCTGACGACACGTCTGAGCGAGTCCAATGCCTCGCTGGCCCAGGCGAGCGAGGCCAAGTCGCGCTTCCTCACCAGCGTGAGCCATGAGCTGCGCACGCCGATGAACGCGATCCTGGGGTTCACCGACGCCATCCTCGCCGGCATGGACGGACCGCTGAACGCCGAGCAGCGCGCGTCGCTCGAGTGGGTGCAACGCGGCGGCCGCGACCTGCTCGGCCTGATCAACGAGATCCTCGACCTGTCGAAGATCGAGGCCGGCGGGCTGGCGATCGAGCCGGCGGACTTCGATCCCCGGGACCTGGTCGAGGGCGTGGTCGCCCAGCACCGTTCGCTGGCGACCGAGAAGGGGATCACGCTCGACTGGCGCGAGAACGGCGCCCCGGAACGAGTCAGGCTGGACCCCGGACGGGTCCGGCAGGTCGTGGTGAACCTGCTCGGCAACGCGATCAAGTTCACCTCGACAGGATCGGTGACCGTCGTCACGAGTGGAACGGACACAGGCGACCTGTGCGTCTCCGTGCGCGACACCGGGCCGGGCATCGCGGCCGACCAGCACGAGCGCGTCTTCCAGGAGTTCCACCAGGTGGAGGGCGCGGCCCCCGGCACCGGTCTCGGCCTCACGATCAGCCGGCGGCTGGCCCGCGCGATGGGTGGCGACATCACGCTGGACAGCGAACCGGGGGCGGGGACGACGTTCCAGCTGCTGCTGCCGCAGGACTGTCAGGCCGGTGCGGGGGTCCCCGCCATCCCGCTCGCGCCCGGCGACGAGCACGTCCTGCTGCTGAGCGTGGACGACGACCCGTCGGTCCCGCCGCTGCTGGACAAGATGCTGTCCGGCCACGGCTACCGGGTCGTCGCAGCACGAAGCTCGTACGCGGCGGTGGAGGATGCCAAGCACCTGAGGCCCGCGGCCGTCCTGCTGGACATCCTGATGCCCGGGCGCGACGGTGAGGAGGTGCTGCGCGAGCTGAAGTCCGACCCCGCGACACGCGGGATCCCGGTCATCGTGATCTCGGTCAAGGAGGCGACCGAGGCGCCGGCCGACGCGGTGGCACATCTCGTCAAGCCGGTCCACCAGGACGTGCTGCTGGATGCCCTGGCCCTGCACGTGACCGGCGCGCCTGCGCCTTCGTGATGGCCAGCATCCTGGTCGTCGAGGACATCGCCGCCAACCGTGCCCTGGCTGCCAAGCTGCTGCGCGGTGCGGGGCACGACGTGTTGACGGCCGAGACCGGCGAGGCGGGGGTGACCATGGCACTCGAGCAGGAACCCGACCTGGTGCTGATGGACCTGGGACTTCCCGACATGGACGGGCGGGAGGCGCTGGAGAAGATCCGCTCGTCGGTGCTGACCTCGCGGCTTCCCGTCGTCGCCTTCACTGCCCACGCCATGGTCGGGGACCGCGAGCGGGCTCTCGCGGCAGGGTTCGACGGCTACCTGAGCAAGCCGATCGACGTGGCTACCTTCGCCGCGAAGGTAGCGGGGTTGCTGCCGTGATCCGTGAACGCCCGCTGGTCCTGGCGGTGGACGACGAGCCCGCCAACCGCGCACTGCTCGGCAAGCTGCTGAGGCACCAGGGCTATGACGTGGTCGAGGCGTCGGACGGCCGGGCGGCGTTGGAGGCGGTGACCGAGCACGCACCCGACCTGGTCTGCCTCGACGTGATGATGCCGGTGATGGACGGCATCGAGGTCTGCCAGCGACTGCGTCAGCAGACCGACCACGCTGGGCTTCCCATCCTCATGCTCACCGCCCTGAACCGGCCCCACGACAAGGCGAGGGGGATCGAGGCCGGTGCCAACGACCTCCTCTCCAAGCCGTTCGACGAGGTGGAGCTGGCCGCTCGGTTGCGTTCGCTGCTCCGCACGAAGGCACTGCACGACCGGCTCGGCGACCTCCTCGGCCGGTACGTCAGCAGGGACGTCGCAGCCGAGGTGCTGCGGGACCCGTTCGCCGTGGCCCTCGGTGGCGCGCGACGCCACGTCACCACGCTGTTCGCCGATGTCCGCGGCTACACGACCCTGGCCGCCGAGCAGCCGCCGGAGGCCACGCTGGACCTGCTGAACTCGTACCTGGGCGTGGCCACCGACGCCGTCGAACGCTACGGCGGAACGGTTGCTGACCTGCTGGGCGACGGGGTCTTCGCGTTCTTCGGCGCCCCGGTCATGCACTCCGACGACCCGGTGCGGGCGGTGGAGGCGGCTCTGGAGCTGCAGGCAGCCGTGACAGTCTCTCGAGATCCCGCTGATGCCCGGTGTCCGCCTCCAGACCGGCATCGGGCTCACGACCGGCGAGGTCATCGCCGGCAACGTCGGGTCGGAGAAGCGGATGCACTACGCCGTCGTCGGTGACCCGGTGAACGTCGCGGCGCGGCTGCAGGCCGCCGCCGGCCCCGGGCAGATCCTCGTGGACGAGGCCACCCGGACCGCCGTGGGCGACGACCGGGTGCTGTTCCAGGACCTCGGCAGCCTCCGGCTCGCCGGCAAGGGCGACTGGGTCCGAGCGTTCAACGTGCTCGGTGCCGGCGTCCCTCTCGCCCAGGTCACGCCCCCGTGACTTGTCAGGCTGTGGCATCGCTATAGCGATGCCACAGCCTGACAAGTCACACGGAGGTGGCGAGGGGGACCTCGTGGTTCGCCACGAAGGTCCCGGCCGGGTCGACGGCCGCGCGGACCTGCTGCAGCCGCGCCCACGACACCTCGTCGTACCCCGCCCTGGGGTCCCAGTCGTGCTCGACGAAGTTGAGGTACTGCGCGCCGTTGGCCCACGGCCACATCGCGGCGACGAGCGCGTCCGCGTCGGCCTGGCCGGCCTCGGCGAGCTCCGGCGTCGCCGCGATCGCCACCGCGAACAGGACGAACTGGCCGTTCACCATCGGCACCGCGCCGGCGCCCTCGGCCGGGCGGCCGAGCGCCCCGCCGAGCTGCCGGAGCTCGGCCGCGAGCAGCGTCTGGCTGGTGCCGTGCCCGACCACCCGCAGGAACGCGTCCACCGCCTCGTCCGGCAGCGACCCCAGCACCGACGTGGAGGTGACGCCCGGCGTCGGGCCCTCGGGGTCCATGTGCAGGCGCACGAGCGAGGCCGAGGGCACCCGCCCGAAGGTGTCGATCTCGGGTGCGAGCGCGCGGAGCTCCGCGAGAACCCCGGCTGCCGTCTCGTCGTCGGCCAGCACGGCGCCGTTGACCATCACCAGCTGGCGGCCGCGGACCGGCTCGGGGATCTCCTCGAACGGCGGGAGCTGCAGGATCCGCAGCGAGGTCGTCACGCTGTCGGGGGCGTCGACCGCCCAGCGGGCCCACGTGCGCAGCACCTTCTCGGCCTCGGAGCGGTCCCAGACCAGCATCCCGGCGTACACCGTGTCGATCGGGAACAACCGGAACTCCAGTGCGGTGACGACGCCGAAGTTGCCGCCACCGCCACGGACGGCCCAGAACAGGTCCGGCTCGTCCTCCGCGGTCGCCCGCACCAGACGGCCGTCACCGGTGACGATCTCCACGGCGGTGATGCTGTTCGTGGCGAGCCCGAGCTCGCGGGCGTACCAGCCCATGCCGCCGCCCAGGGAGTAGCCGACGACCCCGACGTCCGGCGACGAGCCGTGCAGTGCGGCCAGGCCGTGCGGCGCGACCGCCTCGACGACGTCGATCCACAACGCCCCGGCGCCCGCCCGCGCGGTGCGAGCCTCGACGTCCACCGTCACCTCGCGCATCGCCGAGGTGCGGACGAGCACAGCCCGCTCCAGGCCGGCCAGCGGGCCGGCGTTGTGACCGGTCCCCTGGGGAGCGACACCCAGGCCGGCCGCGGCGGCGGCGCGCACGACCTCGACGACCTCGGCGGTGTCGGCGGGGTAGGCCACGGCCGCCGGGTCCTGCTGGACGGCGACGTTCCACGGCATGCGGGCGTCGTCGTACCCGGGGTCGCCGGGCAGGTGCACCGCGCCGCCGCACAGGCCGCGCAGGGACGAGGCGTCGGCGAACGGGCTCGTGGTGCGCTCGGGAACGACGGGTGAAGCGGTCACGGTGTCCTCCTGGTCACATGCGGCGCCGAGCTGCCGGCCGCCGGCTCGATGCGCCCACCCTGGCGGCGGGCACTTGGCACGGCCTTGCGGCCCACTTGAGACGGGCGCCGCGGGGGCGGTGGGCTACGAGCGGTGCAGCGCCGCGGCCATGTCGGCGTCGCGGGCCGCACCCAGCCGCCGACGCAGGTCGGCCAGGGCCTGCTCGACGTGGTGCGGGGTGAGGAACAGTGCCTCTGCGATCTCGCGGTGACCGGCGCCTGCGGCGGCCATCTCCACCATGCGGAGCTCGCTCGAGGTGACGGCGGGGCTCTCCGCAGCCTCGGCGGGCACCTCCTGGCCGGCGTCGCGCAGCAGCGCGGCGCTCTCGCGGTAGAGGCCGGGAGAGCCGCAGCGGAGTGCGCCGGACAGGGCCGAGCGCAGCAGCCGCACCTGCTCGTCGCCGGTTGGCAGCACCCGGGCCAGCTCCGTCTCGGCGCGCGCCGCCTCGAGCCGCGCCCGTGAGCCCGACAGCACCGCGACGGCCTCCCGCAGCACCGGCAGGGCGTCGTCGCCGCGGCGGGCCAGGAGCGTTCCGAGCCGCCGCAGGGTCTCGCCGAGCAGGCTGGGGGCGCCCCACGTCCGCGCCAGCGCGACCTCCTCGGTGACCAGGCCGACCGCCTCGTCGAGCCGGCCCGCCCCAGCGAGGGCAACCGCGTGGTAGGACCGCCACGGGTCCCACATCGGGTTCGCCACGGTGTCACCCACCAGCGCCCGGGCCGCGCCGAACCGGTCCAGTGCCTCGAGGTGCCGGCCTTCCGCCACGAGCACCTTCCCCTCGGCCTCGAGGAAGAGTCGCGCGCCGTCCCCGAGCCGCGGGTCGTCGGCGAACCGGTCGAGGTAGCCGCGCGCCGCGGCGACGTCGCCGCGGTCGAGCAGGACGCCGATGATCCCGGCGTGGCCGTAGGCGGTGCCGATTGTCGGCATGCCCCACATGACGCTCTGCTCGTTGGCCATCTTGAGCGAGTGCAGCGCCTCGGGGAGGTCGCCCTCGCGCCACGTCAGCCAGCCGCGCCAGAGGTGCACCGACAGCGCCGAGAACAACGACCCGCGGGCATGCGCGTGCTTCAGGGCGGTGTCCCAGAACGCCAGCACGTCCTCGTCCGAAAGCTGCTGCACCATCGCCGCGACCACCCACAGCAGCCCGACGTCGACCTGCAGCAGGGACCCGTCGGCCAGTGCGAACCGGGCCAGCTCGACCGCCCGCCGGCGGTCGCGACCGTCGATGAACAGCTCCCAGGACAGCTCGGCCGCGAGCATCCGGGCACCCACCCCGTCGCCGTCGACGGTGTCGCGGGCCTGTCGCCACTCGGCTGCCGGCAGGCTGTGCATGAAGCCGCTGATGCCCTCGAGCGCGTGCAGCCCCTGTCGCAGGTCCGAGAGCTCCTCACCGGTCAGCTCCTGCGCGGCCGCCCGTGCGAACCGGGTCGCCTCGCCGTGACCCCCGGCGAACACCAGCGTGCGTGCCAGGGTGATGGCGACCTTGGCGCGACGGGTCGGGTCGGGCGTCGACTCGTACGCCGCCCGCAGGTGCTCGAGTGCCAGGACGCCGTCGGTCAGCGCCGCAAGCTCGCCGAGGTCGGTCAGCAGCTCGGGTCGCTCGGCGTCCGGCGGAGGCTCGTCGAGGGCCCGGCGTAGATAGGTGACGGCGTTGTCGGCGGCGCCCCGGTCGGCGGCGCGCTCGGCCGCCTCGCGCAGCACCTGCACGGTGCGCAGGTCGCCGCGCCGCGGCACCTGCAGCAGCTGTGCCGCGACCTGCTCGGGTGCCGCCCCGAGCTCGTCCAGCACCCGGGCCGCTCGCTCGTGGGACAGCTCGCGCTCGCCTGCCGGCAGGTCGTGGTAGATCGCCTCACCGACGAGGGGGTGCACGAAGCCGAGCGGGCGTTCGGCGCGCAGGACCTCGGCGCGCGCCAGCAGGGCCAGCGCCGCCGCGGTCCCGTCGTCGTCGAGGCGCGCGAGCGCGGCGACCGTCGGCAGCTCTGCGCCGTCGCCGAGGACCGCGACCGCCCTGGCCACCGTGGTGCAGGCCGGCGGCAGGCGGCGCAGCCGCAGGAGCACCATGCTGGACACCGCCCGGGAGCCGATCGCAGTCACCGTGTCGGCGTGGGAGGAGTCCGGCCGCACGCCCTCGACCTCGAGGGCACGCAGCAGCTGCCGCAGCAGCAGCGGGTTGCCGCCGGTGGTGCGGTGGCAGGCCGACAGGAACGGGTCGTGCGCGTCCGCCCCGAGCCGGGCCCTCACCAGGTGCGCGGTGGCGTCCGACGACAGCGGTGCTGGGCTGACCGCGACTGTCGCGGGGTCCTCGCCGAGCTCGGCGAGCAGCGACTCGTCCAGGTCGGGCTCGCCGGTGCGCAGGGTCGCGGCGATCAGCACCGGCAGGCCCTCGAGCCGTCGCAGGAGGAAGGCAAGTGCCCGTACCGAGCCGCTGTCGCACCACTGGAGGTCGTCGACGGCGAGAAGCACCGGCTGCGCGGCGCTGAGGTTCACCGTCAGCCAGTACAGGCCGTGCAGCACCGCGAAGGACCCGTCGGCCCGGGGCTGCGGGGCGACGGCGACGTCGTCGAAGACCGTGGCGGCCGCTGCCGCGGCGCCGCCGAGCAGGTGCGCGCGCCGAGCGGGATCGGCGACCTCGTGCTCGAAGAGCTGCCGGACTGCTCCGAAGGCGAACTCCCGCTCGAGCTGGCTGCCGCGCGCGGTGAGCACGAGGACGCCACGCTCGGCCGCGAGTGCGCGCACCTCCGCGAGCAGCCGGCTCTTGCCGATCCCGGCCGGCCCGCGGATCAGCGCGAGCCGGCCCTCGCCATCGAGGGCGTCGGCGAGCACGCCCCGCAGCGCCCGCATCTCGCGGTCCCGGTCGACCATCTCCTCGACGGCAGGCGCACGGTGCTCCGGGCGGACGTCCCCTCGGCCACCGGCGCGCGGCGCCGCGTCGCCGACGGCCGGGGTCGTCCGGACCGGGGCGTCCAGGGAGGGCGACTGGGCGAGCACCTCGGCCTCCAGCGCCCGCAGTGCCGGGCCGGGGTCGACACCCAGCTCGTCGGCCAGGGTGCCGCGCGCCCTGCGCAGCGCGGCCAGCGCGTCGGCCTGCCGGTGCGCCCGGTACAGGGCGAGCACGAGCAGGCGCCAGCGCTCCTCGCGCAGCGGGTCGTCGGCGACCAGCCCCTCGATCTCCGGCACGAGGACGGCAGCCTCGCCCTGCCCCAGCCGCGCGGCCAGCAGCTGCTCCCGGGCGACGGCGCGCAGCCCGGTGAGCCGCGCCACCTCCGTGTCGGCCCAGGCCTCGCCCGCGTGGTCGGCGTACGCCGGCCCGCGCCACAGGCGCAGCGCCTCCTCGAGCAGTCGCTGCGCGCCGAGAGGGTTGCTCGCCAGCTGCTGGTCGGCCTCCCGGAGCAACGCCTCGAACCGCCACGCATCGACGGCGTCGTCGTCGACCTGCACGGCGTAGCCGGGCCCGCGCCGGGCGAGCACCCCCTGCCGGTTGCGGGGTCCGCGGTCCGGCTCGAGCCGCTTGCGCAGGTGCGAGACGTAGGCCTGCAGCGCGCTGGTGGCGCTCGGTGGCGGCGCCTCGCCCCAGAGCGCGTCGACCAGCCGGTCGGCCGGGACGACGTCGCCGCGAGCCAGCACGAGCAGGGCGAGCACCGCGCGCTGGCGCGGACCGCCGAGCTCGAGCGGGCGGCCGCCCACCGTGGCGACGAGCTGCCCGAGGACCCCGATCCGCAGGTCGTCAGCGACAACCTGCACGCCGGTGAGAGGTCCCGGCACCTGCGTCCGCTCCGAGCCCACCGACATGACCCCACCGACTCTCGCGCTACGGCGCAGCCTAGAGGTCCTCCGTGTCCTGTCGAGGGCGAACGTCCGGCCCGGCTGCCGCCGCGGGCGGTCGGCGACCCGGGTAGCGTCCGGCTCCGTGCTCCTGCTCCTGCCGCCCTCGGAGGCGAAGTCACCCGGTGGGCACGGCCCCGCGGTGGGCCGCCGGCCGGGGTTGAGCACACCGGAGCTGGCCGGTGCGCGCGCCGCGCTGCTGGCCGCAGTACGGCGGGCGGCGCGCGCCGACCGGGCGGCGCTGTCCGACGGCCTCCGGCTGCCGGTGTCGGGTGCGGCCGCGTCCTTGCGGTCGACGCTCGCCGCCGGCTCGTCGCCCACGGTGCCCGCCCTCGAGCGCTACACCGGCGTCGTGTACCAGGCCCTCGACGTCGCCGGCCTGACTGCCGCCGCGCGCCGCCGGGCCGACGAGTCGGTCGTGGTCCTGAGCGGGCTGTGGGGCGTCGTGCGCGGCGGTGACCTGGTTCCCGACTACCGGGTGCCGGCATCGGGCACCGTCCCGGGCCACGGCGGCGTCGCCGCGCACTGGCGCCGCCCGCTCGCCGAGGCGCTGCCGCAGCTGGTGGGTGACCGGCCGGTCCTCGACCTCCGGTCGGCCGACTACCGCGGCATGTGGCGTCCCGCGCCGGCGCTCGCCGAGCAGGTGCTCACGGTCCGGGTGCTGGCCCTGCGTCCCACCGGGACCGTCGGCCCGGTCAGCTACCACGCGAAGTGGGTCAAGGGCCTGGTCGTGCACCACCTGGTGTCCGGCGCGACGACGTACGCCGACGCGGCTGACGCCGTGGCCGACGCCGCCGCCGCGCTGGGCCTGCGGGTCGCCGACACGTCCACCGCCGGGCAGCGCTCGGTGGACCTGGTCGGCGCCTACGGCTGACTGCCGGCCGGGCCGGGGGAGACCGGTGGGCAGCGACGTCCGGTCGTAGAGTCGACGGGGTGAGCAACCTCGAGCGGCGACCGGCCGAGACCGAGGTGGCCCGGCTGCCCCAGCAGCGCGCCGACGGGCCGCGGGTGCTGGCCCCGCGGGAGGTGCCGCTCGGCGGGCCGCGGGCCATGCTGGTGCGACGGACCCTGCCGCACCGCGAGCTGCGCACCGTCGGCGCCTGGTGCTTCCTCGACGACTACGGCCCGCACGACCTGACCGGCACCGCGGGGATGCAGGTTCCGCCGCACCCGCACACCGGCCTGCAGACTGTCACCTGGCTGCTCGACGGCGAGGTGCGCCACCGCGACAGCCTCGGCAGCGACGCCCTGGTGCGCCCCGGCGAGCTCAACCTCATGACGGCGGGCCGCGGCATCAGCCATGCGGAGACCTCGCCGTCCGGGGCCTCCGGCGCCCTGCGCGGGCTGCAGCTCTGGGTCGCACTGCCCTCCGGGCACCGCGACGACCCCCCGGACTTCGCCCACCACGCCGGCCTGCCGTCACTCGACGTGGACGGGGCGACCGTCACCGTCGTGCTGGGGTCCGTCGCCGGGCACGCGTCGCCGGCGACGACGTACACCCCGATCGTCGGCGCGGAGGTGACGGTGAGCCCGGGGACGTCTGCCGCGCTCCCGCTGGACACGGACTTCGAGCACGCGGTGCTCGCGATCGACCCGCTGGCGGTGGCCGGGCAGCCGGCGGCGGCCGGTTCGCTGGTGCACCTGCCGCCCGGCGCCCGGCGGGTGCGCCTCGACGCCGGGCCGGCGGGCGGCCGGGCTTTCCTGCTGGGCGGCGAGCCCTTCCCCGAGGACCTGCTCATGTGGTGGAACTTCGTCGCGCGCAGCCACGACGAGGTGGTCCAGGCCCGCGAGGAGTGGACGGCCGCCGTGGCGGGGGCCGACACGCGGTTCGGGCAGGTGGCGACGTACGACGGTCCGGCGCTGCCGGCGCCGGCGCTGCCCGCCAGCCGGCTGCGCCCGCGCCCGCGGGCCTGAACCGCTCGTCAGCGGAAGGCCGCCGGCTCAGGCCTTGTCGCGGCGCACCTCGTCGAGGTTGAGGAAGCGGGGCTCCCCGTCACACAGGACGCGCATGCGCTCGGAGAACGCCTGGGTCTCGGGCAGCTCGTTGTTGCGCATCGCCTCCTCGTAGCTCGGGAACTCCACGATCGTCAGGTAGTGGCCCTCCTGGTCGCGGTCCCGGCAGGTGATGGCCGACGCCGTCGAGCGGCGGCCCTCGGTGGTGTCCCGCCACTCGTCGAGCAGCGCCTCGATCTGCGTGCCCTTGCTGGTGCTGTAGTCGATGACCTGGATGAACGTGGACATGGGCGACCTCCTCGGCCGGACGGCGACTCCCCGTGCCTCGTCTCCGGCCTACTCCACCGGGCGGGTCCGCTCAAGGGGACGTTGCGGACAGCTCGGTGCTCCTCCTGTACGCCGCGCATCGCCGTTGCGGCGTCCCTTGCGCCGTCGGCCGGCCGGGATGATCAGTCCCGGGCCGGCACCCTGCGCATCGCGGCGGCCACGTCGTGCGACCCGCTGGCCGCCTCCGCGTCGAGCCCGGCGACGACACCGGCCCGGTCGGCCCCGGGCCGGTTCTGGCTGAGCTTCCACTTGGCATCGATCCGGGTGATCTCCACCTCGACGCCGACGATCGCGCGCAGCTGGCCGGCCACGAACTCCGGCGGGGCGTCGTCGACGGACCACGGCTCGGCCCGGTGGCTCTCGTGCTGTGCCGTGAGCCGCCGCACGAGCTGCTCGACCCACGCTGCGTCGTCGTGCACGACGAGGCGGCCGTGGACGTGGGCGGTGACGTAGTTCCAGGTGGGCACCACCCGCCCGTGCTCGCGCTTGGTCGCGTACCAGGACGGCGACACGTACGCGTCCGGCCCGCGCACGATGACCATCGCCGCACCGAGCGCGGGGCGGCGCCACTGGTCGTTGGTGCGGGCGACGTGCCCGAGCAGGCGGCCGGGGTGGTCCCCGTCGGGCTCGTCGTAGACGAACGGGAGCAGTGACGCGACCAGGCCCTGCTCGGTCGCGGTGACCAGGTCCGCGGCGCCGTGCCGCCGCAGCAGGTCGCGTACGGCGCCCTCGTCCGGGGCCGCGAAGTGCTTGGGCACGTACATGGCTGGCAGGCTACGTCGCTCGTCGCGCTCGCGGGGTCACCAGCGGTCGTGCACGTGCAGGCGGACCTTGTCGTCGTAGATGGTGCGCATCGCCTCGAGCACGGTGTCGTCGAGCGGTGCCAGCTGGGCAGCGGCGGCGTTCCCGCGGGCCTGGGCGGCGTTGCGGGCGCCGGGGATCACCGTGCTCACCCCCGGCTGGTCCACGACCCAGCGCAAGGCGAGCTGAGCTGTGGTCGCGCCCTCCGGCGTCACGGCTGCGACGGCCCGTGCCGCCCGCACCCCGACGTCGAACGGCACGCCGCTGAAGGTCTCGCCCACGTCGAAGGCCTCGCCGGACCGGTTGTACGTGCGGTGGTCGTCGTCGGCGAACGTGGTCGACTCGTCGTACTTCCCGGACAGCAGGCCGGAGGCGAGCGGTACCCGGGCGATGATCCCGACACCGGCCTCCTTCGCGGCGGGCAGCACCCGCTCCAGCGGCTTGTGGCGGAAGGCGTTGAGGATGATCTGGACGGTCGCGACGTGCGGCCGTGCGATGGCGGTGAGCGCCTCGTCGACGGTCTCGACCGAGACGCCGTACGCGGCCATGACCTGCTCCTCGACCAGCTGGTCGAGCGCGTCGAAGACCGCGTCGTCGGCGTAGACCCCGGTCGGGGGGCAGTGCAGCTGGACCAGGTCGAGGGTGTCGACCCCGAGGTTGCGGCGGCTGCGGTCCGACCAGCCGCGGAACGCGTCCAGGGTGAACGCGGCCGGCTCGAACGGCTCGGCCCGGCGGCCCATCTTGGTCGCGACCGTCACGCCGTGGTCCTGGTGCTCGACCCGGTCACGCAGGACACGACCGATGAGCGTCTCGCTGCGCCCGTCGCCGTAGACGTCGGCGGTGTCGAGGAACGTGACACCGCTGTCCAGCGCGGCGTGCACGACCGCCATCGCATCGTCCTCGCCGACGTCGCCCCAGTCGGCGCCGAGCTGCCAGCAGCCGAGACCGACGACGGACACCTGCCGGCCGGTGCGTCCGAGCGTGCGCGTCTCCATGCCGCGACCCTACGTGGCACCGGCGACACGAACGACGGAGAAACCCGACCCCGGTCACCGGACCAGGCGGCGGGGCCGCGCGTTCTGCCGTCGTTGGTGCTCCCAGCGCGACGCCCCGGTGCCGGCTGGCTCAGGCGGTGGCGGGTGACGCCCTCGGTGTAGTGCCACATCCGGTCGCGGTTGACGACGTTGCCACCCGCGTCCTCGGAGATGGCGATCATCCGGCCGTCGACGTGGGCGGGTACGCCGGTGAGCATCCCCTCGGGGTACGCGCCGAGCCGCTCCGGCCAGGCGGCGCGGACCAGGTCGTGGTTGCCGCCGATGCCGCCGGAGGTCACCACGACCGCCTGCGCGGTGACCGCGAACTCGCCGACCGCCGTGCGTGAGCTGGCGACGCCGCGCGCCAGCGCTGAGGCCTCGAGGACCGTGCCGCGCACCCCGTCGGCAGCACCACCCGTGACGGTGAGCGCGTCGACCTGGTGCCGGTGCCGGACCTCCACCCGGCCGGCGTCGACGTGGGCCAGCACCCGCCGGGCGAACGGCTCCACCACGCCCGGCCCGGTGCCCCACGTGACGTGGAAGCGAGGCACCGAGTTGCCCGGCCCCTGCGCGTCGTACCCGCCGCGCTCGGCCCAGCCGACCACCGGGAACCACCGCATCCCCTGCCCGTGCAGCCAGGACCGCTTCTCACCGGCGGCCCACTCGACATAGGCCCGCGCCCACCGGCGAGGCCACCGGTCCTCGTGCTCCCGGTCGAAGCCCGCCGTGCCCTCCCAGTCCTGCCAGGCCAGGTCCAGCGAGTCGTGCACGCCCATCCGCCGCTGCTCGGGGGAGTCGACGAGGAACAGCCCACCCAGCGACCAGAACGCCTGACCCCCGAGGTTGGCCGCGTTCTCCTGGTCCAGCAGCAGCACCCGCCTGCCGGCGTCGGCAGCCTCGGCGGCAGCGACAAGTCCGGCCAGGCCGGCGCCCACCACGACGACGTCGGCGTCCATCCTCGCGTCACCTTTCGTGCAGCCCTCGGTCGTCCACAGGCCGGGTCTGTCCACCGACCGGGCCGGCCGCCCCGATGCACCCTCCCACGCACCGAGGCTGGTGGTCATGGACGCCAGCAGGAGCAACGAGGGACCGTGGGGCCCGGCCGCCCCCGGGGGCGCCGGCCGCAGCGTGGTCCGGCTGAGCGGACCGGACGACGTGGTCGGCATCCTGCCGTGGCGACTCGGGTTCCATCCCACCGAGAGCCTCGTGCTGCTCGTCCTGCAGGGTGCGCGGCTGCGGGAGCGGCTGGTGATGCGGCTGGACCTCCCGGTCCCCGAGGACGAGCCCCACGTCGCCCGCGAGACGGCCGAGCGGGCTGCGCGGGCCGGCGCCGACGCGGTCTTCGCCGCCGTCTACACCGAGACCGCCGACCAGGCCGGGGAGCTGCCGCGACGCGGCCTGGTCGAGGACCTCGAGGACGAGCTGGCCGACCGCGACGTCGACCTGTGCGAGGCGGTGCTGGTCCGCGCGGGCCGGCGCTGGTCCTACCGGTGCCCCGACCCGGGCTGCTGCCCGCCCGACGGGGTGTCGCTGCCGTCCCGCCCGACGGCCGCCGCCGACGCCTATGCCGCGGAGACCGTCCTGCGCGGCGGCGTCGTGCTGGCCGACCGGGCGGCGCTGCGCGGCACCGTCGAGCCGTCCGGCCAGGCGGTTGCCGTCGCCGTCCGCAGGCAGGCACGGGACGAGCTGGCGGAGATGGTCGAGCGCGACCGCGGTCCGGGCGACCGGGCGCGGGTGCGCGCGGCCGGTGCCGCCCGGCTGGCCGACCTGCGGGCGCGGTTCGCCCGCGGTGACCGGGTGCGGCCGTCGGCCCTCGACGCGCTGCTCGTCGCGGTCGCCCTGCACGACACGAGGGTCCGCGACACGCTGATGACCGCGGCGGTCGACGACGACGCCGACTCCCTGCGTGAGCTGCTCGGCCAGGTCGCGCGGCTGGTGGACGACGGCTCCGCGGCGCCGGTGTGCACGGTGCTGGGCTGGCTGGCCTACTCCTCGGGCGACGGAGCTCTCGCGCTCGTCGCTGTCGAGCGGGCGCTGCGCGCCGACCCGGGCAGCACCATGGCGCGGTTGCTGCTCGACGGCATCGACCACATGGTGCGGCCGGCCGACCTGCGAGCCGTCAGCAGCGCTCTCCGCGCCGACCTCGCCGGCCCGACCGGCCTGCCGGACCGGGCCGGGTAGGCCGTGCCCGGCCGACCCGGGACGTCCGGTGTGCGCGTCTCCGCCGAGGGCAGAGGCAGGGGGCGACCCGCCGCACCGGCGCTCGCCCCACCGAGCACGAGGAGCACGCGTGTCCCAGACCTCCGGTCGCTCCGCCGCGCCCGCCCGCCGACGTGGCGCGGCGACCGGCGTGGGCGGCGCAGCCACGCCGGCCCAGCAGCGGATGCTGGCGATCTACCTCAACGACCACCTGGCCGGCCTGACCGGCGTCGTCGAGCTGGCCCGACGGGCCGCCGGCGCCGAGCACCGGTCCCCGCTCGCGGCCCCGCTGCGGACGCTGGCTCAGGAGCTGTCGGCCGACCGGGAGGCACTGCGCGAGGTCATGAGCCGGCTCGGCGTCGGCGTCGCGGCGTACAAGGTGGGCGCCGGCTGGGCCGCGGAGAAGCTCGGCCGCCTCAAGCTCAACGGCAGCTGGGTGCACCGGTCCGCCCTCGCGCCGGTGGTCGAGCTGGAGGGGCTGGCGCTCGGGATCGCGGCGAACGCCGCGGTCTGGCGGGTGCTGCGCGGGCTCGCCGTGAGCGAGCCGGCACTGGAGGTGGCCCGGCTCGACCACCTGCTCGACCGGGCGGCGGAGCAGGCGGACGTCGCCGAGCGGCTCCGGCTCCAGGCAGCGGCCGCCGCGCTGGGCGGCCGGCTCGCCGGCTGAGGTGGCGTCCGGACGTCCCCCGGCGACCCGCCGGTGGCTCGCCGTGCTGGGTCCGGCGCACCGCGTCAGGAGCCCGCTGTGGTGCGGACCCGCCGGCGGGTGGTCGGTGGCACCGCGGCGGCGGGCGCCGTCCTGCTCGGGCTGACCCTGCGCCCCGAGCCGGGCGGCCCGGCCTTCTCCCTGTGGGGGTGACAACCCACCTGGTGTGGTCGACGCTCATGATCATGGCCCTGCCGCGGTGACCCGGGGCGGCCACAGCCGCGCGCAGGGAACAGCGGTGAGCACCAACGACGGATCAACAGGGCCGGCGACCGTTCCGGGAGCCCCCGGCGGCTGTTGTGCCGTCGTTGGTGCCCGCTCGTGGTGTCGACCGTCTCGTCGTCCAGCACACCCGCCCCGGACTCGCGACGCCGGCGCCGGCACCTAGCCTGGTGCGGGTGACGACACCCACCGCCCCGGTCGCAGCGCTCACCCTTGTGCTGGGCTACCTGGTCGCGGACCTGACCGGCGTCCGGGCGCTCGGCGGCGCCGTGCTGCTCGCCGGGGCGCTGTTCTGCGCTGACCGGTGGCGCCGGAGGGTGGGCTCCGGCCGCACCATGTTGCTGCTCGGGGTGTTCCTCGCACTGTTCGTCGCCTCGCACCTGCTCGCGCTGGCGGTCGGCGCCTGGCCGGCGGTGCTCACGGTTGCGGCGGTGATGTGGGCGGTGGCGTTCGTCCTCGGCGACCGGGCCGTCGATCGCTCCGCCGATCGGGCCGACCAGGAGCCGGCCCGCCGGCGCTGACTGTCGGCGCCTGCGACCCCGGTGTCAGCTGGGACACCTGTGTCGCCATCGGGACGCGCACCTGCGGCTGGGGAGTGGTCCGCTCGACCCCGGTCACGTCCCCCAGCCGCGACACGGAGGCGACGAGACCGGCCGCCGTCACCGTCCACCCCACCGGCCCGGGCACGGCCGACGCCACGGTCACCGCGACCTGGTCCCACTGCCCGGACGAGGCGTAGGTCAGCACGTCGGCGACGTCGATGACCGGGGCGACGACCGGGACGAAGCCGGCCAGGTCGAGCAGCAGCCGCCGGTCCGCGTACTGGCGCAGGACGCGTCGGCCGGACAGCGCCGTCAGGTCGGCGACGAGCCCGGTGGCCGCCCTGTCGTAGCAGGAGCAGGACTCGACGGCGTGCGCGCGCGCCCGGTCCAGCAGGGCGACCGCGTCCGGCGCGGCGATGCGGCCGTCGAGCCGATGACCCGTGCTGCGGCCCCGGGCGCCGGCCGGGTCGGCCAGGTCGGCGCGGTGCTGGGCCGCCCGTGCCGCCGCGAGCAGCCGCCGGGCCTCCTCGGCGGCCGCGGCCGACACGGCCGCCCGTCGGCTGAAGGCCTCGACGGCCTCGGCCGCGACCAGGAGCCGGTCGTGCTCGTCACCGAGCGCGCGTGCGCACCCGGCGAGCCGCCGGTCCGCGGCTGCCGAGGCGAGCCCCGACCAGCGAGCGACGCCGACCATCGCGCCCACCCGCCGTCCCTGCCCCCCGAGCCTGTCGGCGAGCACGCGCAGGTCCTCGGCCAACCGCGCCGTCACCGCACTGTCGTCCCCGGGGAGCGACACCGCGAGCAGCGGGTCGTACGTCGTCACCGCACCGCCTGCGACTCGGTGCGCGCGTAGTCGGCGGCCGCCGTCTCGACGAGCGCAGCGGTGCCGCGCAGGCAGACCGCGACGTCGCGGCGCTGCTCGTGCACGACCCGCAGCAGCATCCGGACCGCGTCCGACGCCGCCACGGCGTCGAGGTCCGGGGCGGCCGGCTGCCGGTAGCCGTCCAGGGCCGCGCCGGCACGCCGGACGACGTCCGCCAGGCCGCGGAACGACGGGGTGTCCACCTCGATCTGCACCGGCCCAGCCTGCGGCGTCCCGGACCCGCCCCGGCCGCTGTCCACAACCCGGCCGGACCGGCACGGCCCTTCTCCACAGCCGGCCTCAGCAGCAGGGCGGCTCGGTCGTCGACAGCGCTGGGACAGACTGGGGGCGTGTGGGACGTGGTCGTCGTGGGAGCCGGGCCGGCCGGTGCGACGGCAGCCGTCGCGGCGCTGCGCCGCCGGCCGGGCGCGCGGGTCCTGCTGCTCGACCGGGACGAGTTCCCCCGGGACAAGGCGTGCGGCGACGGGGTCGCGCCGCACGCGTTCGACGTCCTGGCCGGCCTCGACGTCGACGTCCTGCGCGCCGACGTGCCTGTCGACCGGCTGCGGCTCGGCTTCCCGGACGGCCCGCAGGTCCAGGGTCGGATGCGGCGGGCGGCGTACGTCGTCCCGCGCGCCGATCTCGACGCGCGCCTTGTCCGGGCGGCTGTCGAGGCGGGTGCCGTCCTGCGTCGCAGTCGCGTCCGCAGCGTCGTCGCCCGCCGCGACCACGTGGTGGTGAACGGTGAGCCCGGCCGCGTCGTCGTCGGTGCCGACGGCGCCAACGGGATCACCCGTGCGCTGGCCGGCTGTCCACCCCCGGCAGCCGCGACAGTGGCAGTCGCGATCCGCGGCTACGCGCCGGTGCGCGCCGATCTCGCGGGCGAGCAGGCGATCGTGTTCGCGTCCGCGGGCTGGCCGGCGTACGCCTGGTCCTTCCCCATCGGCGACGGCCGCGCCAACGTCGGGTACGGCGAGCTGCTCGTCCCCGGTCGGCCGGTGACCCGGCGGCACCTGCTGCACCGGCTGGACTCGCTGCTGCCCGGCTGCTCCGCCGGCGCCACCGGGTGGCGGGCACACCACCTGCCCTTGTCGTCGGGCCGGCCGCGGCAGCCCGACGGGCGCGTCCTGCTGGCGGGCGACGCCCTGTCGCTGGTCAACCCGATGACCGGCGAGGGCATCTACTACGCCGTCCTGTCCGGTGCCCTGGCCGGCGCGACCGCGGCAGGTACGTGCCAGGGCCCGGGCTCGGACCCTGCGCACGGCCCGGGGCGGACCTACCGGCGCGCCCTGCGCGCGGCCCTGGCGGCCCACCTGCGGGACACCGACACCGCTGCCCGGCTCGCCCGCAGCCCACGCGTCGTCGCCGCAGGGGTGACCGCCGCCGCCCGCAACCAGCGGGTCTTCGACGACCTGGTCGAGCTGGGACTGGGCCGCGGCCGGCTCGGGCCGCGGCTGCTGGCCGGGCTCGGCCGGGCCCTGATCCACCCGGCCGGCGTGTCGTAGCGTGACCGGCGTGGACGTCGAGGTGGGGGAGCGCGGCATCCGGCTCGGTCAGCTGCTCAAGCTCGTCGGCCTGGCGGAGTCCGGCGGGGCGGCGCGGGGCCTGCTCGGGGCGGGGGACGTCCGCGTCAACGGCGAGGTCGAGACCCGCCGGGGCCGTCAGCTCGCCGCCGGTGACGTCGTCGAGGCCGCCGGGGAGCGCGTCGCCCTCACCTGACGTCCGCGCGGATGCGGCCTCCGGCGCCTGATACTGCTACGGTCGTACCTGGTTGCAGTGTGCATCTCCCCGAACGTTTCTGACGCCCGCGGATTTTCAGACACCGCGGGCCTTTCTGTACCCCGACCCGGTCGGGGCCGCAGGATGGTCCTCGAGCAGCCCGAGCAGGCACTGTTCGCATGCTCGACCGTTCCGTACAAGGAGACAAGCACATGGCTCAGGGCACCGTGAAGTGGTTCAACTCCGAGAAGGGCTTCGGCTTCATCGCGCAGGACGGCGGCGGCGCCGACGTCTTCGTGCATTTCTCGGCAATCCAGGGCGAGGGCTACAAGTCGCTCGACGAGAACCAGCGCGTGGAGTTCGAGATCACCCAGGGCCAGCGCGGCCCGCAGGCGGAGTCGGTCCGCCCCGTCTGACCTCAGACAACGCGAAGGCCCCCGTCGTCCGCGACGGGGGCCTTCGTCGTCTCGCCCTTCGCGGCCGGCGCCCCCGGCTAGCGTCACCCTCATGGGCAGCCTGCACCGCCTCGCGCACCGGGTCGTGATGGGCGCGTTCGCCGGGCCGCAGCTGCCCGGCTGGGCCGCCCGGCTGGTCGACGACGGGCTCGGCGCGGTCTGCCTCTTCGGCTCCAACGTCGACTCCGCCGACAGCTCCGACGTCGACTCCGCCGACAGCCGTAACGTCGACTCCGCCGACAGCCTCGCCCGGCTCACCGCGGACCTGCACGCCCGCGACCCCGACCTGCTCGTAGCCACCGACGAGGAGGGCGGCGACGTCACCCGGCTGCACCGATCGGCCGGGTCACCGCACCCGGGCAACGCCGCACTCGGTGCCGTGGACGACGTCGAGCAGACGGAGCGTGTCGCGCGGGCGATCGGCGCCGAGCTGGCAGCCGTCGGGGTCGACCTCGACCTGGCGCCGGTCGTCGACGTCAACAGCAACCCGGCGAACCCTGTCATCGGGGTGCGCAGCTTCGGTGCCGACCCGGGTCTGGTGGCCCGGCACGCCGCCGCGTACGTCGCCGGCCTGCAGTCGGCCGGCGTCGGTGCCTGCGCGAAGCACTTCCCCGGCCACGGGGACACCGTGCTCGACTCCCACCTCGCGCTGCCGGCGGTGAGCGCGACGTTCGGGACCCTCCGGTCCCGCGAGCTGGTGCCGTTCGCCGCGGCTGTCGACGTCGGCGCGCTGGCCGTGATGACCTCGCACGTGCTGTTCCCGGCGCTGGACCCGCAGCGACCCGCGACGCTGTCCCCGCCGCTGCTGTCGGTGCTGCGCGAGGACCTCGGTTTCGACGGCCTCGTCGTCACCGACGCGGTCGACATGCGCGGCGTGAGCGCCGGCCGTGGCGAGCCCGCGGCGGCGGTGCTGGCCCTGGCCGCCGGGTGCGACCTGGTCTGCCTCGGCGCGGACAAGGACGCGGACCTGCACCACGCCGTCGTCGAGGCGGTCGTGGCGGCAGTCCGCTCCGGTGCGCTGCCGGAGGGCCGCCTGGCCGAGGCGGCCGGTCGGGTCGCCGGGGCCGTCCGCGGCGTGCGCAGGCTGCGCGAGTCCGCCCGGCCGTGGGCGGACGACGGGGCGTCGGCGACGGCCGCCGCAGCGGCCCTGCGGGTGAGCGGCGACCTGCCGGTGCTCGCCGGCGCCAGGGTGCTGCGGCTGCGGACGGGTACCAACGCTGCCGTCGGCGACGTGCCGTGGGGGCTGCCCGTCGACGGCCGGCTGCTCGCCGGCCGGCCGCCGGTCGACGTGCTCGAGGCCACGCCGTACCCGGCGGTTCTGGCCGCGGCCGGGGACGGCCCGGTCGTGGCACTGGTCCGTGAGCCGCACCGGCACCCCTGGGTGCTGGGCGTGCTGCGGGCCCTGGCCAGGGACCGGCCCGGCCTCGTGACCGTGGAGATGGGCTGGCCGGGCGGCACCGACCTGCCGGGTTCGGCGGTCGTGACGACGTACGGCGCCGGGCGCGCGAACGGCGCGGCGCTCGACCGGCTGCTGGCCGGCCGGCCGTGACATCCGCGCCGCGCCCGTCGCGGGCGGACCTCCTGGCCGCAGCCGGCGGCGAGGTCGCGCCTGTCGTCGCCGCTGACCTGCGGGTGCTCTTCTGCGGCATCAACCCCGGCCTGTACACCGCCTGGGCGGGGCACCACTTCGCCCGCCCGGGCAACAGGTTCTGGCCGGCGTTGCACAGGTCCGGGTTCACCCCGCGCGTGCTCGCGCCTGCCGAGCAGGACGAGCTGCTCGACCTCGGCCTCGGCATCACCAACGTCGTGGCCCGGGCGACGGCGACGGCCGCGGAGCTCGGCCGCGCCGAGCTGGTGGCCGGCGGCCGGGACCTCGTGCGATTCGTACGGCGGTGGCGGCCGGGCTACCTGGCGGTGCTCGGCGTGACGGCGTACCGGGCCGCGTTCGACCGGCCGGGCGCGACAGTCGGTGCGCAGCCGGCCCTGGGGGAGACCCGGGTGTGGGTGCTGCCCAACCCCAGCGGGCTCAACGCCCACTGGCAGCCGCCCGCCCTGGCGGACGCCTTCAGGGCTCTCCGTCAGGTGGTCGATCAGCGCTGCTCGCCTCGGTGACCGGGGCTCCGGCTTCGGCCCACTGCGGCTCGACGTGGGCGGCCAGCACGTCGTCGTACAGGTCGTCGTCGAACGTCTTCACGAGGATCTCGTCGTTGAGGTAGTTCGCGTCGTGGTTGAGGTTGTGCGACCCGCTGAGCACGACCTTGCGAAGCCGCCGCGACACGCCGTGCCGGGTGTGCAGAAGGCCCAGCTTGTCGTGGGTGTTGCCCCGCCGGAGCTCGATGCCCGCGTCGCCCAGCCGCCGGGCCACGTCCGCCCCCACGAGGTCGGGGTCGGCGCCGGCCAGCACCCGGACCCGGCCTCCGGCGCGGGCGATCCGGACCAGCTGGTCGGCTACCGCGAGCCGCTCGTCGGTGAAGCGCGCGTGCACGAGGACGACCTCGGTCTCCGGGGTGACGACGACCGACGCCAGCCGGCCCACCCACAGGTCGGTGCTCTGCTGCGGCGAGCAGAACACCTTGGTGCGCAGGGGTGCAGAGGACAGCACGACGCCGCGGCCGGTGCCAGCGTCGTAGAAGTCGTTGTCCGGGAAGTGCACGCCGTCCCACATGTGCCGCCACACCCGGTCGCGCAGGCCGTCGTGCAGGGTCCGGTCGCCGTAGACCGCGACTGCAGTGTTGGCCTTCGCCATGCCCGAGTGGTGGCTCATGTTGGCCGAGGACCACCACGTCACGTGCTCGCGCAGGGCACCTCGAGGGTCGAGGGTCGCGGAGAAGAGGACGAGCTTGGTGTGCAGGTCGGAGTTGCGCCCGGTGGCCACGGCACCGAAGTCCGGTCGGTGGCCGTGGACGGCGGCGTCCGGCCGGCCCGACCAGCGGTGCCCGTCGCCCAGGCCGTACGGCGGCTCGCGGGACAGGGCCGCGGCAACCTCGGCGACGAGGTCGCGCCCGTCGTGCACGACCCGCACGTCGACCCCGCGCCCCGCGGCGCTCACCAGGGCGTCGCGGAACTCCTCGACGGTGAGCCGGAACAGCGTCGCCCTGATCTGCGCCCCGGGCGGCGTGCCCTCGACCATCCGGACCAGCCGCTCGACGATGGCGCGGTCCTCTGCTCCGGCGGGCGGGCGACAGTACGTCGTCTCCAGGGAGAGCCCGTCCCGGCTCCAGAACGTCACCGCTCAGCCGGCGTGGTGGTCGAGCAGCAGCCTGGCGGTGCGCGCGCCGGCGTCGGCAAGGTCCTCGGGCTCGACGACGAACGCGTCCGGCCCGCAGCACAGCAGGATCAGGCCGAGCCGCTCGGCGACCGGCGGCAGCAGCTCGGCGGTCAGGGCGACGTCGCCCTCGTCGTCGTCGGTGACGCGGGTGGACTCGGCGAACCGCTCCACCGCCCAGCGGGCCGCCTGAGGCACGACGAGCCGCACCGCCTGTGCGGCCCGGTTCCCGGCCAGGACGGCGTCGAGGTCGGCGGGCGGCTCGAACAGCTCGTGCCCGGGATCGCCGACCTCGAGGTCGGCGATCCCGGACACCAGGTAGGTGCGCACCGCCGCGCGGTCATCGGGCGGCCCGGCGTCCACCTCCCAACCGCGCCGGGTGCGCACCACCCGGTAGGGCTCGATCACCCGCTCGCGGGTGCCCGGGTGCCACTGCCTGCTGTAGGTGATCCGGACCCGCCGGTGCTCCTCCGCGGCCCGGTGCAGCGTCCGCGCCAGGTCCGCGTCCTGCAGCGCCGCGTCCGGGGGGTCCGCGGGCTGCAGGGCTGCCTCGAACGCCTCCACGGCGCCCCGCAGGACCTCGTTGTCGGGCTCGAGCGCTCGCAGGTCGACAGCGGCCGCGTGCAGGGCCGCGAGCTGCGCGGCGGTGAGGTTGTCGACACCGAGCTCGCGCTCCGGGTCGGCGCCGAGGACCCGGACCCACTGGGCGTCGACGGGTACGTCGACAGCCGCGTCGACGCCCGCGTCGTCGGTGATGCCCTCGGCGCCGGGTCGCTCGCCGTCCGTGTCGGGCGCCCCGGCCGAGAAGAACTCGACGACGGGCAGCGCGAGGCTGCCCAGCTCGACCAGGTCGGCGAGGTAGTACGCCATGAAGACCTCGCGCAGGTCGTCCGGGGGGAGGCCGAGCTCTGCTGCCAGCTCGGGAAGCGGCAGTCCCTGCGGGTGCAGCTCCAGGATCCCGAGCGCACGCGGCAGCGCGGCCAGCCGGGCGGCGTACGCGGCGACCCGGCTCACGACCCCGGCCCCAGGAACGAGCGCAGCTCGGCGAGCATCTCGGCGCGCACGTCGTCGGGGCCCAGCACGCGCACCCGGGTGCCCAGCTCGTAGACCCGGTTACGGAGCACCTGACGGTTCGTGACGACGTAGGTCAGCCGCACGGCGCCGTCGTGCTCGCCGACGGCGGCGGGAGTACCGAGCAGGTTCTCGACCAGGATGCGGTGCTCCGGGGGCACCGCCAGCAGCACGTCGGTGGGTGGGTCGACCTCCCAGCTGAGCGGGTCCAGGGTGCGGCGGACCGGCTCGTCCGGCCCGGCCGGCGCCGAACCCGGCGGGTCCAGCTCGACCTCGCTCATCCGGCTGACGACGAACTCCTTCGCGACCGGGCTGCCCTCCTCACGTCCGGTGAGGTACCAGCCCGACGGCCCGCTGTGCACCCGGGCCGGGACCACGGTGCGCGGCCCGCCCTTGTAGGTGAAGCGCACCCGGCACCGCCGGGTCACCGCCCGTTGGACCAGGTCGAGGTCTGGCGAGGTGGCGGCCGCCGGTGCGGTGCCTGCGCCGACCTCGCCCAGGTGCGGCTCCATCCCCTCCAGGCCGGCGGCGAGCGCGGCGCGGAGCAGCTCGCCCCGCTGCTCGGGCCTGAGGTGGACGGCGAGCCGGTTGTCCCGGGCTCGCATGACGTAGACGCCGTCCAGGCCGGGCTCGGCGACGTTGCGCACGTCGTAGCCGAGGGCGTTGAGCTGCTCCAGGTCCCGGGTGAGCATCTTGCGGCGTGCCTCGTCGGTGACGGTCCCGTCCGGCGCGACCGCGCGAAGCAGGACGTCGACGTCGGCGCCGTCGCGATGCGTCGTCAGCACGCCGATCAGCCGGACCAGGCGCTCCATCGGAGCCTGCTGGTCCCGCCCCGCCCGCCGCATCTGGTCCCGCTCCCGGTCGCCGGTTCGCCTCGTGGCGACCCTATCCGCGCGCGGCGTTCCCGCCTGAGGGGCCATGCCGGGAATGTCCGGGTCGCCGAACGCCTTGGACCGTGTCGTGACAATCGACTCCCTCACGCTCACCCGGCTGGACGGCACCGACACCACGCTGGACGAGTTCGCCGGACAGGCTGTCCTCGTCGTCAACGTGGCCTCGAGGTGCGGCTTCACCGAGCAGTACGCCGGCCTCGAGCGGCTCCATGCGACCTTCCGCGAGCGGGGCCTCACCGTCCTCGGCTTCCCGTGCAACCAGTTCGGCGGCCAGGAGCCCGGCACCGCCGAGGAGATCGCCGAGTTCTGCTCGCTGACCTTCGGCGTGAGCTTCCCGCTGTTCGACAAGACCGACGTCAGGGGTCCGGACCGGCACCCGCTGTTCGCGCGGCTGACCGAGGCGGCCGACGCGACAGGGGAGGCGGGCGACGTGCGGTGGAACTTCGAGAAGTTCCTCGTCGCACCCGACGGGCAGGTCGTGGCGCGGTTCCGCACCACGGTCGAGCCGGACGACCCGGCGCTGGTCGCGGCCGTCGAGGCCGTCCTCCCGCGCTGACCTCGCCCCGCCACCCGTCCGCCCGCACCACCCCCGCCCGCCCCCGGATGCTCGTTTGCGACCCGGGGCACGCGACACGCCGTACCGTGACCGGCGTGTCGGGGGCGCAGGTCGCAAACGAGCGGTCCTGGGGAGGTCGGGCCGGGGGAGCCGCATCGGGCCGGGACCGGGCAGTGCGGCCGCATAGGCTCGACGCATGACGATGCCGATGGTCGAGGGTGGTCGCCCGATCGCCAAGGGCCGGCTGTTCGGCTTCCCGGTGACAGTCGACATCTCCTTCGTCGTCGTCGTCGCGATCCTCGGCTGGGCCCCGGGCGGCACGTTCACGTCGTTCGTGGTGTGGATGCTGATGGTGCCCCTGGCGGTGCTGGTGCACGAGCTCGGGCACGCGTTCGTCGCCCGTACCACCGGCGCCGAGCCCAGCATCATGCTCGCGGGACTCGGGGGGCTGACGTCCTACGTCCCCCCGCGCCCGCTGACCCGCGCCCGCTCCATCGCCATCTCGGTGGCGGGCCCGGCGGTGGGCATCGTCATCGGCGGTGCGCTGCTGGCGTACGGACGGGGCGTCGGGGTCGACGACGACCTCGGCCGCCGGGTGCTCGACATCGCGATCTTCACCACGCTGGGGTGGAGCGTGCTCAACCTGCTGCCGATCCTGCCGCTGGACGGCGGGCAGACGCTGCGCGAGCTGCTGCCGGGCCGGCCGGCCCAGCGCGAGGTGCGTGCGGCCATGGTCTCGATCGTCGTGGCGGTGCTCGCCGCCGTCGTCGCCTACCGGGCCGGCCTCGTCTTCGGGGCGTTGCTCGCGGTGTTCTTCGTCTTCAGCAACGTCATGACGGTCCGGTCGGCTCGCGAGCAGGCGAACGCCGACGTCAACCAGGTCCTGGTCACTCTGCTCTGGTCCGGCCGGCTCGACGACGCCAGGGCCATGCTGGCCGGCCAGCCTCCCGACGCGGCCGTGCACCCGCTGGTCCGGGCCGCCGTGCGCGCGGCCACCGACGACGAGCGCGGTGGCAGGGCCGAGCTGGAGGCGGCGGTGCGGCTCGACCCCGCCGACCCCACCGCCGGCATGCTGCTCGTCCTCGCCCACCGGACCCGGGAGGACTGGACCGCCGTGCGGGACGTGGTGGCGCGCGGCACGAGGGTCGACCCGGGCACTGTCCTGGCCGCCCAGACGGTGGCGTTCCGCTCGGGGGAGAAGCAGGCGAGCGCCGAGATCGGCCAGGCCTGGCTGGACCGGCTCGCTCCGGGCGCCGCGGCGGGCGCTGCCGATGCCGGCGACGTCCCGGCGCTGATCGCCTACAACACCGCCTGCGGCTGGGTCGGCGCCCAGGACCTGGACCGCGGCCTGGCCGCGTTCCGGCGGGCGGCCACCCTGGGCTTCGCCGACCTCACCACCGTCGACAGCGACGACGACCTCGCACCGCTGCGGCCGGTCCCCGGCTACGACGAGGCCCGCGGGCTGATCCGCCAGCGGGCCCTCGCCTCAGCCGGGCCGGGGGAAGCCCCCCGGCCCGGCTAGCCGTACCCGGCCGTGCACTACCGTGCGGCGACCTGCTCCCGCTCGGCCACCCGCTGCGCGGGCAGGTGCACCTCGGGCCGGCCCTCGATGTGCAGCTGGGGCAGCACCCGCTCCAGGCGACGGGGGAGCCACCAGTTGGCCCGCCCCAGCAGGTGCATGACCGACGGCACGAGCAGCATCCGCACCACGGTCGCGTCGATGAGGATCGCCGAGGCCATGCCCACCCCGATCACCTTGAGGACGATGTCCGGGCTCGGGATGAACGCGGCGAACACCGCCACCATGATCGCCGCGGCGGCCGTGATGACCCGGCCGGTGCCCGCGAGCCCCTCGAGGATCGCCCGGTGGTTCTCCCCGGTACGCAGCCACGCCTCGCGCATCCGGCTGACGAGGAACACCTCGTAGTCCATCGAGAGCCCGAACAGCACCGCGAACATCAGGACCGGCACGAACGCGGGCAGCGGGGTGGGGGTGTCGACGCCGATCAGCCGGCCGGCCCAGCCTCCCTGCAGGACCAGCGCGACCACGCCGTACGCCGCGGCGACCGACAGCAGGTTCATGGCCGCCGCCTTGAGCGCCACCGCCACGCTGCGGAACGACACCAGCAGCAGCAGCATCGACAGCAGCACGACACCGCCGATGAGCAACGGGATCCGCTTGGCGATGTTGGCCGTCGAGTCGATCGAGGTCGCGGTCACGCCGCCGACGTGCACGTCCAGCCCGGTGCCCCGGGTCGCCGACGGCAGCACGGTGTCGCGCAGCCGGTGCACGAGGTCCTCGGTCCGGGCCGACTGCGGTCCGGTGGTCGGCACCACGGTGAACACGGCGGTGGTGCCGTCCGGGCTCACGGTCGCGGGGGTCACCGCCGCCACACCGGTGGTGGAGGTCAGCGCGCCCTGCACCTGGCGGAGGGCCCGCTGGGCACCGGAGCCGGGCAGCTCGGCCACCATGAGCAGCGGGCCGTTCGCGCCGGCGCCGAAGGCCCGCGCCTGGGTGTCGTACGCGGTGCGGGTGGAGGTCCCCTCGCGGTTGTTCCCGGCGTCCGGGAAGCCGAACCGGACGCCGAGGAACGGTGCCGCCAGTGCGAGCAGTGCGGCGACCCCGGCCAGCGCCGCGATCACCCGGTGCCGCTCGACCAGCCGGCTCCAGGCGAGCCAGCCGCGGGACGGCCGGACGTGGCCGCCGGTGGCCACCTCGACGGCGCGCGACCGGGCCAGCGGGAGCCGGAGCCGGTCGACGTGCCGGCCGAGGTAACCGAGCAGGGCGGGGAACAACGTCACGCTGGCGAGCAGGACGACGGCGACGGCCAGGATGGTGACCAGGGCGGCGCCGCGCATGAAGGACAGGCCCATCGCGAACAGGCCGAGCATGCTCACGACCACGGTGCTGCCCGCGACGAGGACGGCGCGGCCGGCGGTGTCCAGCGTCGCGACGGTGGCCGCGCGCTCGTCGAGCCCGACGGCCCGCCACTCACGGAACCGGGTGACCATGAGCAGGGCGTAGTCGATGCCGATGCCGATGCCCATCATCGTGGCGAGCGACGTCGACCAGTCGGGGGCGTCGACGACCGAGATGAGCAGCGTGGTGAACGTCGCGCTCACGGCGAGCCCGGCCACCGCGACGAGGATGGGCAGGCCGGCCGCGACGACCGAGCCGAACGTCACCAGCAGGATCAGCGCGGCGGCGGCCAGGCCGATGCCCTCGGAGCCGATGTCGCCCTGCTCCGCCTGCTGGACCGTCTGGCCGCCGAGCGAGACCGAGACCCCGCCGGTGGAGGCGGCCGCGGCCACGTCCAGCATCCGCCGGCTGTCCTCGACCGGCATGTCCGGCGGGTTCACGACGTCGAGCCGGGCCCGCGCGACGAGGGTCCGGCCGTCGGGCGCGATGCTGCCCGGCGCGGCGTACGGGTCGTCGACGGACTCGACGTGCGGGACACCCGCCAGCCGGCCGAGCAGCGCGGTGACGTCGGCGCGTACGGCGGCGTCGGTGACCGGCCGCTGCGAGCTGACCACGACGTCCACGGTGTCGCCGGCCTGGGCCGGGAACTCGCTCTCCAGCAGCTGCTGGGCCGCGCTGGAGTCGGAGCCGGGCGCCGAGTAGTCGGCCTTGAACTCGCCACCGAACGCGCCGGAGAGCACGACCGCCAGCCCGAGCGTCGCCACCCAGGCGACGACGGTGAGCAGCCGGTGCCGGTAGGTCAGGTCGGCCAGCCGGCCGAGCGGCCCCGGCCGGGCCGGAGCGGGTGCCGCGTCGGGGCGGGCGGGGAGGGTCGACGACTGCGTCATGGCGGTTTCCTCGGAACGGTGAATGGCGGAAGTTATGCTGCATAACAAACACGAGGCGCCGTCACTTGTCAAGGCGATTCACGTGTGTAATGCTACGTAACATCACTGTCACGCCGGTCGTCCGGCCGAGCTGGAGGTCGTCATGGTCGCCGAGCCGATGCTGCTGACCCGGCGCGAGCGGGCCCGGGTGGCGACCATCGACGAGATCAAGGCGACCGCCCTGGACCTGATGCGGGACACCGGCACCACCGACGTCCGGTTCACCGACATCGCCCGGGTGATGGGCATGACCCCGCCGGCGCTGTACCGCTACTTCGCCGACCGGGACGAGCTGCTCACCGCGCTGATCGCCGACGGCTACGCAACGCTCGGGTCGCGGATCGCCGCGGCCCTCGCCGCCCTGCCCGAGGACGACCTGGCCGGCCGGTGGGAGGCCGCGGCCGGCGTCTACCGGGACTGGGCCCGCGGCGAGCCCCAGCAGTTCGCCCTCGTGCTGGGCATGCCGGTGCCCGGCTACACCGCGCCCGACGAGGGCCCGACCACCGAGGCCGCCAAGGCGGCGATGGGCCAGCTCGCCAGCATCTTCGTCGCAGCCGCCCACACCGGGCGGCTGGGGGAGCCGCTCATCCGCGAGGTGACGCAGGCGGTGGTCGACTGCGAGAAGGCCAAGCACGACGAGCTGGTCGGGATCGTGCCGCCGGCGAGCTTCCAGGCGATGCTGCAGACCTGGGCGATGCTGCACGGGTTCGTCAGCCTGGAGGCCTACGGCCACTTCGACTGGCTGGAGCCCGACGCCCGCGACGCGTTCTTCCGCAGCCACATCCGGCTGGCGGCCACGGCGGCCGGCCTCCCGGTGCCGCCGCCCTGACCGCCGGTTCCGCGGGCGGTCACCCGCCCCACGGCAGGGCGTCCGGGCCGTCCGGCCCGGAGGTCGCGCTCTCCGCGCGGATCACGTGCACGACGGCGTTGATCAGCGCCAGGTGGGTGAAGGCCTGCGGGAAGTTCCCGAGGTGCCGGCCGCTGTGCGGGTCGATCTCCTCGGCGTACAGCTCGAGCGGGCTGGCGTAGGCCAGCAGCCGCTCGCACAGCTTGCGGCCCCGCTCCAGCTCGCCGATCTCCACCAGCGCGGACACCAGCCAGAACGAGCAGATCGTGAAGCTGCCCTCCTCGCCGGAGAGCCCGTCGTCGGTGTCCTCGACCTTGTAGCGCAGCACCAGCCCGTCCACGGTGAGCTCGTCGGCGATCGCGACCACGGTCGCCCGCACCCGCGGGTCGTCCGGCGGCAGGAAGCGCATCAGCGGGAGCAGCAGCAGGGAGGCGTCCAGCGCGTCGGACCCGTACCGCTGCACGAAGACCCCCCGCTCGTCGACCCCGTTCGCGCAGATGTCGGCGTGGATCTGGTCGGCGAGCGTCTGCCACTTCTCGGCGTACTGCGGCTCGTCGTGCATCCGGGCCAGCCGGGCACCGCGGTCCAGGGCCACCCAGCACATCAGCTTGCTCGAGGTGAAGTGCTGAGGCTGGCCACGCACCTCCCAGATCCCGCGGTCCGGCTCCTCCCAGTGCTCGGCGGCCTGCTCCACCTGTCGCTTCAGCACCGGCCACAGCGACTCGGGCAGCTGCTCGCGGGACCGGGCGTGCAGGTAGACCGAGTCCAGCACCGCGCCCCAGACGTCGTGCTGGCGCTGCGAGTAGGCGCCGTTGCCGATCCGCACCGGGAACGCACCCTCGTACCCGGCCAGCTGCGGCAGCGAGGACTCGGCGAGCTCCCGCTCCCCGCCGACGCCGTACATCACCTGGAGGTCGTTGCCGTCCCGGCAGGCGTCCGCCACGAAGTAGAAGAAGTCGTCCGCCTCCCGGTCGAAGCCGAGCGTGTAGAGCCCCCACAGCGCGAACGTCGAGTCCCGCACCCACGCGTACCGGTAGTCCCAGTTGCGCTCGCCGCCGGGCGTCTCCGGCAGCGAGGTCGTGGCCGCGGCGAGCAGGGCTCCGGTGGGGGCGTAGGTCAGGCCCTTGAGCGTGAGCGCGCTGCGCTGGAGGTAGCTGCGCCACGGGTGGTCCGGGAAGTCACCGAGGGTGATCCACTGCCGCCAGTACTCCGAGGTGCGGCGCAGCCGCTCGTCAGCCTCCGCCAGGGTCCGTGGCGGAGGCAGCGGGGACCAGGACAGCGCGACGAAGTGGCTCTCGCCCTCGACCATCCTGGTCCGCGCGTGCAGCCCGGGGCCCTCGATCCCGGGGCGCAGGTCCGTGGTCAGCCGCAACGACACGTCGGTCCCCTCGGCGGTGGCCACCACCTCGCCGTACCCGCCGCCGGTGTACTGCCAGACCGGCTCGGCCCGGCCGTAGTCCAGCACCGGCTCGCAGGTCATCGACAGGTCGACCGAGCCGCTCACGCACCGGACGATGCGGAGCAGGCAGTGCTCGGCGTCGTAGTCCGTCGGTGAGCGCAGGTGGGTGCGGGACCGCTCCTCCACGTTGTGCCAGGGCCCCATGGTCAGGACGTCGCGGACGAGCAGCCAGCCCGTCCGGGTCTGCCACGTCGTCTCCACCATCAGGCTGCCGGGGAGGTAGCGCCGCGCTGCCGGGACCACCTCGTCGTACGGGCCGAGCCGGAACGCTCCCGCGCCGCGGTCGAGGAGCGCGCTGAAGATGCTGGGTGAGTCCGGGCGCGGCAGGCACATCCACTCCACCGCGCCGCTGGGGGCGATCAGGCAGTTGACCTCGCAGTCGGCCAGGAAGGCGTAGTCGGCGATCGGCGGGAAGGGGCTGCGCCCACTGGGCTGGCTGGCCCCGAACCCGGCCGCGCCGGGACCCGGCTCGGTCGTCATACCTTGATCGTGGACCAGCCCGGTTCCCCGCGCCAGGGCTCAGGCGGTCACGGCGTCGAAGGCCTTCTTCATCGCCTTGGGCGCGAGCGGGCTGCGCGGTGCCGTCTTCTTCATCTCGACCATCCGGTCACCGATCTCGCCCAGCTTCTTGCGGCCCAGGCCCTCGCGCACCTTGGGGAACCACTCGTCCTCCTCTTCCTCCATGTGGTGCTCGACGTTCTCGATCAGGACGGTCATCTTCGGCACGAACCGCTCGTCGCCCGCGTCCATCGCGACCAGCTCGAAGCAGAGCAGGTCGGCGACGTGGTGCTCCTCGTACGACTCGAGCACGTCGTCCTCGACGTCGGGCAGCAACGTGCGGACCTCGGGGTACATGCACTCGTTCTCGATGTAGGTGTGCGCCGTCAGCTCCTCGAGGATCTGCCGGGCCACCCGGTCCTTGGTCGCACGCGCGTCCTTGCCGGCCTTCTCGAACTGGCGGAACAGCTTCCGCATCGCCTTGTGGTCCTCCTTGAGCAGGACGATCGCGTCCTTGGCCATGACGGTGGCCCCCTTCCTGACGAGCATCGGGTACGGCGGGCGTTCCCCCTGCGTGCGAGCCAAAACGGACAACCGGCCGCCGGCACAACGGCTGGCTCCGCGCGCACGCCGATCCATGACATTTCGCCCGTGCCGGGGCCACTCCGCCCGAGGCGCTTGACTCCCGGTGATCATGGCTCTACTACTTATGCGCCCGACTCCTGCGAAGCCAGCGCAGGACGCGTCGAATGGGGGAGTGCAGATGAGGAACGTCTACCGGGTGTTGGCGTACCTGCTCGCCATCGAGGTGCTCGTGCAGGCCATGGCCATCGCCTACGCCATCGCCGGCCTCGGCAAGTGGGTCGCGGACGACGGCGGTGTGCTCAACAAGCAGGTCCTCGACAGCGAATCGGCCGAGTTCCCGGGGGTCGGCGGCTTCGCCACCCACGGCATCAACGGCATGATGATCATCCCGATCATCATCCTGCTGCTGCTCGTCGTGTCCTTCTTCGCCAAGGTGCCGGGTGGTGTGCGCAAGGCCGCGATCCTGTTCGGCCTCGTCGTCCTGCAGGTCTTCCTCGGCATCTTCTCGCACAGCGTGCCGTTCGTCATCGTGCTGCACGCGCTGAACGCGTTCGGCATCCTGGGCATGGCGATCATGGCCGGTCGGAGCGCCACGGTCGTGCAGGAACCGGCCCACGCCGCCGCCGCCGTCTAGCGGGGCTCAACCGATGGTGACGTCGACGACCACCGGCGCGTGGTCGGAGGGCCCCTTGCCCTTGCGGGCCTCCCGGTCGACGTAGGCGTCGGACACGGCGCCCGCGAACGCCGGGGTGGCGTAGACCAGGTCGATCCGCATCCCCATGTTCTTGTGGAACATCCCGGCCCGGTAGTCCCAGTAGGTGAACGGCCGGTCGTACTTCAGCGGGCGAGGCACCACGTCGACGAGCCCGGCGTCGCGCAGCCCGGCGAGCGCGGCGCGCTCCGGCTCGGTCACGTGCGTGGAGGTCGTGAACGCGGCGATGTCCCACACGTCGTCGTCGGTGGGGGCGACGTTGTAGTCACCGCAGACGGCGTACGGCGGCGCGCCGCCGCCCAGCTCGTGCTCGACCGTGGCGGTCAGCGCCGCCAGCCACTCGAGCTTGTAGGCGTAGTGCTCGTGCCCCGGCTCCCTCCCGTTGGGCACGTAGACCGACCACAGCCGCAGCGGGCCGCAGGTCGCGCCGAGGGCCCGGCACTCCGGGCCGGGGAAGCCCGGCTGGTCCCGCAGGCCGGTGGTGACGTCGGTCAGGCCAACCCGGGACAGCAGGGCCACGCCGTTCCAGCGGCCGTCGCCGTGGGTCGACACCTGGTAGCCGAGCGCCTCGACCTCGGCGCGCGGGAAGCCGCCGTCCGGGATCTTGGTCTCCTGCAGGCACACGGCGTCGGGTGCCGTCCGTTCCAGCCACTCGACCAGCCGGGGCAGCCGGGCGACCACGGAGTTGACGTTCCAGGTGGCGATCCGCACCCGCCCGACTCTGCCAGACCGGCCCGACCACGAGGCAGGCGCGATCCACCCCCGCCGTCGGCCGGCAGGTTGCGTCACGCGTGGCGTACGGCGGGACGTCAGGCGGCGGTACGCCCGCCCTCCCGCTCCTGCCGGGCGACAGCCGACCGGCCGAGCAGCAGCCAGCCGACGAAGCCCACCAGGAACGCGAGGAACACTCCGAGGTTCGCGAAGGCCCAGGACCCGTCCTTGCCGCCGAGCCCGACCGGGTCGAGCAGGTAGCCCTGCCACGTCAGCCAGCTGGCCAGCCCGTTGGTGACCAGGCCCCAGCCGAGGCCGGTGCCGAGCAGGATGAGCGTGACACCGGGCAGGTGGAACGCGCCGTAGCGGCCGCGCGGGTCGTAGAGCTCGGCGTCGGCGTACGGGCCGCGACGGATCAGCAGGTCGGCCACGAAGACGCCGGCCCAGGCCGCGATCGGCACGCCGATGGTGATGAGGAAGCCCTGGAACGGCACCAGGAAGTTGTCGGCGAAGAAGACGACGTAGATGGCGCCGAGCACCATGATGACGCCGTCGATCGCCGCGGCCACGGGGCGGCGGACCTTGACCCCGAGGGTGAGCAGCGCGAGTCCTGAGGAGTAGATGTCCAGGACGGCGCCGCCGACGAGGCCGAGGATCGCGACCACCACGAACGGCACCAGGTACCAGGTGGGCAGCAGCGTGGTCAGGGCACCGATCGGGTCGTTGGCGATGGCGTCACTGAGGTCGCTGCTCGACAGGGCGAGCAGGATGCCGAAGACGGTCAGCACGATGGGAGCGGCCGCGCCGCCGAAGGTGGTCCAGCCGAAGACGCCCCCGCCCGAGGTCTGCCGGGGCAGGTAGCGGGAGTAGTCCGCGGCGGTGTTGGCCCACCCGACGCCGAAGCCGGTCGCGACAAGCGCCAGGGCTCCGATGAACGCCTGGGTGGAGCCTGACGGCGCTCCCGTCACGCTGTCCCAGCTGACCTCGTCCAGGGTCAGCGCCACGAAGCCGACAGTGAGGACGATCGTCGCGATCGTGATCCAGGTCTGCAGCCGCATGATGACGTCGAAGCCGAGGACCCCAGCCGTCATGACGAGCACGGCGGTGACGACGAAGCCGAGCACCTTGGTGGCGTCGCCACCGCCCCAGCCGAGCTCGCCGAACACCGTTGCCGTGGCGAGGGAGGACAGCGACACCAGCACGGTCTCCCAGCCGACCAGCAGCAGCCAGGAGATGAAGGTCGGCACCGCGTTGCCCGTCACCCCGAACGCCGCGCGGCTGAGCACCATGGTCGGCGCCGAGCCGCGCTTGCCGGCCAGTGCGACGACACCGCACAGGGCGAACGACAGGACGATGCCGATGACCGCGGCGATCGTCGCCTGCCAGAAGGAGATGCCGAAGCCGACGATGAACGAGCCGTAGCTGATCGCGAGCACCGACACGTTCGCGGCGAACCAGGGCCAGAACAGGTCGCGCGGCGCACCCTTGCGCTCCGCCTCGGCGATCACGTTGATGCCGTTCTGCTCGACGGCGAGCCCGCCGGTGGCGTCCGACGTGGTGGTCATGAGGGGTCCTCTCCTCCGAGGTGGGGCGGGGCGGCCCCGGGTGCATCGTCCCGCACCGTGCGGAGCACGGCGGGCAGTACGGCCGAGACGCGCCGGGCGGTCGACTCGGCCACCGCGACGACGTCGTCCGGGTCGAGCTCCTCGCCGGTGCCCTCGAGCGTGGTGACCGCCGACAACCCGAGCAGCTCGAGCCCCGCAGCCCGGGCGGCTATCGCCTCCACGACCGTGGACATGCCGACCAGGTCCGCGCCCAGGGTGCGCAGCATCGCCGTCTCGGCGACGGTCTGCACCGAGGGCCCGCGCAGCTGGGCGTAGACGGCCTCGACAAGCGTCGGGTCGGCCGAGCGGGCAACCGCCCGCAGCCGCGGGGACCAGGCGTCGGTGAGGTCGACGAACTGCGCTCCGTCCAGTGGCGAGACGAATGTCAGGTTGAGGTGGTCGGCGAGCAGCGCGCCGGTGCCGGGTGGCCAGTCGGCCCGGAGGCCGCCGCTCGCGTTGGTGAGCACCGCGACGCGGGCTCCGGCGGCGGCCGCGACCCGCACCGGGTGGGCGACCGGGCCGGGCCCGTGCCCCTCGTAGAGATGGGTCCGGCCGAGGTAGGCGAGCACCGGCATGCCGTCGGCGTCGTACGAGCGGACCAGCCCGCGGTGGCCGGGGGCGACCGGAGCGACGAACCCGGGCAGCTCGGCGACCGGGAGCTCGGCGACCGGTGCGCCCAGGGCGTCAGCGGCCGCGTCCCAGCCGGAGCCGAGGACGACGACGACCTCGTGCCGCTCGACGCCGGTGCGCTCGGCGAGCAGCTCCGCGGCTGCCGCCGCCGTGTCAGGCACGCGGTCACGCTATCGGCGGGCCCGGTGGGTGCGTCCCTCAGGTGGCGCTGCGCTGCTCGCCCGCGGCGCCGAGCTCCGGCCGGCCGCCGCGAGTCGGTCGCCGGCCCGAGCCACGCCTGGTGCCCGACGAGCGGCCGACGGGGGCGAGCTGCTCGTCGCGGAGGACCTCACCCGGCTTGCCTGAGCGGCCGGCGCTGTCAGCCGGCCGACGCCAGCGCGAACGGGAGCACGGCCGGCGCGCCGGCCCGGCGCAGCACCGCCCCGGCGACGGTCATGGTCCACCGCGAGTCGACCAGGTCGTCGACAAGCAGCACCGGGCCGGCCAGCTCCGGCAGCCGCGATGACATCGCGGCGGGAACCGCGAACCGCCGGTGCACCGCGGCGAGCCGGAACGCCGAGTTGCCGCCCGGACCGCCGGTGGGCTCGTCGGTGGTGAGCTCCAGCGGGCCGAGGTCCTCGAGCCGGCCCAGTGCGGCGAGGCGGCCGGCCACCGAGGCCACCAGCTGGGGCCGGCCCAGTGACGGGACCGCTGCCACCGCGACCGGCCGGTCGCTCCACCCCCAGGTGGCGAGGACCTCGACGCAGGCCGCGAGGAGCCGCTCGTCGGCCGGCCCGTCGGCGGCGCCGGCGGCCAGCACGGTCCGCAGCCGCTGCCCCCAGCCGAGGTCGGTCAGCCGCGCCACCACCCGGCCCTCCGCCAGCCGCTCGTCCGGGCCGATCCGGCCGGACACCGGCACGTCGAGCCGGGCCATGCCGCTCGGCCACTGCGAGCGCGGCTCCAACGGCACCCCGACCTTGCGCAGCGTGCGGGTCGCCGCCTGCACGGCGCCCTCCGGGACCTCCGGGTCGTACCACGGCGCGGCGCACCGGTCGCAGCGGCCGCAGTCGGCGGCGCCGGGGTCGTCGAGCGCCTCCTGCAGGAACCGCATCCGGCACCCCTCGCTCGCCTGGTAGGCCAGCATCGAGGCCGCTTCGGTGTCCCGGGCGGCCGCGACCCGGGAGTACCGCTCCTCGTCGTAGGTCCAGCCCGCACCGGTCGAGGCCCAGCCGCCGCTGACCCGCTCGACCGCCCCGTCGACGTCGAGGACCTTGAGCAGCAGCTCGAGCCGGGTCCGCCGCACGTCGGCGACGGTCTCCAGCGCCGCCGTCGACATCGGCTTCGGCGCCGACTCCGCCAGCGCCGCGAGGACGGCGTCGGCGTCGGCCCGGCGCGGCATCGACGCGGTCGCGAAGTAGCGCCAGATCTCGCGGTCCTCCGAGGCGGGGAGCAGCAGGACGTCGGCCCGGTCGGTGGCGCGTCCGGCCCGGCCGACCTGCTGGTAGTAGGCGACCGGGGAGGCCGGTGCGCCGAGGTGCACGACGAACCCGAGGTCGGGCTTGTCGAAGCCCATGCCCAGCGCGCTGGTGGCGACCAGCGCCTTGACAGTGTTGTCGCGCAGGGCCCGCTCCAGCTCGAGCCGGTCGGCCGGGTCGGTGCGGCCGGTGTAGGCGCGGACCTCGTGACCGGCGTCGCGCAGCAGCGTGGCGGTGTCCTCGGCGGCGGCGACGGTGAGGGCGTAGACGATGCCGCTGCCCGGCAGGTCCCCGAGCCGGGCCGCCAGCCAGCCGAGGCGGGCGTCGGGAGTGGGCAGCGGCAGCACGCCCAGCCGCAGGCTCTCGCGGGCGAGCGACCCGCGGACGGTGCGGACCGGAGCGCCGCCGGCGCCGAGCTGCTCGACCACGTCGTCGACGACCCGGGCGTTCGCCGTCGCGGTGGTGGCCAGCACCGGCCGTCCCGGAGGCAGCTCTGCCAGCAGGTCACGGATGCGCCGGTAGTCGGGCCGGAAGTCGTGGCCCCAGTCGCTGATGCAGTGCGCCTCGTCGACGACGAGGAGCCCGGTGGCCCGGGCCAGCCGCGGCAGCTGCTCGTCGCGGAACCGGGGGTTGTTCAGCCGCTCCGGGCTGACCAGCAGCAGGTCGACCTCGTCCGCGGCGAGGGCGGCGGTCACCTCGGCCCACTCGTCGGCGTTCGCGGAGTTCATGGTGACGGCGCGCAGGCCGGCGCGCCGGGCGGCGTCGACCTGGTCGCGCATCAGGGCCAGCAGCGGCGAGACGATGAGCGTGGGGCCGCCGCCGCGGGACCGGACCAGGGCGGTCGCCACGAAGTACACAGCGGACTTGCCCCACCCGGTGCGCTGCACCACCAGGACCCGCTCCCCGCCCTCGACCAGGGCCGCGACCGACTCGAGCTGGCCGTCGCGGAACGCCGCAGCCGGATCGCCGACCAGCCGGGCGAGCAGGAGGGCTGCCTCGTCGGCGAGGGCAGGGGGCACGGTGGTCGGAGCGGCTGCGGGGGAGGGTGTCACCGGGCCAGCCCATCACAGCCCCCGGACACGACGGCCCCGGCGTCTCGGGCAGGATGACCGGATGCCGACGGGGGAGGTGCGCGTCCGGACCGGGCGCGCCGAGGACGAGGAGACGCTGCGGGCCCTGGACACGGCCGCCTGGGACCGGTCGGCGGTGTTCCCCTCCGTGCTGGCCAGGCTCGGGACCGAGCCGTTCTTCGCCCCGGACCGCGACCCGTCGGCGCACCTGGTGGCCGAGCTCGACGGCGACGTCGCCGGGTACGTGCGGCTGCGCCCGGGGACGCCGCTGCCCGAGAGCGCGCACGTCCTGGAGGTGAACGGCCTGGCCGTGGCGCCCGCCGCCCGCGGGCGCGGCGTGGCCGCCGCCCTTCTCGCCGCGACCGAGGCGCGGGCCCGGGAGCTGGGGGCGGCCAAGGTGACCCTGCGGGTGCTGGGCACCAACGCGGTCGCCAGGCGCGTGTACGAGCGCGCCGGCTTCGTCGTCGAGGGAGTGCTCAGGGGCGAGTTCCGGATCGACGGCGTCGACATCGACGACTACCTGCTCGCCCGCTACCTGGACGACAGGCCGCCCGGATCGCCATGATCGGATAGCGGACGTGGCTGATGACGCCGCGAGCGCTATCCGATCATGGGCGAACGGCGACGACGACTACCGGACCGTGAACGACGCCTTCTGCGTGGCGGCCGAGGAGTCGCCTGCGTACACGTCGATGGTCCCGCGCTCGACGACGAAGCGGCCCTCGTTGTCGTAGAAGCCGAAGTCCGACTTGTCCAGGTGGAAGGTGACCTGCTCGCTCTGCCCGGGCGCCAGCGTCACCCGCTGGAACCCGCGCAGCCGCCGCACCGGCTGCGAGAGGCTCGCGACCGGGTCGTGGAGGTACAGCTGGACCACCTCGTCGCCGGCAACGGCACCGGTGTTGGTCACCTTCACCGTCGCTGTCACCGTGCCTCCCCGCGAGACGCTGTCGCGGTCCAGCGACGGCGCGCCCACGTCGAACGTGGTGTACGACAGGCCGTAGCCGAACTCGTACATCGGCGTGCACGAGTCGAGGTCGCGGTAGCGCGAGTTGTACTTCGACCCGACGTCGCACGGCCGTCCGGTGGGCTCGTGGTTGTAGTAGACCGGCACCTGGCCGACCCGGCGGGGGAAGCTGACCGGCAGCTTGCCCCCGGGGTTCACCCCGCCGAACACGACGTCGGCGACCCCGTTGCCGGCCTCGACGCCGGGGAACCACGCCTCGAGCATCGCCGGGGAGGACGCGGCCGCGTCGCCCAGCGTGAGCGGCCGCCCGTTGAACAGCACGACGGCGAACGGCTTCCCGGTCGCCTTGATGGCGTCGATCAGCGCCTGCTGGTTGCCCGGCAGGCCGATCTCGGTGCGCGACGCGGCCTCACCGCTCATCTCGCGGGTCTCGCCGAGCGTCAGCACCACCTGCTGCGCGTCGTTCGCCGCGGCCACCGCGTCGGCGATGCCGGCCGGGGTGCAGTCGATGTCGTCGTCCTTGACGTTCGGCGGCTCGGTGTTCTTGACCGTGCACGCCTGCGTGAACGTCGCCCCGTCGGACTGGGCGGAGACACCGTCGATGACGGTGACGGCGTCCTCGTCGCGGCCCCGGCCCCACCACGGGCCGAGCATCGCGTGGCCGTCGTCGCCGAACGGCCCGATGACCGCGGTCTTCTTCGACGCGTCGAACGGCAGCGTCGCCGAGTCGTTCTTGAGCAGCACCATCGAGCGGCCGACCGCGTCGCGGGCAGCCGTGCGGTCCGCCGGCGTGAGGAAGCTGGACTCGTCCTGCGCCGTCGCGACGTCGACGTACGGGTGCTCGAAGAGCCCGGCGCGGAACTTCACCCGCAGGATTCGGCGGACCGCGTCGTTCACGCGCCTCATCGAGATGCGGCGCTGATCCAGCAGGTCCTTGCCGTAGTCGCGGATGTACGTGCTCACCATCTCCGAGTCGGTGCCGGCGTTGAGCGCGAGCGCCGCGGCGCTGGGCCCGTCGGCGGCAACCCCGTGCCCGCACGACCCCTCGGCCGGCTCAACCGGCGGGCAGGCCCGCAGCTCGGCGACCGCGGTGTAGTCGCTCTCCACGAAGCCGTCGAAGCCCCACTGCTTCTTCAGGATCGACGTCTCGATCTCGTGGTTCGCGCACCCGGGGACACCGTTGATGGCGTTGAACGAGCACATGACGGTGTCCGCCCCGGCGTCGATCGCGGCCTTGAACGGTGGAAGGTAGAGGTTGCGCAGCCGGGACGGGCTCATGTCGGTCGTGTTGTAGTCGCGACCCCCCTCCGGCTGCCCGTACGCCGCGAGGTGCTTGACGCTCGCCACGACCTTGTCCGGCGCGGAGTAGTCGCCGCCCTGGTCACCCTTGACCCGCGCCGCTGCCATCGCGGCGCCGAGGTAGGGGTCCTCGCCCGCTCCCTCGGAGATCCGGCCCCACCGTGGCTCGTGCGAGACGTCGACCATGGGGCTGTACACCTGCTTGAGCCCGACCGTGGCCGACTCGCGGGCACCGATCACAGCGTCGTCGTGCGCGACCGACGGGTCGAAGGAGCTCGCTGTGCCGAGCGGGATCGGGAAGATCGTCCGGTAGCCGTGGATGGTGTCGTAGGCGAACAGGATCGGGATGTGCAGCCGCGACTGCTCGACCGCGATGTGCTGCAGCTCGTTGATCCGGGCCGGGTCGACGAGGCTGAACACCGAGCCCACGCCGTTCTTGGCGTCCGCGTCGGTCACCTGGCCGTCGGACAGCAGCTGGATCTGCTGCAGCTTCTCGGTGGTGGTCATCTTCTTCAGCAGGGCGTCGACGCGCTTCTCGACGGACTTGCTCGCGGGGCCGCGGGTCGGTGCGAGCGCGTCCTCGTCCGCGGACCGGGTGCTCGCGACAACCCCGCTCGCCGCGACGGTGCACAGCACCGCCGCCCCCGCAACTGCCACCAGTCTGCCGCGCGCTCGCGCCATGGCCCGGACCCTTCGTCGACGAAGGTCGGTCGGAGCTCCGGCCGGCCGAGAGGGTCCTGGGCCGTCTCGGCACGGTTCAAACCTCGTTCCCGGAAGTTTCTGCCAGATCTGCCGGTTTCGTCAGGTTTGCCGGGTGACCTCGGGAGCGACCTGCTCGGCGACCAGCCGCAGGTGGTCAAGGTCGGCCAGGTCCATCACCTGGAGGTAGACCCGGCTCGCGCCCAGCTCGCCGAGCCGGCCGATCTTGTCGACCACCTCGCCTGGGGTCCCCCCGAGGCCGGCTGCCCGCAGCTCGTCGAGGTCGCTGCCGGCGGCGCCGGCGCGTCGCCGCGCCTCGGCCGGGTCGGCGCCGACAGCGAGGGTCTGGGCGCAGGACAGCGCGATCGAGCCCGGGTCCCGGCCGGTGTCCTCGCAGGCGCGCCGGACCCGGTCGAAGCAGGCGCCGATCACCTCGGGCGTGTCGAACGGCACGTTGTACTCCGCGGCGTACCGGGCCGCGAGTGCTGGCGTGCGTCGCTTGCCCTTGCCGCCGACGACGACAGGCAGCGGCTCCTGGACCGGCTTCGGCAGCGCAGGTGAGTCCACGAGCCGGTAGTGCCGTCCCTCGTGCGAGAAGGTGTCGCCCGCGGGCGTCGCCCAGAGACCGGTGACGACGGCGAGCTGCTCCTCGAGCAGGTCGAAGCGCTCGCCGACAGGCGGGAAGGGGATCCCGTAGGACGCGTGCTCCTGCTCGTACCAGCCGCTGCCCAGCCCGAGCTCGACCCGACCCCCGCTCATGGCGTCGACGGTCGCGACGGCGATGGCGAGCGGTCCGGGCCGGCGGAACGTCGCCGAGGACACCATCGTGCCGAGCCGGATCGTCGCGGTCTCGCGGGCCAGGCCGGCCAGCACCACCCAGGCGTCGGTCGAACCTGGCCCGGGGTCGCCACCGCCGATGCGCTGGTAGTGGTCCGAGCGGAAGAACGCGTCGAAGCCGAGCCGTTCCGACTCCTGGGCCACCGCCAGCAGGTCGTCGTAGGTCGCGCCCTCCTGGGGCTCGGTCATGATCCGCAGCTGCATGCGCCCCTGCCTACCCGCCGAGCGCTGCCGACACCACCTCGCGAGCAGCCTCCTGCACCTGACGCAGGTGGTCCGGACCGCGGAAGCTCTCGGCGTAGATCTTGTAGACGTCCTCGGTGCCGGACGGCCGCGCCGCGAACCACGCCGACTCCGTCGTCACCTTGAGGCCGCCGACCTTCGCGCCGTTGCCCGGCGCCTCGGTGAGCTTGGCGACGATCGGCTCGCCGGCAAGCTCGGTGGCCGTGACCTGCTCGGGGGACAGCGACGCGAGGACCTTCTTCTGCTCGCGGGTCGCCGGCGCGTCCACCCGCGCGTACGCCGGGTCGCCGAAGTGCCCGGTCAGCGATCGGTAGCGCTCGCTGGGCGTGGCCCCGGTCACCGCGAGGATCTCCGCCGCGAGGAGCGCGAGCAGGATGCCGTCCTTGTCGGTGGTCCAGACGCTGCCGTCCCTGCGCAGGAACGAGGCGCCTGCCGACTCCTCGCCGCCGAAGGCCACCGACCCGTCGAGCAGCCCGGGCACGAACCACTTGAAGCCGACCGGGACCTCGACCAGCCGCCGTCCCAGCGACCCGGCGACCCTGTCGATCATGCCGGAGCTGACCAGGGTCTTGCCGACAGCGGCGTCCGGTGCCCAGTCGTCGCGGTGCATGTACAGGTACTCGATCGCCACGGCAAGGAAGTGGTTGGGGTTGAGCAGGCCACCGTCCTTGGTGACGATGCCGTGCCTGTCGGCGTCCGCGTCGTTCCCGGTGGCGACGTCGTACGGCGCGTCGCCGGACATCTGCGCGACAAGCGAGGCCATGGCGGACGGGGACGAGCAGTCCATCCGGATCTTCCCGTCCCAGTCGAGGGTCATGAACCGCCAGGTCGGGTCGACCCGCGGGTTGACCACGGTGAGGTCGAGGCGGTGCCGTTCGGCGACAGCGGCCCAGTAGTCGACGCTCGCACCGCCGAGCGGGTCTGCGCCGATGCGGATCCCTGCGGTGCGCACGGCGTCCAGGTCGAGCACCGACGGCAGGTCGTCGACGTAGGTCCCGAGGAAGTCGTACGTCGTTGTGCTGGCCGCCGCGCGGGCCCGGGCCAGCGGCACCCGGCGGACGTCAGTCAGCCCGTCGCGCAGGATCTCGTTGGCACGGTCCTGCACCCAGCCGGTGATGTCGCTGCCTGCCGGCCCGCCGTCCGGCGGGTTGTACTTGAAGCCGCCGTCGCGGGGCGGGTTGTGCGACGGCGTGACCACGACGCCGTCCGCCCGGGCGGGGTCGGCGGCGGAGCGGCCGCGGTTGTGCCGCAGGATCGCGTGCGACACGGCCGGCGTCGGCGTCCAGCGCCCGCGGTCGTCGACGAGCACCGTCACGTCGTTCGCGGCGAAGACCTCCAGTGCGGTCGACCAGGCCGGCTCGGACAGGCCGTGGGTGTCCCGGCCGAGGAACAGCGGGCCGGCGATGCCGGCGGTCGCCCGGTGCTCGCAGATGGCCTGGCTCGTCGCGACGATGTGGTCCTCGTTGAACGCGGTGTCGAAGGACGAGCCGCGGTGTCCCGAGGTGCCGAAGGACACCTGCTGGGCGGGCTCCGAGACGTCCGGGTGCCCGGTGTAGTAGGCGGTGACCAGTGCGGCGACGTCGACCAGGTCGGCGTCGGTGGCGGGCCGGCCGGCGCGGTCCTCGGTGCTCATGGCGGTCAGCGTGTCAGACTTCCCGGACCTGTTGTAGGGGGAGGTGGCGAGGGTGTCCGACGGTGCGACGGCCCTTCCGCGCCCTGACGCCGACGCCGGCGGCACCCATCTCGACCTGGTGCTGGAGGCGGCCGAGGTGGGCGCCTTCGACTGGGACGTGCGCGCCGACGTGCTGGTGTGGGACGACCGGGTCTGCCGCTTGTTCGGCATCGACCCGGCCACCTTCGACGGGCGGATCGCGACGTTCTTCGCCGCGGTGCTGCCCGAGGACGCGTCCACCGTCGAGGCCACGATGCGGGCCGCGGTCGAGGCCTGCGGGGAGTACTCGGCGGAGTACCGGATCCGGCGGGCGGACGGTGCGATCCGGTGGATCGACGCCCGCGGCCGGGTCCTGCCCGGGCTCGACGGCGCGGCGCACCGGATGCTGGGCGTGGCCCGGGACTCGACCGAGAGCCGGCTGGCCCGCGACACGGTGGCCCGGGCGCTCGAGCACATGGCGGACGGGTTCCTCTCCGTCGACCCGGCCTGGGTCGTCACCTACGCCAACCGCAACGCGGAGGTGTTCGTCGGCCCGGCCGCAGAGGCTGTCGGCCGTTCCCTGTGGGAGGCGTGGCCGCACCTGGCCTCGGGCTACGAGGCCGTGGTCCGTGAGGCCGCGGACTCGGGCAGCACCGTGACCTTCGACAAGTACGTCGTCGACCGGAGCGCGTGGTACCGCGTCCGGGTCGTTCCGCACATCGACGGCCTGTCCTTCTTCGCGACCGACGTCACCGTGACCAAGGCCGTCGAGCTCGAGCGCGAGCGCGCGCTCACCCGGCCGGACCAGGCCCGGGCGGTGCTGGCCTACAGCGCGGCGCTCGCGCAGGCCGACAGCCTCGCCGACGTCATCGACGTCGTGGCCACCCTGGTGCTGCCGGCCTTCGGTGCGGGCGGGGTGCTCGTGTCCCTGGTCGACGGGAGCCGCCTCACCCTCACCGGGCACGCGGGCTACCCGCCCGAGGCGGTGGACATGCTCGCGCTGCTGCGGGCCGACGACGACAGCCCGATCGCCCAGACGCTGCGCAGCCGGCAGCCGCTGTTCCTGCCCTCGCGGCAGGCCTACCTCGGCCTGTTCCCCGACCGGGAGGAGCTCGTCGACGCCACCGGGAAGCACGCCTGGGCGTTCCTGCCGCTCACCGTGTCCGGGCGCGCGCTGGGCACCCTCACCATCAGCTTCGACCGGCCGCGCGACTTCGCGCCGGACGAGCAGTCGCTGCTGGTCAGCGTCGGCGGCCTGCTGGCGCAGACCCTGGCCCGGGCCAGGCTGCGGGACTCCGAGCGCAGCCTCGCCGCGGAGCTCCAGCAACAGCTGCTGCCGCGAGTGCTGTCACGCCCGTCCGGCTTCACCGCCACCGCGCGGTACGTCGCGGCCACCGACGGGATGGGCGTCGGCGGCGACTGGTACGACGTCCTGGAGCTTCCCGGCCAGCGGGTGCTGCTTGTCATCGGCGACGTGCAGGGGCACACCATGCGGGCAGCCGCTGTCATGGGACAGCTGCGCAACGCACTGCGCGCCTATGCCGCCGAGGGCCATGACCCGGCCGCGGTGATGTCGCGCACCAACCGGCTGATGAGCGAGCTGGACCCCGGCGTCTTCGCCACCTGCGCCCTGGTCGCGGTCGACCTGCGCACCTCGATGGCCGAGGTGGTGCTGGCCGGTCACCCGCCGCCCGTCCGGCAGCCGCTGACCGGTCCGGCCGCACCCCTGGTGGGACGTGTGGGTCCACCGCTGGGTGTCGTCGAGGACGAGGAGTACCGCTCGACCCGGATCCGCCTGGCCGCCGGCGACGTGCTGGTGCTGTTCACCGACGGTCTGGTCGAGGACGCCCGCCGGACGTACGACGCCGGGCTGGCCACCGTGCTGGACACCCTCGGCGCGACCCCGGCCGGGGACGTGGAGGACCTGGCGGACCGGCTGCTGGCGGCGTCCGTCGACGTCGAGCACCTCTCCGACGACGTCGCGCTGCTCGTCGCGCGACACGACGGGCTGCCGGAGGCGGACCGGCCGCGTCAGGACCGGACGACGATCGACAGGCTGGACCCGCGCGCGGCACGGGCCGCCCGCGAGTTCATCTCCCGCCACATCGCCGAGCCCGAGCTCACCGACCTGCGGGAGACAGCCGTGCTGCTCGTGTCCGAGGTGGTCACCAACGCCTTGCGGCACACCGACGGACGGGTCGAGCTGTCGCTGTGGCGCTTCCCCGACCGGGTCCGGGTGGAGGTGGCCGACGAGACGTCGCGCTCGCCGGTGACGTCGCGGGCCGACCCGCTGGACGAGTCCGGCCGCGGTGTCCCGTTGATGGACGCGCTCAGCGACAGGTGGGGCACCTCGCCGCACGGCGACGGCAAGGTCGTCTGGTTCGAGCTCGACGTCCCCGCCCTCTGAGGCCCGCCTCCGACCCGCGGGGGTGCCCTCTCGATCTGCGTCGGTGGGGGCTCGGGCTGGGTCAGGCGGCCCGGCGGCCGCTCGGGCGCCTGCCGTTGCGCCGGTGCCGGTGCGGCCCGTCGGCGCCACGCCGACCGGCGTAGGACGAGGAGCCGGCTCCCGGCGACTGCGGGGAGCGCGCCGGCCGGCTCGGGGCGGTCACCACGACCGCCTCGCCGGACTCGGCCAGCTCGCGCACCGGCTCGCTGCCCGGTGCCGCGTCGACAGGGGTGACGTCGACGCCGGCCCGGCCGAACAGGTGCCTGGCGGCCCGCAGCTGGTCGTGGCCCAGGACCGAGACGACGACACCGGAGGCACCGGCGCGCGCGGTGCGGCCGGACCGGTGCAGGTAGTCCTTGTGGTCGTTGGGCGGGTCCGCGTGCACGACGAGGTCGACGTCGGTGATGTGGATGCCGCGCGCGGCGACGTCGGTGGCGACAAGCACTCGCGACTCGCCACGCGAGAACGCGTCCAGCGCGCGCTGGCGCTGCCCCTGGCTGCGGTTGCCGTGGATGGCCTGGGCGGACACGCCGAGACGGTCGAGCTGCTTCACCAGCCGGTCTGCACCGTGCTTGGTGCGCACGAACAGGAGGGTGCGGGCCGGACGCGTCGCGATCTCGGCGAGCACGTCGACCTTCTGCTCGTTGCGGACGACCAGGGCGCGGTGCTCCATGGTGGTCACGTGGGACTCGGCCGGGTCCACGGCCCGGGCCACCGGGTCGGTGAGGTACTTCCGCACGAGCTTCCCGACTGCGCCGTCGAGGGTTGCCGAGAAGAGCAGCCGCTGCGACCCCGCGGGGGTCAGGTCGAGGATCCGGCTGACGTCGGGCAGGAAGCCCATGTCGGCCATGTGGTCGGCCTCGTCGAGCACCGACACCTCGACCTTGGACAGGTCGCAGGACCGTCGCTCGATGAGGTCGAGCAGCCGTCCCGGCGTGGCGACGACGAGGTCGACGCCACGCTCGAGGGTGGCGATCTGGCGGCCGAGCGGCGCCCCGCCGAAGATGGCGACAGTCTTCACGCCGACCGCGTGACCGAGCGGCTCGAGCGCGTCGCGGACCTGCACCGCGAGCTCCCGGGTCGGCACGAGAACCAGGCCGCGCGGCGTCTTCGGAGCGGACCGCCGACCGGCCAGCCGGGCCAGCATCGGCAGCCCGAAGGCGAGGGTCTTGCCGGATCCGGTCTGCGCGCGCCCGAGGACGTCGTGGCCGGACAGGCAGTCGGCGAGGGTGGCCGCCTGGATCGGGAACGCGGTGCGGATGTCGCGGCGCTCGAGCGCCGTGACGAGCTCCTGCGGGAGCCCGAGCTTGCCGAACGAGGTCTCCGTCGGCACCGGGTTGGCGGCGGCTGCCTGCTCGAACCAGGCGGTGAGCTCGCGGTCAGCGGCCTGCTCGGCGGAGCGGGAGGCGACCTTGGCCGACGGCTTGCTGCCGCCGGGGCGACGGCGAGGTGCGCCGGAGCCGGCGGAGCCGGTCGTCCGGTTGGGGCGAGGACCCGAGGATCGGGTGGGGGACGTGCGGCCGGTGGGCCGACGGCCCGAGGCGTACGAGTCAGGGCGAGGCAAGGTGTTGCTCCGATGCGGTGTTTGAGGCCGCACCGCGAGGGCTGCACCGCCAGCCGAGGCTGTCGGGAGCACGTCTCCTGGGACGACCACGCGGGCAACTCGCCCGCGGGAGTCGATGGCATGGGGCCACCGGCGTACCCCGACAGCCTACCGGTCGCCGGGCCGGGTCGACGCCATCGGCTCTGTGTCGCCCGTCACTGGCCGCCGGGCACTGGGCCGGTCATCGTGTCGCGGGAGCCAGGCCCCAGCGCGCCTTGAGCGCGAGGATCCGTCGCGCCGACGTCACCGCCCGGGCCCGCGGCAGGGCGCCGGACCCGAGCGCCCTGCGGACCGCGGCGACAGCCCGCAGCGGCCGCGCGTCACAGGCCATCGCCCAGTCCGCGCCCGCCCGCAGCGACAGCACGGCGGCCCGGGCCGGCGAGATGCCGAGGGCGGAGCTGGCGGCCGCCATCGTCAGCGAGTCGGTGAGGATCACCGTGTCCGGTCCGGCGGAGGCACGCAGGAGACGCAGGGCGGGACGCGACTCGCTGGCCGGGACGCCGCCGCTGGTCAGTCCGGCCGACAGCAGGTGACCGACCATGACCACGGGCGCGCCGTCGGAGAGCTCGCGCCGGAACGGCAGCAGGTCGGCCTGCTCGAGCTCGGCGAGTGGCGCGATGCGGACCGGGCCGGCGTGCGAGTCGGCCGCGGACCCGTGTCCCGGCCAGTGCTTGAGGACCGTGACCACGCCGGCGTCGCGCATGCCGCGGCGCCACGCGCGGGCCCGGGCCGTCACCCGGTCCGGGTCGGCCGAGAAGGCCCGGCCCAGCGAGGCGAGGTAGGCACCCGGCACGGACAGGTCGACGACCGGGGCCAGGTCCATCTGCACGCCGAGCCGGCGCATCCCGACCGCGTAGTCGTGGGCCACGCGGCGCACCCGGGCCGGGCGCCAGCGGCCCATGGTCCGGGCGGACGGGAGCGGCCCGAGCACCCCGCGCAGGCGCTGGACCGTGCCACCCTCCTCGTCGCTGGCCACGAAGGGCAGCACGGGGGTCCGGGCTGCCCGGCGCACCGCGGCGAGTCGGTGCCGGAGCCGGGTCGGCGGACGCGACCCGAGCAGGACGACCGCCCCGACGCCGGCCCGGGCCTGCCGCCGCGCCGCGTCGAGGTGGCGCAGGTCGACGCAGGAGACCACCAGCTGGGCCGCGAGGCGGTGGTCGCTCCACGTCGACGGGTCGCTGCCGCCGTACGACGCGGCGGCGGGTGTCGTCGAGGGCCGCGCGTCGGCTCCGGGGGAGCTCGTGCCGCCTGTCTCCGCACCGGCAGCCCCGAGCGCCGCGGCAGGCAGGGCGGCCGCGAGGGCGAGCACCAGGACGGCGGCGCGGCGACGAGGCAGGACGGGCACGGCGCCCCACCGTACGGGGAAGGGATGCGGGGTCGGCCCGGTTGGCCCGGTCATGAGCGTCCTCTTCAGCCCGATCACCCTGCGTGGCACGACCTTCCGCAACCGCGCCTGGGTCTCACCCATGTGCCAGTACTCCTCGACCGACGGCCACCCGTCCGACTGGCACCTGGTGCACCTCGGCAGCCTCGCGCGCGGTGGTGCCGGCCTGGTCCTGCAGGAGGCCACCGCGGTGACACCCGAGGGGCGCATCTCGCCGTGGGACGCCGGCATCTGGACCGACGCGCAGGGGGAGGACTACGCGCGCATCGCCGACTTCGTGCGCGGCCAGGGCGCGGTGCCGGGCATCCAGCTCGCTCACGCCGGCCGCAAGGGCTCGACCCGCCGCCCGTGGGACGGCACCGGGTACGTCGAGCCGGCCGACGGCGGGTACGGCACCGTGGCGCCGTCACCCCTGGGCTACGCCGACTGGCCGGTGCCGAAGGAGCTGTCGACCGACGGCATCGCGGCCCTCGTCCGGGCGTTCGCGGACGCCGCCCGGCGGTCACTGGGCGCCGGCTTCGAGGTCGCCGAGATCCATGCTGCGCACGGTTACCTGCTGCACCAGTTCCTCTCGCCACTGTCCAACCGGCGTGCCGACGCCTACGGCGGCGACCTCGCCGGCCGCAGCCGGTTCCTGCTCGAGGTGGTGCGGGCGGTCCGCGCGGTCTGGCCGGAGGACCGGCCGCTGTTCGTCCGGCTCTCCGCCACGGACTGGGTCGACGGTGGCTGGGACGTCGAGCAGACCGTCGAGCTGTCGCGGCAGCTGGCCGGCGAGGGCGTCGACCTCGTCGACGTCTCCAGCGGGGGGCTGAGCCCGGACCAGCAGATCACCCTCCGGGCCCGGCTACCAGGTCCCGTTCGCCCGCGCGGTCCGCGAGGGCAGCGGCCTGCCGGTGGCCGCGGTCGGCCTGCTGACCGAGCCCGGAGCAGGCCGAGCAGGTGCTCGCCGACGGGTCCGCCGACGCGGTGGTCATGGCGCGCGAGCTGCTGCGCAACCCGCACTGGCCGTTGCTCGCGGCCGCCGAGCTGGGCGACGACCTCGGGCACTGGCCGGACCAGTACCGCCGCGCCGTCCCGCGCTAGCCGACCGTCGTCGTCCGGGCCACGGCCGGGGCGGTCGCCGCCCGGCGGCCACGCACCCAGTGACCGAGGGCGACCAGGCCGAACCCGGCCAGGAAGATCGCCAGAGTCACGACGCCGTAGGACCACGGGAACTCCCCGGCGCTGAACGCCGGGCTCGAGCCACCGCCGAGCGAGTCGAGCAGCAGGTACAGCGTCTGGAACACGAACGCCCACAGGTAGGCGATGGCGTAGCCGGCGTTGGCCGCGAGCCGCGACCGCAGGGCGTACCCGAGCGGGAAGGCCGTCAACAGCGTCACTACGGCGATCATCGCGGCACCTCGGTCATGACCGGTGACGTCGCGCGCGACGGCGAGAACATCAGCACGACGGCGGCGGCCGTGACGAGGACGCTGACACCCACCAGGAGCTTGAGGCCGGCCGGGACGTCGACGAAGAACGCCGGCAGACCCGTCAGGGCGTTGATGATCAGTGTCCCGGCGGCGACCCGGATCGCCACCCGGCTGCTCGTGCGCCAGGCGATCACGACGGCCACCACGCCGATGACTCCCAGGAGCGAGCCGACCACCAGGATCCCCAACGGTGGCCCGTCCTGGCCGTCGGGAGTGGGGAACAGGGCACTGGGGACGCTCCCCAGGCTGAGCAGGCCGGCGAGCACGAGGCCGGCCTTCTGCCGGTTCACGGTGCGACTCATGGGCTGACTCCTTCGGTCGAGGTGGACGACCGCACCGTGCCTGGCTCAGTGGTCCCGCTCCCAGGTGACGGCTGCCCGAGCATCCTCCCGCGCCGTCCCGGCGCGCGGGGGAAGGAGTTCCCGGGTCGCCGGGACAGCGTGGCGGCCATCATGGGCACCGTGCCCGTGCGGATCCTGCTCGCCGACGACCACCCGGTCGTCCGTGGCGGCCTGCGCGCGCTGATCGGGACCATCGACGGGCTGGAGGTCGTGGCCGAGGCCGTCGACGGCGACGGCGCCGTGCGCGAGGCGCAGCTGTTGCGCCCCGACGTGGTCCTGATGGACGTGCGGATGCCCGGCACCGGCGGCGTCGAGGCCACCCGCCGGATCCGGGAGGCTGTCCCGGACACCGCCGTGTTGATGCTCACCATGTACGACGACGACGCGACCGTCCTCACCGCGATGAGGGCCGGCGCCCGCGGGTACCTGCTCAAGGGCGCCGAGCAGGAGGAGATCGTCGGCGCGATCCGGGCTGTGGTGGCCGGCCAGGTCATCTTCGGCCCCGGCATCGCCGGCCGGGTGCTCGACTACTTCGCGGCCCCGCCCGTGCGCCCGGCAGCCGATCCCTTCCCCGAGCTGACGGCGCGCGAGCGGGAGATCCTCGACCTGCTCGCGTCCGGCCGGCGCACCGCGGGCATCGCCGACCGGCTGTTCCTCTCGCCCAAGACCGTGAGCAACCACCTCACGAGCGTCTTCGCCAAGCTGGCCGTCGCGGACCGCGCCGAGGCGATCATCCGGGCGCGCGAGGGCGGCCTCGGCCGGGGTCCCGGGACACCGCCGTGATCCCCGGGCCGGTCCTGGGCGCCGTGGCGGCGGTCGGGCTGGCCTTCGCGCTCTGCGGCGGCCTCGTGCTGACCCGGCGGGCGCGCCTGTCCGGCGCGGCCCTGGCGGCCACCGGCCTCCTGCTGCTGACCGGGGCGGTCCTGGACGCGTCAGGGCACCCCGGTGCAGCCCGGGCCGCGCTGACCGCGGGGGGCGCCCTGCTGCTCCCGCTTGCGCTGACCACCTACCCGCGCCCCGAGTGGCGGCACCCGGTCGACTTCGTGGCGCTGCTGACCGTCGTCGGGGCGGGCCTGCTCGCCGTCGTCGGCTCGTCCTCGACCGACGTCGTCGCCAGCATGGGGCTTGTCACCGCGCTGGTCCTCATCGCCTACCTCTGGTGGCGGATCGAGCGCAGCTCGGGCACCGACCGGTGGGCGCTGGTGTGGCTCGCCCTGGGAGTCGGCGTCCCCGGTCTTGCGGCGGGGCTGGTCGTGTTCGCCGCTCCCTCCACAGGTGGCGCTGTGGTGGCGATCTCGCTCGCCGCGCTGCTCGGACCGGCCCTGTACGTGGGAGTCGCGCGACCAGAGGTCGTGGACGTCCGGGGTCTCGTGGTCCACACCGTGGTCGTCGGCTTCGCCGGCATGGTCGACGTCGCCGCGTTCATGACGCTGGCGTCGCTGGTGGAGGTCCTCAGCGGCAGCGAGCCTCGCATCGGGGTGCTGGCCGTGATCGGCCTGCTTGCCGCCGGCACGTTCCACCCCCTGCGGGTCCTGCTGCGCGGGGTGGTCGACGAGCTGCTGTTCGGCCGGCGGCCCGACCCTCTCGGGGCCGCCGCCGACCTCGTCGGGAACATCGGCGACGACCCGGCGCTCGCGCTGCGTGCCCTGCGGGCGGCGCTGGTCCTGCCCTACGTCGCTCTGACGATCGACGGGGTCGAGGCGGCGTCGAGCGGCACCGTCGTGACCCACACCCGGCGGCTGGACCTGGCACTGGGGGACGAACGGCGTGGCGCCCTCGTCGTGGGGCTGCGTCCCGGCGACCTGCGGCTGTCCGACGGGGACGAGCAGGTCCTACGCCTGGCGGCCCCCCTGCTGGCCCAGACCCTGCGCGCCACCCGCCTCGCGGCCGACCTGCAGGCCTCCCGCGAGGCGACCGTGACCGCCCTGGAGGACGAGCGCCGCCGGCTGCGGCGCGACCTGCACGACGGGCTCGGTCCCCGGCTGTCCGGGATCGCGTTCACGTCCGACGCGGCCCGCAACAGCCTGGCCGCCGATCCGCTCCTCGCCGACGAGCTGCTGGTGTCCCTGCGGGCCGAGACGGGCAGCGCCATCGCGGAGATCAGGCGTCTGGTCTACGGCCTGCGGCCCCCGGCGCTGGACGAGCTCGGGCTGGTGCCCGCGCTGCGCCAGCAGGCGGTGGGGCTGCGGACCGCGCAGGGCGACCCGCTGCGCGTCACCATCACGGCCGACGACCTGCCGCCGGGGGTCAGCGCGGCGGTGGAGGTGGCGGCGTACCGCATCGTCATGGAGGCGCTGACCAACGTCGCGCGGCACAGCGGCAGCGACACTGCCGTCGTCGCCTTGCGCCGCCGCGACGACGCGCTGGTCATCGACGTCGTCGACGAGGGCGACCGGCGGCTGAACGGCTCGCAGCGGCCCGCGCCCTGGACGACGGGCGTCGGCATCGCCTCGATGCGAGAGCGTGCCGTCCAGCTCGGCGGTCGGCTCAGCTGCGGCAGCCACGCGGCGGGCGGGCGGGTGCACGCCGTGCTGCCGATCGGCTAGGTCGACCTCTCAGGCCTCGCGCAGTGTCGCCACGAAGCAGGGCCGGCCGTCGGCGGCGTACTCGCGCCGGACGAGCAGGTGCACCTCGACCTCGGTGCCGTCCCGGCGCAGCGCCGGGACCCGGACCTCGGTGTCGAGGATGACGCCTTCGCCGGTGAGCAGGTGCCGGGTGAACCCGGCGATGTGCCGTTCGCGCAGCCGCGGCGGCACGATCTCGACGATCCGCCGCCCGACCAGTGCACCGTCCCAGCCGAGCAGGGCGAGCGCCGCCGGGCTGACGGCGACGACGCGGTTGAGGTCGTCGGCCGCCACGAGCGCCTCGCTCGACCGGGTGACGTGTCCGACGTCCCAGTCGGGACCGGGCACGTCCGGCGCCGCCATCTCGGTGGGCAGCCCGGGCCACGGTTCGGCCGGACGACCTCGCACCTGCTGCCGGACCTGTGCGCAGATCCACTGACGCAGGAGCCGCACCTCCGGCTGGGTTGTCGGCGCGAGCATCTGGCCCAGCTCCGCGCGGGCGAGGACCTCCTCGAGCAGGAGGTCGAGCGCCTCGAACCCGGCCGCGTCCTCAGCTGTCACGGACAGGCTCACGTCGGCCCGCTCGGTGCCGGCCGGGGACCGCGTCAACGGGCCGAGAGCGTCCGCGACCTGGGCGAAGGCGTCATGGGCGCGCCCGTCCGGTGCGACGTCGCCGCCCGCTGTCGTCTCCCAGTGCGCGAGCAGGTCCTCGCGCAGCAGGGTGTCGACGTGCTGGCGCCAGGCCATCACCAGGACCACGGGGACCCGGAGCAGCCGGACCTCCACCGGCCGCGCCTCCTCGCGCCCACCGCGGCTTGACGTCGCACCATCCGGTCCCGGTGGCTGGTCCGGTCCTGCGCCCATCTCGAACCACACGGTCTTGCCGGCCGCGTCGGCATCGGCGTCGGTGCCGTGCCGGTGCGCCAGCAGGGTCAGCAGCTCGAGGCCGCGCCCGGTGGTCGCTGTCCGGCCGTACTGCCGGGGGCTGGGCAGGTGCGCGCTGCCGTCGTGCACCGCCACCCGGAGCCCGGCGCGGTCGGCGGTGACCACGAGCTCGATCGGCGTCCGGGCGTGAACCACGGAGTTGGTGACGAGCTCGCTGACCAGCAGCTCCGCGGTCTCGACGAGGTCGTCGCGGCCAGCCTCGGCCAGCGCGGTGGCCACGATGCGGCGGGCCCGTCGGGCACTGTCGGGGCGGGGTGCCAGGTGCGCACGGCGCTGCACCGTCGACACTGCACCTCCCCACCCTCGCCCCCGGCGGCGGTCCCCATCGTGACACGGCACCGACGTCGACCGGCGCACGCCTCGCGGGTGGCAGGATCTGGGGTTGTGGACGAGCGACACCGCCCCCGGCGGCCCGCCCTGCTGGGCAAGGCCGCGCTGGAGACGTTCGGCGGTGCCCCCGACCCGGCGGCGCTTGCCGAGGCCGCGCACGCCACCGCCGGCCTGTTGGTCGAGTCGGGCCGGGCCGCCGAGGACGAGGGGACCCGGGCCCGCCTTGTCGCCCTGGTGGACGAGGTCGGGCTGGACACTGTGGCCGACCTCTGGGCCGGCCGGCCGGCCCGCTCCCTGCCCGGGGCGCTGTGGCGGCTCTACCTGCTGCGGGAGTGGGTGCACCGTGACTCCGTCGGCGCCACCCACGACTTCGCGGCCGGCCGGGCCGCGGCGCCGGTGGCCCACGTGGTCGCCGGGTCCGCGGAGCCGCCCACCCCCGAGGCGCTGCGCGCACTGCTGGACGCGGTGCTGCACGGGGTCTTCGCCGGTGACCTCGCTGTCGCGCTGGAGCGGGCGGGCGCCTTCTGCCGGGTCGTGGTTGCCGGCCGCGCGCATCGCGCGGACGACGTCGAGGAGGTCGACCCGACCGGCGCGGACGCCCTGACGCGCTCGTCGTCGGCGCTGCTGCGCACTGCAGAGGACCTCGAGGGTGCGGCGGCGCTCTGGCGGGTGGATGAGCTGGTCTGACCCCTCCGGCAGGCGGGTGACGACTACACTGAGGGTGGCCCTTCGGGGTCGACCAGGGCGCCGGGTCGCGGTAGCCCCGGGTCCCACATGAAGCCGCTACGAGCGGCCACGCGCCGTGAGGCGCTCCCGACCCGGCGCCCTGGACCATCCCTCCGTCGGCCGGCGGCCGACGCGCCGCGGTCACCCCTCGGGCTGGTCGCCCCCACCCTTGGTGTGGTCGGCGAGAAACCGCTCCAGCTCGGCGCCGAGCTCGTCCGCGGTCGGGAAGCCGCCCGGGCCGGCGAGCAGGTCCGCGCCCGAGCCCGACTCGGACCGGGTCGCGAGGAACGAGTCGTACTGCTGCTCCAGCGCGGTCACGATGCCCGCGACCTCGGCCGAGGCCGCGACCTGCTCGTCCAGCTCGGCCCGGGTCGCCTCGGCCGCCGTGTGCAGCGGCGTTGTCGGCAGCACCAGGTCGGTGACGGCAGCGACGTTGTCCAGCAGGGCTGCCGAGGCAGCCGGGTACTCCGCCTGCGCCAGGTAGTGCGGCACGTGCACCGCGAATCCCATCGCGTCGTGCCCGGCCTGGCCCAGCCGGTACTCCAGCAGGTTCACGACGCTGCCCGGCACCTGGACCGTGCCGATCCACGGCTCCCGCCCGGCGACGAGCTCGCGGCGGGTCGCGTGGCCGGTGACCGTGGTCGGGCGGGTGTGCGGGACACCCATCGGGATGCCGTGCACGCCGACGGTCAGCCGGACGCCGAGCTGCTCGACCAGGCCGCGGACCGCGGCGATGAACCGCTCCCACTGGACGTCCGGCTCGGCGCCGGCCAGCAGGAGGAAGTCGTGGCCGGCGCCGTCGGTGAGCCGGTGCAGCAGCAGTGAGGGGTCGTCGTAGGACACCCAGTGGTCGGAGTCGAAGACCATCGGTGGCCGGCGGGAGCGGTAGTCCAGCAGCGTGTCGACGTCGAAGGTGGCCACCGTCCGGTGGTCGAACGTCCCCAGCAGGTGCTCGGCGGCCAGCCGGCCGGCCTGACCGGCGTCGATGAACCCGGTCAGGGTGTGCAGGAGCACCGGCCCCGGCGCCGCGTCCGCGGGAGGCTGCTGGGCGTGGCCGGACAGCGGGTCCTCGTGCAGGGTGTAGAGGTCGCGGGGCTCGAGCATGCCTCGATCTTCGCACCGGCAGGCCGCGACGGCAGCCCGCCTCGCGAGCCGGGGGTGCGCCGGGGCAGCAGAAGGCCCCTCGAACTCATGCTTCGAGGGGCCCGTCCCAGTTGTAGGGCATCGTCCCCGCGAAGCCGGGCACCGACACGCCGCACCCGGGAGGACACGACGACGGGGCGGGACCCGTGGTGGGTCCCGCCCCGTCGTCGTCGGCCGGCGCGGTCCGGCGTTACGAGCCGGCCGCGTCCGAGCCGAGGGCCACGGTCAGGGTCTTGGTGCTCCCGGACCGGACGTAGGTGAGGGTCACCCGGTCGCCGGGCTGGTGCGAGCGGATCGCCGCGATGAGCGCGTCCGCGCTGTCGACAGGACGGTCGCCGACCTTGGTGAGCACGTCGCCCGCCTGCAGCCCGGCCTTGGCCGCGGCGCCGCCCGCGGTCACCTGGGCCACGTCCGCCCCGTCGCTGAAGACCTGCGACCCGGACCGGGAGGCGTCCCGGACGCTCACGCCGAGCTGGGCGTGGGTGGCCGAGCCGGTGTCGATGAGCTGGGTGGCGATCCGCCGGGCCTGGTCGACGGGGATGGAGAAGCCGAGCCCGATCGAGCCGGACTGGCTGCCGGAGCTGGCGCCGAGGCTGGCGATCGCGCTGTTGATGCCGACGACCTCACCCTTGAGGTTGACGAGCGGGCCGCCGGAGTTGCCGGGGTTGATCGCGGCATCGGTCTGGATCGCGTCGATGACCGTGCTGACGCTCTCGGTGCCGCTCGCGTCGCCGGTGCGGACCGGCCGGTTGAGAGAGCTGACGATCCCGCTGGTCACCGTGCCCTGCAGGCCCAGGGGCGACCCGATCGCGACGACCTCCTCGCCGGGGTCGAGGTTCGCGGAGCTGCCGAGGGTCGCCTTCTTCAGCCCGCTGACGCCCTTGGCCTGGATCACCGCGAGGTCCGTGACGGGGTCGCGGCCGACGATCGTCGCCGACGCTGTGCTGCCGTCGTTGAGGGTGACGGTGATCGTGCCGTTGCCGCCGGCAGCATCGGCGACAACGTGGTTGTTCGTCAGGATCAGGCCGTCGGAGGACAGCACGATGCCGCTGCCCTCGCCGCCGCCCTGGCCGGTGCTGACCTCGATCGAGACCACGCTGGGCAGCACCTGCGCGGCGACAGCCTCGACGGACCCGGCCGGGGCCGTGGTGTCGGTGCTCGAGCCGGCGCCCTGAAGCGACGTCCCCGAGCCGGTGGCGGAGGTGGCGGAGGACGACCCGTCGTCCAGCCCGGCCGTCAGGGCCGCGCCGGCCCCGCCGCCGACCAGGCCGGCGACGAGGGCGACCGCGCCCAGGGCCACCGCGCCGCGCCGCGGTCGGGGTCGATCCGCGGACCGCTCGACCGTGGGTGGCGGGGAGACCGGTGGGGCGCCGTGCGGCTCCGGTGCGCGCCACGGGTCCTGCGCCCCGTAGCCGGGGGCGGACTCCTCGCCGGGCGGCGGCGCCGACGGGAAGCTGGGCGGGTACGGCGGGAGGGTGCGGGTCTGGTCGCTCATGTCGGCCACTCTGCGCACCCTGCCTGGCAGAACCCTGTGAGCCACCTCCAGGTCCGCTTCGAGGTCGCGGACCCGGATGGCCACTCGCGACGCCGGCACACGGCCGTTCCGTGCCTGACCCGCCGGATAGCCTGCGCGCCGTGCAGGCGCTGGTGTTCGACGAGTACGGCGGCCCGCTGGCGGTCCGTGCGGTGCCGGACCCGACCCCGGCGCCGCACGGCGCCGTGGTGCGGGTCGAGGCGAGCGGGCTGTGCCGCAGCGACTGGCACGCCTGGGTGGGGCACGACCCCACGATCGCGCTCCCGCACGTGCCCGGCCACGAGCTCGCCGGCACTGTCGCAGCCGTCGGTGCCGGCGTGACCCGGTGGCGCGAGGGGGACCGGGTCACCGTGCCGTTCGTCTGCGCCTGCGGCACCTGCGCCTCCTGCCTGGCGGGCGACCACCAGGTCTGCGAGCGGCAGACCCAGCCAGGCTTCACCGGCTGGGGCTCGTTCGCGGAGCTCGTCGCGCTGGACCACGCGGACGTCAACCTGGTCGCCCTGCCCGACGACCTCGCGGCCGACACGGCCGCCGCGCTGGGCTGCCGGTTCGCCACGGCGTACCGCGCGGTGCTGCAGCAGGGCCGGGTCCGACCGGGGGAGTGGGTCGCGGTGCACGGCTGCGGTGGCGTCGGGCTGTCCGCCGTCATGGTGGCCGTCGCCGCCGGGGCCCGGGTCGTCGCGGTGGACGTCACACCCGACGCACTCGCGCTGGCCGGCCGCTTCGGCGCCGAGCACCTGGTGGACGCGTCCGCCGTGGACGCGTCGGGCACGGTGCGCGAGGTCACCGGCGGGGGGGCCGCGGTGTCTCTCGACGCGCTGGGCAGCCACGCGACAGCGGCGGCGTCGGTGCGGTCGCTGGGCCGGCGCGGCCGGCACGTCCAGGTCGGCCTGCTGCCGCCCGACCAGGCGGCAGGCGGGCACCCGCGGATGCCGATGTCCCGGGTCATCGCCTACGAGCTGGAGATCCTCGGGAGCCATGGCATGGCGGCGCACGCCTACCCCGCGATGCTCGCCCTGGTCACCTCCGGTCGGCTGCGGCCCGACCTGCTGGTGACCCGCCGGCTCGGTCTCGCGGACGCCGCCGCGGCGCTGCCCGCCATGGGCCGGCCCGGCTACCCGGCCGGCGTGACTGTCCTGCTGCCCCAGCAGTAGTGGTGTCCGCGCTCACGGCTCACGACCAGGTCTTTGGGCTGTGACGGCGAGCGCCTGACCTGTCGGCGGCCCTGTGCCACCGCTCTGCGAGACTGGGCAGCCGACCGCGACGGAAGGAAGTGAGCGCGCCTTGGCCGACTTCGAGCTCAAGCACCCGGGAGGCCAGCTCCCGCTGCCCGTCGCCCAGGCCACCGAGGGCCCGTCCGGCCTGGAGGCCGGCAGCCTGCTGAAGGAGACGGGGTTCGTCACCTACGACCCCGGCTTCGTCAACACCGCGGCCTGTGCGTCGGGCATCACGTTCATCGACGGCGACGAGGGGATCCTGCGCTACCGCGGCTACCCGATCGACCAGCTCGCCGCGAAGTCCTCGTTCATGGAGGTGTCCTACCTCCTCATCTACGGCGAGCTCCCGACACCGGCCGAGCTCGAGGAGTTCGACGGGCTGGTCCGCAACCACACGCTGCTGCACGAGGACCTGCGCCGGTTCTTCGACGGCTTCCCGCGGGACGCCCACCCCATGGCGGTGCTGTCCTCGGCGGTCAGCGCGCTGTCGACCTTCTACCAGGACAGCCTGGACCCGTTCGACCGCGACCACGTGGAGATGTCGACTGTTCGGCTGCTGGCCAAGCTGCCCACCATCGCGTCGTACGCGTACAAGAAGTCGGTCGGTCAGCCGCTGCTGTACCCCGACAACGAGCTCGGCTACGTCGAGAACTTCCTGCGGATGACCTTCGGCGTGCCGGCCACGCCGTACGAGGTCGACCCCACGATGGCGCGGGTCCTCGACATGCTCTTCGTCCTGCACGCCGACCACGAGCAGAACTGCTCCACCTCGACGGTGCGCCTGGTCGGCTCCAGCAACGCCAACCTCTTCGCGTCGGTCTCGGCCGGGGTGAACGCCCTCTTCGGGCCGCTGCACGGCGGTGCGAACCAGTCCGTGCTGGAGATGCTGGAGGCGATCCAGCAGGACGGCGGCGACGTCGACGGGTTCGTCCGGCGGGTCAAGGACAAGGAGCCCGGCGTCAAGCTGATGGGCTTCGGCCACCGGGTCTACAAGAACTACGACCCGCGGGCCGCGATCGTGAAGCAGGCCACGACCGACGTGCTGGAGAGACTGGGTGTGCACGACCCGCTGCTCGACATCGCCATGAAGCTCGAGGAGGTCGCCCTCGCCGACGACTTCTTCGTCGAGCGCAAGCTGTATCCCAACGTCGACTTCTACACCGGGGTCATCTACAAGGCGATGGGGTTCCCCACCCCGATGTTCACCGTGCTGTTCGCGCTCGGCCGGCTGCCCGGCTGGATCGCGCAGTGGCGGGAGATGATCGAGGACGACGACACCAAGATCGGCCGGCCGCGGCAGGTCTACGTCGGCGCCACCGAGCGCGACTACCCGCAGCGCTGACCCCCCGGGGCAGGCGCCGTCCGAGGGGCTGACGTCCCCTTTACTCGGTGCCGACTCGTGCCGATACGTCCGCAACGGATGGGTCACACGGGAAGGGGCTCGCGTGAGCATGCCCGGAGACGTCTCGAAGCGTGGCGTGAGCTGGGGCTTCGACATCTCCGTCGCCGTGACGGGGCTGGTCCTCGCCCTGCTCGGAATCGTCCAGCTGGGCGTGCACCTCGACCTGTTCTGGGCGGTGGCCCTGCTCGTCGGCGCCCCCGTCTGCGTCGTGATGGCGCGGTTCCCGCTGGTCCTCGACCGGTCGTCCGGCGGCATCGAGGTGGGCTTCGAGTCGGCGGTCCTCATCTTCCTGGCGTGCGTGCACGGTGGGGAGGGAGCGCTGGGGATCTGGGCCGTCGGCCAGGTCCTGTCGCAGGGCACGACCACCAAGCGGGCCGACGTGCGGCTGTTCAACATCGGCATCAGCGTCGTCGGCGGCTGGTGCACCCTGATGGTGATGCGCGCCGTCGGGGGGCTGGAGACCATGACGCCGCGGGAGCTGGCGGCGGTCGGGCTCGGCACCGCCACGTTCTTCGTCGTCGACTACGCCGTGTCCGCGGCGTCGATCGCGCTCGAGGAGGGCACGTCCGTGGTCGGCGAGCTCGCCCAGAGCACCGGGCTCGCCGCACTCGGCGTCTTCGTCGCCATCGACAGCCTCGGCTACCTCGCCGCTCTTGTCGCTCGCGAGCTGCCGGCGTACACGACCGTGCTGCTGGCCGTGCCCGTCTTCACCATCCTTGTCGCGACCCGCAGCCTGTCCCGGGGGCGGGAGCACCGCCGTCGCCTCTCCGCGCTGTTCGACGCGGCGGCCGAGGCGCAGGTCGCGGAGACCGCCGACGAGCTGGAGCGGCTGCTGCGGGTCAACGCCCGCGCGGCGGTCGCCACCCGCAACGTCGAGCTCCGTGACGACGGCCCGCTCCCGAAGGAGATCGGGGCCCGGGTCCGCGCCGGCAACCGGACGATGTGGCTGGTGGCCCCTGCCGTCGACCGGGCCCGCGCCTCCGTCGAGGCAGACCGCAAGGCCCTGGAGGCGCTGGCCACCGTGGGCGAGGAGGCCTTCTCGCGGCTCGCGATGACCACCGAGATGGGCCGGCTGGCCCGGCACGACGCGCTCACCTCGCTGCCCAACCGCACCCTGTTCCTGGACCGGGTGGAGCAGGCGGTGAACCGTGCGCGGCGCAGCGGGGCCGCGCTGGCGGTCCTGTTCCTCGACCTGGACGGGTTCAAGGGAGTCAACGACAGGTTCGGCCACGCCGAGGGCGACGAGCTGCTCAGGACGGTCGGGGCTCGGCTCGTCGGCTGCGTGCGCTCCGTCGACTCGGTGGCCCGCCTCGGCGGTGACGAGTTCGCCGTGCTGCTGGAGGGCGTCGAGGACGTCGCCGAGCTCGACATCCTCTGCAAGCGGCTGCTCGCCGCCCTGCGGCGCGAGATCCGGGTGATGGGGCACGAGGTCGTGGTGGGCGCCAGCATCGGCGTCGCGCTCGGGTCTCCCGACGACGACGCGGCCGGGCTGCTGCGCAACGCCGACATGGCGATGTACCGCGCCAAGGCCCAGGGCAAGGACAGGTACTTCGTCTACCAGCCGTCCCTGCGGGCGGAGAACGTCCGCCGGCTCGAGCTGGTGGAGGCACTGCGCCGCGGCATCTCCCAGGACCTTGTCGTGCACTACCAGCCGATCGTCGAGCTGGCCGACGGCACGGTGCACGGCGTCGAGGCCCTGGTCCGGTGGCAGCGAGACGAGGGTCTGGTGCCGCCGGACGCGTTCATCCAGGCCGCCGAGGAGAGCGGCCTGATCACCGAGCTCGGCGAGCAGGTGCTCGCTCGCGTCCTCCAGGACGCGCCGGAGATCCGGGCGGCCGCCGGCCTGCCGGTCTCCTTCGGCATCAACATGTCCGCGCACCAGCTGCGGGACCCCACCTTCCTCGACCTGGTCGGGCGGGCCGTGCGGCAGCTGGGCGACAGCACGCTGGTGCTGGAGATGACCGAGACGGTGGTGGTCGCGGACGACGTGGACACCGACCACGCCCTGCGCTCGCTGCGCACCCTGGGAGCCAGCCTGGCGATCGACGACTTCGGGGTCGGCTTCTCCTCCATCGGCTACCTGCAGCACCTGCCGGTCGACACGCTCAAGGTCGATCGCAGCTTCACCCGGGACGTGGCCGCCAGCCCGCGGGCGGCCGCGCTTGTCGAGGCCATCCTGGTCATGGGCGCCGCGTTGGACCTGCGGGTCGTCGCCGAGGGGATCGAGCGCCCGGAGCAGGCCGAGCGGCTGCTGGCCGCGGGCTGCCGCTACGGCCAGGGCTTCCTGTTCGGCCGGCCGCAGCCGCTGGCGGAGCTTGTCGGGTGGCTGCGCACCGCCCGGTCGGTGGAGGCGCTGGTCCGGGCACCGGGCCCGGCCGTCTGACCGGCCAGTTCCCACCATCTGGGCAGGTTCGCCGCACAATGCGACACGCCCGGGCTGTCGGGGTAGGGGGAAGTCGTCTACCGTTGATACCTACGGTGACGTAACCGTAGGGAAGCACGTCCGAAGTCCCGTCCGAAGCACCCCGCCACCACGACCCGGAGGCCTCATGACCGTCGTCGGCGAGCGCCCAGCCCGCAGCACCCCCATGTCCGAGACCGACCTGCTCCGCGAGCTGGAGCCGGTGGTCGAGGAGAACCTCGAGCGGCACCTCAAGGTCGCCAAGGAGTGGATGCCGCACGAGTACGTGCCGTGGAGCGAGGGCCGCGACTTCGACGGTGTCCTCGGTGGCGAGGCGTGGGAGCCCGGGCAGTCGAAGATGTCCGACGTCGCCCGGACCAGCCTCATCGTCAACCTGCTCACCGAGGACAACCTGCCCAGCTACCACCACGAGATCGCCACCGTCTTCGGCCGGGACGGCGCCTGGGGGACCTGGGTGCACCAGTGGACCGCCGAGGAGGGCCGGCACGGGATGGCCATCCGCGACTACCTGCTCGTCACCCGGTCGGTCGACCCGGTCGCGCTCGAGCGCGCCCGCATGACCCACATGGGTGCGGGGTTCGAGTCGGCCAACCACGACGACCTGCTGCGTTCGCTGGCGTACGTCTCGTTCCAGGAGCTGGCGACCCGGATCTCGCACCGCAACACCGGCAAGATCACCCGGGACCCGGTCGCCGACCAGCTGCTGGCCCGGATCGCGCTGGACGAGAACCTGCACATGCTCTTCTACCGGAACCTGCTCGGTGCCGCGCTCGCCGCGTCCCCGAGCCAGACGATGCGCGCCATCACGGAGGTGGTGAAGACCTTCCAGATGCCCGGGCACAGCATCGAGAACTTCACCCGCAAGTCCGTGCAGATCGCGCTCTCCGGCATCTACGACATGCGGATCCACGTCGACGACGTGCTCGCCCCGGTGCTGCGTCAGTGGGGCGTGTTCGACCTGGAGGGCCTGGACGCCGACGGCGAGGCGGCCCGGGAGGAGCTCAGCGAGGTCCTCGCGGGGCTCGGCGAGGCGGCCTCCCGGTTCGAGGAGAAGCGGGAGACCCACCACGCCAAGATGCGCGGTCGCGGCCAGGAGCCCGAGGTCGTCTGACCGGCACGGGCTGACCCGCCCGGTCAGCCCGCCCCGGGCAGCAGCACGCGGACCCGTCCGGCCTCCACCCGAACCTCGAACGCCGGCACCGGTGCGGTCGCCGGGCCGTGCCGGACCGAGCCGTCGGCCAGCCGGAACTCGCTGCCGTGCCACGGGCACACCACGCAGCTGCCGTCGTCGGTGAGCCCCCCGTCGTGCAGCGGGCCGGACAGGTGGCTGCACCGGTCGGACAGCACGACCACCCGGTCCCCGCGGCGCAGCAGCAGCAGGGGGACGTCGTCGTTGTCGCCGCCGAGCACGCGACGGGCCGGACGCCCGTCGGCCAGCTCGTCCAGGCCGCAGACGTCGTGCCACCCGGGCTGGACGAGGTGCGGCACGTCCTCGGCGTGGTTGGCCCCGGATGCCTGGCGGAACGACAGGTGCCCACCGAGGAAGCCGCCGAGGCTCAGCGCGCCCAGCCCGAGCCAGCCGAGCGTCCGCCCCGCCCTGGGGCGACCGGCGAGCCGACCCGCCAGCGACGCGGCGTACAGCGCGACGCCGGCGACGTTCGCGGCGGCGTGGACCACGCCGACCCGCTTCTGCTGCTCGTGCAGCTCTGCCCAGTCGGCCCAGCCTGTTGCCACCGACGGAGCGACGCCGGCAAGGCCGACGCCGACCAGGGTGGCCGCGGCAGCGTCGTCGGCCCCGACGGCGTCCAGCGCGGAGGCCGAGAGGAACGCGCCGAGCGAGACCTGGACCAGCGTGGGGTGCACCGGGTGGCCCAGCCAGACCCCGTGCAGGGCGTCCCGGAGGGCCCGTGGGGCGAGCACCGTGCGTACGGCCTTCTCGACCGGTGCGACGACGGTGTCCAGCCGGGGGTCGGACTCGATCCGGGCGAGGGTGGGGGCGAGTGTCATGCCGGGCATATCGCCTCTCCGGGAGCAACGAAACGGCGCTGCGCGCCGACGGCGTGCCCCGGCGCACCAGCCGGGCGTTGCCAGGGTCAGCCCTTGGCGTCCGACCAGCGCCTGACCACGGCCACGTCGGCGACGAACCGCACCCCGCTGCCGGCGGCCCAGCGGCCCGCGGTGGTCCCCAGCAGGCGGTGCAGCGCGGCGACGGCGTCGGGGGCGTCGGCCTCCGGCACCTGCACCAGCAGCTCGTCGTGCAGGCACAGGACGACCTCGCTGCCGGCGGGCAGGCCGGCCCGCACCGACACCGCCCACATCTTGAACAGCTCGGCGGCGGCGCCCTGCACGACGGCGTTGCGCGCGAACCGGCCACGGGCGGCCGCGGCCGAGTGGTCCACCGGGTCGGGCAGCGGCCACATCCGCACCCGGCGACCGCCGTACGTGCGCACGTCGGTGCCCGCCGCCCCGGACTCGTGCGCGGCCCGCAGGTACCCCATCGCGACCGGGTAGGCCCGTTCCAGCCCGCGCAGAGCCTCGCCGGCCGCGCCGCTGGTCTGGCCGTACATGGCGGCCAGCACGGCGACCTTGGCGACCGGCCGCTCCACCCCGAGCCGTGCCGCGACCGGCGCGTAGAGGTCGTCGTCTGCCGTCGCCCGGGCCAGGGCCGGGTCGCCGGAGACCGCCGCGAGCACCCGCGGCTCGACCTGGCCGAGGTCCGCCCGCACCAGCAGGTGGCCGGGTTCGGCGGCAACGGCCGGGCGCAGCTCGGCCGGCATGTTGTGCAGGCCGGCGGAGGCAGTCATCCGACCGGCCGCGCCGTCGCAGCCTGTCCAGGCGCCGCGCAGCCGCCCGTCGGCACCCAGGTCGCGGTCCAGCCACGCGTAGCCGTAGGTCGTCGCGATCCGCTCCGCCTTGCGCCACTCGAGCAGCGCGGCGACCACCGGGTGGCTGCCGCGGAACGGCTCGAGCCGCCACGAGCGGGTGTCCGGCACGTCGATGCCGACCCGGGTCAGCAGCCCGCGGACCAGGGCCGGGTTGCGCAGGTCGACGTCCTGCCCGCCCGGGACCAGGTCGCGGACGGCGTCGTCGCGCCGGGCCCGGGTGCCGGCCGCCTCCGCGGCGTCCGCGGGCCGGGCGCCGACCCGCTCCCGCACCAGCTCCTCGGCGGTGGCGCGGTCGACGGGGAGGCCGCGCAGGCCCAGCTCGACGGCCAGCAGCTCGGCCGCGGACTCCGACCGGGCGGTCAGCAGCGGGAGGGCCGGCGGGGTGGGCTCGGCCCGACCGTCGGGCAGCCCGGCGAGGTCGCGCTGGTGCGCCGCCTGCACCTGGAGGGCCGCCGCGGCCCAGCGGGCGGCGGCCCCCGGTGTCGGGGGGCCGCCGGCTGCCCAGCCGGGCCGGAGGTGCCCGTCGGTGCGCACCGGCTCGGTCGGGTCGCCCGGGTCACCGGAGTCGGGGCCGCCGGCGAGCAGGTCCAGCTGGCCGGTGCGGGGCCGGTCGTCGGGGTCCAGCCCGCGCGCCGCCGCCCACACGACGGCGGGGTCGCCGTCCGAGCCGCCGTGCAGCAGCCGGTGGCTGGCGGCCACGTCCCAGGTCGAGGGGACCCACTCCGCCGGGCCCGGCCCCTGCTGCCCCGCGCCGCGCAGCAGCGGCGCGCCCTCGCGGGCCGACCACCAGACCAGGCGGGGCCGGAGCTCCGCCACCGCGGCCCGGACGGCGGCTGCGGTCTCGGGGAGGCTGCCGGTGCAGGCGACCAGCGTCCTGTCGTGCGCCAGCCCCACGCCGTACGGCGACCACGCGAGCGCGAGCATGCTGCCGGCGCCGACCCCGGCGCGGGCCAGCGCCGCGGTCAGCTCGCCGGGGTCGACGTCGGGGGGCACCGGGCCATCGTGCCGGTCGCGGCCGACACGCGGACGACTGCGTGCAGGCCGGGGTGATCCGGGGTCGATGTCCTAGGGTCGTGGGCGCCAGCGGAGGCCGAGCACGGCGCAGGGGAGAGCTCGATGACCGACAGCCTGACCGACGGGGCGCCGGACGACGTCGACCCGAGGGTGGCCGAGATGGTGGTGGCGATCCGGGACCGGTTCGGCCTGCGCGGCCTGCGCGGCGCGCGCTGGCTCGTCGACAAGGAGATCGCCCTGGCCGAGTCGGCACTGGCGCAGCTCCCCGGCGCCGAGTAGCGCTCAGCTCTCGCCGCTCAGTCCTCGGCGCCGCCGCGCAGCCGCTTGGTCCGGCCGCGCCGCTTCTTGGCGCTGATCCGGCGCTCCTGGGACGCCCGGCTCGGCCGGGTCGGCCGACGCGTCCGGGGTGGGGGAGCGGTGGCCTCACGCAGGAGCGCGGCGAGCCGGGCCCGGGCGGCCCGCCGGTTCTGCAGCTGCGACCGGTGCTCGGCCGCCGACACCGTGAGGACGCCGTCCACGAGGCGGCCGGCCAGTGCCGTCAGCGCCCGCTCCCGCAGGACCGCGCCCAGGGCCGAGGTGGCGGCGACGTCCAGCGACAGCTCCACCCGGCTGTCGGTGGTGTTCACCGACTGGCCCCCCGGCCCCGAGGACCGGGAGAACCGCCACCGCAGCTCCGCGGCGGGCACCACGACCGAGCCGCGCACCGGCAGGTCCTCGCTCACGCCGCTCCTCCTCCCGCTGGGTCACCGGCCGGTGACCCCGTTGCTCCATCCGGGTGACCCGACGTTTGCAGGATCGTTACCTGCCCTCGTACCCTGTGCCGACCGCGCGCCGCGCGGTGCTGCCGACGGCCCGCCGAGTCCTGCCCGCCGTCGGGCAGTCTGCATGAGACGCAGCGGGCAGGAGTGGGGGACCCACGTTCGGGCCCCGTGACCGCACCGGTCGCGGAGTCCTCGGGGTGAAGCCGTGGCAACACGGCCGGGCAATCTCTCTCGCCCGAACCCGACAGCTCACCTCGCAGGCGGCGAGAGGGAACGACCTATGGCGCAGCAGCGCACTCGGTCGTCCGCGCCCCCGCGCGGTCGGCACCGCAAGCCCACCAACCACGTCCGTACGCTCGGCCTGGCCACGGCACCCTTCGTGGCCGCCTTCCCGATGTTCGCCGCCAGCGCCTCGCCGGCCGCTGCCGCGGGCAGCGCCTGGGACCGCCTCGCCGGCTGCGAGAGCGGCGGCAACTGGGGCATCAACACCGGCAACGGCTACTACGGCGGCCTGCAGTTCGCCGACGGCACCTGGGACGGCAACGGGGGCGAGAAGTACGCCTCGCGGGCCGACCTGGCCAGCCGCGGCGAGCAGATCGTCATCGCCGCCAAGGTCCTCGACGGCCGGGGCTGGTCCCCGTGGCCGGGCTGCAGCAGCAGGCTCGGCCTGGGTGCTGCCGAGCGCCGCGAGGCGCTGGCCACCGCGGAGGACCTCAAGGCCCGGATGTCGGGCGGCGGGTCCGGCTCGCAGGCCAACGGCGACGCCACCAGCCCGAAGGCGGACGCCCCGAAGGCGGACGCCCCGAAGGCGGACAAGCCGGCCGCGGGGTCGTCGGACACGTCGTCGGCGGACAAGCTCGCCGCCGAGAACCGGGGCGTGCAGACCGAGCGCGCGACCCGCGGCAAGCACCGCAAGGCCAAGGCCAAGGCGAAGCGCGTCCGGCGCACCTACGTCGTGCACGGCGGCGACACCCTGTCCGGCATCGCCGCCAAGCGGGACGTCCCCGGCGGCTGGCAGAAGCTCTACCGGATGAACAAGAAGACGATCGGCTCCAACCCGGGCCTGATCCGTCCCGGCCAGCGCCTCCAGGTGCGCTGACCCCCCTGCGCCACGACGAGGCCCCGCTCCCGACCCCGGGACGCGGGGCCTCGTACGTGCCGGCCGGCGGGGCGGGTGGGGTGACGGCGGCTTACCCGACGTGGAACCCGGTCCGGCCGCTGGGTTCCTCGTCGCTGACCTCGACCCGCTCGACCCGCGACTGCGGCGTCCCGCGGTGCAGCCAGTCCAGGACCGCGGCCACCGCGTCAGCCGGCCCCTCGACGACGACCTCGACGGTGCCGTCCGGGAGGTTGCGGGCCGACCCGGCCACGCCCCGGATGCCTGCCTCGCGGCGCACCCCGTCCCGGAAGAACACGCCCTGCACCAGTCCGCTGACGACCGCCCGTCGCCGTACGACGTCCACCGGGCCATCCTGCCCGGTCCGCCCGGTCCGACGCGCCGGGGTCAGGGGGCGTCGAAGCAGCTGCCCTGGCCGAGCAGCTCGAGGCCGCGCAGGTCGCCGGCGTGGTAGCGGGCGAGCGGGTAGCTGTTCGTGTCGTACATGACCTGGAACGCGTCGGTGACGTGACCCAGGCCGACCAGGTGACCGAGCTCGTGCAGCAGCACCGCGCGGGCCTTGGCCTGCTCACCGCCGGTGAGCTGCTGGGTCAGCAGCGGTGCGTTGAAGACGGCGCTGCCGCTGACGAAGCGCCGCTCGTCGCCTGCGCCCCAGCTGTCCGGCCCGGCCAGGCCGAGGATCTCGTCGGTGAGCAGCGAGGTCTCGGCCGGTGAGGACCAGGCGACCAGGACCGGCGCCCAGCGGTCGCCGTACCGCTCCTTCTGGTACGGGCTGCGCGCGGCCTGCGGCGGCTCGGACGTCGTTCCGTCGTCGACGAAGCGCAGCCCTGACGCCGCACTGAGCTCGCCCAGGACGGACAGCAGCAGGGAGCGCCCGCCGGCCGGCTCGCCGTCGGGGCGGACCACCACGTGGATCGGGCGGCACGGGTCCCACGAGACCGGCGTGCCGTCCGGGCGGGTCGCCAGGAACGCGTAGCCGCCGTCCCCGGAGGGAGCAAGGTCCGGCCGGCCCAGCGGCTCGGGGGCGAGGTCGTCAGCCGGGTGGCTCGGGACGTCGACGCCGGGCCGGCTGCCCGGCGCGGCGGCCGCCGAGCGGAGCGTGGCGCAGCCGGTGAGCAGTCCGAGGACGACGAGCGGGGCCACGAGACGTACGGCGCGAGGCGCGCGTCCTGCCTGGATCACCCGTTGGTCATCGGCAGGTGAGGGCGCCGACCCGAGCCCCGGTCGCCCCGGCGTCCGGTGGGTGCCCCGAGTGGGATTCGAACCCACACTGAATGGTGTTTGAGACCATCGGCTCTGCCAGTTGGCCTATCGGGGCCGGGCGCAGCCGGCCGGTCGGGGCCGGGCGGCGCCGCGGCCATCATGTCATCCGCCGCTACCCTCCTGGACGTGACGGAGGCGAGGGAGCGGGCCCGCGGGGAGGCTCCCCGGGTGGTGATCGCCGAGGACGAGGCGCTGATCCGGCTCGACCTGCGCGAGATGCTGGAGGAGGAGGGCTACCAGGTGGTGGCCGAGGCCGCCGACGGCGAGGAGGCGGTCGCGCTGGTCCTGGCCCACCGGCCGGACCTCGCCGTCCTGGACGTCAAGATGCCGGTCCTCGACGGCATCTCCGCGGCCGAGCGCATCGCCGCCGCCCGGGTCGCCCCGGTGGTCATGCTCACGGCGTTCTCCCAGCGCGAGCTGGTCGAGCGGGCCCGCGAGGCCGGCGCGATGGCCTACCTCGTGAAGCCGTTCAGCAAGGCCGACCTGGTGCCCGCGGTCGAGATGGCGATGGCCCGCTTCGACGAGCTGACCGCACTGGAGTCCGAGGTCGGCGACCTGCGCGAGCGGCTCGAGACCCGCAAGCTCGTCGACCGCGCCAAGGGGCTGCTGCAGTCGAGGCACGGGCTGGACGAGGCCGCCGCGTACCGCTGGGTGCAGCGCACCTCGATGGACCGCCGGCTGAGCATGCGCGAGGTCGCCGAGCAGGTGCTGCGCGACGCGGCGGGCGAGCCGCCCGGCTGACGTCAGGGGACGCCGGCAGCGGTGCCGCCGGGTCTCGGCGGAGCCTGCGACGGGCCCGCCGCTCACGGGTCGCATGTCCGTTTCGTCCGTGTGTCAGACTTCTGCAGCCCGGTGGAGCAAAGGTCACGACTTGGCATCGACGAGGGCGCGGCACCGCTGGAATGGTCTCCGACCCCTCCTGGCGGACGGTAGGTTCCGAATGTCAGGCGAGAGCCTGTGCGGTCCGCCTCTGGTCCGCGACCCTTCTCAAGGAGATGGTTCATGATTCGCCCCACCCCACTCTGGCGGTCGGTTGCGGTCCTCGGTGTTGCCGGCCTCCTGCTCACCGCCTGTGGCGGCAGCAGCGACACCGCCGGGACGTCGGGCAACAGCCCGTCCGCGTCCGACTCCGGTGGCCCCGCCAAGTCCGGCGACGGCACGCTGAAGATCGGCACCCTGCTCCCGCAGACCGGTTCGCTCGCGTTCCTCGGCCCGCCGGAGTTCGCCGGTGTCGACCTCGCACTCAAGGACATCAACGACGCCGGCGGCGTCAACGGCAAGCAGGTCGAGAAGGTCGACTCGGACTCGGGTGACACCTCGACCGACACCGCCTCGCAGTCGGTCGACCGACTGCTCTCGAACAACGTCGACGCCGTCATCGGCGCCGCGTCGTCCAGCGTGTCCCTGTCGGTCATCGACAAGATCACCGGCAACGGTGTTCTGCAGATCTCGCCGGCGAACACCTCCGACGAGCTGACCGACTACGCGGACAAGGGCCTCTACTTCCGCACCGCGCCGCCGGACGTCCTGCAGGGCCGGGTCCTCGGTGACCTGATCCTCGCGGACGGCAACAGCACGGTCGGCATCCTGGCGCTGCAGGACTCCTACGGCACCGGTCTCGCGACCAACGCCGAGAAGGCCATCACCTCCGGTGGCGGCCAGGTCGTCGAGAAGGTCGTCTACGACCCCAAGGCCGCGTCCTTCGCGACCGAGGTCGGCAAGATCAAGGCGGCCGACCCGGAGGCCATCGCGGTCATCGCGTTCGACGAGACCAAGAAGATCATCCCCGAGATGGTCAAGCAGGGCATCGGCCCGGCCAACAAGAAGATCTACTTCGTGGACGGCAACCTCGCCGGCTACGACAAGGACTTCCCCAAGGGCACCCTCCAGGGTGTCAAGGGCACCCTGCCGGGTGTCGTGGCCGGTGACGAGTTCAAGGCGCGGCTCACGGAGCTCAAGCCCGACCTGACCGAGTTCGCCTACTCGCCGGAGTCGTACGACGCCACCATCCTCATCGCCCTGGCCGCCCAGGCCGCGGGTGACGACAGCGGTGAGTCGATCGCCTCCAAGATGCAGGACGTCTCGTCCGGCGGCGAGAAGTGCACGTCCTTCAAGGACTGCGTCGCGCTGCTCAAGGACGGCAAGGACATCGACTACGACGGCGTGAGCGGTCCGGTCGAGTTCAACGAGAAGGGTGACCCCAGCAAGGCCACCGTCGGCATCTACGAGTACGGCGCCGACAACAAGTACACCTTCGTCGAGGGCAAGGACGGCGCGATCTGACGCTCGCGTCAGCGCACCGCTCCCGTCCCTGACGGAGCAGCACGACAGAGGGGCCCGGCCACCACGGCCGGGCCCCTCTGCTGTCAGTGCCCGGTACGGCGCTCGTTTGCGACATGAGCCCCCGACACGCCGGTGGCGCTCCGGCGTGTTGCGTGGCGGAGGTCGCAAACGAGCGATCATCCGGGGGACGGCGGTGCGGCCGCGCAGCACGGAGGCCGGCGGCGGGGAGCCGGCGGCCGGCCCGGGAGCGTCAGGCCTTGGCGAGGGTGCCGAGGTAGAGCTCGATCACCTTCGGGTCGTTGGCCAGGTCCTTGCCCGAGGCGGTGTAGGCGTTGCGGCCCTGGTCCAGGACGTAGCCGCGGTCACAGATCTGCAGGCAGCGGCGGGCGTTCTGCTCGACCATGATCACCGAGACGCCGGCCCGGTTGATCTGCCGGGTGCGCACGAAGACCTCGTCCTGCAGTGCGGGGGACAGGCCGGCCGACGGCTCGTCCAGCAGCAGCACCGACGGCTCCATCATCAGCGCCCGGCCCATCGCGACCATCTGCCGCTCACCACCGGACAGCGACCCGGCCCGCTGGGCCCGGCGGTCGCCGAGGGCGGGGAACAGGCCGGTGACGAACTCGAAGCTGGACTTGAACTTCTTGGGGGCCTGGTAGACCCCCATCTGCAGGTTCTCCTCGATGGTGAGGCTGGGGAACACGTTGTTGGTCTGCGGGACGAACCCCACGCCCTGCGAGACCAGCCGGTTGGCCTTGAAGCCGGTGATGTTCTCCCCGCGCAGCGTGATCGAGCCGGTGCTCACCTTGATCAGGCCGAAGATGGCCTTGAGCAGGGTCGACTTGCCCGCGCCGTTGGGTCCGATGATCCCGACCAGCTCGCCGTCGTTCACGTACAGGTCGCAGCCGTTGAGGATGTTGACGCCGGGCACGTAGCCGGCGACGACGTCGTCGGCGCGCAGCAGGGCGTCCTTGGCGGCCGCCTCGTGCGCCTGGCGGCCCTCCTGGGAGAACTCGTGACTCGCCGGCGGCGCCGCGGCGCCCTCCGCGGCCTTGACCGCAGCGTCCTGCTCGGCCCCTGCCGGCGTGCCGGGCTGGTCGGCCGGGTCCTCCGCCGCCGTCCCGTCGGGCCCGGTGCCGGGGCCGCCGGTGTCGTCGGTGCTCACTGGTGCTCCTTTTTCTCGGTGCGCTCTCGTTCGAGCTGCTCCTCGGCCTCGGCGAGCACCTGCTGCTCCTCCTCCTCGGTGAGGGGAGCGTCGTGGTGGGAGCCGAGGTAGGCGTCGATGACGCGCTGGTCGCCCATGACCGAGTCCGGAGGGCCCTCGGCGATCACCTGGCCCTGCGCCATCACGATGACCCAGTCCGAGATGTCACGGACCATGTCCATGTCGTGCTCGACGAACAGCACCGTCATGCCGTCCTCGCGCAGGTCCTTGACGTGGCCGAGCAGGGACTGGGTGAGGGCGGGGTTCACCCCGGCCATCGGCTCGTCCAGCATCACCATCTCGGGCCCGACCATCAGGGCCCGGGCCATCTCCAGCAGCTTGCGCTGCCCGCCGGAGAGGCTGCCGGCGAAGTCCTCGCGCTTGGTGTCGAGCTTGAAGCGGGCCAGCAGGTCGTCGGCCCGGGAGGTGATCTCGCGCTCCTGGCCGCCCCACAGCCCCTGGAACAGGGCGGTGAAGACGTTCTCGCCCTTCTGGCCGGTGGCGCCCAGCCGCATGTTCTCGATCACGGTGAGCCGGGACAGCGCCTTGGTGAGCTGGAAGGTACGGACCATGCCCATCCGGGCCACCTTGTGCGCGGGGACCCCCTTGAGCGACCGGCCGCCGAACGACCAGGTGCCCTCGGTCGGCTGGTCGAAGCCGGTCAGCAGGTTGAAGAAGGTCGTCTTGCCGGCGCCGTTGGGCCCGATCAGCGCGGTGATGGCGCCGCGCTGGATCTCGACGTGCTCGACGTCGACCGCGGTGAGGCCGCCGAACTGCCGCACGATCCGGTCCGCCACCAGGATCGGGTCCGGCTTCTTCGCCCCCGGCTGGTGCGGTACGTCGGCAAGCGCGAGCGCGGCGGCGTCCCGCTGCTCCCGGCGGGAGCCGGCGTCGGGGACCGTGGTGGGCGTGCTGTCAGCGGGCATCGAGTGCGATCTCCCTACGGTCACCGAAGATCCCCTGCGGGCGGAAGATCATCAGGAGCATGAGCAGGAGGCCGACCAGCATGAAGCGGAACTGGCCCACCTGGGTGTTGTTGATCAGCGAGTCGGAGATGTAGCCGGCGTTGATGGCCTCGTTCAGGACGTTGTCGCTCAGGGACAGGACCACCCAGAAGATCATCGCACCCACGACAGGCGCGGCGACCCGCGCGGCGCCGCCGAGGATGAGCACGGTGTAGGCGAAGAAGGTCGTGTCGGTGCCGAAGATGTCCGGCTGGATGGATGCCTGCCCGAGGCCGTAGATGAAGCCGCCGAGACAGCCGAGCACGCCGCCGATGACCAGGCTCTGCATCTTGTACGCGTAGACGTTCTTGCCGAGGCTGCGCACGGCGTCCTCGTCCTCGCGGATCGCCTTGAGGACCCGGCCCCAGGGGCTTCGCATCAGCAGGAAGACGACCAGGCAGGACAGGGCCACGAGGACCCAGCCCACCGTGAGCACCCACATCTGCCGCTCGTTGAAGCCGAACCGGCCGATGTTGTACTGCCCGGCCGAGTAGGGGTTGATCGCGTAGAAGTCACCGGCGAACGCCTGCCGCCCGTCCGAGCCGCCGAGGGTCCCCTCGAAGGTGACCGACCGGGCCGTCAGCCTGATGATCTCCGCGGACGCGATGGTGACGATCGCGAGGTAGTCGGCCCGCAGTCGCAGGGTCGGGATGCCGAGCAGCAGCGCCAGCAGCACGGCGGCGACCAGCCCGATGCCCACGCCCAGCACCAGGGGCAGGTCGAAGGTGGAGACCGTGACGGCCATGCCGTACGCCGCCACGGCGAGGAAGCCGGACTGGCCGAAGTTCAGCAGGCCGGTGTAGCCGAAGTGCACGTTCAGGCCGATGGCCGCGAGGCCGAAGACGACCGCCTGCAGGCCGACGGACGCCTCGAGGGCGTTGATGATGATCCGGGTCCAGTCCACGTCGCGCGCTCCCTTTCGCCTCAGCCGACCCGCTGCGCGCGGCCCATGATGCCCTGCGGCCGGACGAGGAGGATGACGATCAAGATGCCCAGCGCACCGACGTTCTTCAGCTCGACCGGCACCCACAGCGTGGACACCGAGATGAAGAGGCCGACGACGAGGCTGCCGATCACGGCGCCGTACGCCGTGCCGAGACCGCCGAGGGTCACCGCGGCGAAGATGAGCAGCAGGATCTGGAAGCCCATCTGGAAGTTGATGCCCTGCGCCAGGCCGAGCAGGACGCCGGCCAGCCCGGCCAGCATGGCGCCCACCACCCAGACCACGCGGATCACGCGGTCGACGTCGATGCCGGTGGCCGCGGCCAGCGCCGGGTTGTCGGCCACCGCCCTGGTCGCCTTGCCGATCCTCGTCCGCACCAGCGCGAGGATGGTGGCCGCGAGCACCACCACGGCGGTGGCCATGGACCACCAGTCCACCGCGGCCAGGCTGATCGGGCCGAAGTCGATGCCCTTGGCGCCCCGGTAGTCCGGGTACTGCCGGGTCTGGCCGGAGAACAGGTAGAGGTAGAAGTACCGCAGGAAGATGCCGAGGCCGATCGAGACGATCATCGCCGCGATCAGGCCGGTGCCACGTCTGCGCAACGGTGCCCAGAGCGCGGCGTCGTTGAGCCAGCCGAGCGCGCCGCACACGATCAAGGCGATGGCGGCTGCCGGGAAGAACTGGAAGCCGCCGAAGTCCGGCAGGAACGGAAGGTTGCCGGTGCTGACCCACCAGGTGAGCAGGGCCCCGATGGTCACCAGCTCGCCGTGGGCGAAGTTGGTGAGGCCGGTGGTGCCGAAGATCAGCGACAGGCCCACCGCGGCCAGCGCCATGATCAGACCGAACCGGACACCCTCCGCCGTGAGCTGCGCTGCCTGGCTCCACTTGCTCTCGACCTGGCGGGTGCTCTTGCCCAGCGGGAACAGCACCGGCTTGTCCTGCCCCGAGAGGACGGGGACCTTCAGCGACTTCTTGCTCGCGTCACGCAGGTTGACGTTCTTGGGCAGCGTCTTCTCGTCGATCGAGATCGTGTAGGTGCCGTCGCCGGGGAGCTCCACGGTCCACCGGCCGGTGTCGTCGCTGGTGGCGGAGCCGGTGAACCCGCCCGGACCCTTGACATCCACCTTCACGCCCTCGTACGCGACCCGCTCGCCCTTCTTGAGCTGGAACAGGAAGCCGAACACCGACTCGCCCTCGGCCGCCGCCGGCCCGGCGCCCATGCCGAGGACCACGACCAGGGCGGAGATCAACGTCGCGAGCAACAGCGCGAGTCTCCTGCGCACCAGGCACCTCCGGGTCGGGGACGAGCGCTCGGCTCACCGGTGGCCGGGAGCATAGTGCCCCCCGGCCTGGGGGGTGGGCCGGGAAACGGTGCTCGCGACCCACTCGTCACCGGAACACTAGGACCACGGCGACCAGCGCGGGGGCGAACGCCGGAGCGGACCGCAGCTCGGCCACGGCAGGGCCCCGGCAGACGGTCGGCGCGCCACCGCACGACGACCGGCTCGTGGGGCTGGACCGATCTTTCTTCCTGATCATCCCGCACCGGGCTGCCGGGAGGGCGTAGTGTCCGCCGCGGCTGTGCGGGGCAGTCCAGGAGCGTCCAGAACCTGACGAAGCAGTGCACCAGATGCCCTGGTGTGTCCCGCGAGCGGTGGAGGTGCGGTGTCCAGACCCGCAGTCGTGGTCCGCGAGGCCACCGACCGTGACCTCGCCGCCCTGCTGGCCATGTGGGGCGAGCTGCGCGACCTCGGCGGCCGGATCGAGCGCCTGATGCCCGACCCGGGCGACGACGCCCTGCGGGACCGGCTGCAGTGGGTGGCGCGCGACCCCGACTCGCGCGCGCTGGTCGCGGTCGTCGACGGCGAGGTGGCCGGCATGACCCTGCTCACCAACTCGCCGTACGCGCCGCTGTTCGAGCAGCGGGCCGTGCACGCCCACTACCTGCACGTCCGCGACGGCTTCCGCCGGCGCGGCGTCGGCAAGGCGCTGCTGGCGGCCGCGGTGGCCTTCGCCGACGAGGTCGGCGCCGAGCACGTCATGACCAGCGTGCTGCCGCAGATGCGCGAGACCCAGCGGTTCTACGCCCGGCTCGGGTTCAGCCCTGTCGTCGTACGCCGGTCCGCCCCGGTCAGCGTGCTGCGCCGCCGCCTCGCGCCGTCCGGCGCCGCGTCGGTGACGGGCAACATGCTGGCCCGGCGCCGCTCGCTGCGCCGGGTCCGGGCGGCCGTCATCGCCCGCGTCGTCGACTGACCCGCGCACACGCTCGCCCCCGCAGCGGGACCGGAGGCGTCAGCCGCCAGGGGGTACGTCGCGCAGCAGGCAGCTGATCCGCGAGGTGCAGACCGGACGGCCGGCCGCGTCGCAGATCTCGACCTGCCAGGACGCCATGGTCGAGCCCAGGTGCAGCGGCCGGGCGGTGCCGGTGACGACGCCGCTGCGCGCGGCGCGGTGGTGCGTGGCGTTGATCTCGATGCCGACCGCCACCCGGTCGGGACCGGCGTGCAGCGCCGAGCCGATCGACCCGAGGGTCTCGGCCAGCACCACCGACGCGCCGCCGTGCAGGAGGCCGTACGGCTGGGTGTTGCCGGCGACCGGCATGGTGGCCACCACCCGGTCGGTGCCCACCTCGGTGAACACGATGCCCATCCGCTCCACCAGGGTGCCGAGTCCCATCGCGTTCACCCGCGCCAGCGCGTCGGCCGGATCGGCGGGGTCGACGGGGCCGACCGGGCCGGCGGCGCCGCCCTCGCCGGGGCCGGACGGGGTGTCGGCGGGCTCGCTCGTCATGGCCGCGATCGTAGGCACCGGGGGTCCAGGGGCTGTCGGGCTGCCCTACTAGGGTCGGGCCCGTGGCAGCGCAGACCGGCACCCAGACCGCCCGGGCGACCGACAGGCTGCTCCTGCTCGACGGGCACTCGCTGGCCTACCGCGCGTTCTTCGCGCTCCCGGTCGAGAACTTCTCCACCACCACGGGTCAGCCGACCAACGCGGTCTACGGCTTCACCTCGATGCTCATCAACCTGCTGCGCGACGAGGACCCCACCCACGTGGCGGTGGCCTTCGACGTGTCCCGGCAGACCTTCCGCTCCGAGCTGTACGCCGACTACAAGGCCAACCGCACCACCAGCCCGGCCGACTTCAAGGGCCAGGTCGACCTCGTCAAGGAGGTCCTCGCGGCGCTGCGCATCCCGACCCTGGAGGCACCGGGCTACGAGGCCGACGACGTCATCGCGACGGTGACGACCCGGGCCGAGCGGGAGGGCTTCGACGTCCTCATCTGCAGCGGCGACCGCGACGCGCTGCAGCTGGTCACCGACCACGTCACCGTGCTCTACCCCCGCAAGGGCGTCTCGGACATGTGGCGGTTCACCCCGGAGCACGTCCAGGAGAAGTACGGCCTCACGCCGGCGCAGTACCCCGACTTCGCGGCGCTGCGCGGCGACCCCAGCGACAACCTGCCGAACATCCCCGGTGTCGGGGAGAAGACCGCCACCAAGTGGATCGTGGAGTACGGCGACCTGGACCAGCTCGTCGCCCGCGTCGACGAGGTCACGGGCAAGGCCGGGGACGCGCTGCGTGCCCACCTCGCGCAGGTCGTGCAGAACCGGCAGCTCACCGAGCTGGTCCGGGAGGTGCCGGTCGAGGTGATGCCCGGCGACCTGGTCCGGACCAACTGGGAGCGCGACGAGGTCCACCAGGTCTTCGACGCCCTGGAGTTCCGGGTGCTGCGGGACCGGCTCTACCAGACGGTCGAGGCGGCAACCCCGGAGGCCGAGCAGGGCTTCGAGGTCACCTTCGCCATGCTCGGGGCCGGCGAGGTGGCGCCGTGGCTCGACGAGCATGCCCGGTCCGGTGCCCGCACCGGCGTCCACCTGTCCGGCTACTGGGGCGCCGGCACCGGCGACGTCACCGGGGTCGCGCTGGCCGGCGGCGACGGCGAGGGCGCCTGGTTCGCGACCGAGACGCTGGCGGAGGCAGACGAGCAGGCGGTCGCGGCCTGGCTGGCGGACGAGTCGGCGCCCAAGGCGCTGCACGACGCGAAGGGACCGTCGCTGGCGTTCGCCGCCCGCGGCTGGACGCTGGCCGGCGTCACCAGCGACACCGCGCTGTCGGCGTACCTCGCGATGCCCGACCAGCGCAGCTACGACCTGGCCGACCTCGCGCTGCGCTACCTGCGCCGCGAGCTGCGGGCCGAGGGTGACGACCACGGGCAGCTCGCGTTCGGGCTGGACGGCGGCGAGGACACGTCCGCCGCGGAGTCCGACGTGCTGCGGGCCCGCGCCGTGCTCGAGCTCGCCGACGCGCTGGACACCGAGCTCGAGGCCAAGGCCGCCACCCGGCTGCTGCGCGAGGTCGAGCTGCCGCTCGTCGAGGTGCTCGCCGCGATGGAGCGGGCCGGCATCGCCGTCGACACCGAGCACCTGAGCTCGCTCGAGTCGCAGTTCGCCGGCGCGGTCAAGGAGGCCGCCGACGAGGCCTACGCCGTGATCGGCAAGGAGATCAACCTCGGCTCGCCCAAGCAGCTGCAGGTGCTGCTGTTCGACGAGCTCGGCATGCCCAAGACCAAGCGCACCAAGACCGGCTACACGACCGACGCCGACGCGCTGCAGACGCTGTACGCGCAGACCGCGCACCCGTTCCTGGCCGCGATCCTCCGGCACCGGGACGCGACCCGGCTCAAGGTCACCGTCGACGGCCTGCTCAAGACGGTCCGCGACGACGGCCGGATCCACACGACGTTCAACCAGATGATCGCGGCGACCGGCCGGCTCTCGTCCACCGAGCCGAACCTGCAGAACATCCCGATCCGCACCGAGGAGGGACGCCGGATCCGGCTCGCGTTCGTCGTCGGCGCGGGCTACGAGTCGCTGCTGACCGCCGACTACAGCCAGATCGAGATGCGGATCATGGCGCACCTGTCCGAGGACGCCGGCCTGATCGAGGCGTTCCACTCGGGGGAGGACCTGCACGCGTTCACCGCCTCGCGGGTCTTCGGCGTCGAGCCGGGCGACGTCACCCTCGAGCAGCGGGCCAAGATCAAGGCGATGTCCTACGGGCTGGCCTACGGGCTGTCCGCGTTCGGCCTGTCCCGCCAGCTCGGCATCGGCACCGACGAGGCCAAGGGCCTGATGGACGAGTACTTCCTGCGCTTCGGCGGGGTCCGCGACTACCTGCACGACGTCGTCGCCGAGGCCCGGCGCAGCGGTTTCACCGAGACCATCATGGGCCGGCGCCGCTACCTGCCCGACCTGACGAGCGACAACCGGCAGCGCCGGGAGATGGCCGAGCGGATGGCGCTGAACGCGCCGATCCAGGGCTCGGCGGCCGACCTGGTCAAGGTGGCGATGCTCAACGTCGACCGGGCGCTGGCGGCCGAGGGCCTGGCCAGCCGGGTGCTGCTGCAGGTGCACGACGAGCTGGTGCTCGAGGTCGCGCCCGGGGAGCGGGAGGCTCTGGAGGCGCTGGTACGCCGGGAGATGGGCGCGGCGCACGAGCTGGCCGTGCCGCTGGACGTCTCGGTCGGCGTCGGCCGGACCTGGCAGGACGCCGGGCACTGAGCCACGGCCCGCAGCCAGAGGCCGCGGGCAGGTGTTTCCGTCGTCCCGCTGGACATGACAGGCGGGTGACAGGGGCCTGACGGTGCCCGAACACCCGCTGGTCCACCTCCGCCGGCGGACGTAGGTTCGAGGGCACCGACATCGACGGGGAAGCAGGTGACACGTGGCACCTGGCTGGGTCCGCCTCCCGGCCGTCGCGGCGGCGGCCGGTGTCCCCGTGCTGCTCGCCGGCATGCTGGTCGCGCCGTCGCCGGATGTGCGGGTCGGTCTCCGGAGCGACACCGTGCGCACGTCGCTGGCCGACCCCGCCCCGGTGCCGGAGACCGGCGACCTGGCCCAGGACGGCGCGCACCCGGTGACCGACCCCGGGCCGGTGCTGCTCGACGTGCGGCTGGACACCGGCGCGCAGGACGGCAGCGGCGACGGCACCGGCCGCACCGACCGCAATCGCGGCGTGCCCGTCCGCGTCACCGGCACCGCGCTGCCCGCCCGGGTCCTGCTCGCCTACCGCAACGCCGCCGCGTCGATGCGGCGGAGCGACCCCGGCTGCCACCTGCAGTGGAGCCTGGTCGCCGCGATCGGCAAGGTGGAGTCCGGCCACGCGTTCGGCGGCCGGGTCGACCGCGGCGGGCACACCCTGACCCCGATCCTGGGGCCGGTCCTGGACGGCGCCGGGCCGTTCGCGGCGATCCCGGACTCCGACGGCGGCCGCTGGGACGGCGACACGACCTGGGACCGCGCGGTCGGGCCGATGCAGTTCATCCCGTCCTCCTGGGCGGCCTGGGGGCAGGACGCCGACGGCGACGGCACCGCCGACCCGTCCGACGTCGACGACGCGGCGCTGGCGGCCGCCGCCTACCTCTGTGCGGGCGACCGCGACCTGCAGGAGGAGAAGGACCGCCGAAGCGCGGTGTTCAGCTACAACCACTCCTGGGACTACGTCGACCTGGTGCTGGCCTGGGCCGACGCCTACGCCACCGGGTCGTCGGTGACCGGCACCCTCGCCGGGCGCGGCGACCGGCCGGCCGGCGACACGACAGCAGCCGACGACGGCGGCACCATCGGGGCGCTCGGCCCGCCGGTGCCCGTCCTGCCCGCCGGCCCGGACACCGGCGGCCCGGCCCCTGCGCCGGTTGCCGCGCCGCCCGCGCCGGACCCGCCACCCGCCGGCGGACCGCAGGCGCCGGCCCCGGCTGCTCCGCCCGCCGCGCCCGACCCGACCCCGGCCGCAGCGCACCCGACGCCGGCGGCGCCGACAGCGACACCCGACCCTCCCGCCGACCCGCCGTCCTGCCCGGCCCCGGGACCGGACCCGACCGGCACGCCGGACCCGACGGCCACCCCTGACCCGACCGCGACCCCCGACCCCAGCGCGACCCCCGACCCGACCGCGACCCCCGACCCGGCGCCGGACCCGACGGCGGCCCCGGACCCGGCCGGCTGCCCGGCCGCCCCGGGGGAGGTCCTCGCGTCGACACCGTGACGCCGACCCCCTGACGCCGCCTGAAGCCACCGGTCGGGCGGAGGTCCCGCCACGGGACAGACGTATTGCTGGGGCACTGTTTGCCGGCGCCCAGTAGGCCCACGGCCGGTTTACCTGGTAGAAACACTCGACCCACCTGGCTACCCACCGGTAACCGTCGGTCGGGTCCGGGCTCCCGCCGGTGTGGCGGGTGCGCCCGCCTGCCGCCACGGTCTGGAGACCCATGTCCCGACGCCTGCGCGCCCTCGCGGTGGCCCTGGCGGCCGCGCTCCTCCCGCTCCCGGCACTGCTGCCGGCGGTGCCGGCGCAGGCCGCCGGCGCGGTGCACGAGACCGGCACCACCTCGAACGGCTCCTGGGTCCTCGACGCGCCCGCGGCGTTCAACGGCACCGTGCTGGTCTGGTCGCACGGCTACACGTTCACCCCGGTCGGCGCGGCGAACGCGCCGAGCACGGCCGTGCGCGACGCCCTGCTTGGCCGGGGCTTCGCCCTCATCGGCTCGTCCTACGCCGGCGGTGGCGCCGGCTGGGCGACAACCCAGGGCGTGGCCGCCGGCGCCGAGGCGATCGGCATCGCCAGGCGCACTCTCGGCGCCGACACGGTCCGGCGGGTCTACGCCTGGGGCAACAGCCTCGGCGGCCTGATCACCGAGACCCTGGCCGAGGCGCGGCCCGGCCTGGTCGACGGCGTCGCCCCGCTGTGCGGTGTCCTGGCCGGCACCAACAAGAACCTCGACCTCGCCCTCGACGTCGCGGTGGCGGTCAAGGTGTTCTTCTACCCCCGGCTCAAGCTCACCGGGTACGCCGGTGCCGCCGAGGCGCAGGACAACGTCGACGCCGCCATGACGGCGATCCTGGGTCGGCTGGCCGACCCGGCGAAGCAGCCGGGCACCGCCGCGCGCCTGCTCGGCCTCACCGCCCTCACCGGGGCGTCCAGCAAGACCAAGGACTTCTCCGGTGCCGGCACCACGTCGGCGGTGTCTGCAGCCGTCGAGACAGTGCAGACCGCCCTGACCTACGGCACCGTGGGCCGCTACGACATCGAGCAGCGGGTCGGGGGCAACCCGTCGACCAACACGGCCGTCGACTACCGCAACCGGGCGGACGACGCGGCAGTCGCCCGGTTCACGTCACTCGGCTTCTCCGCCAACCTGCTGCGCGCCTACGCCCAGACCATCCAGACCTACGGCGAGCGGGTGGCGCGGAAGAAGAAGGCGCGCAAGGCGGCGTACGCGCTGGGCAACCCGCTCGGTCGCCTCGCCGACCCGACCCTGACGATGCACACGCAGTACGACCCTCTGGTGCTGCTGCAGAACGAGGCGGTCTTCCAGGACCGGGTCGCCGCCGCGGGCGCCGCCGGCCTGCTGCACCAGCTGTGGGTGTCACCGCCGGCGACCTACCCGGACGGCAGCCCGAGCACGTCCGACGACGGCGCGCCCTACGGCGCGGGCCACTGCAACTTCAGCACCGCGCAGTACGTGACCGTGGTGCAGACCCTGGACCGCTGGGTGACCAGCGGCAGCTACACCGCGCCCACCGAGACCGGCGGACTGCGCACCTCCCTGCCCGTGCCCGCGTGGCCGGCCCACTAGAAGGACGCTCACCATGCGACGCACGCTCGTGACCGGAGGACTGCTCGCGGTCTTCGCCGCACTCCTCGCGCAGTTCGGCGGGGCCCTCGGGCTCGAGGAGGTCCGCTCGGCCCTGCTGGGTGCGGCGCTCGGCGCCACCCTCGGCCTGGTGCCCGGCCGGGACGTTCCGCTGGCCCGGGCGGCGGGCTTCCTTGTCGGGTTCGTCCTCGGCCTGGTCGGCTACGCGCTGCGCGCCGGGCTGCTGCCCGACACCGGCGGCGGCCGGGCGCTGGCGGCCTTCCTCGTCATCGCGCTGCTGACCGGCATCTGCGCCGCGACCCTCGGCTGGCTACCGCTCTGGTCCGGCCTGCTCGGGGTCGCCGCGATCGCCGGCGCCTACGAGTACGCGTTCGGCATCGACCCGACGGCGTTCACCAGCCAGTCGGTGACCGCGGCCACGACCGTCCTGCTCGCGGCGGCCGTCGGCTTCCTGGTCGGCGCCCTGGGCGCCGCGTTCGCCGGCGACGAGGACACCAGCCCCGCCGACCGGCGCCCGCTCGGCGACCGCCCCGGCGACCGCGACAAGGCCAACGACTCCGGCGGCAGCGCCGGCGTGCAGATCCTCGACAAGCCCGCGGAGGCCTGACCGATGACGCCGACCTCCACCCCCACGCCCGGCGCCACCCGCCGGCGCAAGCAGGTCCTCGGCGGCACCGCCCTGGCGGCCGCCGCGGTCCTCGCCCTGGCAGGACCGATCACCGCCGCCCTCGCGGCCGCCGACGGCGCCCCGAACGTGCAGACCTCCGAGACCGTCAAGGCCCAGCTGAACTCCGACGGCACCCTGGACCGCGGCGCGAGCCACGTGTTCGCCCAGGTCGAGGCCACCGGCAGCGGCAAGGTCTCCCTGGAGGACCCGACCTCGACGTCCGGCCTGCGCAACCTCGACGGCTGGGGCTCCCCGACCACCCGCGACGGGAAGGCCGTCTACGACTTCGACGTCGACGGGACCAAGCGGTTCCGCACCGTCGCCGACTTCACCGGTGACCTGCCGGTGTCGGTGGACATCGCCTACACCCTCGACGGCACGGCGATCGACCCGGACGACCTGGCCGGGCGGTCCGGCGAGCTCGGCGTCTCGTACACGGTGACGAACACCACCGCCGAGCCGACCGAGATCACCTACCCCGACGGGCACGGCGAGGACGTCACCGAGACCCTCGACATCGTCACGCCGTACGTCGGCCAGCTCGCGCTCGACCTGCCCGACTCGTTCCGCCACATCGCCTCGACGGACAACCGCGCGGACCAGGCCGGCAACGGCCACGGCGGCCGGCTGGTCACCTGGACGATGGTGCTGTTCGAGCCGATCGGCCAGGTGGAGCAGAAGTTCGGCTTCACCGCCGACGTCGACGACATCGCGATCCCTGCCGCACACATGCAGGTGGTCCCCGTCTCGCCGGAGCTGCACCCCGAGCTGAAGTTCGGCCAGGACGGCTTCGCGTCCGGCGCGCAGACCGGGCGTGACCTCACCGACGGCGCCACCCAGATCGACAGCAACCTGCTCAAGCTGCGCGACGGGGCCGCCACCCTGCTGGACGGCCTCACCCAGCTGCAGGCCGGTGCCGACCAGCTCAGCAGCGGCCTCGCCGACGGCGTCCCCACCGCGATCGACGGTGGCCGCCAGCTGGCGAAGGGCGCCCGGGACGCCGCCGACGGCGGCACCCAGGTCGCCGACGGCGCCAAGAAGGTGGCCGCTGGCAACAAGGACCTCGCCGCCGGTCTCGGCGCCCTCGCGGACGGGGCCGGCCAGCTGTCGGCCGGCGCGACCGAGCTCTCCGCCGGGGCCAGCCGGCTGTCCACCGGCTTCCAGGACCCGGCGTCCGACGCCGACCTCATCGACGGCAGCCAGGCTCTGGCCGGCGCGCTCGGGCTGATCAGCGACGGCCTCGGCCAGCTGAACAACTCCTCGTCCGGCCTGCCCGCCGCCAAGGCCGGGCTGATCGCGCTGCGCCACGGCATCGATCACCCGATCGGCGCGGCCGGCGCCGCTGACCCCGGTGGCCTGTACCAAGGGCTGCAGCAGATCGCCGGCGGCCTGAGCAACCCCGCGTGCAGCCTGGCCAACCCGACCAACCCCGCGAACCCCTGCGGCGTGAAGGAGGGACTGGCGGGCCTCGCAGCAGGACTGAGCAACCCGGCGTGCTCGCTGGCCGACCCGACCAACCCGACCAATCCCTGTGGGCTGAAGGAGGGCCTCACCGGCGTGAAGGGCGGCCTGGACAACCCGGCCTGTGACCCGGCGAACCCGTCCGACCCCGCCAACCCGTGTGGCGTGAAGCAGGGCGTCAGCGCGGTAAAGGCCGGTCTCGACGCCGCCTTGCAGTCGGGCGGCAGCATCGACGACCTCAAGGGGGCGGTCGGCGCGGCCTACCAGCTCTCCGCCTGCGGAGCGCTTCCCCCTCCTGTCCCCGCCGGCGCTCTCGCGACGAACTGTGACTACCTGGCCGCTGTCTACTGGGGCATCGAGGACCCGACGGCCGGACTGCGAGCCAAGTCGACCCAGGCCAGCGGTGGTCTCGGTCTGGTGCTCGGTGGCGTCACCACCAAGCTCGTGCCGGGCGTGGACGGGTTGCTCTCGGGCGTCGCCCAGGCGCAGGCCGGACTCAGCTCGATCCGGTCGGGCGTGAACCTCCTCGGTGCCGGTGCGGTCTCTGCCCGCGACGGCGTCAGGACGCAGGTGCTTCCCGGGCTCGACCAGCTCATCGGTGGGGTGACCTCGGCTGTAGGCGGCATCGCGCAGCTCGCACCAGGGTCGGCAGCGGCCAACGTCGGCGCCGGCGACCTCGCGCTGGGCATCGCCAAGGCCGGCGACGGCGCGCACCAGCTGGCCGGCGGTGCGGCCCGGCTCTCCGCCGGGCTGGCCCAGGTCGGGGAGAAGGTGCCGGCCGCCGTGTCCGGCGCGCGGGCGCTGGCCAAGGGGTCGGCGGCGCTGTCCGACGGCTCGGCCGAGCTGGCCGCCGGCCTGAACGGCAAGCTCGCCCCGGGCGCCACCCAGCTCGCCGACGGGCTCGCCGGGCTGCAGGCGGCCGCCGACGGCTCGGTCGAGATCGCCGACGGCCTGGCCCAGGCCAAGGACGGCGACCAGCAGATCGTCGACGGCGCCGGCCAGCTGCAGGCGGAAGGCACCTCCCAGCTGGTGGTTGCCGGCGAGGAGGCGGCCAAGGAGTACGGCAAGGAGTACGCCGTGATGCAGGCGCTGAACACCAAGGGAGCCGACCACGCGCTCCCGTACGGCGCGCCCGAGGGCTCCTCGGACGACCGCGGCGCCTACGACATCAGCATCGAGCCGGTGGGGCACACCGGCGGCCTGGGCAGTGCCGGCCGCGGCGTCGTCGCCCTGGTCGTCCTCGGTCTGGGCGCGCTCGGGGCCACCCTGGTGCGAGGGCGCTTCGCCTGACCGGCCGGCGACCGGCGCGGCTCCCGGAGGCCCGGCACCCACGCGGTGCCGGGCCTTCCGCGCGGCGCGCGTGAGTGCTGGGGCGGTCAAGGTCCCGCCGCCGCGGGTCGACGTCCTGACGGTGACCAGGGGACCGCACGGGCGCCCGGCGGCAGCGCCGGTGCCGCCGCTCGCCCTGGCGCTGGTGGCGCTGGTGGCGCTGGCCGTCGGGCTCGCGCTCGCCGGGTGCTCCGGCCAAGACGCCGACGCGTCGGCGACCCGTCCAGGGCCGGCCACCACGTCCGCACCCTCGCCCGACGGTCCTGCCGCGGACCGGCTGCCCGCGCCGTGCTCGCTGGTGGACGCCTCCGACGTCAGCCTCTTCGTCGCGCTGTCGTCCTGGGAGGAGACCTCGGGGGAGCAGGACGGCCGCGCGGTCTGCCGCTTCGCCACCGACGGGTTCACGATCACCACGGTGACGATGTGGCTCGCCGTCCCGGCGCGGCCGCCGGCCGGGCTGTGCGCCCCACGCGGGTCGACCCCGACCCTGCCGGCCGCCGACCTGCTGTGCGGCTACACCGGTCCCGGCGCCGACTCGGTCACCGCGGTCGCCGCCGGCTCGGGCCTCGCGGTCGGTGTCCGGGTCGTCGGCCCCGACGCCGGCCCGGCACGCCACCCTGCTCGCGCAGCACGCCCTCACCCACCTCTGAGCCGCGCCGGTCGTGGGCCAGCCGATGGCCCGGGAACTACTCCACGTCCTGGGTGCTCAGGCAGAACGGGTGGCCGGCGGGGTCGGCGAACACCAGGCAGTGGTCGTTGGGCTGGAAGTCGAGCCTTCTGGCGCCGGAGGCCACCGCGCGTCTACGTGCGCCGCTCGCCGGGTCTGGTCGATTCGATCGCCGGCCGCTGTGGGCGTCGTTATGGTCCGTCGTGGGTGGCGAGCCAGATTGTCTCGGAGGCGATGTGCGATGCGTGCACTTGTTGCAGAGAGCTCGGCGCCGAACCGCCTTTCCTTGCGCGACGTACCGGAGCCGACTCCTTCACCTGGCGAGGCGCTCGTGGAGGTGCGCGCGTTCTCGATCAATCGCGGAGAGCTGCGAATGCTGGAGACCGCGGCTGATGGGTGGCGTCCGGGCTGGGACTTCGCTGGCGTCTTACAGGTCGACGTCGACGGTGGCCCGAGAGCAGGCGCTCGGGTGGTCGGCATCCGACAGGGAGGGACGTGGTCCGAACGTGTCACGGTGCCGGAGGGATGGATGGCGGAGTTGCCCGGTGGCGTGTCGTTCACTGAGGCCGCGACGCTTCCTACTGCCGGGTTGACCGCCCTGCGAACGCTTCGGGCTGGATCCGGACTCCTCGGCCGGCGAGTCCTCGTGACAGGCGCCTCGGGCGGGGTCGGTCGCTTCGCGATCCAGCTCGCGCATCTGGGCGGTGCGGAAGTCACTGCGCTGGTCAGCGGTAGCTCAGCGCGGGCGGGAGGGCTTCGCCAGCTGGGAGCCGACGACGTCGTGTCCGACGTCGAGGAGCTGAGAGGCGGGTTCGACCTCGTCCTGGAGTCGGTGGGCGGCCACACGCTCGGCAGGCTCGTGACCATGCTCGACCGCCAGGGCACGCTGGTGATGTTCGGCAACAGCTCCGACGAACTCACCGAATTTGATGCGCGCGACGTGTACAACGATGCGAGCGTCCACATCCGAGGGTTCGAGCTGTTCCACGGTGGAGATCCCTTTGGGCGCGACCTCGGTTACCTCGCCACGTTGGTGGCAGACCACAAGCTCGATCCCCAGCTCGCGGGCGAGATGCCCTGGGAGGAGATGTCGGCGGCGATCGGTCGTCTGCGAGACCGGGACGTGGCTGGGAAGGTCGCACTCACCGTTGGGCGTCCAGCCCCGCCGTCGAAGTGACGTCTCATGTCGCCACTGAACGCTGCGTCAAGTCGCTGCGTATCCCACGCGGCAGCATGGCCGGAACGCCGCACGACGTGAGCCCGAACAGGGACACGCACAGTCAGACCTTGACGCAGACGAAGATCGCGGTGCCGGGCAGCAGCCGGCCGCGCAGCGGGCTCCAGCCGCCCCAGGTCCTGGTGTTCGCCTCCGGCCACTCCGGCTCCACCAGGTCGAGCAGCCGCAGCCCGGCCGCGGTGACCTCGCGGACCCGGTCGCCGACGGTGCGGTGGTGCTCGACGTAGGTCGCGGCCCCGGCGGGGTCCTGCTCGACGTACGGCGTGCGGTCGAAGTACGACGAGCCGGCGACAAGCCCGTCCACGCCCGGGTCGTCGGGGAAGCACCACCGCAGCGGGTGCGGGACCGAGAAGACCCAGCGGCCGCCGGGCCGCAGCACCCGGGCCACCTCGCGCATCACGCGCGCCGAGTCGGCGACGAACGGGACCCCGCCGTAGGCGGAGCAGGCCAGGTCGAACGACCCGGCCGCGAACGGCAGCGCCGCCGCGTCGGCCTGCACCACCGGCACCGGGACAGCCGCGGCGGCCCCCAGCTCGCGGCCCCGGCGCAGCATCACCGCCGACACGTCGAGCGCCACCGGGTCCGCGCCCGCCGCGCGCAGCCAGCGGGAGCACTGGGCCGCGCCCGCGCCGACCTCGAGCACCCGCCGGCCGGCCACGTCGCCGAGCAGGTGCGCGTCCTGCTCGGCCAGCCCCTCCGGCCCCCAGACGAACCCGGCCGTGCCGAGGAAGTCCCCGTGCTCCTCGAGGTAGGCGTCCGCCTCCGCGTCCCACCACGAGCGCTGCGCCCGGGCCGACTCCGGCTGACCCACCGGGCGGCGGGCGACCGGCGGCGCCCCGGCCGGCTCGTCGTCCATGCCCGCAGCCTCTCAGGCGGGCCGCTGCCCCGACCCGACGCCCGCGCCGGTTCGCTCGCCACCACGGACCCCGGCGGCGCGCTACGGTCGACACACACCCCCTCGGCGCACGCTGCGTCCTGGCTGGTGGGGAGCAACCCGTGGCCGACAAGTCCCCGAGACAGACGAGCAGCAAGAAGTCCGGCAAGACGCTGAAGGAGAAGCGCGCCGAGAAGAAGGCCAAGAAGGACGGCTCCGGCGGCGCCATCACCGTCCCGCACCGCTGACCCGCCGGCCGCGAACAGCCTGACAGCGCGCCCCGGCCCGACCTAGGCTCCTCCGGTACGCCGACCGCGGAGGACTGGGGGACAGGGTGGGGCTCGTCGGGCTGGCTGCCTGTGTCGCGCTGGCCGTGGTGTTCGCCGTGTCCGGCGCCGCGAAGCTGCTCGACCGCGCGGGCACCCGCGAGGCCGTCGCCGGGTTCGGCGTGCCGCAGACGCTTGTCACACCGCTCGCCGCGGGCCTCGCCCCGGCCGAGCTGGTCACCGCCGTGCTGCTGCTGGTGCCCGCGACCCGACCGGCCGGGCTGGTGCTGGCGGCCGCGATGCTGCTGGGCTTCACCGCCGCCGTGGTCACCGCCCTGCGCGCGGGACGCCGGCCGGACTGCCACTGCTTCGGCCGCATCGGCGGCGCCGACGTCAGCGGCCGCACGGTGGTCCGCAACCTCGTCCTGCTGGCCGTCGCGGTCGTCGGGGTCGTCGGCGTGACCGCCGGGACCGCGCCGGACGGCGGCGCCCGCGCCGGTGCCGTAGCCCTGGGTCTCGCGGTCGCCGCTGCCGTGCTCGTCGCCGAGGGGCTGGCCGGCCGGGCGGCCCGGGCGCGCCGGGCGGCCGCCGACGAGGCGACGTTCGCGCAGCAGGCCGAGCGCAGCACCGTCGCCCGGTTCGCGCGGCCCGACCTCGAGGGCCGCACCTGGTCGCTGGCCGACCTGCTCGCGCCCGGCCTGCCGGTGCTGCTCGTCACCCTCAGCCCCGGCTGCGGCCCGTGCAAGCGGCTGCGCCCGGACGTGGCGCGCTGGGCGCAGCTGTTCGCCGGCCGGGTCACCGTGGTGGCCCTGGCCACCGGGACCGCGGAGGCCAACCTGCCGTCGTACGCCGACGTCGGGCCGCTGACCGTGCTGGTCGACGAGGACGCCGGGGTGCGCACCGCGCTGGGGACCTCGGCCACCCCGTCGGCGGTCGTGATCGGGCCTGACGGCCGGCTCGCCAGCCCCGTGGCCGGCGGCGAGACGCCTGGTACGCCGGCTGCTGGTCGCCACCGTCACCGGCACCGACCTCGCGGACGCGGAGACCGGGACCGGGTCGTCGGCGGACCGGGCCGACGACGAGCGGGAGGCCGTCGACCTCGGGCTCGCCGACGCGGTCGGCCCCCGGCCCGGGCGTCCAGCGGCACGAGCTGGGCGACTCGGTCGTGCTGCTCGAGCCGGCCACCGGCGCCACCGTCGCGCTGGACCAGACCGGGGGACTGGTCTGGTCGGTGCTGGACGGCACCAGCCCGCTGACCGAGATCGTCGACGACCTCGCCGACGTCTACGGCGTCCCGGCCGAGGTCATCGGGCCGGACGTGCTGCGCTTCGTCCAGACCGTCGGCGCCGCCGGCCTGCTCGCCGGGGTCGCGGCCGGACCCGCCCCGGCCGACGACCCCGCCGAGGAGGCCGCCCAGCGGCCGGTGACCGGGGATGACCTCGCGAGGAGTAGCTGACGCTGCTTGCCGAGGCGTGATGGCGGCTGGGCGTCGACGTTCCTTCACGGTGCTGCAGCGACGGTGGCACGACGCAGACCGGAGCACCTTGGCCGGCGCCGGCGGTGATCCCTACACGATCCGGAGCTCGATCTCTCGGGCGTCCTGAGCGGCCACCGCACATCGCGTATCCCGCCATGGGTCGAGGTCGCGGACCACCAGTGGTCGTGAAGGCATCGCCGGAGGTGGGCCGCACACCGTGCCGTCGTCGTCGATCGAGAAGTCGGCGAACGGCAGCTCCAGGCCCAGCCCCAGGGCCTTGGCCACGGCCTCCTTGCGCACCCAGGTCCGCAGCACCAGGGCCGAGCGGTCCACCTGGTCCAACGGCGTCAGCGACCGCTCGCGCGGGGCGAGCACCGTGTCCCACAGGTCGGCGAGATCTCTCGAGGGCCTGATCAGCTCGACGTCCACGCCGACGAGTTGACCCGCAGCCACGGCCAGGACCACCAGTTCCGCGGTGTGGGCGATGCTGAACACGAGCGAGCCGTCGGCGAGCCGTGGAGCGCCCGAACCGTCCGCGATGATGTCGATCTGGGCCGGTTCAACCCGGGTGTGCGCGGCAAGGGCGGCGCGCACGAAAAGCCGACCCACGCGCCAGACGTGACCAAGGGCCGGGTCGACGAAGCGCGCAATGCGTTGCTCCTCCTGCCAGTTCAGCCACAGAGGAGGGTCGGAACTCTTCCATCGACGGACATTCACCGCCCATACCTGCACCCGCCCCGCCCTGAGCGCGTCGACGCCGTATGCGCCCGCGAGCGCCCCGTGCCACGCGGTCGACATCGACTGCGTGCGCATAACGCCACGGTAGTCGAGGACAAAACGCCACAACCCGTCCTCGGCGGGGTACCAGTTGCCGAGAATGCCTGCGCACAACTTGGCCCCGTCTTTAGGGTGGCTGGGGGGTATCGAGGGGTTGGGATCGGGGTCAGCGTGCCTTGCGTTCGGCGCGCAGGGGGGACGGACGGGTGTCGAGCGAGCACGGTGCCGTGCACGGAACGTTGCACGGGCTCTTCGCCGAACAGGTGCGCCGGTCGCCGGACGCGACGGCCGTCGTCGGCGCCGACGAGTCGCTGACCTACCGGCAGCTGGATGAGCGGTCCCTTCGCCTCGCCGCGCGACTGGTCGATCTCGGGGCCGGCCCCGACGTCGTCATCGGCGTCTTCATGGAGCGGTCCGTGGATCTGGTCGTCGCCATCTACGCGGTGATCCGGTCCGGCGCCGCATACCTCCCGGCGGACCCCGACTACCCGCCGGAGCGGATCGCTTTCATGCTCGAGGACGCGCGGGCACCGGTGCTGCTGACGCAGTCGCGCCTCGCGAGCCGGGTGCCGGAGTGCGGGTCGCAGGTGCTCGTCGTCGACGACGAAGCGGACCCGGACCTGCTCGCTGCACCCGACGTCGTCGCGAGGTCCGGCCCGGACGACCTCGCCTACGTCATCTACACATCGGGTTCCACCGGTCGCCCGAAGGGCGTCATGATCAGCCACGCGGCGATCTGCAACCGACTCGTGTGGATGCAGTCGGAGTACGGCCTGACGCCCGCCGACCATGTGCTCCACAAGACCCCGTTCAGCTTCGACGTGTCGGTCTGGGAGCTGTTCTGGCCGCTGCTCTTCGGCGCCACCATGGTGGTGGCCCGCCCCGGTGGACATCGCGATAGCAGCTACCTCGTCGACGTCGTCACGCGACACGAGATCTCGACTGCGCACTTCGTGCCGTCGATGCTCAAGCTGTTCCTCGACGATCCCGCCGTGTCCCGCTGCTCCGGCCTGCGGCGGGTGTTCTGCAGCGGAGAGGCGCTGTCGAAGTCCTTGCAGGACCGCTTCTTCGAGCTCCTCCCGGACGTGGAGCTGCACAACCTCTACGGGCCCACCGAGGCCGCCGTCGACGTCACCTACTGGGCCTGCGACAAGAACAGTGAACTCTCGGTGGTGCCGATCGGGCGGCCGGTGGCCCGGACGCGGATCCACCTGCTCGACGAGGACGGCAACCCGGTTGCGGCCGGCCAGGCGGGGAGGCTGTTCATCGGCGGCGTCCAGGTCGCGCGCGGCTACCTCAACCGGCCGGAACTGACGGCAGAAAGATTCGTGCCCGACAGGTTCAGCGACGACCACGGCGCCCGGCTCTACGACAGCGGTGACCTGGCTCGTGAGCTGCCGGACGGCGCGATCGAGTTCCTCGGCCGCGACGACCACCAGGTCAAGCTGCACGGATTCCGGGTCGAGCTCGGGGAGGTCGAGTCGGCTCTGGATTCGCACCCGGCGGTCGCGCAGGCGGTCGTCGTCGCAGGGCTCGACCGTGCGGGCGACCAGCGGCTCGTGGCCTACTTCGTGGCCTCGACCGTCGCGCCCTCCACACCCGCGAGCGAGGACCTGCGGGCACACCTTGCCGCAACCCTGCCGGACCACATGGTGCCTGCCTTGTTCGTCGAGCTGGACGGCTTCCCCATCTCGCCGAGCGGGAAGCTCGACCGAGCCGCCCTCCCCGAGCCGGCGCGGCCGCGACCGCCGTCGCTCGGACAGCCACTTCGGCCCCGGGACGACCTGGAGCGCTACATCGCGGCCGCCTGGGCCGACGTCATCGGCCTGGCCGAGGTCGGCCGCACCGACCGGTTCTTCGAGCTCGGCGGGACATCGCTGCAGGCTGCTCGGTTCACCAACCGGCTGCAACGCGATCTCGGTGAGCCCGTCTTCGTGGTCAGCCTGTTCAACGCACCGACGGTTGCCGAGTACGCGGCCTTCCTGCGGGCCGACTACGCCGGGGCAGTCAGCCGGTGGTCGCGGATCACCGCACCCGAGGCGCAGGGTCACTTCCCGAGGGCTCGGGAAGCCGGAGCGCAGGGTGAGGTGACCGAGGCGATGGTCGACGAGTTCCTCGGAGTCGTCCCCGGGCTCGAGGGTGCGCCGCCGCCAGCCGAGGACAGGAACCCGCGAGCCGCCTTCATTCTCGCACCGCCGCGGTCGGGAACCACCTTGTTGCGCGTCATGCTCGCGGGGCACCCCGACCTGTTCGCCGCGAGCGAGCTGCAGCTGCTCGGGTTCCACACCCTGCGCTCGCGGCAGGAGGCCTACACCGGCCGCTTCAGCCTGTGGCTGGACGGCACTGTCCGGACCCTGATGGAGCTCGAGCAGATCGGCCCGAGCGAGGCGCGTGCCCTGATGGACGATGCGGTGGAGGCGGGCCTGACCACCCAGCAGTTCTACCGACGTCTGCAGCAGCGGGCGACGCCGCGGCTGCTGATCGACAAGTCACCGTCCTACGCGTCGGACCCCACTGCGCTGGCGAAGGCGGAGGCCGGCTTCGACCAGCCGTTCTACATCCATCTCGTGCGACACCCGGTGCCGGTCATCCGCTCGTTCGAGAAGCACCACATGGACCAGGCTCTGTTCGTCCGGGACCACGACTTTGACCGCCGCTCGCTCGCCGAGCTCGTGTGGACTGCGAGCCACCGGGTCGTCACCCGGTTTCTCGACGGTGTCCCACGCGAACGATGGCACCGGATCCGATACGAGGACCTCGTGACGGAACCGCGTCGCGAGCTCGAGACGTTGTGCGAACGGATGGGGCTGCCCTTCCACGGCAGGGTCCTCGATCCGTACGAGGGGCTCGACGCCAAGATGGCGGACGGAGTGTTCCGGGAGTCGCGACCGATGGGCGACACCCGCTTTCTGGAGCACGGACGGGTCGTCGCCGAGTCGGCGCACGCCTGGCGCTCCGAGCCGGTGACCGGCGAGCGGCCGCTGGGCCCGCCCACCCGCGCCGTCGCTGCCCTGCTGGGCTACGGGGACGACGAGCCGCCGGACTCCTCGCCGCCCGTGCCCGCCGGAGCCGAGGGTCGGCGAGCCTCTCTCGCGGCACGCCGGGACCGTCATGTCCGGGGTCGGGCTCGTCATGGCTGACTCCCCGATGAACGCCCCCCGCGAGGAGATCGCGATCGTAGGGATGAGTGGACGCTTCCCTGGCGCCAGGGATATCCACCAGCTCTGGGACAACCTGCAGGTCGGCCACTGCGCCATCCGGCCCTTCGACCCGGCCGAGCTCGCGGCGTCGGGTGTGGACGCGGCCACCATCGCCGACCCGTACTTCGTCAATGCCGGCGCGGTGATGGACGAGCCGGACGGCTTCGACGCCGCGTTCTTCGGCATGAGCCCCCGCGAGGCCGAGCTCACCGACCCGCAGCACCGCGTCTTTCTCGAGTGCGCCTGGGAGGCGCTCGAACACGCGGGCTGCGACCCTGACCGTTTCCCCGGACGGATCGGGGTCTACGGGGGAGTCGCACCGAACACCTACTTCAGCCAGAACATCAGCACCGACCGCTCCCTCCTGCGCAGGGGCGGGGGCTATGCGCTGATGCTTGCCACCGAGCGGGAGTACGCCGTCACGCGCACGGCCTTCAAGCTCGGTCTGACCGGGCCGGCCGTCCCCGTCAACACCGCGTGCTCCACCTCCGCCGTCGCCGTCCATCTCGCGGCGCAGAGCCTGCTCGGTGGCGAGACCGACCTCGCGGTGGCCGGCGGGGTTCGGATCAGGGTCCCGCTGACCGCCGGCTATGTCTACGAGGAGGGCGGAATCCTGTCCCCCGACGGCGCCTGTCGCGCCTTCGACGCCGAGGCGCGCGGCACGGTGGCCGCCAGCGGGGCGGCCTTCGTCGTCCTGAAGCGGCTGGCCGACGCGGTCGGCGACGGGGACACCGTCTATGCCGTGCTCAAGGGCAGCGCGATCAACAACGACGGCTCCGACAAGGTCGGGTTCACGGCGCCGAGCGTGCGGGGGCAGGCCGACGCCGTGGCGGAGGCGCTCGTGATGGCCGAGGTGTCCGCCGACTCGATCGACTACGTGGAGGCGCACGGGACCGGCACGTCGCTGGGTGACCCGATCGAGGTGGCCGCTCTCACCCGCGCGTTCCGGCGCGACACCGAACGCGTCGGCTACTGCCGGCTCGGCTCGATCAAGACCAACCTGGGTCACCTGGACGCGGCCGCGGGCGTGGCGGGTGTCATCAAGACGGTGCTGTCGATGCGTGCCGGTGTGATCCCGCCCAGCATCAACTTCCGCACCCCCAACCCGCAGCTGGCGCTCGCGGAGAGCCCGTTCGCGGTCAACGACCGGCTCAGCGAGTGGCCTGTCGTGGAGGGTCGGCCGCGACGCGCCGGGGTGAGCTCGTTCGGGCTGGGCGGCACCAACGCGCACCTCGTCCTCGAGGAGGCCCCCGACATTACGACCGCCGGCAAGGTCCTGGACGGTCCCGGCGACGAGCTCGAGCTGGTGGTCCTCTCGGCCCAGACCCCCGAGGCGCTGGACAAGGTCCACACCAGGTTGCACGACTTCCTCGCCGAGCGCCCCGAGCTGCGGGTGGGCGACGTCGCACACACCCTCCAGGTCGGCCGGGCGGCCCAGCCGTGCCGGCGGTCCCTGGTGGCTGGGTCCACTACCGCGGCCGTCGCTGCCCTCTGGTCGGCAAGGGCCCCGGCCGGCAACCCGGCGGTCGACGACGCGCTTGTCGCCTTCATGCTTCCCGGCGGTGGTGCCCAACACGTCCTGATGGGCCGCGACCTCTGGACGGGAGAGCGCGATTTCCGCGATGCGTTCGACGAGTGCGCCGAGCTGCTGGCCGATGCGGGCGGCGGTGACATCCGCGGGCTTGTCTACCCCTCCGCCGAGGGGCGCGAAAGCGGGGCAGAAGAGCTGCGCCAGGTGCGGTCCGGGCTCCCGGCGCTCTTCGCCATCGAGTACGCCCTGGCCCGTTGGTGGCTCGGACGCGGTGTGTCGCCCGCGGCGCTGGTCGGGCACAGCGTGGGGGAGTACGTCGCCGCGTGCCTGTCCGGGGTCTTCACCCTCGCCGACGCGCTGACGGTGGTGCGGACCCGGTCCGCGCTGATGCAGGACGCACCCAAGGGCGGGATGCTCAGCGTCGCCCTGGGCGAGCAGGACGTCGCGGAGCACCTGTCCGCGCACGTGTCTCTGGCTGTCGTCAATACGGCGGATTCCTGCGTCCTGGCCGGCCCCGAGGAGGCGATCGCCGAGCTCGAGCAGCGGCTCGAGGTGGCTGCGGTCGACGCGAGCCGGGTACGGGTCGCGGTCGCATCCCACTCGCCGCTGATGGATCCGGTCGTCGGTGAGCTGGTCGAGGCGGTGCGTGCAGTCTCGCTGAAGCCTCCCTCGATCCCGTTCGCGTCCAACGTCACCGGCACCTGGATCACCGACGACCAGGCGACCGACCCGGACTACTGGGGACGACACCTGCGCAGCACGGTGCGCTTCGCTGACTGTCTGGCGACGGTGCTGAAGGCCACGGACGTGGCCCTCGAGCTCGGCCCCGGTCGCACCTTGAGCTCGTATGTGCGGGTGCACCCGCAGCGAAAGGCCGGGCAGCGGGCGGTTGCCTCGATGCGGCATCCCGACGACGCTCGCGACGACCGCGAGGTCCTGCTCGGCGCTGCGGGAGAGCTCTGGGAGGCGGGCGCACCGCTGGACTGGGCACGGTTCCGACAGGGACGCTCGGGTCGGCGGATCGGGCTGCCCACCTACCCCTTCGAGCATCGTCGCTACTGGATCGATCCCGTCGTGATGGCACCGACGGCCGATCCCCGACCGAACGGGTCGGGCGCGGGCACCACGCTCGCGCCCGGCGTCGGCGAGGCAGCGCTTGAAGCCGGAGCCGGAGCCGGAGCCGGTGCCGACGCGGCGCCGGCAGACGCGGCAGACGTCCCCCGGCTGGACCGCGTCGCCGACCGGCTGGCCGAGATCCTCGCCGACCTGAGCGGTCGTCGCCCCGAGGACATGGACCGAGACACGGCGTTCGCGGACCTGGGCTTCGACTCCCTGTTCCTGACCCAGGCCAACACCGGCTTCCGCAAGACGTTCGGGGTGAAGATCACCTTCCGTCAGCTCTTCGAGCAGGCTCCGACTGTGAACGCCCTGGCGGCCTTCATCGACTCGGCCCTGGCACCGGATGCCTTCCCCGGGCCCCGGTCCCGTCGGTCGGAGCCCGAGCACGACCCCGTCGAGGCCCTCGCGGGGCACGTCGGCGGACCGGCGGATGGTGACCTCGGTGCCGTGGACCGGCTGGTCGCCGAGCAGCTGCGCGTCATGGCGCTGCAGCTGGAGACCCTCCGACGGTTCCACCAACCAGACCGGCCGACGACGACGTCGGCCCCTCCGCCCCCGCCTGCCGTTCCGCTCGCCGAGCGGACGTCCCCCTCGTTCCCGGCGCAGCGAGCGACGCCGGGGGACCTCGACGACCGCCAGCGGTCCGCGATCGACGATCTCGTGGCGCGCTACGGCGCGATGACCAGGAGGTCACGCGACCTGGCCGACAGGTGGCGGCCGCAGCTGGCCGACAACCGCACCATCGTGGGCTTCGATCGGCAGTGGAAGGACCTCGTCTACCAGATCGTTGCGGAGCGCTCCTCCGGACCGAGGATCTGGGACGTCGACGGTAATGAGTACGTGGACACCGCCCTGTGCTTCGGTGCCGTCCTGCTCGGGCACTCGGCGCCGATCGTCGTCGATGCGGTGCAGGAACAGCTGAGCAAGGGCTTCGCCGTAGGCGTCCAGAGTGACCTTCTCGGCGAGGTGACGGCGAAGATCCTGGCGATGTCCGAGAACGAGCGGCTCACCTACTGCCACTCCGGCGGTGAGGCGGTCGAGACGGCGATCCGGATCGCACGCACCTCGACCGCTCGCGACAAGGTCGTCTACTTCACTGACGACATCCATGGTCGCAGCGACATCGTCCTCGGCCGCGCCGTGGGGGCCGGAGGGACCCTGCGTACGGTCCCCATGGTTGCCGGCGTCCCGCAGCACGTGGTGGACGACGCGATCGTGCTCGACTACGGCAGCCCCGAGGCGCTCGAGGTCATCAGGTCGTACGCAAGCGACCTGGCCGCCGTGGTCGTGGAGCCGGTGCGGACGCGCAACCCCGACCTGCAGCCGAGGGGCTTCCTGCGGGATCTGCGGGACCTCGCGGACCGGTCCGGCTTCCTCCTCGTCTTCGACGAGGTCGTGACCGGGTTCCGTGTCCACCAGCGCGGCGTGCAGGGACTGTGGGACGTGCGCGCCGACCTGACGACGTACGGAAAGGTCTTGGGCGGCGGGATGCCGATCGGCGTGGTGGCCGGCGCCGCGGAGCTCGTGGACGTCATCGATGGCGGTCCGTGGCGCTTCGGCGACGGCTCCTACCCGTCGGCCGACATCACCGGGTCCGGCGGCACCATGATCAAGCACCCGTTGTCGCTCGCGGCGGCGGGAGCAGTCCTCGACCACCTGGTGGACGCCGGCCCGGATCTGCAGGTTGGCCTCACAGCTACCGTCAGCGACCTGGCCGCCGACCTGAACGATCACTACCGCCGCCACGGGATCCCCATCCACGTCGAGCAGTTCGGCTCGTTCTTCCGGCCCACGTTCAGTGCAAGCCGCCGCTTCGAGGGGCTCTTCCAGTACTACCTCCGCGAGCGCGGCGTGCACATGAACCCGCCGTCGCCGTCGTTCCTGTCGACCGCCCACGGGCCCGACGAGGTCGCGCTCGTCGCGTCGGCCTATCGCGAAGCCGGCACCGAGATGGCCCGTCTCGGCCTGCTGGACCCCCCCGTCGGACGACGCGCGGCGGCCGCGCCCGCAACCTCCGCGACGGCTGCAGACGAGATCGTGCTTCTGCCCAACGTGGCGCGCTTCCTCAGCGATCGCGGGTCGGCCGACCTGCACCACTGGAACGTCGGAGGTCTGCTGGAGGCGACGGCGCCTCTCGACCCGCGCGCCCTCGCCGACGCGCTCACGGCGGTCGTACGCCGCCACGACTCCCTGCGCCTGCGCTACCGGGCCGAGCCCGACGGTCGCTGGCGGGCGCTCGTCTCGGACGACGACGGCACAGCCGCCTTCTCGACGCTCGACCTCTCCCACCTCGACGAGTCGGCGCAGGCCGACGCCCTGCGGGCCTCCAACGAGGAGGTCCAGTCGTCCTTCGACCTGGCGAGGGGACCGCTGGTGCGGGTCCGGCTGGTCGATCTCGGGCCGCGGGGTCAGCGCCTGCTCGTCGTCATGCACCACCTGGTGATGGACGGGCTCTCCTGGCGCCCCTTCTGGGACGACTTCCTCACGGCCTACGGTCAGGCGGCGGAGCGCAAGCCGATCGATCTCGCGCCCACGTCCTCCACCTTCGCCGAGTGGGCGCACGCCCTGCACCGCTACGCCGCCTCCGACCCAGCCGAAGCGCTCGCGGACCACTGGCTCGGCCTGCCCTGGGACCGCGTGCGGCCGGTGCCTGTCGACCGCGGAACGGCAGCGGACAACACGAACGCGTCCGCGGCGACGGTCACCGTTGACCTCACCCGCGCCGAGACAGACCAGCTCCTGCACGGCACCCCGGCGGTACGCCAGAAGATCGACCTGCTCGTGAGCGCGCTGGCCGACGCTCTCTCGTCGTGGACCGGCTCGGACACCGTGCTCGTCGACATGATGGGCCACGGCCGGGACGAGGACCTCTTCGAGGACATCGACCTCTTCGCGACCCTGGGGTTCTTCATCTCCTACACGCCCATGGTTCTGCGGCTCGACCCGACTCGGGCCGCTGGCCGACTGCTCACCGACTCCATCCACGAGGCCCTGCGCCACGGTCTGAGCTTCGACCTGCTCCGGACCCTGTCCCGTCGCGACCGCACCCGGCAGGCGCTGACCGGACTGCCGCGATCCGAGGTCTTGTTCAACTACCTCGGGAAGCGGTCCCGGCTCGACACCGTGCCCGACTCGCCGTTGCTGCGCCTGGCGCCCGAGCATGCCGGACCGAGCCACGGCGCCCACGGTGTCCGCTACTACCCCCTCAGCGTGTCGGCCGAGGTCTGGGACGGCTGCCTGCGGGTGACCTTCGTCTACAGCGAGAACCTGCACGACCTCCGCACCATCGAGGCGGTCGCCGCACAGTTCCGCTCCGCGCTGGCCGTCCTAGTAGCCATGTCCGCCGGCCGCCCGGTCGGCTGACCACGGTGCAGCGCTATCGGCCGGTCGGCGAGGCCTTCCCGGCGAGCGTCACCCGAATCGTCCGCAGCAGGATCCGAAGGTCGAGTGCCGCGCTGCGGTGGTCGACGTACCAGATGTCCAGCTCGATCCGGTCCGCCCACGAGATGCCGGTGCCGCCGTTCACCTGGGCCCACCCGGTGAGCCCCGGCCGCACGTCCAGCCGTCGCCGCTGGGCGGGTGTGTACTCGGCGACCTGCTCCGCGATGGTGGGCCGCGGCCCGACGAGAGCCATCTCGCCCCGCACCACGTTGGCGAGGTTCGGGACCTCGTCCAGCGAGGTCCGCCGGAGCAACCGACCTATCCGGGTGATCCGCGGGTCGGTCGCCTCGTCGAGCGGGGTCCACACGCCTTCGCGAGGAGAGTTGTGCGCGAAGGTGCGCAGCTTGAGCAGAACGAACGGGCGGCCCCTGCGCCCGACCCGCTCGTGCCGGAACAGTACGGGGCCTGGACTGTCCAGCTTGATGGCGACGGCGGCCACCAGGAGGACGGGCGACAGCGCGGCGAGGCCGACCAGGGCGACGACCCGGTCCACGCCGGGCGGCAGGCCTGGTCGCGGCTCGGCCACCTGCCCCGGACCGGTCGTCATGACCCGAGTATCGGACACGGTGCGCGGCTAGGCTCGGCAGGACGCTCCGCGAGGAGGGGGGATCGATGGCTGGCGGCGCTCGCCTGCTCGTGGCTGCCACCGTGCCGTCGACCGTCCGAAGCTTCTTCATCCCCTACGCGGACCACTACCGGGCCCGGGGCTGGCAGGTAGACCTCGTCACCGGACCGGGTCCCGAGGTCGGCGACCTCCGCCGCAGCTTCGACCGGGTTCACGTCGTGCCGTGGTCGCGTCGGCCGACCGACCTCGCCAACCTGGCCGCCGTGCGCCAGGTCAGGCGACTCGTCCGCAGCGGCGGCTACGACATCCTGCACACGCACACGCCGGTCGCGTCCCTGGTGTCCCGGGCGGCGCTGATCGCCCTGCCATCCCCTCCGGCAGTGGTCTACACCGCGCACGGCTTCCACTTCCACGCGGGAGGTCGCCCGCTCGCGAACCGCGCCTACGCCGCCGTCGAGCGGGTGATGGGGAGGTGGACGGACCGCCTGGTCGTCGTCAACGCCGAGGATGCGCAGGCGGCGCGTCGCTTCCGGATCGTGCCCGCCTCCCGGCTGGTCGCCATGCCCGGAATCGGGATCGACCTCGACGAATACTCCCCGCAGGCCGTGGACGGAGACCTCGGGGTGGGGCTCGAGCTGGGAGCCGAGGACGTCCTGTTCAGCGTCGTCGCTGAGCTGGCCCCGGGCAAGAACCACGAGACGGTGCTGCGCGCGCTGGCGCGTAACGGCGACCCTGCCTACCACCTGGCGTTCGCCGGCGACGGCCCGTACCGACCCCGTCTGGAGCAGCTCGTGGCAGAGCTGGGCCTGGGCGAGCAGGTCCGCTTCCTCGGCTCGGTCCGGGACGTGCGGCCGCTGATGCTCGCCTCGGCCGCCACCGTGCTCCTGTCCCGCCGGGAGGGCCTGTCACGGTCGGTGCTCGAGTCCCTGTCCCTCGGTGTCCCCGTCGTCGGGTCGACGGCGCGCGGTGTCCGCGACCTCGTAGGACCCCAGGCCGGCATCGTGGTCGACCCCGATGACGTGGACGCCGCCGCGCGGGCCCTCGACGAGGTCCGCACGCTGCCTGCGGGTGAGGCATTGCGCGCCGCCCTCGCCGACGAGCTGGGTCGGCATGGGCTCGATCGGCTGCTGGACCTGCACGACGAGCTGTACGACGAGCTGCTCGCCCGGGGGACGCCGCGTCCGGCGGAGGACGCCGAGCGCTCGTGATGCCGTCGTTGCCCGCTCTTTACCGGCAGCACCTCAGGCTGGCCGGGGGACGGTCCGATGGATCTGGGAGAGCCGTTTCCCCACCTCGGCCGTCACCGCCGCGGTCGAGCACCGCGGCCCGTTCCAGGAGGCCCATGCGCAGGTCCGCCGGGAGGCACCGGTCGCCTGCCCCTGGCTGGCGGGCGGTCTCGAGGTGGGCGCTGATGGGGGTCAGCGTCATGTCTCTGCTGGCCCACGGGGCATCGCCCGGCCCCGAGCCCGACCGTCGGGAGCGCCCGCGAACACTGGCCCTGTGGAGCTTCGACGAGGGCTCGGGACGAGTCGTGTACGACCGTTCCGGAGCAGTTCGGCCGCTCGACCTGCGCGTGGGTCGCGCAGCTCGGTGGACCGGACCGGGCCTCTCGCTGCGGGACGGTTCGGCACTGACGTCGGTCCGGCCCGCGCGGGCTCTGCTGGCTGTCGGCCGTCGAGGCGGCGTGACGGTGGAGATGTGGCTCCGTCCCGAGGCCATGCCGCGGTCACGGCCCCTGCTGAGCCTCGCGAAGGCCGGCGACTCGCGGCGGCGGGTGCTGCTGGCTGCGAAGACCCTACCCCGCCTGGGTACGACAGTGTTCGCGCGGACCGGGCCGGCCGGCAGCCACAGCCGGCGCCTCGTCGCCACAGCCGCACCCGACCGCTTCGCTCACCTGGTGTGGACGCGGACGGCCGGCGGGACGGAGAGCCTCTTCGTCGACGGCCGGCGCGCCGCCCGAGCAAAGGTCGGTCGCGACCCGCTGCCCGGTGCGGGCCGGTGGCGCCTGGTGATCGGCGGTGGCTCCGGCGCCGGTTGGCAAGGAGAGCTGCTCCGGGTCAAGGTCCTCGACCGCGCGCTGCGGCCGGCACAGGTGGCCCGTGACCACCGGAACGAGCCGGTCCCACCGGCGCCGAGGCCCGCGACCTCGGACCGTCCGCTCCTGATCAAGCACGGGTGGGACATGCCGTCCCCCGGCTACGTCCGGGACCACATCGACGAGATGGAGCGGTTGCCCTTCGACGGCCTGACGATCGCGTGCCGGGGCTGGGCGACAAGGTCCAGCGCCAGACCCCCGTGTCGTACCGAACGTTTCCGCGACGCCCTTGCGCCCCTGGCGCTCGACGCGTTCCGGCCGGCTCCGGCACAACTTCGCGCCGGTCTACGCGACGCCGGCCGGAAGCGTCTTCGACGACTGGTCGGTGCCGGTCTCGAACTTCGCGAACCTCGCCCGTGCCGCCCGCGAGGTCGGTGCTGGAGGGATCCTCTTCGACAACGAGGGCTACTTCGGCGACGTCAGCAACTACCCGGGCGTCTGCCCCGGGCACTCCGCTTGCCGGGTGCCAGGACCAGGCGCGGCTGCGCGGGCGCCAGATCATGGACGCGATGCGGGCGGTCTGGCCGGACGTCACGTCATGACGCTTTACGGGCCCTGGGTGAGCGAGCCCAGCACCTGCCAGGCGCTCTCCGCCGTGCTGCCCTTCAACGACGTGTCGGCCGCCAACGAGCTGACGGGCCCGTTCTTCGTCGGGATGGTCCAGTCCGCCGCGGGCACCCCCGCCAGGGTCATCGACGGCGGTGAGATCTACAGCGCGCGCACCGCTGCGCAGTTCGCCGCGATCACCCGCTGGCAGACGCAGGGAATGGCCGAGCAGAGCCCGCTGGTCCCACCGTGCCCTGTCCCGATCCTGGTCGAGCACGGTGCTGCCGGCGGTGGGGGTCTACGACTAGCCCTGGCTGGGCACGTCGATGGACGTCGACACGTTGGAGACACCGTCACAACGCACTGGCCAGCGGCCGTCGTATGTCTGGGTCTACACCGAGAGGCACGACTGGTGGGGAAGCGGCTGGCCGACGACGCCGGTGCCCCGCGCGTGGGTGGACGCCGTGGCAGCCGCCGCGACCCGGTGACCCCGCCGCGGCCTGCGGTCGCTCAGCGGCTGACCAGCACGATGCCGACCCTCGGCGCACCCAGCGCGGCCAGCCGCTCGGTGGTCTCGGCGAGCTCCCGGCGACGGGTCGTCCCCGCCCGGACCACCACCAGCGTGGCGTCCACGAGCGCCGCGAGCTGCGAGGTCTCGGATGCCCGCAGCACCGGGGGAGCGACCAGCACGACCAGCTCGTCACGCCGGCGCAGCTCGCCGATCACGTCGGCCGCCCGCTCGCCGGCCAGCACGTCACCGGCCGAGCTCGACCCCAGGTGGCCGGCCGGCACCACGAACAGGTCGTCGACGCCGCCGAGCTTCGACATGACGTCGTCGAGCGACGTGTCGCTGCTACGGACCACGTCGGCCAGACCCAGCCAGTCTCCGTCCTCGCCCCCGACGGGCCGCGCGAGGTGCTCTGGCCGCCGAAAGTCGGCATCGACCAGCATGGTCGGCCGGCCCGACCGGGCCAGGACGACGGCAAGGTCGGCCGCCACCGCCCGCGCGTCGTCGGACCCGGTGCAGCCGGTGACGAGGACCGACCGGGGCGCATCGCGCGGAGACGTCGTGAGCAGTGTGGCGCGCAACGCGCGGAACGCCTCCGCCGACGCCACGTCCCGGGACTCGATCGGATCCACCGCCGGCCAGAAGGCGGCCGGCTCGCGGGGGTCGAGCAGTCCACCGAGCCGACCCCGTCGGCGTGGTGGGACCATCCCCAGGACTGCCGCGCCGCCGGCCGACACGAGACCTTCGCCGCCGCGACGCACTCGGTCGTCGGCGTACTCGGCAATGCCCACGACCCCCACGCCGACGAGCGCCCCGATCACGAGGGCCAGCAGCAGCAGCTCCCCGCCGCCGAGCGGAGATGTCGCCGAGGCAGGGCTGGCTCGGGCGATGACTCGTTCGCCGTCGAGCCGCGCGAGCGCGGCGTCGACCCGCAACCCGCTGAGGGCATCGGCGTACGCGGCCCGCTCGCCGTCCAGCTCCTGCCGCGCGAGGCTGTCCGCCGGCACGGTCGCCGGCAGCGCGGCGATCCGTGCGCCCACGTCGTCGATGCGCTCCTGAAGGCGGTCGGCTGCCTCGGCGAGCTGGCCCTGCACCGTCTCGGCCCGCACCTCCACCAGCGCGTCCGCAACCGCGTTGGCCGCCTCGGCCGCCGACTTCGCGCCGGAGTCCGGGACCTGGATGGACAGCACGTCGTCTCCGCGGACCTCGACGCTCGGATCTACCGGACGGCCCAGCGCCTTGCTGGCCTCCCGCGACACGTCGACGCTCCGCGCGAGCTCGGCGAGGGCGGTCGCATCGAGCCGGTACTGGTTGGTCGAGACGGGGGAGCTGCTGCCGACCGAGACCTGGGCCTCAGCCCGGTAGACGGGGGAGCGAGTGGCGAGGAGCACCGATGCGGCCACGAGAGCGACGACGAGGGTGGCCGCCATCACCGGCCAGCGGCGACGCAGCACGCGCAGCCACAGCCGCAGCTGGAGCTCCGGCTCATTCGCCTGATCCACCATGTCGCGCGTCCCCCCTGCCGTAATCTGGACCCGATGTTCGCGACGCGCGGGCACGCACGAGTGCTGACGGGACCTTGTGACCAGTATTCCGCGTGACGTCACCCGAGCAGCGGCGATCGCGCGGATTCGTCCATGACGGTCCTGGATGCGCTCCCGGCCGCACGTCGCCGGGCGCCGGCGCTCGGATCGGCCCTGTTGTACGCCTACGCCTTTCTGCTGCCCGTGCAGATCCCCTTCGGCACCGGCCGGCTCGCACCGTCCGACTTCCTGCTCCTGGCCTACCTGCTGCTCTTCTTCCCGTGGGTCCGTCATGTCCGCCAGGGCTGGAGTCCGTGGCACGCGGCATTGCTCGCTCTCTTCGCCGTTGGGCTGGTCGTCGCCCTCGTCGGCTCCGGTGACGTGACCGGATACGCGCTGGGCACCAAGACCTTCGGCCTGATCTTCCTCATGATGGGCTACAGCGTGCTGCTCGCTCACTGCGCGCAGGAGGAGGACTCGAGGCGGTTGCTGCGATGGTTTCTCGTCGGCGTCGTCAGCCAGGCCGCGATGGCGTTGACGGTCTACCTGCTCCAGGTCACCGGTGCGGTCTCCACCGACATGGTCAACTTCCAGGGCGCTCGGGTGTCGGGTCTGCTCGTCGACCCCAACGCGTTCGGCGGCATCGTGGCGGTCGCACTCGCCCTGCACCTGTGGACGGCCCGGTCCGCACATCCGCTGTGGGTGTGGACGTCGGGCCGCACGGTGGTCGGCCTGGTGCTGGTGACGACGCTCGTCTTCACGTTCTCCCGATCGGCGTGGATCGCCTTCCTCGCCGCCGTCGCCGCGGCGTTCGTCCTGCGCGGGGTCCGCGGCGTTCGGTCCGTGCCTGCCTACTATCTGGCCGCGGTGGCGGGGACCGCGCTCGTGGTGCTGGCCCTCAAGCCGAGCCTGCTGCAGCTCGCCGTTCGGCCGGACCAGGTGGCCGGCCGATTCGCGATCCTGGGCGAGGCCATGGACGAGACGCTTCGCCACCCGGTCCTCGGCATCGGCCTCGGGACCTACCTGCAGGAGCATGGCGTCATCGTGCATAGCACCCTCGCCTGGTTCGCCACCGAGTTCGGGCTCCTGGGGCTCGTGGTGCTGACCGGCTTCCTGTCCTGGTACCTGCTCGGCCTTTGGCGCGTGTCCACCCAGGGTGAGCCGGCCGACCGCGTGCTCGCACTCGCGGTGCTGCTCGCGATCGTGGCCGTGCTCGGGCTCTCGGTGGGCATCGAGGCGTTCTACCAGCGCTACCTGTGGCTGCTCTTCGCCGTGGCCGGCGGCCTGTTCGCCCGAGAGGCGCGGGCAGCCCGGCCGACTGGTCCCGCACCGTGAGGCAGACCTGGTGGGGGCTGCTGGACCAGGGGCTCTACAGCGGCACCAACCTGCTGCTCACCATCGTCGTGGTGCGCACGGTCGATATCGAGTCGTTCGGCGCCTTCTCGGTCTGCTACGTGATCTACATGTTCGCGCTGGCCCTGGCGCGGGTGACAGGGAGCAAGCCGTACACGATCGAGCACACCGGCCCGAGGGTGGACCCCGACGGCATGCACGCGGCCTCGATGCTCGGGTTCACCCTGGCCCTCGGCGGGCTGTGGGCGGCACTGTGCCTCGCCGCCGCCACTGTCACCGGCGCGCCGCTGTCAGGAGGTCTCGTCGCGCTCGCCGCGCTGATGCCCGGCCTGCTGCTCCAGGACGCCGTGCGGGGCCTCTACTTCGCCCGAGTACAGGCCAGGGGGGCCTTCGCCAACGACGCGCTCTGGACGGTGCTGCAGGCGATCGCGATCGTCGCGGTGCTCCTCCCCGATGGGCCGCCGAGGCTGCCGATGCTCCTCGCCGCGTGGGGCGTGCCGGCGGCTGTCGCAGCCGTCGTCGGCGCGCTGCACCTCCGGTGCCGTCCGGCAACACCGCGGATGATGTCCTGGCTGCGTTCGCACGCCGCCCTTGCCAGGCCGCTGGCGCTCAACCTGGTGCTGACCGCTGCACCCGCGTACCTCGCGTACCTAGCGATGCCTCTGGTCAGCTCGTTGGACGAGCTCGCGGTCGTGCGGGGCGCTTACGTCTTCTTCGGGCCCCTCAACGTCGTCTATACCGGCGTGGCCATGGTCGCGCTGCCGGCTGCGGTGCGAGCCTCCCCGCGGCTGTCACGCCGGCGGATGTCGTTCGGGCTCTCCGGGGTCCTGGCCGTCACGGCGCTCGGATGGGCCACCCTGGTCGTCCTCCTGCCCGACCGGGTCGGAACCCTGGTCCTCGGCGACCTGTGGCAGGACACCGGCACCACCCGGCTCCTGTTGGGCGTCAGCCTGGTCGCCGAGGCTGTGCTGGTCGGTCCGGAGATCGTCCTGTCCAGCCTGCGGATACCCCATCGGATGACGCCCGTCCGGCTGGCCGGTGCGCTCGTCACGCTCGTCGGCGCCCTGGGTCTGGCGGCGGTGTGGGGGGCCGAGGGGCTCGCCGCCGGGTTCGCGCTGGGCTACTGGGTGGCCGCCTTGCTGGCCACTGTGCAGGTCTCCCGAGCGGTCAGAGGCGCGGCCGTTGCGCCACCGGTCCCCGCGGCGTGACGACGCGCTACCCCTCGCGCCGTTCGTCCCGCCGCCAGAACTGCCTCGACGACCCTCTCCTGTTGGCTCTCCGTCAGCGACGACCCGCTGGGGAGGCACAACCCTCGGGCATAGAGTCGCTCGCAGACCGCCCCACCGACCATGCGGGCACCATGGAAGAGCGGCTGCAGGTGCATCGGCTTCCACGTCGGTCGAGCCTCGATGCCTTCCGCCGACAATCTCTCGCAGATCGCGCGAGCGCCTGTGCCGAAGGCGGTGTCGTCCACCTCGAGGCAGGTCAGCCAACAGGAGGGCTCACCGTAGGGGGCACGTGGCATCAGGCGTAGACCCTCAGTGCCGGCGAACGCCTCCCGGTAGCGGTCGTTCACGGCACGCCTGGCCTCCAGCATCTCGGGAAGCCTGGTCAGCTGAGCTCTCCCGATGGCTGCGAGCAGATTGTTCATGCGGTAGTTGTAGCCGAGCTCCCGGTGCTCGTAGTGCAGCCCCGGTTCGCGGGCCTGGGTGGCCAGGCGCCGCGACCGAGTCGGCCAGGTCATCGTCGTCGGTCAGCAACATCCCGCCGCCGCCGGTGGTGATGATCTTGTTGCCGTTGAACGACAGGACCGCGGCCCTGCCCAATGCTCCCGCCGGGCCGGCCCTTGTACGTGGCCCCGAGAGCCTTCCGCAGCGTCCTCGATCAGCGCAGCACCGTGTGCCTCGCACGCCTGCTCGAGCGGATCGTAGTCGCAGCCTGCCCGAAGAGATCGACGGCGAGCACCGCGGCAACGCGTTCGCCTCTGGCGGCACGCCTGTCCGAGCTCGCCGGCCACCAGGGCCGGGGTCGAGGGTCCAGGTCTGCGGGTCGCAGTCGACGAACACCGGTTCGGCGCCCACGTAGCGAACGGCGTTGGCCGTCGCCACGAAGGTAAACGATGGCGACGAGAACGACGTCACCGGGCGCCGACCGCGAGCGAACGCAGCGCAAGATGGAGCGCGGCCGTCCCGCTGGCGAGAGCAACCGCGCGGCGAGCCCCGAGCAAGTCGGCGACCTCGGTTTCCAGCGCGTCGATTTCGGCCCCGACGGATGTCACCCAGTTGGAGTCGAACGCGGCGAGGAGCATGGATCGTTCCAGGGCACCGACATCCGGCGGAGAGAGGTATATGCGGTCGTTCATGGCGCGCTACCTGGCCGTCAGCGGGTCAGTGACTCGCCGGGTCCGTCGTGCGTAGGTCCGCACCTGCTCGCCGTCCCGAGTCGGTCGGCTCCGAGGTACGACCAGCCACGGCGGCGGGGCCGCGATCAGGCGTAGCAGGGCTGCGGCGATCTCCTCCGACGATCCCTGGCAGGACATCCTGGCCACGTCCGTCGGCGCCAGCGGGGGGACGGGGACGTGAGCGATCAGGGGATGCATCGGGCGTTCGTCCGGCTCGCCCTCGGCGAGCAGGACCTCGTGCAGCTTCTCGCCCGGCCGGAGGCCGGTGTAGACGATGTCGACGGCCGGCCCGGCTCGTCGATGAGCCGCCGGGCGACGTCGTCGATGCGGACCGGCTCGCCCATGTCGAGCACCAGGACCTCACCGCCGCGACCGACTGCCCCGGCCTGGATGACGAGCTGCGACGGCCTCCTCGACCGTCATGAAGTACCGCGTGACGTCGCGGATCGGTGACCGTCACGCGGCCCGCCGGCTCGATCTGCGACCGGAAAGCCGTGAGGACCGACCCACGGCTGCCGAGGACGTTGCCGAACCGCACGCTGAGGCAGGTCACCGGCTGACCCGGCGTCGAACCAGGCGGTGAGCCGCTCGGCGACCCGCTTCGGAGTAGCCGAGGACGCTGGTGGGGTCGGCGGCCTTGTCGGTGGAGATGTTGACGAATCGCTCGACGCCGGCGTCGCTCGGCGGCCTCGAGCACGTTCCAGCGTGCCCCAGACGTTGGTCTTCACCGCCTCGGCCGGGTGCATCTCCAGCAGCGGCAGGTGCTTGAGGGCGGCGGCGTGGAACACCACCTGCGGGCGGTGCTCGGCGAAGACCTCGGCGATCCGCTGCCGGTCGCGGATGTCGGCGACCACGAGGTCGTCGGCTGTCCAGCAGGGCACGTCCGTCGATGGAGAGCTGGACGGCGTGCAGGGCGGACTCGTCACGGTCGAGCATCACGAGGGACTCGGGGGCGTACCGGCTGACCTGCCGGCACAGCTCGGATCCGATGGAGCCGCCGGCCCCCGTGACCAGCACCCGGCGCCCCGTCGAGGTAGCCGGCGATGGCGGCCGTGTCGAGCTCCACTTCCCGACGTCCCAGCAAGTCTGCGTATGACGGCACCCGGATGTCCGCGATCGCCACGCCGTCAGGGTGGAGCTCGTGCACCGGTGGGAGGACGCGGATCGAGAGCCCCACCTGGGAGGCGCGTTCGGCGAGGTCGCGAATGAGCCTCGCGTCCGCGGTCGGGATGGCGACGAGGAGCAGGTCCGCTCCCGTCTTTTCGGCGACGCGGGGCAGCTCGGTGCGGTCGCCCGTGACGAGCAGACCGTTGACCAGTGCACCGCCCTTGCCGGGATCGTCATCGAGCAGCGTGACGGGGAGGTAGTTGTTCTCGGGATCCTGGAGCATGGCCGAGATGACCTCGACCCCGCCCTCGCCGGCACCGAAGACGATGACGCGCGAAGCCTTCCCCGACGCCGACCCGGAGACAGGACGTCGCGTTACGAGCCACCGCACGGCCCTTCCGACAGCTGTCGTGATGCCGTCCCAACGGTCGTGCACAAATCCCCCCACCGCGTGGCCTTCTGCAGGGCGCAGCCCCGCTCCCGCTTATGATCACCGCCCGTTCGATCGAGGGCAACAGATGTGGGAGACCACCGGGGATATGGCCCTTTCGAGGGACTCATGGCATGCCCCGGACCGGTCACTCCTGGCGGTCGGGGAATGGCCCACTGAACCCTCTGCCGAGCACAGACCTACTCAGGGTGACGTGCGTCTGTGGCGGAACGGCGTCTCGTTCCCGGTCTTGGTCTCGCTCACCTCTGCCGACGGGGTCGGGATCGCCTATGGAGCCACCGGCGGAGAGCCCGGAGCCGCCGTGTCGGTCACGGACGGGGTCGGGACGAGATGACCGGTCCAGACCTCGGCGCCGCCGACGAGCAGGCCACGCCGGACTAGCTCGTGCCGCGTCGACGACGGGGTCCGTCAGATGATCCGACACGGTCTCTCGCGCTCCATCCCAGCATGATCAGGCCGGGGGCTGTGGTGCGATGAACAGTCGGCTCGCGCCGCTGGGAACGACCCGGCGTGCCGAATTTGCCCGGTCCTGGCACATTTCCGCCCCGCGTTGACCCGTGATCTCGGCTGAGCGTAGGCTGAGCGCTGCGCTGTGGGCCTGCGCGTCCTCGAACGGAGCAGGCCACGCTCGGTGAGTCGAACCTCCCAGCCCTCGTCGAGAGCGGTTCCCGGTCCCCGGCACGTCGAAACGGGCCCCGGCGCGCCACGACGACAACTGTCCCCACGACATCTGTCCACCCCACGGAGCCCACTCACCTATGACGGCAAGCAGCATCGAAGCCAGCCCGGCAGTAGCCAGCACCACCCCGAACGTCGCGGTCAACGACATCGGCGACGAGGAGGCCTTCCTCGCCGCGATCGACGAGACGATCAAGTACTTCAACGACGGCGACATCGTCGAGGGGGTCATCGTCAAGGTCGACCGGGACGAGGTCCTGCTCGACATCGGCTACAAGACCGAGGGCGTCATCCCCTCCCGCGAGCTGTCGATCAAGCACGACGTCGACCCCTCCGAGGTCGTCAGCGTCGGCGACGAGGTCGAGGCCCTTGTCCTGCAGAAGGAGGACAAGGAGGGCCGGCTGATCCTGTCCAAGAAGCGCGCCCAGTACGAGCGCGCCTGGGGCACGATCGAGAAGATCAAGGAAGAGGACGGCATCGTCACCGGCACCGTCATCGAGGTCGTCAAGGGCGGCCTCATCCTCGACATCGGCCTGCGCGGCTTCCTGCCCGCCTCCCTGGTGGAGATGCGCCGGGTCCGCGACCTCCAGCCGTACGTCGGCAAGGAGCTCGAGGCCAAGATCATCGAGCTGGACAAGAACCGCAACAACGTCGTCCTGTCCCGCCGTGCGTGGCTCGAGCAGACCCAGTCCGAGGTGCGCTCGACGTTCCTGCAGACCCTGCAGAAGGGCCAGGTCCGCTCCGGCGTCGTCTCCTCCATCGTCAACTTCGGCGCGTTCGTCGACCTCGGCGGCGTCGACGGCCTGGTGCACGTCTCCGAGCTGTCCTGGAAGCACATCGACCACCCGTCCGAGGTCGTCGAGGTCGGCCAGGAGGTCACCGTCGAGGTCCTCGACGTCGACATGGACCGCGAGCGCGTCTCGCTGTCGCTCAAGGCGACCCAGGAAGACCCGTGGCAGCAGTTCGCCCGCACCCACCAGATCGGCCAGGTCGTGCCCGGCAAGGTCACCAAGCTGGTGCCGTTCGGCGCGTTCGTCCGCGTCGACGAGGGCATCGAGGGCCTGGTGCACATCTCCGAGCTGGCCGAGCGCCACGTGGAGATCCCCGAGCAGGTCGTGCAGGTCAACGACGAGATCTTCGTCAAGGTCATCGACATCGACCTCGAGCGTCGCCGCATCTCGCTGTCGCCTCAAGCAGGCCAACGAGGGCGTGGCCCCGGCCGAGGGCGACGACAGCGCGTTCGACCCGACGCTCTACGGCATGTCCGCGTCCTACGACGACACGGGCAACTACCTCTACCCCGAGGGCTTCGACCCGGAGACCAACGAGTGGCTGCCGGGGCACGAGGAGCAGCAGGCCGAGTGGGAGCGCCAGTACGCCGAGGCGCGGGCCCGCTACGAGGCGCACATGAAGCAGGTCGCCGAGGCCGCCAAGGCCGAGGCCGAGGCCGGCCTGGAGGGCAGCGGTCCGGCGCCTGCCAGCTACTCCTCCGAGGCGCCCGCCGACGCGGACTCCGACTCCGAGCCCGACTCCGAGGGCGGTGCCGCCCCGACCCCCAGCGGCGGCACCCTGGCCTCCGACGAGGCACTC
>CAVSCX010000017.1:0-15750 GCA_963726615.1 uncultured Actinomycetota bacterium | reverse complement strand
GCCGCCGCTCGGCGCGCTCGCGCAGCCGCATCACCATCAGGCCGACCGCGGCCAGCGTGGCGGCCATGCCCAGGCCGAAGGCGACGACCAGCGCGACCCCGAACCACGGGTGCCCGAGCGCCACGGCACCGAGCAGGACGAGCAGGGCGGACGGGCTCGGCAGCAGCCCGCCGGCCAGCCCCATCGCCACCAGCTGTCGGCGGGACGGTGGCGCGTCGTCGACCGCCACGACGTCGTGCCCGTGCCCGTGGTCGTGCCCATGGTCGTGCCCATGGTCGTGGTCGTGCGGCTCGTGCGGCGCCGGTGCCGTGGCGTGCGGGGGTCGTTCCACCGAGAGCGTCGAGGTGTCCGAGCCGACACCGACCAGCGGGTGGTGGTGTGCGGCGGCATGGTCGTGCGGGCCGTGCGCGTCGCGCGCATGCAGTGTCGGCACGCCGTGCGAGTGAACCCGCCCGAGCAGCCCGTGCGCGTGGCGGCCGTCCGCGTGCGGGCGGGTGCGGTGGGCCCACTCGCGCAGCAGCGCCAGGCCGACGAGCACGACGAGGACGCCGCTGACGACGCTGAGCCAGGGGTAGACCCGGGCCGGGACGAACGCCGTGCCGGCGCTGACCAGGAGGCCGAGCGCCAGCACACCGGCGGTGTGCGTCGCGGTCACCGTCGCCCCCACGGTCGCGGCCGCGCGCAGCGCACCGTCGCGCCGGCCGGACAGGTAGAACGCCATGATCGTCTTGCCGTGGCCCGGGGCGACGGCGTGCGCCGCGCCGAGCACCAGCGCGGCCAGCACCGCGAGGCGCCGAGCCACGGGTTGCCCTCGGTGCGGGCGAGCAGGCTCTCGAACGCGAGCGTCAGCCGGTCGTGCCACGGGTCAGCGTCTGCGCCGCGCGGGTCGGGTTCGGAGGCGGCCAGGCGGGCCACAGGGGGTGACCGCGAGGTGTGCGGCGCGCTGTCCAGCGGGCTGGTGAGCAGGTCCTTCGGGTACGCCGTGAGCACGGCGCTGCGGGACCGGGTGGCCACGTCCGAGCGGACGAGCGTGGTGCCGTCGCCGCGGGCGGTCATCTCCCGCCAGCCGACCTCGTCGCCGGCCGCGCCGTCCTCGAGGACGACCGAGGTGCGGGCCGAGACGTCCGCCGGTGCGCTCAGCCGGCAGTCGAGCCGCAGGACGGGCAGCCCGGCCTGGCCGGGCGAGGTGGCAGCCGCCGCGGACGACACGGTCAGCGGGGTGCGGGTGCCGTCGACGGTGAGGTGCAGCGAGGTGCGGGCGCCGTCGCACGCCGTCCGGGCCCAGTCGGCCAGCTCGCCGCGCGACAGGGTGCCGTCGCCGGTGGTGTCGATCGACGGCGCACGCTGCGCGGTGGGGATCTCGGCGATGTCCAGCACGTGATCGACGGTGACGGCGTCGGGTGCGACGACCACGCCGCTGTAGCGGTTGACGGTGAAGTTGCCCAGAGGGTGCGCGCTGGCGGCGGTCGGCAGCCCGACGACGAGCGCGACCGCGGCGGCCGCGACCGCCCCGAGACGAAGGCCGAGCCGGCCGGTCACCGCAGACCTGCCAGCAGTGCGTCGATCTGCTGCTCCCGGTACGGGCTGACCCCGGCGTCGAGAGCCCGGGCGTCGCGCAGGGTCCCCGCCGCCGTCGGGAGCCGGTTGGCCGCCTCGATGGCGCCGAGGTGGAACACCAGCCGGGCGTCGCGGGTGCCGAGCCGGTTGGCCTGGCGGGCGTACCCGAGGGCCGTCCGGTCCTGCCCGTTCGCGTGCATCGCCCAGGCGAGCGCGTCGGCGGTGTGGATCGACTGCCGACGCGACCACTCGGCCCGGGCCGCGGCCAGCGCGGCCGCGGGGGACCCGTGGTCGGCCTGGAACAGCGCGGTCTCCAGGTCCGTGGTCACCCCGTTGGCCGCGAGCAGCTTCGCGGAAGCGGTGGCCACGGCGTACTGCTGGTCGGCGAGCGCCGGCCGCCCGGTCGCCTCGTACAGCTCGCCGAGCTCGACGACGTACTCGGTCAGCGGCAGCCTCTGCACCACCTGCAGGTAGTCCTTCTCGGCGGTCTCAGGTCGCCGCGGGCGACGGCGAGCCGCGCCTCGCCGGCCAGCGCCGGCAGATACGTCGGCTGCGCGTCGAGGGCGTTGCGGTAGTGGTGCCCGGCCAGCTTCGGGTCGCCGGCGGCCCGGGCCAGCTCGCCGAGGTGGAAGGTCGCGAACGCGTAGGAGGAGGCGCTCGTGCCGGCCGCCTCCTGGGACAGCCGCATCAGCCGGGTCGCCTCGGGCAGGTCGCCGCGCAGCTCGGCCTGGTAGCTGAGCCGGGCGAACGTCGACGGTCCGGGGTCGAGGTCGTCGGCGCGGGTGGCGGCGCGCAGCGCCTCGGCGTAGCGGCCCAGCTCGGTCAGCGCGTCGGAGCGGATCGCCTGGGCGGCCGCGCTGTAGGGGTTGACCTCGAGGGCCCGACCGGTGGCAGCAACGGCCGGGAGAACTCGTGCCGCGCGGCGGCCAGGGTCGCCTGCGCGGTGAGCATCACCGAGTCGCCGGGGGCGAGCGCGCGGGCCTGGGCCAGGGCCGCGTCGGCCTTGGCGTAGTAGGTGGGGTCCGCGGTCACCCGCGCCTGCTCGACGTAGGCGAGGGCCAGGGTCGACCAGGACCGGTGGTCCTTGGGAGTGGTGCGCAGCCGGGCCTGCAGCGTGGGGATCAGGTTGTCCGCGTCCCGCAGGGCGGCGGGGTCCAGCCCCGGTGCGGCCCGGCCGGCCACGGGCGGCGGGGTCGTGCCCGGGGAGCCGGTGCCGCCGAGGAGGCCGGTGGCGCCGAGGGTGAGGACGACCGCGAGTGCCATGGCACCGGCGACCAGGAGCACGGGCCGGAGCAGCGGTCGCATGCGGGTGGTCCTTCCTGCGAGGGGAGAGGCCCCGCCCCGATCGCGTCGCGAGGCGCGACCAGGGCGGGAACGGCTGCACCGGCGGGTGCCGGTACCGCCGGTGGTGCTGGGCTACTTGTCGGTGGAGGTCTTCGTCGTGGAGCCGCTGTAGGGCAGCGCCACGAACGGGAAGGTGTCGCTGAACGCCTTGTCCGGCCCGTCGACCCCGTCACCGAGGTCGTTCGGGCTGCCGATCAGCTCCCCGCCGACGACCTGCAGCGCGATGTCGAGGACGTCGTCCTGCAGCCGGCGACCGTTCGGGAAGCCGTTCTTGTCGCCGCCGATGACACCGAGCGTGCTGAAGGGCTGGCCCTTCTGCCACGCGGTGTTCAGGCGCAGGTACTCCGCCGGGCGCTCCTTGCCACGCGGGTTGTTGATCCCCTTGACGCCCTTGAGGAAGACCTGGACCAGGTCGTCACGGTTCTTGACCTGGATCTTGGTGCCGCAGACAGCGTTGATGCTCGCCGCGAGCTCCGAGTTCTGGACGAACGGCAGGGCTGCCGCGTCCTGGCGGGGCTTGAGCGAGTTGAACGTGTCCTTGACCTGGTAGGGGATGACGACCTCGTTGACCAGGGGCTGGCCGAGACGCGAGATCTGCTTGTAGTTGCCCTTGCTGTTCTTCCGGTCGGTGGTGCTCCAGATGCCGACGACCGAGCGACCGTTCTTGATGAGGTCGCGACGCGGCACCTGCAGGCCGATCGTGTTGACGTTGAACCCGGCGAGGCTGTTGTGGCCCGCCTCGGTCATGCAGTCGCCGCCGTAGAGCACGTCGAAGACCCGCAGGTCGAGGAAGAACGGGTCAGCCGCCTGGCCGGCGAACGACTTGCGGCCGGCCCCCTGGAAGCCCTTGATGGCCTGGTTGCGGAGCGCGGCGTAGTCCGGCATGCCGGCGTTGCCCGTGTTGGACGGGGCGACCGGGCCGTTCTTGATGAGCGTCCGGACCTTGTCCTTGCCCTTGCGGACGACGGTGCGGGTCAGCGTGTACTTCTGCCGGAACAGCAGGTTCTCGTCGTTCAGCGACGTGACCGGCCCGTTGTTGTAGAGGAACGTGCCGTTGCCGGTGAAGCTGTCGGACGCCTTGGGGGTCCGGGTGGTCCGGAACTTCCAGGTGTAGACGACGTCCGGCTTGGCGTCGTAGTCGTTGTCGATGTTGACCTTGTACCGCGCGTCGGTGGCCCACGGGTAGAAGTTCGGGCCTCCGGCCGGCTCCTCGAACGGCGTCCAGTTCGCGACGATGTTGACCATCCCGTTGGCCTGCGCGAACGCGTAGACGTCGGTGTTGTCGTACGCCGGCTGGTTGGAGATGGCCGGCGCTTCACGGTGGCTGGAAGCGGTCGAGCTGGTGGGCGCGAGCGCCACCGCTCCGCCACCGATGGCCAGCGCGCCCATGCCGAGCAGGGCAGTCGCCCGGGTCCTGCGATTTCGTCTCGGGTGAGACATGGTTTTCCTCCCTCGAGGGGTCGTGCCCGGCCACAGTCGTGACAGGTGTCACATGCCGGGCTACGGGGGTGCTTCGGCTCCCGGGGCGGTTTTGGATTGGTTCGGGGGCGAATTCGCGATCCCCGGGCCTGCGGGGTTCCGTCCGGCAGAGCTCGCCTGCTCCGCCGGACGGACCCACCGCAGGGGTCAGGCGGTGGCCGGGGCTCCCTGTGCCCGGCGTGCCGCCAGCACGCCGGCCATCACGACCAGCGCACCGAAGGCCATGACGCCCAGCGGCGCCGTCGGCAGGCCGCCGGAGGGCCCGCGCCCGTCACCACCGGTCACCAGCGTCTCGCCGTTCTCGGCCGGCGGGGACGACTGCGGCACCGAGCCGGAGTGCGGCAGGGCGAGGTAGGGGAAGTCGTCGTCGAACCCGGACGCGTTGCGGTCCACGGCGTCACCGAGGTCGTTGGCGAAGTCCTGGTTCCCACTGGTGCCCCCGAGCGTCCCGGCGACCTCGCCGGCGACCACCTGCAGGGCGATGTCGATGACGTCGTCCTGCAGCCGGCGCCCGTTCGGGAAGCCGTTGTTGTCCCCGCCGATGACGCCGAGCCGGCTGAACTTCTGCTTCGTGAACTTGTCCACGTTCAGCCGCAGCTGCTCGCTCGGGGTGACGCTCCTGGGCTGGTTCAGCCCTGGGATGCCGGTGAGGAACACCGTCACCAGGTCCTGCCGGTTGTCGGTCGGGACCTTGGTGAGCCCGCAGACGTTCTTCAGCAGCGAGGCGAGCTCGGGCTTCACGACGAACGGCAGGGCCGCCGCGTCCTGGGTCGGGTCGATCGCGTTGAAGGTGTCCTTGACCTGGTAGGGGATCACGACCTCGTTCACCAGCGGCTGGCCCAGCCGGGAGACCTGGGTGTACCCGCCGGTCGCGTTCTTGCGAGAGGTCGTGCTCCAGATGCCGACCACGGGGTCGCCGTTCGCCGTCAGGTCACCCTTGGGCACCTGCAGGGCCAGCGAGTTGACGTTGTACCCGTTGAGCGTGTCGTGCCCCACCTCGGTGCCGCAGCCCTTGCCGTAGAGCAGGTCGAACACCCGCAGGTCGAGGAAGAACGGGTCCTCCGCCTGTCCGGCGAACGAGCGCGACGTCTTGCCGCTGGCACCGCCGAACGGGATGACGGCGCTGTCCTGGATCTCGTCGTAGTCGGGCATCGAGGCCTTGCCGACGTACGACGGCGCCACCGGGGCGTTGTCGAGCAGCAGGGCGTCGGGCCGGCCCGGGCGGACCAGGGTCAGGTCGTAGGTCTGCCGGAAGAGCAGGTTGTCGTCGGTGAGCGTGGTGACGGGGCCGTTGTTGTAGAGGAACGTCCCGTTGCCGGTGAACGAGTCGCCGGGTGACGGGGTTCGGGCGTCGGTGAAGGTCCAGCGGTAGGTCAGGTCCGCCTTGGCATCGCCGTTGTTGTCGATGTTGACGTCGTAGTGGGCGTCGGTCGCCCACGGGTAGAAGTTGGGGCCGCCGGCGGGCTCCTCCATCGGGATCCAGTTGGCGACCAGGGTGACGGTGCTCTTCTTGTCCGGGCTGACGAAGGCGTACAGGTCCGTGTTGTCGTACTTCGGCAGGTCGGTGATGCCGGGCGCCTCGCGGTGGCTGGACGCGACGGCGCCGCCGGGTGCGAGGCCGGCCAGGCCGCCGCCGAGCATCAGGGCGCCGGCGACGACGAGAGTGGCTCCGGGGCGGAGCCGGTGGGTTGGGCTGCTGAGCATGGTGCTTCCCTCCGTTCGATGCCGACCCGGTGGTGGAAGCACGCCGGGACCGGCAAACCTCGGTGTCCCTCCTGAGCAGGAAGGTGGGTCCCGTGCTGACAGCTCACTGTGCATCGCGCGGACGGGCTCGTCCAGGAGTGTGACCGGCCGCTGATTCCCTGCCTCGGAGCGCGACGCCGACAGCGCGGGCGGGGCGTCGGATGGCGGTGCCGGGTGCCGGACCGGCTGTTCGTCAGGTGGTGACTGCGCCGGGTGCCAGTGGCTGCGCCGGTGGCGCCGCACCTGGGCAGGATCTCCGCCCCTCGCCCTCCGCGGCGAGGCAGGACTAGCCGACCCCGCTGGGGGGCCTCGTCGAACCGCGAGCTGCCAGCCGCGCGTCGACCCTGACGTGCCTCGCCCGGCTCTGGGGGCGGGCGATCCGCTCGAAGAGCCGCTGCGCCGCCAGCGCCCCCATGTCGGCGAGCGGCTGGGCCACGGTGGTCAGGCTGAGTGTTCGTAGCGCACCGATCCCGATCCCGTCGTAGCCGACGACCGACACGTCCCCGGGCACGGTCAGGTCACGGTCCTGGACCGCTGCGACGGCGCCGAGGGCCGCCAGGTCGTTGGCGACGAACAGCGCCGTGGGCGGCCGGGCCACGCTCAGTGCCTCGTGGGCCGCCGCGTAGCCTCCCGCGTCGGTCAGGCCCCCCTCGACGACGTGCGCTCGACGGCCGAGTCCGGCCGCCGACATGGCAGCGAGGTATCCGCGGCAGCGGTCCCTCGAGACCGGGTTGTCGCCCCCCGACAGATGGGCGACTCGACTGTGCCCCATGCCGACGAGGTGCTCCACGGCCATCGCCGCGCCCGCGAGGTCGTCGTTGCTGACCGTGTCGATCCGGGGCCCGGTGATGTCCCGGCGCGTGATGACGACGGTCGGGACCTCCATGGCGAGGGATCGCAGGGCGGCCGCGGTCAGGCGGTGCGAGATCAGGATGAGGCCCTCGACCTGGAGCTCGAGCAGCTTGTCGAGCTCGGCACGCTCGAGCTGCGGGTCCGAGCCACCGGTGACCAGAACCGTGCTGTAGCCGCGCTCACGCACCTGTGAGTGGACGCCGTCGAGGATCTCCGCGAACACCGGGTTGTGCAGGTCGAGGACCAGGACGCCCACGGTGCGGCTCCGGCGGTCGGCCAGGCTGCGCGCGGCCGCGTTGGGGCGGTACCCGAGCTCGGCGGCGGCCGCAATGATCGCCGCCCGGCTGGCGTCGCTCACCTTCGGTGATCCCCGCATGGCGAGGGAGACCAGCGACTTCGACACCCCCGCCCGTGCGGCGACGTCGTGAATGGTCGGACGCGGCTCGGGCACGACGGCTACCGGCCTGTCGCATGGATGTCCGCGACGTGGACGGGCGCGCCGGTCGCCACCGACACCTCGCAGGCGATCGCGGCTCGCAGGCTCTCCAGCGCGGACTCCGGTGGACAGGGGTTGGCGCCCTCGCCGGCGACCAGGCTGACGAAGGCCGCGGTCTCGCGGCGGAAGGCATCGCGGAACCGGTCGACGAACCCGGCATAGGGGGCGGCGTTGGTGCCGAGGTCCTCGTCCAGTGCCCGCAGGGGGGTGCGGTGACTGAGCCCGGTCGCGACCGAGTCCCCGGACCCCAGGGCCTCGAGCCGGACGTCGTGCCCGAGCGCATCGTGCCGGGCGCCGTGCACCGACACCTGTACGCCACCCGTGGTGACTGCGTGGATCAGGCTGACGTCCGCGTCGTCGAGCTCGGCGTACTGCGGATGAGCGCGCACCGCCGAGGTCGCGTACACCGTGGCGATCTGCTCGCCGGTCAGCCACCGGACCAGGTCGAGGTCGTGCACGTGCAGGTCGCGGAAGATGCCGCCGCTGCCCGCGATGAACTCCGTCGTCGACGGGGTGTGGTCGTGGGACAGCAGGCGCAGGGCGTAGACGGCACCCAGCCGGCCGTCTGAGATCCGCTCCCGGACGGCGCGCATCCCGGTGTCGAACCGGCGCTGGAACCCGATCTGGAGCGTGGCTCCGTGCTGCTCGGCCAGCGCGAGCACCGACTCGGTGCCGGCCAGGGTGAGCGCGATCGGCTTCTCGCAGAGCACCGGCCGGCTGTGGGCGAGGACGCGTGCCAGCGGATCGCCGTGCGCGGCTGTCGCCAGCGCCACGACCGTCCCGTCGGCGTCGACGTCGCCGAGAGCCGACCACTCCACGGGTCGCGCGCCGAGTCGCTCCGCGAGCTCGACGGCGCGGGCGTGAGTGCGGTTGGCGACCAGCACCTCGTCCACCCGGGGGTCGGCGACGAGGTCCGCCACGCGGATCGCCCCCATCCGGCCGGCGCCCATCACCACGATCCTCATGCCGTCCCGATCTCCTCTTTCGTCCCGGCGTCCCACATTGCGCATCGGCACCCAGCGTGGCACGATCGTGGCGAAATTGGAACGCTCCAACAAAGGTGCCCTCATGGCTGAGTTCCTCGATCGCGTCGCGTCGGCGCCCATCTCCTGGGGAGTCTGCGAGGTCCCGGGCTGGGGGGAGATGCTGCCCACCGCCCGCGTGCTGACGGAGATGTCCGGGCTGGGACTGACCGCTACCGAGCTCGGTGCCCCCGGCTTCCTTCCCGAGGAGCCGGACGCGGTCAAGCAGGTTCTCGGCAGCTACGGGATGACCCTGCTGGGGGGCTTCACCCCGGTCGTGCTGCACGACCCGGCGATGCGCAAGGCCACCATCGCCCACGTGACAGCAGCCGCCGGGCTGATGCAGCGGGCCGGCGCCAGCGTGTTCGTGACGGCCGTCGTGGTCGATCCCGGGTGGTCGGTGCCGGGCCCGCTCGACGCCGCCGAACGGCGGCACCTGGTCGAGATGCTGGGCGTGCTGGACGAGATCTGCGCGGAGCACGACCTGCGGCAGGTCCTGCACCCGCACGTCCAGACGCTTGTCGAGACGGCTGACGACGTCAACCGGGTCCTCGACTCCTGCGAGGTCGGGTGGTGCCTGGACACCGGTCACCTCGCCATCGGCGGCGTCGACCCGGTGCAGTTCGCGCGGGACGCGATGCAGCGGGTGGGCCACGTGCACCTCAAGGACGTCCACCTCGACCGTGCCGGGAGCGTCCTCCGGCGGGAGACGTCACTGATGCGGGCGACCCAGGACGGGCTGTTCGCCCCGCTCGGCCAGGGCGACGTCGACATCGCCGGTGTCATCCAGACCCTGGAGGGGGCCGGCTACCAGGGCTGGTACGTCATCGAGCAGGACACGGCGATCACGGACGGTCTGCCGGCCGCGGGTGAGGGACCCGTCCGACAGGTGACGACGTCGCTGGAGTTCCTGACCGACGTCGTCGCTCCGACACTGGCCGGCTGACCGCTCGTGACCTTCCCCGACGTCGTCACCGTGGGTCGCGTCAGCGTCGACCTCTACGCCGCAGAGACCGGTGTCGGCTTCGACCGCCAGCAGTCGTTCACCAAGTCGGTGGGCGGCAGCCCCACCAACGTGGCTGTGGCTGCGGCCCGGCTGGGGCGTCGCGCGGCCCTGGTGACCGCAGTGGGAGCGGACGGTTTCGGTGACTACGTGCGCCTGCGCCTGGGGGAGTGGGGCGTCAGCACGCAGTATGTCGGCGTCCAGCGTGGTGGTCAGACCCCGCTGGCCCTGGCCGCCCTGGACCCGCCCGAGTCGCCGCAGATCGCCTTCTACCGCGGCGCCGCGGCACCGGACACCACGCTGGTCGAGGCCGACCTGCCGATGCCGGTCGTCCGGGGCTGCCCCGTGCTGTGGGTCAGCCACGCGGCGCTGGCGCAAGGATCCACCGCCGGGGCGACCGCGGCGTGGCTGGAGCAGCGGGACCGAGCGACGCACACCATCCTCGACCTCGACTACCGGCCCGCGCTCTGGGGTGACGTCGCGACCGCACGACGGGCGGCGCGGGGGGCGATCGAACGGTCCACCGTGGTGGTCGGCAACCGCGAGGAGTGCGAGATGGCCGTCGGCTCGAGCGAGCCCGACGTCGCCGCGGACGCCTTGCTGTCGGCGGGCGTCGGGCTGGCCATCGTCAAGCTGGGGGGCGACGGCGTCCTGCTGGCGGTCCCCGAGGGTCGATGGCGGGTCGCCCCGGTGCCCGTCGAGGTCGTGTGCGGCCTCGGAGCCGGCGACGCCTTCGGCGGAGCTCTGGTGCACGGGCTGCTCGAGGGCTGGGACGTGCCGCGGATCGGTCGGTTCGCCAGTGCCGCGGGCGCCCTGGTGGCCGGGCGCCTCACCTGCGCCGACGCGATGCCCTCACTTCCCGAGCTCGAGGGCCTGGTCGCCGAGGAGGAGGACGTGACATGAGCGAGCCACTCGACCGTGACCGGTACCGCGCCCTGATCGAGGCGCGCATCTTCGAGCCGGACGTCCTGCGGTCCGCCCTGCTGGGGCGGCGCAGACGCAGCGTCGCCGGCGACGACGGGCGGCTGCTGATCCTCGCGGCCGACCACACCGCGCGCGGGATGCTCGCGGTCGGCGACGACCCGCTCGCGGTCGCGGACCGCTACACCCTGCTGGACCGGTTGGTCCGCGCCCTGGCCGTCCCCGGGGTGGACGGCGTCCTTGCCAGCGCCGACATCCTCGAGGAGCTCGCCTGGCTCGGTGCCCTCGAGGGGCGGCTCGCGATCGGCACGATGAACCGCGGCGGCATCATCGGCGCCCGGTGGGAGCTGGACGACCGGCCGACGGCCTACGACGTGGACCACGTCGAGTCGTGCGGCCTCGACGGCGGGAAGATGCTGCTGCGCATCGACCACGACGATCCCGGTGTGGCCCGCACCATCGAGACCGTCGCCGCCGCCACCACCCGCTTGGCCGACCGGCGGATCATGTGCATGCTCGAACCCCTGCCCTACCTCACGGACGACGGGGGGCGCGCGATGCTCGACCGCTCGGACGAGCGACTGATCAAGGTGGTGGCGATCGCCTCCGGCCTGGGGTCCTCGTCCGCCTACACCTGGCTCAAGATCCCCGGCAGCGACCGGATGGCGGAGGTCGCCGCCGCCACCACCCTGCCGGTGCTGATGCTCGGCGGAGACCCCGGTGCGGACGCGGCGCGCACCTTCGACAGATGGGAGACATCGATGCGCGAGCCGAACGTCCGGGGCCTGGTGGCCGGGAGACCGCTGCTGTACCCGCACCTGGGCGAGCCCGAGCAGCACGTGCGGCACGCCGCCGAGATCGTGCACGGGGCGCAGCGATGAGCTGGCATCGACCGTCCGGACAGCTGGCCTCGGGCGCGGCCGACGTGAAGGTCGCCCCGGCCGACGCGGGCTGGGCGTACAGCGGCCTGCAGGTGTTCACGCTCCGGCCCGGTCACGACGTGCAGGTCGACCTGGCCGACGAGGAGGCCGTCGTCGTGCCGCTTTCGGCTCGCGACGTGACGGTGACTGTCGACGGCACCGCGCACCTGCTCGCCGGCCGCGACGGCGTGTTCGCGGCGGTCTCCGACTGGATGTATGTGCCGCTCGGGGCGGACCTGACGATCACCGGCAGCTCGGGGGAGGTGGCCGTCTGCACGGCCCGGGCGAGCCGTCGCCTCCCCGCCGTCCGGGTGCCGGCGACGGACGTCCCCGTCGAGGTGCGCGGCTCCGGCAGCGCGAGCCGGCAGGTGACGAACATCGCCACCCCCGAGTCGTTCGCGGGCGCCGACCGGATCAACGTCTGCGAGGTGATCACCCCGGGTGGGAACGTGTCGTCCTGGCCGCCGCACCGGCATGACGGCATCGGGGACTGCCCGGTGGCCAACGAGGAGATCTACTACTTCCGGATCGGCCGGCAGGAGGCACCGCACGGCGACGCCGTCGGCCAGGGGCTGTTCCACGTGTACACGGTCGACGGCTCCGTCGACGAGACCGTCACGGTCCGCGACGGCGACGTCTACCTGGTGCCCGAGGGGTTCCACGGCCCGACGGTCGCGCCGCCGGAGTACCCGATGTACTTCCTGAACGTCCTCGCCGGGCCGGGCGAGGACCGGACGATGTCCTTCTGTGACGATCCGGACCACCACTGGATCCGCCGGTCCTGGGACGACCAGGCTCAGGACCCGCGGCTGCCGTGGACGTCGGCCGCCGGCCGGACCACGACGTGAGCGAGCCACGACGCATCGGCATCGCGGTGCTGGGACTGGGCTGGATGGGGCAGGCGCACAGCCGCTCGGCGCTGCGTATCCCGTCCCTGTTCCCGGACCGCTCGTTCGACCCCAGCCTGGTCGTCTGCGCCGACACGTCGGCCGCAAGCCGCGAGCGCGCGGTCCGGGACTTCGGCTTCGAGCGCGCCGTCGAGGACTGGCGGGATGCCGTCACAGCCCCGGACGTCGACGCAGTCTGGGTCACGGCGCCCAACATGCTGCACGTGCCGATGATCGAGGCCGCCTGCGCGGCCGGCAAGGCGGTCTTCAGCGAGAAGCCGATCGGCGGCAAGCCGGAGCACGCGGTCCAGGCCCTCCGGGCCGCCGAGAAGGCCGGCGTCTCCACCGGCGTCGGCTACAACTACCTGTGGGCGCCGCTCGTGCTGCACGCGCGCGACCTGATCACCTCGGGCGCGCTCGGCGAGATCACGCACTACCGGGGGCGGTTCCTGTCCATGTACGGCAGCGACGAGCTGGGCCTGCTCACCTGGCGGTTCATGTTCGACCAGGCCGGCTACGGCGTCACGAGCGACGTCCTGAGCCACTCGATGTCGCTCGCCCGCTTCCTGGTCGGCGGCATCTCCGAGGTCGTCGGCATGAAAGCCACCACGATCACGCACCGGCCGCTGCCGACAAGCGCCGCCGGCCACTACGGCCGTGGACGGCCGCAGGACGAGAAGGGTGCGGTCGAGAACGAGGACTTCGCGTCGATGCTGTGCCGGTTCGAGTCCGGCGCGACCGGCACGTTCGAGTGCAGCCGCACCATGGTCGGGCCGGAGAGCCAGAACGCCTTCGAGGTCTACGGCACCAAGGGTGCGCTGTCCTGGAACCTCGAGCGCCTCAACGAGCTGCAGGTGTACCGGCCCGGACCGGACGCGGACAGCGGCTACACCACCGTCTTCGGCGGTGACCGGTTCCCGTTCCACGGCGTCTTCGTCCCGGGCCAGGCGAACCCGATCGGTTTCGAGGACCTGGTCACGATCGAGGACTACTCGTTCCTCGAGAGCCTGGCCGACGGGAGCCGGTTCTCGCCCGGCTTCCGCGAGGCGGTCGAGGTCGTCAGCGTCCAGCAGGCGCTGATCGACTCGTGGGAGACGCGCGCGTGGCAGCCCGTCCGGGACCTGTCGATCGACGAAGGAGCCACCCTATGAGCGCCCCGACCACGCGAGTGACCACCGCCGAGGCCATCGTCCGGTACCTCGTCGCCCAGCGCATCGTCGTCGACGGCGAGGAGGTGCCGCTGTTCCCGGGCGTGCTGGCCATCTTCGGGCACGGCAACGTGACCAGCCTGGGGCACTCGCTCGAGGTGCACCGCGACGAGATCCCCGTCTGGCGGGGCCAGAACGAACAGGGGATGGGGCTGGCCGCGGTCGCGTTCGCCAAGGCCGTGCGCCGTCAGCAGGTGATGGTGTGCACCTCCTCCATCGGGCCCGGGGCCACGAACTTCGTGACCGCCGCCGGAGTCGGGATGGCCAACCGGCTGCCCGTGCTGTTCATCTCCGGCGAGACGTTCAACTCGCGGCTGCCCGACCCGGTCCTGCAGCAGGTGGAGCACTCCGGCTCGCCGTCGACGACGGTCAACGACGCCTTCCGGCCAGTCGTGCGCTTCTGGGACCGCATCACCCACCCGGCGCAGGTGCTCTCCTGCCTCCCTCAGGCGCTCGGGACGCTCCTGGACCCGGCGGACTGCGGACCGGTCTTCCTCGGCCTGCCGCAGGACGTGGCGGCGGAGGCGTACGACTACCCGCTCGCCTTCTTCGACCGGAAGGTGCACGAGATCGCCCGGCCGCGCCCGGACCGCGGTCACGTTCAGCGGGCGGCCGACGTCATCCGGTCGGCGCGGCGGCCCGTCCTGGTCGCGGGCGGCGGGGTCCACTACTCCCGCGCCGAGGCCGAGCTGGCCGCCTTCGCCGACGAGCTCGGGCTGCCGGTGATCGAGACGGTGGCGGGGAAGTCCTCGCTGCTGGCCTCGCACCCGCGTTACGCCGGCCCGATCGGCGTCACCGGCGCGATGGCCGCCAACACCGTTGCCGCGGAGGCCGACGTGGTCGTGGCGGTGGGCACCCGCCTCAACGACTTCGTGACCGCCTCCTGGACGCTGTTCGCGCCCGAGGCGCAGCTCGTCGCCGTCAACGTCGGCCGGGTCGACGCGCACAAGCACCGCGCGGTCCCCGTGGTCGCCGATGCACGCGAGGCGCTTGCCGAGCTGCGGGATGCGCTGACCGGCTGGACGGCGCCCGCTGACTGGACGGCCCGGGGGAGCACGCAGCGCGCCGAGCTCCAGCGGTACGTCGATTCTCGGGTGGCCGACGACGGGGTCTGGCCGCCCAGCTACGCCCAGCTGGTCGGCGAGGTGCACGCCTCGGCCACGGAGGACGACTACGTGCTCACTGCCGCGGGCGGGCTCCCGGGTGAGCTGAACGTCAACTGGACGAGCAAGGGCATCGCGACCTTCGACTGCGAGTACGGCTTCTCGTGCATGGGCTACGAGACGTCCGGCGCATGGGGTGCAGCCATGGCCCGCGACCGCGGCCAGGTCTACGCCATGGTGGGCGACGGGTCGTACCTGATGATGAACTCCGACATCTACGCGTCGGTGCTGTCGGGCAAGAAGTTCATCCTGGTGGTCTGCGACAACGAGGGCTATGCCGTGATCGAGCGCCTCCAGGTCAACCAGGGCGGCGCCTCGTACAACAACATGCTGGCCGACTCGACGGGGCCGGGAACCGGTGAGCGGGTCGACTTCGCCGCGCACGCCGCGGCGCTCGGAGCAATCAGCGTGCAGGTGGCGAGCCTGGCCGAGTTCCGGACCGCCCTGGACATGGCGCGGTCGGCCGAACGGACCACGGTGATCGTCTCGAAGGTCCGGGCCCAGGACTGGACGGAGAGCGGGACCTTCTGGCAGGTGGGCGTTCCCGAGGTGTCCCAGCGACCGGAGGTCGTGGCCGCCCGCGCTGCCCTGGACGAGGGCCTGGCCACCCAGCGACGCGGCATCTAGACCCGGGCGGTGACCCTGCGGGCGGGGGCCGCGGCCGGATCGCCGACCGGCCGGCCGGTCTCGTGACGTGACGGGCCGTGACGTCGTCACGCGTGAGCAGGTGCCGGCCTTTCGGCTGCCGTTCGGAGCGGATGGTGATCAGCCCCGAACCGGGGACTTTCGGCGGGTCCGTCCCGCGTGTCTGCCCCGACGCGCGGCCGGCGGGCGGCGCCGCACGTACGCTCGACAGCGTGACTCGGAGCCCGCGACCCACGGAGGTCACTCGCTGGCGCTGCACCCGCTGCGGCAACCTCACCCGGTTCGACGTCGTGCGCCGGGCGACCACCCGGGAGTACGTGCACGTCGACCTCGCGGGCGACCAGGTGGTCGAGGAGCGCGAGCTGCTCGCGGAGGAGATCGACAGCGTCCGCTGCCGCTGGTGCGACGGTGTCGACACCGTCGAGCTGGTGGCCCGGCCGGCGGCCGGCGCCGCCGACGGTGCCGGCCCCGGCGCGGGGACCGGCTGAGCCGATGAGTGCCGTGCCGGAG
>CAVSCX010000016.1:0-336893 GCA_963726615.1 uncultured Actinomycetota bacterium | reverse complement strand
ATCAGGCCTTGATGCGGTTCGTCTCATAGGCCCACATGGCGATCTCGACCCGGTTCCTCGCGCCGAGCTTGTTCATGAGGCTGGCCAGGTGGGTCTTGACGGTGCTGAGACTGATGTGGAGCTCATGGGCGATCTCGGCGTTGGTCAGGCCCCGAGCCACGGTGACCATGACCTCCTCCTCCCGCGCGGTGAGAGGTTCAATCGGCTGGCGCAGCGGCTCACTTGTCCGTAGTTCGGCGAACGCAGCCAGCAGGCGGACCGTGACGCGGGGGGCGATCAGTGCTTCACCGTTGGCTGCGGCATGGACCGCCTGGGTGAGCAGTTCAGGTCCCGCGTCCTTGAGGAGGAAGCCACGGGCGCCCGCCTTGAGCGCGCCGTGGACGTACTCGTCGAGGTCGAACGTCGTGATGACCACCACGGCGAGCGGATCCTCGACGTCCGGCCCGGCGAGCGCGCGTGTGGCCTCGAGCCCGTTGAGCTCGGGCATCCGGATGTCGAACAGGCACACATCGGGCCGCAGCTCCCGGGCTAGCGACACGGCTTCCCGGCCGTTTCTCGCCTCACCCACTACCTGGATGTCGGGCTGGGCGTCCAGGATCATGCGCAGCCCGGTCCGGACGAGCTCCTGGTCGTCAGCGACCAGGACGCGGATGGTCATCGGGTCGGCCGCGCCCGCGGAAGCACCGCGTTGACCACCCAGCCATGGTCGGGGCCCGGCCCCGCTTCGCAGGTCCCGCCGAGCAGTGCCGCCCGTTCCGTCATCCCGACGACGCCGTAGCCGGCCTTGACGCTGTACGGATGGACCTGATCGCCGTCGTCGCGGACCGTCAGCCGCACGACGTCCTGATCTCCCACGACCTGCACATCGATCCGGGTGGCGTTCCGAGCGTGCCGCAGCGCGTTCGTCACGGATTCCTGGGCGATGCGGTAGGTCGCTCCCCCGACCGTCGGACTGAGCTCGTCGAGGTCGCCGGAAAGGCCGACGTGCACCCGGGGCTCGTCGTCGGCGTTGCCTGCGAGTCGCCCGATATCGGCAACGCCGTTCTGCGGGGTGAGGTCGGCATCGTCACGATCTCGCAGGACGCCCACCATGGTCCGCATCTCGGCGAGGGTACGGGAACCTTCGTCCTCGATCACCCTCAGCGCGTCAACGGCAGCTCCGGGGTCGGACGTCGCCACCACACGTCCCGCCTGCGCTCGCACGACCATGGCCGAGACGTGGTGCGCCACGGTGTCATGCAGCTCCCGCGCGAGCTGCTCGCGCTCACGCAGCCTGACCTGATCGATCTCGCGGCTCCGCGACGTCGTCCAGAACCGGACCAGTGCGCCGAGAACTCCGGGGAACATGAGAAACACGAAGCCTGCCGCCGCTTCGCCGAACCCGTTGAAATCGCTCGCGATGCCCAGCAGGGCGGCGACCACGATGATCGGCAACCCGATGACGACCTCGCGACCAGACCCCCACCGGAGCAAGGCGTAGGGGACCAGCAGCACGTAGATCATCGTGAACAGCCCGACGGACGTGGCCGGACCATCGATCAGCGTGGCGAGGTTCAGCACGATGACCGCGCCAAAGACAACGGCGACGACAGCAAGCGGGTGCGTCCGCCGCCACAGAAGTGGGAACACCAGCGCCAGGGCGAGCCCGAGCGCTACGGGACGCCACGCGACATCGGTACGCAAGATGCCTTCGAGTGCGGCGGTCAGCAGCAGGAACGCGACCAGTGCCCAGTCCCACCAGACCCGCACCGGGGGCGCGGCAGCCCTGGGCTCGTCCCGCAGAGACCTGAACACGCTGCTGATCACAACCCCAGCCTAGGGATCTGCCGCCGCTGCGCTTCGGCCGAAAGGACCAGACGCGCACCGTTCCGAAGAACGGGAAGGCCGGCGCCCTGCGGCCGATGTGCCGTCCGCGCCGCGTCACCACGCTACGGGGATGGCAGTCGCGTTGACGCCAACGACTCTGGAGGACGACCGATGATGTCGAAGTCTCTATACCGTCTTGGCCACCTGGCTGCCCGTCGCCCCTGGGTCGTGATCGGCTCCTGGCTGGTGCTCGCGATCGTCGTCGTGGGCGCCTCCGTCGCCTTCGGGCACCGGTTCAAGGACTCCATGCAGGTGCCGGGTCTCGACTCCCAGCAGGCGAGCGAGCTGATGGCCGCTGCCGGTGCGAGTGACGCCGGTCTGACCGCTCAGGTGGTGGTGACCCCGTCGGACGGCGACGCGACGTTCTTCGACTCGGCGGAGGGACGCTCTGCGCTCGCGACGCTGCAGAGCGACGCCGCGGCGCTGCCCCACGTCCTCAGGACGACGGATGTCGTTTCGCCAGACGGGCGCGTCGCGCTCATCCGCCTGCAGTACCCGCTCGTCGACGAGCTCTCAGCACAAGACCTCAGCAACCTGAAGGCGTTCGGCGCCGAGGCCGAGGCGGATTCGTCGTTGCGGCTCGAGATGGGTGGCGACCTCCACTGGGCGTTCGAGCAGCCGCAGCCCGCCGTGGGCGAGCTCATCGGGCTGCTGGTTGCTGCGATCATCCTCTTCCTCGCCTTCGGGTCCCTGATCGCCACGGCTCTCCCGCTCGGCACCGCGGTGCTCGGACTCACCGTCGGCGTCAGCTCCCTGTCACTTCTCGCCAACGTCATCGACGTCCCGAGCTGGGCGCCGATCCTCGGTGCCATGGTGGGGCTGGGGGTGGGTATCGACTACGCCTTGTTCATCGTCACCCGGCACCGTGACTACCTTGCTCGCGGCCTGCCTGTGGCGGAGTCGGTCGGCTCGGCGCTGGCTACGGCCGGCAAGCCGGTGGTGGTCGCCGGGGGCATCGTCGTCGTGGCGATCCTCGGGCTGGTCGTGGCCGGCGTCCCGTTCATGACCGCAGGTGGCATCGCGGTCTCGCTCGTCGTTCTCGTCATGGTGGGCGTCTCGGTAACGCTGCTGCCTGCGTTCCTGGGCCTGGCCGGGCCGCACATCAACCGGCGCGGGCACCGTTCCGCGCACGTCGGTATCGACGGCTCCGTGAACCCGGGGTGGTCACGATGGGTCCGGCACGTGACCCGCAACCCTTGGCCGTACGCCGTGGGCGTCACCGTGCTGTTGCTCGCTCTCGCCGCGCCGGTGGTGGCGCTGCGTCCCGGCATCCCCGACGACGGTGCGCTGCCCGAGAGCCGCACCGAGCGCCGGGCCTACGACCTGGTGGCCCACGGGTTCGGTCCGGGCAGCAACGGTCCGGTGGTGGTCGCCGTCGACATCACCGAGGATCCGACCGTGGTCGATGCTCTGGTGGCGGCGGTCAAGGCCGACCCGGGGATCGCCTCGGTGGGTACCCCGGAGGTGCACGCCGGCGCGGGTGTCGCTGTCATCGTCGCCATCCCGACGACCGGACCACAGGACGCCGCCACGCACGCCACGGTCGAGCGGTTGCGGGGGGAAGTACTGCCCAGCGCACTCGCCACCAGCCCTGCGCGGGCACACGTCGGTGGTCAGACGGCGAACTACGCCGACGTTGGTGCGCGCGTCAACGAACGGCTCCCGGCGCTGATCGCCGCGGTGCTCACGATGTCATTCATCCTCCTGATGCTCGTCTTCCGGTCCGTGCTGGTGCCGCTGAAGGCAGTGGTCCTCAACCTGCTCAGCATCGGCGCGGCGTACGGCGTCATGGTCATGGTGTTCCAGTGGGGCTGGGCCGCCGGTCTGATCGGACTCGAGTCGACGGTGCCGATCGTCTCCTTCATCCCGATGTTCATGTTCGCGATCCTGTTCGGGCTCTCGATGGACTACGAGGTGTTCCTGTTGTCCCGGGTGCGCGAGGAGTTCGTCGCCACAGGCGACAACAAGCGGTCGATCGTCCGCGGCATCTCCTCGACGGGGCGGGTCATCACGTCGGCTGCGCTCATCATGATCTCGGTGTTCCTAGCCTTCGCCCTCGGGGAGGACGCGGCGACGAAGATGTTCGGCCTTGGCCTGGCCACGGCGATCTTCGTCGACGTCACCCTCGTCCGCATGGTGCTGGTGCCGGCGACCATGACCCTGCTCGGCGACGCCAACTGGTGGTTCCCGAGGATGCTCGACCGACGGCTCCCGAGCCTGCGCCACGAAGGGGAGGATCTGCCATCGGATCAGCTGCGCCGACGGCCGGCTCCGATGCCGGCGGGTCGAGGTTGACTGAGGGGCGCCAGTCAGAACCGGGACTCTCGGCCACCTCGCCGGACGTCTGACCCATAGCCTGACTGGGCCACGGGCTGGCGTCGATAGGAATCAGGCTTTGATGCGGTTCGTTTCATGGGCCCACATGGCGATCTCGACCCGGTTCCTCGCGCCGAGCTTGTTCATGAGGCTGGCCAGGTGGGTCTTGACGGTGCTGAGACTGATGTGGAGCTCATTGGCGATCTCGGCGTTGGTAAGACCCCGAGCTACGGTGACCATGACCTCCTCCTCGCGCGCGGTGAGAGGTTCGATCGGCTGGCGCAGCGGCTCACTTGTCCGTAGGTCGGCGAACGCAGCCAGCAGGCGGACTGTGACGCTGGGAGCTATCAGTGCTTCACCGTCGGCGGCCGCATGGACCGCCTGGGTGAGCAGCTCAGGTCCTGCGTCCTTGAGGAGGAAGCCACGGGCGCCCGCCTTGAGCGCGCCGTGGACGTACTCGTCGAGGTCGAACGTCGTGATGACCACCACGGCGAGCGGATCTTCGACGGCCGGCCCGGCCAGCGCGCGCGTGGCCTCGAGCCCGTTGAGCTCGGGCATCCGGATGTCGAACAGGCACACGTCGGGCCGCAGCTCCCGGGCTAGCGACACGGCTTCCCGGCCGTTTGTCGCCTCACCCACCACCTGTATGTCGGGCTGGGCGTCCAGGATCATGCGCAGCCCGGTCCGGACGAGCTCCTGGTCGTCAGCGACAAGTACGCGGATGGTCATCGGGTCGGCCGCGTCCGCGGAAGCACCGCGTGGACCACCCAGCCATGTTCGGGTCCCGGCCCCGCTTCGCAGGTCCCGCCGAGGAGTGCCGCCCGTTCCGTCATCCCGACGACGCCGTAGCCGGCATCGACGCTGGACGGCTGGACCTGATCGCCGTCGTCGCGGACCGTCAGCCGGACGACGTCCGGATCTCCCACGACCTGCACATCGATCCGGGTGGCGTTCCGAGCGTGCCGCAGCGCGTTCGTCACGGATTCCTGGGCGATGCGGTACGTCGCTCCCCCGACCGTCGGACTGAGCTCGTCGAGGTCGCCGGCAAGGCCGACGTGCACCCGGGGCTCGTCGTCGGCGTTGCGTGCGAGTCGCCCGATATCGGCGATGCCGTTCTGGGGGGTGAGGTCGGCATCGTCACGATCACGCAGGACGCCCACCATGGTCCGCATCTCGGCGAGGGTACGGGAACCTTCGTCCTCGATCACCCTCAGCGCATCAACGGCAGCTCCGGGGTCGGACGTCGCCACCACACGTCCCGCCTGCGCACGTACGACCATGGCCGAGACGTGGTGCGCCACGGTGTCATGCAGCTCCCGCGCGAGCTGCTCGCGCTCGCGCAGCCTTGCTTGATCGATCTCCCGGCTCCGCGCCGTCGTCCAGAACCGGACCAATGCGCCGAGAACTCCAGGGAACATGAGGAACACGAAGCCGGCTACCGCCTCGCCGAACCCGTTGTAGTCGCTCGCGATCCCCAGCAGGCCGGCGACCACGATGATCGGCAACCCGATGACGACCTCGCGACCGGACCCCCATCGGAGCAACGCATAGGGGACCAGTACTACGTAGATCATCGTGTACAACCCGACGGGCGCGGCCGGACCGTCGATCAGCGTGGCGAGGTTCAGCACGATGACCGCGCCAAAGACGACGGCGACGACAGCAAGTGGGTCCGTCCGCCGCCACAGAAGCGGGAACACCAGCACCACGGCGAGCCCGAGCGCTACGGGACGCCAAGGGACATCGGTACGAAAGATGCCTTCGAGTGCGGCGGTCAGCAGCAGGAAGGCGACCAGTGCCCAGTCCCGCCAGACTCGCGTCGGGGGCGCAGCGGCTCGTGGCTCGGCTCGCAGAGACCTGACCACGCTGCTGATCACGACCCCAGCCTAGGGATCTGCCGCCGCTGCGCTTCGGCCGAAAGGACCAGACGCGCACCCTTCCGAAGAACGGGAAGAGCGGCGCCCTGCGGCCGATGTGCCGTCCGCGTCGCGTCACCACGCTGACGGGCATGGCAGTCGCGTTGACGCCAACGACCGTGGAGGACGACCGATGATGTCGAAGTCGCTATACCGTCTCGGCCACCTGGCTGCTCGTCGCCCCTGGGTCGTGATCGGCTCCTGGCTGGTGCTCGCGGTCGTCGTCGTGGGGGCCTCCGGCGCCTTCGGGCATCGGCTCAAGGACTCCATGCAGGTGCCGGGTCTCGACTCCCAGCAGGCGAGCGAGCTGATGGCCGCTGCCGGTGCGAGTGACGCCGGTCTGACCGCTCAGGTGGTGGTGACCCCGTTGGACGACGACGCGACGTTCTTCGACTCGGCGGAGGCACGCTCTGCGCTCGCGACGCTGCAGAGCGACGCCGCAGCGCTGCCCCACGTCCTCGAGACGACGGATGTCGTCTCGCCGGACGGGCGCGTCGCGCTCCTCCGCCTGCAGTACCCGCTCGTCGACTCGCTCTCAGCACAAGACCTCAGCAACCTGAAAGCGTTCGGCGCCGAGGCCGAGGCGGGTTCCCCACTGCGGCTCGAGATGGGTGGCGACCTCTACTGGGCGTTCGAGCAGTCGCAGCCCGCCGTGGGCGAGCTCATCGGGCTGCTAATTGCTGCGATCATCCTCTTTCTCGCCTTCGGGTCCCTGATCGCCACGGCTCTCCCGCTCGGCACCGCGGTGCTCGGACTCACGGTCGGTGTCAGCTCCATGTCACTTCTCGCCAACGTCGTCGACGTCCCGAGCTGGGCGCCGGTCCTGGGCGCCATGGTGGGGCTGGGGGTGGGCATCGACTACGCGTTGTTCATCGTCACCCGGCACCGTGACTACCTTGCTCGCGGCCTGCCTGTGGCGGAGTCGGTCGGCACGGCGCTGGCTACGGCCGGCAAGCCGGTGGTGGTCGCCGGGGGCATCGTCGTCGTGGCGATCCTCGGGCTGGTCGTGGCCGGTGTCCCGTTCATGACCGCAGGTGGCATCGCGGTCTCGGTCGTCGTTCTCGTCATGGTGGCCGTCTCGGTAACGCTGCTGCCTGCGTTCCTGGGCCTGGCCGGGCCGCACATCAACCGTCGCGGGCATCGTTCCGCGCACGGCGGTACCGACGGCTCCGTGAACCCCGGTTGGTCACGATGGGTCCGGCACGTGACCCGCAACCCTTGGCCGTACGCCGTGGGAGTCACCGTTCTGTTGCTCGCTCTCGCCGCGCCGGTGGTTGCGCTGCGTCCCGGCATCCCCGACGACGGTGCGCTGCCCGAGAGCCGGACCGAGCGCCGGGCGTACGACCTGGTGGCCCACGGGTTCGGTCCGGGCAGCAACGGTCCGGTGGTGGTCGCCGTCGACATCTCCGAGGATCCGACCGTGGTCGATCCTCTGGTGGCGGCGGTGAGGGCCGACCCGGGTATCGCCTCGGTGGGAGCACCGGAGGTGCACGCAGGCGCGGGTGTCGCTGTCATCGTCGCCATCCCGACGACGGGGCCACAGGACGCCGCCACGCAGGCGACGGTCGAGCGGTTGCGAGGGGAAGTACTGCCCAGGGCGCTCGCCACCAGCCCCGCGCGGGCACACGTCGGTGGTCAGACGGCGAACTTCGCCGACGTCGGTGCGCGCGTCAACGAACGGCTCCCGGTGCTGATCGCCGCGGTGCTCACGATGTCGTTCATCCTCCTGATGCTCGTCTTCCGGTCCGTGCTGGTGCCGCTGAAGGCAGTGGTCCTCAACCTGCTCAGCATCGGTGCGGCGTACGGCGTCATGGTCATGGTGTTCCAGTGGGGCTGGGCCGCCGGTCTGATCGGACTCGAGTCGACGGTGCCGATCGTCTCCTTCATCCCGATGTTCATGTTCGCGATCCTGTTCGGGCTCTCGATGGACTACGAGGTGTTCCTGTTGTCCCGGGTGCGCGAGGAGTTCGACGCCACAGGCGATAACAAGAGGTCGATCGTCCGCGGCATCTCCTCGACGGGGCGGGTCATCACGTCGGCTGCGCTCATCATGATCTCGGTGTTCCTTGCCTTCGTCCTCGGGGAGGACGCGGCGACGAAGATGTTCGGCCTCGGCCTGGCCACGGCAATCTTCGTCGACGTCACCCTCGTCCGCATGGTGCTGGTGCCGGCGACAATGACGCTGCTCGGCGACGCCAACTGGTGGATCCCGAGGACGCTCGACCGACGGCTCCCGAGGCTTCGCCACGAAGGGGAGGATCTGCCATCGGATCAGCTGCGGCAACGGCCATCTCCTGTGCAGGCGGGTCGAGGTTGACAGAGGGGCGCCAGCCAAACAAGGACGCTCGGGCCACCTCGCCGGACGTCTGACCCATAGCCTGACTGGGCCACGGGCTGGCGTCAGCCAACAATTACAACCCGAACCAGTGCCTGCTCTTCCTCGCGCCGATTTCAACCCGCGCCAGGTAGTTCGAGTTTCGCATCGCTGGTTGGCTACGAGCGCCGCAGCTAGGAGCCTCTGAAGATTTTCCGATTTGGCGTCACCAGTCCCCGAACTCGCGCGTGAGTACAAGTGCAAGGGTTAGTGGGATGCGGCGGGAGAGGCGGCGGTGGCACCGAGCGAGGGGAGCGCAGGAGCTGATTTTGACTGCTTCTACGCCGGTGCCGCTACCCGCATCGCCCGGCAGATGGTGCTGCTGACCGGTGATCTCGCCGAGGCGGAGGACGTGACCCATGAGGCGTTCGCCCGGGCCTGGACCCGTTGGTCCCGCGTCTCCACCTACGCGTCGCCCGAGGCGTGGGTGCGGACAGTGGCCCGCCGGCTCGCGATCTCCCGGTGGCGCAAGGTCCGGAACGGGGCAATGGCGTGGAGCCGCCACGACGCCGACCGACGCGCTCATCTGCTCGAGCTCAGCGCCGACCACGTCGCGCTGGTTGCGGCGCTGCGCCAGCTGTCGGAGCGGCAGCGGGTCGCGGTCGTGCTGCACCACCTGGCCGACCTGACGGTGGAGCAGGTCGCTGCCGAGACCGGGTCCAGCGTGTCGGCGGTCAAGCAGCAGTTGGCCCGCGGCCGTCGCGCCCTGGCGGGACTGCTGGACGACAGCGAGTCAGCCTTGCCCGCCGGAGAGGAGTAGCCATGACTGATCAGCTCACCGACCTGCTGCAACGCCGTGCCGATGATCTGCCGGTCTACGTCCAAAGCGTGGCCGGGCTCAAGCAGGCCGCGGAGAGGACGGCCCGGAGGCGCCGACTGATCGGCGTGACAGCCACTGCCGGCGCCGTGGCCGTGATCGTGGGCGCGGGAGCACTCCTCACCCGACCCGACGGGCGAGCATTGCCGCCCACCCCTGCCGTCACCGACAGCCCGCAGCAGGTGCCGGCCGACCGAGGCCTCCTGCTCCCCTCCCAGCTTCCGAACGACGAGACCTTCACCGGCTGGACCGGAGCCAAGCCCGCCAAGGCCTCCGATATCCCGCTGTGCTTGAAGGCGCTCGGCGCACCCGTCGATGCGGCTTACCAGCAGTTCACCACTGACCAGCCCGACACCGCCGCCTACCAGGCCGTGTTCAACCTCGGGTCGGTCAAGGCGGCAGCCAAGGGAGCCGACGACACGAACCTGCCACAGGCCGACCCGGACGTCCCCCTGCTCATCACGAAGCTACTGGCCTGCGCTCCGCTGGACGGCGACGGCTGGGACTCGGCCGGCGGCCGCCAGTCCACCTCGGTGATGCCGCACGTTGGCCCATCCCATCGAGTGCAGCTAATGAGCCGAGCCCACGCCGGCCCGTACCTGTCCGTCCTATGGCTGTCCACACCGGGGACACGCACGCTGTCCTTCGACCAAGTCAACCCGTTCAACGACGCCCTGGAGACCGTCCTATACGAGGGCACCGCCAACCCGCTACAGGACGTGCCCACTGGGTCGCTCGCCCAGGCGATGCTGCAGGCCGACGATGTGCCACTCGCGTCGAGCAGCAGCCGCGGCATCCGGGACGACCTGATGACCCCCAACGCGTTCATCGAGCTGCACATGTGCGACAGCAACATCACCACCGGCAAACCGGCGATGCGCAACGTGTTGTTCATCGACGACACCGACGGCACACCAGCAGCGCAACGGCTCTACGTCGCGGACACCCCCGACGACGCGCACCGCCTCCTCAGCGAGCTGCGCCAAGCGGTCCGCCGCTGCCCAACGGCCGATACTTGGAGCGGCCGCGTTGACAGCTGGACCAACCAAGACATGCCCGAACTCGGCGACGAGGCGGCCACGTTGAGCTTCCGGCTCGGCTTCGTCGCCGGAACACGCCGCGGCAAGCACGACATCGTGTACGTGTACCTCGCCCGGGTCGGGTCCGCGGTCACTGAGGTCGTGCGCCGCGAGCCGACCGAGACCGACCCCGGCCCGCAGGCCGCCGCCGACTTCGCCCGCCAAGGCGTGCAGCGCCTCCTCGACAGCCTCCCCGCCAACATCACCGGGCAGACGCCATAACCCACGGAAACCGACCGAACATAGCCGTCCCTCTGTCGTAGTCGTCGGTACATGACATGCCGCGACACGGGTGCGTGATTTCGCCGCTTGCGCTCGCTCATGCCGATGAGCGGTTGGGGCTGCACCGTGCTGGCGGCTGTGTCAGAGTGCCGACATGGAGGCCACTGAGCCACAACGAATTGTTCGTCCTCCGCAAACTCACGACGGTCGATAGACCGGACGCGGTGGCCATGCGCGAGTCGCTCGACTACCTGATCGTCGACGACGAGTGTGACTGCGGCCGTGAGAGTTTCGGCGTGCGTGACGCCTGGTTTCCCGAGCAGGACCATCACCTCCAGGCGTGGGTCGACGCGAGGTCAGCGGACGGCGAGACGACGCTTGGTCTTCTGCTGGAGTCCGAGGGTCGGCTCAAGTACCCGGACATCTACACGCCCAATCACGGGCGACTTCCGACAGCGGAGGACATCGTCGTTCTACCGTGAGCGAGGTGCACGCTCATGCCGCGGTTAGTGCGCGGTCGTGCCGATGTCCGGTCGCGCGATGTTGGATCGAAACGCGCAGCTCCGGTACCGCACTTTGAGTCAGCGCGGTCAGAGCCTGAGGGCGCTCGAGGAGTCATCCTCGTGCTCGCGTGCCCGTCGCCACTAGCGTGGTGTGGTCGTGAGACGCGCCGGGCGAGGAGGACATTCCCATGGCTGAGTTGCGCTTCTGCGCGTACCAGTACCAGCACCTCCCGCTGATCGAGTTGCGCGAGCGGTGGAGACGAGCCGAGCAGTTGGGCTTCGACGTGATGTGGAATGTCGACACGGTGGTCGAGCCGGACCGTGGGCGGCATCCGATCTTCGACGGTCCCGCGACGCTGGTGGACCTGACATTGAGTACGTCGATGATCCGGGTGGGCACGCTGATCTCGAGCCTCTACTTCCGCAGCCCTGTGACGTTGGCCAAGGCGACGATGACGGTGGACCACATGTCGGATGGCCGAGTCGAGCTCGCCCTGGGTGTCGGTGACCCTTCCGCTGGCGCGACACAGGCTGGTGTCGACTGGTCCCCGGGGGAGCGGGTGAGGCGGTTCCGTGAGTTCGTCCAGCTCACCGACCTGCTGCTGCGTCAGGAGGTCACGACCTTTGAGGGTGAGTTCTACCGCTGTGAGGAAGCCGAGACGATCCCTCTGCCACCGCAGCGCCCGCGGCCGCCGATCACGGTGGCCGCACACGGGCCGAAGATGCTCGGGATCACCGCGGAGTTCGCCGACAGCTGGAGCTCCTGGGGCGGGAACGGGATCGACACCGAGGACCAGTTCTACCGGGTGACACGCGAACGTGCGGAGCTGCTCGCCGAGCTGTGTAAGGCGCGTGGACGCGATGTGCGGTCGATCCGGCACTCGCTGGTGTGCTACCCACCCCTGACCCCGTGGGCATCGGTGTCAGGCTTCCGCGAGATGGTCGAGCGCTACCAGGGGATCGGGATCGACGAGTTCGTGCTCTATTGGCCGCGCAACTGGGATGCGCAGGCGACACACGAGGACGCTGTCTTCGAGGAAGTCATGACTACGCTCGTCCCCGAACTCCGTGCCGAGCAGACCATCCGACCAGAACCGCCTGATCCTCGGTCCGACCAAATCGAAGCTCACTGAGGCGGTCGGCAGCGCCCTTCATCTCAGCTGCGGACCCAGCGCACTCATCTGCCGCCTGGCGTGCGCACGCGGCCCTCCTGAACCGCCGCGCCCGCTCGCTAGGAACCTGCGTCTATCCGCCGCGAACCGCGCCAGTTGCCGCCGCGTCCTTCCGCCGCGGACCGGGAGTGAGGTCCGCCATCGTTCTTCGGATCAGACGACCCGCCGCGGTCGAGTGGTTGCGACCGATCCCCCAGTGGACGGTGGCCCTTCGACGGTCAGCTATGAGTCAGTCTCAGGTGCAGGTCGCGGCCGAGGATGCCGGCCAGTCGCGCGGCCTCCTGCTCGATGGGCTCGTCGGGTCGCTGCCGCTCGTCGAGCCAGGTGACGGTGAGCTCGTCGCCCTTCCGCGCCCAAGTCCCGCACACGACCCCGCCGACGATCACTGGGTTGGCCTTGCGGGTGACGGGCTCCCGTCTTGACGACGGGGTGACGTGGACGTCCTTGGTGCCAGGACCGATCACCCACTGGTCGTGCCCGGGAAGGAACCGCACCGCCTCCGATGGCAACGCAGCTGCAAGGGCGTCGACGTCTTCGCGCACGACGTAGGCCGTGGTGCCTTCGACGTCGACAGCGACAAGCCGGTCGCCGAGTCCGGAGAACCAGTTGTTGAGCCGTGTGCGGCCAGCGCTCAGGCCGTCGCCGAGCCAGTAGTGGACGTTGTCGAGTGTCGCCGGCCCGTACGTCCGGAGGTACGCCAGAATGGCGCTCGGACCCGCGTCGTCGACGTTCGGGATGCCGTGCCACCGTGGGTTGGTGTCGAGGCGCTGAAACGTGTGCTGTCCGTCGCGAGGCGGACCGAAACTCATGTCCCCCTGCCACGTCAGCGGCTTGATCAGCGTGCCAGCGCCCTCGTCGAACACAGGCTTCAGGTGCCGGTAGACGCGGCGCTTCGCCAGCACCTCTCCAAGCTCGACCACGGTCAACGGCCCGTCGCTGAGGGATTCGCGTACCGCGGCACGGAAGTCGGGCCAGTCCGATGGAGTGAGCCGGTAGTACTCCACCCAGCTCGGCAACTCCCACTGGCGCCCCGCCGATCGCAGGGCCAGATACATGCCGCCGTCCTCCGGCGAGAGATAGTGCATCGACCCGCGGAAGGCGAATACCTTGATCACCTTCCCTTCTGCCAGGGCCTTCGCGACCTGTCCGGGGCGCGACGTCGCACGGCGGGTCCGGACAGCAAGTTCGGCGAGCGACTCGTCCATCGAGAGCACCGCGCCGAGCCGGCGTACGACGACCGCGACCGACTCCGTCCCGACGGGGTCGAGGAGCTGTCGCTCCATCCGCCAGGCCAGCGCCTGCGCCCAGGTGACCGAGCCCTCGGTCGACACTGCCATGCCCGCAGCCTCACACATATCCCGGACGAACGGCGTCCGCCATGTGGCGGGTCATTCTTGATGAGCCGCCACGGCGGCGAGTCGAGATCTCGTGCCGGTCGTGCCAGGTACGGCGAAGTATGAGTTCGTCCGCGGTGCGCGCGGGTGTACCACGCAGTCGCCTGCGACCTCCGGGATCGGTACGCGCGTATCTCGATGAATGCGAACAGGTTTCCGTCGGGATCGCTGATTGTCGACTTCCACCCCGCGTCGATCGGCTCGTTGCAGCCGGGGTCGGAACTACTGGACACCGGTGGGCTAGGACATGCGACCGAGCCAGTCACCGACGAGCGCGGCAAGCAGTTGGGGCTGCTCGTGGATGAGCGCGTGGCCGGCATTCTCTATGACCGCCATGGTGGCGCGCGGGTACAGCTGGAGCAGATCTAGTGCGTCGGTGTATCCAACGATTGAGTCATGTCGGCCTGCAACTATCAGAGTCGGCGCCACGAACTCCTTCGACCCGAGGTTGATCGTCCACCCGGCGAAGACGCGGCCCAGCGCAGCTTCGTCGACGAGCGTCGTCCCGGGCACCACGTGGTCGCGGTATCGGCGAGCGGTGGCCCGTGTGCGCACGACGAAGTACTCGTCAAACCCCGCCCGCTGTGCACGTTCGAGCTCGCGATACGCGTCGCTGTCCTGGTGGACCACGTCGTGGTCGGGCACGTCTCGGGACTCTTCGGCCGCGGGGCATAGCAGGGCTAGGCCGAGGACCATGTCTGGTCGTCGTGCCGCCAGCCCGCGAGCCAGATAGGCGCCATAGGAGTGCCCGAGCACCATCGTCGGCCCCGCACCCAGGTGGTCAATGAAGTCGCCGAGCAGGTCGACCACATCGTCGTTGCAGGCGACCCCGACGGTTGTCGACCGGCCCATCCCCGGCAGATCAGGATATATCCGCCGGTAGCGCCCGCTGGGGACGACGGCCTCGATGGCCACCTCGATCTCGCGATGATCGACACCGGCGCCGTGCAGAGCAATCAGCGGGACGCCTTCGCCCTGCTCGACGAAGTGCACCAGAGCCTCGCCGATGCGGCATTCCATACCTCGACAGCGTAGGGATCAGTTCCGGACCGGCCCAGCTAGGGAACGACGAAGCGCAGATCTTGCGCTCTGCCAAGGTTTTCCATCGAGCTGGTCGCGCGAGCCGACCGGCCGAGCCATCCCCGTGCATCGGAGCCCCGCATGGTCATGCGGCGCAGCTCCCGACGCCGAGGTCGTCGGCCGCATGGTTGCGCACCTGCACGTCGGCCGGCATGGGCGCGAGCCAGCTCGCGAGCGGGCCGCCCGCGAGGGCGCTGGCATGTCCCGGGCTCGGGCTGCCCACACGCTTGCGTGTCGGTCGATGCTTGGGTCGCTGCCGGCCGCGCCGGCGCGCGGCCCGGGACCAGGTCGCGAAATGGACGCGCGCGGTCGTCAGTCGCCTGCCAGCGCGCGCCGCCGATCACGACGAGAGCTGCCATCGGCGGCACTGGCTGCGGAACCCCGAGGAGTCCGGCGGTGTATGTGTAGGGCGACGCATGGAGGAGCCGCATCGACGTCGAGCGCGAGGACGGCGAGGTTCTGGCCCGGGTACGCGCGGGTGACACCGACGCCTACGCGGAGCTGGTGCGTCGCCATGCCTCGGTGGCGGTGCGTGCCGCCGCCCTGCTCGGGGCCGGAGCGGACGCGGAGGACGTGGTGCAGGAGGCTTTCGTCAAGGCGTACGCCGCGCTCGGCCGGTTCCGCGAAGGCGACGCGTTCCGGCCCTGGCTGCTGCGCATCGTCGCCAACGAGACCAAGAACCTGCACAGGTCGGCGGGTCGCCGCCGGGCCCGGGAGCGGTCGGCCTGGGCGCAGACAGCGCCGCTGCTGCTCGCCGCCGGAAGCGGCGACCCGGCCGACGCGGCGCTGTCCCGCGAACGGACCGCCGAGGTGACTCGCGGGCTGGCCGCCCTGCGTGAGGACCATCGCCGGGTGGTGACCTGTCGGTACCTGCTCGAGCTGGACGAGGCCGAGACGGCGGCCGTGCTGGGGTGGCCACGCGGCACCGTGAAGTCACGGCTGCACCGGGCTCTGGCGCGGCTCGCCGCCGAGCTGCAGCCGGACGGGCCGGTATCGGAGGCGGACCGTGTCTGAGACGACGAACGACGCACTCGCAGCCGAGCTGGTCGCGCTCGGCCGGATGGTCCCGCTGCCCGCACCCGCGCGGGACGTCGAGGCGGCGGTCCTTGCCCGGGTGGCGATGCTGCCCGCGCCGGCGCCGGCTGGTGCGTTGAACCGGGCTCTGCGCGCGGCGGCGGACATCGTCGCCCGCCGCCGTATGGCGGTCGCCGCCGCGGTCGTCGCCCTGCTGGTCGGGTTGGTCGCGGCGCCACCTGTTCGGGCCGCGATCGCCGACTGGTTCGGCTTCGCTGGCGTGCGGGTGGATCGCGGCGCCGGCCCGGAGGCCGCGACGGCCCCGGCGCCACCGCCCGCGACCGGGGGCGGGATGGCCGAGGCCCGCCGCCTGGTCCGGTTCCAGCCGCTCGTGCCTGCCGCGCTGGGCCGGCCGGCCGCCGTCGAGGTGACTGACGACCGTCGGGTGCTGACGATGAGCTGGACCGGCCCGGACGGCCCGCTGCGGCTGGACCAGTTCGACGGGCGCCTCGACTACACGTTCGCCAAGACCGCGCCCGACGCCGAGTTCACGACGGTCGCCGGCGACTTCGCGCTGTGGTTCCCGTCTCCACACGAGGTCGTGCTCCTCGACGCCGACGGGACCCGTCGTACGGAAACGGCCCGACTCGCCGGGCACACGCTCATCTGGGAACGCGACGGCACCACGTTGCGGCTCGAGGGGGACATCGAGCTGGAACGTGCCCGGGAGATCGCGGCCTCGGCGACCGGCTGACGGAACCATCGGGCGCCCGGCGGTGTACCTGAACTGCCGCAGCACTCGCCCAGGAGGCCGCCATGCGTACTGCCGTCAACGCCCTGTCCGCCCGTGCCGCCGCGATCATTGTGGCCGTCGCGGCCGCGTGGCTGCTCGCCGCACCTGCCATGGCCGGCGGGCCCACCAGCGTGCTGCTCGTCGTCCCCGGCGGCGGCGGCACCACCGCGCTGTACTACGACGACCCGGAGTACACCGAGCTCGCCCGCCTCGTCGGAGCCGACTACGGGGCCGCTCCGGTGCGGGATAACACCGGCGCCGGACATGGGACGGAGTCAGCAGTCACCGTCACGTGGCTGGTCCACGACGTGCAGGTCTGGCGGGTGGACCGCATCTACCTCGGCGGGACGGGCGGCCCCTGGCTGGCCAGTCAGGTCGGGTACGGCGGCGACCTCGGGGAACTCCCGATCTCCTGGCACCGGCCCACCCAGCCAAAGGCGCTGCTCGCGCTGCTCGACAGTCTCGGACTGGACCTGACCGGCGGCGACGGCGACTCACCGCTGACCGACGCCGAGCCCGCGCCAGAGCCAACCCAGGTCGAGCGCGGTGCCGCGCCAGCCAGGCCGGCCGCGGAGCAGGACGCACCGGCCCCCGACCACGGCACGCCGTGGCTTCTGCTCGCGGTTGCCGGCCTCACTGGTGCCCTCGTCACTGCCGTGGCGACGCTGCCGCTGGCCCATCGTGCTCGCCTCCACAGAGCTGCGGTTCTCGCCGCCAGCGTGCACGACGAGCCCGTGACCGTGGCCGAGACAGCCGAGGTTGATGTCCACGGCGCCGACTCCGAGCCCCGCTGGTCCACCGCGGAGGAGCTCGTGACCCGACACTGAGTCGCTGGGGTCGCTCTTCAGTCCCCGAGAGTCTCGAGCAGCCATCTCGGTCAAACCCTCTCGGCCCAGGCAGGCGACAGCTGTGGCCCGCTGTGGACGCGCTACGGGCGACTGGCTGAAGGGCTGATCGGGGCCGCGCGTCGGCCCTGTCAACGCCCGCAGTGTCGGTCTCGCCATGTACGGAAGGGACTGACGGGAATACGGTGGCAGCGTCGACCGACTTGGTCTGCACCCTTTGGTGGGAGATGGCCTGTCGTGTCCTTAACCCAACGTTTGGCTCGGTTCTCCGCGGTACATCCGTGGCGGATGATCGTTTCCTGGCTGCTCGTGCTGTTGGCGTCGGTGGTGGCGATCGGCGCCTTGCTGGGGTCCGCTCTGTCGACGGATCAGGCGATCACGTCGAACCCTGACTCCAAGCGGGCGGCCGACCTCATGTTGCGGAGCTTTCCGCACCAGGACGGCGTGGATGAGTTCGTCGTGGTGCGCTCTCCATCTCTGGCCGCGGACGACCAGGCTTTCCACACGTTCGTGACTGGTGTCCGGTCCGCGCTGCAGCGTTCGGGAGCGACGCTCGGCGTCAGCGACCCCTACGCGCCGGACGACACCACCGCGGTCTCGGGTGACCGGCACGCCGTCCTGCTCGCCGTGACGATGGGGCCGGACGCCGAGACGGGCATCGCGGACGTACTCGACGAGGTCAAGGCCGCGGACAGCGACCCGGCTTTCGCCGTGGCCATCACTGGCGAGTTCACCATCGACCATGACTTCAACGAGCTCGCCTCGCACGACCTCGAGAAAGGCGAGTTGCAGATCGGCCTGCCGGCCGCGCTCTTCGTGTTGCTGCTCGTCTTCGGTGCAGTTGTGGCCGCTCTGGTCCCCATGGGCATCGCCATCGTCTCGATCATCGTCTCGGTCGCCCTGACCGCCCTCGTCGGACAGGCCGTCACCCTGTCGTTCTTCATCGTCAACATGATCACCGCGATGGGCCTGGCACTGGGCATCGACTACAGCCTGTTCGTACTGTCTCGCTACCGCGAGGAGCGGCACCTCGGTCTGGAGAGGGCCGACGCCATCGTGGCTTCGGGCGCCACCGCCAGCAAGGCGGTGTTGTTCAGCGGCAGCTCGTTCGTCGTCGCCCTGTGTGGACTCCTCCTGGTGCCGGACACCATCCTGCGCAGCCTGGCCTTCGGAGCGATCCTGGTCGGCATCGTGACGGTCGTCGCCGCGCTCACCCTGCTCCCGGCCATGCTGGCCTTGCTCGGCGACCGGATCAACGCAGGTCGGCTGCCGGTCTTCGGGCGTGAGCAGGAAGCCGAGAGCCGATTCTGGACGCGAGCAGTTGGCGCCGTCGTCCGCCGTCCGGTGACTGCGCTGGTCGCCAGCGTGCTTTTCCTCTTGTTGCTGGCCCTGCCGGTGCTCGACCTGCGCACCGGCAACGCCGGCGTCAGCTCGCTGCCTGATCGGACCTTCTCCAAAGCCGGGTTCGAGGCGCTGGAAGCCAGCTTCCCGGGCAGCACCAGCTCCGACCCGGCGGAGGTTGTGCTCGCCGGGGACGTCCGCTCCCCAGAAGCCGTGGCGGCACTGGCCCAGCTGAAGAGCGCGCTGGCCCGGGACAGCGCCTTCGGGCCGCCGGCCACCAGCGTCGCCCCCGGTGGAGATGTGGCGGTCGTGAGCATCCCGGTACGCGGCGACCCGAACAGCGATGGTGCCCGTTCGGCAGTCGAGCGGCTTCGAACAGACCTCGTTCCTGCGGCGCTGAACGGGACCGACCTGACTGCCCTGATCGGGGGCACGACCGCGGAGAACATCGACTACACCGATCTGATCAACAAGTGGCTGCCGATCGTCCTGGCGTTCGTCCTCGGCGTGAGCCTTCTTCTCTTGACGGTGCTGTTCCGGTCCCTCGTCCTGGCCGGCACCGCTGTGTTGCTCAACTTGCTCTCCGTCGGCGCCGCCTACGGCCTTCTCGTCCTGGTGTTCCAGAAGGGCTACGGCACCGACATCCTGGGCTTCCAGCAGGTGGAGCGCGTTGAGGCGTGGGTACCCGTCTTCCTGTTCTCCGTGCTGTTCGCGCTCTCCATGGACTACCACGTCTTCCTCATCACACGCATCCGAGAGCGGTACGTGCAGACAGGCGACACGGTGGACTCCGTCGTGCACGGCATCGCGGCGACTGGACGCATCATCACCGGTGCGGCGCTGATCATCGTCGCCGTCTTCGCCGGGTTCGCCGCGGGCGACTTGGTCATGTTCCAGCAGATGGGTTTCGGTGTGGGCGTCGCCCTGCTCCTGGACGCCACGATCATCCGCATGATCGTCGTCCCGGCCACCATGACCGTCCTAGGTCGGTGGAACTGGTACCTGCCCGGCTGGCTTGACTGGCTGCCCGAACTGCACGTCGAGGGCGACCCCTCCTCGACGACAGTCGGTGCATCGTCACCAGAATCCGTCATCCAGCTACCCGGACAGCAGATTCAGGTGGGCTCGAGCTCAACCGTCGACTCGCGACCCACACCCCGCGAGTAAGTTCCCCTGAACCTCGGCGCAACGACTATCCGTCGGGGGCGGAGAGCCCCCGCGGCGGTCGTCGCGGGCGCAGTCCGTAGCGGGGACGCCGGGCCTGCAACCCCGCACCACACGCGGGCTGGCGGGGCCGCCACCGCTCGCGACAATGAGGCATGGTGCACGGTTCCGAGGACACCGTCGCGTTCCGGCTCTGGCCGCCGGTCGCGATCGGCGCGCCTCTGTTCGCCGGCTGGCTGGCCACGCAGCTGTGGGGTGACCCGGTCGACCTCGGCGGGTGGCGGGTTCCGCTCGGATGGGTGCTGGTGCTGTTGTTCGTGGGGTGGAACGGCTGGTCGCTGTGGCTGTTCAGCCGGCACGGGACGGGGCTGCTGCCGGGGCAGGCGACGCACGCGATGATCGAGGAGGGGCCGTACCGCCTTTCCCGCAACCCGTTGTACGTCGGTCTGCTCACCCTCTACCTCGGGCTGGCGTTGCTGGCACCCTCGTTCTGGGCGCTCGTGCTGTTCGCGGCGGCGGTGCTGCTGGTCCTCTGGGGCGCGATCCGCCCGGAAGAGCGGTTCCTGCACGAGCGGTTCGGTGCGCCGTACGACGACTACACGCGGCGGGTGCGTCGCTGGCTGTGAACACGACCGACCTAGCGAAAAGAAGGTCAGGCGGCCATCCCGAACCGCCAGGCGGCAGAGGGACCGCCGACAGGTCTCCGCCCTACGTCGCGGAACAGCGCGCAACCACGGCTCTGAATGCCTTCGCGCCGGCAGCGGGCCAAGTCGCTCGGTTTCGCCATCTCCGAGGTGCGGAGCTGGTAGACGGAGTCGTGCCGGCTCGGAGGCGCAGGCCACTGACATCGGCGCATGGGCCCGACGCTGCCGCATGAGTTCGAGGTAGATCAGCGAGGCCGGCTGAGCCGCGGCGCCGGGTCTCAGTCCGCGATGGTGACGACGATCTTCCCGTGCGCCCGGCCGTCGGCGATGGTGGCGAGGCCCTCGGCCGCCTGCTCGAGGGGTAGCTGTGTGGAGGCGTGGATCTTGAGCGTGCCATCGGCAGCCTGCGCGGCCAGGTGGGCGACGACCTCGCGGACCTGGCCGGCCATGATGTTCGACCCGGCGAGGCTGGGTCTGCCGCCGCCCTGACCCTCACCGACGGCCGCCCCACTCTGGCCGTTCTGACCGACGCGGGCTGGGAGAAGGTCGTCGACACCGCCCGTGGGCATGTCGCCGAGGTACGTCGTCTGGTGTTCGACTCGCTCACCAAGGTTCAGGTGCGTCAGCTCCACGACACAGGCGTGCGTGTCCTTCGCGCCATCGGAACAGACGGACTGGCGCCGCGCGGCAACCCGACGTGAGACTGCCCGGCACGTGCCCGGATCGTTGTCAGGCCCGCCAGCCGCCGGCTCGCGAACCAACCGGATGTGCCGGCCCGGCGAGGTGACCACCTGTTCGCCGCTCCTGATCGACGTCGACTCCGGGCCCGGCAGCCTGATGGTGCTCGTCGTCACGATCCGGAACGGGAACGTCCGGAACTATTCCTAGGGTGGGAGTCATGACCGCATCAATCACCGCTTCCATGCCCCGCGGCGCGCACGTCGAGCACACCGACCTCCGTGCGATCTCCTTCCACCACGTCCGCTTCCTCGGGCTCGAGCTGGTCGACGTCGAGATCACCGGCGAGATCGAGGACGTGACCATCAACGGCGTCGACATCGGCCCGTTGATCGAGGCCGAGCTCAACCGACGCATGCCTGACCGGGCCAGGATGCGCCCGACCACAGTCGAGGGATTCCAGGAGGCGTGGCAGATCCTCGAGCGGTTGTGGGCCGACACCGAGGACCGGGCACGGACCCTCCCGCCCGAGCTGCTGCACGAGCGGGTCCGCGGGGAGTGGTCCTTCATCGAGACGCTGCGCCACCTCGGCTTCGCGAGCGCCGCATGGGTCGGCCGGATGCGGCTCGGCGACCCGGTGCCCTGGCACCCGCTCGACCTCCCGTGGGACGAGGCGCCCGGCTGGGAGGGCATCCCGTGGGACCGAGAGGCGCGTCCGTCGCTGGACGAGGTCCTCGGCGTCCGCCGCAAACGCCAGGCGATGGTTCGCGACGTGATCGCCGCGCTGACCCCCGAGCAGCTCGACGAGACGGTTACCTGTACCGAGCCGGGGTGGCCGCAGATCGAGGACTTCCCGCTCACCCAGTGCCTGTTCATCGTGGTCAACGAGGAATGGCACCACCGGCTCTACGCCGAGCGCGATCTGGACGCGCTCGTGTCAGCGACGGAGGACTGACCAGGACATTGTGCTGGTCGCCGGCACGTGGCCGGACCGCTCCGCCTGCGACGCCGTCTGCCGCCACGTACGGACGACACGCGCGACGCTGGATATCGGCCGATCGAGACTCGGTGCGCTGAATGCAATGGGTGGTCCCGGCGGCCCATGCAGACCACAGTCCGGACCGGCCGACCAGCGGCCGGTCCGGACAGTTGAACTAGCTGAGGTCGAAGCGATCCAGGGTCATGACCTTGTCCCAGGCGGCGACGAAGTCGCGGACGAACTTCTCCGACGCGTCGTTGCTGGCGTAGACCTCGGCGATTGCCCGCAGCTGGGAGTTGGCGCCGAAGACGAGATCGACCGCGGTGGCGGTCCACCGCACGTCGTCGGTGCCACGGCCGCGGCCGTCGTAGACGTTCTCGGACTTCTCCGACGCCTTCCACTCCGTTCCCATGTCGAGCAGGTTCACGAAGAAGTCGGAGGTCAGCGTCCCGGGCCGGTCGGTGAGGATGCCGGCCGGCGAGTCGCCGGCGTTGGCACCGAGGGCGCGCAGGCCACCGACCAGCACGGTCATCTCGGGAGCGGTCAGCGTCAGCAGGTTGGCGCGGTCGAGCAGCAGCGTCTCGGGCGGGAGCTTCTCGCCGTCGCGGAGGTAGTTGCGGAAGCCGTCGGCCCGCGGCTCGAGCACCGCGAAGGCCTCGACGTCGGTCTGCTCCTGGGAGGCGTCGGTCCGGCCGGGCGCGAACGGCACCGTGATGTCGTGCCCTGCATCCTTCGCCGCCTTCTCTACCGCCGCGCAGCCGGCCAGCACGATCAGGTCGGCCAGGGAGATCTTCGAGCCAGCCTGGTTGAACTCCTGCTGGATCCCCTCGAGGGTCTGCAGCACGGTGGCCAGCTCGGCCGGGTCGTTGACCCCCCAGTCGCGCTGCGGCTGCAGGCGGATCCGGGCGCCGTTCGCCCCGCCACGCATGTCGGTGCCGCGGAAGGACGCGGCGGACGCCCACGCCGTACGGACCAGCTGCGGGACGGACAGCCCCGAGTCGAGGACCTTCGCCTTGAGCGCGGCGACGTCCGCGTCGCCGACCAGGTCGTGGTCGACGGCCGGGACCGGGTCCTGCCACAGCTGCGCCTCCGGGACCCAGGGACCGAGGTAGCGGGTGACCGGTCCCATGTCGCGGTGCAGCAGCTTGTACCAGGCGCGGGCGAACGCGTCCGCGAGCTGCTCCGGGTGCTCGTAGAAGCGGCGCGCGATCTTCTCGTACGCCGGGTCGAACCGCAGCGCGAGGTCGGTCGTGAGCATGGTCGGACGACGAGGCGGTCCGCCGTGCGCGTCCGGCACCGTGGCCTCGGCGCCCTTCGCGACCCACTGCTTCGCACCGGCCGGGCTCTCCTCGAGCTCCCACTCGTGCTCGAACAGGTTCGTGAAGAAGCCGGCGCCCCACTTCGTTGGCGTGCTCGTCCAGGTGACCTCGAGGCCGCTGGTGATCGTGTCCCCGCCCTTGCCGGAGCCGAAGGTGCTGCGCCAGCCGAGACCCTGCTCCTCGATCGACGCGGCCTCCGGCTCGGGGCCGACGCCGTCGGCCGGGCCGGCACCGTGGGTCTTGCCGAACGAGTGCCCACCCGCGATCAGGGCGAGGGTCTCCTCGTCGTTCATCGCCATCCGGCGGAACGTCTCGCGGATGTCGCGAGCCGCGGCCAGCGGGTCGGGGTTGCCGTTCGGGCCCTCCGGGTTGACGTAGATGAGCCCCATCTGCACCGCGCCGAGCGGGCCGGACAGCTCGCGCTCGCCGCCGTAGCGCTCGTCGCCGAGCCAGGTGTCCTCCGGGCCCCAGAAGATCTCCTCCGGCTCCCAGACGTCCTCGCGACCGAAACCGAAGCCGAAGGTCGTGAAGCCCATCGACTCCAGCGCGCAGTTGCCGGCGAAGACCAGCAGGTCGGCCCAGGAGACCTTGCTGCCGTACTTCTGCTTGACCGGCCAGAGCAGCCGGCGCGCCTTGTCGAGGTTCGCGTTGTCCGGCCAGCTGTTGAGTGGGGCGAAGCGCTGCGCGCCGTCGCCACCGCCCCCACGGCCGTCCTCGATGCGATACGTACCGGCCGAGTGCCAGCTCATCCGGATGAACAGGGGGCCGTAGTGGCCGAAGTCCGCCGGCCACCAGTCCTGCGAGGTCGTCATGACCTCGAACACGTCGCGCTTGAGCGCCTCGACGTCGAGGTCCGCGAAGTCGTCGGCGTACCGGTAGGTCTCGCCCATCGGGTTGCCCTTGGGCGAGTGCTGGTGCAGCACCCGAAGGTCGAGCTGGTTCGGCCACCAGTCCTGGTTCGTGTGCGGACGACCACCTGTCTTGGGGGTCGGCGCGTCGATGACGGGGTTCTCGCTCTCGCTGCCGATCTGGGGCGCGTCGGTCGAGGTCGACTGGGGCATGTCAGGCACGGTGGGTCCTCTTCTCGGTGCGGGCTTGTGCGGGTAGAGCGTGTGCGGGCTGGTCCGGCTGTGGCTGGGTCGACCCCGCGCAGGCGGCGCAGAGCCCCCAGTAGGTCACCTCGGCCTCGTCCAGGACGAAGCCCGGGGCGTGCACGTCGAGCTCCGACGGGTCGAGGCACGGTGCCTCTCCGACGGCGCAGTCGATGTCGACGACCTCGCCGCAGCTGCGGCACACCACGTGGTGGTGGTTGTCCCCCACCCGCAGCTCGTAGCGCGCAACCGAGCCGGCCGGCTGGATCCGCCGGACCAGGCCCAGGTCGGCGAGGGTGTGCAGCACGTCGTAGACCGCCTGGTGCGACACCGGCCGGGTCGTGCGGACCGCCGACAGGATCACGTCGGCGCCGGCGTGCGGGTGCCGCTGTAGCGCGTCCATCACGGCCAGCCGCTGCTGGGTGACGCGCAGCCCGGCACCCCGGAGCAGGGCGCTCGGCAGCAGTGCGGTGGCGTCGGTCATCGGACCCACCCAACGCCCTTTTCCGGAACGAGTCAAGACAAGCCCTGAGAGGACGGCTCGGCCATCATGGGCCGGTGAGCCCCGACCCGGTGGTCGTGCGCGCCCTCGCTGCCGACGACCGCGAGTGGGTGGCCGCGACGATGACGGAGCAGTGGGGCTCCACCCAGGTGGCCCGGCTGGGCGAGCTCGTCGACACCGCGGACCTGCCGGGCTGGGTCGCCGAGCAGGACGGCCGCCGGGTCGGCCTGGCCCTGACCGCCCACCGCGGTGACGAGTACGAGCTGGTCTCGATCTCGGTGACGACACCGCGCCAGGGCGTCGGCCGACGCCTCGTCGAGCGCTGCCTGGAGGAGGCGTCGGCGTCGGCCTGCCGCCGGGTCTGGCTCGTGACCACCAACGACAACGTCGGCGCGCTGGCGTTCTACCAGCGGGTGGGGCTGGACCTGGCCCGGCTGCACCGCGACGCCGTGGCCGTCGCCCGGGCGCTGAAGCCCTCGATCCCCGAGCGCGACAGCTCGGGCGTGCGCATCGACCACGAGCTCGAGCTCGAGCGTCTGCTGAGCTGACGCCCCACCGCCCCACCGATGAGTCCGCCTGCGACGTGCGGTCTGATCTGATGGCGGCGCGGCCCGAGGACCACGACCACAGCGGGAGACCGGATGAACCTGACCCTCAAGCTCGAGCTCGTCCCTGTCCCGGTGAGCGACCTGGACCGAGCCAAGGCGTTCTACGCCGACACGCTCGGCTTCGTCGCAGATGTGGACATGGAACCGGGGCCGGGCGTCCGGATCGTGCAGCTGACCCCACCCGGGTCGGCGTGCTCGATCCTGCTGTCGACCGGGCTTCCCTCGCTGACCGGGATGACGCCCGGCGCGATCCGCGGCCTGCACCTGGTGGTCGACGGCATCGAGGCAGCGCGCGAGGAGCTGATCGGTCGTGGCGTCGAGGTCGGGGACCTGGACGACGTCGGCGGCGGCGTCCGGTACGCCGCGATCAGCGACCCGGACGGCAACACGTTCGTGCTGCAGGAGATGGCCTGGCGCACCGGCGACGCCTACTGACGCTGAACGGGTGCGGCATCGGTGCCTGGCATGGTGAGCTTCCCCGACGTGGCCGGTCGCCGGGACGCTGCCGGAGGCTGTCGAGGGCGGGCCCGCGGCGGCGGCACCTGGCACGTCGGCGGCAGGACGTTCGCCTGGGAGCGGCCGTTCGGCAGCTCATGTCAAGCGGTCCGGCAGACGTCGCGGGCCGGGCCGAGCCTCGCGGCCGGGGCGCGAAGCCCGGGGCACCGACGACGGAGCAATGCCGCTGCGTGGCCCGGATCGGGCTCGTACGGGTGGTTGCTCCGTCGTAGGTGTCCCCCGGACCCCGGCCAAGCAGAGCCGGCCGGACGCGGGAGTCAGTAGCTGAAGGTCGTGGCTCCGTCGCCGATCCACTCCCACAGCTGCACGGTGCCGCCGAGCCGGGCGTTCTCGACCAGGCCCGAGTCGTCCATCTTGCGGGCGTTGAAGCAGATCGGGCAGACGAGGAGCTCGCCGCCCGCCGCGGCGTAGCGGGCCATCAGGTCCTCGATCGGCGGGCACCCGTCGCAGGCCACGCCGGTGGCGAAGTCCTTGGTGGCCAGTCGGACCGCCTCCTTGGTGAGGAACATGACCGTGCTCCGCCCGCCCTCCGCCGCGCCGACGGCGACCAGGAGAGCCACCGTCACCCGCTCGGTGTCCTCGAGCCCGGTGGTCAAGCTGACTGCCGCCTTGCTCATCCGCCGTACCTCCGTGTCGGGGAGCCGCCCACCGGCTCCTGCCGAAACCGTAGGAGCGGCCGGCCGCGCCGACATGGGGCGTTCACCCCAGAACAGTCCGGTCCAGCGAGCTGCCTCGGTGTGCGGCTAGGTTCGGGAAGTGGCATCGTCGGGAGTCCGGCTCAACGAGCTGCTGGTCTCGGTGTCGCTGGCCACCGACCTCGGTCTGGGCCAGCCGGCCGAGCACATGCTCCGCGCGACGCGGATCAGCCTGCGCCTCGGCGCCCGGCTGGGCCTCGAGACGAGGGACCTGGCCGCGCTGTACGACGTCAGCATCCTCACCTACGTCGGCTGCCCGGTGTACGGCAACGAGGCGACCGTGCTGTTCGGCGACGACATCGACTTCCGGGCGCACACGTACGACGTCGACCTGGTCGGCCTCCCCGCGATGCGGTTCATGCTCGGCCGGACCGGCAACGCGGCGTCCGGGGTCGACCGCGTGCGCCGGGCCGCCGTCCTGGTGACGACCGGCGGGCGGGCCATCGTCGAGCAGATGGCGAACCACTGCTCCGCCGCAGGGCTGCTGGCGCAGCGACTCGGGCTGCACGGCGACGTACGTGCCGGCATCGAGCAGTCCTACGCGCGGTGGGACGGCCGGGGGGTGCCAGGCGGCCTCGCGGGCGACGAGCTGGCGCTGTCGGCGCGGGTGTCGCAGGTCGCCGACGCCTGCGAGGTGATCCACCGCACCGCTGGCCCGCAAGCGGCGGTGGACGTGGTCCGGTCACGCAGCGGCACGCAGTTCGACCCGGCCGTCGTCGCGCTGCTGGAGCACGACCCGGAGTCCGTGTTCGCCCACCTGGACGAGGACAACGTCGACGCCGTGCTCGACGCCGAGCCGGTGCCGCGGCCAGAGCTGACCGAGGCCGAGCTGGACCGGGCGCTGGCGGCGATCGGCGACTTCTGCGACCTGCGCAGCCCGTGCTTCGCCGGGCACGCGACCGGCACCGCCGACCTCGCCGCCGCCGCGGCGTCGCTGGTGCAGCTCCCGGCGGCCGATGTGACCCTCACCCGGCGGGCCGCGCTGGTCCACGACGTCGGGCGCTTCGGCGTCCCGGCCTCGGTGTGGGACAAGCCCGGGCCGCTCAGCCCCCGCGAGCACGAGCGGATGCGGATGCACTCCTACTACGTCGAGCGGATCTTCAGCCGGCCCGAGCCGCTGCGCCGGATCGGGCTGCTCGCGGGGACCCACCACGAGCGGATGGACGGGTCGGGCTACCACCGCGGCATGAGCGGCGCGATGCTCTCGTCGCCGGCCCGACTGCTCGCCGCCGCCGACGCGTACCACGCCATGACCCAGCCCCGTCCGCACCGCGAGGCCCTTCCCGCCGCGGCCGCCGCCGGCCAGCTGCGGTTGGATGCCCATGAGGGCCGGCTGGACCGGGTCGCGACCGACGCCGTGCTCGCGGCGGCCGGGGACGCGGCGAGCCGGTCCCGCGCGCTGGCGCCGGGCGGGCTCACGGCCCGGGAGTGCGAGGTTCTCGGGCTCCTCGCGCGCGGGCTGCCGAACAAGTCGATAGCCCGGCAGCTGCTCATCAGCCCGAAGACGGTCGGCAACCACGTCGAGCACGTCTACGCGAAGCTCGGCGTGTCCAACCGTGCCGGCGCCGCCCTGCTCGCCATCCAGCACGGGCTCGTCGGTACGACGCCGCTCGACAAGCCCTGACGGTCATCCCGCGTCGCGCCGGCCGGCGTGGCGGCGCTTCGACGGACGCCCGACACCAACGACGGAACACGAGCGTCCAGGGCACCGAACGGCGCCCTCGAGGCGGGTTGATCCGTCGTCAGTGCACCGCGGACGACGCGGCACCGAGGACTAGAGGCGGGCGTCGATGACGACCTTGCCACTGCCCAGCTCCATCGAGCGCAGCAACGCCGACTCGGCGTCGGCGATGGGGTAGGCGTCGGTGATGATCGACGTGAGCTCGAGCGCGTCGCCGTAGATCTCCAGCTGTCGCAGCATGCTGTCGTAGCCGGTGTAGGGGTGATTGGTGGAGCCGAGCAGCCGGACGCTCTTCGATGCGAGGTGCCGGTGCGGGCTGATCGGCACCGTGCCCATCTCGACGAATGCGCCGCACTCGATGTAGGTGCCGCCCTTGCGCAGCATCTCCAGGCCCTCGGGCACGACGTCGGGGACTCCGGCGCAGTCGATCGCCACGTCGGCCCCGCGGCCCTCGGTCAGGTCGCGCACGACCTGCACCCGCTCCTCCGACGTCGTCTCGTCAACCCGAAGCGTCGTGGTCGCGCCGAAGCGGGTAGCCATCGCGAGCCGCTCCGCGGACAGGTCGACGGCCACGATGCTGCCGGCCCCGAGCATCCGGGCCCGGATGATGTGGAACAGCCCGAGCGGTCCGACTCCCTGCACCACCAGGGTGTCCCCGGACGCGAACCCCTCGCGGGCCGAGGTGTGCAGCTCCTTCGCCTTCTCCAGCGTCGCGGTCACCACCATCGGCTCGACGAGGACGGCCAGCTCCGGCGCCATGCCCGTCGGCACCTTGTACACGAACACGTCGGTGTCGACGATCATGTACTCCGACCAGCCGCCGAACAGGTGCGGCGGGACGTCCGACGTCAGGCTCATGCCGTAGCAGCGCTGGGTCTCGCACCACCCCATGCCGTGCAGGTTGCGGCAGTACCAGCAGTGGCCGCAGACGACGTCGGGGCACATGACGACCCGGTCACCCGGCGCGAGCGGGCGGCCGGAGAACTCCAGCCGCTCGCGCGCGACCGCGCCGATCTCGTCAATGACCCCGACGTTCTCGTGGCCCGGGATGACCGGGAAGTGCGGCGTGGTCTCCATCATCGTGCCGGCGTAGACGAGGCCCTCGCCCTTGTAGCAGTGCTTGTCGGTCCCGCAGATGCCGGACAGCTCCATCCGGATCAGCGCCTGGTGCGGCTCGAGCGCCGGCCGGGGGAACTCCTGGATCTCCAACGTGCCCGGCCCGGTGAGCACAGCAGCCCGTACCGACATCGACCTCGCCGCCCTCCTGCGTCCCGCGGCGATGCTATGCCCGCCCTTGACTGTTGGTTTCTAGTGTGGCTAACTATTAGCCATTCGGGAAACTACTTGGCCACGGACGAGGAGGCAGACATGGAGCAGCTGGGAGGACGGGTCGCCCTGGTGACCGGGGCCGGCCAGGGCATCGGCCAGGGCATCGCGCTGGCGCTGGCAGGGGCCGGAGCGTCGGTGGCCCTGGTGGGCCGCACCCGGGAGAAGCTGGAGAAGACCGAGGCTCTTGTCGGCGAGCGCGGCGGACGGTCGCTCGCCATCGAGTGCGACGTGACCGACCCCGACCGGGTCGCCGCCGCGGTGGCCCGGACCGTCGAGACGCTGGGCGGGCTGGACATCGTGGTGAACAACGCCCAGGAGTTCGGCTTCGGGCCGATCGCGCAGCTCGACCTCACCGGGCTGGACGCGGGGTGGCGCTCCGGTGTGCTCGGCACGCTGCACGTGATGCAGGCGGCGTACCCGCACCTGTCCGGCGGGGTGGTGATCAACGTCAGCTCGTCCGCGGCGGCGTCGCCATCGGCCGGCACCGGCGGCTATGCCGCGGTCAAGGCCGCGATCGAGGCCATCAGCCGGTCCGCAGCCGTGGAGTGGGCGGCCGACGGCATCCGGGTCCTCACGCTGGTGCCGTTCGCGCGGACGCCGGCCGTCGCCGCAGTCCTGGACGGCAACGCGGAGATCGAGGAGCAGGTGCTTGCCGAGGTGCCGATGGGACGCTGGGGCGAGGTGGAGAGCGAGATCGGCCGGACCGTGGTCTTCGCCGCCTCCGCCGACGCCAGCTTCATGACCGGCACCAGCCTGGTGGTCGACGGGGGCAGCACGTACCTTCGCTGACCGCGGGACCAGCCGGTGACCGACGGCTGCCGGGGAGGAGAGCCAGGATGCACACGCCCAGCGAGCTCGACCGGGTGTTCGCCGCGCTCGCCGACCCGGCCCGCCGCGCCATCGTCGACCGGCTCGCCGGTGGCGAGGCCACCGTCGGTGCGGTAGCCGCCCCACTGGCGATGGCGCTCCCGTCGGTGTCCAAGCACGTCAAGGTGCTCGAGCGGGCCGGGCTGGTGACCCGGCGCGTCGACGGGCGCCAGCACTGGCTGCGGCTGTCGCCCGAGGGCTTCCGCAGCACCGCTGACTGGCTCGCGCACCACGAGCAGTTCTGGTCCGAGAGCGTCGACCGGCTGGCAGAGCTTGTCGCTGGTCTCGACGACGAGCAGGGAGGAACCCCGTGACGGCAGAGGATCTCGTCGTCAACGTCGACCGCGTGCTCCCGGCCGCGCCGGCGACCGTCTTCCGGGCGCTGACCGAGCCCGAGCTCTTCGCCCGCTGGATGGGGCCGCAGGGCTCGACGGTGACGGTGACCGAGATGGAGGTCGTCATCGGTGGCCGGCTCGCCTTCGACGTGCGGCTGGCGCCGGACGGGCCGACGTTCTCCCTGCACGGCTACTACGAGGACATCGACCCGGGCCGCAGACTGGTGCACAGCTGGATGCTGGCGGGCGACGACGAGGTGTCGACAGTCGTGTTCGACCTCGAGCCGGTGGGTGAGCAGACCCGGCTCACCGTGACCCACCGCGGTCTCACCTCTCCCGAGGACGTCACCCAGAACGACGCCGGCTGGAGCCACCAGCTCGAGCGGTTGGAGGCGCTGCTCGCCGCTGCGACGCCAGCAGGCTGAGCGATGGCTTCCGCCATCGTCAGCGGGCGGCGGCACCGGACACCGGTTCGGCCGTGAGGACGACGTTGTCCTGGTAGCCGCCGCGGTCCGGGTCGAACTCCCCGCCACAGGTGACGATGCGCAGCCGCGGCGGCCCGGTGGTCGCAAAGGCAGACCTCAGGGCGCGCGACTGCTTGTCGACGACGCGCACACCCACGGTCCGGTAGCGCAGCACGCTCCCGTCGACGAGCCGGACCACGAGCCGGTCCCCCACGTCGACCGCCCGCAGCCGGGCCAGCGGGCCGATGCCGTACCGCCCGCTGTCGACGTGCCCCGCGAGGACCGTCGAGCCGCGTTCGGTCGGCGCCGGCCCGTACCGGTACCAGCCGAGCCTGTCCGGCCTCGGCGGCAACGCCATCTCGCCGTTGGTCCGTACTCCCTTGGGCACGACCGGCATCCGGATGCCCACGGCGGCCACCTGCACCTCGACCGGCCGCGGAGCCGGGGCCCGGGGCGGGGCGCCCGACGCCTGGACCCCCGGCGGGGACGGGAGTACGGGCCGGGCGACGGCCGGGGCCTCGACGGCTCTCGAAACCCCGGCCGCTGACCCCGTGTCCTGCGCTGCCCGGCCCTCGCGCCCGCCCCAGAGGACGGTGGCGAGGGCGAGGGCGGCCAGCGAGACGGTCAGCGCGACGGCCGCAAGGCGGCTGTCCGCTCCTCGGGTCACCGGCGGGCGCGGACCCTGGCGGCGGCGAGGACGCTGCCCGAGGCGAGGACGCCGGCGAGACCCACCGCGAACAGCGCGACCAGCCCGTACGGCGTGGAGCCGGCCGCGGCCTGGCCGCCGGTGCCGGCGGACACACCGCTCGGCGCCGAGTCGAGGCCGCTGATGGTCTGCACCGCAAGCGCGAGGTTGTCGTCGTCGGCGCTGCCCCAGGCGAACACGATGGTGTTGGTGCCCTCCTCGAGGGTGACGTCGGCCGGACCGATGGCCACCGTGTCCGTGCCGGCCAGGGTGACGTCGGCGTTCACGGTGCCGGCGTCGACGACGGCCGTCTCCTCGTTCGGGTTCGTCATGCCCTCGAACACCGGCGAGCCACCGGCCCGGACGTCCACGGCAGGGGCGGCCGCCGTGTGCCGGACCGTGAGGCGGGCCTTGCCCGCTGCCAGCTTCGAGGTTTCGTTGACGAACGGCGTCAGCACCGGGCTGCCGTCGGCGTCGAGGTGCGCGGCCACGGTGATGTTCGCCCCGGCGGGCACGTCGACCCCGTTGGCCTCGATGACCGGGTCGCCCTCGGCGCCGTCACCGGCGGCGACGACCTTGAGGTCGTAGCTCCCCGCCGGGATGTCGGTCGCGTCGCTGAGCGTGCCGGGCTCGAAGTCGGTGAGCAGGGCGTCACCATTGGCGTACACGTCGACCGTCGCGCCGGGCACGCCGTGGAAAACGGTCACGCTGGCGTCCCCGTCGGCGGCCTGGGCCGGGCCTGCGAAAGCCGCGGTGGCGAGCGCGAAGGCGCCGGCGAGAACTGCTGCTGCGCGGTGTGGCTTGTTCATCAGGGGTCTCCTCCTCGGTGCGGGTGGTTCCCTGGGGTTCCTCGGGTCGTGCCGGTCCGGATGCCCTGCCACATGTCAGTCGTGTGACGCTTCGTTCGACGCACCAGAAGTCCGCCCGGGGGCCGCGTCCCACCGCGCGTCCGTCGCCGGGTAGCCGGGTCGCAGCGTGAGCGTGGGCAACTGAGCGGACCAGGACTAGCGTGAGCGGCCACCGAATCGTGCGAGGTGCCGCATGGAGGTCCAGATCCGCGTCGCGGAGTTCCGACGGTTGCACTCCGCGGGGTGCTTCGTGATGCCGAACCCGTGGGACGCCGGCAGCGCGCGCGCCCTGGAGCAACTGGGCTTCCCCGCGCTTGCCACGACCAGCGCTGGCCTGGCGTGGACGCTCGGTCGCCCCGACAGCAAGGTGACCCTCGACGAGGCGCTGGACCACGTCCGCGTCGTCGCCGACGCCGTCGCGGTGCCGGTGAACGCCGACTTCGAGGGCGGCTACGCCGTCGATCCGGACGAGGTCGGCACGAACGTAGCGCTGGCCGCGAAGACGGGCATCGCCGGGCTCTCGATCGAGGACTCCACCCGCGACACCGACCGACCGCTGTTCGACCTCGACCTCGCCGTCGAGCGGGTGCGTGCCGCCCGGCAGGCGATCGACGAGAGCGGCACCGGCATCGTGCTGACCGGCCGCTCAGAAGGCTTCGTGGTCGGCCGGCCCGACATCGACGAGACGATCCGGCGCCTGCGCGCGTACGCCGACGCCGGCGCCGACTGCCTCTACGCCCCGCGGATCGACAAGGTGGAGCACGTCACCGCCGTCGTCGCCGCAGTGGCGCCCAAGCCGGTGAACCTGCTGATCAACGCCCCGTTCCTCACCGTCGCCGAGGCGGCCACCCTCGGCGTACGCCGGGTCAGCGTCGGCGGGACGCTCGCCCGCAGCGCGTGGGGCGGCTGGCTCCGAGCGGCGAAGGAGATCGCCGCCGACGGGACCTTCGGCGGGTTCCAGGAGCTGCCCAACGTCGACGGCCTCTTCGCCGGAGGCTGACCTTCAACCGTCGCGGGCGGCAGCCGCTCGGAGCCGCCACACCGGCGCCCGGGCGGGGTACCTACCTCCGGCACACCGGCTCGGCGCTCTGGGCGGTGTCACCTGGCGTCGGCCCCGACGGCTGGCGTGGCGAGACCCTGCCGGGCTGACGGGTCGGTCCGTGCGTAGCCACGGCGCGAGCTGCGGACGACGGCACAACCCGGTTCGAAGCCGCGGGTGGCGGCGCCGGCGGGCGTTCTGCCGCTGTTGGTGCAGGCGTCGCCGGGGACGCCCGGTCGGTCACCTGCCGGGGGTCGCGGCGGGCGCCTCGACAGCGCCGGCCGAGGCGGCACCGGTCGCCTCGTCGGTCCGGGACGGCGTGGCGCTGCCACCGAGGTACAGGCTGGCGATCTCGGGGTGGTTCATGACCTCCTTCGCGGAGCCGGTGAGGCGGACCTTGCCGCCCTCCATCACGACGCCGTGGGTGGCCAGGCCCAGGCCGAGCCGCACGTTCTGCTCCACCAGCAGGACGGTGACGCCCTCGCCGTTGAGCCGGTTGATCAGCGTGGCGACAGCGGCCAGTGAGCGCGGGTCCAGCCCGAGGGAGGGCTCGTCCAGCAGCAGGACCTTGGGGTCGAGCATGAGGCAGCGGGCGATCTCGACCATCCGGCGCTGGCCGCCGGAGAGGTTGCCGCCCTGCTGGTTGGACCGGTCCGCGACAAGCGGCACCAGGTCCTCGACCGCGGCGAGGCGGGTGGCGAGCAGCTTCTTGTCGCGGCGGATCAGGAAGCCGCCCATCAGCACGTTCTCGCGCACCGTCATCCGCGGGAACAGCGCGTGCGACTGAGGCACCTGCGTGACGCCGGCCCGGAGGATCGCAGCCGCCGACCGGCCGGAGATGGTGGACCCGCCCATCACCACCGTGCCCTCGGTCGGGGTGAGCAGACCGGAGACCACGCGCAGGACGGTGGACTTGCCCGCGCCGTTGGGGCCGACGATGCAGGTGACGGAGCCCGGCTCGCAGGACAGGTCGACGCCCTGCAGCACCGCGCCGCCGCCGTAGCCCGCGACGATGCCGGTCAGCTCGAGCATCAGCGCACCTCCTGCGGCTGGTCCGGCGCCGCCTCGGTCCCATCGCCGGCGGCACCCGGTGGCCGCCACTCGTCGCCCAGGTAGGCGTCGAGCACGACCGGGTCCTCGCGGATGGACTGCGGCGGCCCCTCGGCGATCGCCGTGCCGCGGGAGAACACGACGACCGGGTCGCAGAGCTCGAGGACCATCGGGATGTTGTGCTCGACGACGAGGAAGGTGACGCCCTGCGAGTTGAGGTCGCGCACGATCTCGACCATCCGGCCGACCAGGCTGGGGTTGACTCCGCCGGCGGGCTCGTCGAGCAGCACCAGGCGAGGCTCCAGCATGAGCACCTGGGCCAGCTCGACGAGCTTCTGCTGGCCGTAGGACAGGGCACCTGCCGGCTGCCCGGCGAAGCGCTCCATGCCGACGAAGGCGAGCAGCTCACGGGCACGGTCGGCCTCGTGGCCGGCGACGGACGCCTTGAGCATCGTGGACCATCTCGCGTCCGGCAGCGGCGCGACGAGGTTCTCGAGCACCGTCATGCTCGTGAACAGCCGGGTCGTCTGGAACGTCCGGGCCAGCCCGAGGTGACCGCGCTGCCACGGGTGCATCCGGTCGATCCGGGTGCCGTCGAGCCGGACCTCGCCGCTGTCGGCCTTCATCGCACCTGTCACCAGGTTGAACAGCGTCGTCTTGCCCGAGCCGTTCGGTCCGATCAGCGCAGTGATGCTGCCAGGCTGCACGGTGAGGTCGGCACCGTCGACCGCGACCAGGCCGCCGAACCGCTTCGATGCGTTCTTGACCTCCAGCATCGGCCTCGCGTCCGCGGGCTGCGAGCGGTCGCCACCCACGGCGACCGCGGGAGCCAGTGCCCGGTCGCGCACGAGCATCGGGCCGGCGTCGAGCGCCCCGGCCTGGTCGGTGTACTCGATCGCGGTCGGCCGGAAGTGGCGCCACGCCTTCTGGATGCTGGGGAGCAGCCCGTTGGGCAGGAACAGCACGATGAGCATCAGGGCCAGGCCGAAGATCAGGACGCGGCTGCTGCTGCCGCCGTACACCGTGGCAGCCTCCGAGCCGATGCCGACGATGAATGCCCCGACCACCGGTCCGTAGAGGGTGCCGCGGCCCCCGACGAGCGACGCGAGCACGATCGTGACGCTGCCGAGGATGCCGAAGGCACCGATCGGGTTGAGGAAGGTGAGGAAGTAGGCGTAGACGCCGCCGGCCACGCCGATGAAGAACGCCGACGCGGCGTAGGCGGTCACCTTGTAGCGCGTGGTGTTGACGCCGATGGCGGCCGCCTTGCCCTCGTCCTCGCGGATGGCGATCAGACCGGTGCCGAACTTGGTCCGCCGGATCAGTGCACTGAAGACGACGGTGAGGGCGAAGAGCCCGAGCATGATCAGGTAGAACGGGATGGCCTGGATGTCCCGGGACCAGAACGGCAGGTCCAGGGTGATGCCGTTCGAGCCCCTGGTGAGGCTGCGCCAGTTCGTGGCGACGATCTGGGCTGCCAACAGCAGGACGATCGTGATGATGACGAACGCGTGCCCGCGGGTGCGCAGCACGACAAGGCCGACGAGCGTGGCGAGCACCACCGCCACCACGCCGCCGATCGGCGCCACCCACAACGGGTTCACCCCGCTGTGCAGGGAGATGATCGCCGCGGTGTACGAGCCGATGCCCAGGAACGCCGAGTGCCCGAGCGAGACGTAGCCCGTGTAGCCGCTGATGATGTTCCAGCTGACCGCCTGGACACCGAGCAGGAAGGTCACGAACAGCACGGTCTGGTAGTACGTGTCGCCGGGCTGGACGAACGGGTAGGCGGCGAGGACGACCAGCGCCAGCAGGGCCGCGAGGTGGGACTTCGGCACCCGCGCCAAGTGCGACCTCGGCGCCGGGCCGGCGTCGGGCTCGGTGGTCGTGGCGCTCACACGGCCACGTCCTCACGCAGCCTGGTGCCGAACAGGCCCTGCGGCCGGAACAGCAGCACGGCCAGGATGACGACGTAGAAGACCAGGGTCGCCCAACGCAGTGAGCCGTAGGTCGCGGTCAGGGTCTCGGCCAGGCCGAGCACCAGGGCGCCGGTGAGCGCGCCGGGCAGCGAGCCCATGCCGCCGAGCACGATGATGCCGAGCAGCCGGGAGATCCAGTCGTAGTGCGAGGCGGGGAAGAACGGGTACAGCACCGACAGGATCGAGCCACCCACCCCGGACGTCGACGCGCCGAGCGCGAAGGCCAGGGCCGCCGTCGAGGTCGCTCCGACACCTACCAGCGCGGCGCCGGACGGGTTCTGCGACGCGGCGCGGATCGCCCGGCCGGTCCAGGTGCGGGTCAGCACGACGTAGAGCACGGTGAGGACGAGCATCGCGGCGACGAAGCCGTAGACCTGCGCCTTGGGCAGTGCGATGGAGCCGATCCGGAACGACTCCTCGAAGTAGCTGGGGGACGCCGACTTGAACTTGTTGCCGGCGGTGAGGTTGAGGATGCCCTCGATCGTCAGGGCCAGCCCGAAGGTGAGCAGCACCGACATCGACGGTGACGCCCCGCGGATCCGGACGATGACAGTGCGGTAGAGCACCCAGCCGAAACCGAACATCATCGGCGTGGTGATGACCGAGGCGAGGATCGGGTCGATGCCGGTGTGCTTCCACAACCACCAGGTGATCATCGCGACCATGATGAGGAACGCGCCCTGCGCGACGTTGATGATGTTCATGACGCCGAAGACGAGCGTCAGGCCGGAGGCCATCAGGGCGTAGACGCCGCCGATGAGCAGCCCGAGGATCACTGCCTGCAGGAGCTCGGTCATCGGGGGTCCCTGCGGGTGGTCATGCGGGGGGACTCCTCAGGCGCGACGTCGGCGGGCACGTTCTCGGTCTAGCAGACCAGTTGTGCTGGTGGGGGCACACGGACGGGGGACACCGTGCGCCCCCACCAGGGTCAGAGGGTCAGCTCCACGGCGGCTTCGGGTAGACGATCGTGTCCGTCGTCGCGGCGTCCGGCGGGCCGACGACCTGCACCTTGCCGGACTGCCACTGGGCCAGGATGAAGTTGCCCTGCGGCTCGCCCTTGTCGTTCCAGGACAGCGGGCCGAGGATCGTCACCACCTCGTTGCTGTGCAGGTAGTCCTTGATCTTGTCCTGGTCGATCTCGCCGACCTTCTCGACGGCCGCCTGCAGCACCTCGGCGGCGGCGAAGGCGTCCGCCGCGTCCTCGGCCGGGGTGGCGCCGTCGTAGGCGTCGCCGTACGCGGAGACGAACTCCTCGTTGCCCGGCGTGGTTGCCTGCTCGTTCCAGCTGACGGTGTAGAAGACGCCCTCGGTGTTGGCCTCGCCGACACCGCTGCTGTACTGGCCGGCGTTGCTCGGGGCGGAGGTCTGGAACAGCGCCTTGGGCGAGTAGCCGAGCTGCTTGAGCGACCGGACCAGCCCGACCCCGTCCTCGAAGACCGCGCCCTGAGCAATGAGGTCCGGCTTCTTGTTCTTCAGCGTGTTGGCGATGGTCTGGAAGTTCGTGGTGTCGGCCGGGTACACCGACGAGTAGACCGTCTTGACGCCGAGCGTCTCCAGCTGCTGCTGCATCGACTCGATGACCGGGCGGGTGAACGGGTCGTCCTGTGTCGGGTACGCGGCAGTCTTGGGCTGCTGGTCGGCCGGCAGCGACTTGATGTAGTCGACGAACACGTCCGCCTGGTGCGGGGCTGTCGCGGGCTGGGCGAAGAACAGGTACTCGAAGCCGCGGTCGAACATCGTCGGCGCACCACCGGCCGGCTCGACGAAGACCATGCCGTTCTTCTCGGCCACGGCGGACGCCGGGAAGTTGAGCAGCGAGGAGAAGGTGCCGAGCAGCAGGTCGACCTTGTCCTGCGTGATGAGCTTGGTGTAGTCGGAGACCACGGTGTCCTGGTTGCTGGCGTCATCGGAGATCTTCAGCTCCACCTGCCGGCCGAGCAGGCCGCCCTTGGCGTTGACCATGTCGCGCCACACCTCGTAGCCGCGCTTGGCCTCACCGCCTGGCTGGGAGAAGTCACCGGTGATCGGCAGCGAGATGCCGATCGTGATCGGGGTCGTGTCCGAGCCGCCACCACCATCCCCGCCGGAGGAGCCGCCAGGAGCGCTGCTGCCGCCGCAGGCCGCGAGGACCAGGGCGGCGGCGGCGGTGACGGCTGCCGTGACGAGGCCGCGCCGGGACCGGCGGGTCGAGGTGGGGTGTGACGACTGGTCGGTCATGCGCCCTCCAGGGGTGGCTCCGGCGGACCCGGTATCGCAATCGATTGCGTTACCCGCATCTTGGAGACACGCGCTGAGGCTGTCAAGGGTGTCCGGGGCGTTACCCCCTCGTGACGGCAATCGATTGTGGGTAGGATGACGGCCCGTGGGCACGTCCGTGACGCAGATCGTGGTCGGCACCTTCTCGCCCTCGGTGCTGCTGCGAGTGGCCCGGGCGACGGGGGCGCTGGACCGGCACGGCCTGGCCGTCGAGGAGAGGCCGGTCCCCTCGTCACCGGCGCAGTTCGCCGCCCTGGCGGAGGGCAGCCTCGACGCCGCGTTGACAAGCCCGGACAACGTGGTGGCCTACCGCTTCCTCCCGGGCAACCCCCTCGGCTCGACCCGCGATGTGCGCATCGTCGCCGCTGTCGACCGGGGCCTCGGGCTCGCGTTGTACGCCGCCGCCGGCACTCCCGACGTCGAGGCCCTGCGCGGTGCCCTCGTGGGCGTCGACGTCGCGGCCTCCGGCTTCGCGTTCGCGCTCTTCGAGATCCTCGAGCGAGCCGGTCTCGGGGGGAACGACTACCAGCTGGCCGAGCTCGGCTCGACGCCCAGACGGCTGGAGGCGCTGCTCGCGGGCCGCTGCACGGCCACGATGCTCAACGCCGGCAACGACCTCGTGGCCGAGGACGCCGGGCTGGCACGGCTGGCCGACGTGACCGAGGTGGCGTCGCCGTACCTCGGCACCGTCCTGGCCGTGCAGGGTGAGGCGTCACCGGCGGTGCGGGCGCTGGCTGCGGCGCTGCGCGAGGCAGCGGAGGCAGTCCTGACCGGAGCCGCCCTCGGCGAGGCCGTCGCCGCGGCCGAGAGCACCGGGCTGCCGCCCCACCTGGCGCTGCGCTACGCCGACGGGCTGCGCGACCCGGCCCGAGGGCTGGTGCCGGGAGGCGCGGTGGACCGCGAGTCCCTGGACGCGGTCGTGGACCTTCGGCGCCGGCGCCTGCCGGCGCCGGTGGCCGAGGCGCTGACCACAGCCACCGAGCCGTCCGCCGGCCTGGTCGATGGCGCACTCGAGGGTCCGCTCGACGGTGTCGCCTTCCGCTCCGGCGGCTGAGAGCGCCCCGGAAGGCAGGCGCGGCCCACTACGCTGCGGCCCGTGCGACCGCCGACCCTGCGCGACGTCGCCCGAGAGGCGGGAGTGCACCCGGCGACCGCCTCCCGGGCGCTCAACCCCGCCACCAGGTCGCTCGTCAACGGCGAGACCGTGAGCCGGGTGCAACGGGTGGCCGAGTCGCTCGGCTACCGACCCAACCCGATCGCGCGCAGCCTCAAGACCTCTCGGTCGGCCACTGTCGGGCTGGTCATCCCGGACCTGACCAACCCGTTGTTCCCGCCGATCGTGCGAGGCATCGAGGACGTTCTCGCACCCGCGCACTACAACGCCTGGCTGGTCAACACCGACAACGACGCCGAGCGGGAGGAGTCGCTGGTCGACTCGTTGCGCTCCCGGCAGGTCGAGGGTCTGATCGTGGCGACGGCCCGGCTCCAGCACCCGTTGCTCGACCGGCTGCAGGCCGAGGGATTGCGGATGGTCCTCATCAATCGCCGAACCGCCAGCGGGTCGATCCCCTCCGTCACCGCCGACGACGCGTCGGGAATCGACACCGCGGTCGGTCACCTCGCTGCCCTCGGGCACCGGCGGGTCGCGCACCTCGCCGGCCCGCGCGACACCTCCACCGGTTTGGTCCGGCGCCGCGCCTTCGTCCAGGCGCTGCGCGACCACGGCCTGGACGACGACCCGACGCTGGTGGCCGACTGCGTGTCGTGGACCGAGGACGAGGGCGCCCGGGCCCTGCGCGGGCTGCTGGACGAGGGCGTCGGGTTCAGCGCGATCGTCGCCGGCAACGACCTGCTGGCGCTCGGCTGCTACGACGTGTTCCACGAGCGCGGGATCCGCTGCCCCGAGGACCTGTCGGTCATCGGCTTCAACGACATGCCCTACCTCGACAAGCTGCGGCCGCCGCTGACCAGCGTCCGGGTGCCGCACTACGAGGTCGGCGCCGAGGCGGCCCGGATGCTGCTCGAGGGGCTGCAGGACCCGACCCGGCACGCCCGCTCGGTCCTGCTGCCGATCAGTCTGGTGGAGCGGGCGTCCACCGCGGCGCCGGCAGCCGCGCGCTCCGCCTAGCGCTCGCGCGCCCCGACCGCATCAGCGGAAGGAGAGCGTCAGGCTCCCCAGCTCGGCCACCTGCACCTCGACGCGGTTCCCGGCAGCGACAGTCAACGGGGGTACCACCGAGCCGGTGATGACCACCTGCCCCGCCACCAGCCGCTCCCCCACCGCGCCCAGCTGCGAAGCGGTCGAGCTGACCAGCTCGACCAGCTCGCCGGTCAGCGACGACGCGTCCTCGATGGCGGCGACCTCGGCACCGTCGACAATCACCGCCGCCGCCAAATTGGACGAGGACGTGCGGCCGGTGACCAGCGGACCGAGCAGCACGTGCCGGTGGAAGATGTTGCCACCGAGGACGGCGCGGACGTCGGCCGGTCCGTCCGGCTGCGGATGCAGGTCGGCCAGCTCGATGGCCACGGACAGGCCGGCGACCGCGCCCCGGACGTCGACGTACGAAGCACCGGGCTCGACGTCCGACCCCAGGTGCACGGCCACCTCCGGCTCGAGGACGGGCCGGTGCCAACCCCTGAGCGCCACCGACGCGCCGTCGTCGAGCAGCCCGCTGTCCAGCAGGTAACCGACCAGCGGTTGACCGAGCTCGAACTTCCGCATCGACGCGCCCGTCCCGAAGCCGAGCTTCCAGCCGAGCTGGTTGGCGCCGCCGGCGAGCGCGTCGTCACGGCCGGCGAGCTGGGCGCGCATCCCGTCGAGGACCCGCGGGTCGGATGCGCTCACCGCTCAGCGGCCCGGTCGGTGGCGCTGTCGCGGCCGGTGCCGGGCCTGTGGCCGTGCTCGGGGACCGCGTAACCGGCCTGCTCGAGGTCGCCCGCGCCGCTCCAGCCCCAGATGAGCAGCACGTCCTCGTCGCCGGTGTTGTCGAAACCGTGCCAGTGACCCCGCGGCGTGTAGATGACGTCGCCGGTCCGGGCGGGCTCGCGGTCGTGGTCCCGGGTGTAGATCTCGCCCGACCCCGACATGACGACGAGGAACTCGTCGGCGTCGGTGTGCAGGTGCCTGTCATGACGGGCGCCGGGCGGCAGCACGGTGCGGCCGACGACCAGGTCGCGGGTGCCGGCGCCGCGGCTGTCGATGAGGAACTGCACCTGCATGTCGATCCAGCCGTCCTCGCGGCTGAGCCCGGGTTCGAGCGGGACGTCGTCGACACTCGTGCGGTACGGCTCGGTCACGAGAGCCCTCCCAGCCGGCGGTACGCCTCGTGGACGCTGACGAGGAAGTCGCGGTCGGCGCTCGCAGAGCTGCGGCCGGCGCTGAGCATGTCGCTGGTCGCCGAGCACAGCGGCACCGACATCCCGAGCCGCCGAGCCAGGTCTTGTGCGAGGACGAGGTCCTTCTGCTGAAGCTCGACGTCGGCGTAGACCGTGGTGTCGTCGACGAGCAGCGGCGCGCGGTAGCCGAGCACGGGCGAGGCGATCACGCTCTTGAGTGCGGCGTCCACGACGGCGGCCCGGTCGACACCGGCCTTCTCGACCAGTGCGACCCCCTCGGCGAACGCCGTCACCGAAACGACGAGGGCGAGGTTGATGGCGACCTTGGTGAGGATCGCCTGCCCGTTGGGACCGATGTAGGTGACCTTGGGGCCGATCGCGTGCAGGACTGTCTCCACGTGCTCGTACGCCGCCCGGTCGCCGCCGACCATCACCGACATCTGCCCGGCGGCCAGGGTTGCCGGGCTGCCGGACACCGGGCAGTCGAGGAACGCCGAGCCCGTCTCGGCCACCCGGGCGGCGAGGGCGACGCTCGCGTCCGGCGCGATGGTGCTCACGTCCGCCCACACGCTGCCAGGACGCAGGCCCGCGAGGACCCCGTCCGGCCCGTCCGCGGTCGCCTGCACGGCTGCGGTGTTGGTGAGCATGCTGAACAGCACGTCGACCGAGGCGGCGAGCTCGCGCGGCGTGTCGGCCCGGTCCATGCCGGCCTCGACCAGTGCGTCGGCCCTGGCGCGGGTGCGGTTCCAGCCGACCACGTCGTAGCCGGCGCCCATCAGCCGCTCGACGATGCCGGCGCCCATGGCACCGAGGCCGGCGAACCCGATCCGTTCGATGTCGTTGTACACGCGCCGGACCGTACCGGGTGCGCCGCGACGGGTCGGCACGGCCGGCGTGCCAGGATCCGCGGATGCGGCTGTACCTCTCGTCGTTCCGGATCGGTGACCACCCGGGCGAGCTGGTCCGGATGGCCGGTGCCGCCGCGCGGGTCGCGGTCATCGCGAACGCCTGCGACGGCGCCCCGGTCGACGTCCGCGCCGACGCGGTGTCCGGCGAGCTGGCGCGCCTCGGCGCGCTCGGGCTGCGCCCGGACGAGGTCGACCTGCGCGACTTCTTCGACGGTCGCGGCCACCTCGCCGGGGTCATCGCGCCGTACGACGTGCTCTGGCTGCGCGGCGGGAACGTCTTCACCCTTCGGCACGCGTTGCGGGTGAGCGGCCTCGACGACCTCGTCGTCGCCGGGCTCCGTGCGGACGGCTTCGTCTACGCCGGCTACAGCGCCGGGCCGTGCGTGCTGGCGCCGAGCCTGCGCGGGCTCGAGGCGTGCGACAGCCCGGAGGAGGTGACCACGCTCTACGGCGCCGAGCCGATGTTCGAGGGGCTCGGCGTGCTCGACCACGCGTTCGTGCCGCACGTGCAGACGCCGGACCATCCCGAGTCGTCGGCGCTGGACGGCGTCGCCGAGCGGTACCGCGCCGAGGGAGTTCCGCACGTAGCCCTGCGCGACGGCCAGGTCCTCGTCGTCGACGGCGACACCGTCACGCTGTGGTGATGCCGGCCCGAGCCGCCCGGACGGATGATGGGGTGTGACCGACGACGACCCGGCGGGGGCAGGACGCGGCGTGGTCCCCGACCCGGTGTCGCAGCAGGCCCCGGCGCTGAGTGGCCGGACGATGGTGTCCCAGCGGTGGGAGCAGCTGGCGTTCCTGCACTGGCGGGTCGACCCGGCTCGGGTGGCCCCGCTGCTGCCGCCCGGAACGGTGCCCGACGTCTTCGACGGCTCGTCCTGGGTCGGGCTGATCCCGTTCCGCATGGTCGGCGCCGGGCTCGGCCGCGGGCCCGGCGTGCCGTGGCTGGGCACGTTCGCGGAGACGAACGTGCGGCTGTACTCCGTCGGGCCGGACGGTCGCCGGGGCGTCGTGTTCCGCTCGCTGGACGCCTCCCGGCTCGCCGTCGTCCTGGGCGCCCGGCTCGCCCTGGGACTTCCGTACTGCTGGGCCCGGATGCAGGTCCGCACCGTCGGCGGTGCGATCGAGTACACGAGCACCCGGCGCTGGCCCGGTCGGGGCTCGGAGAGGACCCGCGTCGTCGTCCGGCCGGGGACGAGCAGCGCCGGCGACGACCCGCTGGCGCAGTTCCTCACCGCCCGGTGGGGGCTGCACAACCGGTGGGCCGGCCGCTCGACGTACGTCCCGAACGAGCATGAGCCGTGGCCGCTGCGGACGGCGACGCTTGTCGACCTCGACGACTCCCTCGTCGCCGCGGCGGGGCTGCCCGGGGTGAGCGACCGGGCCCCGGACTCGGTGCTGTGGTCGGACGGCGTGCGGACCGTGTTCGGCTGGCCGACACGTGCCGGCGGCAACGGCCCTCAGAGCGTGTAGCGCCGGCCGGCCGGGTTGCCGGCCAGGTCGGTGACGCCCAGCGAGTGCTCCGGGTTGAGCTCGACGACGAGCTGGCCGAGCGGGGCGACTGTCGGGTGCGGCGTGAAGGTGGCCCGGCGCAGCGCCCCGGTCGCGCAGGCGACGGGCGCGCCGGCCGAGTCGGCGCAGGTCCATGCCCCGGCGACGTCGCTGCCGTCGGAGAGCGCGCGCACCGGCGCACTCGCAGCGCTGATGCCGGTGACGTCCTCGGAGAAGTCGAGGACCACGCGGCCCGCACCGTCGAAGGTGCGGACGACCCGCGGCACGACGTGGTCGCCGGCCACCACCTCCAGGGTCGGCAGACCGCTGAGCACCTGCCGGGTCCGCTCAGCGGAGTCGGTCACCCGCACCTGGCTGGTCCAGGTGCCGGCGATGCTGCAGCGGGGCATCGTCACGGTCGCCTCCCACCACCCGTCACGTGGCGCGCCGGACACCCGGCGCAGCTCGGTGTCGATCCAGTCGTCAGCGCTGCCCGGGTCGAGCAGCCGGACCCGCACCGCCGTCACCGGTGAGGAGCCGTCGGCGGCCCGGACCCGGAGGGTGGCCGGCACATCGGCGGCGCGCACGTCGACCGAGCCGGGGCTGACGGTCAGGCCGGTCGCCGACGGCGCGGCGGAGTCGCCGGTGCTGCGCACCCGGAAGATGCGGTCGACGTGGTGGCTGCGGTCGAGGCGAGCCAGCCTGCGCGGGGTGTAGGTCCGCACGTTGACGACAGTGTCGACCACCGCGACCCCGGTGACCTTCCAGGTGACGTTGCGGCCGAGGAAGCGGGGGACGACCAGCCGGCCGCGCCAGGTGCCGTCGCGCGCGGTGCCGCGCGCCAGGTGCAGCATCGCCTGGGCGGAGCGGCGGCCGTGCCCGGCGGTGACCAGGATCCGGCTCACACCGGCGTTGCCGTCGGTGGCGCGGGCGACCACACGCACCCGGGCCGGGGCCCGACGCGTGTCGACCCTGCCGTGCCGCAGGTGCAGCCTGGTCAGCCGCGGCCGCGTGCTGTCCTGCTTCGAGGTCACGGTGACGTCCGTGCCGGGCAGGGCGCGGTCGGTGCCGGCGCCGTACGCGACGCCGTTGCCCGCGTCGTCCGAGACCACGACGTACGGCTGGTAGACCCCCGGCGTCACGCCCCGCGGCACGACGAGCCGGGCGTGCCACGCACCGTCGGAGCCGAGGGTCATGGCGACCGCGTCCTCAGGGACCGTCTGCCGGCCGGGAGACGACAGCTGGGCGCTGACCGCCGCGACCCCGCTGGCCGCACCGGGGCCGCCGGAGTCGGCGGCGGAGACCGTGAGGTCCACCGAACGCGGTCCGGATCGCGTGCTCACGGCGGAGGGCGACACCGTCGCCGTCGTGACCGACGGGTCGCCGTTGTCTGCGCTCACGCAGTCGGACAGCGGCACGGTGGGCGCCGCGGGCGGGGCGGCGTGGGCGGGGACGACGCCCAGGGGCAGGGCGGCGAGGACGGCCGCGGTGAGCAGCTGCCTGGGGCGGATCGGCATGGCGGTTCCTGACGTGACGGGGACGGCTTCCTCGTGGACGACTACCTAGAGGACGACGCGTCTGCGGGGCCGGCGGTTGCGTCCGCGGCTGAGCAGGTGAGCGATCGGGTGGCTACTGGTGGGCCCGCTCCCCCCGGGCGGCTCTCTCCGCGGTCTCGAGCACCCGCCGCGCGCGGGTCTCGGGCCGCTTGGCCTGCACGATCCACTCCAGGATGCTGCGCCGGACCGAGCGCGGGAAGCGTTCCCAGTGTCCGGCCGAGCCGGGTCGCTCGGCGAGGGCGGCGGCGAGGTCGTCGGGCACCACGAGGTCCTCGACCTCGTCGAGCAGCGTCCATGACCCGCTGGCCTTGGCCGCGTCGATCGCGGCCTGACCGGCGGGTGCCATCCGGCCCTCGGCCAGCAGCCGCTCGACCCGCAGCTTGTTGGGCCGCGACCAGCCGCTGGCCGGCCGGCGCGGTGAGAACCACAGCATGCTGCGCTCGCCGTCGACGGTGCGCTGGGTGCTGTCGACCCAGCCGTACGCAAGCGCCTCCAGGACCGCGTCGTCGTAGGAGATCCGGGGCCGGCCGGTGTGCGACTTCCAGGAGACCAGGTTCACCCCGCCGCTGCGCGCGTGGTTGCGCCGCAGCCAGCTGCGCCAGGCGACGACCGTCGTGGCGTGCACCCGGGGCGGCTCGTCGGCCACGTCACCTCCTCGTCCGGCTGTGCTTCCGGGCTTGTCCATCGCGGCCGGCAGACAACCGGAAAAGGGGCTTGACAGCCGCCGATCGGATTAGCACTCTATGCATGAGAGTGCCAGCCGTCCTCGAGGGGACACCCCTCGAGGCATCAGCCAACAGGAGGGAATCATGGCTCGCACCCCGTGGGATCCGTTCACCACGCTGGCCCGTCTGGACCAGGACTTCGACGAGCTGGTCCGGCGCACCTGGGGCCCGACGCCCGGTCGGCGGCCCGGCGGCAGGACGACCGCCGGCTACGTCCCCGCCGTCGAGATGCGCGCCGACGGCGCCGACGTCGTCATCACCCTGGAGCTGCCCGGCGTCGACGTCGACAAGGACGTCGACATCGAGGTCGCCGAGGGCCGGTTGACCATCAGTGGTCAGCGCCGCGACCGCTCGGACGACCGCGACGACAGCGGCAAGGTCCTGGTGCGCGAGCTGCGCTACGGCTCGTTCCGGCGGGAGTTCGCGCTGCCGGACGGCGTGACCGCCGACCACGTCGAGGCCGACTACGACCGCGGCCTTCTGCAGGTCCGCGTCCGTGAGGTCACCAAGCCGGTGCAGCCGCCCCAGAAGGTCGCCATCCGCGCTGGCGGCGACAGCCGCACCCTCGAGGGCCACGCCGAGCCGGCGCGGCAGGACTGAGGGGCACGGCGGGACCCCGTCCCGCGCAGGATCCCCCGACCCGGCCCGGACGCAGCACCGCGTCCGGGCCGGCGGGGCGAGGGAGATCAGGACGCTTCCCATGAGCAGGAACCCCGGTACCCCCGCACAGGTGGACCGGTCCGGCCACGGACCGGACGACAGCGCGATCCCGGTGCCCCGACTCGAGCTGCGCCGGCTGGGCGACGACATCGCCCGCGCGCTGCGTGCGGTCACCCAGGCGCGCGCCTCGACCGACGCCGTGACGGCGCTGTCGCTCGTGACCGTCGCCATCGAGGAGCTCACCGCGACCCAGCGCGACCTCGTCGACGTCCTCCTCGACCACGGCCACACGTGGAGCGAGATCGGCGAGTCCCTGAGCACAAGTCCGTCCGCCGCTGAGCGCCGGTTTCCTCGCCGGGACGCGGGGAGGTAGCGCGTCCCCGGCGCGGCGTCGTCCGGGGCCGGGGCGGAGCGCTACGGCGCGGCCGTCAGGTGGACGCCCCGTTGCCGCACCCAGGGGCTGCGTCCGGATGACGCCGTGCGGCTGCTGGCGGTGTCCGACCTGCACTACCGCCTGCGCCACTACGACTGGCTGTTGTACGCCGCCGACGACGTAGACGTCGTGTCGATGGCCGGCGACCTGGCCGACGTGGCGAACCCTGTGCCGCTCGAGGTGCAGGTCGTCGTGCTCGACAGCTGTCTGGAGCGGCCATCCGATGGGGCCGTCGTGCTCGCGGCGTCTGGCAACCACGATCTGGACGCCCCGGGCCCGGACGGTGAGCAGGTCGCCGGCTGGCTGCGCCGGCCACGAGCCGACGCCGTCGTCACCGACGGCCGCGGCCGCGACGTCGACGGCGCGCGGTTCACCGTGGCGCCTCGGTGGGACGGCCCCCTCCTCGATCAGCACCTCACCTTCGGACATCCTCGCCAACCGCAGCTCCGCGCCAAGCGTCACCAGGTCGCTCACCCGGCCGCTGTGCGCAGCCGCGCGTCGCGTCTCGTCCGCGTGACAGCTGTCTGGACCCGGCGCCGCCGGGCTTCCCGCGAGGCAGGCGCATTGACCGGACAACGCCGGGCGAGCAGGCTCGGGACGCGGACGTGCCCGGCCCGGCGCGGCTCGCCCGGTTGTCAGCGGAGGTGGGGGTCGTGGCTTCTCGGGGCAGGGCGGTTCTCGGCTCGATGGCCGCGGGGATCCTGGCGGTGTCGCTGCTGACCGTCCTGCCGGCGCCCGCGGAGGCCCGGCCCGACCGCAGCAACCCCCGGCTGACGCTGATGACGCGCAACCTCTACCTGGGTTCCGACCTGACGCCGGCACTGGCAGCCACGGACGTCACGTCTTTCCTGGGAGCCGTGGCGACCATCTACGCCCAGGCGCAGGCCTCCGACTTCCCGACCCGCGCCGCTGCGGTGGCCGACGAGATCGCGGCCACCAGACCGCACCTGATCGGGCTGCAGGAGGTGTCGACCTGGGTGACTACGGGCCCGGGGACCCCGCCGAGCCAGAACTTCCTGCGCATCCTCCGGAGGGCGCTCGAGGCACGCGGTCTGCACTACTCGGTCGCCGCCGTCTCCCGCAACGCGGACATCGGTCCGGTGCCGCTGGTGAGCCCCTGCGCCCTGGATTTCGTCGGTGCGTGCAGCGTCACCCTCAAGGACCGGGACGTCATCCTCGTACGGCGAACCCGGGCCCTGCGCTGGTTCCGCCCACGGTCGGGCACCTACGAGGCGCAGCAGCGCTTCGCGCCTCCGCTGCCCGGCGCGCCGGCGATCTCCATCGACCGGGGCTGGGCCTCGGTCGACGGCAGGTACCGGGGCACCCGTTTCCATGTGGTGAACACCCACCTCGAGACCCAGGACTACCCCGCGGTCCAGGAGGCACAGGCGCAGGAGCTGCTCGCCGGCCCGGCGCTCGGTCGAGGTCGGGACGTCGTGCTCGGCGACCTCAACTCGGCGGCGGACGGCAGCACGACCGGCACCTACGCCGCGATGACCTCGACGTTCACCGACGCGTGGCGCGTCAGGGGGGCCGACCCGGGCTACTCGTGCTGCCAGGACCCGACCCTGGCCAACCCGGTCTCGCAAGCCGGGTCCCGGATCGACCTCGTCCTGGGCCACGGCCGGGCCCGGCCGGTCCGTGCCCGCCTCGTCGGCAACTCGCCGTTCCAGGCCACGCCGCCGCTGTGGGCCTCGGACCACTTCGGTGTCGTGGCCACGCTCCTGCTGCGCTGACGGCGCGTCATCGGCGCGGACGACCGGACCAGGCCCGGCGCAGCCACCAGGGTCGCCACCACAGGGCGACCAGTGCCAGCCACAGCAGGGGGAACGGGAAGTGCCCGTGCGCGACCGCGGCTACCGAGCCGGTCACGACAAGCGCGAGCACGACCACCGGCAGCAGCGGCCACGGCCCACGACCGCGACGCGACGGGCCTCCCCTGGCCCAGGGCGAGCCGACGGGGTGCTCGTGCTCGGAGCCGGGGCGGGAGCCGACGGGTCCGTCGGTCGGCCGCTGACTCCCCGGCGCGCCGCTGTGTTCCTCCGGCAGGTCGACAAGCAGCGGGGGCAGCTCGTCCAGCCAGGTCGCGGCCAGCGCCGCACCCATCCGGTCCTCGAACTCCTCGGCCGTGAGCCGGCCGGCCTGGTGGTGACGCTGAAGCGCGGCGACGGCGCGGTCGCGGTCGGTGTCGCCGGCGCGGACGCGCCGCGCACCGGTCCAGCTCTCCGTCATGGTGTCCTCCCTCGATCGGGGCTCGGGTACGTCACCAGCCTCGGCCGCGGCGCCGCCGCTGTCGTCGTACCGCGGGAGCGAACCCGGCTACGCCTCGGGAAGCAGGCCACCGGGGGCGCGGTGGACCGTCAGGCCAGCCAGCCCGGCCGGACCAGCCCGGTCTCGTAGGCCAGCACCACCAGCTGGGCCCGGTCGCGGACGGCGAGCTTGACCATGGCGCGGCTCACGTGGGTCTTGGCCGTCGTGGGCGACACGACCAGCCGCTCGGCGATCTCGTCGTTGGACAGGCCGCCGCCGACCAGCGTCACGACCTCGCGCTCGCGGTCGGTGAGAGGGTCGAGGACGGTGGCGGGCCGCGGCTCGCGCAGCCTGGTGGCGAACTCTGCGATGAGCCGGCGGGTGACCGACGGTGCCAGCAGGGCGTCGCCGCGAGCCACTGCACGCACCCCGGCCAGCAGGTCGACCGGCTCGGTGTCCTTCAGCAGGAAGCCGCTCGCGCCCGCACGCAGCGCCGCGAAGACGTACTCGTCCAGGTCGAAGGTCGTGAGGATGACGACGCGGACGCCCGCGAGCGAGGGGTCGGCCACGATCTGCCGGGTCGCGTCCAGGCCGTCGCTACCGGGCATCCGGACATCCATGAGGACGACGTCCGGGGCGTGCTCGCGCGCCAAGGCGACGGCGGCGTCGCCGTCAGCGGCCTCACCCACGACCTCGACGTCGGGCTGGGCGTCGAGCAGGGACCGGAACCCGGCGCGCACCAGGGCCTGGTCGTCGGCGATGAGCACCCGGATCACGAGTGGCCACCGCCGCCGAGCGGCAGCCGGGCCCGGACGAGGAAGCCGCCGCCCGGCGCCGTACCCGCGTCCAGGTCGCCGCCGAGGGCGTGGACCCGTTCGCGCATGCCGACGAGCCCGTGACCGTCCGGCCGGTCGGCGACCCGACCGCGGCCGCGGTCGAGGACGCTGAGCGACAGCGCGTCGGTCCCGTAGTCGAGCGTCACGGTCGCGCTCGCGGCGCCGGAGTGGCGGCGGGCGTTGGTGACGGCCTCCTGCACCAGGCGGAAACCGGCGAGCTCGACGCGCTGCGGCAGCGGCCGGACGTCGCCACTCCGACGCACTGTCACCGCCAGTCCGGCAGCGGTGCTGCGGGCGGCGAGCGACTCGACGTCGGCGAGGACGGCGGCCGGTTGCAGGGGCGCGCCGGCGTCCTCGGTGCGCAGGGCGCTGACGGTCGCCCGCAGCTCCTGCAGCGTCTCGTGGCTCACCTCCTTGATGGCGGCGAGCGCGTCGCGGGCCCGGTTCGGGTCGTCGTCGAACAGGTGCAGCGCGGTGCTGGCCTGCACGTTCATCAGCGAGACGTCGTGGGCCAGCACGTCGTGCAGCTCCTGGGCCAGCTGCAGCCGCTCGTCGCTGGCCTGCCGCCGGGACCTCTCCTCGCCGCGGCGGCGCATCTCGGCGAAGCGCGCTGTGCGCTCCCGGACCAGCTCGGCGAGCAGCCCCAGGCCGACGGTCCCGAGGCCGAGCGCGGTGAGCCGGCCCCAGGCCGGCCAGGCACCGGTGGATCCCACGGTGACGACCCCCGACACCACCAGGCCGCCGGCCAGCACCCCCCACACCCACCAGCGCCGGCCCCGGGCAGCAGCCGTCACGGTGCAGACGACGACGCCGAGCACGACTGGCCCCCCGGGCTGGTCCAGGCCGAGATAGCCCCCGGTCGCCGCCGCCGTACCGGCCAGGGCCGGCAGCGGGAGACGCCCGGCGTAGCCCGGAAGAACCGACGCGAGGACAAGCAGGACCGCACCCCACAGGTCCAGCCGCCCGGCCGGGCGGGTGAGCCCGGCGAGGTAGGGGACGCCGAGCTGGACCACCAGCAGCGGCAGCACCGGCCAGACCCGGCCCGTCCGGCCACGGCCCCGGCCCCGGCCCCGGAACCCGCCGGCCCAGGGCGGTCCTGCCCAGGCGCCGCGCTCCCACGGGGGGCGCCCGCGGGGGTGCGAGTGGGCCGGTCCGTCCACCCGGCCACCGTACGGCGGTGCGGTCGCCGGGCGCGTCGGCCGAGCGCGGCAGGTCGGTGTACTCCCGCCGGCGTACGTCGGAGGTTCTTGCGTCTTTGTGACGTTGGGGCCCGAGCCGACACGCCGCTCCGGTCTCGGGGCACAGTGGAGCGATGGACGCCGACCGCAGGAGCGGGCTGCCGGGGTGGCTGGTGCCGGTCGGCGTGGCCCTGGTGTCGCTGGGTGCGACGTACGCCTGGAACCCCGAGCTCGTCCGGTCGACGCTCACCACGCCGCGCGCGCTCGTCTTCATCGCGCTCGTCGTCGTCGTGGTGATAGCGGTCGGGCGGCTGCTCGGCCGCCGCCGGCCGGTCCTGGCCCGCGCCGTGCAGGCGGTGCTCGTGCTCGGCGTGCTGGCCGTGACCGTGCTGCCCACCGCGATCGACCGGCGGGTCGACGAGGCGCTCGAGGTCGCCGTGGTCCCGCCGTCGGCGAACGCCGGGACGCCGTCGGCGAGTGCGCCGACGCGGACGCAGAGCACCGGTACGCCCTCGCCAGCTGCACCGAGCGCGTCGACGACACCGGAGCGGCCGACCGCGACGGTGCTGGGTGAAGGTCGGCTGCGCAAGCTGGACTACCGGGCGACCGGAAGGGTCCGCCTGCTCGCCACGTCCGAGGGGGCCAACCTGGTGCGCTTCGACGACCTCGACGTGCAACCTGGGCCGGACTACGTGGTCTACCTCGTGCGCGGCAAGGACAGCCGCGACCCCGACGGCGGGACGTTCCTCGGGCGGCTGAAGGGCAACAAGGGCAACCAGAACTACGAGGTGCCGGCGGACGCCGACGTCTCCGGGCGCCAGACGGTGCTGATCTGGTGCCGATCGTTCGCGGCGCCGGTCGCCAACGCCACGCTGACCTGACCCGAAGGACCTGTGGGCGGAGGCGGGGAGATTTGAACTCCCGATGGGGTTGAAGCCCCAAACCGCATTAGCAGTGCGGCGCCATAGACCGGACTAGGCGACGCCTCCCCGCAGTCAGCCGGGGCCGACTGCGGGTGAAAGGTTACCTGGCCGCGCCCGAACCGGGCAAAGTCCCGCTGCGCCCTCGCCCTACCGCGGCAAACCCGGACTGACCGTGGCCTGCAAGCCGCGGTCAACCCCAGTTGATCACGCAAGCGTGATCAACTCGGCCGGGCGGCCGGGCGGCCGGGCGGGGGGCGGGGGGCGGGGGGCGGGGGGCGGGCGGGGGGCGGCGGGTCAGGGGAGGGTCTCGACGTGGAGGGCGCCGTCGGCGTAGCGGCGGCGGAGCACCTTCTTGTCGAACTTGCCGACCGAGGTCTTGGGCACCTCGTCGACGAACGACCACCGCTCGGGCACCTGCCACCGGGCCACCCGGCCGGCCAGGTGGGCCTGCAGGTCCGCGGCGGTGACCGACTCGCCGTCCTTGACCACGACGGTGGCGAGCGGCCGCTCGCCCCACCGCTCGTCCGGTACGCCGACCACCGACGCCTCCGCCACGGCGGGATGCGCCATCAGCGCGTTCTCCAGCTCGACCGAGGAGATCCACTCCCCACCGGACTTGATGACGTCCTTGGCCCGGTCGGTCAGGGTGAGGAAACCGTCCGCGGTGATGCTGCCGACGTCCCCGGTGCGCAGCCACCCGTCGTCGAACCGGTCCCCGTCGTCGTCACGGAAGTACGAGCCGGTGATCCACGGGCCGCGCACCTCGAGCTCGCCGACGGCGACGCCGTCGCGCGCCAGCAACGACCCGTCCGGGCCCACCAGCCGGGCCTCGACCGCAGCTGCAAGCCGCCCCTGGCTGAGCCGGTACCGCATCCGCTGCTCGCCCTCCGTGCCGGCGGGTGCCCGCGACAGCGAGCCGAGCGGCGACGTCTCCGTCATCCCCCACGCGTGGGTGAGGCGGATGCCGTGCCGCTGCTCCAGCCCCTCCATCAGCGAGCGCGGGCAGGCCGAGCCGCCGACGATCGCGTCCCGCAGCGAGGACACGTCGCGCGGGTGCTCGTCGAGGTGCGCCAGCAGGCCGGCCCAGATCGTCGGCACGCCGCCCGCGATCGTCGGCCGGGTCGACTCGATGAGCTCCGCCAGCGGCTCCGGCGCGAGGAACCGGTCCGGCATGACCAGGGTGGCGCCGCACATCATCGCGGCGTACGGCGTGCCCCAGGCGAGCACGTGGAACATCGGCACGATGAGCAGCAGCCGGTCGCCCTGGCTCAGGCCGAAGCCGTCGGGCATGCAGATCTGCATCGAGTGCAGGTAGACGGACCGGTGGCTGTAGACCACGCCCTTCGGGTTGCCGGTGGTGCCGCTCGTGTAGCACATGGCCGCGGCAGCGGTCTCGTCCTCGAGCACCACCCAGTCGAACTCCTCGGGGCGGTCGGCGAGCAGCTCCTCGTAGGCGTGCACGGTCGCGTGCGTGCCCTCGACCACCGAGAGGTCGCCCGGCCCGTTGACGACCACGTGCTCGACGGCCGTCAGCTGCCCGAGCACCTTGGCGAGCAGCGGCAGGAGCGACCCGTCGACGATGACGACCTTGTCCTCGGCGTGGGCGGCGATGTAGGCCACCTGGTCCGGGAAGAGCCGGATGTTCAGGGGGTGCAGGACCGCGCCCATCGCCGGCACGGCGAGGTAGGCCTCCAGGTGCTCCTGGTTGTTCCACATGAAGGTGGCCACCCGGTCGTCACCGGTGACCCCGAGCGCGAGCAGGCCGTGGGCCAGCCGGGCCGCGCGCCGGCCCACCTCGGCGTACGTCGCCGAGCGGGCACCCTCACCGGTCCAGGTCACCACCTCGGACGAGCCGTGCACCGTGGTGCCGTACCGGGCCAGCGTGGCGAGGGAGAGCGGCGTGTCCTGCATGGTGCTGCGCATCAAGGAGCCTCCGGGATCGGCTGCCCTCGATCCTCACCGCTCGGCTGGCCCCGGGCAAGCGGCTCGCGACGGGCGGCACCGTCACCCGAACGGCTCAACCCGCCCGGGTCATCTGCCGATGGGGAGACGTGACCGTGCGGACCAGCCGAGCACCGCGGTCGGGGCCGGCCGGGGCGGCCGCCCCGGCCCGTGCTGCCGACCTCGCGCTCAGCCGCCTGCGCCGGGTGGTCGAGGCCCAGCGGGACATCGCCGCGGCCGAGGCGGAGCCGGCGATCGTGTTCCAGGTCGTCGCCGACTCGCTGCTCACGGTCTTCGCCGCCGAGGGCGCCGTGGCCTCCCAGCCGGTGGGCGACGTCGTCGTCGCCCGCGCGTCCGCCGGCACCACCGGACCGGCACCCGGGCACCGCCTCCCGCGGCACGGCACCCTGGTCGGGCTGGCCCTGGACACGCTCGAGGGGCAGCTGTGCCGCGACGCGCAGACCGACCCGCGCACCGACGCACGGGCCAACGCCGGCATCGGAGCGCGCTCGTCGATCATCGTCCCGCTCGTGCACACGGGCGTCGCCATCGGCGTGATCGGCGCCCTGTCGTCCCGGCCCGACGCCTTCGACGAGGACGACCTCGACCTGCTCGGCATGCTCGCCGGTGTCGCAGCCAGCCGGCTGCACGCCGCCTTCGCCGACGCCGCCCGGCGGGCTCTGGAGGCGCGCAGCTCGGCTGTCGTCGAGGCGATGGCCGACGGTCTCGTGCTGCAGGGCCTCAACGGCACGATCCTGTTCTGCAACGCCGCGGCAGAGGCCACACTCGGGCTCAGCGGCGACGAGATGCTCGGGCGCACCAGCCTCGACCCGCGGTGGCGGGCGGTGTGGGGCGACGGCAGCGAGCGCCCGGGTCCCATGCACCCGCCGATGTTGGTGCTCGCCACCGGTGAGCCGCGACGCGACGACGTCATGGGCATCCACACCCCGGACGGCGGGCTGCGCTGGCTGGCGGTCAACTCCTTGCCGGTCCGGGACGCCGAGGGCGTCATGACCGGCGTCGTGAGCTCCTTCCGCGACATCACCGCACGCCGGGCGCAGGAGGAGGTCCGGCAGGCCGGCGAGGCACGCCTGCGGGCCGCGCAGGCTCTCACCGGGCTGGCCTGGTGGGAGCTCGACCTCGTCACCGAGCAGCACGTCTGGTCCGACGCGATGTTCCGCCTGGTCGGGCTTGAGCCCTCCCACGACCCGCCGCCGTTCACCCGCTTCCTGTCGATCATCCACCCGGACGACCGGGCCGCGGCGATCGAGCTGCGGGCCCGCGGGTTCGGGACCGGCAACCGCGAGCTGTTCCGGGTCGTCCACCCGGACGGCACCGTCCGGCACCTGCAGTCGTGGACCGAGACAGAGCTGGACGAGGACGGTCGGATGGTCCGCGTCCTCGGAGCCACCATCGACGTCACCGAGCGCGAGGAGGCGCTCGAGTCGGTGGCGGTGAGCGCGGCCCGACTGGCGGCCTCGATCGAGCTGACCCAGACCGCCACCTGGGAGTGGGAGGTGGCGTCCGGCCTGCTCACCTGGTCCGACCGGATGGTCGAGCTGATGGGCCGGGACCTTGCCGGCGGCCAGCCCCGGCTCGAGGACTTCCTGGCCAGCGTGCACCCCGACGACCGCGACCGGATGCGGGCTCTCGGCGAACGCACCGTCGCGACCGGGCAGGCCGAGGAGGCCGTCTACCGGGTGGTGCACCCGGACGGCGCGGTGCGGCACGTGCGGGCCTGGACCGACGTCCGGCGGAACAAGGACGGTGTCGTCACCCACTTGTGGGGCACCGGCATGGACATCACCGCGCAGGAGGAGTACTCCGCGCGGCTGGCGGCGAGCGAGGAGCACTTCCGGGTCGCGTTCGAGAACGCGCCGATCGGCATGTCGATGATCAGCCTGGCGCCCGAGGACCTCGGCACCTACCTGGCGACCAACCCGGCGTTCCAGCAGATGCTCGGCCGCACCCACGAGAGCATCCGCGGCATGCCGATCGAGGAGCTGACCCACCCCGACGACAGGGCCCGCGACGTCGAGCGGTTCGGCAAGCTGGCGAGCGGTGAGGAGACGTCGACGGCGTTCGAGAAGCGCTACCTGCACGCGGACGGGTCCGTCGTGCACGCCTGGCTCACCAGCTCGGTGGTGCACGGCGCCGACGGCTCCCTCCGGTACCTGGTGACCCATGCCGTCGACATCAACGACAGGCTGCGCGAGCAGGCCGAGCTCGAACGACTGGCGCTGACGGACACCCTCACCGGCCTGGCGAACCGCACGCTGCTCAACGACCGCCTGGACCACGGACTGGCCAGGCTGCCCCGCACCGGAGGCGCGATGGCGATGCTGCTGCTGGACATCGACAGGTTCAAGACTGTCAACGACTCCCTGGGCCACCAGGTCGGTGACGCCCTGCTCGTGCAGATGGCGAGCCGGATCGAGGCGGTCAGCCGGGCAGACACCACTGTCGCCCGACTCGGAGGTGACGAGTTCGTGGTCCTGGTGGAGGGGCTGCCCTCCGTGGACGCCGTGCACGTGGTCGCGAGCCGCGTGCTCAACGCCGTGCGCCGGCCCTTCGACCTCGGGCCGTCCGCCGAGGCGCTGGTCGCGACAGTGAGCATCGGCGTGGCCGTCGCCGGTGACGCGACCCGCACCCCCGGCGACCTCTACCGCGAGGCGGACCTTGCGCTGTACCGGGCGAAGGACTCGGGGCGGGACCAGTACGCGCTGTTCGACGACCAGCTGCGGGCGCGGGCGGACCAGCGGCTGGCGGCCGAGCGGATGCTGCGGCGGGCGCTCGCCGACAGTCTGCTCGTGCCGGTCTTCCAGCCCATCGTCGACCTCGTCGACGGCACCATCCAGGCCGCCGAGGCCCTGGTCCGGATCCAGGACGGCGACCGGCTGGTGCTCCCGGCGGAGTTCATCGACGTCGCCGAGGAGACGGGGCTGATCGTCGAGGTCGACGCCCGGATGTTCGAGCGCGTGGCCGCCGAAGGCGCCCGCCTCCTCGACTCGGGCGTGCTGCTACGCCGGCTCACCACCAACGTGTCTGCGCGCTCGCTGGAGGACCCGAAGTTCGTCGACCGGATGCGCCGGGCGCTGTCCTGGTACGGCGTCCCCGGCTCGATGATCCGGGTCGAGCTGACCGAACGGAGCCTGCTCACCGCGAGCCCGGCCGTGCGCGAGTCGCTGGCCCGCATCCAGGAGCTCGGTCTGGCCATCGGGCTGGACGACTTCGGCACCGGCTACTCCGCCCTCGCCTACCTGCAGGAGTTCCCGCTGCAGTTCCTGAAGATCGACCGCTCCTTCGTCAGCCGGCTCGGCACCGGTGCGCGCCAGGACGCTGTCGTCAAGGCAGTCATCGACCTGGCACATGCGCATGAGCTGGTGGTCATCGGCGAGGGTGTCGAGACCCAGGCACAGCTCGACGCGCTTCGCCGGATGGGCTGCGACCGCGCGCAGGGCTACCTGATGGGCAAGCCGATGCGGGCCTCCGAGCTCGACGACCTGCTCCGTTCCGGCGCCCGCTGGTAGGCGTGGCCCGGCGTCGCGTCAGCGGCGCTCGACCTGCCTGCGGGAGGCGCGGTTGCGGCGCAGGTCGATCACCTGGGCCTGGCCCGGCTCGTCACCGTCGCCCAGGTCGAACCGAAGCCGGTCGAGAGGCACGCCGAGCGAGGTGAGCCGCGACACCGTCGCCCGGGTCATGGCCGGTGACCCCGACACGAACACGTCGTGATCCGGCCACGAGCCGCGGCGCGCGACCGCGTCCGGGAGCAGGCCCTGCTCGCCGGTGAAGGACGGGTCCTCGGACACGACCGGCACCACGGTCAGCCACGGGTTCATCGCCGCCATCCGGTGCAGCGGGCCCATGTCGTAGAGGTCACCTGCCCGGCGCGCACCGAAGAACAGGGTCACGCTTCGCGCGGTGTTCCACTTGGCCATGCCGTCGACCATCGCCTTGATCGGCGCCAGGCCGGTGCCGCCGGCGACCATCAGGACGTCGCGCCGGGACTGCTGGTCGATGCACATGTCGCCCATCGGGGCGCCGATGCGGAGCTGATCGCCGACCTGTGCGCGCCACACCAGCGGTCCGCTGACCCAACCCTGGGACAGCGCGCGCACGTGGAACTCCAGCAGGCCGTCGGCCGACGGTGCCGTCGCCATCGAGTAGGTCCGCCAGGACCGCGGCCGGTAGGGGGTCTCGATGCTGGCGTACTGCCCCGGCGCGTAGTCGTACGGGCGGTCGGTGCGCACCAGCAGGACGGCGAGGTCGTCCGAGCGCCGCTCGTGCGCGATCACCTCGCCCTTCCACCACGCCGGCTGGTGGCCGGCGGCCTCGGCGGCCCCTGCCTGCATGATCTCGGCCATCGCGGCGTACGCCTTGACCCAGGCCGCCTCGAGCTCGGGCACCCACACGTCCTCGGCGTGCTTGCGCAGGGCGGCGACGAGGGCCCTCCCCACGACGTCGTAGTGCTCGCCACGCACGCCGTACTTGCGGTGGTCGCGGCCCAGCTGCTGCAGCATCGGGACGGCGCGGTCGGGGTCGTCGAGGCTGCGGACCGCCCCGGTGAGCGCGCGGAAGAGCCGGTCCCGCTGGGTGTCCATGGCAGCGGGGAACAGCGCCCGCAGGGCCGGCGCCTCCACGAACAGCGCGGCGTAGAAGTAGCCGACCATCCGGTCGGACCTGTCGCTGAGCAGCCGCAGGCTCTCGTCGAGCAGGCCCATCTCGTCGTCGTCGAGCATCGGATCCGTCGTCCGCCGCAGGGGTCCGTCGGTGGCGCCGCGGACGTCTCTGTGCTGCCGGCCCATGGGCGCTCAGGCTAGCGTCGTTGTCCGTTCCGTCCCATTCCCCGGCGTGTCACCCAGGAGGGGGTGCGGGTGACCTGCGCGGATGCCGATGATGACCCCATGCGCCTCACCGCCGCCGGCCGCGTCGGGCTCCTGGCGACCCTGGTCGCAGCCCTGCTCGCGACCGCCTCGGGGGCAGCCTCAGGAGGCACCCGGCACCTCCCCGGCACCGCCTGCCCCGTGTTCCCCGGGTCCAGCTTCTGGCACGCGGACGTCAGCCGCCTCCCGGTCCACCGGCGCAGCGAGCAGTGGCTCGCCCACATGTCCGCGGACCGCGACCTGCACCCCGACTTCGGCCCGTCGTACGGCGAGCAGCCGGTGCCCTACGGCATCCCGGTGACCGTGGTGGGCGGTCGGCACGCCAAGGTCGCTGTCGACTTCGACTACGCGGACGAGAGCGACAGGCTGCGCTACCCCCTGGGCCCCGACACGAAGATCGAAGGCGGCCGCTCCGCCGGCGGCGACCGTCACGCGGTGGTCGTGGACAAGAAGCGCTGCCGACTCTACGAGACCTACTCGACCTACCAGCGCGGCACCGGGTGGACGGCGGGCTCCGGGGCCACCTGGTCGCTCCGGAGCAACAGGTTGCGTCCGCAGGGCTGGACCTCGGCCGACGCGGCGGGGCTGCCGATCCTGCCGGGGCTGCTGCGCTTCCGCGAGGTCGACAGGGGCAACGTGGACCACGCCATCCGGTTCACCACGGACGTCACCGACCGGAGCCACGTGTGGCCGGCCCGGCACGACGCGGGCAGCGTCAGCGACCCGGCGTACCCGCCGATGGGGGCGCGGTTCCGGCTCACGGCGACGTTCCCGCTCGCCGGCTACCGCGCCGACACCCGCGCCGTCCTCCGGGCCATGCAGCGCTACGGCCTGGTCCTCGCCGACAACGGGTCACCCTGGTATGTCCAGGGCACCGCGGATCGGCGCTGGCGCAGCGGCCTGCTCGACCAGCTCAAGTCGATCCCCGCCTCGGCGTTCGAGGCCGTGGACACCGCGCCGCTGAAGATCCGCTCCCGCTCCATGAAGGCCCGCCCCTACCGGCCGTGAGCCCTGCCCGGCAACCGGCCGGCTGAGCACGTCCGCGCGTCGTGGCGCCAGGCGGTCCCTCGGTCTGCGCGACCGCCACGGCTGGCGTCCGGTGTGACTGGTCCTCACGCCCGAGCCGGAAGCACGCAGAACTCGTTGCCGGACGGGTCTGCGTAGTGCCGCCACGGAAGCTCGCCCCACTCCGGGTGGAGCTCGCGGCGCCCGCCGCGCTCGGCGATGCCTGCCCCGACGTCGTCGGGACCGTCCCCGGTCTCGAGCCGGATGTCGAGGTGCAGCCGGTTCTTGGTCGTCCCCTTGGGGGCTGGCTCGGGGCACAGCTCGAGGAGGGGACCGCGCAGCGACGGGTGCCGCAGCGACCGGGGTGCGACGCCGGCCGCGTCGGTCCATCCGGTCAGCCAGGACCAGAACTCCGCATCCCTGTCCGGGTCGGCAGAGTCGAGCGGGAGCGCCGCGAGGGGTCCGGTGTCGGCGTACGCAGCTCGATCCTCCATGACGCAGCAGGGATTGCCCTCCGGGTCGGCGAGGACAACCCAGGGCACGTCGCGCTGACCGATGTCGAGGTGGCGTGCGCCCAGCCCGAGCAGCCGCTCGACCTCCTGGGCCTGACGGGCCCCGCCCACGAGGTCCAGGTGGAGTCGTGGTGGCTCGACCGGCGGCTCGGGGACGCGCTGGAAGCACAGGTCGAGAACCGGTCCGCCCTCGACGGTGAGCCTCGTCTCGAAGCCCTCAGGCTCGTCGGTCAGCCGCTCACCGCCGAGCACCGCTTCCCAGAACCGGCCCAGCCGCCGCGGCTCGACGGCGTCGACGACGAGGTTCTCCAGATACATGACCCCACCGTAGGTCGAGCAGGCGGCGGCATCGCATTCCAGGACACCGCTCCGGCGGCCCCTACCTCGGGCGACGTCGCGAGGCCTGCTCTGCCTGAACAGGGACACGCCCGGTCAGACCGCGGCGGCGGCGCGGACGGCGGCCACGCTGGCCTCGACGTCGTCGGCGTCGGTGGACCAGTTCGACACCGAGACCCGCAGCACCGCGCGGTCCTGCCACCGCGAGCCCGACATCCAGGCGACACCGGAGCCGAGCAGCCGCTCGGTGACCTCGGCGGTCCGCTGGTCGGAGCCGAAGGAGACCGACACCTGGGTGAAGACGACGTCGTTGAGGACCTCGGCACCCGGGATCTCGGCGATGCCGGATGCGATGGCCCGCGCGTTGGCGACGAGCCCGTCGACGAGGCTCACCACGCCGGACCGGCCCAGCGACCGCAGCGCCGCCCAGACGGGCACCCCGCGAGCCCGGCGCGACAGCTCGGGGGTCTTGTCCAGAGGGTCGCCGAGGTCGGACGGGTTGATGAGGTAGCTCGTACGCGTGGTGAGCGCGTTCCGCAGCGGGGCCGGGTCGCGGACGACGACGATGCCGCAGTCGTACGGCGTGTTCAGCGTCTTGTGCGCGTCGGTGCCCCACGAGTCTGCGCGCTCGACCCCCGTCACCAGGTGCCGCAGCGACGGGGAGGCCGCTGCCCACAGCCCGAAGGCTCCGTCGACGTGCACCCAGGCGCCGTGCTCGTGGGCCAGGTCGATGCACTCGGCGAACGGGTCGAAGGAGCCGGAGTGCAGGTTGCCGGCCTGAAGCGCCACGATTGTCGGCCCGTCGACGGTCTCCAGCGCGGCGCGCAGGGCCTCGGGACGGATCCGGCCCTGGTCGTCCGCCGCCACCGGCGACGGCCGCCCCAGGCCGAGGTAGCGCAGGGCGAGGTCGACGGTGACGTGCCGGTCCGCACCGACGAGGACGTGCACCTTCGGGGCACCGGTGAGCCCGTCCTCGTCGAGGTCCCAGCCGGCCTGGGTCAGCACGTGCTGGCGACCGGCGACGAGCCCGGCCCAGTTGGCCATGGTGCCTCCGGTGACGAACCCGACGTCGGCGCCGGCCGGCAGCCCGAGCAGGTCGAGCAGCCAGGTCGCCGCCACCTCCTCCGTGCCGGTCGTGCCCGGGGTGGCGAACCGCATCCCGGTGTTCTGGTCCCACGCGCTGACCAGCCAGTCGGCGCCCAGCGCCGCCGGCAGGGTCCCGCCGATGACCCAGCCGAAGAACCGCCCGGACGGCATCGCCATCAAGCCGGGCTCGACGTGCCGGGCCAGCAGGTCGACGACCTCGGCCGGGTCGGTGGGCTCCTCCGGCAGCGGTCCCCCGAGGGCCGCGACCACCGCGTCGGCGTCTGACCGCGGGGGCACCGCCCGCTCCGGCACCGTCGCCAGCCAGTCGCGGGCGTGCGCGACCGCGCGGTCGAGTGCCTTCTCGTAGGCGTCCGGTCGTGCGCTCACGGAGCCACTCTGCCGCAGGGCGGGGACATCTGCTGCCGGGAACGGCACCGACACCGGCCGGGAGGCCGCCGGGAGGCGGCTCAGAGCAGCAGCGGGACGGCACTGACCACGACGAGGACGAGCGCGATCCGTTCGAAGGTGCGCTGGCCGATCCGGCGGATCAGGAGTGCCCCGAGCGCGGCGCCCACCAGCATCGCCGGCAGCAGGACGGCGTCGGCGAGCAGGGCGTCGGTGGCGACCAGCCCGAGCCCGATGCTGAACGGCAGCTTGAACAGGTTGACGAGGAGGAAGAACCATGCGCCGGTGCCGAGGAAGCGCAGCATGCTGAAGCCGGACAGCAGCAGGTAGACCGTCATCACCGGGCCGGACGCGTTCGCCACCATCGTGACGAACCCGGTGACCACACCGACGACCGCAGCGGCGACCCGGTGGCTGGTCCGCGCCGGCCCGTCGCCGGGGTCACCGAGGGAGCGGCGCAGCCGGGAGCTCTGGGTGACGAGCTGGACGCCCACCAGGCCGAGCAGCAGCAGCCCGATCGCGGTCCGCATCGCCGAGTTCCCGACGTTCGCGACGAACACGACGCCGGCGCCGATGCCGACGGCGACCCACGGGAACAGCCGGCGGATCAGCGACCACGAGGTGTGCCGGGTGTAGAGCGCGATCGCGACGAGGTCACCCGCGATGAGCAGCGGCAGCAACGCCCCGGTGGACTCGCGGGCAGGCAGGACGAACGCGAACAGCGCCGAGGCCACCGACCCCACCCCGCTGATGCCCGTCTTGGCGAAGCCGACGGCGACCGCCGCCACGACCAGCAGGGACCAGCCCGCGGCCGTCAGCTGCGGCAAGCCTCAGACGCCGAAGTCGTGGCGCAACGGGTACCCCGACGTCCCGTTGTCGGCAGTGCGCGTGGCGAGGACCTGGTGCAGCTGGATGCTGTTGCGCTCGAACGCCAGCCGGGACCCGGCCATGTAGAGGCCCCAGACCTTGGCGATCGGCAGGCTGGCGTCGGCCACGCACGCGTCCCAGTTGGCGACGAGGTTGTCGCACCAGGCGTGCAGCGTCCGGGCGTAGTGCACCCGAAGGTTCTCCTGGTGCTGCACCTCGAAGCCGGAGTCCTCCATCGCGCGCACGATGTCGCCGGAGCCGGTGAGCTCGCCGTCCGGGAACACGTACCGGCCGATGAAGCCCCGACGCGGCAGCCCCGGGTGCTTGTTGTCCGACCGGGTGATGCCGTGGTTGAGCAGCCTGCCCCCCGGGCGCAGCCGGGACCGGAGGAACGCGAAGTAGCTCGGGTAGTTCTTCACGCCGATGTGCTCGATCAGACCGATCGAGCTGATCGCATCGAAGTCACGCTCGCGGACGTCGCGGTAGTCGGCGTGCCGGACCTCCGCGAGCCCGTCGAGACCCTCGCCGCTGATGCGGGCCTGGGCCCAGGCTGCCTGCTCCCGCGAGAGCGTGACGCCGATGACCTGCACCCCGTAGTTCCTGGCCGCGTGGCGGACCATGCCGCCCCAGCCGCAGCCCACGTCGAGCAGCCGCATGCCTGCCGTCAGCCCGAGCTTCCGGGCGACCAGGTCGTACTTGTGTGCCTGCGCCTCCTCGAGGGTCGCATCGGGTGTCGGGTAGCAGGCGCAGGTGTAGGTCATCGACGGGCCGAGCACGTGCTCGTAGAACGTGTTCGACACGTCGTAGTGGTAGCTGATCGAGCTCGCGTCGCGCTCACGGGAGTGCCGAAGGCCGCGACGCCAGGTGGGCACGACCTCCTGCTCCGGCAGCCGCGGCGGCACGAAGGCGCGCGCACCGAGCCGACGGGCCCACTCCACCGCCTGCGGCATCGGCGGCCGGTTGATGCGGAGCCTGTCGTCGATCAGCTTGAGCATCTCGTAGGGGTTGCCCGGGTGCGCGCCCTCCATCTCGAGGTCGCCCTTGATGTAGGCGCGGGCCATGCCGAGCGAGCCAGGTGCGGTCGCGAGGTAGGACACCCCGCGTGGGCTGGTGATGCGGATCCCGAGGGCGGCGTCCTTGCTGCCGGCGCTGCTGCCGTCGTACGCCGAGAAGCGCACCGGCGCGTCGGCGCCGAACAGTCCGTCGAACATGTCGCCGAGCGTCACGGTGCCGTTGCGGGACCGGGAGCCGTCCAGCTTGAACGTGCTCATCGTCGTTGCACCGCCTTCGCGTACAGGTCGAGCAGTCGTGCCTGGGGGTCGAAACGTTTCTTCGCCGCGTGGTAGTCCTCACCGCCGTACAGGGCCCAGAACTCGTCCTCGCCGTAGTAGGCGTCTGAGTAGAGCCCCTTGTGCCCGCCCAGCTCGGTGACTTTCGCCTCGACCGCACGGTTGACGTCGCCGTCGGCGCGGCCGCCCTCGATGGCGACTGTCGACCAGAACCCCACGTTGACGTAGGGGACACCGCGCCGCAACGGGTACAGCGGCCAGGGCGAGGAGCCAGGGTCGGCGTAGAGCGCGGACGGGCCGTCGTCGCGCAGCTGCAGGGGGCAAAGCCAGACCGGCTCGATCGGCACCTCGGCGAGGAACCAGACGAGGAACTCGGCGGTGCGCTCCAGCGGGATCTCGACGTCCTGCACCACGCGCTCCCGCGGCGGCATGCCCTTGCGGGCCTCCCAGCGGGCCGCGAGGTGGTGGCGGTTCTCCAGCCGGATGAGCTTCCAGTAGACGTCGCTGCGCAGCCAACGCTTCGGCCAGAGCCGCCGGTACCGGGGGTTCTGGGCGCCGAACGCCCGCGAGCACCAGAACCAGTCGGTGTCCCAGCGCCAGAGGTAGTCCCGCACCGTGAGGTAGTCGACGGTGCGCCGCTGGATGGACCGGTAGTAGATCTGCATGCCGGTGTAGTCGCTGACGTAGGGCGCCTCGGCGGCCCAGGAGCCGAGGCTGAGATAGGCCTCTCCGGCGCTGAACACCGTCCCGTCCAGGAAGGCGACCGGCTCCCCGTCGTGGCTGCGGTCCCGGATGATGGCCCCGACCGCCGCGGTGAGCTCGGCCAGGTCGTGGAACCGGACGTGCCGGAGCCGGACGTAGGGCTGCACCGGCTCCAGCTCGATGGTGAGCCGGAGTGCGTAGCCGAGCGTGCCGTAGGAGTTGGGGAACGCGCGGAACAGATCCGCGTGCTCGCCCTCGGGCCGCGCCGTGACGACCTGGCCGTCGCCGGTGAGGACCTCGATCTCCCGCACGGCCTCGTGCGGCAGGCCCCCGCGGAACGACGACGACTCGATGCCGAGGCCGGTCACGGCGCCGCCGATGGTGATGGTCTTGAGCTGCGGGACGACGGTCGGCATCAGGCCGTGGGGGAGGGTGGCGTCGACGAGGCGCTCGTAGGTGGTCATCCCCTGCACGTCGCAGGTGCGGGCGACCGGGTCCACCGCCAGGACCGAGTCGAACGACGCGACGTCCAGCCCCGGCGCCGCCGTGCGGTCGCGAGGTCGGAACAGGTTCGAGGTGCGCTTGGCGAGGCGTACCGGGGCACCGGGCGGGATCGCGTCGTACTGCGCGACGAGCCGGCGCCTGGCGTCCTCGTGCGCGACCATCCCGCGAGTCTAGTAACTGGTTGCGACCGTCAACCGGTCCCGTCACGCTCGGACCCGATGGCCATCGACCGCCAGCCCGGGTCGGCGGTGAGGCGGCCGGCCGGGCCCACGCCCGCGGCGGCCTCCCTCGACCGCTCCAGGGCGAGCAGGTCGAGCACGTCCGGCGCCGGCATCGGGCGACCGAGGTGGAAGCCCTGGCCGAGGTCGCAGCGCAGGTCCTTGAGCCGGGTCAGCTGGAGTGGTCGCTCGATCCCCTCGGCCACCGTGCGCAGCCCGAGGTTGTGCGCCAGGTCGATGATGGCCGCGACCAGGAAGCCGCCCTGCTCCCGCCGGCCGAGCTCGTCGATGAACTCCTTGTCGATCTTCAGCACGTCCACCGGGAGCTGCCGCAGCCACGAGAACGACGAGTAGCCGGTGCCGAAGTCGTCGACCGCGACCCGTACGCCGAGCTCCTTGAGGTCCCGCAGCCGCTCGATCGTCGACTCGACCTCGGCCATGACGGCGCTCTCGGTGATCTCCAGGGCGATCCTCGACGGCTCGATGCCTGTGCGGGCGAGCACCGACCCGACCTCGGCGCCGAACTCCCTCCGCCGCAGCTGCCGCTGGGAGACGTTGACGCTCACCGACAGTCCGGGGTTGGCGGTCGACCAGGTCGCCACCTGCTGGCATGCCTTCTCCAGCACCCACAGCCCCAGCGGCACCACCAGCCCGGTCTCCTCGGCGAGCGGGATGAACGCCCCCGGCGCGACGATGCCCCGCTTCGGGTGCACCCAGCGCACCAGGGCCTCGACACCGACCAGGGCACCGGACTCCATCGACACGATCGGCTGGTAGTGCAGCACGAACTCGTCGTTGTCGAGCGCTCGCTGAAGGTCGGCGCGCAGGTCCAGCCGGTGCAGCGCGGCGGCGTGCATGTGCGGCTGGTAGACGGCGTACCGGCCCTTGCCGTCGGTCTTCACCACGTACATCGCGGCGTCGGCGTTGCGCAGGAGCTGGTCCGGCGTGACGAGGAACCCGCCGAGGTCTCCCGCGAACGCGATGCCGATGCTGCAGCGGGCGAAGATCTCCTTGCCCTCGATGACGAGCGGCTGGCCGAGCACCGTCATGATCCGTTCTACGGCGTGCACCGCCGCCTGCTCGCTGGGGAGGTCGACCAGGACCATCGCGAACTCGTCGCCACCGAGGCGCGCGGTCGTGTCGCCGGGACGGACCAGCGTCGCCAGCCGGTCGGCGACCGCCCGCAGCATCGCGTCACCGGCCGCGTGGCCGAGCCCGTCGTTGACGGTCTTGAAGTCGTCGAGGTCCAGCAGCAGCACGGCAAGGCCGGTCGAGTCGCGCTCCCGGCGGGCGAGCGCGTGGGCGACCCGGTCGACGAACAGCGCCCGGTTGGCCAGCCCGGTGAGCTCGTCGTGGAACGCCTGGTGGGTCAGCTGCAGCTCGAACCGCTTGCGCTCGCTGACGTCGCGGATCGTGACCACGCTCGCGCGCACGTTCGGGTCGTGGTGCAGGTTGGTCACGGCGGCCTCCGCGTCCAGCCAGCCGCCCCCGCGACGGCGCAGCCGCAGCTCGAGCCGACGGGTCAGCCCCGGGACGGCGAGCACCTCGCTGAGCCCGGACCGCAGACGCGGCAGGTCGTCGGGGTGGCAGAGGTCCTCGACGTGGTGACCGACGAGCTCGCCGGCGTCGTAGCCGAACATCCCGTCGGCCGACGGGCTCTGGTAGGAGACGGCGGCGTCGCGCCCGAGCAGCAGGATGGCGTCGGACGAGTTCTGCACCAGCGCGCGGAACCTCGCCTCGCTCCGGCGCACGTGGCGGTCGTCGGCCAGCGTGACCGACTCGAGCGCCAGGGCAAGCTGCGCCACGAGGGTCTCCACCGCGTCGAGGGCGCCCGGCTGCAACGGCTGCGACACGACGAGGACGACGACCGCGAGCGGCTCGCCGTGGACCCGCACCGGGAAGACGCGGACCTGCCCGTCGAGTCCCTGCAACCCGAGTGCCGCGACGACGTCCTCGTCGAGCTCCGCCAGCGTCACCGGGCGGAAGGCGGTGCCGGAGCCAACGTACGGCAGCAGGCTCGGCGCGAGGGACCGGCTGCGCACGCCGGCAACGCCCGGACCGTCGCCGGCGACGAGCTCGAGGTCCTCGGACGCGGTGGCGTCGACGATCCTGCTTGCCAGGACCTCGGCGGCACCCAGCCGCTCGAGCGCGCGCAGCGCCGCGGCGTGGACGCCGGGTCGGTCCCCGGCCGCGACGAACTCCGCAGCGGCGAGGCGCAGGGTGCGCTCCCGGGCTGCGGTGCCGGTCACGTCGCTCATGAGCAGGCCCACCCGGACGATGACGAGGGCCAGGAGCACCCCCAGGCCGACGGCGAGGCCGGCGATGTCGTCGTACTCCCCGCGGGCCGCCTGCAGACCCATCAGCGCCGGCGCGATCAGGACCATCACGCCGAGCAGCGCGAGGCGGACGCGCGACAGGGTCTCCCGTCGCGTGGTCGCCGTCGCGACAGCCTGCCGTACGCCGGGGTGCACCGCCGCGGCGGCCAGCAGGACGGACGCGGCCAGCCAGGCGACCTGCACGCTCCCGGACAGGCCGGCGGAGCCGTCGGCCCCGCCGGGCCAGGTGCGCAGGTGAGCCACGTCGCCCGCGAGCAGCGCGGCGACCCCGAGGGCGAGCAGCGACGGGACGACCCGGGTCGGGCCCCGGACCACCAGTCGGGTGGCCACCGCGAGCACAGCGACGTCGAGGCCGAAGTAAGCGAGCAGGACGGCCCGGTCGGCGCCGGTCGCCGGCCCCATGAGCGGACCGACAACCACGACCCAGCCGGCGAGGCCGGCAGTGACGGCGACGATCGCCGCGTCGACGAGGCCGGCACGGTCCGCGGCCCGGTCGCCCCGTCGGTGCATGACGTGCAGCCCGACGACCAGGGCCGGATAGCCGGCCAGCCGGACGAGGTCGAGCCGGCCCGGTCCCCCGGACGGGTCCGCTACCAGCGCGATCAGGTCGCCGGCGGCGAACGCCGCCAGGCACGCGCCCACCAGCAGCCAGGCGCCGGCCTGCGGCGGGCGTCGAAGGCCGATGCCGACGCCCACGGCGGCCGTCGCGCCCAGCGACAGCAGGGCCCCGGCCGCCTGCCAGGCCGTGCTCATGCCACCACTCCACCACGCGGGCGTGCGTACGCCTAGCAGGCAGGCCGTGACCGCGCGTCACCACGCGGCGGTGTTCACCCGATCGGCTCCGGCCGCGCCGGGGGACGCCGGTCGGGCAGGGTCAGTGCCGGCGCGAGGCGCAGGTGATGCACCGGGTCGCCGACGGTCGGGCCACCAGCCGCTCCGCGGCGATCGGCTCGCCGCAGGACTCGCAGCTGCCGTAGGTGCCGTCGTCCACCCGGGCCAGCACGCTGTCCAGGGTGGCGACCTGCAGGCGGGTCTCCTCCAGGAGCGCCATCGCCTGGGCCCGCTCGAAGGCGATCGTCGCCCCTTCGGCGTCGTGCTCGTCGTCTGTCGCACCGCCCTTGGCGGACTCCATGATGTCGGCGACGTCGCGGGCCAGGGCGGCGAGCCGCGCCGCGGCGGCGACCCGCTCGGCCGTCAGCCGGTTGCGGGCCTCGTCGAGGTGGTGGGTCCTGCGGGTACGCGTGGCGCGGGCGACGGTCATGCCCGGCCAACGCGGCACCGTCCACCGGTGTTCCGGCCGCCCGCGTGTCGTTCCCGGCGCGTCGTGCCGGGCCGCTCGGCCCGAGCCGTCGCCCCCTGAAGGAGCGCCCGGAGCGGAGCTACTGCAGGTAGCCCTCGACCTCCGACACGGGCCGGACCTTCGCGGCCTGCGGGTCATCGCCCGCGTCGCGCTTGGCCTCCCGCTGGCGCAGCAGGTCCCAGCACTGGTCGAGGGACTCCTCGACCTGGCGCAGCGCGACGCGTTCCTCGTCCCCGCCGCCGGAAGCCAGGCTGGCGCGCAGCCGGTGCTCCCGCTCGACGAGCTCGGTGATCTGGTGGTGCAGCCCCGGGTCGCTCATGGCGCCATCGTCGCCGCTCCGCCGCCCGACCGCCAGGCCGACGCCCTCGTGCGCGGCAATGGACCCGCCGTTCGGTCAGCCGGACCCGGCCACCGTCGACGCAGCCATCACCGCCAGCACGTCGTAGACGACAGTGGCCGCGGCAAGCGCGGTGACCTCGGCGTGGTCGTAGGGCGGGCTGACCTCGACGACGTCGGCGGCCACCAGCTGCTCACCGGGCAGCCCCCGGAGCATCGCGAGCAGCTCGCGTGACGTGAGCCCGCCCATCTCCGGGGTGCCGGTGCCAGGGGCGAACGCCGGGTCGAGCACGTCGATGTCCACCGACAGGTAGACCGGTGCGTCCCCCGCCCGCGCCCGGACCCGGCCCACCACCTCGGCGACACCGAGCCGGTCGAGGTCCACCGCCCGCACCGTGGCGAAGCCGAACCGGGCGTCGTCGACGAGGTCCGCGGCGTCGTACAGCGGGCCGCGGATGCCGACGTGGGTCGATGCGTCCGACAGCAGCAGGCCCTCCTCCGCGGCGCGTCGGAAGACGGTGCCGTGGGTGCGTTCGGCCCCGAAGTAGGTGTCCCACGTGTCGAGGTGCGCGTCGAAGTGGACCACGGCGACCGGGCCGTGGGCGGCCACGACCGCGCGGAGGGCGCCGAGCGCGACGGTGTGGTCGCCACCGACCGTGACGAGGCGCCGCCGGTCGCTCACCAGGTCGCCGGCGTGGTCCGCGATCTGACCGAGCGCCTCGTCGATGTCGAACGGGTTGCACGGCACGTCGCCGGCGTCCACGGCCTGCAGGACGCGGAACGGCGACACGTCGACGTCCGGGTGGTAGGCGGGGCGGAGGTGCCGGGAGGCCTGCCGGACGGCGGACGGCCCGAACCGCGCGCCGGGCCGGTAGGACACGCCACCGTCGAACGGTGCGCCGAGGACCGCGACGTCGAAGTCGCCGACCTCGTCCACCCGCGGCAGCCGGGCGAACGTCGGTGCGCCGGCGAAGCGCGGCACCCGGGTGCCGTCGGCCGGGCCGACGATGTCGGCGGGGTCCACTGGAACCTCCTCAGTCGCCGAGCACTGGCTGCGGGAACACCCGTGGACGAAGCGCCAACGTCCGCACGTGCGCCGCGATCTCTCCCGCGGTCGCGATCCAGAGACCGTCTCGCGACTGCATGTCCTCGACAAGTCGCTCCAGGGCCCGCGCCCGGGCCGGGCGGCCGGAGAGGAAAGGGTGGTTGGTCAGCGCGAAGCAGCAGCCCTCGTCGTACATCGCCGCAAGGTCGGCGCGCCACATCGACAGCGCCTTCTCCGGGTCCTCGATGAGCCCGGAGCCGAAATGGTCCGGGAGGTAGGCGTACTGCTCCCAGTCGTCCAGCGCCCAGTGCACCGGGACCTCCACGATCGACCGCGCGTCGGGGCCGGGTCCCTCGGCAAGCTCGTAGGGCGTCTCGCCGTCCATCAGGCTGGAGTCGTAGCGGAAGCCGCGGTCCAGCAGCAGGCCGGCGGTCGCGTAGGTGGTCTCCCACATGGGGGCGCGGTAGCCCACCGGCCTGGTGCCGGTCACCCGTTCCAGCGCGTCCAGCCCGCGGTCGAGCATGTCCCCCTCCTGGGCGGGGGTCATGCCGGTCACCGCCTCGTGCAGGTAGCCGTGATGGGCGATCTCGTGCCCGGCGTCGCGGACCCGGCGCAGCAGGTCGGGGTAGCGCTCGGCCGTGAACCCCGGGCAGAAGAACGTCGCCCGCAGGTCCCGCCGCTCCAGCAGGGCAAGGATCCGGGGCATCCCCGACAGCGGGCCGTAGGCCTGGTGCGACATCACCGACAGCCGGGACGCGCTGGCCGGGTCGATCGTCAGCACCACGGCCTCGGCGTCCATGTCGAAACCGAGCGTCGCCGCGGCCCGGTGACCGTCGGGCCACGGCACCGGGTCGGCCGGCCGGGTGACGTCCTGCGGCCCGGTCATGTCCCGGCCGGCCGGTGCAGCGCCGCGTCGCGCCAGGTCGCGGAGTCGGAGTCGGCGTCGCGGACGAAGTCGACCTCGCCGGTGGCGCCCTGCCAGCGCAGCAGCGCAGGACTCATGGCCCGCTCGGCGACGACCTCGCCGCCCGCCACGACCCAGCGCGGGGAGACCTGGCGCCGCACCGCGTCGATCCGCGACGAGGCGGGCAGCACCACGAGGTTCGCCGGGCGGCCCTGCTCCAGGCCGTAGCCCGCGCCGAGGCCGAGGACCCGGGCGCCGCGGCTCGACACCATCTCCAGCGTCTCGGCGATCTCGTCCTGACCGGTCATCTGGGCCGCCACGACCCCGGTGTGCGCCAGCAGCATCGGGCTGCCCGTGCCGAGCGGGAACCAGGGGTCCATCACGTCGTCGGTGCCGAAGGCGACGTTGACACCGGCGGCGAGCATCTCCTTGACGCGGGTCAGCCCGCGGCGCTTCGGGTAGTCGTCGAACCTCCCTTGCAGGGCGAGGTTGACCATCGGGTTGCTCACCAGGTTGATCCCGGAGCGGACCAGCAGCCGCTCGAGCTTGTACGCGTATGCGGCGCCGTAGCTGCCCATGGCGGTCGTGTGGCTGGCGGTCACCCTCTCCCGCAGCCCGGTGCGCAGGGCCAGCGTCGCGAGCACCTCCACGAAGCGGGACTGCTCGTCGTCGATCTCGTCGCAGTGCGCGTCGACCGCGCGGTCGTAACGGGTGGCGATGTCGACGGCGATCTCGAGGGAGCGCACGCCGTCCTCGCGGGTGTCCTCGAAGTGCGGGATGGCGCCGACGACGTCGGCGCCCCGGCGTACCGCCTCCTCCAGCAGCTCGGCACCGCGCGGGTAGGACACGATGCCTTCCTGCGGGAACGCGACGACCTGCAGCACCACGACGTCGCGAACCCGGTCCCGCAGCTCGAGCAGGGCGTCCAGCGCGGTGAGCCCGGGGTCGGTGACGTCACAGTGGCTGCGGACGAACAGCACGCCCTGGGCCGCCTGCCACCGCAGCACCTGCTCGGCCCTCGTGAGGACGTCCTCGCGGCTCACGCCCGGCTTGCGCTCGGACCAGACCGCGATGCCCTCCCAGAGGGTTCCCGAGCGGTTCCATCGCGGCTCCCCCGCGGTCAGCGTCGCGTCGAGATGGATGTGCGGCTCGACGAACGGGGCCCGGACGAGCCCGCCCGCCGCATCGATCTCGACCGCGGCAGTCGCTGCGGGGGCGTCCTCGACGTGCGGCACGACCGCCGTGATCGCACGGTCCTCGATGTGGACGTCGACAAGCTCGCCGTCGTCGTCCAGTCGGGCCCGCCGGACCCGGAGCCGGGTCAAGCGCTGGCGCTCGACGTCCGCGGCACCGCCTGGCCGAGGTCGGCCCGTCGCCGCGAGGCCAGCGCCGCGTAGAGCACAGCGGCGGTCAGGGAGCCCGCCAGCCAGGACAGGTCGACGTTGCCCAGCGCCTTGGCCCCCGGGCCCTGCAGCGCGGTCGGGATGCCGAACTCGAAGAACCAGGTCGCGAAGATGCCGACGACGAAGGCGATGATCGCGTCCCACCGGAAGTCACCCAGCCGGGAGGATCCGGGCCGGTCGTACAAGGCGGACACGTCGATGCGCTGCCTGCTCACCCAGTAGAAGTGCACGAGCATGACCGCGCCCCACGGCGCGACCCAGGTGACCATGCTCGCCAGCCAGCCGTCGAGCGACGCCGCGAAGTCGTCCTGGAAGACCAACCACACGGTGAACACGGTGGCGAGCACGCCGACGACGTAGGCGACGATCTTGCGGTCGACCCGGATGTCCAGCGTCAGCGCGCACACCGAGGCGCTGTAGATGTTGAGGATGTTGGTGGCGATCGGGCCGTGCAGCACGAGCAGGAGCACGGGGATCGCCAGGGCGCCGAACGAGTTGACGATCAGCTGCCCCGGGTCGATCTCCTGGCTGACTGTCGCCAGGGTCGCGCCGAGGACGCCGAGCCACACGACGGGGATGAACTGGCCCAGCACGCTGGCCGCGAACAGCCGCTTCGCGGGCATGCTGCGCGGGACGAACCGGGAGTAGTCCGAGGCGTAGGCGAACCAGGAGATCCCCCAGCCGATGCCGATGGCGGTCATGATCGTGCTCATCGCGCTGAGGCGCTCGGTGCCGGCCAGCCCGGCGCCGGCGTAGCCCCAGTCGACGTCGACCTTGGTCCACGCGACGACTGTCATGAACGCCAGGACGACGAGGGTGACGGGAACCGTGTACTTCTCGAAGGTCGCGATGGCCCGGAAGCCGTAGGCCGCGATCAGCACCTGCAGCGCCATGATCACCAGTACCGTCACGATCTTCAGCCCGCGGCCGCCGCCGATGCCGATCTTGTCGAACAGGCTGGTGACCAGCTCCAGCACGATCCAGGTGTTGATCGCGCACCAGCCGGTGGCGATGACGAACTGGAACGCCGTCGGCAGGTACGCGCCCCGCCGGCCGAAGGCGCTGCGGCTGAGCACCATCTGGGACACGCCGGTCCGCTGGCCCATCAGCACGAAGAAGCCGAACGCGGCCATGCCGATCAGGTTCCCCAGCACCAGCACGAGGATGACGTCGGTCAGCGACAGGCCCAGGACCACACCGAGTGCGCCCAGGACCCAGTTGATCGGCGCGATGTTCGCGCCGGCCCAGATCCAGAACTGGTGGGCGGCGGTCGAGGAGCGGGCGTCGTCGGGGACCGGCTCGAGGCTGTGCTCACCGGCCCAGGGCTCGAGCGCGACGTGCTCGGGCGAGGAAGCGGTCGTGGCCACGGGACCTCCAGGAGGTGGGCGCTGCTCGGGACGGACGAGCCGCTCGCAGCCTCCCCCCCGGCATCCGGCTGCGCAACGGACAGGCTGACCGCAATACTCCAGGCTGTGACGGACAGAGTGTCCGGTACCGGTCGCCTGTCGCGGCCGTCCTGCCCGCCCCCAGGGAGGTCCGGTGGCACTGACCCTGGCCGACGTGCTCGCCTCCCCGGCGCTGCAGCACTCCCGTCCGCGGCTGCTGGCCGGCGACCCGGCAGCCCGGACGGTCCGCTGGGTGCACAGCAGCGAGATCTACGAGATCGCCCGGCTGCTCCGCGGCGGCGAGCTGCTGCTCACGACCGGGCTGGGCCTGGAAGGGCGCAGCGGCGAGCAGCGCCGGGCGTACGTCCGGTCGCTGGCCGCCAAGGAGATCGCCGGGCTGGCCCTGGAGCTCTCCGACAGCTTCTCCGCAGTGCCGGCCGAGATGGTCGACGAGGCGCAGCGCCTGGGCCTGCCCTTCGTGGTGCTGCGCGAGGTGTATCCCTTCGTCGAGGTCACCGAGCAGGTCAACAGCGCGATCCTCGACTCCTCGGTCAGCCGGCTGCGGCACGCCGACGAGGTGGGCCGGGCCCTGTCGCTGGTCCTGGCCGAGCGCGGCGGGCTGGACGTGCTCGTCGCGACCCTGGCCGAGCTGGTGGGCCGGCCGGTCGTGGTCGTCGACTCCACCGGGTCCGTCCTCGTCGCCGCCGCCGACTCGGCGGAGGACGTGCTCGCCGGCCCGGCCGCCACGGCGCCGGTGACCGCCGACGGCATCCTGCTCGGGGGCCTCGCGATCGGCGGCCTCGCGACCGGGTCAGGGGACAGCGCGGACGACCTGCTGCTGGCCGCCATCGACCGGGCACCGGAGATCTTCGCGCTCGCGGTCCTCCGGGACCGGCAGCAGTCCCTGCTCACCGGCCGGGACCGGCGCGACCTGCTGGCTCGCCTGCTCACACCCGGGGCGGAGGACGCGCCCGCCGTCGACGCCCACGCGGCGTCCTCCGGGATCCGCCGCGACGTCCGCTGGGCCGGCCTGGCCATCGGGCCGTCGGACCGCGGCCGGGGGCTGGCGCTGGCGCAGGACGTCGCCCGGCTGACGGGAGTGCGGGTGCTGGCCGCGGACGTGGAGGGCACGACGTACGCGCTGGTGGCGCTGCCGGGCGGCGACCCGCAGGCGGCCGCGGCGGAGGTGCTGTCGGTCCTGGGGTCCGGACGCGGCCCCGCGTCGGCGCTCGGGCCGGTGCGGCCCGCGTCCGCCGCCGGCCGGAGCCTGCGCGCGGCCGCGCAGGCGCTGGAGCTGGGCCCGCCGGACGGGTCCGCGGACGGGCCTCTTGTGGCCGATGACCTCGTCGTCGAGCGGGTGCTCGCGGCCGTCGGCGACCGCCGGCTGCTCGCCGACCTGGTCGAGGAGCAGGTCGGTCCCCTGGTCGGCGCGGCGAGGGCGGAGGCGTTGCTGCGGACCCTGGAGGTCTACCTCGACAGCGGCTGCTGCAAGGCCGCCACCGCCCGGGTGCTGCACCTGCGCCGGCAGTCGGTGCACCAGCGGCTGGCCCGGATCACGACCCTGCTGGGGCGCGACCTCGCCGACCCTCGGCAGCAGACCGCGCTGCGGCTGGCGCTGGCCGCCCGACATCTTCAGTGACCCGGTTCACGGCCCGGGGCCGGCGGGTGATCGGCGCGTCCCGACTCAGCCCGCGTCCAGCCGTGGCACCGGATGCGCCGTGCCGTCCGACTGCACAACAAGGCACAACCCCGGGGCCACCCGGACACCTGCCAGCGCGACGACCTCGCCGACCAGTGCGTCGAAGGCCACCTCGAACGAGCCCTGGCTCTCGTCGACCTCCCGCAGCGGCTGCGACCCGGCCCGGGTCGCGTGATGCGCCAGGACCGGCCCGGGGATCCATGAGGTCGAGGCCGAGGGAGCGGCAGAGAGCCGGAGCAGGGGTCCCGCCGGGGTGCGGCGCACGGATCTCACCTCCGCGACAATCAACGTCGACTGGGCCCGCATCCAGCCGGCCACGTCTGCCAGCACGTGTGGCGCGTGCCCGGCGGTGGTGGTCATGACCGCGGCTGCCGCGCGCACCAGAGGGAGCGGGTCACCGTGCTCACGGCCGTCGATGAACAGCGTCGGCGCCGTTACGAGGGCTTGCCGGCGGGCGCCGAGCGCAGCGGTGAGCCGACGCTCGAGATCGGTGGGTGACTCGTCGTGTGCCAGCCGAACCGCCAACCCGTGCACCGGGCCGCCACCACGAGGGCGGGCGGGCGTCCGGGCCTCCGCGCCCGGCCTCGGCTCGACGTCGACGAACACGAGTGCCTGCCGCCCGTGCCGGGGCGACGCGTCGTCGACGAGGACGTAGCCACCGCGGCGCGTCGCCGACGCCGCGGCCGGCTCGTGTCGCAGGTCAAGGACCTGGCGGCGACTGTCCGTCTCGGCGAACCACGCGTGCTCGAGGTCCCGCGGGCCGCCCCAGACAGCCCAGCGGTAGCGCCGCGCCCATCGGGCGGTCTGCAGGGCCCACGGGTCGCCGCCGACCACGTGGTGTGCGCCGGCCTGGCGGAGGAGCAGCACCGCACCGATGTAGGCCGCCTCGTCCAGGACCCACAGCGGCGAGCCCCAGGTCTCGACCAGGTGCTCGAGGCTGTTGCCACTGATCCGCAGCCCCTCCGGGCTCTCGATGCAGCCCGACGGCCAGCCGTCGAGCGCATTTCCGGGGGTAGGTCCGGTGGTCGGACGGACTGTCGTCGTCCTCATGATCCGCCTCGCTCAGTACGTCGGCGCATCGCGCTGGTGCGTCACCTCCCTGGATAGCGCGCCCGGGCGCCGAATGCCTGCGCGCTGGCTGTGCAGTCGCTGAGAAGTCGGGCTCCGAACCCCAGGAGCACGGCACGTCGCTCAGCCGGCGACGGGGGTGACCAGGTCCCAGGCGGGTCCGGCGGCCAGGCCCAGCAGCACGCTGGCGGTCGCGGCGACGACGGCGGCGGCCGCCGCCCACGGCCGGGGAACGAACGAGCCCGGCGACGTGCGCTCGACCGGCTCCGCGCGGGCGAAGACCGGGGCCACCCACCGCAGGTAGTAGAAGAGGCTGGCCACGGTGTTGGCGACGACCGCGACTGCGAGCCATGCGCTGCCCCCGTCCCAGGCTGCGGCTGCCACGGTGACCTTGCCCGCGAACACGGCAGTGGGCGGCGTCCCCACCAGGCCGAGCAGGGCGAGGACAAGTCCAGCGGCGAGCCACGGCCGGGCGGTCGCCAGACCGCGGTAGCTCGCGAGGTCGCGCCTCGTCGGCAGGGACGACGTCACGGCGAAAGCCGTCAGGTTGGTCACGGTGTACGCCGCCAGGTACAGCAGCAGCGACGGCAACGCGAGGTCGGTGCGGCCGGCGACCGCCACCGGCACGAGCAGGTACCCGACCTGGCTGACTGTCGACCAGCCGAGCAGCCGGCGGGGATCGTCCTGCCCGAAGGCCGCCAGGTTGCCCAGGGTCATGCTGGCGACGGCGAGCACGCCGATGAGCGGCCTTGCGTCGACCGGCCCCGGAAGGGTCTCCACCAGCCGGAACACGGCTACCAGTGCGCCCACCTTGGGCACCGACGTGAGGAACGCGGCGGCCGCACCGCCCGCGCCCTGCGCCGCGTCCGGGACCCAGAAGTGCCCCGGGACCGCGCCCGCCTTGAACATGAGACCGCCGACCACGGCGGCCACACCCACCAGCGAGGCACCCACCGGGGCGTCGGCGAGCGCGGACAGCTCGGCGTACGACGTTCCGCCGGCCAGGCCGTAGAGCAGCGTCACGCCGAGCATCAGGGTGATCCCGAGCAGCGCACCGAGGAGGTAGGTCTTCATCGCCGCCTCGGCGGCGCGCGGGGTGCGGGCGAGCCCGACGATGCCGTACAGCGGGATGCTCGCGAGCAGGAAGCCGACCAGCAGGACCAGCAGGTCGCTCGCCCCCGCGAGCACGGTGGCCCCCGCCGTACCGAGCAGCAGCAGGGTGTAGGTCTCGCTCTCGCGACGGTCCCCGGCCAGCTCGTCGACACCGAGCCCGATGACGAGCAGGCAGCCGAGGGTGGCGACGAGCCGGGCGACGCCGGTCGACGTGTCGACGGTGAAGGTGCCGTCCCACACCGTGAGGGGGACGTCTCCCAGCGCACCTGCAGAGGCGACCGCCGCGGCGACGAGCGCACCGGCCGCGACCACCCGGGCCACCCACTGCCGATGCCGGGGCAGGAACGACCCGGCGAGCAGCGTCACCAGGGCGCCGGCCAGCAGGAAGATCTCCGGCAGGAGCGCCAGCGGGTCCTCGTTCATCCCGGTCATCGGCGCTACCGCTGCACCGCGTCGACAACGACCCGAGAGGCCGGCTCGATGACCGACAGCAGCGGCCGGGGCACGACGCCGACCAGCAGTGACAGCAGCAGCAGGGAGCCCACGGCCGTGGTCTCGGCGCCGCGGAGGTCGGCGAAGCTCTCGGACGAGGCACGGGTGGGTCCCGTGAGCAGCTGTTGCATCGCGCGCAGGAACAGCGCGGCGGTGACCAGGATGCCGAGCAGGGCGGGGGCGGCCCACGCCGTCGCGGCCACGCTGCCGGTGAAGACCTGGAACTCGGCGATGAACCCGGAGAACGCCGGCAGGCCCAGCGACGCGAACGCGGCGACCGCGAAGAGGCCGGCGAACCTCGGCGCCGGCCCGGCGAGGCCGCCGTAGCTGCCCATGTCGTAGGTGCCGGCCCGGTCCTGCAGGACCCCGGCCAGCAGGAACAGCGCCGCGGTGATGAGCCCGTGGCTGACCATCTGCGTCACGGCGCCGGTGACCGCCACCTCGCGGGCCTGGGCGTCACTGCTGCTGACCAGCCCGGCGGCACCGACAGCGAGCACGACGTAGCCCATGTGGTTGACCGAGGTGTAGGCGACCATTCGCTTGAGGTCGGTCTGTGCCAGCGCCACCAGGGCGCCGTAGAGCACCGACACCAGGCCCACGGCGAGCACCACCCAGGCCCAGGCCCGCCACGCCGACGGGAGCATCGGCATCGCGATCCGGACGAAGCCGTAGGTGCCCATCTTCAGCAGCACGCCGGCCAGCACCGCGGACCCGACGGCGGGCGCGTCGGTGTGCGCCGGCGGCAGCCAGGTGTGGAACGGCACCGTCGGGGTCTTGACGGCCAGGCCGAGGAGAACGGCTGCGAGCACCAGTCCGCCGCGGGCGCCGGCCGTCGCTGCCGGCGCCTGGGCGGCGAGCCGGACCATGTCGAAGGTGTGCGGCTCGGCGAGCACGTAGAGCCCGATGAAGCCGAGCAGCAGTGCGAGCGAGCCGAGGAAGGTGTAGAGGAAGAACTGCAGGGCCGAGCGGGCCGCCCGTTCCCCGTGACCCCAGCCTGCGATGACGAAGTACATCGCGACGATGGACAGGTCGAAGAAGACGAAGAAGATCAGCAGGTCGGCAGCCACGAACAGGCCGAGGCAGGTGAACTGCAGGAACAGGAACAGCGCCGCCTGTTGCCGGGGCCGGTCCTGCTCGTGCAGCGCGTAGACCGCGCAGGCGACGAAGACGACCGCCGTCAGAGCGACAAGCGGCAGCGACAGCCCGTCCACACCGACGTGGTAGCTGCTGTCCACGCCCGGGATCCACGGCACCTGCTCGTCGAACGCCAGCGCGCCGGGCGCCGGAGCGTCGTAGGCGACCCAGACGCCGACCACGAGCGCGAGGTCGGCGACGGTGACGGCAAGCCAGGACCACCGTGCGACGGCCTCCGGCACTCGCACCGCAGCCAGCACGACAGCCGCGACCAGCGGGAGCACCACGATCACGGTCAGCACGGTCAGGTCACCACCAGGAGGAGGACGGCACCGGCGACGAGGATCGCCAGCGTCTGCAGGTAGTACTCGTGCAGCTGACCGGTCTGCGGGCGCCGCGCGGCCGAGCCGAGACGGCGGGCGCCCGCGGCGAACGCCTCGACCGCCGCGTCCACCGCGCGCTCGGCTCGGTCGGTCACCTGGCCCAGCGCGAGCCCGCCCGCCGCTGCCCGGGACACCGCCGCCGCCAGCACCCGGTCGTCGAACCGCGCCAACGTCTCGGCGAGCGCCAGGACCGGCCGGACCGCGACCGCGTGCGCGAGCGGCTCGAGCCGGAGCCAGTCGCGGGCCCATGCAGGCTCTGGCGGACGCCACCGGGCGACCGCCGCGAGCACGACCAGGGCCACGACCGCGGACAGCGCCAGCTCGACAGTTCCTGCCGATTGCTCGGCCGGGACACCAAGCGCGCGCCGCAGCACACCACCCACCGGCGGCAGGGCGAGGACGCCGAGCAGGGCGGCGCCGGCCGCCAGCACGACGATCGGCGTCTGCTCCAGCCACCCCACCCGGCGACTGCCCGGCTGCTCGCGGTCCCAGTGCTGCGCGGCGGCGCGGCGACCCTCGTCGTCGACGGGGCGCCAGAGGAGGAGCAGGGCCTTGCCGGCGTACGCCGCAGACAGCGCGGCGCCGGCCAGCGCCACGACGTACAGCGCCGGCGACCGCTCGAGCGCGCCGGCGAGCACGGCGTCCTTGGTCGCCCACAGCGACAGCGGCACGACACCGGCCAGGGCGAGGGCAGCGACACCGAACGCCACCCCGACCACCGGCCACCTCCGACCGACCCCGCGCAGCCCGGCCAGCTGCTTGGTCCCCAGGGCGGAGAGCCAGGCGCCGGCGGCGAGGAACAGCGTCGCCTTGGTCGCGGCGTGCGCGACAAGGTGCGCGGTGCCGCCGGCGACCGCCGAGCTGCCGGCGGCGAGGACGACGAACCCGAGCTGCGCCGAGGTGGAGGCGGCAAGCAGCTGCTTGAGGTCACGCTGGGCAAGGGCGACCGCGCCCAGGAGCAGCGCAGTCGTCGCACCGACCCAGGATGCCGTCGCCGCCGCCCAGCCGGTGGCCTCGAGCAGCGGCGCCGTGCGCAGCAGCAGGTAGCCGCCCATCGCCACCATGGCCGCCGAGTGCAGCAGGGCACTGACCGGGCTCGGCCCGAGCATCGCCCGGGACAGCCAGAAGGAGAAGGGCAGCTGCGCGGCCTTGCCGAGCGCGGCGACCAGCACACCCGCCGCGACCGCGTCGCGCCAGCCAGGGCTCGCGTCGGGCAGGGCGTCGAGCGAGAGCCCGGCACCGCCCGCGAGGGCGGTGCCCGCCGCGAGGTAGAGGCCGAGGTCCGCGGCCCGGGTCGTGAGGAATGCCGTGCCACCGGCCGACACGCGGTCGTCGTCGTGCCACCAGAACCCGATGAGGGCGTAGGAGGTCGCGCCCATGACCTCCCAGCCCAGCAGCAGGGCCGGCAGCGTGGTGGCCGTGACCGTCACCATGACGGCGGCGGTGAAGAGCAGCATCAGGCCGTGGAAGCGGGCCCGCGCGCCGTCGATGTCGCCCGCGGCGTTCAGCAGGACCAACGTGGTGACGGCACCGACCGTCGGCGCCACGACCGCAGCGAGCGGGTCGACCGCCATCCCGAAGGGCGCGCCCGCGACGAAGGCGGCCTCGACCCGCGGGACGTCGGATGCGAGGGCGGCCACCGCGGCCAGCGAGGTGACCGCCGTCGCTGTCGCCACCGACAGCCACGGCGCTGCCCGGTCCGCAACCCGACCGGCTACGCAGAGCGCGGCCCCGGCGCCGGCCGGCAGGAGCACCAGCAGCCACACCACGGCGGTCATCCGGCGAGGTCCTCGGCCATGTCGGTCATGTCCGAGCCGCGCTCGCGGTGCAGCAGGGTGGCCACCGCGAACCCCATGGCCATCTCGACGGTCATCGCTGCCAGTACGACGAGCAGCAGCACCTGCCCGGTCGGGTCCGGCGCGAGGAACCACCACATGGCGGCGGCCGCGAGCAGCACCCCGTTGATCATCAGCTCGAGGCCCATCATCACCATGACGACGACCTGCTGCGACAGGGCGCCGTAGACACCGACCGCGAACAGCGCCGCGGAGACGACGAGGACCGCGTCCAAGGTCATCGCCCGACACCGCCCGGCTGCGGGTCCGCCGCACGCTCGCGCAGGTCGTCGCCGAACCGGTCGTACCGTCCGCGGGGCGCCGACACCGCGATGCCGGCCACGATCGTGGCGATCATCACCGGGCTGATCGCCATCATCACCAGCATCTTGGAGCCCATCAGCGCCTCGCCCAGCGCCTCGACCGTGTCCGGCGCGGGCGCGCCCCGGCGCGCGGGCCAGTCGACCAGCAACGCGCCACCGGCGAGGAGGACGAACACCCCGACTGATGCGGCCAGTGCGGTCCGCTTGCCGTGCACCATGTCCATCGGCATGAGCGCGGGGTTCATCCCCATGAACATGACCATGTAGACGGCCATCACGGCCATCTCCATCACCATCATCAGCACGGTGATCAGGCCCAGGTAGTCCAGCCGCATCAGCAGCAGCGCGACTCCCACGGCGACGAAGGAGACCGCCAAGGCGTAGGTCGCCCGTGCCATCGAGTCCACCCGGAACACGTAGGCCCCGGAGGCCACCGCGACGACGGCCAGCCCCCAGAACACGACATCGGCGAGCATCGGTCAGCCCCTTCCCACCGCGAGCACGGCGACGACCAGCACCTGCAGGAGCACCAGAGGCAGCAGGACGAGCCAGCCCACCTCGGCGAACCGGTCCGGGCGCATCGCCGGGAGGCGTCGCCGCAGCGCCACCAGCAGGGACAGCAGCAGAGCGGTCTTCACCAGCACCCACAGCCAGCCCGGGAGCACCGGACCGGCACCGCCGCCCAGGAACAGCGGCACAGCGAAGGCCGACCCCGCCGCCAGCAACGCGTACCGGCCGGCCAGGACGAGCAGCCGGTCGACTCCGGACAGCTCGGCCAGCACGCCGCCCGCGAGGTCGGTGCCGGCCGGCGGCGCGAACGGCCCCCACACCGAGAAGGCCGTGACGCCCAGGCAGAACACCAGGAACGCCACCGGCATCTGGACGGCGTACCACCAGCCGTCCTGGGCGGACGCGATCTCGCCGACCCGCAGGCTCCCGGCGGCGACCGCCGGCGCGGTCAGGGCGAACATCAGCGGCAGCTCGTAGGCCAGAGCCAGCGCCAGGAACCGGTAGCCGCCGACCAGGGAGTGTGCCGAGTTCGGCCCCCAGCCGGCCAGCCAGACAAGCGCCCACACGACGACGTCCATGGCGTTGAACCACACGACCCCGACGGGCAGGTCCGCCAGGGTGAACCGGCCCAGGGGCACGACGGCGACCATGAGCAGCGCAGCCACCAGCAGCCCACCGCCGCCGATCCGCCAGAGCACGGTGTCCGCGGCCACCGTCACCCGGCGACGCTGCCGCAGCAGGCGGGCGGTCTCGTCGAGCGGCGCAGCCATACCGGCGCCCGCCGGGAGCCCGGCCGCGCGGGCCGCGAGGGCGCCGTCGAGCGTCGCCGCCGCCAGGGCCAGCACCCCGAGCAGTGCCGCCGCTGCCGGTGCCCAGAAGGCGGCGACCTCGACCACGCCGGCGTCAGGCATCGCTCGCCGCCCGCGCGCCGGGCAGGGACAGGTCCAGCGCCAGGCTGGCCACGACGAGCCGCACCGTCGCGAGGTCGAGCCCGGCCACGAGCTCGGGGAGGGCGTGCCGCGCGCCGTCGACCGGCTCGACGCGAGTCGACGCGTGCAGCATCGCGAGCAATCGGTCGCGCACCTCGCCCGGGAGAGCCCACCGCAGTGTGCGCGACCTCGCGACCCGGTGGTGCAGCCGCTCGCCGGCAGCGTCGACGTCGACCGGCTGCTCGCCGGCGAGGACCCGGTCGCGCAGCCGACGGCCCGCAGCAGCCGCGTCGTCCCAGCCAGCCAGCGCCAGCAGCGCGCTCGCGGCGTCGTACCTCCTGGCCGCCGTCGACCCGCCGTCCCGCGGCGCCGGCCCGGCGGCCGGAAGCTGCTCGACCTCGGCCCGAGCCACGGTGTCGCCGTGCAGCTCGCAGCGCAGCACCAGCCCGCCCGGCCAGCACGCCAGCACCGGCCCGAGCGGAACGGTCAGGACATCCATCTCCAGACCGTCCCGGTCGTCACCTCCCCCGGCGAGCGGGATGCCGGCCGGCGACATGTCCATGTCGCCGTGGTCCATGTCGCCGTGGTCCATGTCGCCGTGGTCCATGTCGCCGTGGTCCATGCCCCCCTGGTCCATGCCCTCGTGGTCCGGCGCGGTGTCGGTCGCTCCGGTGGTGCGCAGGACGTCGGCGGCGCGACCGAGGGCAGCCGTGGCGGCAGCGGCGTCGGGCGAGTCGACCTCGACCCGGGCGCGGGGGCCGGGCACCTGCTGCCAGACCCGGTCGACCGCGGCCGCCAGCGCCTCGCCCAGCGGCCCGCACACGACGAGCACGTCGGCGTCCGCCGGTGACATCGCCAGCCGCCACCCGCGCGCGACGGCGGCGCGCTCGACCTCGGCGCGTGCCACCCACCAGCCGGGCACCTCGACGGCGAGCACGTGCGCGCGCCCGATCGCTCGCGCGCCGAGCCGGTCGCTCAGACCCATCGCAGCGCGCCTTCCCGCCACGCCCACACGACCGCGACGAGCAACGCCCCCAGGAAGAGGAACATCTCGACGACCGCCGACGCGCCGACCTGGGCGACGACGACGGCCCACGGGTACATGAACAGCATCTCCACGTCGAAGGCGAGGAACAGCAGCGTCATCGGGTACCACCGGGCGTGGAAGCGCGAGAGCGCATGCTGGTCGGGGTCCCACCCGGAGAGGAACGGCAGGCTGGTCACGACGTCGGCCCGCACGCTGGTCACCCGGTGCACCCCGTAGAGGGCGGCGACCCCGGCAAGTGCGGTGGCCAGCATCGACACGGCTCCGGCGTAGCCGTTCACAGCGGGACACCCGGCCGGGACGGGCAGCCGGTGATCCGGCGGCGGGGGTGGGATTCGAACCCACGAACGGTTTCCCGTTGCGCGCTTTCAAGGCGCGTGCCATCGGCCGCTAGGCGACCCCGCCCATGACTGACGTGCAGCCGCTGCGACGGTACCGCGCCGGCCTGGCCGGCCGGCCGGGCCGCAGCCACTACCGGACCCGCTCGTCGAGCTCGACCGGGCCGAAAAGGCCGAGGACGGTCCAGCCGCGGTCCGGGAACCCCGCGGCGTCGGCGACCCGCGCCGAGGCAGCGTTGGCGGGGTCGTGCAGGTACGTCGGCACGATGCCGTCTGCCAGCAGCCTGCGCGCCGCCTGGGCCACGAGGCGCCGGGCCAGCCCCCGCCCGCGTGCAGCCTCCTCGGTGCCGACCGAGATCTCCTGGCCGTGCGCGTCGTGCCGCTTGAGCCCGACCCCGGCGACGTAGACGTCGTCGTCGAGGACCACCAGCACCTCACCGCCGAAGGGCTTCAGCCAGGCCGGCACCCTCGGGTCAGCCGCGGGGACCCACCTCCCGACGTCCGGGAGCACCCGGGCGGACGGGACGTCGACCGCCCACCGGCAGACGCCGCGGCCGACCACGCTGTCCGGCCGCCCCAGCAGTGCCGGCAACGCCGACCTCAGGTCGTCGAGATCCCCCCCGCCGGCCACCACCGCCCGGGCGCGCCCCTCGTAGCCGGCCGGCAGCGACACGACCGCATTGCCCGCCGGGTCCACGACGCCCGTGACGGGGTGCACCGCGCCGTCCCATCCCGGCTGCTCGCGGCCGGCGGACCCGACAACCACCACCCGGCCGCTCTGTCCGGAGCCGAGCACTCCGATGTCCTCGTCCGAGGCGCCTGTCCACGCCTGCCAGTGCGCGCGCAGGGAGGCCGGGACCTCGACCACACCGCGGGTCGGGTCGTCCAACGGCGGGCTGTCGGTCATGCGCTGATGATGTCGGAGGTCGCACGGAACCGGCGCAGCCGCAGGCTGTTCGTGACGACGAGAACCGAGCTCGCCGCCATCGCGGCACCGGCGATCATCGGGTTGAGCAGGCCTGCTGCGGCGAGGGGCAGCGCCGCGACGTTGTAGCCGAAAGCCCAGCCGAGGTTGGTCTTGATGGTGCGCAGCGTCGCGCGGGACAGCCGGATCGCGTCGGCGGCCGCCCGCAGGTCGCCGCGCACCAGGGTGAGGTCGGACGCCTCCATCGCGACGTCGGTGCCGGTGCCCATGGCCAGGCCGAGGTCGGCCGTCGCCAGAGCCGCCGCGTCGTTGACGCCGTCGCCCACCATCGCGACCACTCGGCCCTCGGCCTGCAGCCGGCGTACCTCGTCGACCTTGCCGGCCGGCAGGACGCCGGCCACCACGTCGTCCGGGTCGATGCCGACCTCGTGGGCCACCGTCGCGGCGGCCGCGGCGTTGTCGCCGGTGAGCAGCACCGGCCGCAGCCCGAGGACCCTGAGCCGGCGGACGGCCTCGGCACTGGTGGCCTTCACGGTGTCGGCCACGACGAGCAGGCCACGGGCGGCGCCGTCCCAGCCGACGGCCACGACGGTGCGGCCCTGCTGCTCGAAGCTCGTCACGGCCGCCGCCAGGTCGGCCGGGAGCGGCTGCGACCACTCGGCGAGCAGCGCCGGTCGTCCGACGACCACTGCGTGGCTGGTGCCCCCCGGGCCGGCGACCACACCCTGTACGCCCATGCCCTCGACGTTGGCGAAGCCGTCGACGGCCGGGAGAGCCCCTACCTCCGCCGCGGCCGCCGCTGCCACGGCGGCGGCGACGGGATGCTCGCTGGCCAGCTCGAGCGCGCCGGCCAGGAGCAGCAGCTCGCGCCGGTCCACACCGTCCGCGGTTACGACGTCGACCAGCTGCATCCGGCCCTCGGTCACCGTGCCGGTCTTGTCCAGGACCACGGTGTCGACCCGACGAGTGCGCTCGAGCACCTCGGGGCCCTTGATGAGGATCCCCAGCTGGGCCCCGCGGCCGGTCCCGACCAGCAGCGCCGTCGGCGTCGCGAGTCCGAGGGCGCACGGGCAGGCGATGATGAGGACCGCGACTGTCGCCGTGAACGCCAGTTCCGGCCGGGCCCCGGTGCCGAGCCAGAAGCCGAGCGTCGCGACCGCGAGCGCGATCACCACCGGGACGAACACGGCCGACACGCGGTCGGCGAGACGCTGGACCTCGGCCTTGCCGCTCTGCGCCGACTCGACCAGCCGGGCGAGCTGGGCGAGCTGGGTGTCCCCTCCCACCCGGGTGGCACGGACGACGAGCCGGCCGCCGGCGTTCACCGTGGCTCCGGTGACGTCGTCACCGGGGCCGACCTCGACCGGGACCGGCTCGCCGGTGAGCATCGAGGCGTCGACGGCCGAGGTGCCCGACACCACGGTGCCGTCGGTCGCGACCTTCTCCCCGGGGCGGACGACGAACTCGTCGCCCACGACGAGGTCGGCGACCGCGACCCGCACCTCCCGGCCGTCGCGCAGGACGGCGACGTCCTTCGCGCCCATCGACAGCAGCGCACGGAGTGCGGCCCCGCTGCTGCGCCGGGCGCGTGCCTCGAGGAAGCGGCCGACGAGCAGGAACATCGTCACGCCCGAGGCGACCTCGAGGTAGATCTCGTCGGCACCGGAGCCGCGGGAGGGCACCAGGGTGAACGGCATCGACATGCCGATCTCCCCTGCCCCACCGAGGAAGAGGGCGTAGAGCGACCAGCCGAACGCGGCGACCACCCCGAGCGAGACCAGGGTGTCCATGGTGCTGGCGCCGTGCCGCAGGTTGGTCAGCGTGGCGCGGTGGAACGGCCAGGCGGCCCAGGTGACCACCGGCGCGGCGAGGGTGAGGGAGAGCCACTGCCACCCGTCGAACTGCAGAGCCGGGACCATCGAAAGCAGGATCACCGGCACGGCGAGCAGGACGCTGCCGATCACGCGCTGACGAAGCGTCGTCAGCTCCACGTCCTCAGGGGCGCCGGCAGCATCCTGCTCGGCCCCGGGCGCTGCCGTCTCGGGCAGCGCCGCCGAGTAGCCCGTGCGCTCGACCGTCGCGAGCAGGTCGTCGGTGCTCACCGAGCCCGCGTAGGTGACCCGCGCCTTCTCGGTGGCGTAGTTGACCGACGCCGTCACGCCCTCCATCCGGTTCAGCTTCTTCTCGATCCGCATCGCGCAGGACGCGCACGTCATGCCGCTGATCTGCAGGTCGACGACGCTGTCCGGTACGTGCAGCTGGTCGGTCATCGCGGCACCTCGACGGTGAATGCCGCGGTGCGGACCGCGCCGCCGACCTTGACGTCGAGGAACAGCCGGTACGTGCCCGCGGTCGGGAAGGTCGTCATGAACCCGAGCTCCGGGCCCCCTCTCGAGCCTGTGGAGGCATGCCCGCCGTCTCCCGTCGGGTGCACGTGCAGGTAGGCGAGGTCGTCGGTGCGCAGCGCGACGAGGTGGCCGTACGCGCCGAGGTACGGGTGCAGGTCGGTGACCGGCCGCCCGTGCCGGGCCACGGCCATCCGCAGCTCGGTCTCCCGACCCGCGCGGGCACTGCCGGTGAGGCTGACGACGTAGCCCTCGCCGGCCGCTGCCGTCGGCACGGGCGGAGGTGGCGCAGCGGGGGTGAACACACCCGCCACGGCGAGATCGGCACCGAGGGTCAGCGACCGGTCGAGCCCGCGCGGCTGGAAGTCGGCGAGCACCCGGTAGGTGCCGGGCGAGCCCAGGTCCAGGGGGACCGACCAGGTGCCGTCGGCGGCCCTCGTCGGGTGCACGTGCTGGAAGGTCGTGAGGTCCCGCCGGACGACGACGAGGTGCAGCTCCTTGGTGTGCGTCCGCACGTATGACGTCAGGGGACTGCCGTCAGGACCTTCGATCACGAACGACAGTGGCGTCGCGCCACGGGCGGGTGCGGTCCCGGCGCCGAGTCGCAGCGTGTAGCCGGCCGCCGAGACCGCGAGGCCGGGCAGCTCGGCGTCGTCGTGCGGGCCGTCGCCCGGGGCACTCCCGCCGTGCGCACTCTCGTCATGGGACGCCGACTCGTGGGTCGGCACGGGGTTGCCCGGCATCGCGCCGCCGTGGCTGCCGGCGGTGGCGGCGTCCCCGGCGACCGGACCGACAGCGCGGCCGACACCGGCGGCGGCGACGAGGACGGCGGCCAGGCACCCGGCGTAGAGGCCCAGGGTCGTGCTCGTCCTCATGGCGTGACGGCCAGCTCGTACCCTGCTTCGTCGACGGCCTCGCGCACGGTCTCCGCCGGCAGCGGCTCGTCGCTCACGACCCGTACGACGGAGGTGCCGCCCTCGATGAGCTCGACCTCGACGTTCAGCACGCCGGGGATCTCGTGCAGCTCACCGCTGACGGCCTGCACGCAGTGGCCGCAGGTCATGCCGATGACGCCGTAGGTGGCGGTGCTGCTCATGGTGTGCTCCTCCGTGGGTGGTGGTGTCAGCTGCGGACCAGACGGGCGATGGCCTCGGAGGCCTCGCGGACCTTCTCGTCGGCCTCGGACCCGCCGCGCTGGGCGGCCTCGACGACGCAGTGGGCGAGGTGCTCCTCCAGCAGCTCGAGCGAGAACGACTGCAGCGCCTTGGTGGCGGCCGACACCTGGGTGAGGATGTCGATGCAGTACTTGTCCTCCTCGACCATCCTCTGCAGGCCGCGGACCTGGCCCTCGACCCGGCGCAGCCGCTTGAGGTGGCTGTCCTTGCGAGCGCTGTAGCCGTACGTCGGCATCGTCGCCTCCGCTGGTCGCGTACCCCCATGGGGTATCTGGTCGTGGGCGCCACCATACCCCCGTGGGGTAGCCGGTGCAACCCGTCACCCGCCGTCGGTTGATCACCTGGGCGTGCTCTACCCCACGTGGACGTGGTCGAGCGCGGGACGGTGGGCGGGCGAGGGTGCCCGTCAAGGTGGCCGGTGGAGCCGGTGACGGCGATCAGGGGTGCTGTCACAGCGGCTCCCACCACGACGGCGGCCGGGTGCTTCCCCTGCGTCCGGATGCTAGCGTCAGGACCGCACCACACCCGTGAACCAGAACCACAGGGGAGCGCAGCAGCGCTGAGAGTGCGGCCCGGACCCTCGCGGCCGCAGACCCTCCAACCTGATCTGGGTAATGCCAGCGCAGGGAGTCGGTTTCCCCCGTGGCGTTCCGCACCGCCGCCGGCGGTACGGCCGTCGCGGCACTCAGAGCACTACGCGTCCCTGTCCATCCGGACAGGAGCGAGAGATGAGCACCACCACGAGGCCGGTCGGCAGCACCGGCACCACCGGGACCCGCGGCACCGGTCCCTGGCGCACCGTCGACGTCGTCGTGGCGTCGGCGATCGCGGTCGCGTTCGGGGTCGTCTTCTGGGCCTGGGGCACCCTGTGGAACGCGGTCCAGCCGGCCTTCACCGCGTTCCCGCCCGGCCAGGGCTTCATGTACGGCGTGTGGCTGATGCCCGGCGTCCTCGGCGCCCTGGTGCTGCGCCGGCGCGGGGCCGCGGTCTACGTCGAGCTGGTGGCGTCGATCGTGTCGGCCCTGCTCGGCACCTCGTGGGGGCTCAGCGTCGTCATGTACGGCCTGGTCCAGGGCGCCGCTGTCGAGATCGTGTTCGCGATGACCCTGTACGCGTCCTGGCGGCTGCACACGGCGCTGCTGGCGGGCGCGCTCGCCGGTGTGGGCGCGGCGCTGCTCGACCTCGTCCTGTACTACGCCGACTGGCCCGGCGGGTGGCAGCTGTCCTACGGCGTCCTGCTCGCGGTGAGCTCGGCCGTCGTCGCCGGCCTCGGCTCGTGGCTGCTCGTCCGTGCGCTGGCCCGCACCGGGGTGCTGGCGCCCTTCGCGGCCGGCGCCGACCAGGCCCGGGTCTGAGCTGACAGCTCGCCACGCCGTGCCGGCAACCGCGGCCACGGCGGTCGAGGCGCACGGCTGGGGCTGGCGGCACGGCGGCCGGCGCTCCTGGGCGCTGCGCGGGGTGGACCTGCGGGTCGAGCCGGGCGAGCGGGTGCTGCTGCTCGGCCCGTCCGGCGCGGGCAAGTCCACCCTGCTCGCGGCGCTGGCCGGCCTGCTCGAGCCGGGCCACGGCGGCGAGCAGGAAGGCGAGATCCGGCTCGACGGCCGGCCGAGCCGCGACGCCCGGTCCCGCGCCGGCCTCGTCCTGCAGGACCCGGGGTCCGCCCTGGTGATGGGCCGGGCAGGCGACGACGTGGCGTTCGGGCTGGAGAACCGCGGGGTCGCACCGGACGAGATCTGGCGCCGCGTCGACGAGGCGCTGGAACAGGTCGGCTTCCGCCACGGGCGGGACGCCGACACAGGACGGCTCTCGGGTGGTGAGCAGCAGCGGCTGGCGCTGGCGGGGGTGCTCGCCCTGCGGCCCGGCCTGCTGCTGCTCGACGAGGTCACCGCGAACCTCGACCCGGCCGGCGTCACCCTGGTCCGCGGCGTGCTCGCCCGGGTGCTGGCCGAGTCCGGTGCCACCGCAGTGCTTGTCGAGCACCGGGTGGAGCAGGTGATCGACCTGGTCACCCGCGCTGTCGTCCTCGCCCCCGGCGGCGGCGTGGCCGCCGACGGACCGCCGGCCGAGGTCTTCGGCGTGCAGGGGGCGGCGCTCGCTGCAGCCGGGGTCTGGGTGCCCGGACGGCACCCCGTCGTACGGCGGAGGACCGACGCGGTGCCGGGTCCGGCGCTGCTCACGGCCGAGGGCGTGCGGGTCAGGTACCCCGCCGCCGCCGCGGACGCGCTGCCCGCCACGGACCTCGACGTGCGGGCGGGCGCGGCGCTCGCGCTCACCGGGCCGAACGGCGCCGGGAAGTCGACGCTCGCGCTGGCGCTGGCCGGGCTGCTGCAGCCGACAGCCGGTGAGGTGCGCCCCGGGCCCGGCCTCGACCCGCCGGAGCCGGCCCGGCCGCTGTGGCGCTGGCGGGGGCGCGACCTGGTCCGCCGGATCGGGACGGTCTTCCAGGACCCTGAGCACCAGATCGTCACCTCGACCGTGCGGGACGAGCTGCTCGTCGGACCGCGGCAGGCCGGGGCGACCCCCTCAGCCGCTGGCTCCCGCGCCGACGAGCTCCTGCAGCGGCTCGGGCTGGCCCACCTCGCCGCGGCCAACCCGTACACGCTCTCCGGCGGGGAGAAGCGCCGGCTGTCGGTGGCCACGGCGATCGCGACCTCACCACGCGTCGTCGTGGCGGACGAGCCGACGTTCGGGCAGGACTCGCTGACCTGGGCCGAGCTGGTCGAGCTTCTCGCGGAGCTGCGCGACGGCGGCTGCGGCCTGGTGCTGGTCACCCACGACCTCGAGCTCGTCGATGCCCTCGCCGACCAGACCGTGATCATGAAGGATCATTCCCGCGCGAGCGTGGGTGACCCGGCATGATCACCGGGTTGCTCGCTCCGTTGGCGCCGGACCCCGACGCGGCACTCGCCCGGTTCAACCCGGTCGCGAAGATCACGGCGGCCGTGGTCGTGGCGGTGGGTCTGCTCGTCACCCTGGACCCGCTCACGCCGTCGCTCCTGCTCGCCGTCGAGCTCGCCGTCGTGCCCCTGACGGGGGTCTCGCCGGGGAGACTGGCACGAAGGTGCTGGCCGCTGCTTGTCGGTGCCGCCGGCGTCGCCCTGACCAACCTGCTCGTCGTCGAGGGCGGCCGCGTCCTGCTCGATGTCGGCCCGGTCGACGTCACCTCGCGCGCCGTCGCCTCGGCGACCGGCATCTCGTTGCGCCTGCTCGCGATCGCGCTCCCTGGTGTCCTCGTGCTCGCCACCACCGACCCCATGGACCTCGCCGACGCGCTGGTCCAGCGCTGGCACGCACCGGCCCGGTTCGCCTACGGCGCGCTGGCGGCGTTGAGGCTGCTACCGCTGCTCTCGGCCGACTGGCAGCAGGTCGCCAGGGCCCGGCGCGCCCGCGGTCTCGACCCCGGCCGGTCGCCGGTCGCGCACCTGCGGGCCTTCGCCGCGCAGATCCTGGCCGTCCTGGTGGCCGCCGTACGGCGCGGCGTGCGGCTGGCGACAGCGATGGAGGCCCGTGGCTTCGGCGCCACCGACACCGTCCGCACCGTCGCCCGCCCGCAGCCGCTCCTGGCGCGGGACCGGGCACTGGTGGCTCTCACCCTGCTGACCGTCGCCCTCGCCACCACGGTGTCGGTGGCCGTGGGCACCTGGCGGCCGCCCTTCGCCTGAGCGGCCGCGCGCTCTGACACGGGACGGGGTTGCTCGCGCGGGAGGTCAGGCTGCGGTCCGCCCGGTGCGGGCCTGCGCGGTCCGGGCGTGCGCCGCCCGCGCCGCCGGGCTCTCCCCGAGCACGACCGCCAGCAGCCGGGTCGCCGCGCGCGCGACAAGGCGGGCCGGGAGGTCGGGCACCCGTGGCCGGGCGGCGAGCAGCGGGCGGAGCGTCGGCGGCAGGCTCGCGGCCGCGGCAGCTGCCAGCAGCCGGTACGGCACCCGGATCCTGCCCGGCAGCGGCGGGTCGAGCAGGAAGGCGTGCGCGTCGGCGGTGGCCGGGGTGACGGCCAGCTGCGGCAGGTAGTGCTCCCAGGCGCCGCCCAGGCCGACAGCGTCGCGCGGCACTGGTGCTGCCCCGAGCCGGTCGCCCACGACAGCCATGTCGGCGAGATAGCGATCGAGGTCGAACGGCGTGCGCCCGAAGCGCGCCACTGCCACGGCCAGCGAGTCGGCCAGCGCCAGGTGGACCCAGCCGAGCAGGTCGGGGTCGCCGGCTGCGTACGGCCGGCCGTCGGGCGTCGTGCCGCGCACCGGCCGGTGCGCTCGGCGGACCCGCTCGCACGCGGCCTCCGCCTGCCGGGACGTGCCGAAGGTCGTCACGGTGACGAAGGTCGCCGTGCGCTGGAGCCGGCTCTGGGGCTCCTCGCGGTAGGCCGAGTGCTGGTCGAAGCCCGCCAGCACGGTGGGGTGCATCGCCTGCACCAGCAGGGCGCGGATGCCACCCACGAGGGTCGCGGCGTCGGCATGCACGGCCCAGACTGTCGAGCCGGGGCCGAACCAGCCGTCGTCACCGGGCTCGGCCAGTGCGCGCACCCACGGTGCGACGCCGTCGCGGTGGCCCGTGAGCAGTGTCCGGACCGCGGCTCGGGGCGAGGGGAGAAGGGGCTGCGCAGGCACGACGGCCTCCTCCCCCAGGATCTGCAGCGGACACGTCCGGCGGCCGGCGACCCGGTCGACACAGGGGCCTTCGGGCGCGAGCCCCGGCCCGGACGCAGCCACCTGCACAACCGGTGCGCCCGCGCAGGACGCGCGGCAGGTGCCGGAGGTCAGCCCTGCATGCGTGCCATGGCCAGCGTCACCAGGGTGATGAGCGCCTGCTTGGTCGCCTGCCGCTGCCGCGCGTCGGTGTAGAAGACCGGCGTCTCGGGCCGCACGGCGAGAGCCTCGCGCACGGCGTCGAGGTCGTGTCGCGCCACCCCGTCGAAGCAGTTGACCGCGAGCACGAACGGGATCTGCCGTGCCTCGAAGTAGTCCACCGCACCGAAGCACTGATCCAGCCGCTCGGTGTCGACGAGCACCACGGCGCCGATGGCGCCCTTGACCAGGTCGTCCCACATGAAGTGGAACCTGTCCTGCCCGGGGGTGCCGAACAGGTAGAGCCACAGGTCACCCGGCAGCGCGATCCGGCCGAAGTCCATCGCCACCGTGGTCGAGGTCTTGCGGTCGCTGACGCCGCCGGCGTCGTCGACGCCGACCGAGTGCTCGGTCATCGCCGCTTCGGTGGACAGCGGCTCGATGTCGGAGATCGAGCCGATGAACGTCGTCTTGCCGACGGCGAAGCCACCGGCGACGACGATCTTCACCGTGACCGGGGCGGTGGGGGGCGTCGCGGACTGGCCCGCCGGCACCTGCTGCGCCGGGGTGCCGTCGGCGACGACGTCAGAGCGCGGAAATGCCATTGAGAACACTCTCCAGGACCTTGAGGTTCGTGGCTGCGGGTGCAGCCGACGGCGAACCGGTGTGGACGACGACAAGCCCCTCGTCGGCGAGGTCACCGACGAGGACGCGTACGACGCCGAGGGGCAGGGACAGGTGTGCCGACAGCTCGGCGACCGAGAGGATGGAGGAGGTGCTGAGCTCGAGGATGCGACGCCTCTCCGGGGAGCTGGCGGCATCGGTGACCCCGTCGACGCCGCGGACCAGGGCTTCCAGCGGCAGGTCGGTGCGACCCGATCGGGTCCGCCCCCGGGTCAGCGCGTAGGGACGGACCACACGCGCCTCGTCGTCGACCTCGTCGTCGTAGAGGTCGTGCGGGTGGCGCCCGTCAGCCGCGGTGTCGTCGGTCATGCCTCACCCCTCCGCACCCACCGGGCGCGCGGCACCGTGCACCGGGAGCCGGGACCGCATCTCGGTCACCAGCTGCGGGGTCATGGTCGCCTCGGCCCGGCTCACGAGCAGGGTCATCTCGTAGCCGACGAGGCCCACGTCGCAGGCCGCGTCGGCCGCGACCGCCAGGACCGAGCCGTCGCTGATGCTCGTCGTGAAGAGGAACAGGTGGTCCATCTCGACGATGGACTGGCGCACCTCGCCCGCATGCAGCTGGCGGGCGGCACCGCGGGTCAGGCTGGAGAGCCCGGACACGATCGCTGCGAGCTGGTCGCCCTGGGTGCGGTCGAGCTCCTCGGACATCGCCATGAGCAGACCGTCGGCCGACACGACCAGCGTGTGCTGGACCCCGGGCACGCTCTTCACGAAGTTGCCGAGCAGCCAGCTGAAGTTGGCGGCCTCGGTGCTGAGGGTGGTCACGTCGGATCGTCCTTCGTCTCGTCGCGTCAGCGGGTCGGGGTGTCGGAATCGGGCACGGAGAAGACGTCGGCGTTGGGAGCGGCAGCCGGGCCGGAGCCGGCGTCGGCGTCGGCGTCGGAGCCACGGCCGCGCTCGACGCCGGCGCGGAAGCCGGACAGCATGCCCCGCACCTCCGCGGCCGTCCGGCTGCGCGGCGGCGGCGGGGTCGTGGCGGCCGGGCTGTCTGGCTCGGTGGTCGACCTCGGCGTACGGCGGGTGAGACCGCCCGCCTCGGCGGGTGCCGGGCTCGCGGGCGGTGCGAAGGAGGGCTCGTAGAGCCCCCGCAGCTCGGACAGCGCGGACTGGTGCAGGTCCGCCTTCACGACCATCGGGTCGGGGTCGGCGGGGGCCGGCTCCAGCGGGCCGGCCGCGACCGGGTGGTGACGGCCGTCGGCAGGCTCCGGACCCGTGACCGGTGCCGGACCGAACAGGTCAGCCACCGGGACGCGAGGTGCCGTCGCCGGCTCGACCGGGTGCAGCGGCGCCGGTGCACGGCGGGCCGGTTCGGGTCCGGCGTCCGGCGGTCCAGCAGCCGCGTGCGGGGAGCTCGCCGTCGACGGGTCCGCGGGCACGCGCGCCGGGTCGGTGCGGGCCGGTGGCTGGGAAGCCGGAGGGGCCGGCCGGGCCGGCTCGAGGGGAGCGGGTGCCGGCGAGCGGTGTCGCCCGAACATCCCGCTGCTGCGTGTCGGGCGGGTGGGCAGGATGTCGACGGCCTTGGCGTAGACGACGGGAGCGGCGACCGGCGGCTCCTCGACGACTGGTACGACCTCAGCGACAGGCTCGACGGACTCGACGGACTCGGACACCTCGACGACAGGCTCGACGGGCTCGGCCGGCTCGGCCGCCAGCACCGGCACGTCGGCCACCGGCTGCACGGGCTCGGCCGGCTCGGCCACGAACACCGGCACGTCGGCCACCGGCTGCACGGGCTCGGCCGGCTCGGCCTCCAGCACCGGCACGTCGGCCACCGGCTGCACGGGCTCGGCCGGCTCGGCCTCGAACACCGGCACGTCGGCCACCGGCTGCCCGGGCTCGGCCGGCTCGGCCTCGAACACCGGCACGTCGGCCACCGGCTGCCCGGGCTCGGCCGGCTCGGCCTCGAACACCGGCTCCTCGGCGCGGGGGTCGTCGGCGCGGGGGTCGGCCGCGGCAATGTCGTCGGCGGCGGGCGTCCGGGACCATCGCGCGAACAGGCCGCGCCGTCTCGTCGGGCCAGCACCAGGACGACGGTCCTGGACGAGCTCGACCGAAGAGTCCTCGACCGGCGGGGCCACGTCTGCCAGGTCGACGTCGACGTCGACGTCACCAGCGTCATCGAGCCGCGGCGTCGAGTCCTCCGTCGACGGGGCGGCGGAGTCGGCGGCGCCGGCGTCGTCCGCGTCGTCGACGAGCCGGGCTGCGGCCTGGTCGCCCGCGACGTCCTGGGCCGACGGCACCGAGTCCTCGGCGACCGGTTCGGCCGGGGCCAGCGCAACCATCTCGACCTCGAGCTCCACCGACAGCGCGTCCGCCGGTGACTCGACGGAGAGCAGCTCGACCCTGTCGTCGTCCCCACCCGGGCCGGTTCCGACGCCCGGGCTGACGCCCTCGGCCGGGGTCCGCGACCACCGGGCGAACAGTCCGCGGCGCGCCTGTCCGTCGATGTGCGGGGGGTCGAACGGCGGAACGTCTTCGGACACCGGGCCACCGACCACCGGGTCGCCGGTCACCGGCTGCTCGGTCACGGTGTGCTCGGTCACGGTGTGCTCGGCGACGGTGTGCTCGGCGGCGGTGTGCTCGGCGGCGGGGGCGTCCAGGGGGACGTCGACCGGCACCGGGGCGGCGGCTGCCGCCGTGCGTCGGCTGGGGAGCCGGGCCGAGGTCGCGGGCGCGAGCTCGGGGACCATCGGCTCAGGTGTCGGCTGCGGCGCGTGCTCGACCGCTGGGGCCTCGATGGCAGGTGCCGTCACCGCGCCGGAGGCCTGCCTGTCGTCGAGCGCTGGTGCGTCGGCTTCCGGGCCGTCGGCCGCCGTGCCGAGCACCCTGTCCGGCACCGTGTCCAGCACCGCGTCCGGCGCCGGTGCGTCCACCGTGGTGTCGGTCGGCGACGACTCCGTCGGCGCCGGTGTCATCCCCTCGAACACCGTCGTCGGCAGCGTCACGGCGGCGACGAGGCCGGCGGACCGGCCCCGGCGGAGCACGACCGACGCGCCCAGCCTGGCCGAGAGCCGGCCGACCACGAACAGCCCCAGCCGCTGCGACACGGCGATCTCGGCCACCGGGGGGTGCGCGATCCGCGCGTTCGCCTCGACGACCTCGTCCTCGGACATGCCGAGGCCGTAGTCGGTCACGTTGAGGTCGACGCCGTGACCGGTGACCGAGGCAGACACGACCACCCGGGTCTCCGGGTTGGAGAAGTGGGTGGCGTTCTCGAGGAGCTCGGCGAGCAGGTGCGCGACCGTCAACGCGTGGCGGCCGGAGACGTCGGGGTCCTCGGACATCGACAGGTCGATCCGGTCGAAGGCCTCGATCTCACCGAGAGCCGTACGGATCACGTCCGACAGCGGCAAAGGCTGCCGCAGCCGGCGGGTCGAGTCGATGCCGGCGAGGACCAGCAGGCTCTCGGCGTTGCGCCGCATCCGGGTCGCGAGGTGGTCCAGCTTGAACAGGCTGTCCAGGACGTCGGGGTCCTCCTCGTGGGACTCCATCCGGTCCAGCTGGGAGAGCTGGCGACCCAGCAGCACCTGGTTGCGGCGGGCGACGTTGACGAACATCTCGGCGATGCTCGACCGGAGGGCGGCCTGCTCCTTGGCGACCTGCACTGTCACGTCGTTGACGGCGTTGAATGCCTCCGCGAGGCGTCCGATCTCGTCGGTGGACTCGACGGGGATCGGCTCGACGACGACACCCGGCCCGTCCCCCGGTGCCTGCATCCGCTCGACCATGCGCGGCAGCTCGTCGCCGATCTCGCCCGCGGCAGCGGTGAGACGGCGCAGCGGCCGGGTGATCCGTCGGGCCAGGCCGACGGCCAGCCACAGGGCGAACCCCAGGCCGAGGAATGCGGCGACGACGACGGCGAGGGCGCGCTGCTCCTGGCTGCCCTGGGTCCGGGCAGCCACGGTGGCGATGTCGCTGACGAGGCCCAGCTCGGCGTCGGTCATCGGCCCGATCCGGGAGTTGGCCGATCCGACCCACTCCACCGAGCGTCCGTAGTCGGGGTCCTTGCCCCGCAGCAGGTCGGTCAGGCCGCGACGCACCTTGTCGATCTCGCTGTTCTCGGCCGACGCGAGCGCGTCGTCCAGCGCGGCGAACGTGGCGGCAGGGGCGTTGCGCTGGAAGTCCGCCAGGGCTGCGCGCTGCTGGGAGACGAGTGCGGCGGCCTGGGCGAAGTCGACCTCGGTGATGCTGCCGCGCAGCAGCGCGGTCTCCACCAGGTCCCGCTCGTGCGAGGCGTACTCGATGGCTGTGGAGACCGCCTCGTAGGCCTGCAGCCGCTGCGCGAGGGCCGTGGTGCCGGAGGCGGCGACGACGCCGGGCAGGTCGAGGTCGGTGCGGATGATCTTGGAGTAGAAGACGTCGCTCTCGGTCGCGAAGAACCGGCCGGCGTCGACCGAGCGGCGGGCGGCGGCGAGCTCGTCGTGCCCGGCCGACGAGCGGGCCACGGCTGCCTGCACGGCCGGGGCCATGCTGTCGATCGACGACTCGGCAACCACCGACCGCAAGGTGCCCAGCTGCTGGTCGGTGTACTGGCGCTGCCCCGTCATCCGCGCGTTGCTGCCGCTCTTGGGGTCCTGCAGGTAGGCCAGGGTCGCGCTGCGCTCCTCCTGCAGCGAGTGCACGACCCGGTTCACCTGGACCGCCACGTCCGTGAGTGCCTTCACCTGTCCCGCGCGGCCGGCAGCCGTCACCTGGGTGCCGACGAGAAGGCTCGTGGCGACCACGAGCAGCAGGGTGGGTATCGCGAGGACAGCAAGGAGCTTGGTGCGCACTCCGGCGTCACGGAGCATGGGTGACCCTCCACCGAGCCGTGGGGACGAGTTGGCCGACACGGAGTGCTTCGGACGGCTTTGACTGTTCCTTGAGGCTGGGTCGACGGGCTGATCTGGTGCATGGTGCCTAGGCTTGGCGACCGTGCGTGCCGTGGTGATCAGCCGTCCGGGTGGGCCAGAGGTCCTCGAGTGGCAGCAGGTCGACGACCCAACGCCCGGTGCGGGCGAGGTCCTGGTCGAGGTGGCCGCGAGCGCCGTCAACCGGGCGGACCTGCTGCAGCGCCAAGGGCACTACGACCCGCCGCCGGGCACCTCGCCGTACCCAGGGCTGGAGTGCTCCGGTCTGGTGCGCGCGCTGGGCGTCGGCGTGACCGGGTGGTCGGTCGGCGACGAGGTGTGCGCCCTTCTCTCCGGCGGCGGGTACGCCGAGCTCGTGCCGGTCCCGGCCGGACAGCTGCTCCCGGTGCCCCGCGGTGTCGACGTGCGCGACGCCGCTGCCCTGCCGGAGGTCGCCTGCACCGTCTGGTCCAACGTCTTCATGCTGGCCGGGCTCCGCCCCGGCGAGACGCTGCTGGTGCACGGCGGCGCCTCGGGCGTCGGGACGATGGCCATCCAGCTGGCGGTGGCGGCCGGCGCCACGGTCGCCGTCACGGCCGGCTCCGCGGCGAAGCTGGAGCGCTGCCGTGAGCTCGGAGCCGAGATCCTCGTCAACTACCGGGAGCAGGACTTCGTCGAGGTCGTCCGCGGTGCGACCGACGGGCACGGGGCCGACGTGGTGCTGGACAACATGGGCGCGAAGTACCTGGACCGCAACCTCCACGTCCTCGCAGTCAACGGGCGCCTGGCGAACATCGGGCTCCAGGGCGGGGTCCGGGCCGAGCTGGACCTCGCCACCCTGATGGCCAAGCGGGCCGCCGTGCTCTCGACCAGCCTCCGGGCCCGCCCTCCGGCGGAGAAGGCGGCGGTCGTCGCCTCCGTGCTCGAGCACGTCTGGCCGCACGTCGTCGCCGGGCGCGTGCGACCGGTCGTCGACCGGGTCGTGCCGATGGCCGAGGTCGCCGAGGCGCACCGCGTCGTCGAGGCCGGCGAGCACGTCGGCAAGGTGCTCCTCACCCCCTGACCGGTGCCGTGCACGGCTAGCGTCCGGGCAGCAGCCGGTCCAGGGTGGCGGCGAGGTGGCTCGCGGCGATGCGAGCCAGCCGGATCTGGGTCAAGGTCCAGGGCTCGGGCGACCGGCGGTGCAGGGCGAGCACGCCCAGGCTGGTGCCGCGCGTGATGACCGGGACGAGCAGCAGCGCCGCGGACCCGGCCGCGCGCAGCGACGCGACGACGGCCTGGTCGGCCCGGGGGTCGGTGACCAGCACCTGCGCCGCCCGCCGTGAGTCGAGCACCCAGCGCAGGAGCGGCGCCCGGTCCAGCGGCCGGGCCTGCCCGGTGAGCCAGGTGTGGTGGCTGAGCCGCTCGATCCGGCCCCCGTCGGCGTGCAGAAGCTCGATGACCACGTCGTCCGCGGCGACAAGGCGGCCGGCGGCCGCGACGGCGTGGTGCACGTCCTCGAGATCCTCGGCCTCGCTCAGCCGGTCGGCCATGCGCTCGAGCAGCACCAGGTCGTCCATCTTCACCGACTGTTTCGGGGTGCCGCTCAGGGCCTCCCGGTGGACCTCGGCGGCTGCCCGCACCACCCCCTCGGACAGCGTCGCCCAGGTGGGCGCCGGGGCACCGAGGAAGTAGCCCTGGCCGTAGGCGATGTCGAGCTCCGCGACCATCTGCAGGGTTGCCGTGTCCTCGATGCCCTCGGCGCACACCCCTGCGCCGCTGCGGGCGGCGAAGTGCACCAGGCTCTCCACCATCCGGCGAGTCACCGGGTCGGTGGCCAGGGCGACGGTGAGCGACCGGTCCAGCTTGAGCAGGTCCGGCTGCAGCACCAGCAGCCGCTCCAGGCCGGCGTACCCGGTCCCGACGTCGTCGATGGCGAGGCGCGCATCGCGGTCCCGCAGCCAGCTGGCGATCTCGGTCATGACCGGGTTGGACACGTACTGGGACTCGGTGATCTCGACGATGACGCCGCCGAGATCGCGGTCCAGTGCTTCCCGGACCGAGGACGAGCTCATGGCGCGGGGGCTGACGTTGACCGCGAGGTAGGCGTCCCGCGGCCGGTCGGGAAGGGCGAGGGCCGCGTGGATCGCGGTCGCCTCCAGAGCCGGTCCGACCCCGCGGGACCAGGCCCGCTCCAGCTCCAGAGCCGTGGATGTCCGGCTGCCGGCGAACCGCGCCAGGGCCTCGTGACCGGCGACGGTGCCTGTCGTCAGGGCGACGATCGGCTGGACCCACGCCTGCAGGGGCGGCAGTGAGGTCGCGCCGTCGATCGACTGCTCGAGCTCGTGCTGCACGCTGGCGCCTCTTCGGGTGCGGGGCGCGCGCGGACCCGCGCAGCCGTCAGGGTCTGTTTCGGCACTCCGAGGCCCGGGTCAACTCCGGGTCCCCCGGACGCAGTAGTCCCTGCGCACCGGCCGCGCGTCCCCCGGCGCCCCGCCGCGCGCGGCTCCGGGGCTTGCGACGTCCGGGGATACCCGGTATACATACCGCGTATCCAGTACCGCGTAGGTACGCCGACTGCGCTCACTGCCGTCCTCGGAGGTCCCGCCGATGTCCATCCGCCAAGGCCTGCTGGCCCTGCTCGAGCAGGGGCCGATGTACGGCTACCAGCTGCGCGCCGAGTTCGAGACCCGCACCGGGGCCACCTGGCCGCTGAACGTCGGGCAGGTCTACACGACCCTGTCCCGGCTGGAGCGGGACGGGCTGGTGGAGCCGGCCGGCGAGGACGGGGACGGCCACGCGGTCTACCGGATCACCGAACCCGGCCGCGCCGAGGTGGCCACCTGGTTCAGCACGCCGGTCAGCCGGACCTCACCGCCCCGGGACGAGCTGGCCATCAAGCTCGCGATGGCAGTGACGGTCCCCGGCGTCGACGTCAGCGCAGTCGTCCAGGGTCAGCGGTCCGCCACCCTGCGCGCCCTGCAGGACTACACCCGGCTCAAGTCGCGGGCCACCGGACCGGCCCCGCAGGACCTCGCCTGGCTGCTGGTCCTGGACTCGCTCGTCTTCGCGGCCGAGGCCGAGGTGCGCTGGCTCGACCACTGCGAGGCCCGGCTCGCCCGCGCGGCGGCCGAACGGAGCGCCGAGCAGCCCGCCCCCGCCACGTCCGCAACGTCCGCAACGTCCGCCACGTCCGCCACGTGGGTGCAGGAGGCCCGCAGATGACCGCCGCACCCACGTCCGGCACCGGCCCGGTGCTCGAGCTGCGGGGACTCACCCGTGTCCACGGGCACGGCGAGTCGGTGGTGCACGCCCTGCGTGGCATCGACCTGCGGGTCGTCGCGGGCGAGCTGGTCGCGGTGATGGGCCCCTCCGGCTCCGGGAAGTCGACCCTGCTCACCTGCGCCGGTGGCCTGGACTCGCCCACGGCCGGGGCGGTGCTTGTCGAGGGCATCGAGCTCGGCAGCCTGTCGCGCGCGGAGCTCGCAGCGCTGCGACGCCGCTCCATCGGGTACGTCTTCCAGGACTTCAACCTGATCCCGGCGCTGACCGCCGCCGAGAACGTCGCGCTCCCGCGCGAGCTGGACGGCGAGTCCAGCCGCTCGGCGCGCCGGGCCGCGCTTGTCGCCCTCGCCGAGGTGGGCATCGACGAGCTGGCCGACCGCTTCCCCGACGACATGTCCGGCGGGCAGCAGCAGCGGGTCGCGATCGCCCGCGCCATCGTCGGCGACCGCCGGCTGGTGCTCGCCGACGAGCCGACCGGGGCGCTGGACACGGAGACGGGCGAGCAGGTCCTGCGCCTCCTCCGCGCGCGCTGCGACGCGGGCGCGGCCGGCGTGCTCGTCACGCACGAGGCCCGGCACGCTGCCTGGGCCGACCGGGTCGTCTTCCTCCGCGACGGCCTCGCCGTCGACGAGACCGGGCCCGCCGACGCCGCCGAGTCGCTGCTCGACGCGGGCACCGGCCGATGAGCGGTCGCGCCGGGCGGGGGTCGGGCTGGCGGCCGCTGCTGCGGATCGCCCGGCGGGACGCGCTGCGGGCACGGGGCCGCAGCGCGCTGGTCGTGGCCATGGTCGCCCTGCCGATCCTGGCGATGACCGCCGCCGACGTGCTGGCCAGGTCGGCCCAGCTGGAGCCGGACGAGGTGGCGGCCCGCCGGCTCGGGACCACCCAGGCGCTGATCGAGACGATGAACGGCAACCCGGTGCTGCAGGCACCCGACCCCCACGTCTACAGCGCCGAGGTGGCCAGCACCGACGGACCGTCCCGGTCCCCCTATGCCAACGCACGGCAGCTGGCAGCGGACGCACCCGCGGGGTACCGGGTGCTCACCAGCGAGAGCGGCGAGGTCCTGACGCGGACCCGTGCGGGGGCTGCACCGGTCGAGTGGAACGAGACCGACGTGGGCGACCCGGCGCTGACCGGGCGCTACCGGCTGCGGTCGGGGGCAGCGCCGTCCCGGCCGGACCAGGTCGCCGTGACCTCGGCGCTGTTCGGCCAGCTCGGCGTCCCGGTCGGCGGCACGGTGCGGCTCAGCCGGCCGCTCCGGCGGGTGACCCTGAGCGGCGTCGTGGACCAGGTCGGCGACCCCGGCGGGCGCCAGTTCTTCGCCCGGCCCGGCTCCCTGCTGGGCACGACGACGCCGGCCACCGGCTCACCCTCGGTCTGGCTCGCCGGTGACCGGCCGGTGACCTGGCCCGACGTCCTCGCGCTGAACCGGCTCGGTCTGCTCGTCACGTCCCGGCAGGTGCTGCTCCATCCACCGGCGGACTCCGAGGTGCCGCTGTACGCGGCCGGGGCCGACATCGGGGCTGCCAACCAGTACTGGTTCCTGTGGATGCTCGTGGCCGTGGCGGTGGCACTGGCCGCGCTCGAGGTGTGCCTGCTCGCCGGCGCGGCCTTCGCCGTGGGTGCCCGCCGGCAGGCGCGGTCACTCGGGCTGCTGGCGGCGACCGGCGGGTCACGCCGGCACGTCCGCCGGGTGGTGCTCGCCGGCGGCCTGGTGCTCGGCGCCGCGGGCGCTGCCTCCGGCGTGCTGCTCGGGCTGGTGCTGGCCGCCGTCGGCCGCCCGGTGCTCACCGACGTCGCCGACGCCGACTTCGGCCGGTTCGACGTCCGTCCGCTGGAGCTGCTCGCGATCGCGCTGGTCGGCGTCGCCACCGGAGTGCTCGCTGCCGCGCTGCCGGCGCGGACGGCTGCCCGGCAGGACCCGGTGGCCGCCCTGACAGGGCGGCGCGGCCAGGTCCGCACCGCGCGCAAGGTGCCGGTCATCGGCCTGGTGGTCGTCGCCGTCGGCATCGGCTTCGCGGCGCTGGGGAGCGCCCTTGCCGTCGCGCACAGCACCGGGCTGAACCCGCTCAACGGCGGCAGCACAGCCGCTGTCGCGGCACTGATCGCGGGGGGTGCGGCACTCGCCCAGGTCGGGCTCATCGTCACGAGCCCGGCGATCATCGGCCTCGCCGGCCGCTGGTGCGGTCGGCTGCCGCTGGCCGGCCGGCTGGCGCTGCGGGACGCCGCGCGGCACCGCGGGCGCAGCGCTCCGGCCATGGCCGCGGTCCTCACCGCGGTCACCGGCAGCACCGCCCTGCTGCTCTACGTCGCCTCGCTGGACGTCCACGACCGGGAGGCCTACCGCCCGCAGTGGCCCACCCTGGCCGGCGGGGTGGAGCTCTCGACCTACACCTACGACCAGACGACCGGCGGCGAGATCCGCCGCCAGGCCGACCCCGCCCGGGTGCGGACCGCGATCACACCCGAGCTGCCGCCGTTCGATGCGCTCCTGATCCGCGTCGTCGACACGAGCTGCTCGCCGGACCCGGACTGCGCGCCGGCGTTCGCCCAGCCGGTGGTCCCGCCGGAGAACGACTGCTTCGTGGGCACGCTCGACCGGCCACCGACCACGGCGGAGAAGGACCGGGCGGAGCAGGACCCGGCCTGCACCGGCACCGAGCTGATCATCTCCGGCGGCTTCACGGGGACGCCGGTGGGCGGCGCGGACACCCTGCGCGCGGTGACCAGGAAGGCTCCGTCGCCGGCGGCGGAGCGGGCGCTGTCCGCGGGCGGGGTCGTGGTCTTCCAGCCCCAGGCGGTGCGTGCGGACGGGACGGTGCGCTTCGACGTGGTCCCTGCCGACGAGGCCGTCCGTGCGCAGCGGGAGGGGCGGGAGCCGAAGGTCCGGCAGGTCTCGGTCCCCGGCGCGTACGAGCCCGTCCAGGAGGCCGCCGCCGAGGCCGTGTACAGCCCGGGTGCGGTCCGCTCGCTCGGTCTGGCGACCCAGCCGTCGACGCTGTTCCTGCAGTTCCGGACACTGCCCAGCAGCGACGAGCAGCAACGCGCTCAGCAGGCACTGACCGATGCGGGGGTGCCGGGGTCCCTCGGCGTGGAGCGCGGCTACCAGAGCAGCTACGGCCTCGGACTGCTGGCGCTGGTCGTCGGAGCGGGGATCATCACCCTCGGCTCGGCGGGCATCGCCACCGGGCTGGCCCAGTCCGACGCCCGGGCCGACCATGCCACCCTGGCCGCGGTGGGCGCCGCGCCGCGGCTGCGACGCCGGCTGGCTGCGGCGCAGGCGCTGTCCATCTCGGTGCTCGGGACCGCGCTGGGCGTCGCCGCCGGGTTCGTGCCTGGGGCGGCGCTGATCGGAGCCGTCCCGGACCTCGACCTGGTGGTCCCGGTGTGGCGGCTGGTGCAGCTGCTCGTGCTGGTCCCGGCGCTCGCCGCGGGCGCGGCCTGGCTGCTCACCCGTTCCCGGGTGCCGTTGGACCGGAGGCTGGGGTGAACCCGCTCGACCTGCGCCGCGAGCAGCGCGCCGCCCGGCGGCGCTCCCTGCAGGTCCTCGTGCAGCGGCGGCTGGAACGGGTGTGGGCTCCCTCCTACTCGGGTCGCCGTCGGGCCGGTGCCGTCGCGTCCGCGGCGGAAAGGTCGCCCTTGGCGAACGCGTCGATCTCCAGCACGGGATGCATGCCCACCGACTCGTAGAGCCGCAGGGCGCCGGTCACGTTGGCGACGTCGACGTGCAGCAGCACTGCCGTCCGGCCCGCCAGTCGGCTGGCCGCGAAGCAGTGCCGCAGCAAGGCCTTGGCGACGCCGACACCCCGGCCCGCCGCGAGCACCCCGAGCGTCCGGACGTAGCCCGCATCGTCTTCCGGTTCGAACTGCCGGGTCGTCACCATGACGCCCACCGGCGAGCCGTCGAGGTCGGCCAGGTAGACCTGGGCCCAGTCCGGGCCGGGCGCGGTGAGCCGTCGCCGCCAGGTCTCGAAGCTGCCCCTCACGTGGCCGTAGTGCTCCACGAAGGCCTCCTCCTCGATCTCGTACGCCGTGCGCAGGTCGGCGTCGTCGACGGCCCGGCGCACCTCGACACCGGCTGGTGCCGCCTCCTCCGGGCGGGCCGGGTCCGGCTCGAGATCGATCCGCATCCGGGTGAACGTGGTCCGCGCGTCGTAGCCGGCGGCGACGAGCCACGCCCGGGTCCGGGCGTCGCTGCGGTAGACGCCGGTGCCGAACCACGGATCGCCGGCGCCGACCTCGGCGACAAGTGCGCGACCGCGGTCCTCGAGCGCCGCGAGGATCCGGCCCCCGAGGGCGTCGTCGTGGTCCGGGTGGACGTACAGGTCCAGCTCGACCTGGTTGCTCTCGGCGGTCCGGACGACCCAGCCGTACCCCTGCATCGTCCCGGCCCCGTCGTACCACCCGTATGCCTCCAGGTCGGCACGCCGGAGGTCCCCGAGGACGTCCTCGGGGGTGAAGTCGAGGAAGCCCACCGCCGCGAGGTCACTGGCCTGCAGGATCCGGGCGACGTCGTCGAGGTCGGCCTCGGTCAGCCGCCGCGGTGCCTCCGTCAGGGCTGCGGTGTCGGTGTCGTTCACCCGCCGAGCGTCCCAGCGATGCCGACAGGGGGTCCACCGTTTTGCCTGCCGCCGGTGGGCGAGGATGGACCCATGACCGAGCAGCATGCGCAGTCGCCCGGGCCGGACGAGCAGGCCACCGAGCAAGCCGAGCAGCGGGTGGTGATCGTGGGCCCGAACGGGATGACGATCGAGGCCGGGCCGGGCGGGGACGGGGTCGACGAGCGGTCGGTGACCGACCTGGTCGACCAGCCGGCGAAGGTGATGCGCATCGGCAGCATGATCAAGCAGCTGCTCGAGGAGGTCCGGGCGTCCGACCTGGACGAGGCGAGCCGGGCCAGGCTCAAGGAGATCCACACCCGCTCGATCAAGGAGCTGGAGGAAGGTCTGGCGCCCGAGCTCGTCGAGGAGCTCGAGCGGATCTCGCTGCCGTTCACCGACGACTCGGTGCCCTCCGAGGCGGAGCTGCGGGTCGCGCAGGCGCAGCTGGTCGGCTGGCTGGAGGGGTTGTTCCACGGCATCCAGACCGCGCTGTTCGCCCAGCAGATGCAGGCCCGGGCACAGTTCGAGGAGATGCGGCGGCGGGCGCTGCCCGGCGGCCTGTCGATGCCCGGCGGCCCCGGCGGCCCCGGCGGTCCGGACGACGGCGCCCCCCACAACACCGGTCAGTACCTCTGACGGTGATCCACAGCGCCCCGTCTCGGTGATCCACAGTGGATCTGTTGGAAGTTGTCCAACGGATCCACTGTGGATCACCGTTTCCCGCGGCGCCTGTGGACAGGGGGGACGGCGCCGCGCCGTACTCCCGGCACGCTCCCGGCATGGCGAGCCCGCAGCACGACCCCTGGATCGACGACCTGGCCACCGTCTCGGCGCTGACCGAGTGCGGGTGGACCTATGACCGGGTGCGCCGGCGGATCCGGACCGGTACGTGGCAGGAGCCGTTGCCGCGGGTCGTCCTGCGCACGACGGGTGAGCCGACGCGGCGTCAATGGGAGCGGGCTGCCCTCCTGTACGCCGGCCCCGGTGCAGTACTGAGCCACGCCACCGCAGCCGGACGATGGGGCCTCCCGGTCCGTTCCCGTCGCATCGTCGTCACGCGTCCGGGCGGCACCCACCCCCGGTCGACCGAGCGGGTGTGGGTCAGGCAGTCCGTCCGGCCGTTCCGCGCCGTCGAGCTGAACGGTCTTCCCGTCACCCGTGTTCCTCGCTCCGTCATGGATGCGGCACTCGATCTCCGCCGACTCAGCGACGTGGACGACCTGTTCGGGCGAGCCGTCCAGGGCGGGCTGGTGACCGTCGACCTGCTGGGCGACGAGCTCGTCCAGGCGCCCTCGGCCGGTTCGCGCCTTCCCCGGCTGGCGCTGTCGGAGCTCGCCAGCGGTTCGCACGCCGCGTCCGAGGCGCAGCTCGTGCGGCTGGTTCGTCGCGCCGGCCTGCCCATGCCCGAGCTCAACGCGGCGGTCACGACCGCACTCGGGGTCCGCTACGTCGACGCGCTGTGGCGTGCGCTCGGAAAGGGTGTCGAGGTCGACGGGCAGAAGTACCACCTGTCGCCCGCGCAGTGGCAGGCCGACTTGGTCCGGCAGAACGCCGTCCAGTCGGCGGGTGTCGTCCTCCTCCGCATCGCCGCTCGACGACTCTGGACCGAGCCCGACGCTGTCATCCGCGAGATCCGCTGGTTCCTCGGGCAGACCCAGGCTGCATGATCCACAGCGGATCGCTTGGAGATTCCGCGGTGGATCCGCTGTGGATCACCGGCGGCGCGCGCTGTGGATCACCGGGGCGGGCGGGGCGGTCACAAGTCGAAGAGGTGCTCGAGGGTGCGGGCGACACCGTCGAGCTCGGGGGGGTCGACGACGTGCGCCACCGCGGCCAGCACCTCGGGGTGCCCGTCGGAGACGCCGTACGCGGTGCCGGCCCAGGCGAGCATCGGCAGGTCGTTGGGCATGTCGCCGAACGCCACCACCTCGGCGGCGGCGATGCCGTGCGACGCCGCGAAGCGGGCCAGCCCGCTGGCCTTGGACACTCCGGCCGCCGAGATCTCCAGCAGCGCCGACCCGGTGGCCGAGTGGGTCACCTCCACCAGGTCGCCCACCGCCGTGCGGGCCGCCGCGAGCAGGGCGTCGGGCGCCAGCTCCTCGTGGCGGGCCAGCAGCTTCAGCGCCGGGTCGGTGTAGAGGTGCTCCAGCGGGCCGACGGCGCGCTGCAGCCCGGCGTCGTACCGCGCGATGTACGTCGGCTCCTGGCTGAAGCCGGCCAGCAGCTCGACGGCGAACGCGACCCCCGGCACCGCCGCACGGAGGCGTCGCGCGACCTCCAGCCCGACTGCCACCGGGATCGGGTCGTGCGCGACCACCTCCTCGGTGTGGAGGTCGTACAGGACCGCGCCGTTGGCGCACACCGCGAGGCCGGTGTGCCCGAGCCGGCGGGCGACCTCGGCCATCCACCGGGTCGGCCGGCCGGTGACCAGGACGACGGGCACCCCCAGCGCCTCCACCCCGCGCAGCGCCGCCACGGTGCGGTCCGAGACGGTGCCGTCGCGCCGGACGACGGTGCCGTCGAGGTCGGTCGCGACGAGACGAGGCGTACGGTCCGCGGCACCACCCACGCCCCTGATCCTCCCCGAGGCCGGGAGCGCGCCGCCGACCGGGGCGGCGTGGGTCCGGTGCCGCCCGCCGACCCCGGGCAACGGGACCCGAGGTCGAGCGCGTCTTGTCATCCGCACCGGCACACTGTCGGTGAGGGTCGAGGGGTCGTGGTGTCGTGGCGGGCGAGACGGAGTTCGACGCGTTCGTCGTCGCCCGGTCGGCCGGCCTGCTGCGCACCGCCTACCTCCTGACGGGTGACAAGCAGGGGGCGGAGGACCTCCTGCAGACGGCGCTGGCCAAGGCGTGGTTCGCCTGGCACCGGATCGAGTGGGAGCCCGAGGCGTACGTGCGCCGGATCATGGCGACCACCTCGGCGTCCTGGTGGCGTCGGCGGTGGACCGGTGAGACGCCGACCTCGCCGCTTCCCGAGACCGACGAGCCGCCGGAGTCGGACCTCACCGTGGAGCGCCAGGACCTGTGGCGTGCGCTGCGGCGACTGCCGCCCCGGCAGCGCGCCGTGGTGGTCCTGCGCTACCTCGAGGACCGCAGCGAGGCCGAGACGGCCCACCTGCTCGACTGCTCGACCGGCACCGTCAAGAGCCAGGCGGCGAAGGCGCTCGCCAAGCTGCGGGTGGACCCGGCCCTGGACCCGCCGGCGGCACGCCGCGTGCCCTCCGCCACCGACGAGTGGAGCCAGCCATGACTGTCGACGACCTCCGGGAGCTGGCGCACCTCGCGGACGACGTCGTCGGCCGTTCGCCGGACCGCCTCGCCGAGGTGCACCGGCGCATCGACCGGGAGCGTCGCCGCCGGGCGGCCTCGGCGGTCGTCGCCGCGACCGTGGTGGTCGTCGTCGTGGCGGTGGGCGCGTTCGCGCTGGGGAACCTGACCAGCCGGACGCCGGACCCGGCCGACTCGCACCGGCCGCAGCCCAGCCCGACGCGCAGCGAGTCCGAACGCCCGGCCGAGCGGTTCCGGCCGGCGGAAGGCACCGAGCGCCTCACACCGCGCCAGACGGTGCTGAGCTACAACGCGGTGCTCGTCCACGCGGTGACCGCGTTCGACGACCCCGAGGTGCGGGTGTCGCTGTGGGAGACCGTCTGCCTGGCCTGCCCACCGTGCCCGGAGTGCCGGTCCCACCCGTCGTTCCGGGCGCTGGCCCTGACCGGGGACGGGTACCGCACGACGACGTACCTGAGGCCGGTCCAGAACAACATCCAGTCGATCACCAGGATCGGGCGCGACAGCTTCCTGCTCAACGACGAGCTCAACGCATGGCAGCGGCTGCTGACCTCGGACGGCCGGCTGCGCCGGGTGCGCATGGTCGACGAGCACCGCGCGCCGGACGACCCGCGGCTGGTGTTCCAGTGCGACCGCAACCTGACCGACCCCGTGAAGGGCTACGCCAAGGGCGAGTCGGGCTGGTGCGTGCTCGACGAGCGCAGTGCCACCGCGTCGCCGCTTCCCGCGACCTGGGTGATCGGCCGGTCGATGGGGCGCCCCGCCCTCGGGCAGCGACCCTGGGGCGTCGAGTACGTCTACACCCCCCGCCCGGGCGGCGGCCTGGGCGGTTACGACCGGGCCTGGTGGGTCGACGCCGGCGAGCGGCGGTACGCCGCGCTGCCGCGCGAGCCGCAACGCGGTCCGGTCGCCTCGCTCTCGGACGACGACACGCCGGCGTACTACTCCTGGCCGCTGTGGTCGGACCACGTCGACGTCTACGTCGTGCGCGACCGCTCCGGCGGCCTGCGCAAGGTCGCCAGCCGGCCCTGGCTGCCGCTCAGCCGGGCCGAGATGGCCGAGGCCGGCCACCCCGAGGAGGTGGGCCTGTACGCCAGCTTCGCCCGGACGCCGAGCGGTGGACTGCTGGCCTGGTCGTACCGCGACATCACGGCCCGCCCAGGCCTCACGATCTGGCGGGCCGACAGCCTCACTCGCGGGGAGTTCGAGACGGTGTACGAGGACGGCCGGCAGGTCGCGATGTCCTCGGGACTGGGCCTGGACCTCGCCGTGCACGACAGCCGGATCTACCTGGACACCCTGGTCTCGGACGACGACGGGCGCACCTGGACCGAGCCGGTCACGACGTGGCGCCCATGACCGCGGCCACGACGTCGCGGACCTCGGCCGGGCTGAAGCCCAGAGTCGCATCGCCCACCGAGAGCTCGACCACCGACCAGCCCGGCGTCTCGGCGGGAGAGGTGAACGACCAGGTCCACACCTTCCGCTCGGCGGCCACCCGCCGGACCCCGGCGACCAGGTCGCCGGCGGTCCGGTCGACATGCAGGTGCAGCATCTGCGCCTGCGGTGGGTCGGGCACCAGCCGCACCCCGTCGAGCCGGGCCAGCGCCGCCGCGATCGCCGTCGCGTGCTCGACGTACGCCGGCATCCGCGGGCCGCGCAGCCGTAGCCCGGCCAGGCCGGCGGCGGCGTAGGGCCAGAGCCCGAACAGCGCGCCGCCGTGCCGGTGCCGCCACTCACGCGCCTCGGCGACGAGCTGCTCGTCGCCGGCGAGCACGCAGCCGGCGATGCCGCCGAGCCCCTTGTAGAGCGAGAGGTAGACCGAGTCGAACAGGCCGGCGACCTCGGCCGCGGGACGCCCGTAGAACGGCAGCGACTCGAGCAGCCGGGCCCCGTCGAGGTGCCGGGCGGTCCCGTGCGAGCGGGCCAGCGCGGTCTGGGCCACCAGGTCGTCCCACGACGGCAGCTGCCCGCCGATCTCGCGCTGCGGCAGCTCGAGCAGCAGGGTGCCGGCGTGCTCCGCGACCTCCTCGAGGTCCGACAGCTCGATCAGGCGCCGCGGGTCGCCGACCGGCCGCGGGTGCAGACCGTGCAGCCGCTCGGCGGCCTGGTCCTCGTGCAGTGCGAGGTGGCAGGTCGGGTGCCAGAGGACGGTGCGTCGGCCGGTGCGGTCGGCGTGCACGCGCAGCGCGATCTGCTGGGCCATCGTGCCGCTCGGCATGAGGACCGCTGCAGGCTTCCCGAGCAGGGCGGCGACCTCGGTCTCGAGCTCGGTGACGACGCCGCCGTCCCCGTACCGGTCCGGCTCGACGTCGCCGAGGACGTCGTGGACCTCGGCCAGCACCGTGGCCGGCGGCCGCTCGCCGTGCCCGAGGAGGAAGCGGTCGCAGCCGGCCCGGAGCTCGGCGGCGGTGGGACCGTCCCCGGCGTCGTCGACACCGACCCGGTCCGCCACGGCCGCGGCCTACGCCTTCGCGACCGGCTCGAGCACCTCACGGCCACCCAGGAAGGGCCGCAGCGCCTGCGGCACCACGACCGACCCGTCGGCCTGCTGGTGGTTCTCCAGGATCGCGACGATCCACCGGGTGGTGGCCAGCGTGCCGTTCAGCGTGGCCAGCGGCCGGGTGCCGTCGGCGTCGCGCAGCCGGACCCGCAGCCGTCGGGCCTGGAACGTCGTGCAGTTGGACGTCGAGGTCAGCTCGCGGTGGCGGCCCTGGGTCGGCACCCACGCCTCGCAGTCGTACTTGCGCGCGGCCGACCCGCCCAGGTCGCCCGCGGCGACGTCGATGACCCGGTAGGGCAGCTCGACCTTGGCGAGCATCTCCTTCTCCCAGGCCAGCAGCCGCTGGTGCTCGGCCGCTGCGTCGGCCGGGTCGCAGTAGGAGAACATCTCGATCTTGTCGAACTGGTGCACCCGCAGGATGCCGCGGGTGTCCTTGCCGTAGGACCCGGCCTCCTTGCGGAAGCAGGTCGACCACCCTGCGTACCGCAGCGGCAGCCGGTCGGCGTCGATGACCTCGTCCATGTGGTACGCCGCCAGCGGCACCTCGGAGGTGCCGACGAGGTACAGGTCCTCGTCGGGCAGGTGGTAGACGTTCTCGGCCGCCTGGGCCAGGAAGCCGGTCCCCTCCATCGCCTCCGGCTTGACCAGCACGGGTGGTACGACGGGAACGAACCCCGCCTCGACGGCCTGCGCCATCGCGAGGTTGAGCATCGCGAGCTGGAGCTGGGCGCCGACCCCGGTGAGGTAGTAGAACCGGGCACCGGAGACCTTCGCACCGCGCTCGGTGTCGATCGCGCCGAGCCGCTGCCCCAGCTCGAGGTGGTCCAGCGGGGTGAAGTCGAGCTCGCGTGGCTCCCCCACGTGCTCGAGAACGACGTAGTCGTCCTCGCCGCCGGCAGGTACACCGGGCTCGATGACGTTGGACAGCCGGCCCATCGCCGCGGTGAAGTCGGCGAGCGCCGACGCCGACACCGCCTCGGCCGCCTTGACCTCGGTTGCGAGCAGCTTGGTGCGGGCGAGCAGCGCGGCCTTCTCGTCGCCCGCGGACGCGGCGACCTGGCGGCCGAGGTCCTTCTGCTCGGCGCGCGCCCGCTCGAAGGTGACGATCGCGGCGCGCCGCCGCTCGTCGGCGGCCAGCACCTGGTCGACCAGCTCCGGGTCCTCGCGGCGAGCGCGTTGCGAGGCGCGCACGGCCTCCGGGTCGTCCCGCAGCAGCTTCAGGTCCAGCACCGGGCGAGCGTATCCAGCCGCCTCGCCGCGCCACCAATGACTACTGTCCCGCCCAGGACTGGCCGACCGCGACGAGGGGACCACCGTGCGCAGCTCGCTCTTCTCCCAGGAGTACCTCGAGGCCACCGCCGCAGACGGGTTCGCCCTGCAGAACTCCAAGATGCTCAAGGTCGCGCTGTCCGGGGGGACGGTCCTGGCCCGCCAGGGCTCGATGGTGGCCTTCCAGGGCGACGTCTCGTTCGACTACCAGTCGGCCGGCGGCATCGGCAAGATGCTCAAGAAGGCGGTCACCGGCGAAGGGGTCGACCTCATGCGGGTCAGCGGGACCGGCGACGTGTTCTTCGCCGACCTCGCCGCCGACGTGCACGTGCTCGAGCTCGACGGCAGCGACGGGATCTCCGTCAACGGCGCGAGCGTGCTCGCCTTCGAGCCGACCCTGCAGTGGGACATCAAGATCATCGGCAACGCGGGCATGCTCGGTGGCGGGCTCTTCAACACCCACTTCACCGGCAGCGGGCGGATCGCGATCACCACCAGGGGGACCCCTGTCGTTCTCACCGTCGACGCCCCGACCTTCGTCGACACCGACGCCGTGGTGGCGTGGTCGGCGTCGCTGCAGACCTCGCTGCGGTCGGGCGGCTTCAAGCCGATGTCGCTGGTGCGGGGTTCCGGCGAGGCCTTCCAGCTCGGGTTCGCCGGCCAGGGCTTCGTCGTGGTGCAGCCGAGCGAGAACCCGGTGCGCGGGGGTGGCGGCGGCCAGCAGGGCGGCGGAGGTATCGGGGGAATGCTGGGCAAGCTGGGCGGCTGACCCGGCACACGCTTGTCGCACCGGAGTCAGGGGTACTCACCCCGCGTGCGCCACGCCCTGTACCGGCCCGTCGACCAACGGCAACCGGCCGCCCAGCCCAGGCACGGGCTGGCCGGTCGGCTCGCGCTGGGCGGCGGGGTCGCGGTGCTGGTCTCGATCCCGATGGTGCTGCTGCTGCTGCTCGTCGAGTCGTCCTGGCAGCCGCTGGAGGACCTCGACCGCAGCACGGCCGACTCGCTGAACTCGGTGGCCCGCGGCGACAGCGCGCTGGTCCACGCGCTGGACGTCGGCGCGGTGGTGCTCGACCCGATGGTCTACCGCGCCGTTGTGCTGGCCGTCGCGGTGTGGCTCTGGCGCCGAGGGGCGCGCCGCCTGGCCGCCTGGGCCCTGGTCACCATGGCGATCGGCGGGGTGCTGGGCGTCCTGCTCAAGCTCGTCGTCGCCCGGGCCCGCCCCTCCTTCCCGGAGCCGGTGGCGGCCGCGGGCGGGTACAGCTTCCCGAGCGGGCACGCCCTCAACGCGATGCTGGGCGTCGGCGTCCTGATCCTCGTGTTCCTGCCGGTGCTGAGCCGGGCCGGACGCATCGTCGCGTACGCGGTCGGCGCGTTCTTCGTCCTGCTCACCGGCTTCGACCGGGTCGCCCTCGGGGTGCACTTCGTCAGCGACGTGGTCGCCGGCTGGGTGGTCGCCCTGGCGGTGATCGCCGGCACTGCGTCGGCCTTCGAGATCTGGCGGCGCGAGCAAGGCCGGCAACCGTCCACCGCCGCCGAGGGTGTCGAGCCCGAGGCGGCGCCGGAGATGAGGGAACACCGGGCGCCACCGGGCACCTGACACCTGAGCACCTTTCACCCTGCCAGCCGACGCCGCTCGGCGACGAGAAAGCGAGTCACCCTGCCATGAAGGCCCGGATCGCCCGCACCGCCGGCGTGGTCGCCGTCCTGCTCGCCCTCGACTACCTGCTGCTTCTCGGCATCGGGCTGCTGCTCACCAGGACGTTCAAGGGTGAGTCGTGGCTGACCGCCGAGAACGACATCAACACCGGCCTCGCCGACAACCGGACCAAGCCCCTGAACGACGTCAGCTACCTGCTGTCCGGCCTCGGGAACACCGGCGCGATCGTCGGCGCCCTCGTCGTCGTGGCCGTCACCCTGGTCCTGGTCATGAAGGCGTGGCGGCCCTCGATCTTCCTGGTGCTTGCCGTCTCGGGCCAGGCACTCGTCTTCCTGCTGGTGCAGTTCGCCGTCAAGCGTCCCCGACCGGACGTGAAGCGGCTGGACAGCGGCATCCCCACCTCGAGCTTCCCGAGCGGTCACACCGGCGCCGCCACCGCGCTGTTCGTCGGCAGCGCCCTGCTCGTCGGGTGGTACGTGCACCGCCGGTGGGCACGCAACCTGGCGGCGACGGTCTTCCTCGCCGTCCCCCTGCTCGTCGCTCTCGGGCGGCTCTACCGCGGCGCGCACCACCTCACCGACGTCCTGGCGGCGTACGTCAACGGCGGCATCACCGTTGCGATTTCTGCAGGGCTGATCCTGGCGCGTGGTCCCCTTGCCCGGTTCTGCCAGCTGGAGGACGAGTCGACGGACCCTCAGGTGGCCCCCGCGGCAGCGGGGGCCCGGTGAAGCGCGCCGCTGTCGTCGTCAACCCCATCAAGGTCGCCGACCTGGACGCGCTGCGCGGACGCGTCGAGCCGGTCATGTCCGCTGCCGGCTGGGACCCGCCGCTGTGGCTCGAGACGACCGAGGACGACCCCGGCATCGGCATGTGCCGGCAGGCGATCGACGAGGGCTGCGACGTCGTCCTCGTCGCCGGTGGCGACGGGACCGTCATGGCGGCAGCCACCGCGATGGCGGGCAGCGGGGTTCCGATGGCCATCCTGCCGACCGGCACCGGGAACCTGCTGGCCCGCAACCTCGACCTCCCCCTCAACGACGAGGAGCAGTGCCTGCGCATCGGGCTCGAGGGTCGTGACCGCGCGATCGACGTCGCGGCGCTGGCCGACCGCAAGTTCGTGGTGATGGCCGGTCTCGGTTTCGACGCGGCGATCATGCGTGACGCGCCGGAGGGGCTGAAGAAGGCCGTCGGCTGGCCGGCGTACGTCGTGTCCGCGTCCAAGCACCTTCGCGGCCGAGGCATGCGCGTGACCCTCACGCTGGACGACGGCACCCCCCTGCACCGCCGGGTGCGCACGGTCATCGTCGGCAACGTCGGCAAGCTGCAGGGCAACATCCCGCTGCTCCCGGACGCGGTCCCGGACGACGGGGTGCTGGACGTCGTCGTCATCTCGATCCGCAACGTCCTCGACTGGCTACGGGTCAGCGGCCGGGTGATGCGGCGTGCCGACGTGCCCGACCGGCGGATGGAGCGGTTCCGGGCCAGGCACGTGGTCGTGGAGGCCAGCCACACCCAGCCTCGGCAGCTCGACGGCGACGTGATCGAGCCGGGGAAGGTGCTCGACATCCGGGTGGAGCCGGGCGCGCTGCTGGTACGGGTGTCGGCGTCATGACGTCGGTGGCGCGGGTGCCGCAGACCCGGACGATGACCTTCGCCGACACGACGTCCGACGACGCGCGTGAGGTGCTCCGGCACTACGGGCGCCTGCAGCTGGTCCGGTCAGCGTTCGTCCGGTTCCGGTACGGCGACGGCTTCAGCCACTCGCGGGCCCTGGCCCTGCAGCTTGTGCTCGCCATGATCCCGCTCGGGATCGCCTTCGTCGGCCTGTCCAGCACCCTGCACTCGGACCGGGCCGGGAAGGTGCTGCGGGAGGTCCTGCTGCGGATCACACCCGGCAGCACCGACGAGGTCGTCCGCACGACCCTCGAGCAGGGCCGGCAGCAGGCCGGCGCCGGCGGTCGGCTCGCCCTCTGGCTCGGCCTGGCGGTGGCCATCGCAGCGCTCACCACCTCCATGGGCCAGATCGAGCGCGGCGCCAACCGCATCTACGGCATCCGCCGCGACCGTCCCGCGCTGCAGAAGTACGGCCGCGCGGTGCTGATGGCGTGCACCGCCGGCCTGCTGTCCCTTGTCGGGTTCCTCGTCCTCGTGGCCGGTGGCACCGTGGGCGAAGTGCTGGCACGGGAGTACGACTGGCAGGACGCCGGGCTGCAGGTGTGGCAGGCGGTGCGGTTCCCGATCGGCCTCCTGCTGGCCTTCGGCTCGTTCGCGATCATCGTCGAGAGGGCGCCGCGGCGTCGCCAGCCGGGCTGGTCATGGGTCGGGATCGGCGCCGGCGTCTCGCTGGTCCTGTGGTTGGTGCTCACCTACGCCCTGTCGCTGTACGTCGCGCACAGCGGGTCGTTCGGGTCGACGTACGGCCCGCTCACCGGAGTGATGGCGTTGTTGCTCTGGGCCTACCTCACGTCGATCGCCCTGTTCCTCGGGATCGCGTTCGGCGCCCAGCTCGAGGCCGTGCGGGCCGGCGTCCGCGACGCCGAACGCGGTGACCCGGAAGCCGGTCGGGCCGAGGCGGTCGAGGCCGTGGAGGACGCAGCGCGGACCGGGACCTGAGCCACGCCAGGCGGCGGTGCGGACGCTAGACCTTCCCGTTGCGGATCCGGCCGAGCCACGCGGCGGCGTCGCGGTACAGCGTGTCCTTCTCGGCGGCATCGCGCTCCGCCGCCTCGGCGGCGGGACCCCGGTCGGCGCGCGGGTAGGACCCGAGGAAGCGGACATCGGGGCAGACCCGGCGCAGCCCCGACAAGGCCTCGCCGAGGCGTGCGTCGTCGACGTGACCCTCGCAGTCGATGGAGAAGCAGTACCGGCCGAGGCGCTCCCCCGTGGGGCGTGACTCGATCCGGGTCAGGTTGACCCCGCGCACCGAGAGCTCGGTGAGCACCTCGAGCAGGGCACCGGGGTGGTCGTCGGAGATGAAGGCCACCAGCGAGGTCTTGTCGTGCCCGGTGGGCAACGGGGGCTCACCCGGGCGGCTGACCATGACGAACCGGGTCACGGCGTCCGGGTTGTCCTCGACGTCGCGTGCCAGCACCTCCAGGCGGTACCGCTCGGCGGCGATCGGCGCCGCGATCGCCGCGTCGTGCGAGCCGCTGCCATCGGCAAGGGCGGCCGCCGCTGACGCCGTCGACAGAGCCGGGGCCACGGTGGCGTCCGGCAGGGCCGCGGCCAGCCAGCGCCGGCACTGGGCGGCCGCGTGGGGGTGGGTCGCCACCCGGCGTACGTCGTGCAGGCCGGTGCCCGGCCGCACCATCAGCGCGAACGACACCGGCAGCAGCACCTCGCGGGTGACCATCAGCGGGTCGCCGACGGCGAGCTCGTCCAGGGTCGCCGAGACCGACCCCTCGACCGAGTTCTCGATCGGGACCAACGCGTGGTCGGCCTCCCCGCGGCGTACCGCCTCGAGCGCCGCGGTCACGCTCACCTGCGGCTGCAGGTCGCCCTTGGCCGCCGCCGGCAGGGTGCGCAGCGCAGCCTCGGCGAAGGTCCCCTCAGGACCCAGGTAGGCGTAGCGCGCAGGCGGGACTCCAGGCATGCGCCGCACCCTAACCGGACGCCGCCGCGGTAGCGGTGCGTGACCGAGCCCGCCCGATCGACACGCTGCGTCATCCGTTCGGGCGTGGACGGTCACCGATGCGCCAATTTCGGTTCCGGACGCTCATGTCGGCTGCGGCCCGGACCGACGTGGATCTTCGCGGCATGGTGCCGTGTTCATTCGCGCGCCCGCCTCGGCGGCAGTGATGAAGCGCCGTATACGTGGTGGAGTGGGCATGAGCGGGACGAACAGGGCACGACGCGCGTCGATCGCGGACGCCTCCGGGCTGACCCTCCGCGCCAGGCCGCGTGCCGCGGCGCTCGTCACCGCGCTCGTCGTCGTGGCCGTCACCGTCCTGTCCGGCGCCACTGCGGCCCAGGCCGCGATCACCTCGCCGTTCACCTCGGTGTTCTCCCAGAACACCACCGGCGACATCATGCTCCGCGGCAACACCCTGATGACCTGCCAGACCGCGGTGGCGGGCTGCACGGCCGCCCGCAACACGGCCGGTGGCGGCGCCACAGCGAACGCCGCGTTGGACGACAACGCCTACTGGATGGTCTACGTCGACGCCGACGGCGACCCCACGACGTTCAACTCGTCGTCGTCGACGGTGGACATGCCCGCCAACGCCACGGTCCTCTACGCCGCGCTGGTCTGGGGCGGGCGCACTGGCGCCGGCGCCACCATCTCCGGCACGGCCGGCACAGCGGCGCCGAGTGCCGCCGACTACAACAAGGTCAAGCTCAAGGTGCCCGGCAGCGTCGCGTACACCGACCTCACCGCGAGCTGGACGGCCGCCGGGAGCAACTACGAGGCCTTCGCCGACGTCACCTCCCTGGTCCAGGCCGCCGGGAACGGCTCGTACACCGTCGCGAACGTCCAGACCGGTCAGGGTGGTGACTCGTACGGCGGCTGGGGCCTGGCGATCGCCTACCGCGACGTCGACGCCCCGGCCCGCAACCTCACCATCTTCCGCGGCTACGGGTCGGTGGCCAGCGGCGAGGCGTTCGACATCCCGGTCAGCGGCTTCTCGACCCCGCCGTCCGGCGCCGTGCGCACGACCCTCGGTGCCATCTCCTGGGAGGGCGACCTCGGCAAGACGGGCGACCAGCTGCTGCTCGGCAACACCACCGGGACCCTCACGAACGTGAGCGACGCGCTGCACGCCCCGACGAACGTCTTCGACTCGACGATCTCCGACAAGGGCGTCGACTCCTCCACCCGGACGCCCAGCTACAAGAACCAGCTCGGGTTCGACGTGGCGACCTTCAACGTCGACGGGAAGCTCCCCAACGGCGCCACCAGCGCCGTCATCCGCGTCACGTCCACCAGCGAGACGTACTACCCCGGCATCCTCACGTTCGCGCACGAGCTCTACGCACCCAACATCGACATGGACAAGTCCGTCTCGGTGATCAAGTCACCCGGCAACACGAGCCCGGGGCTCGTCGAGCCCGGCGACCAGCTGCAGTACACCCTGACCGGGGTCAACAACGGCTACGACAACGCCACGGCCACGGTGCTGACCGACGTGATGCCGGCCGGCACCACCTATGTCCCGGGCAGCATCACCTGGAACGGCGCGGCCAAGACCGATGCCTCCGGCGACGACGAGGCGAAGTACGTCGGCGGCACCAGGACGCTCACGGTCAACCTCGGGGTCGGCGCGTCCTCGTCGAGTGGCGGGAGCGTCGCGATCGGCGCGTCGACGCAGACGGTGACCTTCCGCGTCACCGTCGACGCCGTCACCGACCAGAGGTCGATCGCGAACACCGCGTCGGTGAGCTACTCCGGTGTCCTGTTCACCTCGTCGGTCAGCGGAGCGAGCTCCACCGCCAGCGCCGTGGCCGTGCAGCACCGCAGCGACCTGGCGGTGGTCAAGTCCCGTGACGTCGGCACCGTGCAGGTCGGATCGGCCACCCCGGTCACCTACACGCTCGTCGTCACCAACAGCGGCCCGTACGACGACCCCGGCGTCACGATCACCGACACCCTGCCGGCCGGCGCCGTGCTCAGCGGCGCCCCCGCCACCACGCAGGGCAGCTGCACGACGCCGGCCGGCCAGGTCGTGTGCGATCTCGGCGCGATGGTCAACGGTGGCACGGCGACAGTCACGGTGAGAGCGGTCGTCGACGCGGTCGCCGACCCGGCGACCAACTCCGCGACCGTGACCGGTACCAACTTCGACCCGGCGAACGGCGACAACACGTCGTCGGCGTCCACGGTCGTCAACCGTGCCCCGTCCGCCTCCGACGACGCCCGGACGACGAGCGGTGGCGTGGTCACCTTCGACCCCCGCGTCAACGACTCGGACCCCGACGGCGACGCGTTGACGGTCACGGCGCCGACCACGACCACCCCGACCCGGGGGACTGTCGTGGTCAACGGCAACAACACGCTCACCTACACGGCTGCCGCGGGGCAGGCGGGCACGGACACGTTCACCTACCGCGTGAGCGACGGGCGCGGCGGGTCGGCCTCGGCCACCGTGACCGTGACGGTGCCGAACGCCCCGCCGGTGGCGACCGACGATGCCGGGACGGCCGCGCCGGGTTCGCCGGCGACGATCAGCGTCCTCGGCAACGACAGCGACCCGAACATCCCGACGACGGGGCAGGCACTCACCGTCGGCTCCGTCACCCAGCCCGCCGGGGGTGTGGGCACGGTGACGACCGACGGCACCACCGTGACCTTCACCCCGGCGACCTCGTTCCGGAAGGGCACGGCCACCTTCACCTACACCGTGTCCGACGGGGCGGGCGGCACCGCCACCGCGACCGTGACCGTCACGGTGCCCGACAACGCACCCGTCGCGGCCGACGACAGCGCGAGCACCCCGTCCGGCACGGCGATCGACGTCGACGTGCTCGCCAACGACACGGACGACAACGGCGACCCACTGACCGTCACCGGCGTCGTCGGCGCCGCGCACGGCACCGCCTCAGTCACCGGCTCCGGTGCCGCCGCTCGGGTGCGCTACGTACCCGCGGCGGGCTGGTTCGGGCCGGACACCATGACCTACACGATCAGTGACGGAGCCGGCACCGCGACGGCGCTGGTGACCGTCACGACCGGCAGCGCGGCCCCGGTCGCCGCCGACTTCAGCCGGACGGTGCCGGGAGGCGGCGCGACCACGATCGACGTCCTCTCGCACGTGACCGACGCCGACACCGCCGGCAGCTCCCTCACCACGACCGGCACCGGTGGGGCAGCGCACGGGACCGTGTCCGTCAACGGCGCGGGGGCCGTCGTCTACACCCCCGACCCCGCCTACGCCGGAGCGGACAGCTTCACCTACACCGTGAGGGACCCGCAGGGGAACACCGCCACCGCCACCGTGACGCTCACCGTCTCCAACCAGGCACCGTCGGCCGGGGACGACAGCGCCGTCGTCCCGCACAACGGGTCGGTCGACGTCGCGGTGCTGCTCAACGACGGAGACGCGAACGGCGACCCGTTGACGGTCAGCGTCGCCACCGGACCGGCCCACGGCGTTGCCCTGGTCCTGCCCGGCGGTGGGATCCGGTACACGCCGACGCCGGGCTACCTCGGCGCCGACACGTTCACCTACACCGTCGACGACGGCCGTGGCGGCACTGCCACTGCGACTGTCACGGTCACCGTGGCCAACGACCCGCCGGTCGCGGCCGACGACAGCGTGACCCATCCGGGCCCGGTCGGGGCGGCGCTCGCCATCCTCGTCCTCGCCAACGACAGCGATCCGAACGGCGACCTGCTGACCCTCACCGGCATCACGGTCGCGCCGTTGCACGGCACCGCAACGGTCGTCGGCAGCCACGTCGTCTACACCCCCGACCCGACGTGGGCCGGCGGAGACTCCTTCCGCTACCGCGTCAGCGACGGCAACGGCGGCCTGGCGGAGGCCACCGTCGACGTCGATGTGCGCAACGCAGCCCCGATCGCCGTGGCCGACGCCGCGGGAGCGCGCAGCGCGGTGCCGACCGTGATCGACGTGCGCGACAACGACTCCGACCCGGACGGCGAGACACTCACGCTGACCTCGGTGGCGGCACCGTCCCACGGCAGCGCAGTCGTCACGGCCGCCGGCAAGGTCCGCTACACCTCCGTCGCCGGCTTCGTCGGCCTCGACACGTTCAGCTACCTCGTCACCGACCCGCGCGGCGCCACGTCGACGGCGACTGTCACGGTCATGGTGGGCAACGCGGCCCCGGCGGCGACGGCCGGCTCCGCCTCGACACCCGGTGGCACCGCGGTGACGGTCCCCCTGCTCCCGCTCGTCAGCGACCCGGACGGCCAGCCGGTGGCCATCGCGTCGGTGGGTCCGGCCGGGCACGGCGTCGCGCTGCTCGACCCTGCGACCGGCAAGGTCCGCTACACGCCCGAGCCGGGGTACCTCGGCACGGACTCGTTCTGCTACACCGCGACCGACGGCAACGGCGGCTCGGCGACAGCCTGCGTGACAGTCAGCGTCGGCAACACCCCGCCGGTCGCCAACGACGACGCGGCGGTCACCTCGTCCGGCACGCCGGTCAAGGTCGACGTGCGCAGCAACGACAGCGACCCGAACCCCGGCCAGGCGCTGCAGGTCACCAAGGTCACGGTCACCGCCGGCAAGGGGACCGTCGACGTCGCCCCGGACGGGTTTGTCAGGGTCACGCCCAAGGCCTCGTTCACCGGCCTGATGGTGATCGCCTACACGGTGTCGGACGGCAACGGTGGCACTGCGGAAGCTGTCCTGCGGGTCCTCGTGACGGCGCCCGGCACGCCGGCGCCCGCGGCCGAGACCCTGTCGGCAACGGCGACGATCGCCGTCGGCCGCGCGTCGGTGACCCTCGACCCGGCCGACACCGTCACCGGGCACGGCGTCCTGGCGGTGACGTCGGTGGGAGGCGCGAGCACGGGGCTGACCGTCGAGCTCCTCGACAACCGGCTGGTGGTGACCCGGGCGAAGGGCTTCACCGGGGTCGCCACGTTCCGCTACCTGGTGATGGGGACTGACGGGGTCCCGGTCACCGTGCTCCAGACGGTCCGGGTGCTCGGTGCGGCCGCCGGTGCGGCACGCCACCACCGGGCGGTGACGGCACAGCACCACCCGGTGGTCACGGCGGCCGGCCAGCTGCCGCACACCGGCGCCGGGCTCACTGTCCCTGCCGGGCTGGCGGGGGTGCTGCTGCTCCTGGTCGGCTCCCTCGTCGTCGGGCTCGTCCCGGCCCGGTCCCGCCGTCAGGACTGACGTCGGGGTACGAGTCACCGGTCGGGGCGGGACGCACCCCGCTCAGGCCCGCTTGGCGGCCGTGATCGCGTCCTGCTCCTCCGGTGAGAGCGTGTGCTCGCTCGCCCCACCGACAAGCGCCTTCGCGTAGGTCCGGGTCTCGGACCGGCCGTTGATCGAGGACAGCACCAGCCCGTCGCCCTGGTCGTCGAGCAGCGCCGCCGAGAACGAGAGCCGGCCGCCCATGTCGCCGAACGCGTCGTAGCGCACCACGGCCACGTGCCGCAGCGCACGTGGGTCCGGCCCGGCAGCCTCGGTCACCGCCGCCGCCCCCCTCGGGAGCGCCACGCGCCGGACCCGGCGGGAGAGCACCCGCAGCCGGGCCAGCACGACGAGCAGGAGGAGCAGGCTGAGGGCGGCGGCTGCCGCGGCGGCCACGGTGACGGCCTGATAGGTCTCGGTCGACCAGCTGGGCACGGGCGTCCTCGGTGACGGCGGGTGGGAGGAGGCGCACGTTACCGGCCCCGTCCGGCCGAACCCGGTCCCCGCGCCGGGCAGGTGCCGGGCGGGCGGGGACGGGCCTCTAGATTGGCCGCCGTGGACCGCGCCGAGCTCACCTTGCTGCTTCGTGCGGTAGCGGCCGGCGGGGTCGCCGTCGACGACGCTGTCGGACAGCTGGCCGACGGGCCGTTGCAGGGCGCCGTCGACCTCGGCTTCGCCCGGGTCGACACCCATCGCGGCGTGCGCACCGGTGACCCGGAGGTCGTCTACGCCGAGGGCAAGACGCCCGCGCAGACCGTCGCCATCCTGCGGGAGCTGGCCGGCCTGGGCGACCGGCCGGCTGTCGCCACCCGGGTGCCCGACGAGACCGCCGACGCCGTGCTCGGCGCCTTCCCCGACGCGCTCGTCGACCCGGTCGCGCGGGCGGTGGCTGTAGGTCCCCTGCCCGAACCGCACGGCACCGTGTGCGTGGTCGCCGCCGGCACGTCCGACGGGCCGGTGGCGGCCGAGGCCGCGTTCGTTGCGCGGGCCTTCGGCGCCGCCGTCCGGCGCGTCGACGACGTGGGCGTCGCGGGCCTGCACCGGCTGATGGCCGTCCGACCCGAGCTCGACGACGCCGACTGCCTTGTTGTGGTGGCGGGGATGGAGGGCGCGTTGCCCAGCGTGGTCGGCGGGCTGACCGGCGTGCCCCTTGTCGCCGTGCCGACCTCGGTCGGGTACGGCACGTCGTACGGCGGGCTGGCCGCGCTGCTCGCGATGCTCAACTCGTGCGCGCCCGGGGTCGCGGTGTGCAACATCGACAACGGCTTCGGGGCAGGCGTGTTCGCCGCGAGGGTCGCGCGACGCGCAGCCGGCCACCCGTGAGCGCCGGCCGTCGGACGCTGCTCTGGGTGGACGCCTCGGCCGGCGCGTCCGGCGACATGCTGCTCGGCGCCCTGGTCGCCGCGGGCGCCGACCTGGCCGTGCTGCAGGCCGCGGTGGACGCGCTCGGCACCGAACCGGTGCGGCTGGGGCGGCGGCAGGTGCACCGGGCCGGGCTGGCCGCGACCAAGGTGGACGTCGAGACGGCGCCCAGCGACGTCCGGCGGACCTGGCCCGACGTCCGGGCCCTGCTGGCAGGCGCCGGTCTGGCCGACCCGGTCCGCGACCGCGCGCTGGACGTCTTCGCCCGGCTGGCGCGCGCCGAGGGGGCGGCTCACGGGATCGACCCAGAGCAGGTGCACTTCCACGAGGTGGGCGCGCTGGACTCGCTGGCCGACGTCGTGGGCGTCTGCGCGGCCTTGCAGGACCTCGGCATCACCGACGTGCACTGCGGACCGATCGCCCTGGGCTCCGGCGAGGTGCGGACCGCGCACGGGGTCCTCCCGGTCCCCGTGCCCGCGGTTCTCGCCGTGCTGGCCGGGACGGGCGCGCCGGTGACAGCGGGCGAGGTCGAGGGCGAGGCGTGCACCCCGACCGCCGCGGCGCTGCTCGCGACCGTCGTCCGCGGCTGGGGCCCGATGCCCGCGATGACGATCCGGTCGAGTGGCAGCGGGGCGGGTGGCCGCGACCCCGGCGGCCGCCCCAACGTCCTGCGTGTCGTCGTCGGTGAGCCGGCGCTCGAGGCCGGCGTACCGCCGCCGGAGGACGAGGCCGTCGTCGTCGAGGCCAACGTCGACGACCTCGACCCGCGGGTCTGGCCGGCCGTGCTGGCGGCCCTGCTCGCAGCCGGCGCGTCAGACGCCTGGCTGACCCCCATCCTGATGAAGAAGGGCCGGCCCGCGCACACCTTGTCCGTGCTGGCCTCGCCGGCCGTGCTCGACGAGGTCCGCCGGGTGGTCTTCACGGAAAGCTCCACCATCGGCGTCCGCGAGCACCCGGTGGCCAAACGGGCACTGGCGCGCGAGCTGCGCACGGTGCTGGTGGACGGCTGCGAGATCGCGGTCAAGGTGGCCCGCCTCGACGGACGGGTCGTGAACGCGGTACCCGAGTACGACGACGTGGCCGCCGCCGCGGCCCGGCTCGGCCGGCCGGTGAAGTCGGTCCTCGCGGCTGCCGTCGCCGCCGCGGACGGCGTCGGCTGAGTGGACCTCGGCCACGTGGCGACCGCGTTCGCCGTCATCCTCCCGGTCGAGCTGCCCGACAAGACGTTCGTGGCGGCGCTCGTGCTTGCGACGCGCTACCGCCCGCTGCCGGTGTGGATCGGCGTGTCTCTCGCCTTCTTCGTCCAGTGCCTGGTGGCGGTCACGGCAGGTGGGCTGCTTTCGCTGCTGCCGGAGCCGCTGGTCGCCGCAGCGGCCGGCCTGCTGTTCCTCGTCGGTGCGGTGCTGCTCTGGCGCGGGGCCGGGCACGCCGACGAGGACGAGGCCCGGGAGGAGCGCGACTTCGCCGGCCGCGCCACCCGCGAGGCCAGCGGTCTGCGGGCCGCGGCCACCAGCTTCGGCGTGCTGTTCCTGGCCGAGTGGGGGGACCTGTCGCAGCTGTTCACCGCCGGGCTCGCGGCGCGGACCCACGACCCGGTCTCGGTGTTCGCCGGCTCGTGGACCGCCCTGGTGCTGGTCGCGGCCTTGGCAGTCCTCCTCGGCCGGACCCTGCTCCGCTACGTCCGCCTGTCGACGATCCGCCGGGTCGGCGCGGCGGTGTGCCTGGTCCTCGCCGGCGTGGCGGCGTACGACGTGCTCGTCGCGCTCTGACCGGTCCGAGCGGGCCGGTCAGAGGTCGGAGCGCTCGGTCATGGTGAAGCGCAGCTTGGCCATCATGTTCTCGACCTCGGGGTTGATGCCGCTGGCCTCGAACAGCTCGTGCGCCCGGGCCGCGATCCCCTCGGCGGTGAAGCGGGTGTCGTGGTTCTGGATCACGGCCGCCGAGGTGAACGGCTGGTAGAGCTCGACCGCGTCGCCCTGCACGCCGAACACCTTGCCGCTGGTCGTGCCGGCGGACTCGCTGCACAGGTAGGCCACCAGCGGCGCCACGTTGTCCGGGTGCCAGAAATCGAACGTCTCGCCCTGGTCGTCCCCGGAGAGGTCCTTGAAGGCGCCGTACGCCGACTCGGTCATCCGGGTGCGCGCAGCCGGGGCGATGGCGTTGCAGCGCACGCCGTACCGCGCCATCTCCATCGCGACGATCGTCGAGAACGCCGCGATGCCGGCCTTGGCGGCGCCGTAGTTGGCCTGGCCGAAGTTGCCGAGCAGCCCGGACGACGACGCTGTGCACACGATCCGGCCGGCGGTCCCGGACCGGCTGCCCGACCCCTTCCAGTGCGCGCACGCGGCGCGGGTCGGCAGGAAGTGACCGCGCAGGTGCACCTTGATGACGGCGTCCCACTCGTCCGCCGACATCTTCGCCACGGTGCGGTCGCGCAGGATGCCGGCGTTGTTGACGAGCGCGTCGAGCCGGCCCCAGGTGTCCAGCGCTGTCGCTACCAGCCCGGCCGCGGTCGCCTCCTCCGAGCAGTCGCCGGTGTCGAGGACCGCTTCCCCGCCGGCGGCCGTGATCTCGTCGACGACGGCCTGGCCGGCCTCGGCGTCCAGCTCGTTGACCACGACGCGGGCGCCTTCGCGGGCCAGCTCGATCGCCTCGCCGCGGCCGATGCCGCGCCCAGCGCCGGTGACGATCGCGACCTTGCCGGTGAGGAGAGCCATGCCGGCGAACCTATCCAGGCCCAGCCGAGCGCTCCCACTCGACCCGGCGGGACGACGGCCGGTACCCGAGCCCGGCGTTGACCGCCAGCATCGCGGCGTTCTTCTCGTCGTTCTCGGTGGCCGCCTGGGTCGCGCCGAGCCGGGCGGCACGGTGCAGGCTGTGCGACTTGAGCAGCCGGGCCAGGCCTCGTCTGCGGTGGGCCCGGCGTACCCCGGTGATGTTGTTGTGCGCGCGGCCGGACGCACGGTCGAGGCGCAGCATGGTCAGCCCGGCCGGCTCGCCGTCGACGTAGGCGAGGAGGCTGCACTCGTCGTCGACCACGGGCGAGCGCCAGAACCGGGCGGACCAGTCCGCCAGGGTCATCGACTCGAAGCTCTCGTCGCCGGGCACGTCCCTCGACACCTCGAGGTCGAGGTCGAACACCGGTTGTGGGTCGTCCAGCTCGGCGAACGGCACCAGCCGGACGTCCGGCGGGACCGGCCCCGGGGTGATGGTGCGCGGGTCGACCGTGGACGTGGTCGACAGGTGCGTCGCGCGGAAGCCGTGCCGGGCGGCCATCGCCCGGGCACCGGGCGCGTCCCGGGACATCGCCCGGACGGTGTGGAGGCGCAGCTCCGCGCACTGCCCGCGGACCAGGTCGGCCAGGGCCGTGCCGATGCCACGCCGGTGGTGGTCGGGGTGGACCACCACGTCCACCGAGCCGACCCCGTCGTCCGGCTGGGTCCAGGCGCGCATCGCCATCGCCCAGCCGATGGCCTCGCCGTCGGCCTCGGCGAGCCAGGTGGCGAGGCCCGCGCGCCCGGGCAGGTCGCCCATCCACACCGCCATGCCCTGGGCGCTGACGATGCGGTCCGGCTCGTTCGCGGCCCGCAGCGCGGCGGCTGCCGGGTAGTCGTCGGCTGTCGCGTCGCGCACGGCGAAGGTCCCCATGCCGGGCACGCTAGCGAGCCGGGACTCCCCCCGGCGCCGGGGTCACGACGGGGTCGGCCCGGCGCAGCTCGGTGGTCAGCGACCCGGTGCCGGCCAGGTCGCTGCGCAGGACGACCAGGGTGTGCGCGGCCGCCGCGGGCGCGAGGTCCGGCGCGTCGACGTACGGCGGCTGTGGCGAGGCGTCGGTCACGATGAGGCTGGTGCCGGCCGGTGGCACGAGCAGCCAGGCCGATCCGTCCGCCACCGTGAACCGCAACGAGCCGTCCGGCTGGCTGACCACGGCGGCCGGCGGCGCCGACAGCAGGAACGAGGCCGACAGGGGCACCGCGGCCTCGCCGGTCGCCGTGACGTCGTCCCGGATGCGCACGACGCCGTCGCCGACGGTCAGCCGCCGCTGCCAGCTCGCGACACCGGGCAGCGCGGACGTCGAGGTCATCACCAGGTCGGTTCCCGCGACAGCGACGGCACCCTTCCCGCCGGCCCGCTGCCGGACGGCGCCGTCCGCCTGCGCGACACCCAGCGTGCTGTGCGCCTTGGTCGCTGCCCGCCAGACCGGACCCCCGGTGAAGGAGTACGAACGCTGGCCGAGGTCGTCGAGCAGGGTCTGCTCGCCCTGCTTCACCACGACGTTGCCGACGTCGGCATGGGCGTGCGGCGCGTCGTTCGGCACGGCGGTCATCAGGGCGTAGGTGTCGCCGGACGTCGCGCAGCCGTAGTACCGGGCAGCGGCGGGCCCGCCGGAGACGTGCAGGTCCGGCGCCGGCGCCGGCGGCGCCGCGGCGGGAGCCAGCTGGGCCAGGACCAGCTCGGCGATGCCGTCTGGCGCGGCCCACTCCCCGGCGCCGGGCAGCGTGAGGCGGCCGCGCGCCTGCAGCGCCTCGTAGATGCCGAGCAGCCGGGCCCCGGAGTCGGGATGGCGGGCCATCGCGGCCAGCGCCGTTGCGCGGTCGACCCAGGGGTAGTCGTCCCACCCGTCCTGGACGGCGGGCTCGAGGACCCGTCCGCAGTGCTCGGTCCAGGCCGCCAGGGCCGCCAGCGACGGGAGGGCGGCGCGGAGCGGCCCGGTGAGCGCAGGCTGGTCGCGGACTGCACGCACGGTGGCGTCGAGCAACGCGACGCTCGCCGCCTCGTAGCTCGTGTACATCAGCCCTTCCGCGGTCGGGCCGTCCGCCAGCGAGCGACCCGAGCCGTCAGCGGCGGCGTGCCGCGCCAGCGCCCTCGACCCGGCCTGCACCGCGGGGTCGGACCAGCCGGCCGCCCCCCGCGCGGCCAGCCCGGCGAGCACCACCGCGGTCCCCACCACCGTCGCCTGGTTGCCCTGGCCGACCCGGCGTGAGGCGAGCCCCCCGGTGCCGCAGACGTACGGCGCCACGAGGCGGGTCTCGAGTGCGGCGAGCACCTCGGCGCGCTCGTCCGCCGACATCTGCGCCCGGGACCAGGCATACCCCAGCGCCACGGCGGCGCCGACCTGGGCGGCGTCCAGCGGGTGCCCGGGGTTCCAGTCGGACCACCGCGCCGCCCGGACCGTCTGGGCGGAGAGCGCGGCGAGGTACCGGTTGTCGTGGGTGGCCGCGTAGGCGTAGCCCAGGACGCCGACCACACGGCGCAGTGCGACCCCCGAGTCGTACAGGTAGCGCAGCGGGTCCTCGCCCGGCACCGTCCGGGGCTTCACGACGGGGACCGTGCCGGCGAGCACCTGGTCGGCGGCCGCGACGAGCGCGGGCCGCGAGGCGCTGTCGCGGACCTGGACACGGGCGAGGTCGGCCACCAGGGGCACCGGCCGGTCGCCTGCCGGCACCGGTCCGTCCGGGCAGCGGGCGACAGTCCGCACCCCGGGCACCGGTCGTGGCTCGGGCCGCCCCACGACCGTCGCGGCCTGAACGCCGACGACCGCCACCGCAGTGACGGCCGCCGCCAGGCCGAGCAGTGGGAGACGCCGCATCCGCCCCATGCTCGCCGACGGCGGTTCCGAGGCTGACCTCCCCACGCCGGGTACGTGAGGTGCGCCACACGAGACGGCGACGGGCCGGGCGGCCACGGCTACCCTTCCGGCCATGACCGAGACCCCCGCCAGCGCCGCCGAGGCGGCACCGCTCGGCGTCGACAGCGAGGTCGGAAGGCTGCGTACGGTGCTGCTGCACCGGCCCGGCCCCGAGCTCAAGCGGCTCACCCCGCGCAACAACGACACGCTGCTCTTCGACGGGATCCCCTGGGTCGGCCGGGCCCAGGACGAGCACGACGCGTTCGCCCAGTCGCTGCGCGACCACGGCGTCGAGGTGCTCTACCTGGCCGACCTGCTGGCCACCGCCCTCGAGGTCGAGGAGGCCCGGACCGAGGCGATCGACGCGGTGCTGCGGGACCCCCGGCTGGGCGAGACCTTGCACGGGTTCGTCGCGTCGTACCTCGGGGGGCTGCACCCCACCGACCTGGCCGGGGCCCTGATGGCAGGGCTGGCCCACGAGGAGATCGCCCCGGTGGGCGGTCTGGTCTACCGGTTCATGGACCGCCACGACTTCGTCATCGACCCGCTGCCCAACCTGCTCTTCACCCGCGACTCCAGCGTCTGGATCCGCGACCGGGTGGCCGTGACCAGCCTGGCGATGCCGGCCCGGGAGCGGGAGACGACTCTCACCCGGGCGATCTACCGTCACCACCCGCGCTTCGCCGGCACCGAGCTGGTGCACGGTCCGGAGAACGAGCCGGTCGAGGGCGGCGACGTGCTGCTGCTCGCACCCGGCGTGGTGGCGGTCGGCGTCGGCGAGCGCACGACGCCGGCCGGTGTCGAGCGGCTGGCCCGCACGGTGTTCGACCGCCGGCTCGCGAGCACGGTCCTCGCGGTGCCGATCGCGCAGGAGCGGGCGACCATGCACCTGGACACCGTCTGCACCATGGTCGACGTCGACGCCGTGGTCATGTACCCGAACATCGCCGACACCCTGCAGGCGTACACGGTCACCGATGGGGGCGAGCTGCACGTCGACGGGCCGGAGCCGTTCCTGGTCGCCGCGGCCAAGGCGATGGGCATCGACACGCTGCGCATCATCGACACCGGCCTCGACCCGGTGACCGCCGAGCGGGAGCAGTGGGACGACGGCAACAACACCCTGGCGATCGGGCCGCGGCTGGCGGTGGCCTACGAGCGCAACGTCGAGACCAACGCGCGGCTCGAGGAGGCCGGCATCGAGGTGGTCCGCATCGCCGGCTCCGAGCTGGGCAGCGGCCGCGGTGGGCCGCGGTGCATGTCGTGCCCGATCAGCCGGGACCAGCTGCCGGTCTGACCCGCGCCGCCGGTCGGCGGGCCGATCCGCAGCGATCCGGCCGGCGTCATCCCCTCGGACGACGGATTCCGTCGACCGGGCCGGCCTCGGCTGCGGACATGGGGCGGCCCGAGCGCAACCGACGGGGGATGCAGCAGCGCTCGGGCCTGGCCGCGACGATATCCGAGACCGCCCGGCGCGCAAAGGGGCCCGCGGAGCGGGTCCGCGCTCAGCGCAGGGTGAGCTGCCGGCCGCGCAGACCGTCCCGGGCCCGCCGGGCGGCATCGGACAGCGGCGCCGTCTCGTCGAGCGACTCCGCGAGGCGGCCGGCGAACGCCGCCACCGGCTCCTCCAGCGCGTCGGCCGGCGTGCCGACCGCCAGGTCCCAGACCGGCACGACCAGGCCGTGGGCGCGGAACGACCCGACGTACCGGGAGCCGTCGCCCACCGTGTCCGCGCCGAGCGCGTGCAGCCTGGCGAGTGCGTCCATCAGGGCGTCCTCGTCGTGCGGCACGACCCACCGCAGGTGGTGCCGGTCCCGGATCTGGCACCAGTAGGCCGCCTCGACCGAGGCCAGCCGCACCGTCGGCACCACCGCCTCGTTGGCCCGCTCCATCGAGGCGATCACCTCCGGGCTGCGGTCGTCGACGCCCTCCAGCCAGAAGTCGAACCCGTCGTGCACGGTGACCTGCAACGGAGCGGAGGTGTCGAGCAGGTCCTGCAGCCGCGCTCCGGCGCCCGGCAGTGCCGTGGGGGCGATCGGCGTGCCCGGCTCGGCCGTGAGCGCCAGCTCCAACGCGTGCGCGACGTCGCGGTTGGCGTCACCGGAGCCACCCGGGACCTGCAGCCCGACGAACAGCTCGCCGTCCTGGCGGACCAGGCCCGGCCAGGCCATCGGCAGGACGGTCGCCAGCGTCGCCGGCCGGTCGGCGTTCTCCCCGGCGAGGCTCAGGCCGGCAGTTGCCGCCGGGACGATCTCGCGCATCGCGACCCAGTCGCACTCGCCGGCCAGGCCGGCGAAGGGACGGGCCACGAAGGCCTCCGCGGCCTGGCCGGCGCTCCGGCCGTGGCAGGCCTTGTAGCGCCGGCCCGAGCCACAGGGGCAGGGCTCACGGCCCGCGACGACTGGTACCTCGCCGGCGGCACCTGACCGGCCGGCGGTGCGGGCCGTACGTCGGCGGGTGGACTTGGTGCCCATGCGGTGCGGCTCCGGGGACGGCGGGAGATCGACCCGTCGAACACTAGCGACCGGGCGTCGGGCCGTCCTCGGGGGCAGCCGGGCCGGGGTTCGAGCGCGGGACCTCGGCCCACACGGTGACCGAGTCCTCGCCCTCCATGACTCCCCAGTGCCGGCTGACGGTCCGGACGATGTCCAGCCCCCGGCCGCCCAGGGCAGACAGCGGGGCGACCGCGGCGCGCGGGCGGGTCCCCGCCCCGCCGTCGACGATCTCGAGGTGCAGCACCTCCGCGTCGAGGCTCCAGCGCACCGTGATCTGCCCGGACGGCAGCGGGGTCGCGTGCTTGACGGCGTTGCTCACCAGCTCGGAGAGCACCAGCATCGCGTCGTCGCGGGCCTCCCGCTCGACCCCCGCCGCGGCGATCTGGTCGGCGAAGGCATGCCGGGCCAGGCGGACCCCGGTGCGCTCGTGCGGGACGTCGATCGACACGACCGGGCCGCGGGTCACCAGGGTCGGCGGCGCGGGCGCCGCCGCGGTGCCGTCCCCCGTCGCCATGACATGTCCTCTCACTGCCTACTGCTCGCGAGAGACCCGTTCCCGGGCACAGCGGGACGAAACGGGCCGACGGGCTGGCATCGGGTCAGGGGCGGGCGGTCTCCCCCGGTGCGCGGCCCAGCGCCGCCAGCACGGCGCCGGGCCTGTTGGTGATGATCGCCTCCACGCCGAGGCCGACGCAGAGCTCCACGTCCTCGGGCTCGTCGACGGTCCAGACGTGCACCGGGTGGCCCTGCCGGCGGCACCTCTCGACGTACCGCGGGTGCGCCCGGACCACGTCGATGCGCGGGCCGGCGACCGCCACACCCTCCGGCAGGGTCCCGTCGCGGAAGCGCAACGGGACGCGCTCGAACAGCATCACCGACCGCAGGTCCGGTGCCAGCGACCGCAGCCGACGCAGCGAGAGCTGCGAGAACGACATCACCCGGACCGGCGACCCGGCCCGGGCCCAGCCGAACTCGTCCAGCAGGGCGACCAGGCGTCTCTCGACAAGTCCGGCGTAGCGGGTCGGGTGCTTGGTCTCGATCGCCACCTCCACGCGCCGATCGGCAGCAGCGACACTCTCGAGCAACCGACGCAGCGTGAGGATCTGGGACTTGTCCCGGTCCGGCATCTCGGGGTCCTCGAAGTCCTCCCAGCTGTCCCGCCAGGAGCCCCAGTCGAGCTCGGTCAGCTCGGCGAGCTCCAGCGTGGACAGGATCCCGCGGCCGTTGGAGGTGCGGTCGATGCGCCGGTCGTGGACGCACACGAGGTGCCCGTCCTTCGTCAGCCGGACGTCGCACTCGAGGGCGTCCGCACCGACCTCGACGGCCCGCTTGTAGGCGCTCAGCGTGTGCTCGGGCGCGTCGCCCGACGAGCCGCGGTGAGCGACGACGCGGACCGCTTCCGGCCCGGACGTCCGCTCGCTGGCCGTCACGGCGCACATGGTCGCACCGCCGCCCCGCCGCGGCATCACCCCCCGGCCGGATGGGTAGCGTGTCGGCACCATGCGACGACCCCTCACCCCGATCGCCGCCCTGCTGGCCGTCCTCCTCGGCACCGTGCTCTCGGGCTGCTCCGGCGGCTCTGGCGGCTCTGGCGGGTCCGACGGACCCTCCGCGGGAGGCGGTTCGGCCGGGGCCTCCGAGCCTGCCTCCCGGCCCGTCCCCACGGTCACGCCGGTGCCGGGCGGCCTCGAGCCCTCGTTCTTCGGCATGCACGACGCCGACCCGGTCGGCGACTCCTGGCCGGACGGGCCGGTCGGGTCGCTCCGGGTCTGGGACGCCGGAGCCGTGTGGAGCCAGGTGGAGACCGCTCCGGGCAGCTACGACTTCAGCCGGCTGGACGCGATCGTCGACACTGCCAGGGCGCACAAGGCGCAGACACTCATCGTCCTCGGGCAGACCCCCACGTTCCACTCGCGCAAGCCGAAGAAGGTCGGCGCGTACGGCGCCGGCGCCGCGTCGATGCCGAAGATGCGCGCCTGGAAGGCGTACGTCAGCGCGGTGGTGGAGCGCTACAACGCCCCCGACGTCGCGTTCCAGGTCTGGAACGAGGCCAACGTCGAGGGCTACTGGAACGGTAGCTACCGCCAGATGGCCAAGCTGACCGCAGCCGCGCGCGCGGTGGTCGACTCGGTCACCCCGGTGCCGACCCTGGTCGCGCCGGCGATGGCCGCGCGCACGCTGTTCCAGCGAGCCGGCCTGCGGCTGCTGTTCGCGGAGAAGGTGCGCGGCGTGCCGGTCGCCGACATGGTCGACGTGCTCTCGCTGCAGCTGTACCCGGAGGACGGGGAGGGTCTCGTGCGCAAGGCGGCCCTGCTCACCGAGTCGCGCCGGATCCTCGAGCTCCAAGGCGTCGCCGCCGACAAGCCGGTGTGGGACACCGAGATCAACTACGGCCTGCAGGGCGGGGACGCAGTGGACCCGCTCGCGCCGGAGGCACAGATGACCAATGTCGCGATGAGCTACCTGCTCGACGCGGCCGACGGGGTCGAGCGGGTCTACTGGTACGCCTGGGACCTGCACAGCATCGCCAACACCGAGCTGGTCCGGGCCGACAACGCCACCCCCACCGACGCGGGCGGGGCGTTCGACACGGTGCACCGCTGGCTTCTGGGGTCCACGGTCGACTCGTGCGGCCCGGTCGACGGGGCCGACGTGTGGGTCTGCGCCCTCACCACCCCGCGCGGCCGGGCGCAGGTCTACTGGAGTCCCGGCGGGTCGGCCGAGGTCCGGACGGCCTTCGACGCCACCTCGGCCGAGACCCTCGGCGAGACGGCGACCGCACTGCCGTTGGGCGGCAGCACGCTCCAGCTTGGCGACCTGCCGGTGCTCGTGCTCAGCGACGCGACCGGCGGAGCGGCCCTGCCGCCGCGGGTCTGAGCCCGTCGTCTGCTGTCGACCGCGCCGGCTACATCTCGCCGACGCGCACGAGGCTGAGCATGAAAGACACCGCAGCGACCTGCATCCCGGTCACGATGAGCACCATGCCGGTCATCACGATACGCATGCTCTCGCTCACCTCGAGCGCTCCGAAGTCGGTCGCCTCCCACCTCGCTACGGCGAGCACGAAGCAGGCAATGCCGACCAGTACGGCGCCCAGGCCCACGAGCAGGCCGCGTTCCAGCGTGAAACGTTCGAGCAGTCGGTCGATGCGACTACTCGTCGGCAGCAGTCCCAGGTGTCCGCAATAGGCGCGGGACACCAGGGCCAGGCCACCGAGCTGGACTCCGACGATGATTGCCGTCGCGGCAGCCGCCAGAGTGTGGATGTCGAACGAGACTCCGCTGATCCGCTGGGCGCCGCTGAGGAGCCACAGGAACACGGCAGTCCCCGCCACCACCAGCGCGATCGAGGGGTAGTAGAGAGCCCAGCGCGGGCTGAACAGCAGCAGGAAGCGCAGGTGCCGCCAGCCGTCGCGCCAGGTGCGCAGGTGCGGCGGCGCGGCTGCGGCCGTCCGGGCGCAGCGTGGTCGGCACCTCGCGTGATGTCGTAGGCCGTGCAGGGCGACGCTGCACGACCATCTCGCTGGCGAACTCCATGCCGGTCGGTGCGCAGCCCGAGCGCCAGCGACCCTGTCGCGGTCGGAAGCCGCGCATGCCGCAGTGGAAGTCGCCGACCGGGATGCGGAAGAACAGCCGGCCGACGAAGCGACAGCACCGGGTTGCCGAGGTAGCGGTGCAGCGGCCGGCATCGCGCCCGGCGCGATGCCGCCCTGGAAGCGGTTGCCCATGACCAGGTCGGCGCCCGTCGCGCAGCGCGTCGACGAACGGGCTCGAGGTCGTCGAGGTCGTAGCTGTCGTCGGCGTCGGCCATGATCACGTACCGCGCCGCGGGCGCGCTGCGATGCCGGCCTGCAGCGCGGCGCCGTAGCCGCGCTCGGCGACGTCGACCACCCGCGCGCCCGCGCGCGCGGGCGATCTCCTGGCGAGCCGTCGGTGCTGACCGTTGTCGGCGACGACGACCTCGCCGGCCGACGCCGCAGCGCTGCGATGCGAGCCAGCGCCTTGTCGATGCAGGTCTGCAGCGTCTCGGCCTCGTTCAGGCACGGCAGCACGACCGTCAGCTCGATGGTCCGGGCCGTAGGTTCGACCTCGACGGCGGTCAGCTGCTCGCTCATGCTGCGACGGATTTCACTGCTTGCCTCTGGTTGTCGGGATCGAGCGGCCGCCACCCTAACAGGGGCGAGACGCGTGCGGCCCCGCCTGTGAGCGAGGCCGGTCAGGGGCCTGCCTATACTCGATCGCCGTACGCCGCGGTGAGCAGGCCCGCGGTCCGGGTAGGCAGCACGCCACTCGACGCCGCCTAGCCAGGAGACGGAGCTGGACCTGATGGCGCCGCGCATCCATGCCACCGCCGAGATCGACGAGGGGGCCACCGTCGGCGACGGCAGCGCCGTCTGGCAGCTGGCCCACGTCCGCGACGGAGCCCGGCTGGGCCACGAGGTCGTGGTCGGCCGCGGCGCCTACATCGGCACCGGCGTCAGCGTCGGCGACAGCTGCAAGATCCAGAACTACGCGCTGGTCTACGAGCCGGCCCACCTCGGGGACGGCGTCTTCATCGGCCCGGCGGTGGTGCTGACCAACGACCAGTACCCGCGCGCCGTCAACCCGGACGGCAGCCCCAAGTCGGCCGCCGACTGGGAGCCGGTGGGCGTGACGGTCCGCGAGGGCGCCTCGATCGGGCGCGCGCGCGTCTGCGTCGCGCCGGTCACCATCGGCCGCTGGGCGCTGGTCGCCGCCGGGTCGGTCGTCGTCCACGACGTTCCCGACTTCGCCCTGGTCGCCGGCGTGCCGGCCCGCCGGGTCGCGCTGGGTCGGCCGGGCCGGCGTCCCGCTCGACCCGGAGCCGGGTCGAGCACGTTCTGGCGCTGCCCGCGCACCGGTGCGCGATACGAGCAGCTCGACGACGAGCACCTCGTGGAGGTCGACGCATGACCGAGATGATCCCTGCCGCCCGCCCGCTGATCGGCGACGAGGAGCGCGCCGCCGTCGACCGCGTGCTGCGCTCGGCATGCTCGCCCAGGGCCCCGAGGTCGCGGCGTTCGAGGAGGAGTTCTCGGCGCTGTCGTCGACGGCCGTCGCTGCGTCGCCGTCAACTCCGGCACGTCGGCGCTGCACCTGGCGCTCCTCGCCGGCGGCATCGGCCCGGGCGACGAGGTCATCGTCCCGTCGTTCACCTTCGCGGCGACCGCGAACGCGGTCGCGCTGACCGGCGCCACCCCGGTCTTCGCCGACATCGAGCCGCGACACTTCTGCCTCGACCCGGCCGCCGTCGAGGCCGCGATCACGCCGCGCACCGCGGCGATCATGCCGGTGCACCTCTACGGCCACCCGGCCGCGATGGACCGCGCTCACGGCGATCGCCGAGCGACCACGGGCTCCTGCGTCTTCGAGGACGCCGCGCAGGCGCACGCCGCCAGCCTCGACGGCCGCCGGTCGGCGCCTTCGGGGACGTGGCCGGCTGTTCTGCTTCTACCCGACGAAGAACATGACCTCGGGCGAGGGCGGCATGGTCACGACTGCCGACGACGAGCTCGCGCGCACGGTGCGGCTGCTGCGCAACCAGGGCATGGAGACAGCGCTACGAGAACGAGGTCGTCGGCTTCAACACCCGGATGACCGACATGCACGCCGCCATCGGTCGCGTGCAGCTCGGCAAGCTCGCGGGCTGGACCGAAGCAGCGCCAGGCGCAACGCGGCGTTCCTCGACGCAGCACCTGCGAGGGCGTCGTCGTCCCGCCCGTCGCCGACGGCGCCGGCACGTCTACCACCAGTACACGATCCGCGTGCCCGGCACGACCGCGACGGCTTCGCCGCCGCGCTGGCGCGAGCGCGGCGTCGGCAGCGGGCGTCTACTACCCGACCCCGATCCACCGCCTGCCGTCGTTCGGCCTCGACCTCGACCTGCCCGAGACCGAGCGGGCCGCGCGCGAGGTGCTCTCGCTGCCGGTGCACCCGGCGCTGACCGACGACGACCTCGACACGCGTCGTCGAGGCCGTCAACGCGGTCGCCAGGGCGGGCGCCTGATGACCGACTGCGCGCCGGCCTCTCGGCCTCGGCATGATGGGCCGCCACCACGCCCGCGTGCTGCGCGTCGCTCGACGGCGTCGACCTCGTCGGCGTCGCCGACCCCGCCGGCGACGCGCACGGCGTCGCCGGCGGCCTCCCGGTCGTGCCAGACGTCGACGAGCTGCATCGCGCACGGCATCGACTACTGCGTGGTCGCCGCGCCGACCGCCTACCACCTCGAGATCGGGCTGCGCGCTGGCCGAGGCCGGGGTCCACGCGCTGATCGAGAAGCCGCTCGCGCCGGACGTCGCGTCGGCGCGACGCGGCTGGTCGAGGCCTTCGAGACGGCCGGGCTGGTCGGCGCCGTCGGCCACATCGAGCGCTACAACCCGGCGCTGCAGGAGGCTGCGCCGGCGGCTCGAGGCACGGCGAGCTCGGCGAGTCTACCAGATCGCCACCCGGCGGCAGGGCCCGTTCCCCGGCCGCATCGCCGACGTCGGGGTGATCAAGGACCTCGCCACGCACGACATCGACCTCACCGCCTGGGTGACCCAGCAGCCGTTCACCGTCGGTCGTCGCGCGCGCACCGCGCACCGCAGCGGCCGCGAGCACGAGGACATGGTCGCCGTCGTCGGCCAGCTCGCCGGACGGCACGGTCACCAACCACCTGGTCAACTGGCTCTCGCCGTTCAAGGAGCGCGTCACCGTCGTCACCGGCGAGAGCGGGGCGCTTCGTCGCCGACACCCTCACCGCCGACCTCACCTTCCACGACAACGGCCGGTCGTCGACCGAGTGGGAGCCGATCGCGCACGTTCCGCGGCGTCACCGAGGGCGACATGACCCGCTTCGCCCTCGCCAAGCCGGAGCCGCTGCTCGCCGAGCACGAGGCGTTCCGCGACGCCGTGCTGGGCAAGGACGCCGACATCGTCACCATGCGGGAGGGGCTGGCCACCCTCCCGGTGGCCGAGGCCGCCCTGCGGTCGGCCATGAGCGGCGGCGCCCAGACGCTGGGCTGAAGAGCCGATGTGCGAGCCGGGGCGACCCCATCGATCCGGACGAGATCGACGTCATACCCGGGAGTGCCCGACCGGCTGGGAAGGACGTCTCGCGCACGCGTCGTCGTCTACACCCTCGGCGCAGTCGTCGCCAACGGCATCCTCTACCTCTCGGTGCCGGTGTACACCCGCGTCTTCGAGCCGGCCGAATACAGCAAGCTGGCGCTCGTCACGACGGTGAGCGGGATGCTCGCCGGCATCCTTGTCCTGGGGGGCGACACCGCCCTCGCCAGGTTCTGGTTCCAGACGCCGAGCACCGAAGGTCGGCGACGAATTTCTGACCCTGACGTGGATCGGCTTCCTCGCTGCATCAGGGCGGCGACCGCCTGCCTGCTCCTGGCCCCCCTGACCCCGTGGGTCGCCGAGGGGTTCACGCTGGAGGGACGAGGACTCAGCGTCGCTGTTCCTGCTGGCACTCGCAGCGCTTCCGGTGGCCCAGACCAGCCGGATGGTCGCGCAAGTCCTGCGCAACCAATTCCGCCCGATCCCTTTCGTCGCGACCGGAGTCATGCTCGGCGCGGTCACCCTGGGGGCCGGGCTGGTCGCCGCCCTGGCGCTTCGACCTCGGGGTAGCGGGCATCTTCATCGGAGTCCTCGTCGGCCGAGTCCGCCGGTGCTCTGCGTACGGGGCTTTACCTGACCCGCACCGCGTACGCCCCGGTCCACCTGACGGCGCCGTGCTGCGCGGCCTCCTCCGGTTCGGCATCCCGCTTGTTCCGGTCACCGTCGCCTACTGGGTGTTCACGGCGGCAGACCGAATCGTCGTCGGCAAGGTGTCTGGACTCGGAGAAGACCAGGCTACTACAGCGTCGCAGTGACCGTCACCCTCGTCTTCGTCGTCCTCACGAGCGCCGTCTCCCAGGCCTGGTGGCCGCGCCCCGCCTGCACCTGTACGAGCAGGACCGGGATCGAGCCGCGCGCAGCGCTCGGGACGTCGCTGACGTACTACGTCTTCGGGCTGGGGGTACTTGCCGTCAGTGCGCGTCGGCGCTGGCTCCCGAGGTGACCTCGATCTTGTCCGGACCGGGCTATGAGCCGGCGGCCGACGCGATCCCGCTCCTCTGCCTCGGCGCCGTCGCATACGGGTCGGTCAGCATCACGTCCAGTGGCATGACCCTGCTGCACCGCACCGGGCGCCTGGCTCTGTTGATCGCCCTGGGGGCGGCCGTCCTCAACGTGGTCGCTCGCCCTCGCCCTGGTCCCGCCGTTCGGGATCGTGGGGGCAGCGGCACGACAGTGCTCGGATACATGGTGGCTGCCTCGCCTACCTGTGGCGTCGCGCGGTGGGGGCGATCCATGGCGAGTACCGCCGGCTCACTGGTGGTCGCTTCTTGCGGTGGTAGGAGCTGTCACGACGACCCGCGGGGGCACCCACTGTTGTTCCGGCGATTGTTCCGGTCGTCTTCGTGGTGCTCACGTCGGCTGGCCGCTGGCATACGGCCGGAGGAACGTTCTTAGCGCTCACTCGCCTGCGCTCCCTGCGTCGTCCTTGACCGGAGACCGGTCCCGTCCCAGGAATTTCCCGGGCAGACTGCCCGATGCCGAGTACCAGCCCGAGAGTACTGGGAGACCCTGCTCGCCGAGCGGTCGACCTCTCCGGCGTGGGTCACCAGAGTTTCCGGAGGAGTTCAACCAGGCGCTCTACCACCAGATGCTGCGGTGCGTCCGAGCTGCTCGCGCCCACCAGGTCGAAGTGCCGGGGGCGACGTCCTCGAGATCGGTCCCGGCACCGCTTCTGGGTGCACCTGTGGGACCAGCTTGCTGCCGCTCGGTCACCGGCGTGGACATTACCCCGACTGGCGGGGAGCACCTCGCGCAGGTTTCCGCAGCACACGTTCCACGTCGCCGACGTCGGGGACGAGGATGCGACAACTTCGGGGTCTTCGACCTGGTCCGATCATGAGCGTACTCGTCCACATCGTCGACGACAACAGGTTCCGCTCCGCATTGGCCATGTGGCCGTGGATGCCCAAGCCGAGCGGTCAGGTGGTGCTCATGGAGCCGCTGTTCCAGGTGGTGGGGACCGGACTTCGGCCCAACCGCGAACAGCCGTGCACGCACCATCGAGCAGTGGCGGTCACAGCTGGTCGAGGTCGGTTTGGAACTCGTAGACCATCGACCGGTCACCGCACTGCTGGCCAACGTCTGCGACACCAGATACCGGACGACCTGGCGGATGCACCAGGCTTACTGGGGAATGCTCCGCGCGGTGCTCGCCCGCCTTCCATGGGTCGGCCCGGCCGTCACGACGGCTCTTGGCAAGGCGGATCGGGCACTGGTCGCCGCGGCGCGGCGCCTAGTGCCAAGGTCATGTTGGTCCGGCGCGTCAGTGAGCTCGTTCGGTGCAACCCGAACTGTCACGATCCTCCCCCTGGAGATCGCTGGCTGGGCAGCCCGGGTGCAAGCCGGACTGGCCGCGACGGGTGGGCGGCGGACGTGGTGGACATCAGCAACGACCCCTACGGGTACGGTGCCGCGCGACCGCGAAACGCAGCCTGGCCTGGCTGCGGCAGGCCTACCTTTTGACCGACCGGCTCGGCCTCGTGGGAAGGCTGCTCACCCGCCCGCTGCTGCTGCCCCTCCGTGTGCTGGCCACCTTGACCCTGGTACGTCGACGCGAGGCGCTGATCTACGTCTTCGGTCGCACGCTGCTGTGGGGGCTGGACGTTCGGCTGGCGCGTGCGCTCGGGGTGCGAACCGTGGCGGTCTACCTCGGTGGCGACGCTCGACCACCTTGGATGGACGCCGACCACGTCCACGGCTCGGGTCCCGTTCGCTGGCCACTCGTCCGCCTGCGTACATCGATGATCGCCAGGCGGGTCCGCGCCATGGAACGCACCGTCGACGTCGTCATCTGCCACCCGTCGTACTGCCACTTCCTCACCCGGCCGTTCGTCAACTGGCTCGCCATCGGCATGCCGGTCGACGACCAGGCCGGGGCGCGGCGGGTCCCGGACCCTGGCCGACGCGAGATCGTCGTCCTGCACGCGCCCACGCGGCGACTGCAGAAGGGATCCCCCCAGATCGAGGCCGCGGTGCAGCGCCTGCTCGCGGACGGCCACCGCCTGCGGTACGAAACGCTCACCGGTCTGCCCTCCTCGCAGGTGCGCGAGCGGCTGGCCACGGCGGACGTCGTCGTCGATCAGCTGTGGTCGGACACCTACTACGCCGGCCTGAGCAGTGAGGCCGGCGTTGCTGGCGCCCTACCTCTCGTCTTCGGCTACCCCTCCGAGGTGCTTGCCCCCATGGCGGAGCGGCTGGGCATCCCCCGCGAGCACTTCGACTCGCCCGATCGCCTCGACAAGCAGTTGCGGAGAGCGGTCACGGATGCCGACTGGCGCGAGCGCGTCGCTGCTGAGGCCGCGGCGTACCTGCGCGCGGAGTGCGGCCCTGTCCAGGTCGCCGGGCGGCTGGCCCGCGTTCTCGACGGTGACGTCCCGGTCCCGGCGGCCTGGCTGGTCGACCCGCACGACGTCGTCTACCTGGACGGGTACGGCATGTCCCGCGAGACGGCCACCGAGCGGCTCCGGACATATGTGGGCCGCTACGGCGAGTCGGCACTCGAGTTGCCTACCGGCAGTCCCGTGATCGAGGCCGTCCGTGCCCGGGTGGGGGTCGTGAGGCCAGTCGGCAACGACCCGGAGGGCAGCGACCCGTGTGTGGCCTGACCGCGCTGGTGCACCCCGGCGGCGCAGCTAGGGTCTCCGAGGTCGTGGAGATGACCAACGTGATCCGGCACCGGGGGCCCGACAGCGAGGGGTTCTGCGTCGTCGGCGACGGCGGGGTCCGGAGACTGTCCGGACCCGAGACGATCTCCTTCACCGGGGCCGCGGACGTGCCCTCGGCGCCGGACGGCCCGGCAGCGGCCCAGGAGCTAACTGGCTGGGCCGTCCTCGGCCACCGACGCTTGTCGATCATCGACCTGACCGTCGCCGGACACCAGCCGATGACCGACGCTGAGGGCGAGCTCTGGATGGTCTTCAACGGCGAGGTCTACAACTACGTGGAGCTCGGGACGCGGCTTCAGACGCTTGGCCACCGGTTCGTCGGCCACTCCGACACCGAGGTGGTGTTGGCGGCCTACAAAGAGTGGGGCACCGATTTCCTGCGCGAGCTCGTCGGCATGTTCACCTTGGTGATCGTCGACCGGGCCACGCGCCGGGTCGTGGCCGCCCGCGACCACTTCGGCATCAAGCCCCTCTACTACTGGCGCACATCCGCGGGTGCGGTCGCGTTCGCCAGCGAGATCAAGGCCTTCACCGCGCTGGACGGGTGGGACCCCGCGATCGATGGGGCGCGACTCTACGACTTTCTCAACTTCGGCATGCACGACCACACCACCGGAACCATGTTTGCCGGCGTGAGCCAGCTCGGTCCGGGTGAGCTCCTGGAGATTGACCTCCGCACGGACATAGGGCCGCTCGTGCCGCGGCGGTGGTGGGCATTGCAGCCGCAGCCGTTCGACGGGTCGTTCGACGATGCGGCCGGCCGCTTCGCGGAGCTGTTCACCGACTCCGTGTCCCTTCAGCTGCGCGCCGACGTCCCCGTCGGCTCCTGCCTGTCCGGAGGGCTCGACTCCTCGTCGATCGTTTGCGCCGCGAACCAGGCGTTCCGTACCCGTGGGGAGGCGTTCTCGCAGCTCGCGTTCACCGCCACGAGCGACGACCCGCGCGTCGACGAGAGCGCCTGGGTCCGACTGGTGGCGCAGCAGACCGGCGTCGAGGTGCACAGCCGCACGCCGGTCATGAGCGAGGTGCCGCTCTTGCTCGACCGGCTCACCTGGCACCTCGACGAGCCGTTCGGCTCGACGAGCATCCTGGCCCAGTGGACGGTGTTCGAGCTCGCTCGCGAGCAGGGCATCACGGTCATGCTGGACGGGCAGGGCGCGGACGAACAGCTGGCGGGCTACCACCCGTACTTCGCCTGGCGGTTCCAGGAGCTGCTGCGCAGCGGACGGTGGGGCGAGCTGGCGCGGGACGTGCTGGCGACCCGGCGGCTCCATGGCCGCATGCCGCGTGGCCTGCTGCCCTTCTCCGCGTACCTCATGCTGCCGCCGGCGGTCGCGCGCCTCGGTGGCCGCCTGGTCAGGTCACCGACCCAGGACCCGGACGCGTGGCTGGACCGTCGTGCGCTAGGCGTCGAGGGGTACCCAGACGTGCACTCCGGCTCGAGGGAGCCGAGCGTCCGAGCGCTGTCCAGGGAGCAACTCACACGGTCCAACCTGCCCATGCTGTTGCGCTACGAGGACCGCGACTCGATGGCGCACAGCGTGGAGGCTCGGGTGCCGTTCCTCGACCACCGGCTGGTGGAGTTCGTCGTCGGCCTCCCCAGCGGGCACCTGATCGGCGAGGGGACCACCAAGCGGGTTCTGCGCGAGGCGATGCGCGACGTGATCCCTGAGCCGATCCGCAACCGCCGCGACAAGATCGGCTTCCAGACTGCCGAGGAGCGATGGATGCGCCAGGACGAGCCTGGCACAGTGCGGACTCTGGTCGAGCGCGCGGTCGAGAGTCCGGCGGGATCCTTACCGCGGGCACAATCTCCGGGCCGAGGACGTCCTGACCGGCAGGCGTGCCTTCGATCCCTGGGTGGGCAGGGATCAGCGCCGGCGCATGGATCGATTGTTTCGCGGTCCGCACCTCGGCCTGACCGGCCGTCGACCTGGTTCAGCCGACGCCGAGAAGGCGGCGGGTCACCCCGGGCCAGGCTTCTGCGCCGGTGACGTTACGGCCGTCGATGAGCACCTTGACGCCAGGGAACTGGTCGCTCCGTGCGTCGCGGTACTCCGCGTGGTCCGCCTGCACGACCACGGCATCGGCCGGCTCGCCGTAGTGGTACGGCGCGAAGCCGTGACTCCGGAGCTCGTCGTCGCTGAACATCGGGTCGTGGACCAGCGGCGCCGCGCCCCGCTCGACGAGGGCGGCGACTGTCGGAAACACCCCGGACAGGGCCATCTCCTTGACGCCGCCGCGGTACGACGCGCCGAGCACGACCACCCGGGCGCCCGCCAGGTCGCCGTACGCCTCTCCCAGCAGGTCGACGGCGTAGCCAGGCATCGCCTCGTTCGCGGTCGCGCGCCTCCCGCACGACGCTGGCCTCGGGGTCGTTCCAGAGGTACATCCGCGGGTAGACCGGGATGCAGTGGCCCCCGACGGCGATGCCCGGCCGATGGAGGTGGCTGTACGGCTGGGAGTTCGCACGCCTCGATCACTCTGTGGATGTCGATGCCGCGGGCCGCCCGCGAAGCGCGCGAACTGGTTGGCCAGGCCGATGTTGACGTCGCGGAACGTAGTCTCCGCGAGCTTGGCCAGCTCGGCGGCCTCTGCGGTGCCCAGGTCCCACACGCCGTTGGGGCGGGTCAGGTCCGGCCGGTCGTCGAACTCGAGGACCTCCTCGTAGAACGCCACGCCACGCTTGCCGCTCTCGCCGTCAACCCCGCCGACCAGCTTCGGGTAGCGGCGGAGGTCGGCGAAAACCCGGCCCGCGAGCACCCGCTCCGGGCTGAAGACGACGCGGAAGCCGTCGCCGGGGCGCAGGCCGGACGCGTCCGCGAGCATGGCGGAACGGGTTGCGGGTGGTGCCGACCGGCAGGGTCGTCTCGTAGAGACGGAAGTCCCCCGCGGCAGCCCCGGCCGCGATCGCCCCCGTGGCGTAGTCCATCCATCCGAAGTCCGGGCGCCGTCGTCGTCCACGAACAGCGGCACGACGACGACGACCGCCTCGCTCTGGGCGTCGGCGGAGACGGTTCCGTGGTGCCCGCAGCTGACCAGCGCCGACGCCCTCGCGAGCTGCTGGCCAGGTGCGCCTCGCCGGGGAACGGCTCCCTGCCGGCGTTGACGGGCTCGACCGTTCGCGGGTTGACGTCGGCGCCGATCACCGGTGGCCCGCCGGCGAACTGCACGGCCAGCGGGAGTCCGATCTTGCCGAGGGCGACGACGGCGATCTTCACGGTGATGGAGAGCCGCTCCGAAGGGGTCGGGACGGCGCCTGCCTCAGGCCTACCGCCCGGCGGCTGGACCATGCAGCCCGACGCGCGGTGAGGACCCGCGGACGCCGTGCCATGCTGACGTTACGGTGGGCGCCGTGAAGGTCCTCAGCGTCGTGGGCGCGCGCCCGCAATTCGTCAAGCTCGCCCCGGTCGCGCACGCCTTCGCCCCGACGGAGCACAGCACGTCATCGTGCACACCGGCCAGCACTACGACGCGAACCTCTCCGACGTCTTCTTCGCCGGTCTCGGCATCCCCGCCCCCGACGTGCACCTCGGCGTCGGCTCGGGCAGCCACGGCGTGCAGACCGGCGCGATGCTCACGGCCTGGACCCGGTGCTCGACGAGCACCGCCCGACTGGGTGCTCGTCTACGGCGACACCAACTCCACGCTCGCGGCCGCGCTGGCGGCGGTGAAGATGCACATCCCGGTCGCGCACCTCGAGGCCGGCCTGCGCTCGTTCAACCGGCGCATGCCCGAGGAGCACAACCGGGTGCTCACCGACCACGCCGCCGACCTGCTGCTGCCCCCACCGAGGTGGCCTGGCCCACCTCGCCGACGAGGGCCTGGCCGAGCGCACCGTGCTGGTCGGCGACGTCATGACCGACGTCTGCCTCCGCGTCCGCGACGCGGTGGCCGCCGCACCGCGCCGCCGCTGCCGGCCGGCACCGACCGGCGGGACCCTACCTCCTGGCGACCTTGCACCGCGCGGAGAACACCGACGATCCGGCGCGGCTGCGCGGGATGATCGCGGCGCTGGCCGCGCTGCCGGTGCCGGTCGCTGCTGCTCGCCCACCCGCGCCTGGTCGCCCGCGCCGCGGCGCCACGGCATCGAGCTGGACGGCGGGGCGGTCCGGGTCGGCCGCCGCTGCCCTACGCCGAGATGGTCGCCGGCGTGCGCGCCGCGGCGGCGTCGTGACCGACTCGGGCGGCCTGCAGAAGGAGGCGTTCCTGCTCGGGCGTGCCGTGCACCACGCTGCGCACGGAGACCGAGTGGGTCGAGACGCTCGCCGACGGCTGGAACGTCCTGGACCCGGAGCTGACCCGGCTGCCCGAGGTGGCGGTTCGGGCAGCGGCCCCCGCCGGACCGCAGCGGCGGCCGTACGGCACCGGACAGGCGGCCCGTCGCACCGTCGAGGTGCTACGCGACCGGCTGCCCGGGGCAGCCCGGTGACCAGGACACCCACGAACTGGTCACCGTCGGGGTCATCTGCTTCAACCAGGCCCGCTACCTCGACGAGGCGCTGGCGAGCGTGGCTGCGCAGGACTACCGGGCCGTCGAGGTCGTCGTCGTCGACGACGGCTCCGGCGACGGCAGCGCGCAGACCGCACGCGAGGTGCTGGACCAGCGTGGGATCGAGGCCACCTTGCTTGCAGACGGCGTCAACCGCGGGCTCGGCAACCGGCTCAACCAGGTCCTTGAGCTGGCGCAGGGCACCTGGGTGGTTTGGCTCGCGGCCGATGACCAGTTCCAGCCCGGCGCCCTCAGCACGCTGACGGCCGCCGCCGACAACTTCGACCGGCGTGGTGTTCGGCGACCTGTCGGTCATCGACGAGAATGGCCAGTCGCGTGGCTACGCGCGGCCGAGACTCGTGGCAGCGCGCCACCGCACTTCGCTACCGCGACCGGGCCGACGGTCCCGCTGCCGGACATGTTCCGCGTCAACAACTTCGTGCCGGGCGGCATGGCGCTGATCCGGCGGCAAGTGCTACTGGACGCCGGCGGGTACGACCCCGCGGTGCGCACCGAGGACTTCGACATGTGGCTGCGGATCGGTTGGACCACGCGGTTCCGCTACGTGCCCTCCCCTGCCGGCCGCTACCGTGTCGTGCCCGGGTCGACGTCGCGCTCCGAGCGGGTCAACACGCTGGACCAGGCGGCGATCATGGGCAAGCACTGGGCCTCGGCCCCACCGGCTCTGGCGCGAGGATACGCGCGCCTGGCGGTCATGCGCTGGGCGCTAGCCGTCGCCCGCGCCCGCGGCCGCTCGCCGGTGCGGCTGCGCGAGGTCGCCGAGGCTTCCGGGATCCCCATGTCCCGACTGCTGAGGGAGGTACCGGCTGCAGCGTTACGGCCCATCGGTGGCGCCGTCTGGTCGGTAACCCGGCTGGTCGTGCTGCGTGCGAAAGGGGTGCGCGGATGAGCCGCGTCCTGCTGCTGACGTTCACCGACATCGGCCGCGACCCCCGGGTGCGCCGGCATGTCGAGGCCCTGCGAGGCCACCACGAGGTAGTGACCTGCGGGCGCGGGACCGCGCCGGACGGGGTTGTCCCAGCATGTGCAGCTCTCCGAGCAGGCAGACCACATGCCGATGTCGCCGGCCGGGGTGGCGGCCCTCTTCACGGGGCGCAACGCGGCAGCGTACGACCAGGTGCCCGCAGTCCGCGAGACCCGGGCCGCACTCATCGGCGCGTGCCGTTCGACGTGCTGGTGTCCAACGATGCCGTCTCGCTGCCTGTCGCGCTCGAGGTGGCCGCCGGCCGGCCGGTGGTCGCGGATCTGCACGAGTACGCACCGCTGGAGATGGAGGAGAGCTGGCGCTGGCGGCTGCTCTTCCAGCGGTTTGCCAGCTGGATCTGCGCGACGTACCTGCCCCAAGAGCGACCGCAGTGACCACGGTGAGCAAGGGTCTGGCCGAACGATACCGGCAGGATTACGGCGTGGACGCCCAAGTGGTCACCAACCCCGGCCCGCAGCGCATTTCAGTTCCGACAGCGATCGGCCTACGGGGCGAGCGATTCGCGTGGTGCATTCAGGCAATGCGAACCCCAACCGGGGCATCGAGGTCATGATCGAGGCAGCTGCCGGACTCGACGAGGTGGTCTTGGACCTCTACCTGGTCCCTGCGCCGCGCACCGGCGGCTATTTCGGCCGACTCAAGGCAGCGGCGGCCGCCACCACCAACGTCCGCGTGCTCGACCCGGTGCCGATGGACCAGGTGGTGCCGACCATGGAGTCCTACGACGTCGGGCTGTACGCGCTGCAGCCGACCAGCTTCAACAACCTGCACGCGCTACCCAACAAGTTCTTCGACTTCGTCCAGGCAGGGCTGGCCGTGGTCATCGGCCCGTCGCCAGACATGGCCGCGCTGGTCCGGGGGCACGACCTCGGCCTGGTCGCCGACGGCTTCGACCGGGATAGCACCCGCGCCGTTCTGGGCCGCCTCGCGCCGGCCGAGGTGGACGGGTGGCGGGCGAATGTCCGGGCTGCCCGCCCGGCCCTCTCGGGCGAGACGCAGGCCGAGGTGCTCCGCCACGTCGTGCAGCGGGTGCTGGTGCGCTGAGAGCGCCGGCGGGTCACGGCCGGGGAGCCCCGCCGACGGGGCAGATCGCGATCGGGTCGCCCAACGGCACGGACACCGGGTCGGCAGGCACGCGGCGCGGGCAAGCCGTACCACTCGGCGGCTGCCTGGGCGAAGGCCAGCGTGTCTCCGTAGTCTAGCCGCACGAGGACGCCGACGCGCCCCGGTCGTAGCCGCTCGAGGCCGCGCTGGCGGTCCGGCTCGGTGAACGGTTTGCCCAGCCACACCGGTCGGTTGTCGTTCTCGACCCGACCACCGACCGCCGCCGGCACGTACGACAACGGCTGGGTGTCGGCGACAACGATCGTGTCGTACGCCTGCAGTGCAGTGACCGAACCGGGTGTGATGGCGCGCCCGCTCGGCATGGGGATGCGTCCCCAGTCCATGGTGAGCGTGTTCCACCCGAGGCCGAGCGCGAGGCAACCCACCATCGCGGCCAGCCCGACGTCGCGCGTGGTCAGTCGCGACAAGAGACCCACGATCGCCGGCACGGCGAGGATCTCGATGGCCAAGCCGTAGCGGGCGAGCCCGAGGAAGTTGGCCCACACGAGGAACGCCACAACAACGAACAGGTTAAGGCCGATCAGGGCGCGCATCGACGACTCCCCTGCGCGCCAGGCGTCGGGCAGCGAGGCCTTCGCCAGCGGGGAGCCCGGCAGCTGAAGCAGCACCAGTACGGCGAGCACCACCACCGACACGGCCCAGATCGCCCACCGCCACTCCGAGAACGGGAGCTCCCCGGTCAGGAAGGCCGGAGCAGCGACGAACTTGAACGGCAACATGAGGCTCTCGCCGAACCCCATGCCGAAGGCGGCGAACCGGCCGTCCGACGCTCCGCTCACCGGGTAGTAGGGCGACGTGAAGACGTTGTTGTACAACGGGAAGACCGGGTTGGACGTCTCCCGAGCGACGACCCACATCCAGGGACCGGCGACGACGAAGTAGCCCACCAGGCCGGCCAGGGCGTACTGCAGGAATGGCAAGACCTTCGGCAGGAGCACGTAGAGAGCGAGCGCCGTCCCGGCGATGATGAACGGAGCGTTGGTGAGCTTGAGCGCCAGCCCGGCCCCGAGCAGCACGCCGGCGAGGACTGGACGGAGCCGCTGCCGCGGCTGCGGGTTCAGCAGCACAGCCACCGCCCAGATGACGGTCGGAGCCGACGTCAGGTCTCCGAAGGTCGTGCCCCACTCGGACGTCACCGTCGCTCCGCCCATGGCCAGCACGGCCGTGCCGATCGCAAAGGATCGACGCCACTCCGGCATAACCCTGCGGGCGATGAGGTAGAGGGGGATCACCCCGGAGAGCTGCACCGCGAGGATCAGCGACGAGCCCAGCCGCGCCGGCACGATCGAGTATGAGAAGTAGGTGAGGGCGTCGAGGTAGGGGCTGTAATAGCTACCACCCCCTGCAGGGTGTAGGTCGTTGTTCAGCCCGCCGCTGAACAGCGACCAGCCGTTGTAGGCGTGGTAGTACCGGAGGTCGAAGTTGGTGTCGAGCCACAGGAACTTGCCCTGCGTCGCGCGCAGCGTTGCCCAGAGGCACACCAGCACGACGACCGCATCCAGCACATGGACAGGCCGCAGCCGCCGGCTCAGTCGGGCGACGCGGGACCTCGTCGGTGACGGCTCCAGCAGTGTCGTCTCGGCCACGGTCACGGCAGGTCCTCCGGATCGGGGTCGGCCCTGCGGTGGGCGGCCACGAAGGTCAGGCACGCTGGTCCGCTGCCCGAGGCTCAGCCGCCAAAGCGTCGAGGTCACGGCGCACCATGTCCTCGACCATGGCGTCGAAGGTGACGTTCGGCTCCCAGCCGAGGTCGTGCCGTGCCTTCTGGGCGTCGCCGACGAGAACGGGGGCATCGGTCGGTCGGACGAGCTCAGCCGACGACCTCACGTAGCGCTCCCAGTCCGCGATGCCGGCCACCTCGAACGCCCGGACGACAAAGTCCTGCACGCTACGCACCCGTCCGGTGGCGACGACGTAGTCGCCTGCCAGGTCCTGCTGCAGCGCTAGCCACATCGCCCGGGAGTAGTCGCCCGCGAAGCCCCAGTCCCGCCGCATGCTCAGGTCGCCGAGGACGAGCTCGTCGGCCCTGCCCAGCGAGATCGCGGCGACGCCCTGCGTGATCTTTCGCGACACGAAGTCCGTCGGGCGCAGCGGGCTCTCATGGTTGAACAGGATCGCCGTGCTGGCGAACAGGCCACGCCCCTCGCGGAAGGTCGCCACCATCTCGTGCGCAAACGCCTTCGCCACGGCATACGGGTTGCGGGGCCGGAGCGGCGAGTCCTCTGTGCACGGCCCATCGTGCTCGGCGCCGAACATCTCGGCGCTGGACGCCTGAAGGAGGCGCGGTCGGCGTCCGGTCTCGTTGGCGTGCTCGTCCAGCACCGTCAGGAGCCTGAGCACACCGAGAGCGTTGACATCGGTTACCGCCAAGGGGTCCCGCCACGACGCCGAGACCGAGGAGATGCCGGCCAGGTTGTAGACCTCATCGGGCTGCGAGGCGGCAACCACCGAGCGGAGCGAGCCCAGGTCGCGCATGTCGCCACCTCGCAGCTCGGCCGCTTGGACGAACGGAACGACGGCAGGGTCTAGCGCGGCGTCCGTCTGCACTAGCCCCACCACCCGGTAGCCGCGCTCGACGAGCTGCCTTGTGAGGTAGGCACCATCCTGACCGGCGATGCCGGTCACCAACGCAGTTGGCACGTCACGCCCTCTCAGCTTTGTCGAGGCGGGCCATGTCCGCATCGACCATCATCTTGACGAGCTCGTTGAACGTCACGTTGGGCTTCCAGCCGAGGACTTTCGCGGCCTTCTCCGGGTCGCCGATGAGCAGGTCGACCTCCGCGGGGCGCACGAACGGGGTCCTGCACGACGTACCTTGCCAGTCGAGGCCGACCTGCGAAGGCCAGCTCGACGAGCTTTCTCGACGGTGTGCGTCTCGCCGGTGGCGATGACGTAGTCGTCGGCCTTGTCCTGCTGCAGCATCAGCCACATGGCCCCGACGTAGTCGCCGGCGAAGCCCCAGTCGCGCTTGGCGTCGAGGTTGCCGAGTCCAGCTCTCCTGCCAGCCCGAGCTTGATGCGGGCCACCCCGTCGGTCACCTTGCGGGTGACGAACTCGCGGCCGCGGCGGGGCTACTCGTGGTTGAACAGGATCCCGCTGACGCAGTACATGTCGTACACTCGCGGTAGTTGATGGTGATCCAGTGGCCGTACAGCTTTGCGACGCCGTAGGGGCTACGCGGGTAGAAGGGCGTTCTCTCGCTGCTGGGGCACGGCCTGGACCTTGCCGAACATCTCCGAGCTGGAGACGCCTGGTAGAAGCGAATCTTGTCCGACGAGCTCGTGCGCCGCACAGCCGGATGGCCTCGAGCATGCTGAGCACGCCCATGCCCGTGACCGTCGCTGGTCAGCGCCGGCTTGCTCCCACGAGTACGCCACGTAGGAGATGGCGCCGAGGTTGTAGACCTCGTCCGGATTCGACTGCTCCAGCGCGCGCAACAGGCTGGAGAGGTCCTGCAGGTCCCCGGACAGCAGCGTCACGTCCGGCACGGTCTGGCGGACCAACGCCTCCTTGGGGTTGTTCTGCCCCCGGATCAGACCGAAGACCTCGTAGCCTTTGCGAGTGAAGCAGCTCGGACAGGTAGAGGCCGTCTTGACCCGTGATGCCCGTGATCAACGCCCTCGGCATGCCATGTCCTTCTTCCTGTTGCTTTCGTCTCGGTCCGCAGGTCGGGCGTGGGGTCCGCCGAGCCGAGACGCGCTCTCACTCCGACCCGACCTTCCATCGTGCCTCGGCGACCACCGGGCGACGCCCGACCGGCAATTCCAGGATGTCGGACGACCCTGCCGCGACGTCGGGCACCGACCACCACAGGTCAAGAGCCGGGGCTGGCAGCGTCCCCGCCACCGCCCTCCCCGTAGCGTCGCGGAGCACGTCGACGAGGTCGGCGGCGTCGGCTCGAAAGTATAGGGCGCGGTCACCCGCGACCTCGCGCAAGCGGCGATGTCACGGACGACGACCGGGCAACCGCGTGTTGCCGCCTCCACGATCGGCAGACCGAACCCCTCACCCTCGGAAGCCATCACCACCGCCGTGCACTGCGCGTAAAGCTCGTCCAGCTCGGCGTCGGTCGCGTTCTCCAGCCACTCGAAGCGGCGCTCGTCCTGGGTCCCCCCAGCCATCCATTCGACCACCTCGTGGACCAGAGTCCAGCCGCGACGGCCCGCTACGGTCAGCCGGACGTCCGAGCCGTCCTTCCACAGCCGCTCGAAGGCATCGAGCACCTGAGAGGTGACCCTTGCGCGGCTCGACCGTCCCGACAACCAGAAAATGATCGCGCTCTGCTTCGTGCCGGGGCCACCCCTGCAGCCGAGCACAGCGGCAGGTCCGACCCCAGCGGGAGAACCGCGAGATCGAAGGAGTCTGGTCGGGTCGAGGACCGCCAGCCAAGTGGAGTAGCGGTCCCGTCGCGGGCGGCGGCCCGACTGTTGCGGCGGCGAGGCCAGGTCGGCGACGTCGAGCACGCACCGCCCCCAAGGCCCGAAACCCACCGGCCCCGACTCCCGCGGGAACCACTCCGGGTGCAGCTCCGGCATCAGGTCGTAGACGGCCACGGCGACCCGCAGGCCACGGGCCCGGGCGGCCAGGAGGTCGGTGCGGTGGCGGACCAGCCCGGACGTTGAGGTCGAGGCAGAGCAACCTGATCGGCCTCGCGCAGCGGCGCCCCAGGCAGCCGCCGCCTCAGGGTCCCGGCCGATCTCGGGGTGCAGGGAGGTCGACCAGGACCTCGGGGATGCGCACCGGGTGCAGCCCGGCAGCGCGGGGTAGGGAAGTGATTGACTGCGTGGTGCAGCCGTGACGTCACCCGCTGGATCCCGGAGAAGAACGGCGTGTTCGCATAGACCGATACGTCGGTGAGCCAGAGAGTGTCGCCGGAGCCGGGCACCGGGGGAAGCGAGAGCAGCGCCTCATCCGGCTGCGATGGCGGCAATCCCGCCGAAGCCGCCGCCCGGTGTGGGCACCGAGGCTGCTCCGATAGCCGGCCTCCACCATCTCGGCGACCCTGTTGGCCCAGACCTGCGGCGAGCACTCGTCCCGCACGAAAGACAGGGCCGCGTCGGTGAGCCCAGACGCTCTCGGCCGGTTCGAGGGCGCCGGAGAGCACGTCGGCCAGCCGCCCAGGGCTGACCCCGGCAAGTGGTCACGCGCCGCGCCCTCGGGCAGCTCGGCGAACGACCCCGTGTCCGTGCACACGACCTTTAGTCCCGCAGCGAGCAGCTCGCCAACCCCTTCCGAGGACTCACCGTGCGACTGCTGGCAGGGAGCTGGACGGCGCACGGGGCACGCTCGAGCCAGTCGTCCCACTCCGTTCCTGGTCGACGAACCCCGTGATGGTCACGGGGACGTGGAGTCGGCTTTGGCCAGCCGCGCGATCCAGCAGACTAACAGAGCCATCGACGAATTCAGCCCACAAAGCCCACGCGGACCGCGGCTCACCGCGGTCCCGATTCAGCCTCGCCGCCGCCTCCAAAGGAAGGTCCGCACCCTCGACGCGTTGGCGGAGCGACGAAAAAAGAGAGCACCCGTCCGGAGTCCCGACCGGGAGGGCACTCCAGGACAACCAGGATACAGCGAAGTGGCCGCCGGGAGCCGGGTAACCCGGCTCACTTGGGCGGTGAGACCGTCGGAGCGCAGCAGCGCGAGGGCATGCTCACGGGGGTTCACGAGGACGCAGAGGGCAGGGGCGAGGACGAGATCCGGATGCCGAGCAGGTCGAGCTGGCCGGTCGGGGGCTCTGGGGCCTCCGCCGCGGGCGTCGAGTCCGATGCCGGCCCCGGGTCCCCCCGGGCGAGCTCAGACCCAGATGGCCCGGGACGGCGCGGCGCTGCATGCAAGGCGGCACGCCCGGGCACGCTGCCTTGGATGGCGAGATCGGCGCTGTGGTGAACGCTGTTTCCGAGGTGGTCGAGCGCCCGGTCGAATCGCCACCACGTCGACAGGAACTCGTCGCGAGTGAGGTGTGGCAGAACACCGATGACTGGTGGGTGGTCGGAGACCACCGTGATGTCGTAGAGCTCACCGAGGTCCGGCGATGGCGTTTCGGCGAAGTCGGCGACCCCCGGCGGGTCGGCGGCCCGGGGGCGACCAGCGCCAGCGACAACCGCGGCGCGGCGCGGACGGTTTCATCCAGCAGCACCCTGGGGAGGTCGGCGACCGGCACCCCCCGAGCCTCGGCCGCGGTCTTCCCGGCGTCGCCGTGGTCCTCCAGCACAAGTGCGCAGCGCTCGAGGTCCTCCGGGGACCCGGCCAGGTCCCCCGACGACGATCCGTCGGACAGCCCGGCGCCGACGATGACAGCACCGGTGGGAACCGGCGTGAGCGTGGACTTCCCGCAGCCCCAGCGTCCGCGTCCGACCCCGACCGCCGGGGCGGCACCCCCGAATTCGTTTGGACACCGGGCCGCGAGCACCGCCTCGCGAGCCGCCACCAGGCGAACCTCGTCCGGCCCGGCCGAGGGCGGGGGCAGCGGACCTGGTTCGCTTCCGGGGCGCTCCGGCGCACGTCGTCGCGTGACCGAAGCGCGTCCGCCGCGCCGTCCACCGCCGGGAGCAGCGCGACCCAGTCGTGACCGGCCGCGGAGCGCCCCAGCGCCTGGAGCACCTCTACAACGGCCCTGTCGGAGCCAGCCTCTCCGAGAGCCCAGCGCCTGCAGGTCGACGACGACCCTCACGAGCCGCTCCGGCGTAGGCGGACACCATGCTCGAGGGCAGCGACAGCGGTCTCGCGTCGTCGCTGGACCTTGTCATCCCCCGCCCCGACCAGGTGCGCAGAACAGAGGAGGGTCGCTGGCGACCGGCCAGCGCCCAGCGGACCGCCCCGGCAAGCGCCGGGCTGCGGTGGACCGCGCCGCCAGCAGCCGCTGTCGCAGCACCGGACGGCTCTGCAGCGCGGCGTCCCGCCCCACCGAGAAGGAGCGCAACCGCCGCACCGCGCCGGTCCCGGCCGGCCAGCCCAGACTTAACCCCGCGCAACGGCGCCGTTCACCGCTTAGGCGGGCTGGCGACGATCGAACGCCAGGCTCTCCCGTGCGCTCTGGAGTTTCCACTCCACGCCCTCTGGTCCCGCTCCCCCGGCGCCTGGTCCCGCTCTGCAACGCGGGCGGCCGCGGTTTTCCGCTCCCAGGCCAGAAGCTCAGCAGTGGGACTCCCGGCGATCAACGACCGCCGCGTGTCCTGCTCGAGCCCCACGAGTGCGACCCGGCGCCAGCCGTCGAGGCCCTCGTCGAGGACGTTGAAGGGCTCTGCAAGGACCTCTGCGAGCTCAGCATGCTCGTCCGCGACGTACCAGCGGTTCAGGCCGTCCGACGCGACTAACCGGTAGCGGGCGGCGAGCACGCCGGCCTCCCAGTCGCGCCACGACGGGGTCCGCGAGTCGGGCTCGTTACCTCGATGCAGAGGATCCACGGCCGCCAGCGGCGAAGTCGCAGCCGCGAAGCATGCGGCCTCTGCGCCCTCGACGTCCACGGCCATGAAGTGGATCTTGCGGTGCCCGGCGATCTCGAGGGCGTCGTCCAGCCGGATGGCGGGCACGCTGACGGTCACCGTATTGTCGCCCGACCCTTCGGCCGGTTCGTCCGGCGAACGAACGCCTGACCCACCTTCTCCAGCGATGTTGGATGCGCAGAACACCGCCGCGGTCGTACGCCGCGGCCTCGACGACAAATCGCGTGGACGGGCCTCCGCAACCGCTCGGCCATCTCGGGATCCGCTTCGACGAGCAGCCGTGCCACCCGAGCCCGCTTAATGCGGCCGTGACCGACATCTGGCTTGGGTCGTGGGAGCCGACCTCCACGTACACCGGAGAGTCCACGTCACGCAAGGTGCGCCAGACCCCACGTCCTCGCCGTTCTGGGCATGGCTCACTTCGGCTCGTGCGAACCACCCCGAGCTCGCCCCCGGTCCGGCCGCCGGCGGTCGCGCCGGGCCGCGGGTCTATGCGGGGGCGACGTTGAAGGAGTCCGGAAGGCTCACCAGTCCCGCTTCGACACCGGCCCCCGGACGAACCACGAGGGCCAACGCCGAGAGCCAGATGTCGATCAGGTGCGTGCCGACGGATCGAGCACGCGACGTCAATACGGTAATTGCCGGGGTCCAGCGAGCATTGGTCCTGCAAGTAGTCGACCCGGCCGCCAGGCCCGTGGACCACGACGTCCCCGTCGACCGGGTGGTCACCTGCGTAACCAGCGGACCGGTCTCGTGCACGATCGACACGGAGAAGACCGGGCCGTGAACCGGCTCGGGCGCGGTGAACGCCAGACGGACCCGCAGCGGCAGCCCCGACACTGCGGCCGAGGACACCTCTCCGGCCCCGTCGACCAGCTCCACCGAGGTGAGTCTGATGGCTCCACTGCCTGCCCGGCCGGCGGCGTGCGACCGATCCGAGCCGGCGCGGCCGGCGTCCACCGCGTTAACCGAGTCGATGTACGCATCGATCACCTGCTGCGCGGGGCCCACGGCAGCGAGGCGGCCGTGGTCTAGCCAGGCAACCTGTCGCAGAGGGAGGACAGCAGCGAGGTCGAATGGCTGACGATCACGATCGTCCGCCCCGACCGGCGCAGCTTGTGCAGGTGGTCGAAGCACTTCCGCTGGAAGTCCTCGTCACCGACCGCGATGACCTCGTCGATCAGCAGCACGTCGGGCCGCATGTGCACCGCGATGGAGAAGCCGAGCCGGACGTACATGCCGCTCGAGTAGTTCTTGACCGGCTCGTCGATGAAGTCGCCGAGGCCGCTGAACTCGATGATCTCGTCGGCCGCCTCCTCGATCTCGCGACGGCTCAGCCCGAGGATCGAGCCGTTGAGACGGATGTTGTCGCGGCCGGTCAGGTCGGGGTGGAAGCCGGCGCCGAGCTCGATCAGCGCCGCGAGCCGACCGTCCACGCGGACAGACCCCTCGCTGGGCCGCGTAGATGCCGGCCATCACCTTGAGCAGGGTCGACTTGCCGGACCCGTTGTGCCCGATGACGCCGAAGACCGAGCCCTTGGGGATGGTCGAGCGAGACGTCGCGGAGGGCCCAGAAGTCGTCGGCCTGTTTGGCGCGGCCGCGCACGATGAGCTCCTTCAGCGTAGTCCGCCGGTCCCGCATCCGGCGGTAGCGCTTGCCGATGCCGGTGCCCTCGACGGCGGGCGGCGGCGTACCACCCCCGGTCACAGCAGCTCCCCGACGTCCTCGGTGGTGCGGTCGAAGACCCAGAGACCGAGCGCGAAGATGACGGCACCGAACAACAGCAGCGCAGCCGTGCGTAGCACACCTGGCCCCGACAGGGAGTACAGAGAGTCGTGCAGGCTCCGGACGTACCAGGACACCGGCTGGTAGGTCACGAACGCCCGCAGCCAGCCCTTGTCCTCCGGGATCGTCGGGTCGACCGGGTAGAGGACCGGCGTGAGGAAGTACAGCGCGCTCAGGGCCACCGCCACGATGTACTGCACGTCCCCGTATCGCGCGTTGGAGGTGGACAGCATGAGCCCCAGCCCGGTGGCGAACAGCGCGAGCCCGAGCAGGATGAACGGGGCGTACAGCCAGGCCAGACCGACGTTGCCGACGACCATGAACCAGACGAGGAGCACGCTGCCCTCGAGAGGACCTGGATCAGCTGGACCAGTACGGCCCCGAGCACCGGCGCCCACGCCGGGAAGGCGACCTTCCGGAGCAGGGCACCGCTGTCGCGCAGCGAGGAGATGCTGAGGTTGATCAGGCTGATGAACATGCTCCAGGCCACCAGCCCGGTGAACAGGTACAGCACGTAGCTGCTGCCCTGCCCGTTGCCCAGACCCGGCGCCGGCGCCTTGAACACGACGGAGAAGACGACGCCGAAAACCGCGAGGTTGGCCAGCGGCTGGATCAGCGACCAGGTCCAGCCGATGGCGCTGGTGCGGTACCGAGTCCGGAAGTCACGCTGGGCGAAGGCCCACAGAAGGCTGCGCTGCCGGACCAGAGCACCGAGGAGTGTGCTCCCGAGAACGCTTCGCCAGGCCGGAAGACCGGTCGCCACCTGAGATGTCATCGGGGCGAAACCTTACGCGAGTCGCCGCTGCCGCTCGCCCGCCGAGCCACCGGCCACCCGGGCCAGCACGTCGCGGACGACGACAGCTGAACGCCCCCAGCTGAACTCCTGGGCCCGCACCAGTCCACGCGCCCGGAGATCGGCTGCCCCACCGCCCACGGCCACGAGCTCCAGTGCGTCCGCCCATGCCTGGGGGTCGTCGGCCGGAACGACGAGGCCGGCGGCCCCCACCACCTCGGGCAAGGACGTGCGGTCCGACACCACGACGGGAAGACCCGCCGCCATCGCCTCGAGCACGGGGATGCCGAAGCCCTCGAACAGTGAGGGGAACGCCAGCACGTGCGCCGAGCGCAGCTCGCGGGCCAGCTGTTCGCGGGGGACGTACCCCGTCCACGAGAGGGCCTCCCCCAGCAGCCCACGAGCGTGCGCGGCGTCGGCCCGGCCGGTGGGGTGCACGGTCCCGACGACACGCAGCACCGCGTCCGACCCGCCGGCCCGCATGAGCCGCACCGCCCGGGCCACCACCGGCAGATTCTTCCGTGGCAGCACGTTGCCGACCATCAGCACTGTCGGAGGGCCGCCCCGGTCCTCCGGGGTCGCCGCGAGCAGCTCGACCAGCCGGGGGTCCACCGCGTTCGGCACCACCGTGACCCGGGAGGGGTCCACCCCGTAGACCCGCACCAGGTCAGCCTTGCTGAAGTCGCTCACCGCCAGCACCTGAGCCGCCCGGCGCACCGAGGCGCGGATCGTCGCGCGGTAGCGCAGCCGGGTGGCGAGCGGCAGCCACTCGGTGGCGCGCGGGTCCTCGAAGGACAGGTCGTGCACCATCACGACCGCCGGCACGCGCGCGAGCGGCACGGTGTACTGCACCAGCACCACCGGGGTCCGCAGTCGGCGCATGGCGGCAGGGAGGTCCACCGCAAGTCGGCGGGCGCTGCTGCCGGACACCCGGACCCGCTCGCGGTAGGGGAGCAGCGTCAGGTCCTCGGCGGGGGCAGCGTCGGTCAGCGCCACGTCGTACGCCCGGGGACCGTCGAGCTCGAACAGCGCCGCGGCGATCGACCGGGCCCACGACTCGTTGCCGGTCTCCCGATTCCCCAGGGCGTGAAGGTCGAGCAGCGGCCGGCCGGTCACTGGGCAGCCGGGAGGAGGTCGGTCACTGCGTCGCGGACGAGGGATCGGAACGCCTGCGGGCTGTAGGCCGACGCGCGGGCGGCGACGGCGTCGGCCGCGGCGGTCCAGGCCGCCTCGTCCAGGAGCGGGCCCATCGCGTTGACGAACGCTCCGCTGCCGACCCCGTGCGCGTCCACCTCGGGCAGCACCCGGGGCATCGCCCCGCGGCCGGAGTGCACGACCGGCAGCCCGTGCCGGGCGGCCTCGACCAGCGGCAGCCCGAACCCCTCGTCGTACGACGGCTGCAGGAGGAGCCACGACGAGGCGTAGGCAGCGTCGAGAACCTCGGCCGGTACGTCGACCTCCCGGCTGGTCCACGCACCGCGCGGGTCGGCGGCCCCCAGGGCCACGCGGACATCGGCCTCCGCGCGGCCGGCCGGCCCGATGACCCGCAGCCCGAGGTCGGTGCCGGTGGCCGCTCGCAGGCCGGCGACCGCCTCGATGCCGCGCACCTGGTTCTTCACAGGGTCGGTGACCCCGACAATCAGGACCGTCTTGCGGTCCGGAAACGGCACCCGGGCGGTGGGGCCTCCGGGATGCGCCCAGGTCACCACCCGAACGTCGGCGCCGGGGACCATCCGCCGGAGCACCCGGGCCGACGGCTCGGACAGGGTGAGCACGAGATCGGCGGACCGGACGCTCCGCGGCACGAGCAGCCGGAAGTAGGCGGCGAACTTCCGGTCGAAGAGGTCGGGGTGCTCCAGTGGCATCACGTCATGAACCACCAGCAGGTGCCTGCGGGCGGGGCCGCGCAGGCCGATGTTGCACGGCGAGACGAGCAGGTCGACGTCCGGCACCGCGCGCGGCGCCTGCCACAGGTCCCAGCGTGCATCGGCCAGCGCGTTCCGGACCGAGGAGCGGCCCCGGCCACGGCTCGGCGCGACCTCGTGCAGGTCGACGTCGTCGACGTGGCGCAGCGCGTCGACGAGCAGCCGGGTTGCCGCCGCCGACCCGGAGGTGCCCTGCTGCTCGATGGCGGTGTTGACCACCACGCGACGCGCAGTCACTGCGCGGACCGCGTCCACGTGCCACCGTGCCCGTCCCGCAGCCGCAGGCACAGCTGCTCGTAGGCACGCGCGACGTCGTCCCACACGTAGTCCGTGCGGGCGTGCTCACGCAGCACCTCGCCGCGCTCCTTGGCGGCGGCCGGGTCCTGCTCGTCGGCGGACAGTGCGGCCGCCACCTCGGCAGGGGTTCGGACGAATCGCGCAGCGCCGTCGGTCACCTCGCGGTTGAAGACCACGTCCCAGGCGGTGACTGCAGTCCCAGCGCCCATCGCGCGCAGCAGCGACGGGTTGGTGCCACCCACCGAGTGCCCGTGCAGGTACGACGTCGCCCCGGCGTAGAGCTGGTCGAGCAGGCCCTGGTCGTACACCGGACCGAGGAATCGGACCCTGTCGTCGCCCGCGGCCCGGGCCCGGACCTGCGACTCGTACTCCTCGGCGTAGGGCGCGCCACCGACGACCGCCAGCGGCTGGGTGGCGGAGCTTGCCAGCCGGCCCTCGACAAGCTCGTCGAGATGGTTCTCCGGCTCGAAGCGGGCCACGACGAGGTGGTACCCGCCGGGCTCCAGGCCCAGCGCGGCGAGACGGTCGGTGGCTGCGTCGACCAGCGGGGCGCCGTACGGGATGAAGACCGCCTCCCGGCCGTGCGCGGCGCGGAGGTGGTCGGCGATGCCGCGGGAGTCGGCAACCACCTCGTCGGCCCACCGCACGCTCCACCGCTCGGCGGCCCGGTAGTAGCGCGCGCCGAGGCCGTGCCACTTGGCCCGTTGCCACTCGAGGCCGTCGACGTGCACCGCGGTCGGGATCCGGGCGGCCCGCAGCAGCGGCACCAGCGGGGCGTTGGCGGCGTTGAAGACGAGCGCGACGTCGGCCCTGCTGCTCCTGGGCCGGGTGGCCGCGTGCACGCTGGAGAGCAACGTGTGCGACAGCGTCTCCAGCTCGCGTCGGCGGACCGCCGGCAGGTTGACCAGCCGCATCCCGTCGTGCGCGCGAAGGGTCTGGCCCGGGTTGCGGCAGTACACGACCACCTCGTGGCCGGCCCGGACGAGGCGGCGGCCCACCTCGTCGACAGCGGTCTCGAAGCCGCCGTACCGGGGCGGCACGCCACGGGTGCCGAGCATCGCGATCCGCACCGGCTACCGCCCGGTCACGGCGGGCGCCGCCGCGTGCAGCATCGGCCGCCACTCCCCCGGCGCCTCGACACCGGCGCGGACCCAGGCGTCGTGCCCGAGGACGCTGTAGGCCGGCCTCGGCGCCGGCCGCGGGAATCGGTCGGTGGTGGTCGGCCGGACCCGCTCCGGGTCCGCGCCGATCTCCTCGAACACGGCGCGCGCCAGGCCGAACCACGACGTCTGGCCCTCGGCCGTCGCGTGGTACGTCCCGGCCGGGGCGTCGGCGCGGACCAGCCGGAGCACGGCGAGGGCGACCTCGCGGGACCAGGTCGGCGACCCGACCTGGTCGTCGACGACGTCGAGGGTTTCCCTGCTCGCCTCGAGGTCCGCCATGGTCCGCACGAAGTTGCCGCCGTGCTCCCCGTAGAGCCAGGCCGTGCGCACGACGTACGACGACTTCGGGAGCAGCTGGCGGACCGCCTGCTCGCCGACGGCCTTGGACCGCCCGTACGCCGACCGGGGGGCGAGCGGGGCGTCCTCCGGGTACGGCGAGGTCGCCCCCCCGTCGAAGACGTAGTCGGTGGACACCTGCACCAGCCGGGCGCCGGCGGCGGCGCAGGCGGCCGCCAGCAGCTGCGGGGCCAGGCCGTTGACCTTGGTTGCCCCTGCCTCGTGCGACTCCGCACCGTCGACGTCGGTCCACGCCGCGGCGTTGACCACCACGTCGTGCCCGGGCACCGCAGCCGTCACGGCGACGGCGTCGGTGACGTCGAGCTCGGCGCGGGTGACGGCCGTCACCTCGCAGCTCTGGGCGGCGAGAACCTCGACCAGGTCCCGGCCGAGCATCCCGCCGGCGCCGGTGACGAGCCACCTCATCGCCGGACCGGCCTCACGCCGTCGCCCCGAGGTTGCATGGGCGGGGAGTCTAGGCGGCGGCGGGGCAGGGCTCCGCACCCACTAGCGTGGCCCGTCATGCGCGGGATCATCCTCGCCGGCGGCTCCGGCACCCGGCTCTACCCGATCACCCGGGGCATCAGCAAGCAGATCATGCCGGTCTTCGACAAGCCGATGATCTACTACCCGCTCTCCACGCTGATGATGGCCGGCGTCCGCGAGATCCTCGTGATCACCACGCCCGAGGACCAGGGGCAGTTCCGGCAGCTGCTGGGCGACGGCTCCGATCTCGGGATCCGCCTCGCGTACGCGGTCCAGCCGCGACCCGAGGGTCTCGCCCAGGCCTTCGTGATCGGGGCCGACTTCATCGGCGACCAGTCGGTCGCGCTGGTCCTCGGCGACAACATCTTCTACGGCGCGGGCCTGGGCCGGTCGCTCAAGGCGAACAACGATGTCACCGGCGGGCGGGTCTTCGCCTACCGGGTCGCCGACCCGACGGCCTACGGCGTGGTGGAGTTCGACGACGCCGGCGCAGTCGTCTCGATCGAGGAGAAGCCCGAGCAGCCCCGTAGCCGCTATGCGGTTCCGGGCCTGTACTTCTACGCCAACGACGTCGTGGAGATCGCCGCCAACCTGGAGCCGAGCGCCCGCGGCGAGCTGGAGATCACCGGGGTCAACGCGGAGTACCTCGCCCGGGGGCAGCTGACCGTGACGGTGCTCGACCGCGGGACGGCCTGGCTGGACACCGGCACCTTCGAGTCGCTCATGCAGGCCGCCGCCTTCGTCCAGGCCGTCGAGGAACGCCAGGGCATCAAGGTCGGCTGCATCGAGGAGGTGGCTTTCCGCGAGGGGTTCATCGACGCCGGCAAGCTGCGCGAGCTGGCCCAGCCGCTGCGCAAGAGCGGGTACGGCGAGTACCTGCTCGACGTGCTGGCCGAGGTGGAGGGCGGCTGAGCGTGGCGACCTCCACGATGCAGGTCCGCGAGCTGAGCGTGCCGGACGCCTTCGAGATCACACCGGTGCAGCACGCCGACGACCGCGGCGTCTTCCTCGAGTGGTTCAAGGCCCCGGTCCTCACCGCCGCCATCGGGCACCCGCTGAAGCTGGAGCAGGCGAACCTGTCGGTGAGCAGCAGGGGCACGGTGCGCGGCATCCACTTCGCGGACGTGCCGCCGAGCCAGGCGAAGTACGTCACCTGCCCCTCGGGCGCGGTCCTCGACGTGGTCGTCGACATCCGGGTCGGGTCGCCGACCTTCGGGCAGTGGGACTCGGTGCTGCTGGACGGCGCCGACAGGCGGGCCGTCTACGTCGCCGAGGGACTGGGTCACCTGTTCGTCGCCCTGACCGACGAGTCGGTCGTGGCCTACCTCTGCTCTGCGGGCTACGACCCCGGCCGGGAGCACGGCATCCACCCGCTAGACCCGGCCATCGGGGTCGACTGGCCGGCAGGCGTCGAGCCGCTGCTCTCGCCCAAGGACGCCGCCGCACCGACGCTGGCCGAGGCCGAGGCTGCGGGGATGCTTCCCAGCTACGAGGCGTGCCTGGCGTTGTACGCCGAGCTGCGGTCGACGGGCGCTCCCGCGGCTTCCTAGCTCTTGGTGAGCGTCACCTTGAGCACCTGCAGGTGGTCCATGGGGACGCTGGTGCCGACCCCGCCGGTGGTCGCGGTCCAGCCTGCGCCCGGGTGCGCGACCCAGCCCTTGGGGGCCAGCACCGAGAGCTCGAACGTCGGGACCTCGAGCATCGCCTGCGGCACGACGTAGTCGCGGAAGTACATCCGGTCGCCCTTGACCACCGCGGCGTTCTTCACGACGTAGGTCCACCGCAGGTCCGCAGACCCGTCCGGCGGCAGCACCACGGCGGCCTTGGCGTAGGTGTGACCGTCCTGGTCCGTCCCGGAGCCGACGGTTCCGGCGAGGTCGACCTGCGGCTGCTTGGTCACCGTCGCGCCCGGGGGCATCAGGTTGATGACGAGGTTGGTGGCCCACCGGGTGTCGTAGCCACGGTGCCGGTCCGGGTAGGGCGCGTCGTAGGGCGGGGTGGGGTTCTCCAGGTGCACGGTGCGCCGGACCACGGCCGAGCCGTCCGGTCGGAGCCGGACGACCTCACTGACGGTGCGCTGCTGGAAGACGTCCATCTTGTTGCCGTTGCCGTTCTGGGTGTAGACGGCCGACAGGTTGCCGGTCCTGCGCACCGGGACGGTGCCGCCCATGTCCTTGTCGACGACGACCTTCTGCAGCTTCGGGTCGCGGAAGTACATCTGCAGGTGCCGGCCGGGGATGGCCTGCCCCAGGGCGCGCGCCTTGCCGATCAGGCCCCCGCCGTCCGTGAGCCGGCTGAGCATCACCGTCATCAGCTGGTCGTTGACGTCGTGCCGCACGCCCACCGAGGCGTCGTCGCTGCCGAACGTGTACGCCTTCACCACGAGCTTCTTGGCGACGTTCTTGCCGGTGAGGGTGCCGTAGAACTGGGTCTTGATCGGTCCGGTGTAGTCGAGCAGGTGCCCGACCGCGGTGATGTCGAGGGCGATCACGCCGTCGGTCTTGTGCCCGAAGTTGGCCGGGGTGGCGCGCACCATCTGCTCGCCGGAGACGGCGAAGCTCGGGTTGAACGTGGTGTTGACGAACCGCTCGGCCTCGCCGGCAGGGAGCGCGAACGGGTCCTTCTTGCCGGTCAGCCGGTCCCAGTAGAACTCGCTGTTGAGCGCCGTCAGGGCCGAGGTCTGACCCTTCTCCGGCACCGACATCTTGCCGTCCTTGAACCGGACGAAGGCCACCGACAGCGGGGCGCCACCCGAGGCGCGCATCTCCGCGGGGTTCATGATGGCGACGAGGTAGGTCTTGGGGCCGTTGGCGCCGACAGCGTCCGGCATGGAGTCGAGCAACGGCCCGAGCGAGACGATCTCCTGCCGCAGCGACGTGATCTGCTTCAGCGCGGACGCCTTCTTCTCCAGCGCCTGTCCGCCCTTGGGCCCGTGCCCCGAGACCTGCTGGAGCTCGGCCTGGGCCTTGTCCAGGGAGCCCTTGATCCGCTCGACCGAGGCCTGCGCCTCCCGGATCGCCGGGATGCTGAACCGGCCGTTGGAGAACAGCTTCGAGTCCTCGCCCGAGAAGTTCTCGTAGACCTTGAGGGCGCTCGTCCCGGACCTGGTCATGATGCCGGCGGCGGCGAGCAGGTGGTCGAGGTCGTCGACGGTGCTGCCGACGTAGGGGAGCCCCTTGGCCATCCGGACCTGTCGCGCCTGCGCGGCCTCGCGGGCCTGGGCGAGCGCCGTCTGCCCGGCGTCCAGGTGCGCCTTGGCGGCGACCTCGTCGCCGGCCTTGAGGGTGTCGCGGAACTGCTCGAGCTCGCTCTGGGCGACCGCCGCCCGGTCCTGGACGGTGCGGGCCGCGTCGAGCAGCCCGGAGGCCAGCCACCAGACCCACACCCCGGCGAGCAGCAGGCCGGCCAGGACGAGGATCCCGACCGGGAGCAGCCAGCCGGGACGACCGGTGCTCGGCTTGGCCCGCCGGCCCCGACCGGGGCGGGTCCGCACCTTCGCCGCGACGTCAGGCGGGGTGGCGGTCGAGGTCACGTCGTCCTGTCCTGGGCGGGTGGCTGCTGACCTGCGCAGGGCGCGCAGACGGGTCCGGGCGCTCACCCGGACCTCCCAGTCTAGACGTCGCAGAGAGTGACGGGGTTCACAGCGAGGCTCGGGAACTTCGGCCCGCGGCGCCGGACCTCGGGCCTGGACGCAGCGGCCCGAGGGTCACTTGAGCAACCGGGACAGGCGCCGGTCGGCCAGCGGCTTGCCACCCGTCTGGCAGGTCGGGCAGTACTGCAGCGACGAGTCGGCGAAGGACACCTCCCGCACGGTGTCCCCGCAGACCGGGCAGGGCTGTCCCGCACGACCGTGCACGCGCAGCGCGACCTTCTTCTCCTTCTTCAGCTCGCCGGCGGCGAGGCCGATGGCCCGCTCGACCGCCTCGCGCAGCACCGTCTGCAGGGCCGACCAGAGCGCGTCGACCTCGGCGTCGGTCAGGGAGGACCCGAGCCGGAACGGTGACAACCGGGCCGCGTGCAGCACCTCGTCGGAGTAGGCGTTGCCCACGCCCGCCAGCACGGACTGGTCCCGGAGCAGGCCCTTGACCTGCTGGCGGGACCCGCCGAGCAGCGCTGCCAGGTCGTCGCGGGTGAAGCCGGCGGCGAGCGGGTCCGGCCCGAGCCGGGCGATGCCGGGCACGTCGTACGGCGTGCGGACGACGTAGACCGCCAGCCGCTTCTGGGTACCCGCCTCGGTCAGGTCGAACCCGGAGCCGTCGTCGAGGTGCACCCTTGCGGCGAGCGGACCCTTGCCCATCCGGGGTGGCACCGAGGACAGGGCGTCGGACCAGCGCAGCCAGCCGGCCCGGGCGAGGTGCACCACCAGGTGCAGCCCGGAGACGTCCAGGTCCAGGAACTTCCCGTGCCGGGACACCCCGGTCACCTCCAGCCCCTGGAGGGAGGTCACGGGCGGGTCGTAGGTCTTCAGGACGCTCAGCGCGGCGAGGTCGACGCGCGCCACCACCCGCCCGACCGCGCGCTCGGAGAGGAACGCGGCCAGCGCCTCGACCTCGGGCAGCTCAGGCACCCGTCAAGTGTGCCGCACGGCGCGTCACCCGATCAGCGGAGTCATGCCCCCGCCGGACGGCGCCGACGTAGTCATAGCAACGCAACCGACACGGGAGATGACACCAACGTGGCCATCAGCACCACGCTCGAGACCGCGATCCAGGACAGGCGGGAGAGCCCGGACGGCCGTGCCGGCCGGGCAGCTGCCGCGCTGCTGACCGCGCTCGTCGTGGTGCTGGCCTCACTCGTGTCCGCGACCGCCGCCGCCGGGCCCGCCGGCGCGAGCTCCGTCGAGGACGCCTTCACCGGCAAGCTGAACCACGAGCGCAGCTCGCGCGGGATACCCACGCTGACGACACGCTCGGCGCTGGTCGAGGTGGCACGGGCTCAGGCGCGGCGGATGGCCAGGTCGAGCAGGCTCTACCACAACCCCGGCCTCACCTCGGACGTCACGAACTGGCGCTGGGTCGGCGAGAACGTCGGCTACGGCCCGGACGCGCTGACGGTGCACGTCGCCTTCATGAACAGCCCCGGGCACAAGGCGAACATCCTCGATCGCGACTACACCGAGGTCGGCATCGGCGCGGTGACCGCCGGCGGCCGGGTCTGGGTCGCCGAGGTCTTCCGGCGACCGCTGCGGGTCGCGACGGCCAGCCGGGTGGCGTCGAAGGGCTCGGTGCGGACGTTCTCCCGCACCCTGCGCTACGGCAGCACCGGTGCGCGGGTGAAGAAGGTCCAGGCCCGCCTGCACCTGAGCCGCACCGGCTACTACGGCACGTACACCCGACGCGCGGTCGCTCGGTTCCAGAAGGCGCAGGGCTGGCACGGCCGCGGGAACGTCGGGCCCAAGACCTGGTCCCGGCTGTTCTGACACCGACGCCGTGGGTCAGCCACGGCGAGCGGCTCCCCGATCGACGGCGCCGGTTGCGGGAGGAGGGGCCCGCATCCGGCGCCGTTCCCTGGGCCAGCCGGATGAGCCGACGGCCCCGGGGCTTCCATCCCGCGCTCCACCGGCGCAGAATGATCTCGTGGCTCCGCAGGGGAACGTGCTGGCGCTGCCGACGGGCGGCACCGTGGTGCACGACGCCCGCGGCCAGCGCCGGTGGATGCGGGTCACCTGGCACGACGAGGCCGGAGTGGTGGTCCTGAGCATCTGGCGGGACGGCTCCTGCGTCTCGACGATGCGGGTCGAGCGCGCGGACGTCCCGGCGCTGGTGTCCGCCCTGGTCGAGGGCCTGGCCGCCGACCAGGGCTCGGCCCCTGCCGCTGACCTGCCCGGCTGAACCCCGGAACCGGCCGGCGCGACCTCTACTCCTCCGCCGCCACGACCTTGCCGAGGGCCCGGGTCAGGCTGCGGACCTCGGCGGCCCCCAGGTGCCGGCCGAAGTGCTCGTCGATGCCGGCCAGGTAGACCGGCGCCGCCGCGCGCAGCCGGGCCCGCCCCTCCCCTGTCACGGTGGCGAAGGAGGACCGGCCGTCGTCCGGGTTGGGCTCGCGCGCCACGAGGCCGGCGCGCTCCAGCTCGGTCACCACCCGGCTGACCCGCTCGCGGCTCAGGACCGCCCGGGCGCCCAGGTCGGACATCCGGAGCCGCCGCCCGGGAGCGGCGTTGAGCTCCAGCAGCACGTCGTACCAGGACAGCGGGAGCCCGTGCTCGGCCAGCCGCCGCTCCAGCTTGGGGATCACGGCGGCGTGGGTGCGCAGGAGCGCTGCCCAGGCGCTCACCCGGTCGGCGTCGGCCACCGCCCCAGCCTAGCTCGGGAACTGTGCGGGCGCACGCACCTTGACAACCCTGTTCCTGACGCGCATCATGTGCGTGCGCACGCATCTAGTGAGAGAACTGGAGAGAACCATGACCACTGTGCTGCACGTCTCCGCGTCCCCGCGCGGTGAGCGGTCCGAGTCACTCGCGCTGGCAAGGCTGTTCCTCGACACGTACGCCGAGCAGGACCCCGACGCGACCATCGAGGAGTGGGACCTCTGGGACGGGTCGGTGCCCGAGTTCGGGGCGGCCGCGACCGAGGGGAAGATGAACACGTTCGCAGGCATCGACCTCGACGGACCCGCGGTGGCAGCCTGGCGCCAGGTGACCGCCACCTTCGAGCGGTTCGCCGCGGCCGACGCCTACCTGTTCAGCCTGCCGATGTGGAACGCCGGAATCCCGTACAAGCTCAAGCAGCTGATCGACGTCGTCAGCCAGCCCGGCATGGTCTTCAGCTTCGACCCGGAGGCCGGGTACACCCCCTTGCTCCGCGGCCGGCAGGCCGCCGTGCTGTACACGTCGGCCATCTACGCCCCCGGGCGCGGACCGGCTTTCGGCTCCGACTTCCAGGCGCCCTACCTGCGCGACTGGCTCGCCTGGGCCGGCATCGACGACGTCCGCGAGGTCTTCTTCCGGCCGACAATCGCCACCGCCGACCCGGACACGCTCCGCCGGGTCGCCCGCGAGGAGACGGTCCGCCTGGCCCGGGAGCTCGCACGGCAGGGCGGGGCGGCCCCGGCTCGGGTCGCCTGAGGCGCGAGGCTCACTGCGTCCAGGGCGGGGCGAGGACAGCACCCGAGGACATCCGGGCGGTGAGCCCGACCGAGGCGGTGACCCAGAGCTCGGCCGGCTCGCTGCCCGGGTTGTCCAGCCGCAGTGACGACCCCGCCGGGACCTCGACCACGTCACCCGGTGACAGGTCGTGCCGGCCGCCGTCGAGCAGGACCGACGGCGTGCCCGCCAGGGTGACCATGACCTCCTCGTGACTGACCGCGTGAGCCGCGCCCACCACCCCGGGGTCCACCTCGACCCGCCAGGCGCACAGCTGGGTGCTGCCGCGCGCCGGCGCGACGTACGAGTGGAACCGGGCTCCGGGCAGCTCGTGCAGGGCGTCCTCGTGGCTGCGGTGTACGGGCATGGCTCCTCCTCCGGACCCGACCACAGTGGTCAGGTGGTCTGACCATATCGTCAGAGAGCCTGTCTGTCATGTCATCATGGCCGGCATGACCGCCGACCTCTTCCCCCACCTGCTGCGGGCCGGCGCCCTGGTCGCCGAGGGCATCAACAGCGCGGTCCTCGAGGCCGGCTTCGAGGGTCTGCGGCCGGCCCACGGGCTGGCCTTCGTCCGGCTCGCCCGGCACGGGGCGACCGCCAGCGAGCTGGCCGAGCACCTCGGGATCACCAAGCAGTCGGCCGCCGCGCTTGTCGGCGAGCTCGTCGAGCGGGGGTACGTCACCCGCACGAACCACCCCACCGACGGCCGGGCCCGGCTGCTGGTGCTCAGCGACAGGGGACGGGCGGCGACCCGGGCGGCCGAGGCCGCCGCCGAGGCGATCTCGCAGTCGTGGGCGGACGCGCTCGGCCGTGAGCGCTACACGCAGCTGGTGGCGGACCTGGCCCGGATGGGGAGCGGAGCCCGGCTGCGGCCCGTCTGGTGAGCCGGCCGCGCCGCCGGCCGATGAGCCTGTCCGTGCCTGGACAACCCGTGGTGCGCGAGGGGGGAGTTGAACCCCCACGTCCTTTCGGACACACGGACCTGAACCGTGCGCGTCTGCCTATTCCGCCACTCGCGCGAGCCCCGGAAGGATAACAGGGGGGCATGCGGCGGCCGGACCTCGATCCGGCGCCCGGGCCGCGCCGGGCGAGGCGTCGGCAGCCGCGCCTCCGGAACCGGCGCCGTCCGGGTCTACCTCGGAGCTCCTGGGGGAAGAAGCGAGCCGGCGGGCCCCGGCTACCATCACGTGGCCGGGCCGGCGCCTCCCACGGCCACGCCCGGCCGAGGCTCGGGGCAGGCGTCACAGCCGGACCACGAACGCCACGCATGACGACCCGCCACCAGCGACCGCGACCACGAGCACCCAGTCCCGCCCGAGGAGGTGACCTGACCCGATGGGCGTCCTTCAGCGCTTCGAACGACGCATCGAGGAGATGGTCAACCGTCCCTTCGCGCGGGCCTTCAAGGCCGAGGTGCAGCCGGTGGAGGTCGCCAGCGCCCTGCAGCGCGAGTGCGACGACCGCGCCGCCATCGTCGCCCGCGGCCGGACCATGGTCCCCAACTCCTTCACCGTCGCCCTGGGCGAGCACGACCACGAGCGGCTCAACGTCTACGCCGACGCGCTCGGCGAGGAGCTCGCCGCGATGGTCCGCGAGCACGCCGACGAGCAGGGCTACGCGTTCATCGGCCCGGTCTCGGTCGGGTTCGAGCGCGACGACGAGCTGCCCACCGGCCGGTTCCAGGTGCGCAGCGCCGCGGTCGCCGGGGCGACCGCGAACGAGGCGTCCACCGCCGTCCCCGCCCCGGGCGGCGGGGCGGCGCTGCCGTGGGTCGAGGTCGGCAGCACGACGTACGCCCTGGTCCGGGCGGTCACCCGGATCGGCAGGGGGTCGGAGACGGACCTGCGCATCGACGACCCCGGCATCTCGCGCGAGCACGCCGAGCTGCGGCGGTCCGGCGGAGACGTGACGATCGTCGACCTGGGCTCCACCAACGGCGTCGTCATCGACGGCCAGCGCGTGGACGAGCAGCGGCTGCGCGACGGGGTCGAGGTCCGCCTCGGGAGCACCACGATGACCTTCCACGCGGGGCCGAGGTGACGCCCCGGTGAGCCAGATGAGCGAGCTCACGCTCACGATCATCAAGCTCGGCTTCCTCGCCGTGCTGTGGCTGTTCGTCCTCACCGCGGTGTCGGTGATGCGCTCTGACCTGTTCGGGCGGCGCCCCGCCCCCCGTGGCAGCGCCCGGCGGCCGGTGACTCCTGCGCCGGCGCCGGCGCGCAAGGAGCGCTCGGCCAAGGCCCCGAAGGGCCGGCGCGGGGTACCCAGCACCCTGGTCGTGACCCAGGGCGCGCTCTCCGGCACCACCGTCCGGCTGGCCGACGCTCCCGTCTCCCTGGGCCGGTCGCAGGACTCCACGATCGTTCTCGACGACGACTACGTGTCCAGCCGCCACGCGCGGTTCTTCCCGCAGGACGGGCAGTGGCTGGTCGAGGACATGGGCTCGACCAACGGCACGTACATCGACCGCACCAAGGTCACCAACCCGACACCTGTGAAGATCGGGGTGCCGATCCGCATCGGCAAGACCGTCGTCGAGCTCCGGAAGTAGCGGGTCGACGCCGATGGCGCTCGCGCTGCGCTACTCCGCCCGCTCCGACGTGGGCCTGCTCCGGGAGATCAACGAGGACTCCGGGTACGCCGGACCGCGGCTGCTTGTCATCGCCGACGGCGTCGGCGGTCACGCGGCCGGGGAGGTCGCGTCCTCGGTCGCCGTCGGTGTCCTGTCCGGCCTGGACGAGGACTCGCCCGGGGGCGACCTTCTCGAGGCGCTGGCCGGCGCCGTGCACTCCGCGAACAACCACCTGCGTCACATGGTGAGCGGCGACCCCGAGCTCGCGGGCATGGGCACGACGGTGACCGCGCTGCTTCGTGCCGGCGGTCGCTTCGGACTGGTCCACGTGGGGGACTCGCGGGGCTACCTGCTGCGCGACGGCACGCTGCAGCAGATCACCAAGGACCACACCTTCGTGCAGTCCCTGCTCGACGAAGGTCGCATCACCGCCGAGGAGGCGGACCAGCACCCGCAGAAGAACGTCATCACCAACGCCCTCGACGGTCGCGAGGACATCGGCCTCGACCTGTCGGTGCGCGAGACCCGCGCCGGCGACCGCTACCTGCTGTGCAGCGACGGCTTGTCGAACGTGGTGAGCGAGGACACGATCCGCGACACGCTGGCGGCCGAGGCCAGCACCGACGTGGCCGTCGAACGCCTGGTCGACCTCGCGCTCAAGGGCGGTGGCCCCGACAACATCACGGCGATCGTCGCCGACGTCGTCGAGGTCGAGACGAAGCCACCGTCCGCGGTCCCGGTCACGGTCGGAGCTGCGGCCGAAGGCGCCGTCAAGCACCAGCGGCAGGACAGCCCCGCGGCCAAGGCGGCGGCCCTGCGGCCCGCACCGAGCGAGACGGACGAGGACGACTACGAGGACCTCCACGACGGACCGCACCGGTTCCGGCGGTTCGTCCTCGTGGTGCTCGTCCTGCTGCTGGCCGGCGGAGCGGCGTACGGCGCCTACCGCTGGTCGCGGACGCAGTACTACGTCGGTGCGCAGGGCAGCAACGTCGCGATCTTCCGCGGCCTGACCCAGGACGTGGGGCCGATCCGGACATCGACCCTGTACCGCGCGGAGGACATCGCGCTGCGCGACCTGCCCACCTACCAGCAGGAGCAGGTGCGCGCCGACATCGCCACCGACGGGCTGCCGGACGCCGAACGGCTGGTGACCCAGCTCCGGGAGCAGGCCACCGCCTGCCGCCGCCTCGCGTCCGCGACGGCCACGCCCAGTCCGACGCCGAGCCCGACCACCCCGACGTCCCCGCCCGCCGCGCCGAGCCCGGCGGCGACCGCGGGCAGCGGCACCGGCTCCCCGCCGGCCTCGCCGACACCGACACCGACGGCGAGCACGACGATCAGCGATGGCACCGTCATCGGGGCCGGCGACTGCGGGAGCCCGTCATGAGCCCGCGGTCCGCCGCTCGCGCCCGGAACCCGCGCACAACCGAGCTGGTGCTGCTGGCGTTCTCGCTGGCCATCTCGATGGCCGCGTACGCGGCCGTGGGTCTCGCGCACGACGGCGTCCTGCCGACGGGGATGCTCGGCTACGGCGGCGGCCTCGCGCTGGTCTTCCTCGCGGCTCATGTCGTGCTGCGCCGGTACGCGCGCGACGCCGACCCGGTGCTGCTCCCGATCGTGACGACGATCAACGGACTGGGCCTGGCCATGATCCACCGGCTGGACCTCGCCTACGCCGACCGGGCCGAGCAGCTCGGCCGCGACGTGCCGTCCGCGGCCGCACCGGCGCAGCTCACCTGGACGGCAGTCGGCATCGTGCTGTTCGTCGTCGTGATCCTGCTGGTCCGCGACCACCGGGTGCTCCAGCGCTTCACCTACACCGCCATGCTCGCCGGCCTCGTGCTGCTGCTGCTGCCGCTGCTGCCGCTGATCGGGACCACCATCAACGGCGCGCGGATCTGGATCCGGGTGGCCGGCTTCTCCTTCCAGCCGGGAGAGCTGGCCAAGCTGGTGCTGCTCGTCTTCTTCGCCGGGTTCCTCGTGATGAAGCGCGACGTCCTTGCCCTCGCCAGCCGTAGGGTCGTCGGAGTCGACCTGCCACGAGCCCGCGACCTCGGACCGGTCCTCCTGGCCTGGGCGGCCAGCCTGGCGGTTCTGGTGTTCGAGCGGGACCTGGGCACCTCACTGCTGTTCTTCGGTGTGTTCGTCGCGTTGCTCTACGTCGCGACCGAGCGGCTGTCCTGGCTGCTGATCGGCCTGGTGCTGTTCTCGTTCGGCTCGCTGGCGGCGTGGTCGCTGTTCGGGCACGTGCAGGAGCGGGTCGACATCTGGCTGCATGCCTTCGCGCCGGGCAACATCGACAGCGATAGCTACCAGCTGGTGCAGGGTCTGTTCGGCATGGGCAGCGGTGGCCTGCTCGGCAAGGGGCTCGGGCAGGGTCGCCCGGAGATCGTCCCGTACGCCCAGACCGACTTCATCGTCGCCGCCTTCGGCGAGGAGCTCGGCCTGACCGGGATCATGGCGATCCTCGTGCTGTACGCCATCGTCGTGCAGCGCGGCCTACGGACGGCGATCGCGGTCCGTGACTCGTTCGGCAAGCTGCTCGCCGCGGGCCTCGCCTTCAGCGTCGGGCTGCAGGTCTTCGTGGTCGTCGGTGGCGTGACCCGGCTGATCCCACTGACCGGGCTCACGATGCCGTTCCTCTCCTACGGCGGCTCCTCCCTGGTCGCCAACTGGGCGTTGGTCGCCCTGCTCCTGCGGATCAGCGACGCCGCCCGGCGGCCGGCTCCACCGCCGGCCCCGGCGCTCGCCGACGCCAAGACCCAGGTCGTCCGGCTGTGACGGCCACCCGGCACCCGACCTCGCCGTCGCGCCAGGAGGTGGGCACGTGAACACCCCCCTGCGTCGCCTGTCGGTCGCCGTGATGCTGCTGTTCGGGCTGCTGCTCCTCAACGCCAACTACCTCCAGGTGGTGAAGGCGAGCTCCCTGCACGAGGACAGCCACAACCCGCGCCTGATCGCCGAGGAGTACTCCCGTCAGCGCGGCCCGATCCTGGTTGCCGGGAAGCCGATCGCGCGCAGTGTCGAGACCGACGACAGGTTGAAGTACCTCCGCAGGTACAGCGAGGGCAAGCTCTACGCGCCGGCCACCGGGTTCTACTCGCTCGTCTACGGCGCAAGCGGTGTCGAGCAGACCGAGAACTCCGTGCTGTCCGGCACCGACAACTCGTTGTTCGTGCGGCGGATCCTCGATCTGCTCACCGGCACGCAGCCCAAGGGCGGCAGCGTCTCGCTGACACTCAACCCGGCCGCGCAGAAGGCTGCGTACGACGGCCTGTCCAAGCAGGGGTTCAAGGGCGCCGTCGTCGCGCTCGACCCGACGACCGGGGCGATCCTCGCGCTGGTCAGCACTCCGTCGTACGACCCGAACCTCGTCTCCGGGCACGACACGTCGGTGGTCCGGGACAACTACCAGCGGCTGAGCACGCGGAAGTCGCGCCCGATGCTCGACCGCGCGCTGCGCGAGACGTATCCGCCCGGCTCGACGTTCAAGCTGGTCACTGCCGCCGCAGCGCTGGAGAGCGGCCGGTACTCACCGGACACCAAGGTCGACAACTCGGCCGAGCTCACGCTTCCGCAGACCTCGACCCCGTTGCCGAACGAGAACGGCGGCCCGTGCACCACGGCCGGGCAGGCGACGCTCACCGTCGCCCTGGAGAACTCCTGCAACGTCGCGTTCGGGGCAGTGGGGCTCGACCTCGGCGCCAGCGCGTTGCGTAACCAGGCCACGAAGTTCGGCTTCGACAGCGCGTTCGAGGTGCCGATGCGCACCGTCGCGAGCCGCTTCCCGGAGAACCCCAACCCACCGCAGACCGCGCAGTCCGCGATCGGGCAGTTCGACGTGCGCGCCACCCCGCTGCAGATGGCCATGGTCGCCGCCGCGATCGCCAACCGCGGCGTGGTCATGAGCCCCTACCTGGTGCAGGAGGTCCGCGGGCCCAAGCTCGAGGTGCTCGACACCACCAGGCCACGCAGCCTGGGCGAGGCGATCAGCCCCCAGAGCGCCGCGGCGCTCACGCAGATGATGACCAAGGTCGTCGACCAGGGCACCGGGACCAACGGCCAGATCCCCGGCGTCCCGGTCGCCGGCAAGACCGGCACGGCGCAGCAGGGCGGCGGGCGGACGCCGCACGCGTGGTTCGTGTCCTTCGCGCCTGCCGACGCCGAGCCGAAGGTCGCCGTCGCGGTCATCGTCGAGGACGGTGCGGAGCAACCGGAGATCAGCGGCAACGGACTTGCTGCCCCGATCGCGCAGGCGGTCATGCGCGCGGTGCTGAAGAAGTGACGGCACAGGGGACCGAGCGGGTGCTCGGAGCCCGCTACCGCCTCGTCGAACGGATCGCGGCGGGCGGCATGGGGGAGGTGTGGCGAGCCGAGGACGCAGTGCTCCGGCGCACCTGCGCGGTGAAGATCCTTCGCCGCGAGTACGCCGACGACCCGACGTTCCTGGCGAGGTTCCGCAACGAGGCGCGGCACACCGCTGGGCTCGCGCACGCCGGCATCGCGGCGGTCTACGACTTCGGCGAAGGTGACGAAGACGGTGGTGGCTCGCCGTACCTGGTCATGGAGCACGTCCCCGGCGAACCGTTGTCCGCGCTCGTGTCACGCGAGGGCACCCTGTCGCCGGAGCGCACGCTCGACGTCATCGGCCAGGCGGCGCTGGGGCTCCAGGCTGCCCACGACGCGGGTGTCGTGCACCGCGACGTCAAGCCGGGCAACATCCTGGTCACCCCGGACGGCGTCGTGAAGCTCACCGACTTCGGCATCGCGCGCGCGACGAACGCGGTGCCGTTGACGCGCACCGGAGCCATCATGGGCACGGCCTACTACATCTCGCCCGAGCAGGCGTCCGGCCGTCCGGTCACCCCCGCCAGCGACATCTACTCGCTGGGCATCGTCGCGTACGAGTGTCTCACCGGCCGTCGGCCCTTCGACGGCGACACTCCCGTCAGCGTCGCGCTCGCGCAGGTCAGCGACGAACCCCCCGCACTCCCCAGGGACCTGCCGGAGCCCGTCCGCGAGCTGGTGATGCGGATGCTCACCAAGGACCCGGAGGCGCGCCCGTCCGGCGCGGGTGAGCTCGGCCGGGAGGCACTGGCCCTGCGGACGGCCGTCGCCGGCGCGGCACCGGCTCGGCCGCCCCGGCCGGCGCTGGCGGTCACCGCAGCCTACGGCGCCGACGACGGCCCGAACGGGTCCCCGCCTGGTGCCGGAGCGACAACGGTCGCGTCCGCCCGGGTCGGCACGGACACCGACCCGGGGTTCACGCTGCCCGACCCGTCCGGGCTGCCCCGGTGGCTCCCGTACGCAGCCTCCCTGCTCATCGCGGCGCTGGTGCTGCTGGTGGTGGCCCGCGCCTGTACCGGTGACCCGACAGCGTCGGGCCGGGCTCGGGCCGGCGCAGCGTCCGGAGCCGGGGACGACCCCGGGGGGGACGCGGCCGCGGTCGGCACGATCGCGGTTGTCGCCTCGGACTACACCGGCCGGCCCGGTGCCCGGGTGCGCACCGATCTCACCGACCTGGGCCTCCGCGTGCGGGTCGCGTCGTCGGCGGGCGGCGGCGATGTCGGTACGGTGAAGGCCGTGACCCCGCAGGGAACGCTGGTCGTAGGCAGCAGGGTCACGATCCAGGTGGTCGCGGAGCCGGCACCCGCGACGCCGGCCGCGCGAGGCCAGGGCACGGACGAGGGTCACGACAAGGCGAAGAAGAAGGACCACGGCAAGGGCGGGAAGAAGGAGCGCAGGCGGTGACAGCCGGAGTGCCCGACGAGCTGGGCGGCCGATACGAGATCGGCCGGCTGCTGGGGCGTGGCGGCATGGCCGAGGTCCACCTCGGACGGGACACCCGCCTCGGCCGCTCCGTCGCGGTGAAGATGCTGCGTCCGGACTTCGCCCGGGACCCCTCCTTCCAGGTCCGCTTCCGTCGCGAGGCACACTCCGCGGCATCGCTCAACCACCCCGCCGTCGTGGCCGTGTACGACACCGGTGAGGACGAGTTCGCCGGGAACCCGGTGCCGTACATCGTCATGGAGTACGTCGAGGGCTCGACGCTGCGCGACCTGGTCGGCTCGGGCAGCAAGCTGGTGCCCGAGCGCGCCCTCGAGATCGTCGACGGGGTTCTCGCCGCCCTGGCCTACAGCCACCAGCAGGGCATCGTGCACCGCGACATCAAGCCGGCCAACGTCATGCTCACCCGCACGGGCGATGTCAAGGTGATGGACTTCGGCATCGCCCGCGCGATGGACGACATCGGCGCGACCATGACCGCGACCTCGGCGGTCATCGGCACCGCCCAGTACCTCTCGCCCGAGCAGGCCCGCGGTGAGCAGGTCGACACCCGGAGCGACCTCTACTCCACCGGCTGCCTGCTGTACGAGCTCCTCACCGGTCGGCCGCCGTTCGTCGGCGACTCGCCGGTGTCGGTCGCCTACCAGCACGTGCGCGAGGACCCCGTCCCGCCGTCCCAGCTGGACCCGGACGTGCCCCGGAGCGCTGACACCATCGTGCTCAAGGCGCTGGCCAAGGACAGGGACGACCGCTACCAGACGGCCGACGAGATGCGGGCGGACATCGCCGCCGCCCAGGCCGGGCGCCCGGTCACGGCCGTCGTCCCGCTGCCTGTGTCGGAGTCGGCCCAGACCGCGACCCGGACCACTGTGCTGCCGGGCACGACGACACTGCCGGCTGTCGAGGGCCGTCGCCGAGCCGAGCCCGCGCCGCCCGAAGGGCGCAGCGGGCGGGCCTTCGGCTACACGGTGCTCGGGATCGCCGTCCTGTCCGTGTTCGTGATCGCGGCCCTCATCGCCCGCTCGCTGATCGGCGGCAGCGCGGACCAGGTGGCGGTCCCGGAGGTCAGCGGGCTGACCGTGTCCGACGCCCAGGCGGCGCTGGAGGCCGAGGGACTCACGCTCGGGAAGCAGACCGAGAAGGCCAGCGACACCGTCCCGGACGGCAACATCATCGACCAGAGCCCGGAGAGCGGCACCCAGGTCGACAAGGGCTCCACCGTCAGCGTCGTGGTCTCCACCGGCGTGGACACGACGACGGTGCCCACCCTGGTCGGCCTGTCGCTGGACCAGGCCCGCCAGGCGCTGCGGGAGGCGGGGCTGGCACTGGGCGACTCGACCGCCAAGCCGTCGGACCAGGACCGCAACACCGTGATCAAGGTCAGCCCCAAGGAGGGCGAGACGGTGCCGGCCGACAGCCGGGTCGACGTCACCTACGCCAGCGGCAACAACAAGGTCCCGGACGTCTCCGGCGAGAGCGAGAGCGCCGCCCGGCAGGACCTCGAGCAGGAGGGCTTCGCCGTCGGGAACACCCAGGAGGAGGAGTCGGCCGACGCCGAGCCGGGAACCGTGCTGCGGACCTCCCCCTCGGCCGGCGAGACCGTCCGGCTCGGGACCACGGTGAGCCTGGTCATCGCGACGGCTCCGCCCCAGCCGACCGAGACACCGAGCGACACCCCGCTGCCGAGCGTCACCGTCACCACCCCCGCCCCCGGCGGCTGACCAGCGCCCACCCGTCGCAGATCGTCGAGTGGCCTCAGGCGCGGGTGACGACCGGGGCGAGCCCGACCGCCCGGTCCGGCGCGTCCGGGTCGCCGCAGACGGCCAGCCAGGTCGCCAGCATCCGGTGCCCGCCCTCGGTGAGGACGGACTCGGGGTGGAACTGCACGCCTTCGACCGCCAGCTCCCGGTGCCGCACCGCCATCACGATGCCGCTGGCCGTGCTGCCGGTGACCTCCAGGTCCGATGGGAGGCTGTCCTCGCGCACGGCCAGGGAGTGGTAGCGGGTCGCGGTGAACGGCGAGGGCAGGCCGGCCAGCACGCCGGCCCCGTCGTGGCGTACCTCGCTCGTCTTGCCGTGCAGGAGCTCCGGGGCTCGCTCCACGACGGCGCCGTACGCGACCGCGATGGCCTGGTGCCCAAGACAGACACCCAGCACCGGGACCTCTCCCGCCACCTCGCGGACGAGGTCGACGCAGACCCCGGCCTTCTCCGGGACGCCCGGCCCCGGGCTGAGCAGGACACCGTCGTAGGACCGGGCGTCCCCGGCGGCCACCTCGTCGTTGCGCAGCACCGTGCAGCTCGCCCCCAGCTGGGCGAGGTACTGCACGAGGTTGAAGACGAAGCTGTCGTAGTTGTCGACGACCAGGATCCGCCGCGGGCGCACCGCGTCCTGCTCCACCGGCAACCGGTCCGCCGTCACTGGTCCACCGTCACCTTGAGGAACGGCAGCGAGTCCTCCGCCCAGGGGAACAGGGTGGTGAAGAGCACCAGCACGACGGCCGCGACGAGAGCGGCGGCGAGCAGGCCACGCACCGGCCACGGGCCCGGCAGGTGCCGCCAGATCCACGCGTACATCAGGCTGTCCCTCCGGTCCGGGCCAGGTCGGCCGGCGGCCCGTCCCGCCGGGTCCGGGTCTCCTCGAGGTGCCCGAAGACGATCAGTCGCTGGTAGGACGCCCACCGAGGGTTGCACGTCGTCAGCGTGAGCAGCTGCTGGGTCGGCTCCTCCGCCGGCCTGCCGGGCACCGGGTCCAGCACCCAGGTCGAGCTCGGTGACACGATCCGGGTGCTGTCGACGACATAGGTGAACCACCGGCGGCGGGTCTCCGCGACCACGACGTCCCCCGGGCGCAGGCGGTCGAGGTAGGCGAACGGCTCCCCGTTGGTGGCCCGGTGGCCGGCCACCGCGAAGTTGCCGACCTGGCCGGGCCGGGCCGTGTCCGGGTAGTGGCCGACCCCGCGGGCGAGGTCCGGCAGCTCCACGCCCTCCACGACCGGCACCGACCAGCTCCGGCCCAGCCGGGGGATGTGCAGGAACGCGATCCCCGTCCCGAAGTCGACCTTGGCCGGTCCGGCGGTGGCCCCCGTGGTGCTGCGCGCCGGGCGGGACCAGGCGTCCCGGAGGTCGCCGGCCACCTGGTCGGTGCGCCGCTGCGCCTCGTAGTTCGTCCAGACGAGCTGGTAGGCGACGAAGAGCAGCAGCACCAGTCCCGCCGTGATGAGCAGCTCGCCGACACCGCGCAGCAGGCCGCGCATCACGTCCCGGCCCGGGCGTAGCGCAGGACGAGCGAGCCCTCGTAGGCCGGGAGCGCCGTCTTCGTCGACGCCTCCGTCTGGTAACCCAGGCCGAAGCGGTCCACGTAGTAGCGGTAGACCTGCACCAGCGGGGCGTCCTCGAGCGCCTGCCCGAGCCGCTCGGGGGAGCCGATCGCGGTGACGACGTACGGCGGCGAGTAGACCCTGCCCTGCAGGATCAGCGTGTTGCCGACGCAGCGCACGGCGCTGGTGGCGATCACCCGCTGGTCCATGATCTGCATCGCCTCGGCCCCCCCTGCCCACAGGGCGTTCACCACGGCCTGCAGGTCCTGCTGGTGCACGACGACGTCGTCCGGCGTGGCGCCTTCGGGGAGCAGCCGGTCGGCCGAGCGTGGCGCGTCGTCCAGGGTCACGGTGACGCTCGGCCCGGTCACGGCCGCGGTGCCTGCGGCGAGCTCGAGGGACCGGGCCTGGCGCTGGGCCGACGCAACCCTGCGGTCGGTGGCACCGGCCCCACTGGTTGCCTGGTCGACCTGCTCCCGCAGCTTCTGGACCCGGTCGGTCAGGGTGTCGGCCTCACGCTGCTCGGCCCGGATCAGGTCCCCGAGGTCGCCGCGCGTCCCTCGCAGCTGCCCCCCGTTGGCGGCCCCGGCGCTGGTGACGAAGAGGGCTCCCGCCGCGCCGAACGCCAGCGGTGTGACGACCCGCCAGAGCGCTCGCACCGGGCCTCCTCGCTGGACGGGGACGGACGGGACCGGAACAGGTCCCGGGGCGACTGTCGCGCCCTTGACGCTCGGGAGCACACCCGACGACTACGCTAACCGACGAACGGCACCCGCTGGCGGTGCCCGACGGAGCCCGTCGTCACCCCGCCGGGCGATCCGACACCCGCCCGAACCCGAAGGTCCGAGGAGCTCGTCCGGTGCCCAAGTCCCGCATCCGCCGCCGCAACGCCTACGTGCCACCGGAGGGCACCCCCAAGGCCGTCCGGGTCGGCTCACCGCCCTGGCTGGTCCCGGTGATGGTCGGCTGCTTCGTCCTCGGGCTGCTGTGGGTCGTGACGTACTACGTGACCCAGACCGACTACCCGATCGGTGCCATCGGCCTGTGGAACATGGGCATCGGCTTCGGCTTCATCATCGTCGGCTTCATGCTCTCCACCCGCTGGAAGTGAGCCGCCGGGGCTGCCCCCGCCGGAACCGCACCGGCGGCGTCCGCACGCGGCGATCTGGACAGCCGGGTGTCGGCGGGTGACCAGCCGCCCGACCTGCGGAAACACACCCGTGTAAGTCATCCACACCGGTTATCCCCACTGTGGACAACTCTCCGCGCAGCCGCACCGGCCAGGGAGGCGCCGCGGGTCAGAGGCGCTCGAGGACGGTGGCGTTGGCCATCCCGCCGCCCTCGCACATGGTCTGCAGCCCCCAGCGTCCGCCGGTCTGCACCAGGTGGTGCACCAGCGTCGTCATCAGCCGGGCACCGGAGCCGCCCAGGGGGTGCCCCAGCGCGATCGCGCCGCCACGGGGGTTCAGCCGGGCCGGATCGGCCCCGGTCTCGGCAAGCCACGCGGCCGGCACCGACGCGAACGCCTCGTTGACCTCGAACGCGTCGATGTCGTCCAGGCTCAGCCCGGCCCGCTCGAGCACCCGCGCCGTCGCCGGGATCGGGGCGGTGAGCATGATCACCGGGTCCACGCCGGCTGTGGCGAAGGCGTGCAGCCGGGCCAGCGGCGCCCACCCGTGCCTGGCGGCCACGTCCGAGGTCGTCACCAGCAGGGCGGCCGCCCCGTCGGAGATCTGCGAGGAGTTGCCGGCGGTCACCACGCCGCCGGCCCGGAACGCCGGGGGCAGCCCGGCGAGGGTCTCCAGCGTGGTGTCCGGCCGGACCCCCTCGTCGACCTCGACGCCGGCCACCGGCGCGAGCTCGCCGTCGAACCCTCCGGAGGCCCGGGCCGCTGCCGCCCTGGCGTGTGAGCGCACGGCGATCTCGTCAAGCTGCTCACGGCCCAGCCCCCACCGCTCGGCGATGAGCTCGGCGCTGACGCCCTGGGGCACCAGCCCGCCGGGGTACCGGTCGAGCATCCGCGGGCCGAACGGCTCGCCCGGCCCCTGGGTGACGGTGGACAGCATCGGCACCCGGGACATCGACTCGACCCCACCCGCCACGGCGATGTCGTACTGCCCGGAGATCACGCCGGCGGCGGCGAAGTGCACCGCCTGCTGGGACGAGCCGCACTGCCGGTCGAGGGTCACGCCCACGACGTCCTCCGGCCAGCCGGACGCAAGCAGCGCGTTGCGCCCGACGTTGACCGCCTGCTCGCCGGTCTGCGAGACGCAGCCCCAGATCACGTCGTCCACCAGCGCCGGGTCCAGCCCGGTGCGAGCCACGAGGGCGTCGAGCACGTGCGCGGACAGGTCCACCGGGTGAACCCCGGCCAGCGCGCCGTTGCGCTTCCCCACGGGAGTCCGGACCGCGTCGACGACGACGGCGTCCCGCCCGGTCATCGCAGGCTCAGCGTCCGGAGCGCGACGACGACGACGACGAGCAGGAGGACGAGCACGATCCCGGCCGCCTGGAGCACCGTCCGGCTGCGCTGCGGGGCATACGCGATGGCGATGGCGCACAGCCCGCCGGTCACGAGGCCGCCGAGGTGGGCCCGCCAGTCGATGTTGGGGGCGATGAACCCGAAGGCGAGGTTGATGGCCAGCAGGACGAACAGTCCGGTGGAGTCCCGCCCGAGCCGTCGGTTGACGACGAAGAAGGCACCGAGGAGTCCGAACACGGCGCCGGACGCGCCCAGCGAGGGCTGTCCTGGTCCCGCCACGGCGTACGACGTCGCGCTGCCGCCGACGGCGGCGACGAGGTAGAGCGCCGCGAACCGCGCTCGGCCGAGCGCCGCCTCGAGCGGCGGACCGAACAGGTACAAGGCATACATGTTGAGCAGCAGGTGCACCACGCCACCGTGCAGGAACGCCGCGGTGAGCAGTCGCCAGTACTCGCCGTCGGCCACACCGACGGCCTCACCCAGCCGTGGGTCGAAGACCGGACCGCCGATCAGCCAGAAGCGGTGCTCGATCGTGGGGCCGACGGCGGTCTGGAGGACGAACGCGACGACGTTGAGGCCGATCAGCAGCTTGCTGACGTAGCCGGGGTCGCTGCTGACGCGACCCCCGAACACGGTGGTGGCCACCCGCAACGACTTGTTGCCCTCGCGCACGCACTCGGGGCACTGGAAGCCGACGGAGGCCGGGACCATGCAGTCGGGACAGATCCGCCGTTCGCAGCGGACGCAGCGGATGTGCGCCTCGCGGTCGGGATGCCGGTAGCAGACGGCGGGGTCGGCCGGCGGGCCGGACCCGTCTCCCGGTCCGCCGCTGCCGGCGGTCCCGGGGGCCTCGCCGCCCGCGTCGGACACCGGTGTCAGGACTGCTTGCGCTCGACGACGACGCGCTCGATGACCACGTCGTCGACGGGCCGGTCCATGGGCCCGGTGGCGGTCGTGCTGATCGCGTCGACGATCTCCCGGCTGGGACCGTCGGCCACCTCGCCGAAGATCGTGTGGCGGCGGTTCAGGTGTGGGGTCGCGCCGACGGTGATGAAGAACTGCGAGCCGTTCGTGCCCGGGCCCGCGTTGGCCATCGCGAGCAGGTAGGGCCGGTCGAAGGCGAGCTCCGGGTGGAACTCGTCGGCGAACCTGTAGCCGGGGCCGCCGGTGCCGGTGCCGAGCGGGTCGCCGCCCTGGATCATGAAACCGCTGATGACCCGGTGGAAGACAGTCCCGTCGTACAGCCGCGCCGTGCTCTTCTCACCGGTGCCCGGGTCGACCCACTCACGCGCGCCCTCGGCCAGCTCGGTGAAGTTGCTGACGGTCTTGGGCGCGTGGTTCGGGAACAGCTGCACCACGATGTCGCCGCGGTTGGTCTTCAGGGTGGCGTAGAGCTCCTCGGCCACTGGGGTCCCTTCTCGCACGTGCTCGTCGTCAGTCGGTGGTCCTCCATCCTCGCACGCGCGTCCGGGCGCCGCGCGTCGGCCGACCGCCCCGGCTGGACCTCCGGTTTCGCACGGAGGACTCTGGGCAGGAGCCGAACACTCGATCGTCCGACCGGAGGTTCCCCGTGTCCCGCCTGACGACCATGAAGAAGAACCCCGACGTGAAGAAAGCGCGCAAGAAGCTCGACGCCGCAGGCAGGAACGCTTCCGCCTCGGTAGCACCGGTCGCCGCCGACGCGCGCGACGCCACGGTGCGCGCTGCCGACGCCACCCGCGACTGGGCCGCGCCCAAGGTCGAGACCGCGGTCGATTGGGCCGCCCCCAAGGTCAGCTCGGCCAAGGACTGGGCCGCACCGCACGTCGGCACGGCGAAGGAGTGGGCCGGGCCGAGGGTCGAGCCCGCCGTCGAGAAGGTGCGCTCGGACGTCATGCCGGCCGTGACCGGGGCCATCGCCACGGCGCTGGCGGCCACCGAGCCGCAACGGCTCGAGATCGCCGACCGCAGCGCCGCCGCCCTGGCCGCGCTCCGGGGCGAGGTGGCAGCACCGAAGCCCAAGAAGAAGCACCGGCTGCGCAAGCTGGTCATGCTCGCCGGCGTTCTCGGGGCGGCCTGGGCCGGGTGGAAGGCCTGGGTCGCGCGCACCCAGGACCCGGTCGACGCCTGGACGACTCCGACGCCCCCCTCGCCGGTCCCCGGTCCGGCCGCGTCGCCGGGCGCCGCCGCGGGGGCCACGGGTGCGACGGCCGTCTCGACCACCGGGGCAACGACGACCGACGACCCCGCCGGTGCCGGTCCCGACGAGGCTCTGGCCGACGCCGCCGACGAGGCGGCCGACCAGCCGCCGGCCGCGACCACCGAGAAGGTCTCGCCGGCCCGCGCCAAGAAGACCACCGCAGCGGCCGCCAAGGGCGCGAAACGCCCGTCGTCGGGCAGTTGACCCGGGACCGTTGCAGCCTCCGGCCGATCGTCGGAGCTCTGCTCGACGCGCGCGGGCGCCCGCACTGATGGACCGGCCGCGGCGCCGGCTGATGCCCGCAGGCGTCAGCCGGCGACGATGCGTGGAGACGAAGGGACTCGAACCCTCAACCCCCGCCTTGCAAAGGCGGTGCTCTGCCAGTTGAGCTACGTCCCCATGGTGCGCCGACGCCGACATGGCGGCGGCGCACTGCGTGGGGGAGCGGTCAGTCGACCCGGTCCGTTGCCTCGGCCCAGAGGTCGGCCTCGGCGTCGCGGTCGGCGGTGACCTTCTTCCAGGCGAGCACACCCGCCACGGCCACGACCAGTGCCAGCAGCTTCTTCATGGCGCCTCCCTGGATTGCGGGGGTGGCCAGCCCTGCCGGGCGGGCCGCCGGAGTGGGCCTAAGTGGACTTGAACCACTGACCTCTGCCTTATCAGGGCAGCGCTCTAACCAACTGAGCTATAGGCCCGACGGATGATGCACCGATAGCGCATCGGTGCCGCGCAAGACTACCCCAGGGCCGGCTGACGCCGGCAACCAGACCGCTCGGGCAGGCGGTGTCTCAGACGTCCTCGGTGAAGGTCAGGTGCAGGCCTCCGACCAGGCTGGCGGCCATGTTGTACAGGAACGCCGACAACGTGCAGAGGGCAGTGAGCAGCACGGCGTTGACGGCCGACAGGACCATGGTGATCGAGAGCACCCGGCCGAGCCCGACGTAGTCGAGGATGTTGATGCCCTGCGCGTTGTCACTGGACCTGGTGACGCTCTCGACAGTGCTGCCGACCGAGTCGAACACCCCCATGGCGTCCAGGACGGACCAGAGCACGAAGACCGCCACGACGGCCACGATCGCCAGGGCGATGGAGAGCAGGAACGCCAGCTTCATGACCGACCACGGGTCGACCCGGCTGAGCACGAGGCGAGCCCGGCGGGCGCGCACCCGGGCCGCGGACCGGGCCTGCGCGGCGCCGGCCAGGGTGTCGGCCACCGGAGGCATCGTGGCGGTCGGGGGACCGGCACGCCACTCCCGTCCGGAAGTCTGGCTGCTGCTCACGTCTCGGTTCACCTCGTCACGTGCCTCACTCGGTCGGGTTCCCGACCGGGCCCTCGGTGTCGCCCTCGGTGTCGCCGGCCGTGGTCTCGGCCGTTGACCCCTCGGACGGCGCCGTCTCCTCGTCCACCTCGTCCACGCCATCCACCTCGTCCATCTCGCCCTCGACGGCCCCCCGCTCCGCGTTGCGGGCGATCGCCACGACGGTGTCCTCGTCGGCGAGCGAGATGAAGCGCACCCCCATGGTGACACGTCCGGTGGGGTTGACCTCCCCGACGGAGACCCGGGTCACACCTCCGCTGGCCTTGATCGAGAAGACCTCGTCGTCGTCGGCGACCACGAGCGCCCCCACGATCCGGCCGCGCGCCTCGTCGAACTTCATCGCCTGGACCCCGGTGCCGCCCCGGCCCTGGAGCCGGTACTCCTCGATCGGGGTCCGCTTGGCGAAGCCACCGTCGGTGACCGTGAAGACGCTGTGGCCGGCCCCCGCGACCTCCATCGCGAGCAGCTCGTCGTCGCCCTTGAACCGCATGCCGGTCACGCCGGAGGTCGAGCGACCCATCGGGCGCAGCGCCTCGTCGGTCGCGGTGAACCGCACCGACATGCCGCCCCGGCTGACGAGCAGCAGGTCGTCGTCGGCCGTCACCAGCTTGGCCGAGATGAGCTCGTCGCTGCCGCCGTCGTCGTCCTCGCGAAGGTTGATGGCGATCAGGCCGCCGGTCCGGTTGGAGTCGTACTCCGTCAGGCGCGACTTCTTCACGACACCGCGCTTGGTCGCCAGCACGAGGTAGGGCGCCACCTCGTAGTCCTTGAGGTCGATGATCTGCGCGATCTGCTCGTCCGGCTGGAAGGCCAGCAGGTTCGCGACGTGCTGCCCACGGGCGTCCCTCCCGGCGTCCGGCAGCTGGTAGGCCTTGGCCCGGTAGACCCGGCCCTTGTTGGTGAAGAACAGGATCCAGTGGTGGGTCGTCGTCACGAAGAAGTGCTCGACCAGGTCGTCCTGGCGCAGCTGCGCACCGCGCACGCCCTTGCCGCCGCGGCGCTGCGCCCGGTAGAGGTCGCTGCGGGTGCGCTTCGCGTAGCCACCACGGGTGATGGTGACGACGACGTCCTCCTCCGGGATGAAGTCCTCGGCGGACATGTCGCCCTCGTAGGGGACCAGCTGGGTGCGCCGCTCGTCGCCGTACTTGTCGACGATCTCGCCGAGCTCGTCGCTGACGATCTGGCGCTGCCGCGTCTCCGAGGCGAGGATCGCGTTGTACTCCTCGATCGCGCGCATGAACTCCTCGTACTGGTCGAGGAGCTGCTGGCGCTCCAGGGCCGCGAGCCGGCGCAGCTGCATGTTGAGGATCTCCTGCGCCTGCAGCTCGTCGATGTCCAGCAGGTCGATCAGGCCGTCGCGGGCGGCCTCGGCCGACGCGCTGCCGCGGATGAGGGCGATGACCTCGTCGATCCGGTCGAGGGCCTTGAGCAGGCCGCGCAGGATGTGCGCGCGCTCCTCGGCCTTGCGCAGCCGGAACTGCGTGCGGCGGACGATGACCTCGACCTGGTGAGTCACCCAGTGCCTGATGAACGCGTCGAGGGCGAGCGTGCGCGGGACGCCGTCGACCAGCGCGAGCATGTTGCAGCCGAAGGTGTCCTGCAACGGGGTGTGCTTGTAGAGGTTGTTGCGCACCACGCTGGCGACCGCGTCCCGCTTGAGCACGACGACAAGTCGCATCCCGGTCCGCGCCGACGAGTCGTCGCGCAGGTCGGCGATGCCGGCGACCTTGCCGCTGTCGGCGAGCTCGGCGATCTTGCGCGCAAGCGCGTCCGGGTTGACCTGGTAGGGCAGCTCGGTGATGACCAGGCAGGTGCGCCCGCGGTTGTCCTCCTCGACCTCGACGACGGCGCGCATCGTCACCGAGCCGCGCCCTGTCGTGTACGCGTCGCGGATGCCGTGGGTGCCGACGATGAGGCCCTTGGTGGGGAAGTCCGGGCCCTTGATCCGCTCGAGCAGGGCGGCGAGCAGCTCCTCCTGGCCGGCCTCCGGGTGGTCCAGGTGCCACTGCACGCCCGACGCGACCTCGCGCAGGTTGTGCGGCGGGATGTTGGTCGCCATGCCGACCGCGATGCCGCCGGATCCGTTGACGAGCAGGTTGGGGAACCGCGACGGAAGCACCGTCGGCTCCTGCTGCCGCCCGTCGTAGTTGGGCGCGAAGTCGACGGTCTCCTGGTCGATGTCGCGCACCATCTCCATCGCCAGCGGCGCCAGCCGGCACTCCGTGTAGCGCATGGCCGCCTGGCGGTCGTCTCCGGGCGAGCCGAAGTTGCCCTGGCTCTGCACCAGCGGGTAGCGCAGCGACCACGGCTGCCCGAGTCGCACGAGGGTGTCGTAGATGGCCGTGTCACCGTGCGGGTGGTACTGGCCCATGACGTCGCCGACGACCCGGGAGCACTTGGAGAAGCCGCGGTCCGGCCGGTAGCCACCGTCGAACATCGCGTAGAGCACCCGGCGGTGAACGGGCTTGAGGCCGTCCCGGACGTCGGGCAGCGCGCGCTGGACGATGACACTCATCGCGTAGTCGAGGTACGAACGCTGCATCTCGACCTGGAGGTCGACCGGCTCGATCCGGCCGCCCTGCGGGACGGGCGGCAGGTCGGTGGTGTCAGTCACGAAGGTCTCTCCTAGCGGGGCGTACGGCGGTCGTCGGCGGCCACGTGGTGCGGGTGCGGGTCAGTCAGCCGCTGCTGACTAGATGTCGAGGAATCGGACGTCCTTGGCGTTGCGCTGGATGAACTTGCGCCGGCTCTCGACGTCCTCGCCCATGAGCTCGGTGAACAGCACGTCGGCCAGGGCGGCGTCCTCGAGGGTGACCTGGAGCAGGACCCGGCGCTCGGGATCCATGGTGGTGTCCCACAGCTCGTCGTTGTTCATCTCGCCCAGACCCTTGTAGCGCTGCACCGGCTCGTCCTTGAGGGTGCGCTTGCCGGCTTCGAGGCCGACAGCCATCAGGGCCTCGCGCTCACGGTCGGAGTAGGCGTACTCGGGGTTGGCCGGCCGCGCCCACTTGATCTTGTACAGCGGTGGCTGCGCGAGGAACACGTAGCCCTGCTCGACCACCGGGCGCATGAACCGGAACAGCAACGTGAGCAGAAGGGTGCGGATGTGCTGGCCGTCGACGTCGGCGTCGGCCATCAGCACCACCTTGTGGTAGCGCAGTCGGTTGAGGTCGAAGTCGTCGTGGATGCCGGTGCCCAGCGCCGAGATGATCGCCTGCACCTCCTGGTTGCCCAGGACGCGGTCCAGCCGGGCGCGCTCGACGTTGAGGATCTTGCCGCGGATCGGCAGGATCGCCTGGGTGCGCTGGTCGCGGCCCTGCTTGGCCGGGCCGCCCGCCGAGTCGCCCTCGACGATGAAGAGTTCGCACTCCTCCGGGTTGGTCGACTGGCAGTCGGCCAGCTTGCCGGGCAGGCTGCCGCCGCCGAGAAGGCCCTTGCGGCTGCGGGCGGCGTCGCGTGCCTTGCGCGCGGCCAGTCGCGCGAACGCAGCACCCTGTGCCTTGCGGGCGATGTCCTTGCCTTCGCCGGGGTTCTTCTCGAACCACTCGCCGAGGCGGTCGTTGACGACCTTCTGGACGAACGACTTGGCCTCGGTGTTGCCGAGCTTGGTCTTGGTCTGCCCCTCGAACTGCGGGTCGACGAGCTTCACGCTGACGATCGCGGTCAGGCCCTCGCGGACGTCGTCGCCGGTCAGGTTGGCGTCCTTCTCCTTGAGGATGTTCCAGTCCCGGGCGAACTTGTTGACCAGTGTCGTCAGCGCGGCGCGGAAGCCCTCCTCGTGGGTGCCTCCCTCATGGGTGTTGATGTTGTTCGCGAACGTGTGCACCGACTCGGAGAAGCCGGTGTTCCACTGCATCGCGACGTCGAGCGACATGCCGCCGTCCACGTACTCCGACTCGGCCTCGAAGGACACGACGGTGCGGTGCACGGCGTCCTTGCGCGCGTTGAGGTAGTCGACGTAGTCGACCAGGCCCCCGTCGTACCGGTAGACGACCTCGGTCTGGGTGGTCTCGTCGACCTCGTCGGCCTTGGCCTCCTCGGTGCTCGCCGGCCGCTCGTCGCGCAGCACGATGGTGAGCCCACGGTTGAGGAAGGCCATCTCGCGCAGCCGGTTGGACAGGGTCTCGAAGCTGTAGTCCGTGGTCTCGAAGATGTCCGTCGAGGGCCAGAAGGTGATCGTCGTGCCGGTCGTGTCGACGGCCTCACCGGTCGCGAGCGGGGCGTCGGGCACGCCGAGCGAGTAGGACTGCGTGTACAGCCTGCCATGGAGGCGGATGGCGACGTCCAGCTTCGAGGACAGGGCGTTGACGACCGAGACGCCGACCCCGTGCAGGCCTCCGGACACCTTGTAGCCGCCGCCGCCGAACTTGCCACCGGCGTGCAGCACGGTGAGCACGACCTCGACCGCGGGGCGGCCCTCGCTCTCGACGTTGTCGACCGGGATGCCCCGGCCGTTGTCACTGACCCGGACACCGCCGTCGGCGAGCAGCGTGACCTCGATCCGGTCGCAGTGACCGGCCAGCGCCTCGTCGACGGAGTTGTCGACGACCTCGTAGACCAGGTGGTGCAGGCCGCGCTCGCCGGTGGACCCGATGTACATGCCGGGCCGCTTGCGCACCGCCTCCAGGCCCTCGAGCACCTGGATCTGGCTGGCGTCGTACGACGGCGGGGCCGGCGGGGGGCCGGCGGGGGTGACTGCGATGGTGTCGCTGGGCTCGGTGGGCTCGACGGGCTCGGTCGGCGGGGCCGGCTGGGTCACAAGTCACCTTTCGTCGCGCGCGGACTGCCCGGTCGTGGCGCCGGAGGACGGCGCGGCAGGGGAGGGCGCGGCGGACCCGCGCTGTCCCTGTCATCCTACTGGTCAGCGGGCGCAGAATCGGCATGCAGGGGCGCCTGGGGACGGTTTTCCGGGCCGCGCACGGGTGGGGATGGCTCCCCCCACGCGGCCGGGGGGTCAGCACGGTCCCTGTGGCGATTGCCGGAGGCAGGGCACACGCCGAGGCGGCCGTCTCAGCCGTAGGTGTCGCGCGGTCCCCGCCCGGGGACGGCGAGCCGGCCCTTCTTCCAGGAGGGACCGCCGGGTCCGCGCACGGTGACCGCGGTGACGACGCCGGCGCCGAGGTCCTCGGCGAGGCGAGCCAGCAGGGTCGGCGCGAGCAGCCGGACCTGGGTGGCCCAGGCCGTGGAGTCCGTGGTCAGGACGAGCTCACCGTCGGCGAAGGACAGCGGGACCGCGTGCGCGGCCACCTGCGGCCCCACGATCGCCGGCCACCTGCCCATGACGTCACCGACGGCCTTGTCCGTCTCCCAGCCGCGCTCGACGACGAGCCGGTCGAGGGTGGAGCCCAGCAGCTGGGGGTCCCGCTCGTCGGGATGCGCACCGCTGCGGGTCTCGCCGGCGTAGCCCCGCCGGCGACGTCCCCCGGCCTCTTCTCCGGGCCCGGCCGGCCGGCTCGGCCGACCCGGGACCAGGCCGCGCCGCCGCGCCTCGGTCCGCGCCCCGGCCAGCGCCTCGCGGGCGACCTCGAGGCCGGAACGTCGTGCCGGAGCGTCGTCGGTGGCCGGCACCGGCCCGGGGGGCGCCGACGCGTCGGGCCGGTCCGGCCGGCCGGGGTCGGTCACCGGACCCGCCGGACCTCGGCGCCCATGACGTCGACCCGTGCGCCCGTCAGCGCCTCGGGCACGTCGTCGGGGACGGCCGCCGTGACCAGCACCTGTTCGGCACCGGCCACCATGGCGGCCAGCCGGTTGCGCCGGTGGTCGTCGAGCTCGGCGAACACGTCGTCGAGGACGAGCACCGGCTCGCCGCCCGGTGACGACTCGCCGGACTCCGCCCGGAGCAGGTCGTAGGCGGCGAGTCTCAGGGCGAGGGCGAACGACCAGGACTCGCCATGACTGGCGTAGCCCTTGGCCGGCATCGGCCCGAGCCGGAGCAGCAGGTCGTCACGGTGCGGCCCGACAAGCGAGATGCCGCGGTCCAGCTCGGCCTTGCGCTCGGTGGCCATCCGCTCGAGCATCGCGGCTGCGAGAAGGTCCTTGTCGGCGGGGAGCTGGGTGCGGGCTCCCTCCGGTCGCTGCGCTGTGTCGGCCCGGCGGTCCGTCCCGGACGGCTCGACCGAGCTCCGGTAGTCCAGCGCCGCCGGCCCGCTGGACGCGAAGCCCGACTCGGACACCGACTGGTAGGCCTTGTCGACCAACGGCCGCAGGGCCTCCACCAGGTCGAGCCGCGCCGCCAGCAGCTCGCCGCCGGCCGCGGCCAGGTGCGAGTCCCACACCTCAAGGGTCCGCAGGTCCACCGGTCCTCCGGCGGAAGCCCGACGGCCGGGGCCGGACTTCAGCAGCGCGTTGCGTTGCTTGAGCACCCTGTCGTAGTCGGCCCGGACGCCGGCGAAACGCGGCGCCCGCAGGACGAGCAGCTCGTCGAGGAAGCGCCGGCGCTCGGACGGGTCGCCCTTGACCAGTGCGAGGTCCTCGGGCGCGAACAGCACCGAGCGCAGGATGCCGAGCACGTCCCGCGGTCGCGGCACGGGGGCCCGGTTGACCCGGGCCCGGTTGGCCCGGCCCGGCGTGATCTCGACCTCGACCAGCAGCTGGCGGTCGTCACGCACGACCTGGGCCCGGATGACGGCGCGCTCGGCCCCGAGCCGCACGAGCGGGGCGTCCTGCCCGACACGGTGCGAACCGAGGGTCGCCAGGTAGCCCACCGCCTCGACCAGGTTGGTCTTGCCCTGGCCGTTCGGCCCGACCAGCGCGGTCACTCCCGCGTCGAGCGGCAGCTCGACCTCGGCGTACGAGCGGAAGTCGCGCAGCGACAGGTGCGTGACCCTCATCCGCGGCCCACGACCCCTAGGCCGGGGTCTCCGTCTCGCCCCGCGCGATCTTGGTGACGGCGTGCCCGCCGAACTGGTTCCGCAGCGCGGCCACCGCCTTCATGGCCGGCGAGTCGTCCTGGCGCGAGGCGAACCGGGCGAACAGCGCCGCCGACATCACCGGCGCCGGGACGGCGTGGTTGATGGCCTCCTCGATGGTCCACCGCCCCTCGCCCGAGTCGTCGACGTAGCCACGGATCTCGGCGAGCTTCGGGTCCTGCTGCAGGGCGAGCACGAGCAGGTCGAGAAGCCAGGACCGGATGACCGTGCCCTGCGTCCAGCTCGCGATGACACCGGGGACGTCCTCGACGACCTCGGCCGCCGTCAGCAGCTCGTAGCCCTCGGCGTAGGCCTGCATCAGGCCGTACTCGATGCCGTTGTGCACCATCTTGGCGAAGTGACCGGCGCCCACCGGGCCGGCGTGGACGAAGCCCGAGTCGCCCTCCGGCTTGAGCGCGTCGAACGCCGGCTGCACCGTCGCCACCGTCGCAGCGTCACCGCCGACCATCAAGGCGTAGCCGTTGTCGAGCCCCCACACACCGCCCGAGACACCCGCGTCGACGAAGCCGATGTCGCGCTCGCCGAGCATCGCGGCGTGCGCCTTGTCGTCGGTCCACCTCGAGTTGCCCCCGTCGACCACGACGTCGCCGGCGTCGAGGAGCTCGCCGAGGGACTCGATGGTCTTCCGCGTGATCTCGCCGGCCGGCACCATCACCCAGACGACCTTCGGTGACGGCAGCTGCCGGACCATGTCGGCCAGGTCTTGCGAGTCGCTGAGGTCCTGGTTGCGGTCGTAGCCCACCACGGTGTGACCGGCCCGGCGCAGGCGCTCGCGCATGTTGCCGCCCATCTTTCCCAGGCCGACAAGTCCGATCTCCATGCTGTGCGCCTTCCGACGGGGTGGCCCGGGGCGCGGGCCGGGGCAGCGGATCTCTCAGCCGGACAGGCGGACCGGCATGAGCAGGTAGCGGTAGGCGTCGCCGGCGGTGGCGTCGGCGGCGTCCTTGCCCGCCAGGACGGCCGGGCGGGTCGGCGCGGTGAACCGCAGCTCGGCGTGCTCGGCCCCGAGCGCGCCGAGCCCGTCGAGCAGGTACGCCGGGTTGAACGCGATCGAGATGTCGTCGCCGTCGAGGGTGGCGGCGAGCGACTCCGAGGCCTGCGCCTCGTCACCGGTGCCCGCCTCCAGCGTGACCTCACCGGCGGAGAAGCTGAGCCGGATCGGGGTGTTGCGCTCAGCCACCAGCGCCACCCGGCGCACCGACTCGACCAGGTCCGCCGTGCTCACCGTGGCCAGCCCCGACGACTCGGTGGGCAGCAGCGACTTGTACTTGGGGAACTCCCCGTCGAGCAGCCGCGAGGTGGTACGCCGGCCCGAGCCCTCGAACCCCACCAGGCCCTCGCCGGCCCCGGGCGTCGCCAGCGCGACAGTGACCTTGTCGGCGTTGGACAGCGCCTTGGCCGTGTCGGCGAGGGTACGCGCCGGCACCAGGGCGATCGCCTCGAGACCGGTCTGCTCCGGGGACCAGGCAAGCTCGCGGACGGCGAGCCGGTAACGGTCGGTGGCCGCCATCGTGATCGTGGAGCCCTCGATCTCCAGCCTGACGCCGGTGAGCACCGGCAGCGTGTCGTCGCGGCCGGCGGCGATGGAGACCTGCGCGACGGCGGCGGCGAAGGCGTCACCGTGCAGGGACCCGGACGCGCCGGGCATCTCGGGCAGGGCGGGGTAGTCCTCGACCGGCAGCGTGAGCAGCGTGAAGCGCGAGGACCCGCAGGTCACGACCACCTTCGCGGCGTCGGTCGCGACGTCCACCGGCCTCGAGGGGAGGCTGCGGGAGATGTCTGCCAGCAGCCGGCCACTGACCAGCGCGGACCCCGGCTCGGTCACCTCGGCCGGCACCTCGACCCGCGCCGAGACCTCGTAGTCGAAGCTGGACAGGACCAGCCGACCGTCGGCGGCGTCGAGCATGAGACCCGCGAGCACCGGCACCGGCGGCCGCGCTGGCAGGCTGCGGGCGGCCCACGCCACTGCGTCCGCGAGCACGTCCCGCTCCACCCGGAACCTCACCGAGCACCTCCGACAATCTCGTCCGACCGTGCCTGGGACCCGTTGTCCACGGGCCCACCCGTCCCCGTCATGGTGTGCCGATCCAACTCCCTAGGTAACTGTGGTGGTCGCACCAGGGGTGGTGGACACTGTGGACATCGCCCATCGTTGCAGGTCAGACGGTACGACGAGGTGGGGACACCCTGGGTACGGCGCTGGGGGCGGCGAGCCGCGACCTGTGCACGGGGAGCGGACCACAGCGTCGTCCACACCCGCTCGGGACGGCCGACCGGGTCTGTCCACAGGGTTGTCCCCATGGTGTGAACGCACCCCCGGTCCGGTCGCCGGGGAGTGGTGGGGGCCATCTCAGCCGGCCCGGGACTGCGACTTGATCCGGTTGGTGAGCTCGGTGACCTGGTTGTAGACGCTGCGCCGCTCGGCCATCAGCTGCCGGATCTTCTTGTCCGCGTGCATGACCGTCGTGTGGTCCCGGCCGCCGAACTGCTGGCCGATCTTGGGCAGGGACAGGTCGGTGAGCTCGCGGCACAGGTACATGGCGATCTGACGCGCCGTGACCAGCACCCGCGACCGGGACGAGCCGCACAGCTCCTCCATCGACTGGCCGAAGTAGGCGGCCGTCTGGGCCATGATCGTCGCCGCGGTGATCTCGGGCTGGGTGTTGTCCGGGATGAGGTCCTTGAGCACGATCTCGGCCAGGGCCAGGTCGACGCCCTGCCGGTTGAGGCTCGCGAACGCGGTGACCCGGATCAGGGCACCCTCGAGCTCGCGGATGTTCGTCGAGATCTTGCTCGCGATGAACTCGAGCACCTCCGGTGGTGCCGCCAGGCGCTCCTGGGCGGCCTTCTTGCGCAGGATCGCGATCCTGGTCTCGAGCTCCGGCGGCTGGACGTCCGTGATGAGGCCCCAGTGGAACCTGTTGCGAAGCCGGTCCTCCAGCGTGACCAGCTGCTGTGGTGGCCGGTCGGAGGAGATGACGATCTGCTTGTTCGCGTTGTGCAGCGTGTTGAAGGTGTGGAAGAACTCCTCCTGGGTCTGCTCCTTGTTCTCGAGGAACTGGATGTCGTCGACCAGCAGGATGTCCACGTCGCGGTAGCGACGCCGAAAGCCGTCGGCCTTGCCGTCGCGGATCGAGTTGATGAAGTCGTTGGTGAACTCCTCCGAGCTCACGTAGCGCACCTTGACCCCGGGGAACAGGCTCATCCCGTAGTGCCCGATGGCGTGCAGCAGGTGGGTCTTGCCCAGCCCGGAGTCGCCGTAGATGAACAGCGGGTTGTACGCCTTGGCAGGTGCCTCGGCCACGGCCACGGCAGCCGCATGGGCGAACCTGTTGCTGGAGCCGATGACGAACGTCTCGAACAGGTAGCGCGGATTGAGGCGGGTGGGCTCCAGCTCGCGTCGCGCGCCCGGCTCACGTCCGGTGCCGGGCGTGTCGGCGGGCTGGGTGGGAGCGCCGTCCCGCTCGTCCAGCCGGCCGGGGGGCATCGGGCCGCCCGACGCATCTGCGGAGGCGGGTTCGGGGACGGCGCGGGCGTCGGCGTCCAGGCTGGGGTCGACCACCACGGCGAGCCGCAGCTCGCGGCCGACGAGCTCGGAGAGCACCGCCGAGACGACCTGACGCAGCCGTGCCTCGATGACGTCCTTGGCGTAGTGGTGCGGCACCGAGAGCAGCGCGGTCTCGCCGACGACCCCGTCCAGCCGGCTGAGTCGGACCAGGGCGCGCTCCTGCTGCTGGCTCACGCTCTGCTCGAGCACGGCGAGGGCGCGGGCCCAGACGGGGGCCCAGTCGTCGGCCGACTCGCGCTCGTCGACCGTGGCGGTCGCGTCGACCACCGCCCCGCTGTGGGTGGCGTCGTCCGGCGTGACCACCGGCTGGTCGTCGAGCTGTGTCGTGCGGGCGCCGGTCTCGTCGGTCACGCGCTGTCCTTCCCGCGTGCGTCGGGCGCACGGTCTGACCCGCGGAGCGCGCGCGGCGCTCCGTCAGGCCCGTCTCGTCGTGGCGGTACCGGTTCCGGCACCGGCAGCCGCGCTGCCGACGGCCGGATCCAGTCTGTCCACATCGTCGTCCACAACCTGTGTACATACGTTGTCCCGGTTCGTCCCGGAACGGCAGGATGCGGCCGTCGAGATGCACAGGACGACGGGAGGGGAAGTCCCCGGCGACCCGGGCGACACTAACGACGGCACCCGGCGCCCAGCAAGCGGTTGTCCACAACCCGCCGGCCCCAGTCCCGGACGGTGGACACGATCAGGGCGGGGCTCTCCGGCGTGTCGGCCCGGCGGCGAGCGGGTGACCTGGGATGATGCCGGGTCCGAGCCGTGCCGCCCCGGTCGCGCCCCGGTTTGACCCCGGTGTGCGCACGACCGTACCGTTGCCCGGTCGTGTCGTCGGCAGCCGCTGCGGCGTGCCCGCGTGAGATCCTGCACGCGGACCGCCTGCGCGGGTTCGTCTGTTCAGGTTCGATGTTCAGGCGACGACGACCGGCCGACCAGACCCCTGGCACCTCGTGTGCCCCGCGAGCCCGGCGCCCAGCCGGCGGGCATCGACACGAGAAGCCAGCCAGCTAGCAGTCCGGGAGCCCACGAGTGAGCAAGCGCACGTTCCAGCCCAACACCCGTCGTCGGGCCAAGACCCACGGCTTCCGTCTGCGGATGCGGACCCGTGCGGGCCGGGCGATCATTGCGGCCCGGCGCACCAAGGGCCGCTCCAAGCTCTCGGCCTGACTGACGTGCTCCCGGCCGGAGCCAGGCTGCGCCGCTCCGCCGACTTCTCCGCGACCCTGCGCGCGTCCCGGGCCACCCGCGCCGGCGGGATGCTCGTCCTGCACGCCGCGCTGTCGCCGCGTGACGGCGGGACCCCGGCGCAGGCCCGGGTGGGCTTCGTGGTGCCGCGCACCGTCGGCCCGGCGGTGACGCGCAACCTCGTCCGCCGACGCCTGCGCCACCTGCTTCGGGACCGGTGGGACCGGATCCCGGCGGGGAGCCGCCTGGTGGTGCGGGTGCTCCCGCCGGCGGGCTCGGCCGGGTATCCTGCGCTCGCGGCAGCGCTCGACCGTGGCTTGGAGCGAGCTCTGGCCCCGACAGCCCGCGCGGCTCACGAGGCAGCGATCTCGCCGGCCCCTGCCGCGCCGCCGCCGGCGGAGCCACGACGATGAGCTCGACCGCCCGCACGCTGGCCGCCAGGTCGGTGACGACCCTGAACCGGGCGCTCGGGCTGGTTCTCGTGCTGCCCATCCGCGCCTATCAGCTGGTGCTCTCGCCGTTGCTGGGGCCGCGCTGCCGGTTCTACCCGTCCTGCTCGGCGTACGCCGTCGAGGCGATCACCACTCGCGGCCCGCTGGTGGGCCTGTGGCTCGCGGTCCGTCGGCTGCTGCGCTGCCACCCGTGGAACCCGGGCGGGCTCGACCCCGTTCCCCCCAGACGACACGGCGCCTCCCCTGGCGCCCCCCAGGGAGCTCGTCCGTGACCCACGCCGCCCAGCTGCTCGAGCCTCTCTACGAGGCCGTCACCTTCATCATGGTGGCGTTCCACACCTTGTTCAAGAACATCGGCTTCGACCCCGCCGGGGGTGCGGCGTGGGCCCTGTCGATCGTCGGACTCGTGGTGGTCATCCGGATCCTGCTCATCCCCCTGTTCGTCAAGCAGATCAACGCCCAGCGCGGCCTGCAGATCCTGCAGCCGGAGATCAAGAAGATCCAGACCAAGTACAAGGGCAAGACCGATCCCGAGTCCCGCCAGAAGCAGCAGCAAGAGATGATGAAGCTGTACAAGGACAACGGGACGAACCCGCTGGCCTCGTGTCTGCCGATCATCCTGCAGGCGCCGATCTTCTTCGCCCTCTTCCACGTCCTCAACGGGATCGCCAAGGACAAGCCCAAGGGATTCCTGGACCAGCAACTGGTCACCCAGGCCGGCAACGCCGAGATCTTCGGGGCGAGCATCTCGGACAAGTTCATCGGCGCCGAGACGGTCTCGGTGCAGATCCTCACCGCTGTGCTCATCGTCCTGATGTCGGCGTCGACCTTCACGACGCAGAAGCAGCTGATGAGCAAGAACATGCCTGCCGACGCGATGAACAACCCGTTCGCGCAGCAGCAGAAGATCCTGCTCTACGTCTTCCCGCTGGTCTTCGCCGTGTCCGGCGTCAACTTCCCGATCGGCGTGCTGCTCTACTGGCTGACCACGAACGTCTGGTCCATGGGCCAGCAGTTCTACGTCATCCGGCGCAACCCGGCGCCCGGGTCTCCCGCCGCCGACGCCCTGGCCCGCCGCCAGGCGGCCAAGGAGGCGCACCGGAAGGCCCGCCGGGAGTCGGATGCCGCTGACACGGCGGTAGCGACCCTGGACGGCTCGAGCGGCAACGGCAGCAGCGCCGGCGCCGCGGACAGCACGGACGCGTCGGACGACTCGGACGGCGGCGCGAACGGGAACCAGCCCCGTGCAGGTGGCCAGCGCCAGCAGCCCAAGCGCAAGAAGAAGCGCTGATCGCGGCGCGCGGCGCCGCACCCCTTCCCGGCCGGTAACCGGCCACAGGACCGCACAAGCACCCGGAGGAGCCCCGCGATGACAAGTTCGCCCGCGCCGCAGGACGACGGCTCGACCGAGACCGTCGACCCGACAGGCGGCACGGCTCCGGCGGAGTCCGAGGCCTCCGGGCCGAGCCCGGACGCCGACAGCCCGGACAACCCCCACGGCCACGACACCGACAGCACCGACAGCACCGACAGCACCGACAGCACCGACAGCACCGACGGTCGCGGGCCGGGAGGCCGGGACGGCCGCGACGGGATCGTGGACCTCGAGAAGGAGGGGGAGATCGCCGCGGACTATCTCGAGGACCTTCTCGACATCGTGGACCTCGACGGCGACATCGACATGGACGTCGAGCGCGACCGCGCGATCGTCTCGGTGGTGGGGGGCGACCTGGACGACCTGGTCGGGCGGCACGGCAACGTGCTGGAGGCGCTGCAGGAGCTGACCCGGCTGGCCGTGCATGCCCAGACCGGGAACCGCAGCCGGCTCATGCTCGATGTGGCCGGGTACCGGGCCGGCCGCAAGGCCGTGCTCACCGAGCTGGGCCGGCAGACAGCCGAGACGGTGCGGGCGACCGGGGAGAAGGTGCGGCTCGAGCCGATGTCACCCTTCGAGCGCAAGGTCGTGCACGACGCCGTGGCGGAGGCCGGGCTCACCAGCGAGTCCGAGGGTGAGGAGCCGCAGCGCCGGGTCGTCGTCCTGCCCCTCTGACGCCGGGCCGGCTCGGTGAGGGATGTTCCACGTGAAACCGCCGCGGCCGTGTTCGGCGCCGAGCTGCACCGGGCCGACCTCTACGCCGAGCTGCTGGCGACCGATGGCGTCACCCGTGGGCTGATCGGCCCCCGGGAAGCCGACCGGCTCTGGAGCCGGCACCTGCTCAACGGCGCGGTGGTGGCAGCGGCCTGTCCCGCGGCCGGCCTGGTGGTCGACGTGGGGTCGGGAGCCGGGCTGCCCGGGATCCCGATGGCTCTGGCGCGACCCGACCTCACCGTCCGGCTGGTCGAGCCGTTGCTGCGCCGGGCCGCCTTCCTCGGTGAGGTGACGCAGCGACTGGAGCTGGACAACGTCGAGGTCGTCCGGAGCAGGGCCGAGGACCTGCACGGGCTCTGGGTCGCGCCGACGGTGACCGCGCGGGCTGTCGCCCCGCTGGACCGGCTGCTCCCCTGGTGCCTTCCGCTCGTCGCCGACGGGGGGAGCCTGCTCGCCGTCAAGGGTGACCGGGCCGAGGCTGAGCTGGACCTCGTGCGCGCCGAGCTCCCTCGGTGGAACGCATCGGCCGGCCCGATCGAGGAGGTCGGGGCCGGCCTGGTCGACCCGCCGGTGCGGCTGGTGCGGATCGTGGTGGGACGGCGCGGCCGATCGACTTCCGACCGGCAGCCGTGACGGCATAGGCTCACCCGGTCGACGTCGCCGGCCGGGCCGTCCCCGCGGGTGCAGCGGCCCCGGGTCGGGCCGGATCCGCCACCGTCCCGGGTGCCGACGCCGGCATGCGTCGGGCCGTCCGTTCTGAGAGCAGGGTGAGATGAGAACCACGGGACTCGGCTGGCCCGACTCCGCCGTCGCAGACCCTGGTGGACTCGGCTGGCCGGCGCAGGTCGCGGACGATCGCGATCTCCCGGAGTCGGCCGGCCACGACGCCGCGGCGCACGTGACCGCGCTGCCAGCGTCACCGGAACTCGTTGGCGAGCGGGCCGACGTTTCACGTGAAACCGAGGCCGCCGACGGTGCCGAGGTTTCACGTGAAACACCGCCGTGGGGCCGCCTCCTCGAGGCGCCCATGAACCCCGCAGGGCCTGCCGCCACGCCCGGCCGGGGGGCACCGCTCCCGCCCTCCGACGCTCTGCCGGCCACGGTCGACCTGCCGGCCACTGTCGACCTGCCGCCGGCGGTCGACCTGGCCGAGGCGGCGGAGCGTCCGCCGGCTCCCCACCCGGGTGGCGGCCGCCGGGTCCCGCCGTCAGTCAGTCCTCTCACCACCGGTGGCACCACCACCGCGAAGGAGCTCGCCGTGTCCCAGAGTGCCGCGTCACCGTCAGCGGTGCCCGAGTCCGGCCCGATCGTGGTGGCCGACCCGCCCCCGGGGGCGGAAGACACTCCCATCGCCCGGGCCGCCGAAACCGCCCTGCGGGTGCTCGCCGGCCGGGTCGGCGACCCGCTGCCGCGACCGGCCAGGACCCGGGTGCTCACCGTCGCGAACCAGAAGGGCGGGGTCGGCAAGACGACGACCACCGTGAACATGGCTGCCGCCCTCGCCCTGCAGGGGTTGGAGGTCCTGGTGGTGGACCTGGACCCGCAGGGCAACGCCTCGACCGCCCTCGGTGTCGATCACCATGCGGAGGTCCCCTCGGTCTACGACGTGCTGCTCGAGGATCGACCACTGCACGAGGTGATCGCCCCGGTCGAGGGCATCGCCGGGCTGTCCTGCGTCCCGGCCACGATCGACCTGGCCGGCGCCGAGATCGAGCTGGTGTCGCTGGTGGCGCGCGAGACCCGGCTGCAGCGGGCACTGTCCGGCTATGCCGAGCAGACCGCCGACTCCGACACCCCCCGGTTCGACTACATCCTCGTCGACTGCCCGCCCAGCCTCGGCCTGCTGACGGTGAACGCTCTGGTGGCCGCCCCGGAGGTCCTCATCCCGATCCAGTGCGAGTACTACGCACTGGAGGGGGTGGGTCAGCTGCTGCGCAACGTCGAGCTGGTCCGGGCGCACCTCAACCCGGCGCTGCACGTGTCCACCGTCCTGCTCACCATGTACGACGCCAGGACCCGGCTGGCGGCCCAGGTGGCCGACGAGGTGCGGACCCACTTCCCGGACACTGTCCTGCGCACGACGATCCCGCGCTCGGTGCGGATCTCGGAGGCGCCCAGCTACGGTCAGACCGTCATGACCTACGACCCTGGTTCGACCGGCGCGCTGTCCTACCTCGAGGCGGCCCGCGAGATGGCGTTGCGGGCGGACACCCCCGCGGGAACGGAGGAGACCCGGTGAGCGACCGACGACGGGGTCTGGGCCGCGGCCTGGGTGCCCTGATCCCGACCGCGCCCGGCAAGGGCGAGGCGCCGCCGACGAGCGGCCCGTCGCCGGTCGACGTCCTCATCCCGGGCCGAGGTCCTCAGGAGCCTGGCGACGAGGCCGCGGGGGAGGCAGCTGGCGGCGCTGACCCGCGGGACGGGACAGGAGCGGGCGGGCGCGCCCGGCCGACCCCCGTACCCGGCGCCGGGTCACCTGAGGAGGTCGCCGGGGCCCACTTCGCCGAGGTGCCGCTGGACGCCATCACCCCCAACCCCCGGCAGCCGCGCGAGGTCTTCGAGGAGGAGGCGCTGGCCGAGCTGGTGCACTCCCTGCGCGAGGTCGGGCTGCTGCAGCCGATCGTCGTCCGCCCGCTCGGCGGCGAACCAGGGTCGGAGCGCTACGAGCTGATCATGGGTGAGCGGCGGTGGCGGGCGGCGCGTGAGGCCGGCTTCACCGCCATCCCGGCCATCGTGCGTGACACCGGCGACGACGTCATGCTGCGCGACGCCCTGCTGGAGAACCTGCACCGGGCCCAGCTGAACCCGCTGGAGGAGGCCGCGGCGTACGACCAGCTGCTCCAGGACTTCGGCTGCACGCACGACGAGCTTGCCGGTCGGATCGGCCGGTCCCGCCCGCAGATCTCCAACACCCTCCGGCTGCTCAAGCTGCCGCCCCTGGTGCAGCGGCGCATCGCCGCCGGGGTGCTCTCCGCCGGGCACGCCCGTGCCCTGCTGGGCCTGGACGACGCGGCGGGACAGGAACGCCTGGCCCAGCGGGTGGTGGCGGAGGGTCTGTCGGTGCGCTCGGTGGAGGAGATCGTCACGCTGGGCGGCGACGCCCCGGAACGAGGCCGGCGCCCGCGCGGGGCGCGGCCGGTGGCACCCAAGCTGGCAGTGCTGGCCGAGCGGCTCTCCGAGCGGTTCGAGACCCGCGTCAAGGTCGATCTCGGTCGCGCCAAGGGCCGGATCGTCGTGGAGTTCGCCTCGATCGACGACCTCGAGCGGATCGTCTCGCTGATGGCACCGGACACCGAGGTGCCGGCTCTCGCCGACCCGCCGGACGCCGGCTGACCCGCCCGGCCCGCACCTGCGTGTCGGGCGGGGCTGGTGGGAGTGCGGTGGCTGGCGTGACGCCAGGGGGAAGGACCTGTCGGCATGTCGACATGGCGGCACGTCGATGTGTCGACGCACGGGGGCGGCTCCGATCCGGCCGGGCGACGGCCGACACAACGACTCAGCGACAGCACGACACACCGACACATCGACAGCACGACACACCGACACATCGACAGAGCGACAGGTCGCCACGTCGCGAGAACGACAGATCTCCTGGTGGTTCTCTCGACGTCTCTCCCTCTCGCCGTGCGGACAGGTCGACAGATCGACCGGTCGACAGGTCGACAGGGCGTCACAGCCACGACCGGGGGCGGGCATCGTCGGGTCGCCCTCGTCGGCGAGGTCGAGCCGGGGTCTTCCCGCCGACCGCGGCCCGGCGCTACCCTCCTGCCGACCGAAGGCCGTCGACCACGATGCGGAGGCGCGGGTGTCACGCCGCTGCGCCAGCCTGACCTTGGACAACCTCGACGACCTGCCGCATGCCTGTCGGCGGTGCGTGTTCTGGGAGCTCGACCCGGTGGCCCGCGAGGCGGCCGAGGAGGCCGGCGACGTCGAGCTGGAGAAGGAGGCCTGGCTCTCGGCCACCCTGCTGGAGTGGGGATCCTGCGGCAAGATCGTCTACGTCGACTCGCTCCCGGCCGGGTACCTCACCTACGCGCCGCCGGTGCACGTGCCCCGCAGTCTCGCGTTCCCGACCTCCCCGGTCTCGGCCGACGCGGTCCTGTTGATGACGGCGCGGCTGCTCCCGGAGTTCACGGGTGGGGGGTTGGGCCGGATGCTGTTGCAGACCGCGGCCAAGGACCTCAGCCGCCGTGGCGTCCGGGCGATCGAGGCGTTCGGCCGGGCGACGCCCGCCGACGAGGCGGCGCTGCCCGTGGGCGGCTGCGTGGTGCCGGCCGACTTCCTGCTCGCGGTGGGCTTCAAGACGGTGCGGCCCCACCACCTGTTCCCGAGGCTGCGGCTGGAGCTGCGCAACGCGCTGTCCTGGCGCGAGGACGTCGAGGTCGCCCTGGAGCGGCTGCTGGGATCGATGAACCCGGAGCCGGCGTTCCGGCCGGTGTGACGGGTCGCAGTCGGGACGGCGCCGCCGCACGCGCGGTACTGACGGTGCGATCGATGCCGCGATGCCGCCGATGCCGACGGTGACACGTCAGGCGCGCAGCCACTCCGGGATGCGCAGGACGCCGGTCACTGCGTCGTCCTCCGGGGCCAGGTAGAGCCGCTGCACGGCGGCCCCGATCGCCTCGGCGAGAGCGTCCCGGAAGGCCGGGTCGGCCAGGCGGGCCGCGTCGCCAGGGTGGGACAGGTAGCCCACCTCTGCCCGCACCGCCGGCATCCGGGTGCGGCGCAGCACGTCCCAGGTCTTGGGGTGGACCCGGCAGTCCACCAGGTCGGTGCGTGCGCAGATCTCCCGCTGCACCAGGTCGGCGAGCCGTTGCCCGACGGTGGAGTGGTGCCCGAACTCGTCGTTGCCGTAGTAGTAGGTCGCGACACCGGACGCTGTCGGGCTGGGGCTCCGGTTGACGTGCAGGGCGATGAGCAGGTCGGCGCCGGCGGCGTTGGCGAAGCTCGCCTGGTCCTCCTCGCTGGGGCCGTCGCTGCCGGCCCCGTCGGGCCCGCGGGTGAGGAACGCCGAGGCGCCGGCAGCGCTGAGGCGACCCTCCAGGCGCGACGCGATGTCGTAGACGATGCTGCGGGCATCGGCATCGGCACCAGAGGCGCTGCCGGCGCTGCTCGCGTCGTCGGGGCGACCCGGATCGATGATGACCAGCTTCCCGGCCAGCGCCGGACCGGCTCGGGTGATGGCCTCGGAGTCGCGCATCGCGTGCGGGCTTCCGCCGACGACGGTGCGGGTCAGCTGGGTGAGGGCCTTGAAGGTCGCCGGGCCGCAGGTGCCGTCGGCGACGACACCGATGTTGCGCTGGAACTCCCGCAGGGCCTGCTCGGTCTCGACGCCGAACAGCCCGTCGACGCGCCCGCAGTCGAAGCCCATGTCGAGCAGCCGCTGCTGCAGCGTCGCGACGTCGTCGCCCGCCATCAGCCGCGCGGGGACGTAGAAGAGGATCCGGTCGCCCAGGCGCCACCGCGCCTCGTCCAGCGCGTGGTAGGTCCGAGGCCCCACGACACCGTCGACGGAGATGCCGCGGGCCTGCTGGAAGGCACGCACGGCCCGGTCGGCGGCGGCGTCGAAGAGCGCGCCTGCCGGGTCCAGCAGCTCGGCGCCCTCACCCTCCTCGAGCAGCCCGAGCACGGCCAGCTTCGCGCGGATCTCGGCCACCGCCGCGCCGGTGTCGCCGCGGCGGTAGGCCGGGGCGCCGGCCGGCGGGTGGCCGGGGGCGGTGCGGTCGGCGGGCATCGGGCGGGGCGCTCCTGAGGGGAGTCGTCGGGCGGAGGGAACGGCCGGGAGACCAGTGAGCGTACCCGGCCCGGATGCGTCGGCACCGCCTCGCGCCGGGGGCCACCTCCTGCGCCTGCCGCGGGCCCCGGCCAGTATGCGCAGAGGTCGGGTGCTGCCCGTTGCGCCGGCCTCTGCCCCGAAGTCCTTCCGCACGGAAGGCACCGCGTCGCCGCTCGGACAGCCGACGGCGCCGCGGCCCCTGCGGGCTGCGGCGCCGTCCGGATCAGTCAGATGAACTCGGCGAGGTCCTTGAGCAGCATGGCCTTCGGCTTCGCGCCGACGATGGACTTCACCACCTGGCCACCCTGGTAGACGTTGAGCGTCGGGATCGACACGACGCCGTAGTCGGCGGCCGTCCGCGGGTTCTCGTCGACGTTGAGCTTGACGATCTCGATCTTGTCGGCGTGCTCACCCGCGATCTCCTCGAGGATCGGCGAGACCTGGCGGCACGGCCCGCACCACTCGGCCCAGAAGTCGACGAGCACAGGCTTGTCGTTCTGCAGCACGTCGGCGATGAAGGTCTCGTCAGTGACGGTCTTGGCTCCCACAGGAGCTCCTCTCGTGTCATCGGCGATGTCGATGGTGGACTGCCCGATGGTGCGTGGTGGGTGGGAACGGATCGGTGGGTGCGCCCTGGCGCGAGGGTCAGACGCTGACCCCCGCCTGGGCCACCTGGACCGGGTCGTGCGTGAGGACGGCGTCCTCGAGCGAGGCGAGGTACCGCTCGGCATCGAGGGCGGCGGCGCACCCGGTCCCCGCCGCGGTGACGGCCTGGCGGTAGGTGTGGTCGACGACGTCGCCGCAGGCGAAGACGCCGGCGAGGTTGGTCCGGGTGCTCGGGTTGTCGACGAGCAGGTAGCCCTCCTCGTCGCGGCGGACCTGCCCCTCGAACAGCTCGCTGCGCGGGTCGTGACCGATGGCCACGAACAGCCCGGTCACGTCCAGCCGGCTCTCCTCGCCGGTCACGACGTCGCGGACGGTCACGCCGTCCACCTTCGTCTCGCCGTGGACGTCGACGACCTCGGCGTTCCACCGGAACCTGATCTTGTCGTTGGCGAAGGCCCGCTCCTGCATGATCTTCGACGCGCGCAGCGAGTCGCGCCGGTGCAGGACGGTCACCGACCGGGCGAACCGGGTCAGGAAGGTTGCCTCCTCCATCGCGGTGTCGCCGCCGCCGACCACGACGATGTCCTGGTCACGGAAGAAGAAGCCGTCGCACGTGGCGCACCAGGAGACGCCGTGCCCGGAGAGCCGCTTCTCGTTGGGCAGTCCCAGCTCGCGGTACCCGCTGCCGGTGGCGATGATCACGGCCCGGGCGCGGTGCTCGACCCCGCTGCCGTCGGTGACGACCTTGGTCTCACCGGTGAGGTCGACCGCGGTGGCGTCGTCGGTGACCAGCTCGGCGCCGAAGCGCTCGGCCTGCTTGCGCAGGTGGTCCATGAGGTCCGGCCCCATGACGCCCTCGGGGAAACCCGGGTAGTTCTCGACGTCGGTGGTGTTCATCAGCGCGCCGCCGGCGGTCACCGAGCCCTCGAACACCAGCGGCGACAGGTTCGCCCGCGCGGCATAGATCGCGGCGGTGTACCCGGCCGGTCCCGAGCCGATGATGATCACGTTGCGTACGTCGTCCACTGCAGACCTGGGCCTCTCGATGACGGTCGACCCGGCGCGGGGCTGGTCGCGCGGGCAGTCGTGTTCGTCAACCGATCCTAGGGGCCAGGAATTCCCCGGCCGCGGTGCCGCGGCGGTCAGGTGCGTGGGACCCGGGCGAAGTGCAGGAGGCCTCCCGGCGGGCAGTCCGGAGCCACCACGAAGACGTCCAGGCTGGTCTCGTCGTCCGGGCTGGCGAAGACCAGGACACCGGCGGGCTGGCCCTGCCAGCGCGCCAGGTCCACGGCCAGCAGCGTCAGCGGGGGGCCACCACTGCTCATGTTGGCGGCGCAGGCACGCAGGGCCGAAGGGTCGGCCAGCGCGCCGGCCGCGCCGGCCGCGCCGTCGGCAGGCGTCGGAGGGCTGCCCGCCTCCCCGCCGGAGCTGTCGCTGCCGGCGGCGGGCCCTGCCTGGCGGTCGAACAGGGTGACGGTGGGGCCGATGGCGCCGGTGGCGAGGCGTGGAGCGGCCGCCTCGAGGGTGCTGGGCGTCCAGTCGCGGCCACTGGCGGTGACCGGGGCCTCGGCCCGCTCCGGGGCCACCTTTCCCCCGGCGACGTCCCCAGCAGTGCTGGCAGTGCCGCCGCTGTCTCCGCCGCCCTGGGTCAGCGCCGACATGCCGATGGCACCTGCACCCAGCACCAGGACGAGGACAGCGGCCGCCTGGAGCAGCCGCATCCCGCGCACGGGGGTCGGCTTCGCGAGCGGCAGAGGCGTGACCGTGCGGGTCGCTGACGTCGCCTCGGCCGGCGGGTCGGCCGTCGTCGCCTCGGCCAGCGCACTGTCGATCCGTGCCGCCACCTCGAGAGGGACCGGCCCGACGTCTGCGACCGCCGCGAGCCGTGCAGGCAGCGACGTCAGCACGGCCAGGTCGGCCCGGCAGAGGGGACAGGCCTCGAGGTGGCGCCGCGCCTCCGCCTCGCCGGCGGCGTCGAGCAGACCTTCCTGGAGGTCGGCCAGCGCGTCGCCGTCCAGGTGCGCAGCAGGGTCCGGGCGCTCGGTGCTCATCGCTCGCCTCCGTCCGGGGTCTCGGCGCTGCTCGGTGCCTTCGGTGGGTCCGGTGTGCTGTGGGCAGCGGGTGTGGTCGGTGCCGCTGGTGTCCGCGACGCCATCGGCCCGGCGACCGGCTGGTCCCGACGTTGCGTGGGCCCGCTGTCCTCGGGTGGGACGTCGCGGCCCGGTTCCTGGTTCCCCTCCCGCAGCAGGGGCAGCAGTCGGGCGCGGCCGCGAGCGCAGCGGCTCTTCACGGTCCCGACCGGGCAGTCGAGCACCCGGGCCGCCTCCTCGACCGACCAGCCGTACATGTCGACGAGGACCAGGGCGCCGCGCTGCTCGACCGGCAACGTGTCCAGGGCGGCCGTGACGTCGATCGCCACGGTCCGGGCGGCGACGTCGTCGCGGCGGTCGGCGATCTGCAGGCTGTCGTGCTCGGGCAGCGGGTCGGCCGGGCGCACCGCCCGGCGCCGTGCGCGGTCGAGGCAGGCGTTGACGACGATGCGGTGCAGCCAGGTGGTCACCGCCGAGTCGCCGCGCCAGGCGGAGCCGCCGCGGCCCGCCCGGAAGGCCGACAGGAGCGCGTCCTGCAGCGCGTCGGCTGCCTCCTCCGGCTGGCCGAGCGTGCGCAGGGCGACCGCCCACAGCCGGTCACGGTGCCGGACGACGAGCTCGCCGAAGGCCTCCGTGTCGCCGTCGGCGTGCGCCCGCAGGAGCTCGGCGTCGCTGCGGCCGCCGTCCGTGCGGTCCTCGCCCATGGTCACCGTGTCCACCACCTCGCGGCCACCTCCGGGGCGGAGGCGCCTGCCCAGGCTAGGTCGGCAGAACGGCGGGACGCCTCAAGCGCGCCGGGGAACCGGGAGCGTCCCGGCGGCACTGCCGCGGCGACCGGCAGGGATCACCGAAGCGCTCACCGAGGTGCTCACCGGGTGACAGACACCTCGTCGATCCTGCCGCGGTACCCGCCGCCCTCGGCGGCGGGCAGTGCGGTCAGCCAGATGAGCAGGTACCTGGCGGTCACGTCGTCCTTGGGCTTGAGGACCGCGCTGCGGTCGACATCGCTCGCGGAGGCCATCAGGGTGTAGTCGTCCAGCGTCGAACCCTCGTCGTCCGCGGTGCGGACCTCCAGGTCGGTGGCACCCTCGGTGCGCACGGTGACCGAGCCGATGGGGGTGGGCTTGCCGAGGTCGAGGACAAGCCCGACGCCGTCCTTGAGCCCGGTGGGGCCGAAAGGGTCGTTGTAGCGCTTCGTCGTCCACGCCGTCGCGGGGTCGTCGTCCACGGCCCGGTCGGCCGCGTACCCGTTCTCGTCGCCGTTGCCGTCCGGTGGCGGGTCGAACGTCGACGTGGCTTCGACCTGGACGGGGGTCCCGGTCGGTTCGCCGGACCCTGTCGACGAGGAGCCGCTGTCCGGTGTGGCTCCGTCCGCCCCCGCGTCACCGCCGAGCGAGGTCAGCACCTGCCCGCCGGCGAGCGCGAGCCCCACCGTGAGGACGAGCACGACGGCGCCCCAGGCGAGCAGCGTCGGCCGGCTCCGCCGGCGACCCGGGTCGTCGTAGGGCGCGAGCCGGTCCGGCGGGAACGAGTCCGAGGCCGACCCCTGCGTCCTCGCGCGGACCGTCGGGATGCGTGAGGTGACGTGGGCCTCGCCCAGCGCGGCCGCAAGCTCTGCGGGGGTGCACAACGGCGTCCCGGCTGCCCCGGGCACCCCCAAGGCGCGGCTGACGACCTGGTCGAGGTCGTGCGGGATGCCGGCCCGCACCTGCCGGGGGCTGCACAGGGCATCGCCGTCGTGCGGCGCGGCAGCAAGGCCGGTGGACTCCCGCCCCGGCCAGCGGCCGGTCAGCGCGGCGTAGCCCACAGCTGCGGCTCCCTCGGTGTCGCGACGGGCGGCGTCGTCGGCGTCGTCGGCCTCCAGCCCCCGCACGGCTGCCTCGACCGACAGGCCGACGATCTTCACCTGGCCGTGGCTGGTACGAAGCACGTGCTCGGGCTGAAGGCAGAGATGGGCGAGGCCGTCCTGGTGCGCCGCGGCCAGCGCCTCGGCGATCTCCTGCGTGAGCTCCCGAGCCTCGGGCGGCGGCAACGGTCCGTCGGCCAGCAGGCCGGCCAGGCTGGTGGCGCGCACCCACTCGTTGACGACGTAGACCAGGGTCCCGTGCGGCCCCTCGACCTCGCTCGCGTCGAGGACGCGCAGGAACCGCGGGTCGGTGACGGCCGCGGCCCGCCGGGCCGCGCTCAGGACCCGCCCTGCCTGGCTGTCGTCGGCGTCGAGGACGCACACCCCGACCGGCCGGTCGAGCAGCTCGTCGTGCGCCCGCCAGTAGGACGTGCCGGCTGCCGCGCCGAGATGCTTCTCGAGGCGGTAGCGGTCGACGAGCCGGGTGCCCGGCTCGACGGCGTTCGGGGGCACGGGACTCCTGTCGGGCGGGCGGTCGGCTGAGTCGGCACGCTCGGGCCTGTGCGGCGCTGACCCGAGCATCGTACGTGCGACTACCCCGCGGGGCTCGTGGTCAGTCCTTCCGCGGCGACCCGCCACCGGGCCGGGGGCCCGATGCGCTGCCGGCTGCGTGCGTCGTGGCCGCCTCGGCGTCGACAGGTCAGCCGGGCAGGCTGCGGCCCTTGGCCGGACGAGAGACCTCGGCCCAGCCGGCCGTGCGACTCCAGTGGTAGAGCAGCAGGGTCCTGGCCTCCCGGCTGATGACAAGGTGCACGGTCCCGTCCGCGTCGATCTGGAAGCCGTCGGCGGAGATCGTGTTGTCCGGGTTGGCCTCGGTCGCCGAGCTCACCGCGGCGGCATAGGCCGCCTGGACGTTCTTGGTCTGGCTCCAGGTCTCCGACGCGTCCTGCGCGGCGTACGTGCCCTGGTCGGCGACGGTGGCCGCCGTGGTGCCGACCGAGATGGCGTCGAAGAGCACGATGCCGGCGACCGCCAGGATCGCGGTCAGCTTGGTGAGCCAGCCGAGGACGATGCCGCCGAGGTCAGGCTGCGTCGCCGGGTCGGGCATGGCGGCGTGGAAGGGGCGTCGCGGGGCGGCGGACATGTGTTGCACATCGGCCGGTGGTGCCGCGGTCTTGAGCGAGCACGCGGGCCCGTGCCGGCGGGCCGGCCGTCCGGCGGGATGTCCGGACGGCCGGACGGACGGGCGGCGGCTAGCCGAGCAGCGCGGGCAGAGCCCGACGGAGGAGGTCGGCCCGTGCCGCGCCGTCAGCCAGTTGCTCGAGCCCGAAGCCCAGCAGCAACGAGTCCTCGGTCGACGTGGCTGCGTACGCGTTCACCAGCCGCTCCGAAATTACCCAGTTGCCCTGGTTCGGCGGGCTGCCGGCCGGGGGGCCGCCCACGGTCCAGCTGCTGGTGGCGGCTTCGAACCCGTCCACGTCGGTGACGCCGTCCACGACGACGCTGGTGTCGTCGACGAATGCGCCGACCCCACCCGACCCGGGGTCGGTCACGTAGCTGACCGACACCTCCACCGGTGCACCCGTGAACGCGCCGAGGTCGAATGCTGCCTGCTGCCAACCGCCGGTCGATCCCGTGAACGAGTTCCACCCGCCACTGCTGCCGGGTGCTGTGCAGTCCGGCCCGCCCAGGTAGTGGCTGAGGAATGGGTGCATGGTGAGGAGGAAGCCTCCCGCCACGCACTCGGCCGGCGGGTCCGTCTGGGTGCCTGCGTTGAGATCTGGCAGTGTCGTCCAGTTGTCCTGGCCCACTGTGTGCGCCTCGACGATCACGTTGTCGTAGGACGGCTCGGTGTTGATCGAGAGCTGGAACTGCAGCTGCGCAGTGGTGGCGTTCGTCAGGTCCACCGTCCTGGCCAGTCGCATGTACGACGCGTCGCTGTGCAGCGCGCCTGCATACCGCGTCCCCTCGACCGGGGCGAACGGGCTTGCGCCGCCAGCCGAGACGTACTCCGCAGCTCCCTGGCTGGCGAACTGCGGGAACTCGGCGACCGGCAGCAACTCGCTGGTCGGCTGGAAGACCCCGGCCTCGTCGAGCGGGTTGTCGCCGTCGACGAAGTCACCCGAGAAACCGTCGATCGGCGTCGCGACGCCTTCCACGCCGACTGGCCCGGCGCTGTCGGTCCGGGTGAAGGCACCCAGGTAGTACTGCCGGAAGTCGTCGGCCATCAGCAGGCAGTCCTCGAAGAATCCGGGGATGCTGTCGACCACGCACACAGCCTCCGGGTCGCCGTTCAGGCCGTAGAACAGGCCACCCACCGCGTCGCCGATACCGGGCAGTCCTTGGTACTGGGTCGTCTCCCCGGCGTGCACCAGCTTGCCGCCGGCGTTGAGGTAGTCCCGCACGGCCATCGTCAGGTACTGCTGGCGTTCCGCCACCGCGATGTCCGGCAAAGGACCGAACGGCGTCGAGATGAACTCGTCCTCGGGGTCCTCGGTGAGCCGGTTGTCGCCTAGGTACCAGACGACAGCGTCATAGTGACCCAGCACACCCAGGTCGTGGGGCACGCCCTGGGCGTCCACGTCCCACACGTCGGCTGAGTAGCCGGCGTCGTTGATCGCCTCGACGTACTGCGCGTCGTACTTCGGGTCGGAGACTCCCGCCGGGTAGGTCGGGTTCACTCCCGTGTAGTCCTCGTTCGCGACCACGAGGACGTCGGCGCCGGTGTCCGAGTCCACCGAGTAGGTGAAGCTCTCGCTCTGTACCCGCCCGCGGCCGGGCTCGATCCCGGTGAACCACACGCTGACCTGGTCTCCTCGTTCCGTACCGCGGATCGTGCCCCTCAGCTCCTCGTAGTAGTCGTCGTTCTCGTCGCCGTACCGCTCGCCACCGGCCCACTCGGCGACCCGTGCGACCCGAGCCCGGCCGCCGTTCACGCGATAGCGGAGCCGCACCTTCTTCAGCGCCCGCTTGGCCACGACAGCAACGGTCTGCGGGTCGCCGTACGAGACGTCGAAGGAGTCGACCACGAAGTCGGCCGCTGTCCGTCCGACGACCGACTCGGGGTCATCCGGGTCGTCCGCGGACGACGCGACGGACAGAGCGAACGGGATGTTCTTCTCGAACTCGGCCTGCACCAGGGCCTCGTCGTCCGGGAACTCGAAGCCGCTGCCGCAGTCGGCGGCGTCCCACCGGTCATCGGGCACCGAGTCCGAGGCAGCTTCACAGGTGGACATCTCGGGAGTGAAACCGAGAGTTCCGTAGCGCTCGGTCATGTGCGTGTCGGTGTCGCCGTTGGTGGTGTACAGCTCGGCCGAGATGTCGGGGTCGTAGCCGGGGACTGCCGGGTGCGCGTCGTCCCCGGCCATGGCCTCGTAGATGACGTCGTCTGGGGTCGGTGTCGAGACCTGCCATCCCGTCCCGTAGAGCAGCAGCTCGGCTGCCGAGTGGTAGTTCACGAAGAACTCGAACCCGATGCGACCCATGAACGCGTCGAGCGCCCTGGTCTCGGGCTCCGATGCGGGTTGGGCGCCGCGGTAGGTCTCGCTCGCCGGGTTGGGCGAGGAGCCTTCGTTGTCGTAGCCCCACTTGGTCGGGTAGTTGCGGTTCAGGTCGACGCCGTCCCCGGTGGTGATGCTGCCGTCGCCGTCGTTGTCGCGGAGGTTCTTGCGCCAGAGGCGCTGATCCGGCTCGAAGGTGAAGTCGTACCCGTCCGGGTTCGCCACCGGCACGAACCACAGCTCGTTCTTGTTGACAAGGCGGGTGACTCTCCTGTCGGTCCCGTACCTGTCCAGCGTGTAGTGCATCAGGCGCCGGATCATCTCCGGCGTGATCCACTCGCGCGCGTGCTGCGCCCCGAGGTAGAGGACCGACGGCTTCTTCCCGTCCTTGGTCCTCCGCGCGTTCTTGCTCACCTTGACGGCGACGATGTCCTGACCGTTGACCGTGGTGCCGATCGTGACGAGCTTGGCGATGCGCGGGTTGTCGGCCGCGGCCTGCTCGAACTCGGCCTTCAGACCTGTTGAGCCGGAGTAGGTGTTGAACACCTCGTAGCCGGCCGCGGCCAGCGCTGTCGACCGCTCGGCGACCGTCTGGCCGGCGACCTTCTTGGGCTTCATCCACACGCCCTCGGCGCGGAGCGTGTCTGCCTGAGCCTGGCTGATGATTGCCTCGACATGAACGCGCGCCTTGCCACCGCGCTCGCCGGGGATCCGGCTCAGCTGCAGGTCCTTGCGGTCGACGCCGAGGTCGATCACTGCGGAGACCTGCCCCGCCTGCAGGTCACCGACGTAGACGTCGAGATGGTCGTCCCCCGGCGCCGCAATCGACGGGCTGGCGCTGACAGCACCTGCGACCAGGGCCAGTGCGGTCACGACTGAAAGGATCAGACGGCGCATGCCAACTCCACGGGGAGGATGGACGAATGGCGAACGACTCGCCTGTCAACGTCGCCACGCGGAGAGGGAATGTCAATCCTTGTTGTGCCAAGAACACGTTGTCTCCTGGCGACCGGACGGCGGCCCGGGTCAGCCGGTGGCCCGGCCCCGGACCCGGCGCAGAATTGAGGTGAGCTCCCGGACGTGCAGAGCCCGGGCGATCACGACGTAGACCGCCAGGAGCACCAGGCCGCCGACGGCAACCCCGGCGGTCAGACCCGGCCGGCCGTCGCCGAGGGCCTGGCGAACCCCCCAGGACGCCACCCAGCCGAGCAGAGCCGCCGGGACCACGGCGACGACGAGTCGCACGTAGTGCCGGACGACCCCGGCCCCGTCGAGCCCACCCGTGCGGCGACGCAGCACCCAGGTGGACAACGTCAGCCCCCCGGCGTACGTGACCGAGTACGCGAGCGCGACACCGGCCATCCGCCAGCGCACCGGCAGGACGGCGTAGGCGCCGAGAGCCAGCAGCACGTTGGTGGCGGCGATGGACAGCTGCAGGAGGAACGGCGTGCGGGTGTCCTCGAACGCGTAGAACCCGCGCAGCGCCACGTACTGCGCGGAGAACGCCGGCAGGCCGAGCCCGAACGCCGCCGCGACGATCCCGATGTAGCGGGCGCCTTCGGTGGTCACCTGCGGGTTGTCGAACAGGAGCTCGCCCGCCTGTGGCCCGAACGTCACGAGCGTCGCGGCGGCCAGGACGATGCCGACGCCGGTCAGCCGCCACGCCTCCGACAGCGATGCCCGCACCGCGCCCAGGTCGCCGGCTGCCACTTCCCGGCTCATCCTCGGCAGCAGGCCGGTCATCACCGAGACGGTGATGATGGAGTGCGGCAGCACGAAGATCAGGTAGGCGTTGGAGTAGGCGAAGAACCCGACGCCCGTCGCGATCCCGTCGGCCTTCGCGGCGGTGCTCGTGGCGACGCCCAGGTTGACGATCACGGCGTAGGCGACCTGGTTGACCAGGACGAACAGCAGCGTCCAGCGGGCCAGGTTGCCGGCATGGCGCAGGCCGACCCCGCGCGGGTCGAGACGCACGCGGAAACGGAAGCCGGTGCGGCGCAGCACCGGCACCAGCAAGAGCGCCTGGGCCGCGACGCCGAGCGTGGCCCCGCCGGCCAGCAGGGTCACGGCTCCGGTGCCCAGTGACGTCGGGTCGTCGACGTCGACCTCGAAGGCCGCGATGAATGCCAGACCGGTCGCGATCGCGATGACGTTGTTCACGACCGGGGCCCACATCATCGGACCGAAGCTGCCGCGAGCGTTGAGGACCTGGCTGAGCATCGTGTACAGGCCGTAGAAGAAGATCTGGGGAAGGCACCAGTACGCGAGCAGGACCGTGACGTGCGCGTCGCCCGACGACTGCTCGGCCATCACCGTGTAGAGGCCGACGACGAGTGGGGCGGCGACCGTGGCGACGATCGTCACTACGGCGAGAACGACGGCCGCGAGCGTGAGCAACCGGTCGGTGTACTCCTGTGCGTGCTGTTCCCCGCCCCGCATCGCCCGGACCAGCTGCGGCACGAACACCGCGTTGAGCACGCCGCCGGCCAGCAGGATGTAGATGATGTTGGGCACGGTGTTGGCGACCTGGAACGTGTCTCCCGTGAGGGCGGTTCCGATCGCCGCTGCCAGCACCACGGCTCGGACGAAGCCCAGGGCCCGCGAGGCGACAGTGCCCGCCGCCATCACGGAGGACGCCCGCAGCAGCGAGCCGGCCGCGGGGCCGGGTGGAGTCGTCATTGCCGGCTCACGCCGACACGTCCGCGGTGTCGTCCACCGGTTCCGGCGTCGGGTCGTCCGGGTCCCGTCGGCGCAGGCGGCGGACGACGCGCACGCCGGCCGCGATGAACAGGACCACGGCCGCCCCGATGGTGATGACGAGGGCGACGGTGCCGATCTCGGTGACCCGGACCCGCAGGGCCACCGGCGGGGCGAAGGGGGCGCCACCCGGGGTGCGCAGATCCGCTTCCACCACGACCAGACCACCGGCCAGCGCAGTGGCCGGGACCTCGACCTGGATCTTCTGGTTGGCCCCGATCTCCGGGACCTCCACTGCCTGCAGCCGCAGGCGCGGAGTCTGCGGCTCGAGCCGCAGCGCGACGTCGACCGGCTGGTCGAGGTCGTTCACGAGGGTGACGGGGATGTTGCCGGTCTTGCTGCCGAAGGTGAAGTCGCCGGGCTGGACCCGGACGCTCTTGCGCAGCTCGGACAGGTAGTCCTGCTCGCGGAAGAACCGACGGGCCCGCGCCTCGCTGCGCCCACGCCAGTATGTCGACGTGAGGCGCAGGTGCGAGGCCTGCAGACCGGGCACCAGCCGGGTCCGGTCGGTGAGGATCCCCGCGAGGGTGGCGATGCCGGACCGGAAGGTGTCCATGGCTCGCAGGGACGCCTCCGGCAGCTCTGCCCGGCGCTCACGGCCCGGGTACCGGAGCCGGGTCCGGTCCACCTCCGGCGGGGTGTCGCCGGCCATCTCGCGAAGGCTGACCGGGGCCGCCCAGGGAGCCTGGGTCTGCGCCACCAGCTGGTCGAGATAGCCCTGGGACGGGTCCCAGCGCCGCGGGGGCATCGCCACGATGGTGCGGTCCGTGCCACCGCTGGGCAGCTCGGCGGCGATCATGGCGGTCTCGGCGACCACCCGCTGCGCAGCCAGCACCGGGGGAGCCGTCGCGGCCGGGGTAGGAGCCGCGGCCAGCAGGTCGGCGAGGCCGGGGTCCGCCAGCAGCCCGGCCACCGGCCCGGCGGCCGACGGGATCCGCGCGCGCCCGGACGGCGTGTAGCTCAGGTCGATCGTGGGGGGCAGCGCCCGGCCGTCGAGGACCACGCCGGTGACACCGGTGCGGGCCAGCGCCGCCAGGGTGTTCCGGTCGAGATAGCCGTCGGCTGGCCAGGCGAGCTCGGAGCTGACGTCGGCGCCGGGGAGGGCTGTGGCCAGCACCTCCGCGGCAGCCCTGCGGGCCCGGGCGACGTCGCCCGGGGCACCGTGCCGGACCAGTGCGACCACGTCCGGGTCGGCGTAGGGCAGTGGCAGCACCGGGGCGCCCGAGGTCGCGGCCTGCAGCTGCTCCAGCCACACCTGGGCGAGCCCGGCCCCGCCGCCTGGCACCGTGTTCCGGCCACCGTCGGCGACGACCCGGTAGCCGTCGCCGCCGGCCATGTCCTGGACCGTCTCGACGAGCTCGGGGTCGATCGCCCAGGTGAGCGCGGCGCCCTGGTCGAGCCGGATCCCTGCCTGCAGCAGCCGGTCCAGCCGCCCGCCCGGTGCCAGCTCCCGGGCCAGCCTGTCGGTGGCGAAGGTGCCGTCCGCGAGCCGGACCGGTTCGGCGACGAGCGGCCACACCCAGCTGAAGCCGGTGGGAGTCACCGCCGGCGTGCTGGGCGCCCAGGGCAGCAGGGAGCGCGCCAGGGCCACCCGGCCGGCGGCCTTCTGCCCGCGGCGCCCGACCACCTCGACGCCGAGCGCGTAGACGCCGAACCCGGTCAGCTCCGGCACTCGGTCCAGCGCCTGGCGCAGGTCGAACGGCGCGACGGCACCAGGACCGAGATCGGGCAGCGTCACCTCCGCGACGACCTGCCCGTCCCGGCTGGTGACCTGCCCCGCCATCACTGCCTGGAGCTCCGAGCGGCTGCCGAGGCCGGTCTGCGACATGCGCAGCCGCACCGACACCTCGCGCAGGACCTGGCTGCCGCCGTTGGTGACAGTGCCGGCGAGCTGCAGCGTGGAGCCGCTGCGGCCGATCGCCGGGGTCTGGGTCGTCACGGCGACCTCGACCGTGCTCGCCGCGGCGGCGGGACCGGACCCGAGCCCGACGACGGGAAGCAGGCTCAGCGGGAGCACCGCCACCGCGGCGACGAGCCCGGCTGCGACGCGTCGGAACGGCCGGTCCCCGGCCTGCGCGTGCCACGGTGGCGCCCCCGCGTGAGCGCCCGGGGCGCCCGGGGTCATCGGGTGCTGCTTCCCGGGGCACTGCCGGGTCGGGGTCGGGGACGCCCGGTGCTGGTCATGCGGAGTCCGCCAGCAGGTCGGCAGCGGTCTCCGCGAGCCGTCGCTCGCCGGCGTACGCCAGTCGGCTGTGCAGCTCGGCCAGCGGCACCCACGCCACCTCGTCGACCTCGATGTCGTCGTCGGACAGCTCGCCGCCGGAGGCCTCGAGCAGGTAGTGGTGCACGGTCTTGTGGATCCGGCGGTCCTCCGCGACGAACCAGTAGTCGATGGTGCCCAGAGCCGCGAGGACCCGGCCCCGGATGCCCGTCTCCTCCTCGACCTCGCGAACGGCGGCTGCTTCGTGCGTCTCGCCGGCCTCGACGTGGCCCTTGGGCAGGGACCACAGCAGGCGACCGCGTCGGTCCAGGCGACCGATCAGGGCCACCCGGGGGCTGCCCGCGGTGCGGTCGACGACAAGCCCGCCGGCGGAGGTCTCCTCGACCTTGCGCAGGCCCCGCGGACGCCGTTCCGGACCTCGCCGGCGACCGGCGGGACGCCGGGGCGGCACGGGTCCGGGGCTCATCCGTCGATCGTAACCAGCCCGTCCCGACCCTCCCGGGAGCCGGCGGGGGCGGCCCACGGGTGTCCCGGCCGTACCCTTGCCTCCCGTGCCCGACCTCCCCTCCGTGCCCGTCCCGGGCGCTGCTCCGCAGCTCGCGGCCGCCCGGCGGCGGCTCGCGGCCGGACTTGTCGACCTCACGGCGTCGTTGGGCGATCTCGTCGACCTGTTCGTCGCCGGAGGGCACCAGCTGGCCCTGGTCGGCGGCCCGGTGCGCGACCTGCTGCTGGGTCGCACCGCGCCGGACATCGACCTCACCACCGACGCGCGGCCGGAGGCGGTCCGGGAGCTGCTCCGGGGATGGGGCGACGCCTGGTGGGACGTCGGGATCGCGTTCGGCACGGTCGGGGCGCGCAAGGGCAGTCACGTCGTCGAGGTCACGACGTACCGCGCGGACGTCTACCGACGCGACTCGCGCAAGCCCGAGGTGTCCTACGGCGACTCCCTCGAGGAGGACCTGGTCCGCCGCGACTTCGCGGTCAACGCCATGGCCGTCGACCTGCGCACCGGCGCCTTCGTCGATCCGTACGGCGGGCTCGACGATCTGGCGGCGCGGCTGCTGCGCACCCCCGGGCCACCGGAGACGTCCTTCACCGACGACCCGCTGCGGATGATGCGTGCGGCGAGGTTCGCCGCCCAGCTGGGGTTCGGCGTGGACCCGGCGGCCCTCACTGCGATCACCGCGATGTCGGACCGGATCGGGATCGTGTCGGCCGAGCGGGTGCGCGACGAGCTGGCGAAGCTGGTGCTGGCCCCGGACCCGCGGGCGGGGCTGGCGCTGCTGGTCGGCACCGGGCTGGCCGAGCAGGTGCTGCCCGAGCTGCCCCGCCTGGCCCTGGAGATCGACGAGCACCACCGGCACAAGGACGTGTACGAGCACTCGCTGACGGTGCTCGAGCAGGCGATCGAGCTGGAGTCCCGGGTGGGCGGTGAGCCCGACCTGGTGCTGCGGCTGGCCGCACTGCTGCACGACATCGGCAAGCCGAAGACCCGTCGCTTCGAGCCGGGTGGCGGAGTCTCGTTCCACCACCACGAGGTCGTCGGCGCCAAGCTGACCCGGTCGCGGCTGCGGGCGTTGCGCTTTCCCAAGGACGTGGTCGAGGACGTCTCCCGGCTGGTCGAGCTGCACCTGCGATTCCATGGCTACGGCACCGGTGCCTGGACCGACGCCGCCGTGCGCCGCTACGTCGCTGACGCCGGGCCGCTGCTCCCGCGGCTGCACGCCCTGACCCGCTCGGACTGCACGACGCGGAACAAGCGCAAGGCGGCTGCCCTGTCGAGGTCCTACGACGACCTCGAGACGCGCATCGCCCGGCTGCGCGAGCAGGAGGAGCTGGACTCGATCCGGCCGGACCTGGACGGGAACGAGATCATGTCGGTGCTCGGCGTCCCGCCCGGTCCGGTGGTCGGCCGGGCGTGGAAGCACCTCAAGGACCTGCGGATGGAACGCGGTCCGCTGCCGAGGGCGGACGCCGAGGCCGAGCTGAGGGCATGGTGGGCGACGCAGCAGGGCTGATCGCCAGTCGGTCAGTCGGTCAGTCGGTCAGCCGGTCGCAGTCGCGACGCCGGCCGGTGTCCGGCTCCGCTCGCGGCGGGTGACCAGTCCGTAGCCGGCGGCGGTCGCGGCGTACCCCGCGGACAGCAGGCCGTACACCGCCGGGGAGTACCCGTCCGCCGGGACGATCAGCGCCGCCAGCGCGGCCGCCGAGACGAAGGCGATGTTGAACAGCACGTCGTAGAACGAGAAGACGCGGCCGCGGTAGGCGTCGTCGACCGACTCCTGCACGATCGTGTCGACACAGATCTTGGAGCCCTGCGCGGCGACACCGACGACGAACGCACCGGCCCAGACCAGCAGCTCGGAGATTGCGAACAGGTAGACGAACTCGGTGACCGAGGCCAGGCCGAAGCACACGGTGATCCACGTCTGCTTGCGCACCCTGCGGGTCGCCTCCGGGGTGACGACCGCGGCGAGCAGGAACCCCGCACCCGAGGCGGCGAAGGCGACGGCCAGCCCGGCCAGGCCGGCGTCGACGTCGGCCGGGTCGTTGAAGTAGCTGCGGAAGAGCAGGATGCCGGCGATCGTCGAGAGCCCGTAGAAGAACCGGTGCGCCCCGATCGCCGCCAGCGCGTGACCGGCCGGGCGGTGCGACCACACGTGCCGGGCCGCGTCGGTGAGGCCCCCGACGACCCGCCGGACGGCCTCGCGGGTCTCGGGCGGCTCGGCGTCCAGGTCCGGGCCGAGCAGGTCCCGGTCCATCCGCGCGGCCAGGCCGGCGGCCACGGCGTACGTGACGGCGGCGAGCACGATGACCTTGGCGTCGGAACCCGTGCCCTCCCCGAGCAGCCGCTTGAGCCCGAAGCCGATGCCACCGCCGGTGATGGCGACCAGGGTGCCGGAGGTGGTGGACACGGAGTTGGCCATCACCAGCTCGGACCTGCTGACGACGTGCGGCAGGGCCGCGGACAGGCCGGCGAGGAAGAACCGGTTGACCGACAGGCACGCCAGCACCGCGACGTACAACGGGAGCCCGTCGACACCCGCGACAGTCAAGGCCGCGACGCCGAGCACCATGACCGACCGGAGCACGTTGGCCAGCACCAGTACCTGGCGGCGGCGCCACCGGTCGAGCAGCACCCCGGCGAACGGACCGACCACCGAGTACGGCAGCAGCAGGACGGCGAAGGCCGATGCCACGCTGCCGGCCGAGGTCTGCCGCTCCGGGGAGAAGAAGAACAGGCTGGCCAGGGCCGCCTGGAACGCGCCGTCGGCCGCCTGCGACGTCAGCCGGGTCGCGAACAGCCGCCGGAAGTCGCGGTGCCGGACGACCGAGCGCAGGTCACCGGCGAACGACATGGCCTCAGGCTACGGGCGCCCACGCGGTGATCCACACCGGATCCGTGCGGGATGACCACACGGATCCGGTGCGGGTCATTGGTGCGTGGGAAGCGCTCGATCTCGCCCTACCGTCCGGCGATCTCGGCGTACGCCTCCTCCGCGGGCGGCTCGTACCTCGCCGACCACTCTCTCGGCTAGCGCTCGATCTCGCCCTACCGTCCGGCGATCTCGGCGTACGCCTCCTCCGCGGGCGGCTCGTACCTGGCCGACCACTCTCTCGGCTAGCGCTCGATCTCGCCCTACCGTCCGGCGATCTCGGCGTACGCCTCCTCCGCGGGCGGCTCGTACCTCGCCGACCACTCTCTCGGCTAGCGCTCGATCTCGCCCTACCGTCCGGCGATCTCGGCGTACGCCTCCTCCGCGGGCGGCTCGTACCTCGCCGACCACTCCGTCGGCTAGCGCTCGATCTCGCCGCGGATGAACTTCTCCACGAGCTCGTGCGCCGTGTCGTCGTCGTGCTGCACGGGCGGCGACTTCATGAAGTACGACGACGCCGACAGGATCGGCCCGCCGATGCCGCGGTCCATGGCGATCTTCGCGCAGCGGATCGCGTCGATGATGACGCCGGCCGAGTTCGGCGAGTCCCAGACCTCGAGCTTGTACTCGAGGCTCAGCGGGACGTCGCCGAAGTTGCGGCCCTCGAGGCGGACGTAGGCCCACTTGCGGTCGTCGAGCCACTGCACGTAGTCCGACGGGCCGATGTGCACGTTGCGGGCGGAGAGCTTGTTCTCCATGTTGGACGTGACGGCCTGGGTCTTCGAGATCTTCTTCGACTCGAGCCGGTCGCGCTCGAGCATGTTCTTGAAGTCCATGTTGCCGCCGACGTTGAGCTGGTAGGTGCGGTCCAGGATCACGCCGCGGTCCTCGAACAGCTTCGCCAGGACCCGGTGGGTGATGGTGGCGCCGACCTGCGACTTGATGTCGTCGCCGACGATCGGCACGCCGGCGTCCTCGAACTTCTTCGCCCACGCGGGGGTGCCGGCGATGAACACCGGCAGGGCGTTGACGAAGCCGACCCCGGCGTCGATGGCGCACTGGGCGTAGAACTTCGCGGCGTCCTCGGAGCCGACCGGGAGGTAGCACACCAGGACGTCGACGCGGGCGTCGCGCAGCGTGGCGACGACGTCGACCGGCTCGTCGTCGGACTCGACGATGGTCTCGCGGTAGTACTTGCCGAGACCGTCGAGCGTGTGCCCGCGCTGGACCTGTACTCCGAGCGGCGGGACGTCGCAGATCTTGATGGTGTTGTTCTCGCTGGCCCCGATCGCCTCGGACAGGTCCGAGCCGACCTTCTTCGCGTCGACGTCGAACGCCGCGACGAACTCGACGTCACGCACGTGGTAGTCGCCGAACTGCACGTGCATGAGTCCGGGGACTCGGCTCTGCGGGTCGGCGTCCTTGTAGTACTCGACGCCCTGGACCAGGGACGAGGCGCAGTTGCCGACGCCGACGATGGCCACTCGTACCGAACTCATGGGTACTCCTTCTCAGGTGTTCTTCACGTCGTGCCCGGCGCGGCGGGAGCCGCCGGGCCGGACGCGGTAGGGGGTGCCTCGGTGGTGCCGGTCCTGGTCCCGTCGGACGGGGGGCGTCGCCGCTCGTCGTCGATGAGCTCCGAGAGCCAGCGGACCTCGCGCTCGACCGACTCGAGGCCGTGCTGGTGCAAGGCGAGGGTGTAGCTGTCGACCCGCTCCCGGCTGCGCGCCAGCGCGCTGCGGAAGCCGGCCGTCCGCTCCTCCAGGCGCGCGCGGCGCCCCTCGAGGATCCGCAGCCGGGTGGCCGCGTCGGTGCGCCCGAAGAACGCGAAGTGCACGCCGAAGCCCTCGTCGTCCCAGGCCGACGGCCCGCTCTCGTCGAGGAGCGTGGCGAAGTGCTCCTTGCCCTCGGCGGTGAGCTGGTAGACGATCCGGGACCGCTTGCCGGTCGCAGCGGGGTCCTCGGCCTGCTCGGTGACGAACCCGTGGGCCGCCAGCGCCTTGAGGCACGGGTAGAGCGAGCCGTAGGAGAAGGCCCGCAGGGCCCCCAGGGTGGCGTTGAGCCGCTTGCGCAGCTCGTAGCCGTGCAGCGGTGCCTCGTGCAGGAGACCGAGGACGGCGAACTCGAGGACGTCGGACCGCCTTGCCATCCGCCCACCTCCCGCCTCGTCCGCTCGATCGTCCCGATCGGTCGGGGCGATGTATCGCGCTGATACATCGGGACGATAGGCGGCCGGCGTCGGACGTGCAACCCGGGCCCGGGGCCGGCCGCGTGGGCTCCCTCCGCGGCGCGCCCGGTCGTACCCTCGGGGCGTGTGGTCCCAGCGGTCGGTCGTCGACTACGGCCTGGCCCGCCGGGCGACCCTCGAGTCGCTGCTCGGCGGCGGCCCGACCACGCCTGAGGACGCCTGTGACGCGCACCCCTACCTGCGCCGGGCGGCCCGGGCGCAGGGAGCGCCCACCGCCCGTGAGTGCCCGGTCTGCAGCCGGGCGCCGCTGGTCGAGGTGTCCTACGTCTACGGCGAGCAGCTCGGGCGGACCGAGGGCCGGGTCAAGGTCCGGGCCGAGCTGGAGCAGATGGCCCGCGACCACGGCGAGTTCCGGGTCTACGTCGTCGAGGTCTGCGACCCCTGCGGGTGGAACCACCTGGTCCGTTCCTTCGTCCTCGGTGACGGGGTCGATCGTCGGACCGGACGACGGGCCGACCGCTCCGGGCGCGCCGCGCAGCCCACGGCCAGGCAGGCGGGCTCGGGGACGGCTGGCGAGGGGTAGACCCCGGGACGTCGTTACCCTGACGAGCCGCCCCACGGCTGGACCGAGGCCCGGTCCAGCCCCCGCCCCCTGCCGCCGTCGCCGAAGGACTGGACCCGCCCAGTGACCACCCTGTGAGAGTCGACTACCCGCGCGAGCGCTACGACGGCGTCCGCCGGTTCGTCCCCTCCTTCCGGCAGCTGCTCCTGCTGGCGGGCGTCGGCTTCCTCGCCGTCGTCGCGCTGCTCGGCGTCGCGTACGCCGCGACCCCGATCCCGCAGCCGAAGTCGCTCGTCTCCGCGCAGACCACGATCGTGTACTTCGACAACGGCAAGAGCGAGATCGGCCGCTTCGGCGAGCAGAACCGCATCATCATCCCGCTGGACCAGGTGCCCGCGCACGTGCAGAAGGCTGTGGTCGCCGCCGAGGACCGGTCGTTCTACGAGAACAGCGGCATCTCCCCGACCGGCATCGCCCGGGCCTTCTGGAGCAACCTGCGTGGCGGCGCCACCCAGGGCGGGTCGACGATCACCCAGCAGTACGCGAAGAACGCGTACCTCTCCACCGAGCGCACCTACAGCCGCAAGTTCAAGGAGTTCTTCATCGCGGTCAAGCTCGCCCGCCGCGACGACAAGGACAAGATCCTCCAGGACTACCTCAACACCATCTACTTCGGCCGCGGCGCGTACGGCATCCAGACGGCGGCGCAGACCTACTTCGGTGTCGACGCGAAGGACCTCACGGTGGAGCAGGGGGCGGTGCTGGCCTCGGTGATCCGCTCGCCGGCCGGCTACGACCCGGAGAACCACGCCGACAGGCTGCAGTCGAGATTCGACTACGTGCTCGACGGCATGGTCGCGAAGGGCTGGCTGGACCAGGGCAGGCGCGCGGGCATGCAGGTGCCTCCTCTCGCGGACGGGAGCAAGCCCAAGGGAGGCACCGACTACTACCTGATGGACGCGGTGCGCCGCGAGCTCAAGGCCAACGGCTTCACCGACCGGGACATCGACCTCGGCGGGCTACGGGTCATCTCGACGTTCGACCGGAAGTCGCAACGGGCAGCGGTCCGCGCGGTGCGCCAGGAAAGGCCCCGCGAGAACGCCCGCAACGTCCACATCGGGCTGTCCGCTGTCGAGCCGGGCACGGGAGCTGTCGTCGCGATGTACGGCGGCAAGGACGCGGGAGGCCTCAACGAGGTCACCCAGGCCCGCATCCAGCCCGGCTCGTCGTTCAAGCCGTTCACCCTGGCCGCGGCGCTGGAGGACGGGATCTCGCTCCGCAGCCGGTTCTCCGGCAACTCGCCGTTCGACGTCCCGGGGACCGACAAGGAGGTCAACAACGAGTTCGACCGCAGCTACGGCTCGTCCGTCGACCTCGTCACCGGTCTCAAGGAGTCCATCAACACCGTCTTCGTGGACCTCAACCTCGAGATGGGACCGGACAAGATGGTCCAGGCGGCGGTCGACGCCGGCATCCCGGCGGACGCCCCCGGGCTCGAGGCGAACGCGGTCAGCACCCTCGGCACGGCGTCGGTGCGCAACATCGACATGGCCAACGCCTACGCGACGTTCGCGGCCGGCGGCGAGCGTGCGACGTGGCACGTCGTGCAGGAGGTCAAGGGCTCCAACGGCGGCACCCGCTACCGCGCGAACGACGGCACCGAACGGGCCTTCCGCAAGGACGTCGTCGCGGACGTGAACTACGCGATGCAGCAGGTGGTGCGCAGCGGGACGGGCAGCGAGGCACGGGCGCTCGGCCGGCCCGCGGCCGGGAAGACGGGCACGGCCGCGTTGCGCCCGGACACCACCACATCGGCCTGGTTCGTCGGCTACACCCCGCAGCTGTCGGCGGCCGTGGACTTCTACAAGGGCACCGGCAAGGCCGACCTCGACGGCGTCGGTGGCCTGTCGACGTTCTTCGGCGGTGCGTACCCGGCGCGGATCTGGACGGCGTTCATGACGGCTGCTCTGGAGAACAAGCCGGTGCAGGACTTCCCGCCGCCGGCGTACGTCGGCGAGGCCGTCAACCCGCAGCCGACGTTCACCCCGACGCCCACCCAGACGGCGACGCCGTCCGAGACCCCGACCGGCACCCCGACGACCGAGACGCCCGCACCGGGTCCGTCGACCACCCCGCCCGGGCAGTCGCCGAGCCCGACCGGCGGTGGGGGGATCAGCGTCTCGCCCTCGGTACCGGGCGGGTGAGCCGCGGCGAGCTCGTCGCGCCGTCGCGCGACGACGCGGTCGTGCGCCTCGGGGCCGAGGTGGTGGGGGGCCCGCTCGGCCGGCGCGCGTGGCCGTTCCGGTCCTGGTGGACGCCGGTGCGCGTCCTGGTCGCCCTCACCTTCCTGACCTGCGGGCTCGGCCTGGCGCAGAAGGACTGGTGCCGGGACCATGGCTGGTCCGCGCCGGGCGTGTACAGCCATGCCTGCTACAGCGACGTGTCGGCGCTGTACTTCGCCCGCGGGCTCGCCGACGGCGAGGTGCCCTACCTCGGTCAGACCGGCGACCGGCAGGTGGAGTACCCGGTGCTGACCGGCGCCGTCATGTACCTCACCGCACAGCTGGTCCCCTCGGGCGGCGACCCGGCGGACCGGTCACGGTGGTACTTCGACATCAACGCGCTCGGGGCCGCGATCGCCGCCGCGGTCGCGGTGGCGGCGACGGCGGCCCTGTCCGGGCGCCGTCGGTGGGACGCCGCGATCCTGGCGACGGCACCGGTGCTGGCCCTCACGGCGACGATCAACTGGGACCTGTACGCCGTGGCGCTGCTCGCCCTGGGCATGCTGGCCTGGGCCCGCAAGAGACCGGTGGCCGCCGGGGTGCTGATCGGGCTCGCGGCGGCCACGAAGTTCTACCCGCTGTTCGCGCTCGGCCCGATGCTGGTGCTGTGCCTGCGCGCCGGCCGGCTGCGGGAGTTCTGGGTCACGCTCGTGGCGGCGGTCTGCGGTTGGGGTGCGGTGAACGTCCCGGTCATGCTCGCCGACTTCGAGGGCTGGTCGAGGTTCTACCGCCTCTCCGAGCAGCGGGGCACCGGGTGGAGCACGATCTGGCTGGTGCTGCGCGACCAGGGGCACGGCGTCCCGGAGGACAGGCTCAACCTGGTGGCGGGCGGTCTGTTCGCCCTGGCCTGCCTCGGCGTCGCGGTGCTGGCGCTCGCTGCCCCGCGGCGCCCCCGGCTCGCGCAGCTGGTCTTCCTCGTCGTGGCCGCGTTCCTGGTGACGGGCAAGATCTACTCACCGCAGTACGTGCTCTGGCTGCTGCCGCTCGCCGTGCTGGCCCGGCCGCGGTGGCGCGACCTGCTCCTGTGGCAGGCCGCCGAGGTGATCCACTACCTCGGGATCTGGATGCTGTTCGTCGGCTTCGCGCCCGGGAAGCCGGAGCGGGCGCTGGGCCAGGACGGCTACGACCTCACGGTCCTCGCGCACCTCGTGGCCACGCTGTGGCTGATGGGGGTGGTGGTCCGTGACGTGCTGCGCCCCGAGTACGACCCGGTGCGCTACCCGGCCGACGGCTCGGTCGTCGTGACCGACGGAGCCGACAACGAGGCCGGCGCCGCGCCCCGCGAGGCCGGCGCCGCGCCCCGCGAGGCCGGCGCCGCGCCCCGGACCGAGGTCGACGACCCGGCCGGCGGGGTCCTCGACCACGCCCCCGACGTCCTCCGGCTGGTCCCCAGCCGCTGAACCGCCCGCCCCACTCGCCATCGACCACGTATGGCAGGCAGGTGGTCGCCGCAGCAGGTGTGGACACCCCGCCAGGCAATCGCCGGACTGCTGGAGTGCGGGGTGCTCAGGCGGAGCGACGGCGCCCCGAGGCGCGCGCCATCGCCTGCAGGACCCGGTCGGTGATGCGCCCGGGCTGCCAATGGTCGGCGTACGTCCAGCGCGCCACCTCGAGACCGAGGGCCCGGATCCGGTCCTCGCGGATCTTCTCCTTCCAGACCCGCTGTGCGGCCGCCGTCGGGTCGTCGGCGACGCCGATGCCGTACTTGCCCCGGCCATCCATCTCGCCCACGACGCCGTCCCAGCCGAAGTCGGCGTAGCCGATCAGCCCGTCGGCGTCGCGGAGCTCGACCTGCAGGTCGTCGGGCGGCAGACCAGCGCCGAGGAGCACGGCCCGGGACCAGGACTCGCCGGGGTTGGCAGCCCGGCCGTCGGCGCGCGGCATGGCAGCCGCCAGGATGCGCGCGCCGGGCCAGCTGCGGCAGTGGAGCTGTACCGCCAGGAGGACGTCGCGGGGGACGCCGGCACGCAGGGCGGAGTCGAGCGCCGCGAGTGCCACCTCGAACCTGTCCGTGCCCCGGGCGACGTCGGTGGCGGTACGGGCCGGGGCCGTGAGGTCGATCGTGCCGGTGCGCACCTGCACGTGGTTGTCCGGCAGCTCGGCAGCGTGATGCTTCACGCCGGCCTCGACGCGAGTCCCGGCAGCGCCTTCCCGGGTGACGTGGAGCAGCCTGTGGTCGGGTTCCAGGAGCTCGAGGCGCTGCTCGTGTGCAGCGGTGGCGTGGCTGAGCACTCCAGGCGCACCGAGCGCCAGGGCCAGCGCGCTCACGCGGATGTGAATCTGCTGGTCGGCCGTCGCGCCGTGCCACACCGCGCCGAGGACGTAGACACCCCGGCGTACCGAGTGCAGGTCGCCGTGGCGGCGCATGGCCTGCAGGTCGTTCTGCGTGTGACCCAGGCGGCGGGCCTCCGACGCAGTGAACACCCCGTGCCGGGCGGCGGCCACGGCCAGCAGGGCGGGATCCAGGAAGGGCACCCGGTCGCGTCGCATCCCAGCAGGGTGGCTGCCGGAGCGGCGTGCAGAGGTGTTCTCCCCAGCCGTCGTCGCGGCGTCGACGTTCGTCCACAAGCGGCGCACTGACGGCCGGGATGGTGCCCGCAATGCCTGGTAGGTGCTGTCGTCAGCAGGTGTCTGGACCTGCTGGGGCCATCACCCACCTGCCATACGTGGTCGATGGCGATGGGCGCTTGCGGGGCGGGGTGGGGGGCGGGGCGGGGTGGGGGGCGGCCGGTCAGGCGGACAGGGGGGCCACCCGGTCGGGGTGCAGGGTGGTGAGCCGGACGTCGCACTCCAGCTCGACGCCGATCGCGGGCGGCGGCACCGAGGCCGGCAGCAGCAGCAGCGACACGTGCATGTGCGGCGGCTCGGCGTACCAGCGCTGCTTGCCCTGCCACCGGAACGGCGAGAGCGCGAGGTTCGCCGCCGCGAGCGTCCCGGCGGCCAGCGCCTTGCTCCGCCCCACCGGTCCACGCACCGTCCGCGGCGCCTCGAGCGCGACCCCGTGCGCCGTCCCACCGCTCACGACGACGAGGTGGCTGTCCCGCGGCGCCCGCCGCCGCCGGTAGCCGTAGTGCGTCCCCCGCCCGAGCTGGTGCACGTCGAGCACCGTGCCCCGGGCCTGCAGCGCGCCGCGGTCGCCGAGCCACAGCGCGGTGCCGATGCGCGGCCGGAACCTCGTCGCCGGGAACTCCGTGCGCAGGCCGGCCAGCTCGGCCGAGGTCAGGTGGCTCACCCACGCCACGTCGGTCGGCACCGCGGCAGCCGTCAGCCGTCGCAGCCAGGCCGCGACCTCGGTGGCCGGGCGGTAGCCGCCGTGCCGGTCCATCGGCAGGTGGAAGGCGATGCCCTCGAGCCGTACGCCGCCCAGCGCCGCCGCCAGCCCGGTGACGTCGCCGCTGCTCAGCCCGTGCCGGTGCATCGACGTGAGGGCCTCGACGACGACCCGGGCACCGCCGCCGGCACGCACGGTCTCCAGGTGCGCGGCCGTCTGCAGCACGCGGCCGGTGTCGTCGGGCCGCGCGCTCGGGTACGACGGTGTCAGCACGAGCACGTCGCCGGGGAAGGCCGCGGCGACCTCGGGCAGCTCGTCCGCGGTGCCCACGGCGACGGTGTCGACCCCGAGCAGCGCGGCCTCCGCGGCGAGGCGGGCGTTGCCCACGCCGTACCCGTTGCCCTTGACCACAGGCACGATCCCCGGCTCCGCCTCGACCATCGCGCGCAGGTGGCGCCGCCACCGCACCTCGTCGACGTACAGGGAGAACGTCACGCGACGGTCACCGCCGGCTCATGTAGAGGTCGAACGCCTTGAACAGCACCTTGTTCAGCGGCAGGTCCCACTCCCCGACGTACTCGACCGCCTCCCCGCCGGTGCCGAGCTTGAACTGGATCAGCCCGAAGTTCGGGTCGTCCTCGGAGAGGGTGTCGGTGATGCCGCGCAGGTCGTACACCGTGGCGCCGGCGGCCTTCGCGTCCCTCACCATCGCCCACTGCACCGCGTTGGACCCACGGACCTCGCGCTTCGCGGTGGACGAGGCGCCGTAGGAGTACCACGCGTGCCCGCCGACCCGGACCAGCGTGGTGGCCGCCACCAGGTCGCCCTCGTGCTCGGCCAGGTAGAGCCGGATCCGGTCCGGGTCCTCGGCCCTCATGGCGGTCCACATCCGCTGGAAGTACGACAGCGGCCGGCCGGTGAAGTGGTCCCGCTCGGCGGTCTCGAGGTAGAGCGCGTGGAACGCCGGCAGGTCGGGCTCGGCGCCCTGCCGGACGGTCACCCCCAGCTTGTCGGCCTTCTTGATGTTGCGCCGCCAGAGCTGGTTGAACCCCTTGAGCAGCGCCTCCTCGTCGCGGTCGCCGAGCGGCACCTGGAAGACGTACTGCGGCTGGCCGGCGCCGAACCCGCCCGCGGCGTCGGGGGCGCGCCAGCCGAGACGCTCCAGGCCCGCGACCACCTGCTCGCCGACGGGGTCGGTCGAGTCCGGCGGTACGTCGGCGAGCCGGGTGGCTCCGCCCTCCGCGACGGCCGACTTCACGGTGGCCGCCGACCAACGTCGCCGCGCCACGGGCGGGCCCATCCGCACGCCGAACGCACCGCGCTCCTTGAGGTGGCCCACCATCGGCGCCAGCCAGGGCTCCAGGTCGCCGGCGGCCCAGTCGAGCACCGGACCCTCGGGCAGGTAGGCGAGGAACTTCTTCACCCTCGGCACCTGGCGCAGCAGCACCAGGCCGGCGCCGACGAGTGCACCGGGGTCGCCGGCGTCGTCGTACCAGCCGAGGCTCGCGCTGCCCCACTCGTGCTTCACCGCGGCCCACGACGGGCACTGCAGGAAGGATGCGGAGGGGCGCGAGGCGACGAACGCCAGGTGCTCGGCGCTGCTGATCGGTCGGACGGCGAGCGCCATGGGGCGACGGGCTCCTCGGCGAGGGGGCGGCTGCGGCAGGTCGGGCACGAGGCTACCCAGCGCGGCGGCCCCGGACGCGCGACGGCCGCCGGCCCCGGGGGTCCGGGTACGGCGGCCGACGGTGCGCCAGAGCTGCAGCGCGGCGACGAGGGAGGGGGTCAGGCCTGCTGCAGGACCGCCTGGGCCTCGATCTCGATGGTGATCTTCTTCGAGACCAGCACGCCGCCGGACTCGAGCGCGACGTTCCAGGTGAGGCCGAAGTCCTCGCGGTTGATCTCGGTCGTGGCGGTGACGGCGAGCTTGGTGTTGCCGAACGGGTCGTTGGCGACGCCGTCGAGCTCGACCTTCAGCGACACCGGGCGGGTGACGTCCTTGATGGTGAGGTCGCCCTCGACCACGAAGTCGTCGCCGTCGTGCTTCACGACCTTCGCGTTGGCGAAGGAGAGCGTCGGGTACGTCTCCGCGTCGAAGAAGTCGCCGGAGCGCAGGTGCGCGTCACGGTCGGCGGTGCCGGTGTCGACCGATGCGGTCTGGATCGTCGCCTCGGCGGTCGAGGACGCGACGTCCTCGCCGATGGTGATCGTGCCGGTGTACTCCCGGAAGGCGCCGCGCACCTTGGTCACCATCAGGTGCCGGGCGACGAAGCCGATGCTGGTGTGGGTCGGGTCGATCACGTAGGTGCCGGCGGTCGGGAGGCTGACGCCGTCGACGATGCGGACGGGGGTCTGGGTGGTCTGCTCGGTCATGGGGAGTCCTTCGGGGAGGAAACGGGAGGGCTGACGTCTGTGTGAGCAAAGACTGCACTCTCAACATTCCCGTTGTCAAATACATGTACGATGGGCGCATGGCGATCGGGCATCTCGACGACGACCGGCTGACCCTCATGGGGCTGCTGGCCGAGACCTGGTCCTCCCTGGCCACCCGCGGCAACGCACACCTGGCCGAGCACGGCCTGGTCCCCGCGGAGTTCGAGGTCTGCATGCGCCTGGCCCGGTCCCCCGAGGGGCTGCTGCGGATGAGCGACCTGGCCGCCCAGACCCGGCTCACCTCCAGCGGCATCACCCGGCTGGTCGACCGGCTTGTCGAGCGGGGGCTGGTCGCCCGCCGGGACTGCGCGAGCGACCGGCGGACGACGTTCGCCGTGATCACCGACGAGGGCCGGGCGCTGCTCGAGCGGGTGCTGCCGGCGCACCTCGAGCTGATCGAGACCTGGCTCGTCAGCCCCCTGCGCAGCGAGGGTGCGCTGGCCGACTTCGAGGCCGCCCTGCGCACCCTCCGGGACCACGCCGCGCCCTGCGCCACCGCCGGCGCGGACGGCGCCGGTCAGGCCCGGCCGGCCGCCGACGCCTACTCCGCCGAGGCCGCCGACGCTCGGTGATCACGCGAGCTCAGGTGGGCAGGCGCTCCCGCAGCCACGCGATGTCGGCGCCCTGGCCCTCGGCGCCGCCTGGGGTCTCGCAGACGACAGGTGCCCCAGCGGCGGACAGCACGGCGACGAGGTCGTCCCCGCTGATCCGGCCGGCCCCGAAGTTCGTGTGCCGGTCGGCGCCCGAGTCGAACTCGTCCCGGGAGTCGTTGGCGTGCACCAGGTCGATCCGGCCGGTGGCCGCCTTGACCCGGTCCACGACCCCGGCCAGCTCCTCGCCGCCGGCGTGCGCGTGGCAGGTGTCCAGGCAGAACCCGACCCTGGCCAGCACCTCGGGCTCCAGGCGGTCCTCGAACACCTCCCACAGCCGCGCCACCCGGTCGGTGCGCCGGGCGATGGCGCCCTCGCCACCGGCGGTGTTCTCGATGAGCACCGGAAGCGGCGGCGCCCAGCGCTCGAACGTCTTGGCCCAGTTGTCGAACCCGCTCTCCGGGTCGTCGTCCTTCAGGACGTGCCCGCCGTGCACCACGATCCCGAGCGCGCCGAGCTCGGCCGCCGCGGCGGCGTACTTCGCGAGCAGCTGGCGGCTGGGGATCCGGATCCGGTTGTTCGCCGTGGCCACGTTGAGCCGGTACGGCGCGTGCACGTAGAGGTCGATCCCGGCTGACGCGACCGCCCCGCGCAGTCCGGCCAGGCCGCCGGGGTGGGCCACGGCCGGGTCCTTCCAGCCCTGCGGGTCGCCGAGGAAGATCTGCACGAGGTCGGCGCGCCGGGCGGCCGCCTCGGCGACCGGGTCGACCGGGTCGACGTGGGCACCGATGCGCAGGGAGGTCATGCACCCGACCCTACGACCGGGCACCGACCGCCCCTGTGGACGGATTTCCCGCCGTGCGCCGGTGCCGGGTAGCCTTGCGCACCTGGCGCCGCCCGATGGTGGGCCCGGCCCGTCCCCGGACGGTCCCGGACGAGGCGTCGGACGCACGCACTGCTCCGAGTCGCCTCGCACCTGATGCGCCTGGGAGCGGTAGCCCTCCTGCCACGGAGAGACCGTGGCCGCCGAGTCCAGAGGAGGTGGGTTGTCCGCATGCGTCACTACGAGCTCATGGTCATCCTCGACCCCGACATCGAGGAGCGCACCGTCGCTCCCGCGCTCGACCAGTTCCTGACCGTCGTGACCAAGGACGGTGGCAACGTCGAGAAGATCGACATCTGGGGACGTCGCCGGATGTCCTACGAGATCACCAAGAAGGCCGAGGGCATCTACGCCGTCGTCGACCTCCAGGCGGAGCCCGCGACCGTCAAGGAGCTCGACCGCCAGCTCAACCTCAACGAGGCCGTGCTGCGCACCAAGGTCATCCGTCCCGACCAGCGCTGACGTCGGTCAGCGCGCAAGGCCAGCCACCGCACCGATCCGAGGGAGCTTTTTCATGGCCGCAGGCGACACCGTCATCACCCTCGTCGGCAACCTCGTCGACGACCCCGAGCTGCGCTTCACGCCCAGTGGCGCGGCCGTGGCGAAGTTCCGCATCGCCTCGACGCCGCGGTTCCTGGACAAGCAGACCAACGAGTGGAAGGACGGCGAGAGCCTCTTCCTCTCCTGCAACGTCTGGCGCCAGGCCGCCGAGAACGTCGCCGAGTCCCTCCAGCGCGGCATGCGCGTGATCGTCCAGGGCCGGCTCAAGCAGCGGTCCTACGAGACCAAGGAGGGCGAGAAGCGCACCGTCTACGAGGTCGAGGTCGACGAGGTCGGTCCCAGCCTGCGCAGCGCCACCGCGAAGGTCAACAAGACCCAGCGCGGCGCGGGCGGCGGCGGGTTCGGGGGTGGCGGCGGCGCCGCCGTCGACAACGACCCCTGGGCCGCGGCCGCTCCGGCGCCTGCCCCGGCGGGCAGCGGCGGTGGCGGTGGCGGCTGGAACGCCCCCGGCGCCTCCGACGAGCCGCCGTTCTGAGCACCTCCCGTGGGCGTCCAACGGGCGCCTCCGGAAGCACCTGTCCACCTGACCGATTGACCATCCCGGCACGAGCCGGGCATCCGAAGTCTGGAGCACCACGATGGCCAAGCCACCGCCCCGCAAGATCAAGAAGAAGGTCTGCCAGTTCTGCAAGGAGAAGGTCTCCTACGTGGACTACAAGGACACCGGCCTGCTGCGGAAGTTCATCTCCGACCGCGGCAAGATCCGGGCCCGCCGCGTGACCGGCAACTGCACCCAGCACCAGCGCGACGTCGCCACGGCCGTGAAGAACAGCCGCGAGATGGCACTGCTGCCCTACACGAGCACCGCTCGCTGAGGGGGGCGTCCGACATGAAGCTCATCCTCACCCAGGAGGTCGCCGGCCTCGGCGGTCCCGGCGACGTCGTCGAGGTCAAGGACGGCTACGGCCGCAACTACCTCGTGCCACGCGGCGCCGCGATGCGTTGGACCCGCGGCGGCGAGAAGCAGGTCAGCTCCATCAAGCGCGGCCGTGAGGTGCGCGAGGTGCGCGACATGGGCCACGCGGGCGAGCTGAAGACCGAGCTCGAGCGCCTCTCGCTCACGCTGCCGGTCCGCGCCGGCACCGGCGGCCGGCTGTTCGGCGCCGTCACCGGTTCGGACATCGTCGATGCCGTCGCCAAGGCGGGCGGTCCGGCGGTCGACAAGCGGCGGATCGAGATCGGTCAGCCCATCAAGACCGTCGGCGACCACCAGGTCACCGTCCGGCTGCACCCCGACGTGGTCGCGACCCTCACCGTGCAGGTCGTGGCCGCGGCCTGAGCCACCGACCGGTCGGCGTACGGACGCCGAGAGCCCCCGCTGCCCCTGGGCGCGGGGGCTCTCGCGTCCCTCCGGCGCCCGACCCCGCGACGGCGACTCGGTAGGGTTCTCGCCCGTGCCTGCGAACCCCGTCCCCGCCGCCGACGCCTGGACCGCGCCTGCGGTCGAGCGCACCGACTTCCCCATGGTCGCGCCCGAGCGCGCGGCTCTCGAGAACATGCTCGACTCCTACCGGGAGACGCTGTTGTGGCGCTGCGCCGGTCTCCCCGCCCAGCAGCTGGCGCTGCGGTCGGTGCGGCCGTCGTCGCTGTCCTTGCTCGGACTCGTGCGGCACCTGGCCGACGTCGAGCGCATCTGGTTCGTCCGCCGCGTCGGCGGCGCCGACGTCCCGCCGTACTTCAAGACCGCGGCGAACAACGAGGCCGACATCGACGACGCCGTGGCCGACGGGGCCGAGGAGGCGTTCGGCACCTACCAGGAGTCCGTCGAAGCGGCGCGGGCCGAGGCCTCCCGGCACGACCTGGACGAGACCTTCACCTCGGTCACGCGGGCCGGCGACACGCTGACCTACGACCTGCGGTGGGTGTACCTGCACATGATCGAGGAGTATGCGCGCCACCTCGGCCACGGCGACATGCTGCGCGAGCGCATCGACGGGGTCACCGGCGCCTGACCCCGGCGAACGTGCCGGTCACCGGCTGGTCGTCGCCGGCCTCGCGACACATCCGGTGCAGCCGGGCAGAGGCCCGCTGCTCGCCACGGCAGTCATCACGGTCCCGTGTCGCGTCGCGGGCCGGCGGGCTGCGCGCGCACACACGGTCGACGCAGGGCTGCGCGCTCTGGGTCCGGCAGGGACGTCGTCAGCGGTGAGCCTGTCGTCCCGCCACCGAGGTCTCAACGGCGCCGGGGCAGCGCCGCCCCGGTGACCAGCCATCGCTCCCCCTGCCAGCGCGGCACCAGGGTGAGCAGCCGGGCAAGCAGGAAGCCGTTGAACGCCCACCACAGCGCGACCAGTCCGGCGTCCGCGGCGAGCACGAGCAGGGCGAGCGGGATGAACGCGAGCAGCGTCAGCACCCCGGCGACGGCGAGGTACCGGCCGTCACCCGCTCCGATCAGGATGCCGTCCAGCGCGAACACGACACCGGCCACCGGCTGGAACACGGCGGCCACCACCAGCACGTCGGCCAGCAGCGACCGCACCGCCGGGTCGTCGGTGAACAGCGGGACGAACGCCGCCCGCAGTGCGAGCAGCGCGACGCCCAGGAGCACGCCGGACAGCACGCCCCACTCGACCATCCGCCGGGTTGCGCCCCGGGTGCCCGGGACGTCGGAGGCACCGAGGTAGCGGCCGACGATGGCCTGCCCGGCGATGGCCACGGCGTCGAGCATCAGGGACAGGAACAACCAGATGGTGAAGGCCACCTGGTGGGCGGCGATCGCCACCGTGCCGGTGGCGGTGGCGACGTAGGTCATGAGCAGCAGCGCCGCTCGCAGGGTCACCGTCCGCACGACGAGCGGCACCCCGGCGCGACCGGCCGCCCGGATCCCCGGCAGGTCCGGCCGCAGCGAGGCGCCCTCGCGCCGGGCGCCGCGCACCACCACGACGAGGAACGCCGCCGCCATCCCGGCCTGGGCCAGCACCGTGCCCAGGGCCGACCCGGCGATGCCGAGCCCGGCGCCGTACACGAGCACCACGTTGAGCACGACGTTGGCCGCCGCTCCGACAGCCGCGACCACAAGCGGGGTCCGGGTGTCCTGCAGGCCGCGCAGGACGCCGGTGGCGGCCAGCACCACGAGCATGGCGGGCAGCCCGACCAGCGACACGTGCAGATAGGTCAGCGCGTACGGCGTGGCGCGGGCCGAGGTACCGAAGGCGTCGACCAGCGGGCTGCCGACGCCGGCGAGGACCACGGCGAGCACCGTGCCGAGGCCGACCGCCAGCCAGATGCCGTCGACGCCCTGGGCGATGGCTGCCCGCAGGTCACCCGCGCCGACCCGCCGCGCCACGGACGCGGTGGTGCCGTAGGCCAGGAAGACGCACACGGAGACGGCGGTGGCGAGCAGCGCGCCGGACACCCCCAGGCCGGCGAGCTGGGGGGTACCCAGGTGGCCGACGATGGCCGAGTCGGCGAGCAGGAACAACGGCTCGGCGACAAGCGCACCGAACGCGGGCACGGCGAGCCGCAGGATCTCGCCGTCGTGTGCCCGCCGCGCCGACCGGATGGCCCGGCCGCCGACCGGCCGTCCGGATGTCGGTCGCACCGTCCGCATCGTAGACAGCGCGCGAAACTTTCTGCGGTCCACAGGCGGTGGACGGCAACACTGCACCCCGGGGGCGCGCGGGCGCCCCGCCCGGGCGCGTCGTCCACACGCCCGTCCACAGGACGCGCACGGTCCCGCGCCCGCGGTCCCCACCTCCGGTCGCCCTCGTCCACAGGTGGTCCACAGGCTCGATTCGTCGGCTGCCCGGATGGGCCATAGCGTCACCGCGTCCTGCGAGAGGTTGTGTCCAGGGTCCCTGGGTGGATGGGGCGCAGGCACGTCGTCGGGTGCGAGGAGGGGTGAGGGCGTGAGCATCGCGGAGTTCCCCAGCGCGCCCACGGCCGGCGAGCTGATCCGCACGCCGCCGCAGGACCTCGCCGCGGAGCAGTCGGTGCTCGGCGGCATGCTGCTGTCCAAGGACGCGATCGCCGACGTGGTCGAGGTGGTCCGCGGCCACGACTTCTACCGCCCGGCGCACGAGCTGGTCTACGAGGCCGTCCTGGACCTCTACGGCCGGGGCGAGCCCGCCGACGCGGTCACGGTGTCGGCCGAGCTGCAGAAGCGCGGCGAGCTCGGCCGGGTCGGCGGCGCGCCGTACCTGCACACCCTGCTGCAGTCCGTGCCCACGGCGGCCAACGCCGGCTACTACGCGAAGATCGTCCGCGAGACTGCCGTCCTCCGGCGTCTCATCGAGGCCGGCACCAAGATCGTGCAGATGGGCTACGCCGGCGACGGCGACTCCGACGACATCGTCGACGCCGCCCAGGTCGAGGTCTACAACGTCACCGACCGGCGCACCTCGGAGGACTACCTCCCGCTCTCGGCGATCATGGAGGGCACCCTCGACGAGATCGAGGCCATCGGCTCCCGCGGCGGCGAGATGGTCGGCGTCCCGACCGGCTTCGCCGACTTCGACGAGCTGACCAACGGCCTGCACGCCGGCCAGATGATCGTCCTCGCCGCCCGCCCGGCGGTCGGCAAGTCGACCCTGGGACTCGACGTGGCGCGCTCGGCCGCGATCAAGAACAACATGGCGACCTGCATCTTCTCGCTGGAGATGAGCCGCAACGAGATCACCATGCGACTCCTGTCGGCCGAGGCGCGGGTCCCGCTGCACCACATGCGCACCGGCCGGCTGACCGATGACGACTGGACCCGGCTAGCCCGGCGGATGGGTGAGGTGTCCAACGCCCCGCTGTTCATCGACGACTCGCCGAACATGTCGATGATGGAGATCCGGGCCAAGTGCCGGCGGCTCAAGCAGCGCAACGACCTCAAGCTGGTGATCATCGACTACCTGCAGCTGATGTCCAGCGGCAAGCGGGTCGAGAGCCGCCAGCAGGAGGTCTCGGAGTTCTCCCGAGCCATCAAGCTTCTCGCCAAGGAGCTCGAGGTGCCGGTCATCGCGATCTCGCAGCTCAACCGCGGCTCCGAGCAGCGCACGGACAAGAAGCCGCAGATGTCCGACCTGCGCGAGTCAGGCTGCCTGCCGGCGGCGACGCGGGTCCTGCGTGCCGACACCGGCGCGGAGGTGACGATCGGCGAGCTCTTCGCCGAGGGCGCCCGCGACGTGCCGGTGTGGTCGCTCGACGACTCGCTCCGCTACGTGCCGCGCGTGATGACCCACGTCTTCTCGACCGGGCGCCGCGAGGTGTTCGAGCTGCGCCTCGCCTCGGGCAAGGTCGTGCGGGCGACCGCCAACCATCCGTTCCTCACCTACGACGGGTGGCGCCCGCTCGGCGAGGTGGAGGTGGGCACCCGGCTCGCCGTCCCCCGGCACGTGCCGGCGCCCACGGGTCCGGTCGAGGACGCGGCACAGGTCCCCGCGAGCTTCCCGTTGAGCCGGCACGTCTTCCGGTCACCCAAGACCACCATCGCCAGCGCCCTGTGGGGTCTGTGGCGCCAGCACGGCGGCATCGACAGCGAGCCCGACGGCTCGGGCACCCTGTGGCTACGGTGCGAGACGGACGCGGACGTCCGGGACGTCTCACGGTTGCTGCTGCGTTTCGGGATCTCCGTCGTCAGCAAGGGGCTCACCGTGCGCATCGGCGAGGTCGACGACCAGCGCCGCTTCCTGCAGGAGATCGGCTTCCCCGGTGAGGCGGCCGCCCGGATGCTGCGCCGGGTGCTGGCGGAGACCCGCTCCCGCAAGCGGGGCGCCGCACCGGGCGCGGCGGTCTGGCAGCGGGTCGAGCGGCTGATGACGGCTCCGGACGCCGGCACCGGTGCCCTCGCGACCCGACCCGAGGTTCTCGGCGCGGTGACCGCGGTGCTTGCCGAGGAGGACCTGGAGGTCACAGCCACCAACGACGTCTTGTGGGACTCCGTCGACTCGATCACGCGCGTCGGGGAGCAGGAGGTGTTCGACGCCACCGTGCTCAACGGGCACAACTTCGTCGCCGACGGCATCGCCGTGCACAACTCGATCGAGCAGGACGCGGACATGGTGGTGCTGCTGCACCGCGAGGAGCTCTACGAGCGCGAGTCACCGCGCGCGGGCGAGGCCGACTTCATCGTCGCCAAGCACCGCAACGGCCCGACGGCGACGATCACCGTCGCCTTCCAGGGTCACTACTCCCGCTTCGTCGACATGGCCCAGAGCTAGACCCGCCGAGCCTGAGTACGCCGGCTCAGGCGTGGTTCCCGGGTGAGCCGCCAGGCTGGACCACATGAGCCGACGCCACCTCCTCGCCCTCCCGCTCCTGCTGGCGCCCCTGCTCGCCGGGTGCGGCAACGCGATCACCGCGCAGATCGTCGGGATGGCGGCCGTGACCGTGGACACCGACGGCACCGCGGTGGTGCTGGTGCGGGCCTGCACTGACGACGTGGACACGATCGAGGTCGTGGGCTCGCGGGCGGGACTGTCCCAGGAGCAGCCGAACCCACTGGTGGCGTCGTGGCGGACCCGCGACCCTCAGGCCGGCACGGTCAGCCTCCCGGTCGACCGGCCGCCGGCCGGATGGTCGGCCGGGAGGCCCGGCGGCGCGGTCACCTTCGCCCCCGATCGTCGATACATCGTCCTCGCTCTCGCCTCCCGAGCGGACGCCGAGGTGACCCAGGTCGACTTCCGCGGCAGCGACCTCACGGCTCTCGACGACGGGCACGTGCTGGTCAGGAACTCCCGGCTCTGGACCCGGCAGCGGTTCGACCGGCAGTCCTGCGACGACCTCAGCAGTACCTGACCTCCAGCCTGCGGGCGGGGAGCCCGCGGTGGGTGCCGGTCAGCCGGGGCGGGTCAGGGTGCCCGCATCGACGCGGACGTGGCCGCCGAGGAACACCTGGTGGTCCCGCTCGGTGGCGTCGGCCAGCAGCCTCCCGCCCGGGTCGCGGTGCGGGTCCGAGCCGCCGGCGAGACAGGCGAGCCGGGCCAGGGGAGACAGGACGGACGCCGCTCCCGTGGGCAGGCCGAGGTCGACCACCGCGGCGCGGGCTCCGGGGCGGGCTGCCTCGACGGCAGCAGACCAGGCCCGCCGCCACCGCTCGATGATCGACAGCGCGTACGTCGAGAGCACGGCGTCGACCGATCTGCCGTCGGTCAGCGCGAGGACCTGCGCAGGGTCCAGGTCGGCGGCGTCCAGGTGCATCAGGCTCACGCGGGGCCAGTCCGCTCTCCCGGCTCTGCGGTCGGCCCTCGCCAGCATGCCGGCGCTGGCGTCGACGCCGATGATCACCCCGTCCGGGCCGACCTGCTCGGCAAGGAGGGGGAAGTTCAACCCGGTGCCGCAGCCCAGGTCGAGCACCGCGTGACCGGCCCCTAGCCGGAGCAGGTCGATCCCGGCCCTGCGCGGGTTCCGGTAGAGCTGCCGCTCGAGGGAGACGGCGTCGTAGACGCGGCCGGACCAGCGGTACCGCTCGGGCCGGAGCCTCATCCGGCCCGGTCCTGGCGGCGGATCCGCCTGGCGACCAGACAACCGCCCTCCCCACTCGCCATCGACCACGTATGGCAGGCAGGTGGTCGCTGCAGCAGGTGTGCACACCCCGCCAGGCAATCACCGTACTGCTGGAGGGCGAGGCGCTTCGGCGGCCGGCCTTCCCGGCCCGGCGATGCCTACGCGCTGTCGGGGGCGCTGTCAGCCAGCCCGGCCCCGAACTCCCGGAGGCGTGCCACCGCGTCGGGGTCGACATCGCGGCCGTCGCGGGCGAGCGCCGCCTTGATGGCGACGTACGTCTCGGCCTCCAGGCCGCACCGACGGCACATCTCGAGGTGCCGCGCGACCCTCCGCGCGCTCGAGGCGTCGAGGGCACCGTCCAGATAGGACTGCAGGGCTTTGGCGACCTGGCGGCAGCTGGCCACGTCCCGGCTGCCGCGCATCGCCCGCCAGCGCGCCCACGGGCCGTCGTGCGAGGGCGGCGCCGGGACCGGCGGCCGGATCTCCCCGGGCTGCTGGTTGTGAGCGGTCATCGGTGCCTCCTCGGGGCGAGTCCGGACCCGGCCAGGCTGGCGCGCACGCGCTTGCGAGCCCGGTGCAGCCGGCTCATCACGGTGCCCTCGGGGACCTCGAGCACCTGCGCGGCCTCGGCATAGGTCAGGCCGTGAACGTCGACGAGCATCAAGGTGTCGCGGAACCGGTCCGGCAGGTCGCGCACGGACGCCTCCACCGCGTCGTCGAACATGCGGTCGACGACGACGTCCTCGGCCGATGCCGACGCGGGGCCCTCGGCCGCGTGCTGCTCCAAGGTGACATCGGGGTCGTCCATGAGCACCGGGCGTTGCCGCCGGTTCCTGCTGATGTGGGCGTTGCGCAGGATGGTGAGCAGCCACGCCCGGGGGTGGCGGCCGTCGAACGAGTCGAGGGAGCGCCATGCGCGGAGCAGCGTGTCCTGCACCAGGTCCTCGGCGTCGGCGGAGTGCCGGGTCAGCGACAGGGCGACCCTGAGGAGGACCTCGACCTCCGGCAGGACCTGCTCCTGGTAGCGCTCACGACGCAGGGCGTCCAGGTCTGTCACCGCTTCCGCCACTCCAGGGGAACCCGGTGACGGTCGACCGGATTCCGTCGCGCCCATCATCGCCGGAAGGGAGCCGGCGCGGTGGGGGTTCCCCCCGCATGCGTCGCGGCCTGCACCGTCGGTGGGAGCTCTCCGTCGAGGCTCTGCTCGACGGCGAGCTGGGCCCGGCTCGTAGCACCGCGGCTCACGGGCACGTCCGGGCCTGCCCCGACTGCGCGGCGCACGCGGTCGCGCTGCTGGCGGTACGGGCCGCGTTGCGTCGCAGGGTCCGCGCCCTGGCCCCGTTGAGCCCGGCCCTGGCTCCCCGGCTCGAGCAGGTCCTGGGCCGCTCACCGGAGCGGCCGTGACCGGCCCCCAGTGCCCTGCCCGCCGGCCGCCGTCCGCGGGAAGGGCACTGCGGGCGCCTAGGGTTCCTGTCCCATGAGCCACGACCTGCTTGTCATCGGCGGCGGTGCCGCCGGCATGGCCGCCGCCCGCACCGCGGCACGGCTGCACAAGCGCGTCGCGCTCGTCCAGGACGGCCCGGTCGGGGGGGACTGCACCTTCACGGGCTGCGTCCCGTCCAAGACCCTGATCGAGGCCGCCGACGACGGTGTGCCCTTCGACCAGGCGATGAGCCGGGTACGGGACACGGTGGCGCGCATCGCGGCGACCGAGACGGCAGACGTGCTGCGCGGCGAGGGGGTCGACGTCGTCGAGGGACGGGCCCAGCTGACCGGGCCCGGCTCGGTGACCGTCGCTGGCCGGGCCCTGACCGCCCCGCGGATGATCCTTGCGCTGGGTGCAGGCCCGATGGTCCCGGACATCCCCGGCCTGCGTGACAGCGAGCACCTCACCAACGACACCGTCTGGGACCTCCGGACCCGGCCGGACTCGTTGACTGTGCTCGGTGGTGGTGCGATCGGCTGCGAGCTGGCGCAGGCATTCGCGCGGCTCGGCACCAGGGTCACCGTCGTGGAGGCTATGGACCGGCTGCTGGCCAAGGAGGAGCCCGAGGCCGGCGCCGTCATCGGAGCGGCGCTGGCACGCGACGGGGTGGAGGTCTGCCTGGGGACCAAGGTCACCGCAGTACGCCGTCCGGCGGACGGTGTGGTCCGGGTCGAGCTCGACGACGGGTCGACTGTCGACAGTGCCCAGCTCCTTGTCGCTGTCGGTCGGCGTCCCGCCACCGACGGGCTGGACCTGGCTGCCGCTGGGGTGCAGGTCGACGAGCGTGGCTACATCAAGGTCGACGAGCGGCTGCGAGCGAACGGAGGCCGGGTCTACGCGGTGGGCGACGTCAACGGTGGCCTGCAGTTCACCCACGCCGCCGACGAGATGGGCCGCACCGCGGCGCTCAACGCGCTGCGCTTCCCGCTTCGACTGCGGTTCAGGTCCGACGCGGTCCCGTGGGTCACGTTCACCCGTCCCGAGGTCGCCCGGGTGGGCATGAGCGAGGCGGATGCGGCCGAGCACGGCGGGCGGGTGGCGCACCTGCCGATGAGCGCGGTCGACCGGGCCATCGCCGCTGGGCGCACCGAGGGTTTCATCACGCTCATCGCCGGCCCGCGGCTGCTCTCGCGCAACCTGGCGGGCGGACGGCTGCTCGGGGCCACGATCGTCGCCGAGCGGGCCGGGGAGATGATCCACGAGGTCGCGCTCGCCATGAGGGTGGGCGCGTTCACCGGCCGCCTGGCGCAGACCGTGCACGCCTACCCGACCTGGTCCACCGGCGTACGAAGCGCCGCGGCCCAGTTCTTCTTCGAGCTCGACGGCCGCCAGGCCCGACCGGCCGAAGCACGGGACGGTGGGTGAGGCCGCGTCTGAACCGGTACCGGCCCGGGAAGGGTGCCCGTGGGTGTCCGGGTTCCCCGACCGACGGTCGAACCGGGGACCGGGCGCACCACGACCCCTCGCAGGCGACCAACCCGGTCCTGCCCCGGCTGCGAATCCGTACCTGACAGCCCCGCCCGCACGGCGGGGAGGCACCGAGAGGACGACAGCCAGTGGCACTGCTCGCCCGAGCACGTGAGTTGGCCCGGCTCGTACGGGACGGCGACCCGGACTTCACCGCGGCGCTGGCCGCCCGCTGGGCGGGGCTGCCGGACGTGGTGAAGACGCCCGGCCAGGTGCTGGGCCGCAAGGCGGTCGGCTGCGAGGGCACTCACGGCGTCTTCCCGAAGTGCAACCTGGCGTGCACCCCGTGCTACCACTCCCGCGATGCCAACCGGGTCCGGGTCGACGGTGCGCACACGGTGCGTGAGGTCCGCGAGCAGATGCGGCTCCTCCGGCAGCATCGGGGGCCGTACGCCCATGCACAGCTGATCGGTGGCGAGGTCACGTTGCTCTCCCCCGAGGACCACGCCGAGACCCTGTCGGTGATGCGCGAGAACGGCCGCGAGCCGATGAGCATGAGCCACGGCGACTTCGACTACGAGTACCTCGAGCGGCTTGCGCTAGGACCGGACGGGAGTCGCCGGTTCGACAGGCTGTCGTTCGCCGGCCACTTCGACATGTTCATGTTCGGCCGGCGCGGCATCAACCGGCCGCCAGACGAGCTCTCGCTCTCGCCGTACCGTCGGCGCTTCACCGAGATGTTCGCGCGACTGAGCCGCGAGCACGGAGTGAAATCCTTTCTCGCCCACAACATGACCGTGACCCCGGCCAACCTCGACCAGGTCTCCGACGTGGTGCGCGACGGTTCCGGGATGGGCTTCGGCATGTTGTCCTTCCAGCCCGCCGCCTTCCTCGGTGACGACCGTCGATGGCACGAGCGCTACCGGGACGCGACTCCCGACTCGGTGTGGGGCGAGATGGAGAAGGGGGTCGGCAGCAAGCTCGACTACCGCGTCTTCGAGAACGGCGACGTGCGGTGCAACCGGACCGCCTACGGCTTCTACGTCGGCGACACGTGGCACCCGTTCATCGACGGCGACGACAAGCGCGACCTCGCTGCCCGCGACGCCTTCCTCGACCGCTTCGGCCACGTCATGTTCGGTGGCACGCCGCCGGGGCTGCTGACGGCCCAGATCGTCCGTGTGCTCGTTCGCCACCCCGGGACGGCACCGATGGCGCTCGGCTGGGCGGCCCGGGCGGTCCGCAGGGTCGGCCTGCGTGCGCTGCTCCGCCACCGTCAGGTGCGCCCGGTGTCCTTCGTGATGCACCAGTTCATGGATGCCGAGGACGTGGATCCCGCGTGGGAGATGATGAAACGTGGTGAGACCAGTGCCGACCCCCACCTCAGGTCCGTGCAGGAGCGGCTGACGGCCTGCCACTACGCGATGGCCCACCCCGAGACCGGGGGCCTGGTCCCCGCTTGCGTCCAGCACGCCGTGCTCGATCCGCTCGAGAACGAGGCCCTGCGGACCCTGCTGCCACTGACCGAGATCCGCACCCGCACCGGTGGCAGCCGTGCCCTCACCGGCGCGGCAGCGCCCGGCGCCGTGGCGACGGGGTGGCCGGATGCTTGACGTCAGGATGCGTGCGGCAACGGCGCCGCTGCTCGACCGGCTCGCCGTCCGGCTTGCTGCGGCGGGGGTGCGCCCCGGTGCTGTCACAGCCGCTGGCTGGCTGCTCGGCGTCGCGGCCTGCGTCGCCGCTGCCGTTGGGATGTGGCCGGCAGCCCTGGCGCTGTGGCTCGGCAACCGGCTCCTCGACGGGCTCGACGGTGCCGTCGCCCGCGTGCACGGCCCGACCGAGCGCGGCGGCTTCCTCGACATCGTCGCCGACTTCAGCATCTACACCGGGTTCGTCCTCGGCGTGGCGATAGCCGTCCCGTCAGCGCGCCTCGCCTGCGTCGCCCTGCTCAGCGCCTACTACGTGTCGGGCACCGCGTTCCTCGCCGTGTCCTCGCTGCTGGAGCGACGGCGTCAGCAGTACGGCGACGAGCGCTCGCTGCGGTTCGTCGGAGGTCTGGCCGAAGGCACCGAGACCGTCGTCGTGTACGTCCTGTTCACCCTGCTGCCCGCGCGGGCCGAGCTGATCGCCTGGTTGTTCGCTGCTGCCGTCGCCTTCACCGCCGCGCAGCGGATCGCCTTCGGCGTCCGCGTGCTCGGTGCCGACCCCCTGGCCGCGCCGGGCGTCGCCCGCACGGATCCGCCCGCGTCCCGGTCGCGCCCGTCCTCCCGTCTGCGGTCGGTACCGGCGCGTGCCGCTACCGGCACCGACTGACCGCCCGAACCCGGAGACACCGTGTCCCTGCTCAGTGCGCCGCCCCACCGCCGCGCCCGGCTCGTCGCCGTCGTGGCGGGCGTCCTCGCCGCAGTCACCGCCTGCGGCGGCGGGACCACCACCCGCCCGCAGGCCAGCCCGAGCGCCGACGACTGGTCGGCCGTGCTCGAGGAGGCCGAGGGGCAGACCGTCAACTGGTACATGTACGGCGGCGACGACAACCTCAACTCGTTCGTGACCGGGTACCTCGCCGACCGGCTCCGTCGGCAGGGTGTCACCGTGAACCAGGTGAGGATCACCGACACCGTCGACGTCGTGAACAGGGTGCTGGCCGAGAAGCAGGCCGGTCGGGACGACAACGGCGCCGTCGACCTGATCTGGGTCAACGGTGAGAACTTCTCGACCGGCAAGCAGGCCGCACTGTGGCACTGCGGCTACGTCCAGGATCTCCCCAACTCCGAGCACGTCGACTTCACCGACCCGGCGGTGCGCAACGACTTCGGCGTACCGGTGGACGGCTGCGAGTCGGTCTGGCAGCAGGCCGACTCCGCCCTGGTCTACGACAGCGCGACGCTCGACCCCGCCGACGTCGAGTCCGTCATGACGCTGTTCGCGTGGGCGGAGGCGAACCCGGGCCGCTTCACCTACCCGGCGCCGCCGGACTTCACCGGGTCCATGGCGGTTCGCACGTTCCTCTACGACTCCGCCGGTGGCCCGGACGGGCTGGGCGCGTCGGTCGACGACCCGGCGTTCACGACGGCCTCGGACCGTCTGTACCGAGAGCTCGACGACGTCGAGCCCTCGCTCTGGCGCCGCGGTGCCACCTACCCGGCCAGCCAGGACGACGTGGAGAAGCTCTACGGCTCCGGCGAGATCGACGCGTTCCTCACCTACGGACCCGGTGCGGTCGCTCAGAAGGTCGCCGACGGGGTGTTCCCGGCCAGCACCCGCGAGACTGTTCTCAGCGTCGGCAACATCGCCAACAACAGCTTCGTCGCGATCCCCTACAACGCCCGGCACAAGGCAGCGGCCATGGTGGTGGCGAACGAGCTCCTGTCCCCCGACACCCAGCTGGAGCTGTACAGGGCGAACGGTGCGTACCCGGCGATCGACCTGGCCTCCCTGGAGCCTTCGCAACGGGACGCGTTCGACGCCGTCGATCTCGGCCCGTCGGTGCTGCCGATCAGCGAGCTGACGGCGAACACGGTCCCCGAGCTGCCGGCGGCCTTCGTCACCCGGATCGAGTCCGACTGGAAGTCCCGTGTCCTCCAGCAGTAGCGGGTGCCGCGCGTGACTCGCCGGCTCCCCAGCCACCCGAGGGTCGACGAGACCATCACACCGCCGGCGGGTCGATCACGACGGTCTAGCCTGCGCCGGCCGCCGCGGGCCGTCCGTATCGTCCTGCTGCTGTCCCCGGCCCTGGCCGTGGTGCTGACGCTGTTCGTGGGTGGACTCTCGCTCGGCGTGGCCCAGTCGCTGGGGTACCTGCCGTTCGTCGACGGGTGGACCTGGAACCTCGACGCCTACCGGCGGCTGTGGGACGACCCGGCGGTGCGCGCCTCCTTCGCACTCACCGCACGCATCGGCGTCATCTCGACCGTCCTCTCCACGGTGCTCGGAGTCGGCTGCGCGCTGGCCGTGCACCGGATGCGGCGGGCCCGGCGGCTCGTGGGGGCCGTGTTCGCGTCGACCCTTCCGGTCCCGCACCTGGTCGGCGGCCTGACCATGCTGCTGCTGCTGTCGCAGAGCGGGCTGCTGTCCCGGCTCACCCACACGCTCGGTCTGACGAGCGCGCCGGCCGACTTCCCCGCGATCACTGCGGACGCCTTCGGCTGGGCCATCATCGCCGAGTACGTGTGGAAGGAGACCCCCTTCGTCGGGGTGGTGACCCTCGCTGCCCTCGCCGGGGGTGTGGACGAGCTCCAGACCGCGGCCCGGACACTGGGCGCCACCGGCTGGCAGCGGTTCCGCCACGTCGTGCTGCCACTGATCTCGCCGGCCGTGGCGGCAACCTCGGTTCTCGTGTTCGCCTTCACTGTCGGCAGCTACGAGGTGCCGCTGTTGCTGGGACGTCCCTTCCCGGCGCCGCTTTCCGTGGTGGCGCTGCAGTACCAGCAGGACGTCGACCTGGACGCCCGGCCGGTGGCGATGGCGATCGCTGTCGTGATCGCTGTCGTCGTGTCCGGGCTCGTCCTCGTCTACATCGCGGCGATGGACCGGCTCGTCCGCAGGACACCATGAGGCGCGGGCTCGCGGTGACCGCGATCGTCGCCGGGACGCTGCTCCCACTCGTGCCGTTGCTGCTCTGGGCGGTGGCGGGGCCGTGGCGCTACCCCGCCCTGCTGCCGGACGACGTCTCGGCCCGCGGGCTGCGCCTGCTGGTGGACCCGCAGTCCGACGTGCTCGCCGGCCTGGCCACCTCGATCGTGATCGGGGTCGCGGTCACGGCGCTCGCGCTGCTGGTCGGGGTCCCCGCCGGCCGCGCCCTCGGGCTCTACCGCTTCCGTGGACGGCGACTCGTGCAGTTCCTGCTGCTTGCCCCGGCGATCGTGCCGGGCCTTGCGGCGCTGCTGGGGACGCAGGTGTTCTTCCTGCGGTACGGCCTCGCCGACACGGTGGCCGGCGTCGTCCTCGTGCAGCTGGTGCCCACGGTGCCGTACGTCACCCTGGTCATGGCGGGCGCCTTCGCGAACTACGACGTGGGGTACGAGTCCCAGGCGCGCCTGCTGGGCGCCGGGCCGTGGCGGGCGCTGACCTTCGTGACCTTGCCCGCCCTCCGGCCGGCCCTGGCCGTCGCTGCGTTCTTCGCCTTCCTCATCTCCTGGAGCGAGTACGTGCTGACGCTGCTCATCGGGGGTGGGGTGGTCAAGACGCTGCCGCTGCTGCTGTTCGCCTACGCCCGTGGCTCTGACCTCACCGAGGCTGCGGCTGTTGCGCTGCTGCTCGTCGTCCCGCCTCTGCTCCTCGTGGCGGCCCTCGCCCGCGACCTGGTCCCCGGCCGGGACTCGCGCGGTCCCGTCATCGGTCTGGGTCGACTGTGACCCCCCCTGCGACCGCCCTCACGCTCAGCGGTCTCACCAAGTCTTTCGCCGGCTCCTCCGCGCCCGCTGTGGCGGACCTGACCCTGAGGCTCCCGGCCGGATCGCTGACAGCGCTGCTGGGGCCGAGCGGCTGCGGGAAGAGCACGACACTGAACGTGGTGGCGGGCCTGCTCGACCCGGACGCCGGCGACGTGCGCTTCGACGACCTGTCGGTGCTCGGCTTGCCACCGGAACGACGCCCGGTGGCGATGGTCACCCAGAAGGCCCTCCTGTTCCCTCACCTCTCGGTCGCCGACAACATCGGCTTCGGGCTGCGGATGCGTCGTGTGTCGCGGCGCGAGCGGGCGCGTCGGGTAGCGGACATGCTGGCCATGGTGGGGCTGAGTGGGTACGGCGACCGGCGGGTGCACCAGCTCTCGGGGGGTCAGGAGCAGCGGGTGTCGCTGGCGCGTGCGCTCGTGACCGAGCCACGGGTGCTGCTGCTGGACGAGCCGTTCTCGGCGCTGGACGCCGCACTGCGCGGGCAGATGCGCGGCCTCGTCCGAGAGGTGCAGCGCACGCTGTCTGTCACCACCCTGTTCGTGACCCACGACCAGGCCGAGGCGGTCGAGCTCGCCGACAGCGTGGCGCTCATGCTCGGTGGCAGGCTCGAGCAGCAGGGACCTCCGCGAGCGTTCTACGAGCGGCCGGTGACCGCGGCCGCGGCCCGCTTCTTCGGCGCCACGAACCTGGTGCCGGGGACCCTGTGCGGCACCGAGTTCGAGACGTCGGTGGGCGCCGTCACCGTGGGCCAGGACGGTCCGGACGGTGCGGGTCTGCTGGTGGCGCGTCCCGAGGTGCTGCGGCTGACCGAGGGTGCCGGCCGCAACACCGTGACGGGCACCGTCCTCGCCGCCGAGTACCGCGGCACCCACACCGCGGTCACCGTGTCCCTCCCGGCCGCACCCCGGCCGGGGCGCAGCGGCGGCGCGGCCGAGGACCAGGCCGACGTCGTGCTGATGGTCACTGCTCCCGCAGGGGTCACGGTGCCGGTCGGCGACCGGGTGGGCGTGCACATCCCGGCCGACGCCGTCAGCGTCGTACCGCCCGCTCCGGCTGCCGCCCGCTGATCAGTCGCCGGAGTCGCGCACCCACTCCATCTGCAGGTCGACCGACGCATCCCGCAGCAGGTTCAGCACCGGGCAGCGCGCCTCGGTCTCCTCGACCACCGCACGGAGCCGCTGCTCGGACTCGTCGGTCGCGACGACGGCGCGGACGCGAACAGTCCGGAAGTGCGGGCGGACGCTCCGGTCCCCCTGCCGGCCCCGGACGTCGATCGTGAAGGCGGCCTCGAAGTCCAGCGAGTCGTAGTCGAAGCCCATCTCGGTGGCGGTGCGGCGGAACGTCACCGACTCGCAGCCGCACAGGGCGCCCAGCACCGCCTGCAACGGGGAGGGTCCGGTCCCGGTACCGCCGTGGGCGACCGGCTCGTCCAGGACGACGGTCCCCAGCTCACCGATGTCCACGACCGTGCGCATGGACGCGTCGTTGTGGGCGGTCAGGGCCTTGCGCCGGATGGCGTCCGGCGGTGCCTCGGACCGGCTGGTGACGCGGGTGGGCATGGCACTCCTCGGGACGGGCCGGGCGAATCGGAACCTGCGCTGCACACGATTGCATAAGGCGCGCGGGGCGCCTGTCAACCGCCGGCGCCCGGGGAGCCGGATGGCGCCGGTCCTCGCGTCACCGGGGGGAAGGAGCGCAGTGCCTGCGCGGGTTCCCCGGACATGCGAAGCACCACGAGAGCCTGGGGATGGCTCCCGTTGCTCGCGCTCGTGCTCGTGAGCTGCGGCTCTGCAGGCGACTCGGCCGGTCCGGCCACCGGCGGCCGGGCGAGCGTGCCGGCCGAGCAGGCCACCGGTTCAGCGGTCGAGGACGTGCCGTCGGCGCTCGACGACCCGGCCGACCCGGAGCTGCCGGCGCCACTCGTCGACGTCGACCGGCTCATCAGCGGCGGGCCGCCACCGGACGGGATCCCGTCCATCGACCGGCCGGTCTTCACGACGGCCGACGAGGTGGACTTCCTCACCAGTGACGAGCCGGTCCTGGCGGTGGAGGTCGGTGGAGTCGCGCGTGCCTACCCGGTCCAGGTCGTCATCTGGCACGAGATCGTGAACGACACCGTCGGGGGCACGCCCGTCGCGGTCACGTACTGCCCGCTGTGCAACTCCGCTGTCGCATTCGACCGGCGGGCCGCGGACCGGGTCCTCACCTTCGGCGTGTCGGGGCGCCTGTACAACTCGGACCTGGTGATGTTCGACCGGCAGACCGAGTCCCTGTGGCCCCAGCTCGAGGGCCGCGCGGTGGCGGGCGTCCTGACGGGAACCGAGCTGGCGCCCGTCACGGTGCAGACCGTCCCCTGGGGTGAGTGGCGCAGGGCGCACCCCCGGGGGCAGGTCCTCACCCGCGACACCGGCTACGACCGTGACTACGGGCGCAACCCCTACGTCGGGTACGACGATCCGGGCACCGACCCGTTCCTCCTCGACGTCTCCGCCGACGACAGGCTGCCGGCGAAGACCCGCGTGGTCGGCCTCGGCGACGGGCCCGACGCGGTTGCCGTGACCGCGGAAAGCCTGCAGGCCGACGGCGTCCGGGAGCTGGTGGTCGGCGGCGAGGCCGTGGTCCTGTTCGGCCGTCCCGGCCTCACGTCCGCTCTGGACGCGGGCCAGGTCGCCGACGGTCGCGATGTCGGGGCGACCGGGGCGTTCGCGCCCACCACCGATGGGCGGTCGTTGACGTTCCGGCGCACGGCGGCCGGCTTCGTCGACCGGCAGACCGGGTCGACCTGGTCGATCCTCGGGGCGGCGCAGTCCGGACCACTGACCGGGACGCGTCTGGCGCCGGTCCGCCGCGTCGACACCTTCTGGTTCGCCTGGGTCCTCTTCCAGCCTGACACCGCGCTGTTGGGCTGACCGGAGGCCGACGGCGGCGACGTCGCCCGCCCGCCGCACGGGCACGTGACGGACGTCACTGTCCGGAAACAGCCTGGCAACGCCGATCCAGGACAGTGGAACCCGAGAGTGAGACCTGACCCACCCATCGTCCGAGGACGCCACCGATGACCAGCCTGCACCAGCACGACAAGCTCTCCCCGCGCCACCGGCCGGACCCGGCCGCCGCCGACCGGTCGAATGTCGACTCGGCGCCGGAGCTCGTCGTCAGCGCCCGCGACCTGCGTCCCGGCGACTTCCTGCCACCCCAGCGGGCCTTGCACGGCACCCCGTACCGCGACGACGGCTTCGTCGTCGGGAGCTCGGAGCGCGACGTCACCCAGCCCGCGGTCCTCTCCGGCCGGATGCTCGTGTTCGGGCCGCACGGCGCCCTGGCCTCCCTCGCCGTCGACGCCGACGTCGAGGTGCGCCGCCCGCTCGCCTCGCGCTGCGCCTGACCGCGGCCGGGCGTCCCGGGCAGCCCGTCCCGCCCGCGACGCCGAAGGGTCGGCCCGTCGACCCGGCCGGGTGAGTCGGCGGCGGGTGAGCCGGCAGCCGCCCACTAGCGTCCTGCCGTGACACGACGTAGCCGCGCGGCGGGAGATGACGGCGGCGCAGGACGCCCGGCGGAGGACGTGTACATCCACGGGCACCACGAGAGCGTCCTGCAGTCCCACCGCTGGCGGACCGCGGAGAACTCTGCGGGCTACCTGCTGCCGCACCTGCGGCCGGGCACGGACCTGCTCGACGTCGGCTGCGGACCGGCCACCATCACCGCCGACCTCGCAACCAGGGTCGCGCCGGGCCGGGTCGTCGGGGTCGACCGTTCGGCCACGGTCCTGCACGAGGCCCGCCACGCCGCGCCCGGAGTCGAGCTGCGGGTCGGCGACGTCTACGCCCTCGACCTGCCCGACAGCTCCTTCGACGTGACGCACGCCCACCAGGTGCTGCAGCACCTCACCGACCCGGTCGCCGCGCTTGTCGAGATGCGCCGCGTGACCCGACCCGGCGGCCTGGTCGCCGTCCGGGACGCCGACTACGGCGCCTTCACCTGGTGGCCGGACCTGCCCGGCCTGGCGGAATGGCGCTCGGTCTACCACGCGGTCGCCCGGTCCCACGGCGCGGAGCCGGACGCCGGCCGGCGACTCATCGGCTGGTGTCGCGCAGCCGGGCTCAGCGACCTCGAGGCCGGTGCCTCGGTGTGGTGCTTCGCGTCGGCCGCCGACCGGGACTGGTGGTCACGCAGCTGGGCCGCGCGGGTCACCTCGTCGGACTTCGCCGGGCAGGCCCTGGACCTCGGGCTGGCCACCGACAGGGACCTGCGCCGGCTCGCGGACGCCTGGCGGGAGTGGGGGGCGCATCCCGACGGCTGGCTCACGATCGTGCACGGCGAGGTGCTGGCCCGGGCCTGACCCTCGGCCCAGGCGGCGCGGCGGGAGCGCACCTCAGCCGTTCGGGTCGGGCCCGGGCTCCCCCCCGAGCAGCCTGGTGGCCAGCCTGCCGAGGTACATCTCCCACCCCTGCCGGTGGTGCTCGCGCATCGGCAGGTCCGGGAGATCGTGGTGGCGCAGCAGCACCCGGGTGCCGCCCCCTTCGGCGGTCAGGCTCACCTCGACCCTCGTCGATCCCGGGGGCACGTCCGGCCCGGCCGTCCAGCCCCAGGTGAACACCAGGCGGTGCGGCGGGTCGACCTCGAGGAACTCCCCGAGGGCGGCCACCCCGTCCGCCATCTGCACCTGGTACTCGCCGCCGGGCACGGCGTCGAGCCGGGCGCTGCGGCCCATCCACAGCACGTAGCGCTCCGGGTCGGTGAACCAGGGGAACACCACGTCCGGGTCCGCCGCGACGTGCAGGCTGACCTCGAGCGCCTCGCCGCCGGTCACCGGCGTGGACCCGCTCGTCGTGCGCCGGCAGGCCGGCCGCCCGGTGCGCGCCGGGACTCGGGGCCGGCGTCGGTGCGCTGCTGCTCGGCCTCTGCCAGCTGCTTCATCCGGTCGAGACCGTCGCGCCAGTGCTGCTCGACGACGGCGCGAAGCGGCCCCAGCGCTGCCTTGTCGGCGCGGTACCGGCGGCTCGTGCCCACCCGGCGCTCCAGGACGAAGCCGGCGTCGCGCAGCACCGTGAGGTGCTGGCTGATCGCCGACCAGGACACGTCGAACTCCCCGGCGATCTCGCCTGCAGCGAGCTCCCGCTCCCACACCAGCTGGAGGATCTGCATGCGGCGCGGGGCGGCCAGCACCCGAAGCGGTTCCACGGGTTCCTCCCTCTCCTCGACCGGCAGTGTGCCGCAGCACGTCCGTCCGGGCTTGACGCCAGGAGTCTATTTTAGATTACACTAAATCAATCAACCGAGCCGAAGGAGCAGTCATGAGCCGGACTATCACCCTCGCCGTCGACGTCGCCGCGGACCCCGCCAGGGTCACCGAGGTCCTGTCCACCACCGCCGGCCAGCGGGCCTTCTGGACCGTGGACTGCGAGGTCCGAGGCGACACCGCTCGGTTCGGCTTCGAGGCCGCCCCGGTCGACCTGGAGACCGACGTGACGGTCGAGCCGGGCAAGCTGGTCCGCATGACAGTGCGCTCCGGGTTCCCGTTCTGGGTCGGGTCCAGCTGGGAGTGGGAGCTGGGTCCGGCAACCAGGGCCGAGTCCGGGACCGGCGTGCTCTTCCGCCACCACGGTTTCGAGGACGGCTACGGCGAGACCGACCTCGGGCACACGGCGCAGACCTGGGCGCTGATCCTCGACCGGCTGGCCCGCTACCTCGCCAGCGGGGAGCCGCAGCCCTTCTTCCCGGCGACGACGTGACCGCGGGGAGCGTCGGAGAGGCGAGCTGCGGGTGACAGTCGACGTCCGGCCGAGTGTGCTCGTGCGCCGGCCGCGGCGGGACGTCGCGGCGTACATGTTCGACCCGGCGCACGACCTGGAGTGGACCGGCGGCATCACGGCCAGCCGCCCGGATCGGCCCGGCCCACTCGTCGAAGGTGCGACTGTCGTCCGTACCGCCCGGTTCCTCGGCCGGACCTTCGACTACGGCTATGTCGTCACCGACCACGACCCGGATCGGCTTGTCGTCCTCCAGGTGGACCGGCCGTTCCCCATGGTGGTGCGCTACGAGCTGGCCGACGTCGACGCGGGCACCGAGGTCTCGATCCGTGCGACCGGGAACCCCGGCCGGTTCTTCGGGCTGCTGCGCCCCCTCATGCAACGCAAGGTCCGCGCCAGCATCGCTGCCGACCTGCACCGGTTGCGCGACCGGCTGGAGTCCTGAGCCCGGCGGGGGGATGCTGGACCGGACGAGGGCGGGAGCTGGAGGAGCGATGACCGAGCAGCTGCTGGTGCGGTGCGCGTGCGGCGCGTTCGAGGCGCGGGGGAGCCTGGCGCAGGTGACGGCCGACGTCCGGAGGCACGGCGAGGACGTGCACAACATGTCGGTCACGGACGAGCAGGTGTCGGCCATGGCCGTGCCCGCCGACGGCCCGGACGACGGGCTGGATGATCCGGCAAGCAGCCCGGCAGGCGGCTGAGCCCGTGGTCGCCCTGGCGCCCGGCCTGGACGTCGAGGGACCGGTCCAGGCCGAGGTGTTCGTCCTGCGGCTCGGCGGGTCCGAGCCCGAGCTGACCGGTCCCTGCGGCGCGCAGCCCTGGTATCTCGAGATCGGAGCGGACGACGACCCGATGGACGTCGTTGCCGAGGCCACGGCCCGGGTCGTGGGTGAGCCCTACGTCGTGCACTCGACCTCGTGGCGCCGGGACCGTGGCGGCGTCCTGCTCAGCTTCGTCGCAGTGGTGGCCCCACGCGACGGAGGTCCTGAGGCCCGGCCCGTGGGCCGGGCCGCGCTGGCTCGCGGTGACGCCACCACCGCCCCGGCCGCGATCTCGACCGGCCAGGTGGTGGAGCACGGGCTGCGCCACCTGGCCTGGTTGGTGCAGGACGACCCGGCGGTGGCGACCGCGCTCCCGGCCGGATGGCACGCGCTGCTTGCCGACTACCCGCCCGAGCCGTTCCGCCACCTGCCGTCGCCGCGGGGCGAAGGGCCTACTCCGCGAGGGTGAGAGGCATCAAGGCGGGCGCCGTTCGCGACGATGCACAGGTCGTGACATTGGCAGCACTGCCCGAGCAGGAGCGCTCGGCACCGGACGCCCCGCCCCCGGCGGCCGGCGTGACGCCCCGGGCTGCCCGCCGGCTCCCGGAGACGCCGCAGCGGTCGCCGGAGCTCGCCCACATGTCGCTGGTCCGGCTCCGCAGCTACCGGCGCACCCTGCTGGACGAGGAGCTGCGGGCGTCGTACTGGCGACGGTTGATCCAGGCGCGCCGGGACCTGCTGCGGGCCGACAACAAGCCGGGTGACCGGAGCGCCCTGCTTCGCGCACTCACCGAGCAGCGCGGAACCAAGGGCCGTCAGGTCATGCTCACACTGCACCCGGACGGCGGCATGCCGATCCTCCCGCACCTGCCCGACCTCTGGGCCAGCGGCGTGGACGCCGGCGACCAGGACACGCGGGCCGAGCTCTTCGTCCGGCTCGCCTCCGCCGAGAGCGTCCTGTCGTCCTACCGCGAGGCTCTGCACCGGCGGCTGGACCGGGCGACCGCCGAGCTCGTGGCGCGCTACCGGGACGAGCCGACCCTGTGCCTCGAGGCCCTGCCGCGCGGGGCCTGACCGGGATCGACTCCGGCCGGCCGACGGTCTGCGCGCCGCCTAGGGTGGGCGCGTGAGCAGTGACCGCCGACCGACGGCGCCGACAGCAGGACCGCGGCTGCGCGCCGCCCTGGACGGCATCCCCACGTACAAGCCGGGGCGGCCGGCGGCCGGGCCGGCCGGCGCGCCGGCGTACAAGCTGTCGTCGAACGAGAACCCCTATCCCCCGCTGCCCTCGGTGCTCGACACGGTGCGCCAGGCCTCGGAGTCGTTCAACCGCTACCCCGACATGGTCTCCGCCGACCTGACCCGTGCGATCGCGGAGCGCTTCGAGGTCCCGCCGGAACACGTCGCAACCGGCACCGGCTCTGTCGGCGTGCTTCAGCAGCTGGTGCAGGCGACGGCCGCCGAGGGCGACGAGGTGGTCTACGCCTGGCGGTCCTTCGAGGCGTACCCGATCGTGGTCCAGATCTCCGGTGCCCGGTCGGTGACCGTGCCCCTCACCGCGGACGAGCACCACGACCTCGACGGGATGCTCGCGGCGGTCACGCCGCTGACCCGGCTCGTCCTGGTCTGCTCCCCCAACAACCCGACGGGGACGGCGGTCCGGCGGGCCGAGCTGGAGGCCTTCCTCGACGCGGTGCCTGGCGATGTCCTCGTCGTCATCGACGAGGCCTACCGCGAGTTCGTCCGCGACGCCGGCGTGCCCGACGCGCTCGACATGTACCGCGGCCGCGCGAACGTCGCGGTGCTGCGTACCTTCTCCAAGGCCTACGGGCTGGCCGGTCTACGGGTCGGCTACGCGGTGGCGCACGAGCGGGTCGCTGACGCCCTGCGCAAGACCGCGGTGCCCTTCGGCGTGAACGGGCTGGCCCAGGTCGCCGCCACCGCGTCCCTGTCTGCGGAGGCCGAGCTGCTCGAGCGGGTCGATGCGCTCGTCGTCGAGCGCAGCCGGGTGCTGGCCGCGTTGCGCGAGAGCGGCTGGTCCTCGGTGCCTGACTCGCAAGCGAACTTCGTCTGGCTCCGGCTCGGCGCGCGGACCGCCGAGTTCGCCGCCGCGTGCGAGTCGGCCGGTGTCGTGGTGCGGCCGTTCGCGGGCGAGGGTGCCCGCGTCACCATCGGGGAGCGCGAGGCCAACGACCTCTTCCTCCAGGTGGCCAAGGGCTTCGTCACGGGCTGACCGACCTCGGCCGGACCCGATGTCGTGGCCCGGCGTCGGTAGTGAGAAGGTCGGAACCGTGCGACTCGACCACCTGTCCTACGCCTCCGGTCCCGAGGGACTCGGTGCCACGGCGCAGCGGCTCGGTGCGGCGCTCGGCGCGGGCTTCCACGACGGTGGTCTGCACCCGCGCTTCGGCACTCGCAACTTCGTGCTGCCGTTGGCGGGCGGGGTCTACCTCGAGGTCGTCGCTGCGCTGGACCATCCCGCGGCCGACAAGGCGCCCTTCGGTCAGGCCGTGAAGGCGCGCACCGAGTCCGGCGGGGGGTGGCTGGCCTGGGTGTTCGCCGTCGACGACCTGGCACCGGTGGAGTCGCGGCTCGGACGCGCGGCGGTGGACGGCCACCGGCGCCGGCCCGACGGCGTCGAGCTGACCTGGCGCCAGATCGGCGTGCTCGACCTGCTGGACGACCCCGCCCTGCCGTTCTTCGTCCAGTGGCAGGGCGACGATGCGCTGCACCCGGCGGCCGACGTCAACGGCACGCCGGGTCCCGGCATCACCCAGGTGGAGATCTGCGGCGACGCCCGCAAGGTGGGCGACTGGCTGGGGGAGCCGGTGGCCCGGGCGGACTTCCGGATCGACTGGGTCGACGCCGACGACCCCGGGCTCGTCGCGGTGCACTTCAGCACCGCGCGCGGGGTCGTGCGCATCGACTGAGCGTTCGCACCGCTCGCCCCCCCGCCTCCCAAACCGCCCCCCGAGTTGATCACGTAAGCGTGATCAACTCGGGTCAACCGTGGCTTGCACGCCTCGGTTGACCCGCGGTTGCCGCGGTAGGGGTCGGTCGCTGACCGCGAACTCGGTCGCCCCGGCGGGCCGCGCCGCATAGGGTCGACCGTCGTGTCCGGCACCTATGACGGCAGCGTCGCGGTGCGCGCGGCCGGCTTCTCGCGCGGGCCGCACGTCGTGCTCTCCGACGTGACCGTGGCCGTGGGGCCGGGCAGCCGGCTCGCGGTGGTGGGACCCAACGGCGTCGGGAAGTCGACGCTGCTCGGGCTGCTCGCCGGCGAGCTGTCGCCGGAGACCGGGACGGTCACGGTGGCCCCGCCGGACGCGACCGTCGTGCTGCTGCACCAGGAGCGCGACCGGAAACCGGACGAGACGCTGCGCACCTACCTGGCCCGGCGCACCGGCGTTGCGACGGCCGAGCGCGAGATGACCTCGGCCGCCGACGCGCTCACGACCGGCGGGCCGGGGGTCGACGACGCCTATGCCGGCGCACTCGATCGGTGGCTCTCGCTCGGCGGCGCCGACCTCGACGACCGGTCGGCCGACGTCCTGGCCCGGCTCGGTCTGAGTGCGAGCCTGCTCCACCGCGACATGGCGTCCCTGTCCGGCGGGCAGCTGGCCCGGTGCGGGCTGGCTGCGGTCCTGCTCACCCAGGTCGACGTGCTGCTGCTCGACGAGCCGACAAACGACCTCGACGTCGACGGGCTCGCCGTTCTGGAGTCGTACCTCGAGCGGCGCTCCGGCGCCCTGGTGCTGGTGTCGCACGACCGCGTGTTCCTCGAACGGGTGTCGACCGACGTGCTCGAGATCGACGAGTTCAGCCGTCACGCCACGTCGTACGGCGGTGGGTTCGCGTCCTACCTGGCGGAGCGCGAGCGAGCCCGCGCCGCGGCCAGGTCGGCGTTCGAGGTGTACGACGAACGGCGCACCTCGTTGGTCCAGCGAGCCCGCCGGGAGAAGGAGTGGTCCCGTCAGGGCCAGGCCCGCGCCACCAGCGCGCGCGCCCGCGCGGCCGAGCCGGACAAGAACATCCGAGCACACAGGGCCGCCGGAGCGCAGGCCCGCGGTGCCGCGGCCGCACAGGTGCTTCGGCAGCTGGACCGGCTCGACGAGGTCGACGACCCGCGCGACCCGTGGGAGCTGCGGCTGACGCTGGACCCGGCCACCCGTGGGCCGGACGAGGTCGCGGGTCTCGCGGCAGCGGTGGTGCGTCGTGGCGAGTTCACCCTCGGGCCGGTCGACGTCGCGATCCGGCGCGGCGAGCGGGTCGCGGTGACCGGGCCCAACGGCGCGGGCAAGTCGACCCTGCTTGCCGCGCTGCTCGGTCGCCTACCGGTGGCCGCCGGCCGGTCGTGGCTCGGTCGCAGCATCGTCGTCGGCGAGATCGACCAGGTGCGTCGGACGTTCGGGACCGACGAGAGGCTGGTCGACGCCTTCCGGGCGATGACCGATCAGGAGCCGGCGGAGGCCCGGACACTGCTCGCCAAGTTCGGGCTCGGTGCGGACGACGTCCTGCGCGCGGCCGGCACCCTCTCCCCGGGTGAGCGGACCCGGGCCGACCTCGCGCTGCTCATGGCCCGGCGGGCCAACCTGCTGGTGCTCGACGAGCCGACCAACCACCTCGACCTGCCCGCGATCGAGCAGCTCGAGGAGGCGCTGGCGACCTACGACGGGACGCTGCTGCTCGTCTCGCACGACCGCCGTCTGCTCGAACACGTGCGCACCGACCGGCACCTGCACATCGAGGCCGGCCGCGTCTCGGAGCGCTAGCGCGGTCGCGGTACTCGGTGACGACCGGCTCTACGGGTGATCGGGACGCGGCTTGTCGTTCGGTACGCCGACGCGACTCGCGACGACGCGCGCACCGGCCACGGCGTCGGCATCGAGGACGGCGGTCCCCGGGGTGACAGTCGCGCCGGCGGGCTCGCTCAGCCGGACCAGCGCGTAGAGCGCCGACAGGCCGATCCCGCCTGCCATCACGGTGAGCAGGACGCGGAAGTCGACGACAGCGACAAGTGCGGCACCGACCGCTATCGACACGACCTGTGGGAAGCCGGACACCATCTCGAAGGCCGTGAAGACCCGGCCCTGGATCGCTGCCGGGGTGCGTCGCTGCAGCATCGTCGTCAGGCACACGATCGTGATCGGCAGGCCGGCACCGAGCAGTGCCATGCCGACGGCCACGACGAGCGACGACGGCACCACTTGCATCGCGCAGCCGGTGGCGATCAGCGCGAGGCCGACGGGAACCGGCCGCAAGTCACCGGTACGCGGGATCAGTGTGGTGATGCCGACGCCCCCCACGACTGCGCCGACACCCATGGCACTCTGCAGCAGGCCAAGGAATGTCACCGGCTTGTGCAGGCCCTCGTCGACGACCGCGAAGAACACCGACTCGGCCAGGCCCAGGGCGAGCATGCACATGACGACCACCACGACGCCAGCACGCAGCACCGGGGTCGACCACAGGTGCCGGATGCCCACGGTCAGCTGGACCCGCAGCGGCTCGTGCACCTCGTGGACCGGCTTGTCCTCCGGGGTGCGGATGGCGAGCAGCACGGCGGCCGACACCATGAACGTCGCGGCGTCGAGCATCGCGGTCGCGCCGCCGCCGAGCCATGCGTAGAAGCCGGCGCCGGCCGCTGGACCGACAAGCCGAAGCGCCTCGCGCACCGTCGACAGCGAGCCGTTGGCCGGTCCGAGCTGCCTCTCGTCGAGCATCGTGTGCAGGAAGGCGGACCGGGCCGAGCTGAACAGGATCAGGGAGGCGCCGTACAGCAAGGCCACGAGGTAGATCAGCCAGAGGTCCCCGCGGTCGTGCACGAGCAGCAGCAGCAGCAGCGCAGCAGCGGTCGCGAGGTCCACGGTGACCATGACGTGGCGACGCTTGAACCGGTCGATGACGATGCCGCCGAACGGCGCCACCAGGGTCGGCAGGCCGAGGACGGCGAAGACGCTGCCGGCGACGGCGTTCGAGCCGGTGAGGTCCTTGGCCCACATGCCGAGGGTGAGGAGCATCGCGGTGTCGCCGAACATCGAGAGGGTCTGGCCGATGAGCAGCAGCCGGAAGTCGCGGTGCCGGAGCAGGTCACGCATCATCGCCACCGGTGCCGGGGTGGTCCGGGCGCGGGAAGCCGTGCGCAAACATGTGCACGAGCCGGGAGCCGGGTGGCCGCAGCGACGGGTCGCGCAGCCGCGCCAGGTACGGCGCCCAGGCCGCGAGCAGCGTCTCGCCGATCCCGGCCAGCTCGTCGGGGGTCAGCCAGCCACCGAAGTTGGAGTGGACGATCGCCTCGGCCCACTCGTCGGGGATCTCCTCGCGCCGGGCGAGGTGCTCGGCGAGCAGCTCCTCGTCGCGCCGCCGGACCTGCGCCGCGAGGGTCTCGCCTGCGGCACGGGTCCCGCGGTCGACACCGGGGCCGGTGCGCCACCGGTTGCCCACCGTGACCGCGCGCCACGGCCGCTGCCGGCCCGTGCCGCCCTCGGCCTCGACCACGAACCCGGACCGCGCCAGGGTCCGCAGGTGGAACGAGCACGACGAGGGCGACTCCCCCACGTACCTGCTCGCCTCGGTCGCGGTCAGCGGGCCGCGCAGGGTCAGCTCCTCCAGCAGCCGGAGCCGGGTCGGGTGCGCCAGCGCCCGCATCGCGGCCGCGTCCCCGTCGAGGTTGCGCGGCCCCGGCTCGGGTCCGGCTCCCGTCGGTACCCGGGCAGAATCGCTGGACATCTTTCGAAAGTAATCCTTCGAAAGAAGTCTGTCAATCGGTCCCCCGAGTGGTGCGTCCGGGCTGATCGCCTCTCACCGAGGGGACAGGGGAGAGAGCCGGCCGACGACCACGGTGCCGCCCAGGTCGGCGTCGCTCGCCACCCGGGGTACCAGCCCCGCCGCGGCGGCGGCGGCGGCCAGCGCCGGCGCCTGCCGGCCGCTGGTCTCGACCAGGGCGTGGCCGCCGGGGGCGAGCCAGGCGGGCGCAAGGGCCATGATCCGCCGGGCCACGTCGAGCCCGTCGGTGCCGCCGTCCAGGGCGACGACGGGTTCGTGGTCGCGCGCCTCGGCCGGCATGAGCGCGATCTCGGCGGTGGGGACGTACGGCGCGTTGGCGGTCACCAGGTGCACCCGGCCGCGCAGGCTCGCCGGCAGCGCCCCGTCGAGGTCGCCCGTGTGCACCCGGCCGGCGACCGGTGCGAGGTTGCCCTCGGCGCACCGGACGGCCCCGGGGTCGATGTCGGCCGCGTGCAGCTCGACACCGGGGACCGCGGCCGCGACCGCGAGTCCCACGGCGCCGCAGCCGCAGCACAGGTCCACGACCACGCGGTCCGGCCGGGCCAGCGCGGCCGCCTCCCGGACGAGCAGCTCGCTGCGCCGCCGTGGCACGAACACCCCGGGCGCGACGGCCACCCGCAACCCGCAGAACTCGGCCCAGCCCAGCACCTGCTCCAGCGGCTCGCCCAAGGCCCGCCTGCGCACCATCGCCTCCAGCTCCGGTCCCCTGGCAGCGGCCAGCAGCAGGCCGGCCTCCTCCTCGGCGAAGACGCAGCCGGCGGCACGCAGCCGGTCGATGACGTCCGGCTCGCGGAGGTCGTCGGTCACGACAGGGGCAGGTCGAGGACCGGCGTGAGCCGGGCGGTCCCGGCCCGGTCACGGCCGGCCTGCTCGATGACCAGCCGCGCGGTCCGCCCGTCGAGAAGCAGGGTCGCGATCTCGTTGCCGTAGAACGGCCCGGCGACCCGGTCCCACGTCAACGGCTGCGAGGGGACGTTGGCGACCGTGCTCAGCAGGAACCTGGTGAACCGCTCCGCGGCCCTCGACCACGAGATCCGGAAGGCGACCTTCATCAGCGCAGGGACGTAGTTGTGCACGGGAGAACAGGTGAGCTGGTAGACGGGCGAGGCAACGTCCTCGTCGAACTTCGCCTTCGCCGCGTAGGCGTGGTGCACGTCGCCGGACAGGACGCTGATCGAACCCGGCGCCCTTCCTCCGGCTCCCGCGCGGTCACCGCGGCCGACCGTGGCGAGCAGGTCCGCGAGCCGGTCGAACGACTGCCGGAACGCGGCCCAGTGCTCCAGGTCCGCAGCCCGGCGCATCGTCTCCGCCCAGCGGGCCACGCGCGGGCCGCGTGCGCCGGCAGCGAGCACCTCGTTCCACGCCTCGACGTCGTGCAGCGCGCGGGCTAGCAACCAGGGCAGAGAGGTGCCGATGAGCAGGTGGTCGTAGTCGCCCTCGACCTGCTCCTCGATCCACCGGAACTCGGGCTCGGACACCATCGAGCGCCGGTCGTCGTCGAGGATGCGGCCGCACCGTGAGTCGATGACGAGCAGCCGGACGTCGCCGAAGTCTCGCCGGTAGGACCAGCGCGCGCCCTTCTGCCCGTCGGCCTCCTTGTCGGCCGCCGTGGCGAACTCGCGCAACATCTGCTCGCAGTCCCCGTCGTGTCCGCGGACCCGCTGGTACAGCTCGTCGTCGGCGAGGCCGGCCGGGGAGAGGTTGCCGAGGTGCTGGTAGACCCAGTACGACGACAGCGCACCCACGATCCGCTCCTGCCACCACGAGGTCCGCTGCATGTCCCGGCGCCACGCGGCCGAGGTGTTCCAGTCGTCCGAGACGTCGTGGTCGTCGAAGATCATCGACGACGGGATCGTCGACAGCAGCCACCGCACGTGCGGGTCGGTCCAGCTCTCCTCGTAGAGCCAGGTGTACTCCTCGTAGTCCTTGATCTGCTCGTACGGCTCGACGGTCACGTCGCGCCGGGCCCGGATCCGCGCCCGGATCGCGTCCGACGTCTCGTCGGCGTAGACCTGGTCGCCGAGCATCACCAGCGCGTCCGGCCACCGGTCGTCCGGCAGCCGGGCCAGCCGTTGCGCGTACGTGTCCAGCGCGTCGGGCTCGAAGTGGCTGTCGCCTTCGACCGCGGCGGGAGTGGCGTACCGGCAGGACCCGAAGACGAAGCGGAACGGGGTCTCCGGGTCCTGGGTCCGGATCCGCGACGGCGGCTGGTCCGCGTCCGCCGGTGGCCAGACCCGCTTGCCGTCGAGCGCCACCTCGTACGGCGTCCGGCTGCCCGTCGCCAGCCCGTCGACCACGACAAGTGCGTAGTGGTGCCCGGCCACCGACCAGGTGCGCTCCCTCCGGCCCAGGATCTCGACCGTGCACGGGGAGTCGGTCTCGACCCAGATCGTCGCGTCGGACTCGCCGACGTGCCGGAGCAGCGGACCGAGCACGAGGGCTGTCACGGGGCGAGCCGGCGCGGGGTCACGACCGGAGGTCTACCACCTCGGCGCCGCCGCCAACCGGCTGCGGCTGGGGCCTTGTCGAGCGACGCGGGCGCTCGGACGTCACGACGAGCCCGACCCCGGCGACCACCACCGCACCGCCGGCGAGGACGGCAGCAGTGACCCGCTCGTCGAGGACGATCGCGCCGAGCGCGACCGCGACCATCGGGTTGACGTAGGCGTAGGTGGCGGTGAGCGAGATGGGGGCGTTCCCGAGCAGCCACACGTAGGCCGAGAACGCGACGAGCGACCCGACCAGCACCAGGTAGACCAGCCACGCCCAGGCGGCGCCGGAGACCGCCTGCAGGTCGAGGTCGGCGAGCTCGCCGGTGGCGGCCCCGGCCAGCAGCATCGCCGAACCGCCGGCGAGCATCTCCCAGGTCGTGGCGACGAAGGCGTCGCGGGGCATCGGGATCCGGCTGCTGAGGAACGAGCCGAGAGCCCAGCTGGCGGCGGCGGCCACCAGGACCGCGAGCCCCCAGGCGTGGACCGGGGACCCGTCCGGGGACGTGAGCCCGCCGGGCAGCACCAGCACGGCGATGCCGGCGAAGCCGACGGCGGTGCCGAGCAGGGTCATCCCGGCAACACGGTCTCGGGCCACCGTGCGCAGCACGACCAGCCACAGCGGGGTGGCGGCGATGAGCAGGGCGGCGATGCCGGACGGGACGGTCTGCTCGGCCAGCGCGACGCCACCGTTGCCGCCGAGCAGCAGCAGCAGGCCGACGACGCCGGCACCACGCAGCTCCCGGCGGCCGACCCGCAGCGCGCCGGCGCCGCGGCGGGCGAGCAGGAAGGTAGCCAGCAGCAGGCCCGCCAGGAGGAACCGGCTGCCCATCGCCAGGAGCGGCGGCACCGTGTCGACAACGACCCGGATCGCCAGGTAGGTGGAGCCCCAGACCAGATATACGGTGCCCAGCGCAGCCCACACCGCGACCGGGCCCGGGGCCGCGGCGGAGCGAGCCGTCATGACCGTGAGCCTACGTCGGTCCTGTCGTGGTCGAGCCACGTGGTCCAGGCATGGCCAGGCCGTGACCTGCGCCTGACCGAAATCACCGGAACGGGTGCGCACAGGAGCCGGTCTGCCACATAGGGTGGCGGTGTCGTCACCACGTGTGTGCGACGCGACAGGTGTTCGACCGCCAGCAGACCACCAGCACTCCACCAGCAGAGAGCTCGTGCACGAGGACATGACCAGGGACACGACTGCGCGCACCGGCGCAGACACGGGCCGCGACGCCGGGAGCACGACCGGGGCCGCCACCGTCGTCCTGGCGCTTCTCAGTGCCGGGTCGCTCGCCACGCTGGGCCTTGTCACCGCGGGGGACCTGCGCGAGGCGGCCGGGCCGCCGCCGGTGCCGCGCGTCCGGTCCGGCGCCGTCGCGCCTCCTGGCGTCATCGTGCTCACCCCGAGACCCGTCACCGGAACGGGCACCGGCACAGCCACCGGGAGTGGCCGGGGTCGCGCCGGTGGCGAGGGTGGTCCTGGTGGCGATGGGCAGGTGCGCCCGGCCGTGGTCCTCGTCGGGGGCTCCGGCGGCCAGGACCGTCGGCTCGCGGGTTCCGGCGCCACCCCGGTGGCCCCGCAGTCCCCGCAGGCCACCCCCACGCCTGCCGCTCCGGCGCCGGCAGCGCCGGTCCCGCCCGCGGTGCCCGTGGTGCCTGTGGTGCAGCTGCCGACGCCGCCTGTCACCGGGCCGGTGCTGACCGCGGTCACGCCGCCGGCGACGGCACCGACGCCACCGACGACGGGGTCGGTCGGCTCGGACCGGCGCCGCTCGCGCAGCGACGACTCCGACGAGGACGACCGGCAGCGAGGCCGTGCCCGCGAACGCACCGAGTCGCGCGCGAAGCCCGACGTACGGCAGCGTGCCGCGGCGAGGGTCGACGACGACCGGGACGACGCCCGCGAGGCAACCGTGGCCCCGGCCTCCCGGACCGACCGCACGCAGCGGCACGCCGACGCACGGAGCCGGACGAAGGCGACGCGCGACCCGCGCGCCTCCTGCCCGCCCGCGGATGTCCCGTCGACGGCGCCGACGGCGGACGAGCGGTCCCACCGCCGCGACGCCTCGAGAGACGACTCGAAGTCCGACCGGCGCGGGCGGAACGACCGCCGAGGTCGCGGCCGGGACGCGGCGGACGTCCCGGTGCCCTACTCGCCTGTCGTGACGGCCGCGCCGACGCCGGCGCCGGGGCCAGTGACGGAGTCGGCCGGGCAGCGACGGGGTCGGGATCGGACCCCCAGCAGCGATGACGACAGCGGGCGCGGCGACCGCCGGGGCCGTGGCGACGACCGCAGCGACCGCAGCGACCGCAGCGACGAGAGGCACGACGGCTCGGATCGCGACCGCGACTGACGGCGCGGCGGGCTCCGTCCTCCGGCTCCCCGAGTCGTGGCCGCGTGCCCGTCGCGGGTACGTTGTCCTCGTCGTCTCACGTTGTGAGCGCGATGCACCTTGAAGACCGACGTCATCGCATCGTCAGCACCGGGTACGGCGACGGGCCCACCGGCCCCACCCGTGCCCGGACAACCCTTCCGGCCGCGAGTCGTGGCGATCCCACGGAGCGCGTGGCCGGGTCGCCCGAGGAGTGCCCGTGACCGACAGCGCCGACCGGACCGACGTGAAGGCCGCCGTGGGCGTCGCCATGCCGCCCCCGCGCTCGAGCGAGCCGGAGCTCGTCCAGCTGCTCACCCCCGAGGGGGAACGCGTCGAGCACCCGACGTACTCGGTGGACGTGTCTGCCGAGGAGCTGCGCGCGCTCTACCGCGACCTCGTCCTGGTCCGGCGGGTCGACGCCGAGGCCACCGCGCTGCAGCGACAGGGCGAGCTCGGCATCTGGGCCAGCCTGCTCGGCCAGGAGGCGGCCCAGGTGGGCTCCGGCCGGGCGATGCGCGAGGACGACTACGCCTTCCCGACCTACCGCGAGCACGGTGTCGCCTGGTGCCGGGGCGTGGACCCGCTGAACCTGCTCGGCCTCTTCCGCGGCGTGAACCATGGCGGCTGGGACCCGAACGAGAAGAACTTCCACCTCTACACGATCGTCATCGGCGCGCAGACCCTGCACGCGACCGGCTACGCGATGGGGATGCAGAAGGACGGCGCCGAGAGCGCCGTGATCGCCTACTTCGGCGACGGCGCCACCAGCCAGGGTGACGTCAACGAGGCATTCATCTACGCCAGCGTCTTCAACGCCCCGGTCGTGTTCTTCTGCCAGAACAACCAGTGGGCGATCTCCGAGCCGATCGAGAAGCAGAGCCGGATCCCGCTCTACCAGCGGGCGATGGGCTTCGGCTTTCCCGGCATCCGGGTCGACGGCAACGACGTGCTCGCGGTGCTCGCGGTCACCAGGGCCGCGCTGCAGAACGCCCGCGAGGGCAACGGCCCGACCCTGGTCGAGGCCTACACCTATCGAATGGGCGCGCACACGACGTCCGACGACCCGACCCGCTACCGGCTCTCCGACGAGCTGGAGTCGTGGAAGCTCAAGGACCCGATCGAGCGCGTCAAGGCATACCTGGTGCGCACCGGCACGGCCGACCAGAAGTTCTTCGACGCCGTGGAGACCGAGTCCGACGAGCTCGCCGCGCACATCCGCAAGGGCTGCCTGGAGATGCCGGACCCCGAGCCGCTGTCGGTCTTCGACAACGTGTACGCCGAGGCGCACCCGCTGATCGACGAGGAGCGTGAGCAGTTCGCCGCCTACCTCGACACTTTCGAGGGGAGTGCGCACTGATGGGCCAGATCACGTTGGCCAAGGGCATCACGATGGGCCTGCGCAAGGCGATGGAGGCTGACCCGAAGGTTCTCGTCATGGGCGAGGACGTCGGCAAGCTCGGCGGCGTCTTCCGGGTCACCGACGGTCTGCAGAAGGACTTCGGTGAGGACCGGGTCATCGACACGCCGCTGGCCGAGTCCGGCATCATCGGCACCGCGATCGGGCTGGCGCTGCGCGGCTACCGGCCGGTCTGCGAGATCCAGTTCGACGGCTTCGTCTACCCGGCGTTCGACCAGATCGTCAGCCAGCTGGCGAAGATGCGCGCCCGAGCGTTGGGGAAGGTGTCGCTGCCCGTCGTCGTCCGGATCCCGGTCGGCGGCGGCATCGGCGCGGTCGAGCACCACAGCGAGTCCAACGAGGCCTACTTCGCCCACACCGCCGGTCTCAAGGTGGTGTGCTGCTCCAACCCGGTCGACGCCTACTTCATGGTGCAGCAGGCGATCCTCTCCGACGACCCGATCATCCTCTACGAGCCGAAGCGGCGCTACTGGGAGAAGGCCGAGCTCGACGACTCGCTCTCGCTCGACGACGCCCTGTCGTTGCACGCGGCCCGGGTCGCGCGCGAGGGGACCGACATCACCGTCGCGACGTACGGCCCGATGGTGAAGACAGCCCTGGACGCTGCCACCGCCGCAGCCGAGGAAGGCACCTCGATCGAGGTCGTCGACCTCCGGTCCCTGTCGCCGCTGGACATGGGCACCGTGCGCGGTTCGGTGGAGAAGACCGGCCGGCTTGTCGTGGTGCACGAGGCGCCGGTGTTCCTCGGCATGGGGTCGGAGGTCGCGGCCCGGGTGACCGAGCAGTGCTTCTACTCGCTCGAGGCGCCGGTGATGCGGGTCGGCGGCTTCGACACGCCCTACCCCCCGAGCCGGATCGAGGAGGACTACCTGCCCGACCTGGACCGGATCCTCGACGCCGTCGACCGTTCGCTCGCGTACTAGGGCATGGCACTCGACATACCCCCGCACTAGGAGTCAGCCACAGATGAAGCAGTTCAAGCTCCCCGACGTCGGCGAGGGCCTCACCGAGGCAGAGATCGTGTCGTGGAAGGTCAAGCCCGGCGACACCGTGAAGGTGAACGAGATCGTCGTCGAGATCGAGACGGCCAAGTCTCTCGTCGAGCTGCCGTCGCCGTTCGCCGGGACGGTGGCCGAGCTGCTCGTGCCCGAGGGCACGACTGTCGACGTCGGTACCCCGATCATCAGCGTGGACGACGGGTCCGGCGGTGCAGCGGCGGCACCGGCGGCGCCGCCGCGCGACGACATGGCCCCGAAGGTGCCCGACGAGTCGGAGGTCGCGACGCCGCCCGAGGAGGGGGCGGTCGAGCCGGGCCTGATCGGCGGGCCGGCGCCGGGTGGCCGGACGTCGGTGCTCGTCGGCTACGGGCCGCGGACCACCGCCGCGGTGCGCCGGCCGCGCAAGGGTGCGACGCCGTCCAACGCGTCCGCGGCGACGGCGCAGCAGGCCGTGCAGACGTCGATGATGACAGCACCGACACCCGTGCAGGAGCCGACAGTCGAGGAGGCTCCGGAGGCCCCGCCGGCGCACACTGTCCGGCCTGGCGGCGCGGCTGACCGCGGCGGTTCGGTGCACGTGCTGGCCAAGCCGCCGGTCCGCAAGCTGGCCAAGGACCTCGGCGTCGACCTGGCGACCGTGAGCCCGACCGGTGACGGCGGTGTCATCACCCGGTCCGACGTCGAGCAGGCGGCTGCCGGTGGAGCCGTTGACCCGGCCGGGCGCGCGCCATCGTCCGCCCCGGCACCCGGGCAGCGCGAGAGCCGGGTGCCCGTCAAGGGCGTCCGCAAGATGACGGCACAGGCGATGGTGTCCTCGGCCTTCACCGCCCCGCACGTCACGGAGTGGGTGACGGTCGACGTCACGCGCACGATGGAGCTGGTCGAGAAGCTCAAGCTGGACAAGGAGTTCCGGGACGTCCGGGTCAGCCCGCTGCTGGTCCTGATGAAGGCGATGCTGCTGGCCGCACGGCGCAACCCCGAGATCAACGCGTCCTGGGACGAAGCCGCGCAGGAGATCGTGGTCAAGCACTACGTGAACCTCGGCATCGCCGCGGCGACGCCGCGGGGTTTGGTCGTGCCGAACATCAAGGACGCCGACCGGATGTCGCTGCGCGAGCTGGCGGAGGCGCTCGCGTCGCTGGTGGACACGGCGCGGGCCGGGCGTACCCAGCCGGCCGACATGGCCGGTGGGACGATGACCATCACGAACGTCGGGGTGTTCGGCGTCGACGCCGGGACGCCGATCCTCAACCCGGGCGAGTCGGCGATCCTCTGCTTCGGCCAGGTCCGGCCGATGCCGTGGGTGCACGAGGGTCAGCTGGCGGTGCGCCAGCTGACCCAGCTGGCGCTGTCGTTCGACCACCGGCTGGTCGACGGCCGGCTCGGCTCGATGTTCCTCGCCGACGTCGCCCGAGTCCTCGAGGATCCCGCGACCGCTCTGCTCTGGTAGCCGCCACCGCCCGGCCGGTTCAGTCGTGGTCCACGGACGAAGTGTGGGGGGTCAGCGGATCTCGAGGGCGCGCCGCGGGCAGCCCGCCACCGCCTTGCCGGCTGCGGCCTGCTCACCGTCGTGCAGCGGCCGGTCCGGCACCCGCGGGTAGCCCCACGAGTCCAGCCGGACCAGGTCGGGCGCGAGGTGCGCGCACATGCCGACCCCGTCGCAGGCGATCGGGTCGACGCGCAGCAGGGGACCGGCGACCGTGGTCCGCGGGTCCTCGTAGCCGGAGGCGGGCACCGGGCCCGTCACGGCAGGTCCGGCACCGGGAGCAGGGCCGCGGCCCGGGCGCCGCGGCAGGGCCGGTGGCGGCGGTGCGCCTCGACGTCCGCTGCGAAGGTCGCCAGGGCCGAGCGGACCATGCGCACGGCGCCGTCGGGGTGGTGGCACGCGCCACGGCCGTCGATCTCGCCGGCCCATCCTCGTAGCCGCTCGACGTCACGACGGCGACCCGTGCCGCCGGCCAGCCGGCCGAGCACGTCGGCCAGCTCGGCCAGCCCGAACACGCACGGCCCGCACTGCCGGGCGCTGCTCGCCGCGAGGTACGCCGTGAGCCGGGCCGTCTCGGCGACCCCGCAGGCGCCGGCCGGGAGCGGCGCGAGAACGCCGGCGCCCAGGGAGGCGCCGGCCGCCGCGAGGCCGTCGGTGCCCAGCGCGAGATCGGCGGCGGCATCCCACGGCAGCCAGGCGCCGCCGTACCCGCCGACGAGCACGGCCTGCGGTTCGCTGCCCAGAGGCCAGCCCCCGAGCAGGATCGCCGCCCGCAGGGAGGCTTCCGCATCGACCTCGAGGGCGGTCCGCCACCGGCCTGTCACGACGGTGACCAGCGATGTGGCGCGGTGGCCGTCCGCTCCGGTGCGGCCGAGCAGCGCGGTCCGGGCCAGCGTCTCGACGTTGTGCACCAGCGTCGGCCGCCCGTCCACGCCGGCGACGGCTGAGGGTACCCGCCGGGTCGTCGGCAGGGCCGGGCCGCCGGACAGGGCCTGCACGAGCGCGCTGGACTCCCCGGCGAGGTAGTGCGCCGGCGCCGACACGACGCGCACCCGCTCCATGACGCCGGCCGAGCGACGTTCGGCGAGGGCCCGGCGGACTGCCCGGTGCAGCGCGTGCGCCTCCGCGTGCAGCCACAGCACCGTCTCCGCCGCGCCCACCGCGGCCGCCGTGTCGGCGAGGCCGTCGAGGACGAGGTGCGGCCGGGTGGCCAGCAGCACCTGGTCCTTGGCGCTGGCCGGCTCGCCCTCGGCGGCGTTCGCGACAACCAGGGGTGTGCGGCCGGTACGGCGCGCTGTCTCTCGTACCGTGCGCCACTTGCGCGCGGCCGGGAAGTGACCCCCGCCCCGGCCGGTGAGCGCGACCTCGTCGACAGCGGCGAGCAGGTCCTCACCGGAGCCGGTCGCGCTGCCGCGGGGCCCCAGCTCGGCCAGGTGCCGGTGGAGGTCCTGCGCGACGATCCCGGCGCCGGGGCCGGCGAGCGGGACCGCGACCGGCTCCGGCAGCAGCCGGGTCGCGGGCGCGACCCGGCTCCCGGTCCACTCGCTGCGGCGTTCGGTCGGCGTGCTCGTCATCCGGCCCGGCGCCCGTGCTCGGGCAGGGTCCGCAGCCCGTGCCGGAGGGTCACCGTGGCCGAGCCGGCCAGCTCGTCGACCCGGTCGGCGGGGGTGCGCGCGACGTAGCGCCAGAGGGCCAGCGCCACCAGCGCGCCGCCGGTGCCCAGGTAGAGCCAGAGCAGGCTGCCCGAGTCGACGCCCGTGAGCACACCGTGCGCCCAGACCAGGGCGAGCGAGACGGCCGCAACCTTGTGTATCGGCCACCACACCCGTGACACGAGGCGGCGACCCGACAGCGCTGCGGTGAGCCCGGCCAGCGCTCCGGCGTACAACCCGATCACGCCGAGGGTGACCGGTCCCGGACGGTACGTCGAGCCCATCGGCACGAAGGTGCCCCGCCAGCCGACTCCGGCGTAGCTGTCGGTCGCCAGGACGACGACGTGCAGCACGGTCAGGGCCAGGGTGAACACCGCCAGGCTGACGTGCAGCCGGATCCTGGTCGTGGACGAGGGCCGCCGCAGCCGGGCCCGGGCCGGGTGGGACAGGACCAGGCCGGTGGCGACGAGCAGGACGAGCAGCAGGTAGGCGGCGATGCCACCGGCCCGGCCGATGATCCACGGGGCGTTCCGGTCACCGGCCACCGCCCCGGCGGTGCGCCCGACGAGCCAGCCGGTCACCGCGGCACTGGCCGCGCAGCCGAGGACGACGGCGACCAGGGTCGCGGCTCGGCGGCCGGGACCGGGGCGGTCGACGTCGGCGCGCCGGGCCGGCGAGCGCAGGCTCACCGGGGGGCCTGCCAGGCGACGTACGGGCGGATGGCCCGGCTGAGGCCGACGACGCCGTCGTCGTCGACGAGCAGCGCGGCGACCCCGTGCTCGTCGGCCACACTGCGGACCCGGCCGCGGCCCTGGAGGAAGAGCGCCTTGCTCCAGATCTCGCACGTTGCGGGGTCGGTGCCGACCACCGTGACGGCGAGCAGTCCGGAGCCACCGGGCCGGCCGCTGCGCGGATCGACGAGGTGGTGCACCGGCTCCCCGCCGACCGACCAACGGCGCCTTCGCACGGACGAGGTGGCGCAAGCCTGGTCCTCCAGCCGCAGGACCGCGACCGGGTCAGCACCGCCGCGCGGGTCCTCGACAGCGACAAGCCAGCCGTTGCCCTCCGGTCCGGCGCCCGCGGCGTGCAGGTCGCCCCCCGCGTCCACCAGGACGGACCGGCCGGCGCCGGCGAGGGCCGCGGCAGCCCACCGGACCGCGAGGCCTTTGCCGATGCCGCCCAGGTCGACCGGTGCAGGGCCGAGCCGGACCGCGCAGCGGTCGGCGTCGAAGCGGGGCCGCCAGCGTCGCCGGCCGGGGGCTTCCGGTCGGGCCGCCGGTCCGGAGGGGACCGAGGTGTCCCCGGAGTCGAACGCCAGCGACCTGTCGTACCCCCAGGCCCGCAGGGTGTCCAGCACCCGCGGGTCGAACAGCCCGTCAGTGGCCTCGTACGCGGCGGCGGCCTCGAGCAGGGCGTCGAAGAGCGTCCGGGGCACCTCGTGCCAGCGCCGCGGGTCGGCATTGACCCGCATCAACGGGCTGGTCGGGTCGAACCGGGTGCAGGTCGACGCAACGTCCTCGATCACCGTCACCGCCCGGCGCAGCGCCGCAGCCACGGCCGGGACCGGGTCCAGCACCCGCAACGTCACCTCGGTGGCCATCGACCGGAACACGCGGCTCTCCTCGCCGTCAGGCCGGAGCACGGTGGTCGTCGCGGTCACCGGGACTGTCATGACGCGCCGGTGGCCGTGTGGGTGGCGGGGGCGGGGGCGGGGGCCGGCGCGGCCGCCACCGGAGGCGGTGCCGCGACCTTGGCCGAGCCCGCCGAGCCCGCCGAGCCCGTCGAGGCCGTCGAGCCCGTCGAGGCCGTCGAGCCCGTCGAGCCCGTCGAGCTGCTCCGGGACGCGGTCGAGCCGGCTCCAGCTCCGGTTGCCAGCACGGTGCCGGCGACCGGGAGTGGCGCCTGGCGCACCTGCTCGGTCAGGGCCCGGAGCCGGGTCAGGCGCCGCTCGAGCCGGGTGACCGTGCGGTGCAGGCTCTGGGCCCGCTGGTCCAGCACCGCCTGGGCGGCGGCCGGGGCGGCGGGAGCGCTCGGCGGTGACGCGGCCGCTGCGGGGGAGGGATCCGCAGCGGCCGCGCTGGCCGGCGGGTGCTGCACGGCCCAGCCGGTGGCCACAGCCAGGGCCGCCGCCGCGACCGGCGCGACGGCTGCGGCCGTCCGCCAGCCGGCGGCGGAGCCCCGGCGGTCAGTCATCGCCGTGGTCCTCCGATCCGTCGTCGTCGCCGTGGTCGCCGGACCCGTCGTGGCCGTGGTGGTCGCCGTCGTCGCCCTGCTCGGTGGCGTCGTCGTCGCCCTGCTCGGTGGCGTCGTCGGCCTCGTCCGTGGCGTCGTCGTCGTCGGCGTCGTCGTCGGACACGTCGTCCGCATCGTCGTCGGCCTCGTCGTCGCCGTCGTCGCCGGTGACGGCGGCGGTCGCGCTGGCGTTGCGGGCCTGCAGGGCGGCGACCTGCGCGGCGTGCTCCGCCTGGGCCTGGGCGAGCCGGGCCTGGGCCGCGGCCACCCGCTCGGCGAGGCGACCGGACCGGTCGGACATGTCCTCGACGTACGCCGCCAGCGTGTCGTCCGATCCCGCCGAGCTGACAGCGGCAACAGGGGCGGAGTCGGTGGACGGGTCGGCGCCGGCGGACGGGGACGTGATCCCCGCGACGGCAGCACCGGCGCCGCCGAGCAGCCCGGTGGCGGCGGCAACGGTGAGGGCGATGCGGCGGGAACGTCTCATGGGGGGACTCCAGGTCTTCCGGGGGCGGGACGCACTCAACCTCGGGTGCTGCGACGGCCGGAACAAGGGCGTTAGCCGCCGTTTATCCCCCTGTGGGGCATGCGTTGGGCCGGCCCTCCGATGGGGCCGGCCGATCCCTGCGGCTACGGCGCGACGGCCAGCACGGTGAGGACCCGCCGGGCGAGGACCCGGTCGCCCACGACATCGACGTCGGCGTCGGCGGGCGCCAGGCGACCGCAGGCCAGTCGCATCAGGGTCGTGTCGGTCATCCGCAGCGTCACGGTCGCGCCCTGGGCGACCCCGTGGGTGGCTGTCGCGCGGCCGTCGTCGCCGACGGTCACGGTGGTCCGGCCGCCGAGCGGCCCTGGTGCGTCGAACGCGACCGAGGACCCGACCGGCGCACTCGCCTGCTTGCCGACCAGGTAGGGCAGCGCCCCCTGCACCTGATCCCTGGACACCTCGGCCGCGGGCCCGTCGGCCGTCTCCTCGGCACCGACCGCGCGGCGTACGTCCTGCTCGTGCGTCCAGACATCGAAGACCCGGATCGGCAGGAACCGCTCGAGCGGAACGTCGGTCCCCATGATCCCGGTGACAGTCGCGTCGGCTCCCAGGTCGCCGGCGCGAAGCTGGGCGAGGTGCGCCTCCGCCGCGGCGCGGAGCCGGACGACAAGCTCGGCGGGTGACAGGTCGTCCAGGGCCGCGATGCCGTCCTCGGTGTGCTCCCCGACCGGGTTGCGGACGTGCGCCGGATAGACGGGCAGTCGCGGCGGCAGCGGACCGCCCGCAAGCTGCAGCTCCAAGGCCAGGACGTGTGCGACCTGGTGCCGGACGGTCCAGCCGGGGCAGTCGGTCGGCAGGTCCCACTGCTCCCCGCTGACCGTCGCGGCCATGTCGAGGAAGGCGCGCAGGGCGTGGTCGTACGCATCGAGCAGGGACTGCACCGGCGCCGTCACCCGTGCGAGGCTAGCCCCGTGCGCACTCACGTCCTCCAGCTGTCCTACGGCGACGGCGAGACAACTCCGGAGCGCACCGCCCGGGTGGCAGGCCTCGTGCGCGCCCAGGCGGGAGCCGATCTCGTCGTGCTGCCCGAGCTGTGGCCGAACGGCGGCTTCGCCTACGACCGCTGGGAGGACACGGCCGAGCCGATGGACGGGCCCGTGGTCACGGCACTGCGGTCCGCGACCCGAGCCCTCGGGGCGACGGTGCACATGGGGTCCTTCGTGGAACGTGACGGGACCGGCCGCCTCTTCAACACCTCGGTGCTGCTCGGTCCGACCGGCGACCTGCTCGCGACCTACCGCAAGGTGCACCTGTTCGGCTTCGGCGAGGGCGAGCCCAAGCTCATGACGCCCGGCGACGGCCCGGTCGTGCACGGCCGGCTCGGCCTGGCGACCTGCTACGACCTCCGGTTCCCGGAGATGTTCCGACAGCTCCTCGACGCCGGCGCCGAGGTCGTCGTCATGCCCGCGGCGTGGCCGGCGAAGCGGGTCGAGCACTGGCGGCTGCTGGCCAGGGCCCGGGCGGTGGAGAACCAGTCGTACGTGATCGCCTGTAACACCGGCGGCAGCCACGCGGGGGTGGCGATGGGCGGCCGGTCCGCGGTGGTCGACCCGTGGGGCGAGGTGCTCGCGGAGGCGGGTGACGGCGAGGAGGTGCTCGTCGTGGACCTCGACGACGAGCTGGTGGCCCGCACCCGGTCGAGCTTCCCGGTGCTCGCCGACCGTCGCCTCTGACGCCCCGCCTCAGACCGGGGCGGTCGTGTCGGCCAGGTCGAGCATGAAGCGCGCTGCCGCGGCCCGCTCCCGGGCGACCCGGACCTTCTCCTCCGTGGGAGCCCCCTCGAGCAGCTCGAACGGGATCGCGGACAGCCCGGTGAACAGCAGCATCATCAGCGCGTGCGCCCTTCGCACCACGTCGAGGTCGATCTCGACGCCTTCGGCCGCGAGCCCCTCGACGTAGGCCGGCAGGCAGGCCTCCTCCAGAGCCGGGAGCTCGCCAGCAGCTCGCTCACCCAGCTGCACCTCGCCGACCAGCAGCTGGGTGAGGTCGAAGCCGGCCGGACAGCGGCCCCAGAAGCCGAAGTCGATGAGGACGAAGCCGTCGTCGGCGCCGCGCCGGACCAGCAGGTTCCGGGTGCACGCGTCGCCGTGCGAGGTCAGCACGGGCACAGCGTCCAGCTCCGGGATCCGCACCAGCATGTCGTCGGCAGCGGCCCGCATGTCGTCGCGCAGCTGCCGGTCGAACGCGGCGGCCATCAGCGGGTGCGCCCAGAGATCGTCGTCGTGCAGCGCCGGCAGCACCTGGCCCCGGAAGCGGCTGCCGTAGTACATCCGCGCGACGTCCGGGACCTCGCCGATCGCACCGAGCGGCGACACGCGCTCGCTGGCCGCGAGCCGACCCAGCAGGTGCGCGGCGCGTGCGAACCGCGTGAGGTCCCAGCGCACCGGGTCGACGTCCACGACCTCCAGCCACACGGCGGCCGACAGCTCGTCCAGCTCGACGACGGCGTAGGCGCGGGGCATCGACAGCCCGGCCGGTAGCCGCTCACCGAGGTCGGAGGCGTAGACCTGTGGCTCCCGCTGCCACGGCATCGCAGCGAGCGCCGCCTCGCGCATGTCCTCCGGCACCATCGCGAAGATGGGCGAGCGCGACCACGACTGCACGACCTTGACGAAGAAGGCATACGGCGACTCGGTCCGGTCGTGCCGGGCGGTGCCGTGCACCCGGTACCGACCGGCGGTCGTCAGCGCCTCGAGGTCGTACGGCGAGATCTCGGCGACCGACGTGAGCAGCTCCACCCGGTTGACGCCGAGCTGTTGCGCCACCATCGCGGCCAACCGACCGTCGTCCAGATCGGCTGCGCCGAGGACTGTGCGGTCAGACATCCCCGGCCCCCTGCAGACGGTAAGGCTACCTTCTTAACACCAGTAAGGTAAACTTCTTTTATGACACGCGTCAAGGACGAATGGCGGCCCGTCGTCCACGACGACCTCGAGCTGCACGTGCCGATGCTGGCCGGCTGGCTGCTCGGCCAGGTGCGCACCGCGCTGTCCGGCGAGGACTGGCACGGCCTGCGCACGTCGCAGTTCCGGCTGCTCTCACAGGTGCCGCGTGGCGGGCTCAGCGTCACCGAGCTGGCGCAGCCGCTTGCCATGACCAAGCAGGCCTGTGGGCAGCTTGTCACCGAGCTGGAGCGACAGGGCTACCTCACGACCGAGGCCGGGGCGGACGACCGGCGGGTGCGCGTGGTGCGGCGATCGCCGTCCGGCGACCGGGTGGTGCACGCTCTCACCCTGCGGTTCCGGCGGCTCGAGCGGCAGTGGGCCCGGGCAGTGGGCCCGGAGAGGTTCGCCGTCTTCCGCGCGGTGCTCGAGGAGCTCGCCCTGGGAGTGGACGGCGGCACGGTCGGCTGAGCACGCGGCCCACGAGCGGGCGCCGGGCTGCGACCATGGCGGCATGGGACTGGGAGACGGGCCGGGCGAGTGGGACGAGTACGAGTGGTTCCCGAGCGGTCGGCGCGGCGTCACCGCGACCGCGGTGGTGGCCGACGACGGTGCGCTGGCCCAGCGGGTGCTGGCCGAGCCGCTGTGGGTCGAGCACGACGCGCCGCGCATCCTGCTGGTCGACCTCGACAACCTGCGGGCCGGGCCGGCCCGGTGGGCGGCCCGGATGGGAGCCGTGGTGGCGCTGGCCAGGCAGGCCGACCACGTCGTGCTGGCGGGCCAGGAGGGCGCGGTGCGTCGGGCCCGTCCGCACCTGGCCGAGTTCGTCGGCGATGCCGTGACCGTCCCGGCCGGGAGCGACCTCGCCGACGTGGCCCTGCTCGAGTCGGTGGACACGCTGGACCTGCCCGATGCGCAGGCGCTGGTGGTGAGCAACGACGGCATCTTCGCCGAGCTGGCCGAGTGCGGGCCGCTTGTCGTGCTCAGCCCCGGACGCAAGGCCCTGAGCTCGGCCCTGGCGGCCTCGGCGACGCGGGTCGTGGACCTCGAGGAGCTCGAACGTCGCGCGGCCATAGCCGTCGGCGGCTGAGGGCGCGCATACTGGGGTTGATGACGCCTCCCCAGAATCCGCGCCCCCGTCCAGCCGGCAGCCCCTTCCGCGACCCGGCCCCGCCGGTCGTCGAGACCTTCGAGGTGGGTGACCGGGTCACCCACGACAAGCAGGGCATGGGCAGGGTCGTCGAGGTCCAGGCCGACGCGGTCGTCGTGAACTTCAACGACCGGCCGCTCAGGGTGCTCGCGCCCTACACCAAGCTCAGCAAGCTGTAGCGATTGCCGCCGTCACGGGGTCGTGACGGCGGACCTCCCCACCTCGGCGGGTACCGGGCCGGTGCTCGCCCGTACCACCAGCTCGGTCGGCAGCAGCAGGTGCCGCGGGTGCGGTGCCCGGCCGTCCTGGGCCCGGGCGATGGCGTCCACCAGCGCCGCGGCGGCCTCGCGGCCCTTGCCGGCGACGTCCTGGCGGACCGTGGTGAGTGCCGGGCGCATGCGGGCGGCCAGCGGGCTGTCGTCGAAGCCGACCACCGACAGGTCGTCGGGCACAGCGAGGCCGAGGTCCTCCGCCGCCCGCACCACCCACTGCGCCATCACGTCGGAGAAGCACAGGATCGCCGTCGGCCGGTCGTCCCGCTCCAGCAGCAGGGTCGCCGCGCCGTAGGCACCGTCGTCGGGCGACAGCGCCTGACGGATCACCAGCGGCTCGACCCCGGCGGCGGAGAGGGCGTCGGTCCATCCGAGCATCCGCTGCCGGGACACGTGGTGCTCGGTGTCGGAGTCCGGCGCGACAAGGACGTTGTGCGGTCCGGTCCGCTCAGCGGTGACGATCCCGACCCGTCGGTGCCCCAGGTCGATCAGGTGCTGGGCCGCCGACCGGGCGCCGCCGCGGTCGTCGACGTTGACGCTGGGGACGTCGGGGACGGGGTCCTGGTCGACGTACACGAGCGGGATCCGGCGCCGGACGAGCCAGTCGAGAGCGGCCGAGTCTCCGAGGCAGGAGTAGACCAGCGCGCCGTCCATCGGCACGTCGCGGGCTGCTACCCGTGGCCCGCTCACCGAGGTGGGGACCAGGCTCAGTGCCAGGCCGCTCGGCGCCAGCTCGTCCGTGACGGCGCCGAGGAAGCCGGTGGCCACCTCGTCGGTGAACGCGTAGCTCAGCGAGGAGGTCATCAGGACCCCCACCGACCCGGCGTCGCCCCTGGCCAGGGCCCGGGCCGCCGGGTCGGGACCGCAGTACCCGAGCTCGTCGGCGGCGGCGAGGATCGTGGCCCGCAGCCCCTCGGACAGCTGGTCCGGCCGGGAGAAGGCGTTGGACACCGTCATCCGGCTGACGCCGACCTTGTCGGCGACAGTCTGCAGCGTGACCCGGCCCACGCCCGTCCCTTCCTCGCCCGTCCCGGTCCAGCCTAGGCAGCAGCGTGCGCGCTGCGGTCAGGCCGGCGAGATCCGGCTGGCGGCCCGGTGCAGGACTGTCGCGGTGGCGACGCGGGTGCGGCGCAGCGGCCCGCGCGTGCGCGCGGCCGGCGACCGGTGCGGCACAACCGGGGCGTGCGGGAGAGCGCTGGTGAGCTCACGCTCGGCGATCTGACGAACGACGAGGATCGAGGCGAGGGGCAGGGTGGTCATGGCGGCTTTCCTTCAGCTCGGGCGTGTTCTGTACCGATACAGTAATTCACGGATCTGTACCGGTCAAGTCACCTGTGAGTCGAGTGTCGACCCGATGGCGACCCGCACGCCCGGCGTCGGCCCGGTGGGCTGGTGGCCCGGTGGCCGAGAATGTCCTGCGTGACCTCGACACCACTGCGGCGCGGCCGGGTTCGCGCGCCCGCGCTCACCGGCCGGACCTGGCTGAACACGGGCGGACGGGACCTGTCCCTCGGCGAGCTGCGCGGCAAGATCGTGCTGCTCGACTTCTGGACCTTCTGCTGCGTGAACTGCCTGCACGTGCTCGACGAGCTGCGGCCGCTCGAGCAGCGGTACGCCGACGTGCTGGTGACCGTCGGCGTGCACTCGCCGAAGTTCGAGCACGAGGCCGACCCGGCCGCCCTGGCCGCGGCGGTGGAGCGCTACGCCGTCCGTCACCCCGTGCTGGACGACCCGGAGCTGGCGACCTGGCAGCAGTACGCCGTGAAGGCCTGGCCGACCCTCGTCGTCGTGGACCCGGAGGGCTACGTCGTCGCGCAGCACTCCGGCGAGGGGCACGGCCACGCCCTCGACGCGCTGGTGGGCGATCTGGTGCGCGAGCACGAGGCGAAAGGCACGCTGCACCGCGGCGACGGCCCGTACGTCGCGCCACCGCCGGCCTCGACGGTGCTGCGCTTCCCGGGGAAGGTGGTCCGGCTGCCCGGCGGGACGCTGCTGGTGAGCGACTCGGGCCACAACTCGCTGGTCGAGCTGGCCGCGGACGGCGAGACGGTCCTGCGTCGGATCGGCACGGGCGAGCGCGGTCTGCTCGACGGCGGCCCCGACGTCGCGCGCTTCGGTGAGCCGCAGGGGATGGTCCTGCTGCCCGACGAGGTGCGCGGCTGGGTCGGCTACGACGTCGTGGTCGCCGACACGGTCAACCACGCCCTGCGCGGTCTCCGGCTCGCCGACGGCGTCGTCACGACGGTCGCGGGCACCGGGGCGCAGTGGATGCAGGGTGACCCGGCACCGCTGGAGTCCGACCCCGCGACCCCGATGTCCTCCCCCTGGGACCTCGCCTGGTCCCCCGGTCTGCACGAGGTCGTGGTGGCCATGGCGGGCATCCACCAGCTCTGGCGGTTCGACCCTGTCACGCCGGCGCTGTCGGTCTGGGCCGGGACCGCCAACGAGGGCCTCCTCGACGGTCCCGCCGCCGACGCCTGGTTCGCCCAGCCCTCAGGCCTCGCCGCGGACGGGCGCCGGCTGTGGCTGGCCGACGCGGAGACCTCGTCCCTGCGCTACGTCGACGCCGGGGCGGGCTCCGGCGAAGCCGGCGTCGGGACCGTGGTCGGCACCGGGCTGTTCGACTTCGGCCACGTCGACGGCGCGGCGGAAGAGGCGCTGCTGCAGCACCCGCTCGGCGTCACCGTGCTCCCCGACGGCTCGGTCGCGGTCAGCGACACCTACAACGGCGCGGTACGCCGGTACGACCCGGCTACGGGGCAGGTGACGACGCTGATCACCGGCCTCGCGGAGCCGAGCGACGCGGTCCTGGTCGAGGGCGACGACGCTGTCCTCGTGGTGGTCGAGTCGGCTGCCCACCGGCTGACCCGGGTGCGGCTCCCCGACGAGGCGCTGCTGGTCGACGGCGCCGCCCGGCGCACCCACCGTCCGGTCACGGAAGTGGCGCCGGGTGCCCTCGACCTCGAGGTGGTGTTCCTGCCGCCGGCGGGGCAGAAGCTGGACGAGCGCTACGGCCCGGCCACCCGTCTGGTCGTGTCCTCGACACCGCCCGGGCTGGTCCGGGAGGGGGAGGGCCGCGGCGAGGGCCTCACCCGACGGCTCGAGCTGGACGCACACGTGGGCGACGGCGTGCTGCACGTTGCGGCGATGGCAGCCTCCTGCGACGACTCGGCGGACGTCGAGTTCCCCGCGTGCCACGTGCACCAGCAGGACTGGGGCGTCCCGGTCCGGCTCGTCGACGGCGCGCCGGCCGAGCTCCGGCTGCACCTCGCCGGCTGACGGCCGCTACCGGGCGGTGGCCGTCGCCATCACCCGGCGTCCCGGGCTGCTCGCCCCCATGTCGGCGTACAGCCGTCGAAGGAGGCCGGGTCCGGCCCGGCCGGGCGGGCTCACCGATCCTCCCGGCTGCGCACGGTCGGCAGGCGGCGCGTCTGGCCGGCGTACCCGGGGCGGTGCACGTCCTGCTCGTACCACTGGTCGGTGCGGTCGTCCCACGTCGATCGGCGGGGCCGACGCGCCGAGCGAGATCGGCGGGTCATGACGACCTGCATGACGAGCAGCAGGATCCCGGACCAGACCAGGATCAGGCCCAGGTCGAGCAGGTCGACGTACTCCTCGACGACGGCGGGAGGGTGCACGCCGACGGCGAGGACGCCGCCGAGGGCCATCAGGACGAGGGCGACACCGAGGGAGCCGCGACCGGGCGGGCGGGGACCGGTCCGTCGGGTCTGTCCTCGGCGCATGCGGTCACCTCCTGACGCGCCGCGACCGGCGCCCGCGGTGCGGGTCGCCGGTCGGCGGGCTGTGGGCGGGAGTGGGCCTAGACGCGGTCGTCGTAGACCCGGCGCTCCTCGACGACGTCGCTCCGGCCGGACCGGCGCGGGCCCCAGATGAAGGCGGTCATGATCAGGCCGATGACCCCGACGATCATGAGGATGTAGCCGACGACGGCGATGTCGAGTCCGGAGACGCTGGTGTTGACGGCGAAGGCCAGGATGGCCCCGACGGCAATGAGGAAGATGCTGACCCCGATGCCCATGGTTCCTCCAGGTGTGGGTGCGCAGCGTGCTGCGCGAGAGCGGCTGGCGAGCGGCGCAACCGCCGGGTGACGGCCGCGGGGTCGTCGTACCCGGGACAGCGGCCGACACACCGGCCGCCACCCGTTCGGCCCGAGGAAAGCCTGGCATACCCGGACAGAAACCACCCCGCCACCCGCTCCCGACACGCCCGGACAGGCGGCACGTCACCGGCGTGTCGCGAGCGTCCCGGGTGCCGTCGTGCCCGCGGTCGGCCTAGAAGGACTCCTCCGGGAGCTCCATCAGGGTGTTGTCCACGCTCTCGGCGACAGCGCGCTGGGCCGTGAGCAGCGGCAGCACCTGGTGGGCGAAGAACGTCGCGGCCGCGACCTTGCCGCGGTAGAACGCCTCGTCCCGCCCGGTGGCGCCGGCTGCCAGCGCCTGGGTGGCCACGGCGGCCTGGCGCAGCAAGAGCCAGCCGACCACGAGGTCGCCGCAGGCCAGCAGCAGCCGGGTGGTGTTCTGGCCGACCTTGTAGATGTTGGTGACCTCGTCGGCGGAGGCGGTCAGCGACCCCACCATCGTGGCGACGATGCCCTGCACGGCCTCGAGCCCGGCGGCCAGCAGGTCGCGCTCGGCCCGCAGTGCGCCGTTGCCCTCGTCGCCCTTGGCGAACTCCTGGATGTCGGTCATCAGCCGGGTCAGCGCCTGGCCCTTGTCCCGCACGATCTTGCGGAAGAAGAAGTCCATGCCCTGGATCGCCGTGGTTCCCTCGTACAGGGTGTCGATCTTGGCGTCCCGGATGTACTGCTCCAGCGGGTAGTCCTGCAGGTAGCCCGAGCCGCCGAAGGTCTGAAGAGACTGCGACCCCAGCAGCTCGTAGGACTTCTCCGACCCGTAGCCCTTGACGATCGGCAGCAGCAGGTCGTTCAGGCGTACGGCGAGGTCGTGCGCCGCGTCGTCGACCGCGTCCCCGGCGGCCACGGAGGCCTCGGCCAGCGCCACCTCGTCCTGGATCGAGGCGGTGTAGAGGATCAGTGCGCGCATCCCCTCGGCGTACGACTTCTGGGTCATGAGGGAGCGGCGGACGTCGGGGTGGTGGGTGATCGGCACCCGGGGTGCGGCCTTGTCGGTCATCTGGGTGAGGTCCGGCCCCTGCACCCGGGTCTTCGCGTAGTCCAGCGCGTTCAGGTAGCCGGTCGACAGCGTGGCGATCGCCTTGGTGCCCACCATCATCCGGGCGAACTCGATGATCTTGAACATCTGGGCGATGCCCTCGTGCACCTCGCCGACCAGCCAGCCGACGGCCGGCTCCCGTTCGCCGAAGGTGAGCTCGCACGTGGTCGACGCCTTCAGGCCCATCTTGTGCTCGACGTTGGTGACGTAGGCGCCGTTGCGCTCACCGAGCTCACCGGTCGACCAGTCGAAGTGGAACTTCGGCACGATGAACAGCGACAAGCCCTTGGTGCCCGGGCCGGCGCCCTCGGGCCGGGCCAGCACCAGGTGCACGATGTTGTCGGACATGTCGTGCTCGGCCGAGGTGATGAACCGCTTCACACCCTCGATGTGCCAGGTGCCGTCGGCCTGCGCGATGGCTCGGGTCCGGCCGGCGCCGACGTCGGAGCCGGCGTCCGGCTCGGTGAGGACCATCGTCGCGCCCCAGCGGCCCTCGACCATCCGCTCGGCGACCTGGTGCTGCTCCTCGGTGCCGAGCCGGTGGACCACGTGCGCGAAGGCCATGCCCGACGCGTACATGTGCACGGCCGGGTTCGAGCCGAGGATGAGCTCGGCCACGGCCCACCGCAGCGACGGCGGCACCACGGTGCCACCGAGCTCCTCCGGCAGGTCCATCCGCCACCACTCGGCGTCCATGTAGGCCCGGTAGCTCTTCGCGAACTCGGGGGGCATGGTCACCGAGTGGGTGGCCGGGTCGAACACCGGCGGCGTGCGGTCCGACGTGAGCAGCGACTCCGCCAGGGGGCCGGTCGCCAGCCGCTCGACCTCGTCCAGGATGCTCCGCGCGGTGTCCTCGTCGACCTCGGCGTACGGCCCGGTGCCGAGCACCCGCTGGCGCCCGAGCACCTCGAACAGGGTGAACTCGATGTCCCGCAGGTTGCTCCTGTAGTGGCCCATGAGGTGCTGGGTCCTTCCGTGCGACGGGTCCGGCGACGGGACCTACCCGTCAGTAACAACAATGATGCTACTCACCGGTAACTTTGGCAAGGGGCCGCGACCGTTGCGCTGCCGGGAGCCCCGCTGCTATCCCGGGAGCAGTCCGGACCGGCGCCAGGTCGAGGAGGGTTCATGTCCGCTGAGGCAGCCCAGGGGCCGCGCGTGCTGACGGCGGGGGAGGGTGACGTCGCGGGCGACCCCGCCGGCGTTCGCGACCGGTTCATGGTCGACGGGAAGGACTCTGACGGCCGCTTCGCCCTCGTCCAGCACCTCTTCGCGCCGCGCGCGCTGGCAGCCCCGTTGCACCGACACCACCAGGAGGACGAGTTCACGTTCGTGCTCGGGGGTCGCATCGGCGCGGTGCTCGATGGCCGCGAGGTCGTCGGCGACCCGGGTGACCTGATCTTCAAGCCGCGCAACCAGTGGCACACCTTCTGGAACGCCGGCGACGAGCCGGCGTCCGTGCTCGAGGTCATCTCCCCGGCCGGGCTCGAGCAGTTCTTCCGCTGGCTCGGGACGCTGTCCGAGCCGCCCGCCCCCGACGAGCTCGCCGCCATGGCCGCTCCCTACCGCTGCGACGCCGACATGGACGGCACCCGCGCGATCGTCGAGCGCCACGGGCTGCACTTCTAGCCCGCCGCGGGCGGTCGGCCGCCGGGCCTTCGCGGCTGCTGGCAGCGGTCGGAGGCAGGGGTTCCGGCACAGCACGGTCGGGGCGGCGGCGCAGCCGCCGGGCACCCTTCGCCACCCGCTCCACCCACGGTGGGGTGGGCGCGGCGGGGAAAGGCCAGACCCGCGACCGGACACACTGGGGGTGTGAGCTCCGGCGACGCCGAGCGGCGCGCACGCTTCGACGTGCTCGCCCGGGCGACGTACGCCCCGCTGCGCCGGTACCTGGCGCGCCGCACCGGTCCCACCACCGTCGACGACGTCCTCGCCGACACGCTGCTCGTGATGTGGCGCCGCCTTGACGACATCCCGGCCGACGCGGCGCTGCCGTGGTGCTACGGCGCCGCCCGCCGCTGCCTGGCGAACGCTCGTCGGGCCGAAGGACGTCGCCGCGGCCTGCTGCGCCGTCTCGCCGCCCAGCCACGTCCCGACCCCGAACCGGTCTGGGCGACCGCCGGGGACGCCGACCCCGAACAAGCCCTGACCGCTGCGCTCGCAGCCCTGTCCGGCACCGATCGCGACGTCCTGCGGCTGTGGGCCTGGGAGCAGCTCGAGCCCCGCGAGATGGCCGTCGTCCTCGGCATCACCGCGAACGCCGCGAGCATCCGGCTGCACCGCGCCACCAAGCGGCTCCGGCGCCAGCTCGGCGCCACCGGCGACCACGGGCCGGACGGTCCGGACAGCACCGGAAAGACTGCCGGGCCGTCCGGACACACACGCGCACGACAGGACGGTCCGCACGAAGACACGGAGGCACCCCGGTGACCGGGCACGAGCCGGACGGCCGCGACCGGCAGCGCGACAGCGACGCGCTGCGGGGCCGACTCACCGGCCTCGACCCGACCCGGCCGGGTGGCCCCGCGCACGCGCCGGACCCGACAGCGGCCCACGTCGAGGAGCTCATCATGGCCACCACCCAGAACCCCACCACCAGCAGCAGCGCCGACGACCAGCACCCGCCCGACGAGCACCGGTCCGGTCGAGGCCGCTGGCTCGCGGCCGCCGCGGCGCTCGTCCTCGTCGCCGCTGGCTCCGCCGGCGCCCTCGCCCTGCGCGGAGGCGACCAGCCTGCCCCCACGGCCCCGCCCGTCGCGCTCACCGTGCCCGGCGGCGGCGGCCCCGTGTCCGGCTCCTGCATCCAGTTCGACGTGCAGTTCCTGCGCGACATGCCGGTCGCTTTCGCCGGCACCGTCACCGGTGTCTCGGCCGAGCAGGTCACCCTGAGGGTGGACCGCTGGTACCACGGCAGCGCGGCTCAGCAGCGGGCGGAGGTCGTGACCGTCGCGCAGCCGGGCGGCAACACGTCAGTCGCCCTCGACGGGGTCGAGTTCACCCGGGGAACGCGGTACCTGGTGGCCGCGACCGACGGCACCGTCAACGGCTGCGGGTTCTCCGGCCCGGCCGACCCGCAGCTGACCGCCGCCTACCAGCAGGCGTTCGGCAGCTGAGCGGCAGCCCGTCAGCAGCTGACCGCTGGGTTCCACGACGACAGCATCCCGGCCGGTTGTGCTGGTACAGCCACAGGCGCAGGTCGACGTGCACCGGCATGCCGGGCTCGTGGCCGAGCATCCGCCCGCCGAACGGGATGGTCCCGACAGTGACGGCCGGCCGGCGTCGGTGGTGACGTCCTGGTCCGGGTCCGTGCACGTGAACTCCGCCGCGCCGGACGCCCGGCCGCCGTTCGCGGTCGGGACGAACCCCAGGACGTCGGGCATGGTCGGGTCAGTGACCCCGTCGAGCGCGTCGGCGTGAGGCTGCCGGCGGGACGTGGGAGGGCGTACCTTCCGGGTGGAGGGCCCGATGGTCGACGTCACGCACAGGTCCCGGATCGACGCGCTGCTCGTGGAGGCGCGCGCCGGTCTCGACCGGGTACCACCGCACGAGCTGGCCGCCGAGATGGCCGCCGGCGCCCTCGTCGTCGACACCCGGCCGGTGGAGCAGCGCCGGCGGGACGGCGACCTGCCCGGGGCCCTGGTCATCGACCGCAACGTCCTCGAGTGGCGCCTGGACCCCACCAGCCCGTACCGCGCCGCCGAGGCCGGCGACCCGGACCGGCGGGTCATCGTGGTCTGCAACCAGGGCTTCAGCTCGAGCCTGGCCGCCGCCACGCTGCGGCGGCTCGGCCTCCGGCGGGCGACCGACCTGGTCGGCGGGTACCAGGCCTGGCTCCGGGTCGTCCCGCACCCGCGGGCTCCCGTCCACGGCGGCTAGCTGTACTGCCGCACCCTGCGGATCGCGAGCCCGGGTGCACCGATCAGGCGGGCAGCCACCCGACCTTCCCGACAAGTGCCGTGTAGCCGATGAACGCCACCACGTCCATGAGGGTGTGCGCGACGACCAGTGGCCCCAGCCGGCCCCACCGCCGGTAGACCGCCCCGAAGATCAGCCCCATCGCGACGTTGCCCGCGAAGCCACCGAAGCCCTGGTAGAGGTGGTAGCAGCCGCGCAGCAGTGCAGTCGCCGCCAACGCCGTCCGGTCACCGATGCCGAGCTGGCGCAGCCGCAGCATGAGGTAGCCGATGAGGATGACCTCCTCGAGCAGCGCGTTCTGCACCGCCGCGAGCACCAGCACCGGCTCCCGCCACCACGCGTCGGGCAGTCCCGAGGCGACCACGGTCAGGTCGACGCCGAGCGCGTGCGTCACCAGGTAGAGCACCAGCCCTGCCCCCCCGACACACGCAGCGAGCACGGCCCCGCCCGCGGCGTCCCGGCCCGGCCGGCTCCGGTCCAGGCCGATCGACGACCAGCCCGCACCGCCGGTCACCAGCAGGTAGCCCACCAGCAGCACGGGCACCACACCGAAACCCAGGCTGAGCAGTTGCAGGGCCAGGTCGAACCAGGGCCGCCCGGGGGACTTGCTGGCGTTGAGCACCGCTGCCTGGTCGGCCACCGCCCCGGGCTCGGTCACCGACTCCAGCAGGTGCACCGCGCTGAACACCGCCGACCGGCCGAGCGACAGCCCGAGGACCAGGCCGATCTCGATCCAGAGCAGCCGTCGGGACAGCGCACGTCGGGGCTGCTCGGTCAGCTGCGGGGTCGCCACCTGCCCAGTCTCACCCGGCAGGGCTCGTCCTGCCGCCGGTGCCGCACCCTCGCAGCGACTTCCCAGCGACCTGCCCGTGCCTGTCATGGGTGCATGGCGACGGTTCCGGTGGGTACGGCGCAGGTATGAGCCAGAGCGAGTACGAGCACGAGCGAGTCACCCGGCAGAGCGGCGCCCCGGGAGCGCCCGGGCACCACGGCGGCCCGGTGCCGGTCTCGGAGCAGCCCGCCGACGATGCCGCCACCGGCGACGTGTCGGCCGACGGGGTGGACGCGGCCGGCGCGGGCCACCCGAACGGCCTGGAACCGCGCGCAGGCCGCGACTCCTAGCGGACCCTCCCACGGCGAGGTGCCCGCCCGGCGGGCGGCCGCGTCGGCGGCGACCTGGTGGGCCGCGAGAATGCGGGGGTGCCGACCACGATCGCGGGCTGGACGCCTGCCCGCCCCGAACTCTCGATGCCTGGACGCACCCGACCGGGCTCGCGGCGCAGGGTGGTCCCTCCGGTCCGCCGGGCCACCGTTGTCGTCCTGCTGGCAGGCGTCCTCGCCGGCTGCGGCGGGGGCGGTGGCGACGCGAGCCCGGAGCGGACCGGGGACCCGTCCGAGATCGTCCTCGCGACCACCACCGAGCTGCGCGACTCAGGCCTGCTGGACACGCTTCTGCCGGCCTTCCAGGGCAGCGGCGACTGCTCGGTGACAGCGCGGGTCGGCACCGCCGGTCGCGCTCTTGCTCTCGGCAGGTCCGGCGCCGCAGACGTGCTGCTCGCCAACTCCCCGGCCGGGGAGCGACGCTTCGTCGCGGCCGGGCACGGCAGCGTCCGGGTGTCGGTGCTGCACGACGGATTCGTGCTGGTCGGGCCGACCGGTGACCCGGCCGGGGCGGCGTCGGCCGGGGACGTCGTCGACGCCCTGCGGGAGATCGCCGGCGCCGAGGCCACCTTCCTGTCCCGCGGCGACGGGTCAGGCACCGCTGTCCGCGAACGATCGCTGTGGAAGCGGGCCGGGAGCTCCCCGTCGAAGCCCTGGTACGTCGAGACCGGCGCCGACATGCCGCGCACCCTCCAGCAGGCTGCGAGAAAGCAGGCCTACACGCTCACCGACCGCTCGACCTACCTGGCGCTGCAGCAACGGCTGGGGATGCACGTCGTCACCCAGGGCGGCGCCGGCCTGGACGACCCGTACAGCGTCGTCGTGGTGCAGCGCCCCGGTGCCCGGACCAGGTGCGCACAGTCCTTTGCCGACTGGCTGGTACGTCCCGGCACCCAGGCGATCATCGGCAGCTTCGGCGTCGGCCGCTACGGTCAGCCGCTCTACCTGCCGGACGCCCCGGTCCCGTGAGCCGGCGCTCAGGCTGCGGCTGAGCCGATCACGGCGGCCAGGGCCCCGAGGGCGCCCGGCACGAGCCGGTACCAGGCCCAGCGGCCGCGCTTCTCCCGCGCGAGGATGCCGGCGTCGACGAGCACCTTGAGGTGGTGGCTCACCGTCGGCTGGCTGAGCCCGACCGGCTCGGTGAGGTCGCAGACGCAGGACTCGCCCGCGGCCAGCACGAGCGAGAGCAGCCGCAGCCGGGCCGGGTCGGCCAGCGCCTTGAGCCGGGACGAGAGCACCTCCGCGTCGGTCTCCGACAGCGGCGCCCGGGCCAGCGGGGGGCAGCACAGCTCGGCCGGCTCGGCGATCAGCGGCAGCAGCGGGCGGGTCGCGGTGTCCATGGGTCGAGGCTAGCTGACCCATTGACATCTGTCGATGGATGGGCCACAGTCTTCCCATCGACAACCGTCGATGTGAAGGAGAAGCCGTCATGCTCACCACCCCGCTTGCTGCCGCCGCCCCCGCGCGCGTCGACGAGCTGCTGCGCGCCGCGGACGCCGCCCGGCTGGCCCGTCAGGCGTCCTCCCGGTCCCGGCGGTCCGCCCGCCTCCTGCTGCCGGCCGAGCTGGCCACTGCGCTGCGCGAGGGCCTGCGCCGTCGTAGGTCCCCGTCGCGCAGCGTGTGCTGCGCCTGAGATCAAGGAGCGTCCCGTGTCCCGTGTCCAGCTCGCCCTCAACGTCGACGACGTCGACGCCGCCGTCGCCTTCTACTCGCGGCTGTTCGACGCCGCCCCGGCCAAGCGCCGGCCGGGCTACGCCAACTTCGCTCTGGACGAGCCGCCGCTCAAGCTGGTCCTGCTGGAGAACCCGGGCAAGGGCGGCTCGCTCAACCACCTCGGGGTCGAGGTTGCCGGCACGACCGAGGTCGTCGCCGCGACCCGTCGCCTGTCCGACTCGGGACTCCCGACGGAGGTCGAGGACGGCACCACCTGCTGCTACGCGTTGCAGGACAAGGTGTGGGTCACCGGTCCCGGCGACGAGCGGTGGGAGGTCTACACCGTGCTGGCCGATGCCGGCGCCGAGCTGGAGGGCCGCAGGGCGCGGGACCCCGGGGTCGCCGTCGCGGGCGACGGCACCTGCTGCGCCGGCAGCGACACCGCCTCCTGCTGCTGAGCCGGCGGCACCGTGTGCGGAAGGGAGGTGCCCGTCATGGACGACTGCTGCGAGACGTCGACCTGTTGCGAGCCCGGCTGCTGCTGAGCCGGAGCGTTCACCAGAGGTTCGTTTGACCTACCAGCGGCGGCTGGTGTCTGCTGCGCGCATGACATCAGCCGCCGCTGGTACGTCCTCCACGGCCGGTCCCAGGCGCGCGGCTGCCACCACGGCGCCGGCTGCCGAGCTGCTGCGGGCGGTGGCCGACCCGGTCCGGCTGCGGATCCTCGAGCTGCTCGGCGGGCAGGCGCTGTGCGTCTGCCACCTCCAGGAGGAGCTCGACCTGGGGCAGACGCTGGTCTCCCACCACCTGCGAGCGCTGCGCCAGGCCGGTCTGGTGGACACCGAGCCGGCCGGCCGGTTCGTGTACTACCGGCTCCGGCCGGGCGCCCTGGCCCCGGTCCGAACCCTGGTGGGCCGGCTGGCCGACGCGTCCCAGCGACGGCCGGGACGCCGCCCGTGCTGACCCTGGCCCTGCCCCGCCGGCTGCTGGCCGAGGCACTCGGCACCGGCTTGCTCGTGGCGGTCGTCGTCGGCTCCGGCATCGCCGCCCAGCGGCTCTCGCCGGGGGACGTCGGGCTGCAGCTGCTGGAGAACGCGCTGGTCACCGCCCTCGGCCTGGGCGTCCTGATCGCCGTTCTCGGGCCGGTCTCCGGCGCTCACTTCAACCCCGTGGTCACCGCCGTCCTGTGGCTGGACGGGCGTGGCCAGCCGGCCGCACTGCCCGCCCGGGAGGCGGCGGCGTACGTCGCGGTGCAGGGAGCCGGCGCCGTCGGCGGGGCGGTCCTGGCCAACCTCATGTACGCCGTACCCGTCGACGTCCTGGCGACCACGGCTCGCGACGGGTGGCGGCTCTGGCTCGCCGAGGTCGTCGCGACCGCCGGGCTGGTGCTCGTGGTGGTGCTCCTGCTGCGCACCGGCCGGGCCGCGCTGGCCGCACCGGCCGTCGGCGCGTACATCGGGGCGGCCTACTGGTTCACCTCCAGCACGTCCTTCGCGAACCCGGCCGTGACCCTCGGCCGGGTCTTCTCCGACACGTTCGCCGGCATCGCGCCGTCGTCGGCACCAGGGTTCGTGCTCGCCCAGGTCGTCGGCGGCGCGGCCGGGCTCGGCCTGGCTCGCCTGCTGGTCCCCGGTCCCGTCCCGAAGGAGGCGCTGGCATGACCCGTCCCAGCGTGCTGTTCGTCTGCGTGCACAACGCCGGCCGGTCGCAGATGGCCGCCGGCTTCCTCACCCACCTCGCGGGAGAATCCGTCGAGGTGCGCTCGGCCGGGACGGCGCCCGCCGACGCCGTCAACCCCGCTGTCGTCGAGGCGATGCGCGAGGTCGGGGTGGACCTGTCCGCCGAGACACCGAAGGTGCTCACGACCGATGCGGTGCAGGCGAGCGACTACGTGATCACGATGGGCTGCGGCGACGAGTGCCCGTACTTCCCCGGCAAGACCTACCTCGACTGGGTCCTCGACGACCCGGCCGGGCAGGGCGTCGCGGCGGTGCGCCCGATCCGCGACGAGGTCCGACGGCGGGTCGGGGAGCTGCTCGAGCAGCTCGGCGTCGCGCCGGGTTGAGCGGTCGGCCGGGTGGTCGGCGGCCCCGTCGCCGGACCTGACGTCATGCCGCTCTCGTCGGCCGGGGCGACCAGGTCGGTCGCCGGGTGCACCGGGAGCACGAGCGGTGGCCGCGGCGCCCGGCCGAAGTCGAAGTCGGCCAGCAGGTCCCCCAGCTGGGGATCGTCCTCCCGCACCGACGGCCGCCGGTCCGGGCGCCCGTCGTCGGCAGGGTCCAGCCGCTGCCCGCGCAGGAACCGGTCCTCGATGAACTTCGCGTACGCGTCGAAGCTCAGGGTCTGGTGGTCGATGAACCCGCGCCGCGCCCACGGGCTGATGACGAGGCCCGGCACCCGCAGGCCGTAGCCGTTCTCGTCGACGACCGGCGGCGCGACGTGGTCATAGAAACCGCCCCAGTCGTCCCAGGTGAGGAAGATCGCGGTGGACTTCCAGTCCGGACCGGACATCACCGCGTTGACGAGCCCGGTGACGTACGACTGGCCGGCGGTGACCCGGGCGCGAGGGTGCTCGCTGACCGCCTCGGACGGCACCACCCAGCTGACCGACGGGAGGTGCCCGGTCTGTGCAGCGGTGACGAAGTGGTGCACCGACTGGATGTTCTGCAGCTGGTCGTCCTGCTGCACCGTGGTGAAGTACGGGAGCGGGTTCCAGATGCCCGGGGTGCTGGCACTCTGCGACACCCGCGGGCAGGTGATCAGCGTGTCGTTCGCGCAGTCCGGCTCGTCGCCCTTGGCCACGTAGTAGCGCCAGGAGACGTGCGCGCGGTGCAACAGGTACGTGAGGTCGGTCCAGGCGTACGTCGGCGGCTGCGCGTTCGGGTGCCGTGCGGTGTTGAAGTCCGGCGGGTCACCCGGGTGGCTGACCTCGTTCGTGCAGGAGTCCGCGTCGTCGCTGTCGCAGCGCGCCGACCACTCCGACACGGTGAACAGGTGCGCGGGCAGGCTCCAGGAGCTGTTCGGCTCGAACATGTGGTCCTGCAGCACGAAGTTCTTCGCGTAGGCCCAGTAGTTCGTGATGTCCCGGCCGTCGTGGAAGCCCATGACGTCGCGCTCGGAGGACGTCAGGCACTCGGGGTCGTTCGGGTCCGAGCAGCCGCCGGTGCGCCGGGCCTTCTCCGCCTGCACCAGGAAGCCGTCCATGGCGCCGCCGTCGACGTCAGCGAGGGCGTCGACGTGCCCGTGCGGTCCGCCGCCGTTGACGTCCCGCACGTCGTGGTACGGCGACAGGCAGCCGCCGCTGCGGACGGGGCTCGGCAGGCAGACGTCGATCGACCCGTCTGCGGCGCGCGGATAGCCGTCGGCACCCGGGTAGGTGCCGAAGTAGGAGTCGAAGGATCGGTTCTCCTGCATCACCACGACGACGTGGTCGATGTGGGTGATGCCGGCCCGCGCTGCCCGGGCCGTCGGGCCGCTGCGCAACGGCCGCGGGGCGGAGCCGCGGCCGGTCGTGACCAGCACGACGCCGATGACGGCGATCAGCGCGACGCCGGCGACGAGCCGGGTGCGGGGGCGGGGCGGGCGCACGTCACAGTGTGACGTGCGGCGACGAGCGGACGTTCCGCCTGCGGTCCGTCCGGGTCGTCGTCAGGTCAGGCGGTGGCCTCGGAGCCGCCGTGCTGCTCGTGCTCGCCGGCCAGCTGGCGGCGTACGTCGTCCATGTCCAGGTCCCGCACCGCCGTGATCAGCTGCTCCAGCGCCGGGGCCGGCAGGGCTCCGGGCTGGGCGTAGACCAAGATCCCGTCGCGAAAGGCCATCAGCGTCGGGATCGACGTGATCGACGCCTGCGCCGCGAGGTCGCGCTCGGCCTCGGTGTCGACCTTCGCGAAGGTGATGTCCTCGTGCTGCTCGGACGCTGCCTCGAAGACCGGGCCGAACATGCGGCACGGACCGCACCAGGCGGCCCAGAAGTCGACCAGGGTGATCCCGTCGGCATCGGTGAGCGAGTCGAAGTTCGTGGCGGTCGCCTCGAGGGTGGCCATGCGCGTCTCTCCTGGAGCTGGGGAAGCAGGTACACGGGTGTCAACGCCGGCGGGGGCCGGATGCTTCCGGCACGATCTGCGGGTGGCCGTCGGGAAGCGCAGCGCGGGGATCCTCGTCTTCCGTCGTCCGGCAGCCGCCGAGCCGGCCGGGGCGGGGGGCGCCGTGGCCGTCGAGGTGTTCGTCGGGCACCTGGGCGGGCCGTTCTGGGCTCGCAAGCAGGAGCACGCCTGGTCGCTGCCCAAGGGGGAGCACGGGCCCGAGGAAGAGCCGCTTGCAGCCGCCCGACGCGAGTTCCGCGAGGAGACCGGCGTCCCGGTGCCCGACGGCACCCTGATCGACCTCGGCGCGGTGCGGCAGTCCGGCGGCAAGGTGGTCGCCGTCTGGGCGGTCGAGGGGGACGTCGACCCGGCGACGGCGGTCAGCAACACCTTCACGCTGGAGTGGCCGCCGCGGTCCGGGCAGTACCAGGAGTTCCCCGAGCTGGACCGGTTCGCCTGGGCGGAGGTGGCGGCCGCGCGCGAGCTGCTGGTCAAGGGCCAGCTGCCCTTCCTCGACCGGCTGGTCGCGCACCTGGCCGGACCGGGGGCTTGACCGGGGCGGGGCGCGCGGGCCGGTCCCGGCGGGTCAGGCCGGGACGGCGGCCACCTCTGGTTCGGCTCGAGGCAGCCGGCGTACCGCGGGGACGGCTGCCACTCCCACGGCGGCCGTGACACCCACCACCGTCATGGCGAGCAGGGCATGGTGCAGCCCGATGGCCGCGGTCACGAAGCCGACGGTGAGGTTGCCGAGCGGGATCAACCCGGCGCTGGAGAGGTAGTCGTAGCTGGCGACCCGGGACAGCGCGCGGTCGGGGATGTGCTCCTGCAGCGAGGTCTCCCACAGCGTGAAGGTGCCCGTCACGCAGACGCCGGCCAGGACCTCCAGCCCGGCGATGGCCCAGGTGCCGAGGCCGCTGCCGATGAAGGCCGCCTGGCAGGAGGCGCCGATCAGCATCAGCGCGGCCACCCGCAGCGCGAACCGCGGCCGCCAGCGCAGCAGCAGCAGGTCGCCGAGGACCGAGCCGAGGCCGAAGCCCGCGGTGATCAGCGCCCACGACGAGGCGCCGTCGAGCTCCCGGGCGGCCAGCACCGGTCCCAGCACGAAGATCGCCGGCAGCACGACGACGTGGTACGACGCCATCCCGCCGAGGAACGCCGTGACCCACGAGCGGCTGCGGACCTCCGACCAGCCCTGCCTGAGGCTGGTGAGGAAGTGGTCGGTGCTGGCCTGCGGGTCCTCGTCGTGCAGCACGTCGGCGACCACGCGCGCCCGGAGCGGGATCAGGCAGGCGATGGACACCGCGAAGGTCGCCGCGTCGAAGAAGAACGCACCGCCCTCGCCGACGCCGGCAACCAGCAGGCCGCCGAGCACCGGCCCGACGATCGACCCGGTGGAGTAGCTCAGGCCACGCAGGGCGTTGGCCGGCTGCAGGTTCACCGGGGCGACGGTGCCGGGCAGCAGGCCGGTGAAGGCCGGGGCGAAGAACGCGTCGGCGGCGCCGTACACCGCGGCGATCGCGGCGAGATGCACGACATGCGCCTGGTCGGTCACGAGCAGGACGCCGGCCAGCAGCTGGCACGCGAAGCGGGTGACGTCGCTGGCGACGAGGATCTTCTTCCGGTCCAGCCGGTCCGCCCACACGCCTGCAGGCAGCGCCAGGACCGCGAACGGCAGGAACTGGGCCGCCGACACGATGGCGACGTCGCCGACGTCCCCGCCCACGGCGAGCACGGCGAACGGCAGCACGACCATGGTGACCCGGTCGCCCAGGATCGACAGCACCTGGCCGAAGAACAGCAGGCGGTACTGCGGTTCGTCCCGCAGGACCGCCGGCAGCCGGGGCCCGCGGCCGCGTCCGGTCCTGGGGCGGTGGGAGGGTGGGCCGGCGAGGTCGGCGTCGTGAGGGCCTCGGGTCACGAGCAGACAGGGTGACAGCAGCACGGTGGTCTGGCCAGAGGGTTCCGCGGACGTCCGCGGGTCTCCGTGGCCGGCCCGGTGAGGAGGCGCTGGTGCAGGACCGCAGGCCCGACCCCGCCACGCTCGACCCGGTCGAGCGGGTCTCGGCCGACGAGCTGCGTGTGCTGCAGCTGCAGCGGCTGACCTGGTCGCTTCGACACGCGTACGACCACGTGCCGCACTACCGGTCGGCGTTCGATTCCGCGGGCGTACACCCCGACGACTGCCGGTCGCTGGGCGACCTGGCGCGGTTCCCGTTCACGACCAAGCAGGACCTGCGCGACCAGTACCCGTTCGGCATGTTCGCCGTGCCGCGCGCGCAGGTGTCGCGGGTGCACGCGTCGTCCGGTACCACCGGGCGCCCGACCGTCGTGGGCTACACGGCCGAGGACATCCGGACCTGGTCGACGGTGATGGCGCGCTCGATCCGCGCTGCCGGTGGCCGCCCCGGCGACGTCGTGCACGTCGCCTACGGCTACGGGCTGTTCACCGGCGGCCTCGGTGCGCACTACGGCGCCGAGGCGCTCGGCTGCACCGTCGTACCGGTGTCCGGCGGGATGACCGAGCGACAGGTCATGCTCATCCGCGACTTCGAACCGGACGTCGTGATGGTGACGCCGTCGTACATGCTCGCGATCGTCGACGAGTTGGAGCGGCAGGGCGTCGACCCGCGCTCGACGTCGCTGCAGGTCGGCATCTTCGGGGCCGAGCCGTGGACCGACGACATGCGCCGCGAGCTCGAGGAGCGGCTCGACATGCACGCCGTCGACATCTACGGGCTGTCGGAGGTCATGGGGCCGGGCGTCGCGCAGGAGTGCGTCGAGACCAAGGACGGCCTGCACGTCTGGGAGGACCACTTCTACCCGGAGGTCGTCGACCCTCTGACCGGCGAGGTGCTGCCCGACGGGGAGGTGGGCGAGCTGGTGTTCACCTCGCTGACCAAGCAGGCTATGCCGGTGGTGCGCTACCGGACCCGCGACCTCACCCGGCTGCTGCCGGGCACGGCGCGGCCGATGCGCCGGATCGAGAAGGTCACCGGCCGGACCGACGACATGATCATCCTGCGTGGGGTGAACCTCTTCCCGACCCAGGTCGAGGAGCTGATCCTGCGCACGCCGGCGCTCTCGCCGCACTTCCAGTGCGTGCTGCGCCGCGACGGCCGGCTGGACTCGATGACCGTCCGGGTCGAACGCCGGCCGTCGGTGCCGCCCGACTCCGGCGCCGAGGCCGGGCGGGCGCTGGCGGGGCTGGTGAAGGCGACGATCGGGGTCTCGGTCGAGGTCGACGTTGTCGATCCGGATGGGATCGAGCGCTCGGTCGGCAAGATGCGCCGGATCGTCGACGAGCGCCGGTCGTGACCGGCTCGACGGTCCGCACCGCGGAGGGCGAGAAGTTCAGCGGCGTCGACTGGTACGGCGAGGACCTCGGCGCGTCGGTCTTCGTCGGCTGCGAGTTCGTCGACGCCGACCTGACCGAGGTCACCACCCGCGGTGCGCGGTTCGAGGACTGCCGGTTCCTCGGCGGCCAGCTCAACGCGTCGACGCACGACGGCACGACCTTCGCAGGGTGCACCTTCCGGCGTACGTCGTTCTTCGCGGCGACCGTGCGCGGCTGCAAGCTGATGGGCTCGACGTTCGTCGAGTCGAAGCTGCGGCCGATGACCGTCGAGGGCGGTGTGTGGTCCTACGTGGTGCTGCGCGGCGCCGACCTGTCCGAGCTGGACCTGTCCGGGGTGAAGCTGGTCGAGGCGGACCTGTCGGAGGCGAACCTGCGCAAGACGCTCCTGCGCGACTGCGACCTCACCCGCGCGGTCCTGCGCAACGCCCGGCTGGGCGACACCGACCTGGTCGGCGCCGACCTCTCCGGGGTGGACCTCACCGGGCTGGCGTGGAACGGCTCGCGGATCGACACCACCCAGGCGCTGCTCGTCGCCGAGGCCGCCGGCGCCGTCGTCAGCTGACCGCCCCCGCCCACCCCCACTGCGCTCGTTTGCGACCTAGTTCCCCGACATGCCGGGCCGGAGCCCGGCGTGTCGGGGACTGAGGTCGCGAACGAGGGTTCCTGGCTGCCCGGTGGCCCTGCCCGGCCGGGCGATCAGAAGTTGATCATGTGGCCGGCGATGCCCTCGACGGCCTCCTTGACCGCCTCGCCCAGCGTCGGGTGCGCGAAGACGTTGCGCGCGACCTCGTCGGCCGTGAGGTCCCAGCGCTGGGCGAGCGTCAGCGCCGGCAGCAGCTCCGTGACGTCCGGGCCGATCATGTGCGCGCCGATGATCTCGTTGTGCGTCGCATCGGCGATCACCTTGACGAACCCGACCTCGTCGCCGAGTCCCTTGGCCTTGCCGTTGGCGGTGAAAGGGAACTTCGCGACCTTGACGTCGTAGCCCTTCTCCTTCGCCTGCTCCTCGGTGTAGCCGAACGAGGCGATCTGCGGCTGGCAGTACGTCGCGCGCGGGATCATGTCGAACTCGATCTCCATCGTGTCCGCGCCGGCGATGGTCTCGGCCGCGACGACGCCCATCGCCTCGGCGGTGTGGGCGAGCATCAGCTTGCCGGTGCAGTCGCCGATCGCGTACACGCCCTCGACGTTGGTCCGGCCGCGTTCGTCGACGAGGATCGCACCGCGCTGGTTCACCTGGACGCCGGTGTTCTCGAGCCCGTAGCCGTCGATGCGCGGCGCGAATCCGATGGCCTGCAGGACCTTGTCGGTCTCGATGACCTGCTGGTCGCCGCCGGCAGCAGGGGACACGGTGACCTTGACCTTGTCGCCGCTGTCGTCGATCGACTCGACCTTGGTCGACAGCAGCACGTTGACGCCGAGCTTCTTGTACTGCTTGAGGAGCTCCTTCGAGACCTCCGGGTCCTCGGTCGGGACCATCCGGTCGAGGAACTCGACGATCGTCACGTCGACGCCGAAGTTCTTCATGACGTAGGCGAACTCGACGCCGATCGCGCCCGAGCCGGCAATCACGACGGAGCCGGGCAGCTGGTCGGTGAGGATCTGCTCCTCGTAGGTGACGACGCGCTCCGAGAGCGACGTGCCAGGGACCAGCCGGGTCTTCGCGCCGGCCGCGATGATGACAGTCTCTGCGGTGACCTGCAGAGTGCTGCCGTCGTCGCCGCGCACGTCGAGCGACCTGGACCCGGTGAAGGTGCCCCACCCGTGGATCTCGGTGATCTTGTTCTTCTTCATCAGGAAGTGGACGCCCTTGACGATGGAGTCCGAGACCTGACGACTGCGCGCGTGCGTCGGCTTGAACTCCATGGACGCGTCGCCGGTGATGCCGAACTTGTCCTTCTCGTGGGTGAGGATGTGCGCCAGCTCGGCGTTGCGCAGCAGCGCCTTCGACGGGATGCAGCCGACGTTGAGGCAGACGCCGCCCCAGTACTTCTCCTCGACGACGGCGACCTTCTTGCCCAGCTGGGCGGCGCGGATGGCGGCGACGTACCCACCGGGGCCGGCACCGAGGACGACGACGTCGAAGTGCTCGCTCATAGCCCGGCACGCTAGCCGCCACTCGCCACCCCCGCCGTTCCGGGGTGCCCCGAGTTGATCACGCTTACGTGATCAACTCGGGTCAACCGTGGCGTGCAAGCCGCGGTCAACCCGAATTGATCACGCTTACGTGATCAACCCGGGGTGCGGATCACCGGGCTGGGCGACCCACTCCATCGGGTCGCCGGCGCCGAGGTCGGTGATGCCGGCGTCGGCCAGGGCGCCGAGGACGAGGACCCGGCGGTGAGCGGCGAAGGTGAGGACGTGGGCCACCATCCCGCCGTAGGTGAACGTGCGCGGCGGTTCGCAGGTGGCGTCGACGAACGTCTCGTCCAGCCGTCCGTCCGCGGCGATCTCGCGCACCTGGTCGAGGAAGACCGGCCCGATGTCGGTGAGCCGGGTGCGGATCTCGCCGAGGTCCCAGCCGCGCTCCGCCGGGACGTCGTACGGGCGGTCGTGCATGGACGCGTCCCACATCGACATCTGCCCGACCAAACGGGCTAGCAGCGAGCGGACCGTCGGGTCGTCGTCGACGCCCTCGACCGAGATCTCGACGGGGGCGTCCAGCTGCTCGGGCGTCAGCCCGGCGCACCGGTCGACGAGCTCGCCGACCAGCCAGACGTGGTGCTCGACCATCCGGGTGAGCAGCTCCATGGGGGTGACCTTTCTGTGTGCCGGGACGCGCAGGCTCCCGGGCGGGACGAAGTGCACCCGGCTGGGGCCGTCGAGCCGGTAGGACCGGGGCTCGGCGCGCCACCGGGACGGGGGGCGGCCGAAGGCCCGCGAGAACGCCCGGGTGAACGCCTCGTTGCTCGAGTAGCCGGCTTCAACCGCGACGCGGAGAACGTCGTGGTCGGTCGTGGTGAGCCGGTACGCCGCCCGCTCCAGCAGCACCCGGCGGCGCAGCGTCGCCGGGGGCTCCCCACCCGCCGCGCGGACCAGCCGGTCGGCGTGGAAGCGGGACAGGTGCAGACGAGACGCGAGCACCTCGCCGTCGGCCTCGTGGTCGTCCATCGCGTCGGCGAGGACCGCCACGAAGCGGCGGAAGGTGTCGACCGCTGCCGTCGTCATACGGCTGATCCTGGGCCAGAACGGCATGGCCGCGCTTGATCGCCGTTGCGCAGCCCCGTCACTGACGGTCTCAGGGCCTGGCGGACCTGTCGAGGACAGCCAGGATGTTGCCGGCCGGGTCGGTGAACCAGGCGATGGCGGGTCCCTCCGGCCCGTGGGCGATCCCCTTGGCGTCCTGCTCGAACCTGTCGTACCGAAGCATCGTGACCCCGGCAGCCGTGAGCCGGTCGACAGCCGCCTCGATGTCGTCGACCGGGAAGCTCAGCACCGTGTACGTCGCCGGCGCGAAGTCCGGCTTCGGGTAGACCATCACGTCCCGGCCGCCGCTGATGCCGATCCCGAGCAGGCCGCCCATGCCGAGGTCCGAGACCGTCAGCCCCAGAGTGTCCGAGTAGAACGCCCTGGCCTTCTCGGAGTCGTCGACGGCAAAGCTGCTGAAGGCGGGAGAGCTGTCGAACATGGCGGTCCTCTCGTGTCGGCATCGTGCCCGTCCTGTCAGGGCTGACCCGGGGCCGCTGCTGAAGTCATCGGTGCGGCAGGTCGCCGATGCTCCTCAGCCGCTGGTCCGGTCCAGGTGCTGCAACAGGTCGTGCGCGGCCAGCTCCACGTCCTTGTGCCGCCACTCCGCGGCGCGGTAGACGCAGGCGATCAGCGCGGTGCGGTGCACCCGTCGCAGGTCGCCGTACCCGAAGGCGTACCGGGCCTTGGTCTCGTCGGTCGCGCCGACGGTGAGGCCGAGGTGCCACGCCGCGTAGTCGTCCCAGGAGTGCGTCTCCAGGTAGGCGTTCTGCGCCGCCGCACTGGGCTGGACGGCGCCCCAGTCGCTGTCCAGGACGTACTGCCTGGCGTCGATCAGGGACCGGCACCGTGCGACCGCGTCCTCGTTGACGGTGTAGGAGGCCATGGTGAGGCCCTACCCGCGACACCGCCGCCTGAACGGCCGTGCCGCGGGTACGGCGGCCGAGGGCGCGGCGCTCCCCTCGGCCGCCGCGCCCGCCCGTCGGGTCAGCAGCCGAACGCCCCGCCGGCCTTGCGCGACGGGCTGCGGCAGGTGTCGACGCCTGCGCCGCCGTAGATGGTGTCGTTGCCGGGGCCACCGGTGAGCTGGTCGTCGGCACCGTTGCCCTTGACGACGTCGTCGCCGTACCCGCCGTAGAAGCGATCGTTCCCCAGCGAGGTGCGCTTGTCCGAGACGTCGTCGTCGCCGTGGTTGCCGTAGGCGACGTCGTTGCCGGTGTAGCCCTCGAGCTTGTCGTTCCCCGGGCCGCCGGCCAACACGTCGTCACCCTGGCGGGCACGGAGCAGGTCGTCGGCCGGACCGCCGGTGAGCTTGTCGTCACCGTAGCTGCCCCACAGGTCGCCGGGGCCCTCGCCACCGCGGAGGTCGTCGTTGCCGGCCCCGCCGTGCAGCCACTCCTTCTTCGTCGCGAGCGCCGGGTCGGTGGAGGCGTTGTCACCGCCGACCAGCAGGTCGTCGCCGGCCTCGCCCTTGAGGAAGTCGAGCCCCGGGCCGCCGTCGATCCTGTCGTTCCCGGCCCCGCCCAGCACGATGTCCTCGCCTGCAACGTCGTCGTACCCGGCTGCGTCCGCGCCGCTCGTCGCCGGCGACGCGAGCAGGCGGGCGTCGTTGCCGCCGGCGCAGATCGTGTCCGCGCCGCCCTTGCCGTCGATGGTGTCCGCGCCGGCCAGCCCGACAATCACGTCGTCGCCGTCGGTGCCGGTCAGGGTGTCGTCCCCGGGCGTGCCCACGATGGTGGGGATCAGGCCGAAGCACAGCTCCAGGGCCGGCGTGGTGCTCGGGCTCGTCGAGGCCGACCCGCTCGGGCTGGACGTGGCGGACCCGCTGGCGCTGCCCGAGCCCGTCGGGCTGCCCGAGGTCGACGTAGCGGCGCCGACCGCGGCACCCGGTGACGTGGTGGCGTTCGCCATCAGCGCGGTGGCGGCGACCACGGCAACGGTGAGTCCGGTGGCGGCCAGGGCGGAACGAAGTCCTCGTGAGTGTGCTGATGTCATCAGGGCGTGCTGCCTCCCGTAGTGCGGTCGTGGAGCCCACCACGCAAGCCGCCAGGAGGCTGTTTGTCCAATCCTGCACCTTTTCGACACAAGATCGTCATGTGGCACGGACGTCGGGCGGTGCCGCCCGCACCCGCGCCGTCCGCTCGGCCGGGCGAGAGGACGACGACTCGGGGGGACGTCCTGCGCTAGCCCGTCGACCGGGCCGAGGACGCCCGTCCGTTGCTGCCGCCGGGAGGCGCGCTACAGCCCCTGCCAGTGGGGTTTGCTGGCGTACGTCTCCCGGTAGTAGTCGGCGAGCCGGAGCTGGCTTGCCGCGTCGTCGTCCAGCAGAACGGTCGCGTGCGGGTGCAGCTGCAGCACCGAGGCCGGGCAGAACGCCGACACCGGGCCCTCGACAAGCTGACGTACGGCCGACGCCTTGCCGGAACCCCGCGCGAGCAGCACGAGGTGACGCGCGTCGAGGATGGTGCCCAGCCCCTGGGTGAGCACGTGGTGCGGCACCTCGTCCGGCGGCTCGAAGAACCGCTCGTTGTCAGCGCGAGTGCGAGCGGTCAGGGTCTTGATCCGTGTCCGTGAGCTCAACGAGGAGCCGGGCTCGTTGAAGGCGACGTGACCGTCCGACCCGACGCCAAGGAGCTGCAGGTCGACCCCTCCCGCGTCGGTGATTGCCCGCTCGTAGTCGGAGCACACCGCAGGGAGGTCGTCGGCCAGGCCGTCCGGTCCGGCGATCGCGTCAGGGGGGAAGTCGACCCGCTCCTCCAGCTCGCGGCGGATCACCGACCGGTAACGCTGCGGGTGCTCGGCCGGCAGCCCCACGTACTCGTCCAGCAGGAACCCGCGACTGCGTGCGAAGCTCACCTCGCCGGCGTCGTACCGACGGATCAGGTCGGCGTACACCACCAGCGGGCTGGATCCGGTGGCCAGCCCGAGGACAGCCGTCGGCTTCCGCGCCAGCAGGGCGGCGACCGCGTCGGCGGCAAGCTCGCCGATCGTGGCGGCAGCCGGAACGATGACCACCTCCATGGCGTAGCGGTCCTCCTTACCGGTCGCTGACGGGGACGTCGGGTGCCAGCCAGCTGCCGCGACGCATCACCCGCCTCAGTTGCAGGTCGTCGTCCACCAGGACGACGTCGGCCTGCTGTCCCGCCGCGAGCGAACCGCGGCCGGTCAGACCGAGCGTCTGTGCGGGTGTGACCGAGGCAGCCATGACGGCGTCCAGCAAGGGGATGCCGGCCTCGGCCACGCACCAGCGCACGACGTCGAGCAGAGTGGCCACGCCGCCTGCGATCGAGCCGCCGTCGGCCAGCCGCACCGTCCGGTCGGCGACGACGACGTCCCGCCCGCCCAGTGTGTAGCCGCCGTCCGGCATGCCGCTGGCCGCCATCGCGTCGGTGACAAGGCAGATCGCCTGCGGACCCACGAGGTCGAACAGCATCCGCACGGTCTCCGCAGCCAGGTGCACGCCGTCGCCGATGACCTCGAGCACTGCTTCGCCCCGGCCGGCCTGGGCCAGGCAGGCGGCTACCGGGCCGGGATCCCGGTGGTGCAGCGGAGGCATGCCGTTGAAGACGTGCGTGACAAGCGGTCGCCCGCCACGCGGCGCGGAATCGAGGGCCGACCGGAGCGCCGACCACGCCGTCGCGGCGTCGCAGCCGGTGTGCCCCAGGGCCGGCAGGATGCCGTGACCGCCAAGAAGCGCGGGCAGCCGGTCAGCGCCGCGGCGTTCGGGTGCGAAGGTCATCTGCGCCACCGCACCGGGCGCGCCGACCGACTCGGCGGCCAGCAGGACGGCCTCGACGAGCCACGGGTCGACGTCGGTGAGCGCCGCGGGGTCCTGCGCCCCGCGACGCTCGTGGGAGAGGAAGGGGCCCTCCAGGTGGATGCCGGCCAGGTCACCGTCGGCCACCAGCGCGGCGCACGTACGGACCCCTGCCACCATCACGTCCGCAGTGGCGGAGACCAGGCTGCCCAGCACGGTCGTGGTGCCGTTCACGTGGTGGTGGCGGACCGCGGTCGCGGCCGAGGCGGCAGCCGCGCCGAACTCGCCGCCCGCGCCGCCGTGGCAGTGGGCGTCGACCAGTCCGGGCAGCAGGGTCTGCCGGCCCGGCCGGGCATCGACGACAGGCACGTCCCGCCAGCGAGCCGGCAGCTCGGACGCCGGCCCGGCGTACCGGATCGCGTCCCCGTCCACCACCAGCACGCCGTCATCGACGATGGTCGAGGCAGTGACCAGGCGCCCGGTCAGGAGCATCGGCTGGGGAACGGTCACGCGCGCCATCATCTCCCGGGGCATGGGTAGGGTCGAAACCGGTCGAAAGACGAACGTAACCATCTCCTGGGAGCCGCCGTGACGTTCAACCCGGACAGCGACCTCCAGCGGGAGGTCGCCGGACAGCCTGACGACTGGGCCGGCGTCGTCGCCCGGCTGCCGGAGCTCGCCGGCGCCCTGCCGGCGGCCGGCGCGAGGGTGGCGGTCGTCGGCTGCGGCACGTCGTACTTCATGGCCCAGGCCTATGCCGCGTGCCGAGAGCAGTCCGGTCACGGCGAGACCGACGCGTTCGCGGCCAGCGAGCACCGGCTCGACCGCAGCTACGACGCCGTGCTGGTGATCACCCGGTCCGGCACCACCACCGAGGTGATCGACGTCCTGACGTCGCTACGCGGCCGCGACCTCGTCACGACGGCGATCGTCGCCACGCCCGGTACGCCGGTCACCGAGCTGGCCGACCGGACCATCCTGTTGCCCGAGGTCGACGAGAAGTCGGTCGTGCAGACCCGGTTCGCCACCTCCACCCTGGCGCTGCTCCGGGCCTCGCTGGGCGAGGACCTGTCGGCCGCGACCGACGACGCCCGCGCGGTGCTGGCCGAGGACGAGGCGCAGTGCCTGGCCGGTGTGGCCGACGCCGAGCAGGTGACCTTCGTGGGGCGCGGCTGGACCATCGGTCTGGCCGCTGAGGCGGCCCTCAAGCTGCGCGAGTCGGCCCAGTTCTGGACCGAGTCCTACCCGGCGATGGAGTACCGGCACGGACCCGTGAGCATCGCCACCGCGGGTCGGGTCACCTGGGCGCTGGGCGAGGTGCCGCCGGGCCTGGCGGAGCAGGTGAGCGGCACCGGTGCGCACTTCGAGAGCCGGGGCGTCGACCCGCTCGCCGAGCTCGTACGGGTGCACCGGCTGTGCCTCGCGAAGGCCCGGCAGGGCGACCTCGACCCCGACCACCCGCGACACCTGACCCGGTCGGTGGTCCTGCCTTCGGCCGCCTCCCAGGCGTAGGGCATGGCCGAGGTGGCCGACGTGGTGGCGGCCGTCGACGTCGGGGGCACCCGGATCAAGGCGGCCCTGGTGACCGCCGCCTTCGACACACTGGCCGCCGTCACGACGCCCACCCCGAAGGACATCACCGCCGACATCGGCGCCGTCGTGCACGCGACGGTGACCGACCTGCTGACCACGGCGGCGAAGGACGACGGCCCCACCCGGCTGGTCGGCTGCGGCGTCGTCGTGCCGGGCCTGGTGGACGAGTTGCGCGGTGTCGGGCTGTACTCGGTGAACCTCGGCTGGCGGGACCTGCCGATCCGCGACTCGGTCGCGCCGTTGCTCGGTGTGCCGACCGTCGTCGGCCACGACGTGCGCGCCGGCCTGCTTGCCGAGACCCGCCTGGGTGCTGCCCGCGGTGCACGCCAGGCGCTGTTCCTCCCCGTGGGTACCGGCATCGCCGGGGCACTGCTCCTCGACGGCGCGGTGATCGCCGCTGACGGACGGGCCGGTGAGCTGGGGCACCTCGTCATCGACCCGACCGGGCCCGCCTGCGGGTGCGGGGCGACCGGCTGTCTCGAGGTGATCGCCTCGGCGGCCGCGATAGAGAGGGAGTTCGCCGCGCGGACCGGCGGAGCTGCGGCGGCCGAGGAGATCGCCGTCCGCGCGTCTGCCGGTGACCCCGACGCGAGGGCCGTGTGGGCCCGGGCCACCGCCGCACTTGCGGAGGCGATCGTCGCCACCGTGACGATCACCGGGGTCGACCTCGTCCTGATCGGTGGCGGCCTCGCCGAGAGCGGCGCCGCCCTCCTGGACCCGTTGCGCGCGGACGTGGCGAGCCGCCTGACCTTCCAGCGCCCGCCCCGGCTGGAGCAGGCTGCGCTCGGCGTTCGGGCCGGCTGCCTGGGCGCCGCCTGCCTCGCCTGGGACTCGCTGTGAGCCTCGCCCGGCTCGACGAGGTGCTTGCGGCCGCCGCCGCGGCCGGGCGTGGTGTCGGCGCGTTCAACGTCATCCAGCTGGAGCAGGCCGAGGCGCTGGTCGCGGCCGCCGAGCAGACCGGCCTGCCGGTCGTGCTGCAGATCAGCGAGAACGCCGTGCGCTACCACGGTTCGCTGGCGCCGGTCGCGCTGGCGACGCGCACCCTCGCGGAGCGGGCCTCGGTGCCGTGCGTGCTGCACCTCGACCATGCGGTCAGCGAGCCGCTGGTGGACGAGGCTGTCGCGCTCGGCTTCACCTCCGTGATGTACGACGGGTCGCGGCTCGGTGACGAGGCCAACCGCACTGCGACCCGCGCGGTCGTGCAGCGCTGCCACCACGTGGGCGTCACCGTCGAGGCCGAGCTCGGCGAGATCGGCGGCAAGGACGGCGTGCACGCCCCCGGCGCACGCACCGACCCGGCCGCCGCGGCGCAGTTCGTGGCGGACTGCGGGGTCGATGCGCTGGCGGTGGCCGTCGGGTCCTCGCACGCGATGACCAGCCGCACGGCACGGCTGGACTTGGAGCTGATCGCCGCGATCCACGACCGGGTGCCCGTCCCGCTGGTGCTGCACGGCGCCTCCGGTGTCCCGGACGCCGACCTGGTGGCCGCCGTCCGTGCCGGGATGACGAAGGTGAACATCGCCACCCACCTGAACAACGCCTTCACCACGGCACTGCGCCGGCACCTTGCCGAGGACCCTGACGTGGTCGACACCCGGCGCTATCTGGGCACCGCCCGCGACGCCGTGGCGGCCGAGGCGGCACGGCTTCTGACGCTGCTCGCCCTGCGCTGACCCGCAGACGGGTCGGCCGGGCGGCTGGCCGGTCCGTCATCCGATCCGGCGCTGTCGGCCCCTCGACGGTGGGGGGAGCCGAGGTGCGATCCGTCAGCGCACCTCCATCCGGCTGCCGTCACCGGTCAGCAGGCCCCCGTCGACCGGGAGGGTGTGACCCGTGATCCAGGCCGCGTCGCGGGACGCGAGGAAGACCACGGCGGCGGCGACGTCCTCGGGCTCGCCGACGCGCCCGAGCGGGTACAACGGCTGGAGACGGTCCGCCCCGCCTTCCTGCCCGTCCCAGACCCGCGTCCGGATCGTCCCCGGCGCTACCGCGTTCACCCTGATCCCGTGATGAGCGAGGCTGGCGGCGAGGTTGCCTGTCAGCGACGTCAGCCCGGCCTTCGCCGAGGAGTACGCCTCGCTGCCCAACGCGGTGAAGGCGTTGATCGAGCTGACGGTCACGATGGCCGGGCTCAGGGCGCTTCGCCGAAGGTGCGGGATCGCCGCGCGGCAGCAGCGGACGACGCCGAGGAGGTTGAGCTCCAGGGCGCGGGTCCACACCTCGTCGCTCGTGTCCTCGAACGTCCCGGGCTGGACATCACCACCGGCGACGTTGACCAGGATATCCACCTGACCGAGCTCGCTGGCAGCGTGACCCAGAGCCTGCTCGACCGACGACCCGTCGGTCACGTCCATCTGCACCGCGACATGCGGTCGCTCATCGAGCTGCACGAGCTGAGCGACCACGTGCTGAGCGACCCCCTCGTCGAGGTCCAGGACAGCGACACGAGCGCCCTCGTCCGCGAGGCGGACGGCGCAGGCCCGTCCGATGCCGTGTGCGCCGCCGGTCACCAATGCCGCCGCACCGTCGAAGCGCCCACCCTGTCCGAGAGCCATTCGTCGAGGTTACGGTGGGCCGGCAGCCATCCGTTCACGCCGACGCGAAGCGCGAGGGGAGCTGCTGACAAACGACACCCGTCGCCGTGGCGAAGGAGAGACGTGTCCGAGTCCGCCGTGTTCGTGCCCACCGGTTTCGACCCTCCGACCGGCCTCACGGCTGGTGACGCGCGTCTCGAGCCGCTCGGCCCGGAGCACAACGAGCGCGACTACGCAGCGTGGACGTCGAGCATGGAGCACATCCGACGCTCGCCGGGCTTCCATGAAGGGCGCTGGCCTCGGGAGATGAACCTGGCCGAGAACCTCGCTGATCTGGAGCGCCATGCCCGGGACTTCGTCGATCGGACCGGCTTCACCTTCACGGTGCTCGACGCGAGCGACGACGTCATCGGCTGCGTCTACGTGTACCCGGCTCGCGACGGCATTCATGACGCCACGGTGCGGTCGTGGGTGCGGGAGTCCGAGGCTGGCTTCGATGATGCCCTCCGGCGCGCGATCGCCGACTGGCTCACCAGTGCCGCCTGGCCGTTCGAGAAGCCGCTGTATGCGCCGTTGCTGAACTGACCGGGCTACGACGACATGCGGAAGTCGAGGTCCCGTGGGATCAGTACGGCGGCGCGCACCTGCGCCTCGAGGCCGGCGTCGACCGGGCGACGCTGCTCGCGTGCCGCGAGCGCTACCTGGTAGTCGAACCACACCTCGTGCAGCGCCGGCTCACCCTCGCGCACGTCCGGCAGCATCACGCCGTCCCTGAGGACGCGGCCGGCACGGTCGAGGTCACCGGTCAGCAGCGCCGCGCGGATCTCGGCGAGCCGGAAGCGGCCCAGGCGACGTTGCTCGCCCGGTGCGGCATCAATCACCGCGAGCGCATGCGCGCCGTCGCCTGAGATCAGCAAGGTGTCGACCAGCTCACGCCTCAGCGCTGCGACGTCCTCGCGAAGGGCGAGCGCAGGTCGGTAGCGGCGGAGCGCCAGCTCGAGGTCACCGTCGGCCCGGGCCAGGGCCGCCAGGTTGCGCCCAGCCCACGCCGTCGGCTCGGCCGCGAGCGAACGAACCCAGGCATCGGTCGCCCCTTGCGCGTCTCCGGCGTGGGCGAGAACGACCCCGAGGTGCAGCAGCGGCAACCACCCGTCCGCCGCCTCGAGCAGCGGCAACCACCGGCCGCTCGTCTGGTACGAGGACGGTGGCTGCTCGGCCGTTGGCGACGGCATCCGGCCGGTCCGCATGAGCTCGACCCAGGGGTCCTGCGCAGGCGCGAGCGTCTCGTCGCCGAACGGCGTGCCGGGCAGGGACAGCGAGTCGTCGCCGTCCCGCTCCCGCAACCTGTGTTCGAGCGCGCCCCACCCCGACCCTCGGTTCAGCACGTCGACCGGGGCGGCATCGGCCCACGCAGCCGCGTCGGTCAGCGCCCTGTCGAGCTCGGCACGAGGCATCAGCTGCTCCAGGTCACGCGACACAGCCGCTCGTGCCAGCGACCAGTGGTCGCCGTGGACGGCGTCCGCGTCGCTCTGGAGCAGGCCGTACGCCTCGACCCACGACCACGACGCCTGGGCCGGCATGGGCAGGTGCTCCAGCTGGGTACGAGCCAGGCCGGCCTGGACCTCGAGGTACTCCCGGCCTGGCTGCGCGAGCCACTCCTGCCAGTGGTCGCCGCCCGGGCTCCTCCCCCACAGGAACAGCTTGCGGCCGCGGAGCCTGTCCGTGGAGGTCTGCACCAGTCCCGCACCGCGGCCGTCCAGTGCAGCGATCCAGCGCCGCTGGTCGTCGGCGATCGCGAAGAAGTAGTCGGCGGCCGCGGACGCGCGGGTGGTGTACGTACGGTCCTGCCCGTCGAGGACCGGGATCGGCACGCGGCGCAGAGTGCTGTCGTAGGCGAACTGCCAGGCCCCGTCGGCAGGAGCGAGCACCCGCACGTCGTCCGCCTGGGGTACCGCGATGTTGGACCACCAGTACATCGGCGTCTCGACGTCGTTGGGGTTGACGATGCGGACGTGGACCAGGAGCACGGGGGAGCCCGCGGGGAGCCACGCGTCGACCTGGAACACGACCTCACGCAACCGCTCGAACTCGTACATCCGCAGCACCGGCGTGCCGTCCGGCTGCAGCACCCGGGCGGCGTGCAGCGGCTCGCACGTCGTGGGGGAGTGACCGATGGTCCCGATGTTCCACTCGACACCGCCGGCGAACCACGCGTTCCGCAGGGCGAGGTTCGCCGGCTGGAACACGGGGTTCCGGTACAGCAGCTCCCGACCGGTGGGCTTGTGCACCAGGGACCACAGCCGGCCGCCGAGGTCGAGGAGAAAGGTGGCCCGCAGGACATCGTTCTCCAGCACGGCCACTCTGTGCCCGGTCGGCCGGCGGGCGCGGCCGTAACCGTCCTGGACCAGGTACGGCAGCACCGAGCGGACCCGGCCGTAGCCGATGTTGCGGCGCATCTCGGCGTCCGCCTCGCCAAGGTCGACGACAGTGTGCAGGTCAGCCGCGGAGAACAGCGGCGGCAACGGGTTCACCGGACCGACCTCGGCGGTCGGCATGGTCAGCGTCTCGAGACGCAGCTCGCTCATCCGACTCATCGAGATGGCAGCTACTTCATGGTTCCCGCAGTGACCGAGCCTTGGAGCTGTCGCTGGAAGATGGCGTAGACGACCAGGACGGGGACCACGGTGATCACGACGGCGGCGAACAACCGGCCGAAGTCGACGTTGTAGCCGGCTTGTGAGGCGAACGAGGCCATGCCCTGGGACAGGACGTAGTTCTTGCGGTCGGTGTTCAGGGCGACCGGCAGCAGGAACTGGTTCCACAGGCCGAGAAAGTTGAAGATGGCGACAGATGCCATTCCCGGCTTGGCCATGGGCAGCATGACTTGGAAGAACGTGCGCCACTCGCCCGCCCCGTCGATCTCGGCGGCCTCGGCGATCTCGTCGGGGAGCGCTCGGAAGAACGGGAACAGGAAGAACACCGTGAACGGGAGCGCGAACGCCACGTAGGTGATGATGAGCCCGGGCAGGGTGTTCAGCAGGCCGATGTCCTTGAGCACGAAGAACAGCGGGACCACAGCGAGGAAGACCGGGAACGTCAGCCCGGCGAGCATCAGGTAGTAGATGAGCTTGCTGCCGAAGAAGGAGAAGCGGGCGAGGACGTAGGCGCACATCGCTCCCAGCACCATGACGATGACCAGTGCGAACCCGACCACGATGACGGTGTTGGCGAAGTACCTGCCGATGCCTGCCGTGGTCCACGCGGAGACGTAGTTGTCGAAGCTCCACCGTGCCGGCAGCGTGAACGGTGAGGCGAAGATCTCCTTGCTCGTCTTGAACGACGACATCAGGGTCCACAGCAGCGGGACGATGATCAGGACTGTCCACACGCTGAGGACGACATGCGAGACGGCGGTGACGGCCTTCTGCCCGGCAGTCCCCGACGTGGGTTGCGTCGTGGTCGTCATCGCTTGACCTTCTGTTCGCGTCCGCCGGTCAGCCAGTTCACCGTGAAGACGAGCGTCGCGAATGCCAGGGTCGCGAGGGCCAGCACCACGCCCATGGCGCTGGCGAGGCCGAACTGGCCCTTCGAGAATGCGGTGTTGAGCAGTCGCTGCGGCATGACCAGGGTGGAGTTGTCCGGCCCACCGCCGGGGTTGAGCGCCTGCATGTAGACGAACGCATCGAGGGCCAGGATGCCCAGATAGATGTAGGCGGTCTGGATGTTGTCGCGGATCAACGGGATCGTGATCGAGAACGCCGTCCTGACCCGGCCGGCGCCGTCCAGCCGGATCGCGTCGTAGTAATCCGACGGGATCCCCTTGATCGCTGCGACGAACAGCACCATGTAGAAGCCCACGAAGCCCCAGATGATCACGAACATCGAGGCCGGCATGGCAGTGCGGGTGTCCCCGAGCCACGGAAAGCTGGCGAACTGGTCGAGCCCGACCTTGGTGAGGACGCCGTTCAGCAGGCCGGCGGAGGGGTCGAACATCTGACCCCACAAGATTCCGATGATGATCGCCGGGATCGTGTAGGGGAAGAACGAGATGACCCGATAGAAGTTCGAGTTCCGTATCCCACGTGCGGCCCCGTGCGTGGTGCCCCCGACCGTGACCATCGTGGCCAGCACGAAGCTGAGCACGACGGTCACGAGGGGCACCACGACGGCCAGCAGGATGTTGTTCCAGAACGCGGTCATGAAGATGTCGTCGTGGAGCAACGTCCGGTAGTTCCGCAGACCGACGAAGGCCATGTCGGGGGTGAAGCCCGACCAGTCGGTCATGGAGTAGTAGAACGCCTGCACGAACGGCCAGACCACGAACACCAGGAAGATCGTCAGCGGCAGCCCGAGGAACACCACGAAGAAGCTGACCTTGTCGAACGTCAGCGTGCGGCGAGCCTTGTTGGGACGCATCACCGGTGCTGCGTCCGTGGTGGGAACGGCTGCCGAATCGATCATGTGACCTTGATCTTCTTGATCGAGTCGTCCTCGCGGATCTTGTCGCTGATCTTCTGCAGGCCCGAGGTCAGCGCCGCGACGTCGGCCTTGCCGGCCAGGAAGCTGTTCCAGATGACGAGCTGGTCGGCGTTGATGCCGTACAGGTCGACGAACTTCCAGGTGAAGACGTCGGACCCGGCGGCGCTGAGCAGATCGTTCTGCGAGACCAGTGCCGTCGAGCCGAAACCGTCAGCCGGCACAGTGCCCTTGACGATGGTCGGCGCGAGCTTGGTCTTGGCGAAGTTGGTGGCGGCCTCCTTGGAGAGCATCGTCCGGAGCAGCTCCTTGCCCCCAGCCACGTTCTTGCCCTGCGACGGGATGACGAACGGCTCACCGGAGGCGCTGTGCAGAGCCTCGTACGGCATCGAGGAGTCCGCCGTCACCGTCATCTCGGGGAGCCCGGTCATCCGGAAGTCGGGCTTGGTCTGGTCCTTCATCTCGTTCTCGATCCAGGATCCCGACGGGTACAGCAGGGCATCCTGGTTGTTGCTCCACTGGGCCTGAGCGGCAGTGAACTGGGTGCCGGCTCCGCCGGGCTTGACGTAGCCGGCCTTGACGATCTCGCCCATGCCCGTGAAGACGGCCTGGACGGCAGGGTGCGACCAGCAGTCGGCTTCCAGGTTCTCCAGCGCGAGCCGGACCTCGTCGCCGCCTTCCTTGATCGCCGACCCGATCGCGAGGGTCTGGTAGTACGTCGCCGCCTCCTTGCCCCACACGAACAGGTACTTGTTCTTCGCCTTGGCCTTGGCGCCCAGGTCCATCGCCTCGTCCCACGTCTTCGGCGGGGTCCAGCTGTTCTCCTCGAACAGGCTCGCGGAGTACCAGACCGCATAGACCGTCAGCACGTAGTTGAGCGCGGCCAGCTTGCCGTCGTACGTGCCCGGCTCCTCGACGCCACCGAACAGCGTGTCCCGGATCGTCGTCCCCTCGAGAGTGTTCGCGTCGAGGACGTCCTTGAGGTCCTCGACCTGGTCGAGGATCGTGCTGAACCCGATCGCGTTCTCACCGGAGTTGTCGATCAGGTCGGGCGGGTTGCCACCGACGAAGCGCGGCTGCAGCTCCTGGGCGATCTTGGTCGTCGGGGAGACCTTCACCGACGACCCGGCGTGGTTCTTCTCCATCAGCGCGGCGGCGAACGCGACGTAGTCGGTGCCGTAGCCACCGTCGAAGATCACCGCGTCGACCGACGACTTGTCCGCCATGCCGAAGGGATTGCTCTCGCTGACCTTGCCGCCTCCCTTCGTGTCCTTGTCGGAGTCGTTGCTGTTGCCCGCGCACGCGGCAAGCGCGCTGCTGAACGGGATGACTGCCGCCGTCGCCAGCGCGCCCTTCATGAAGCTGCGGCGGTCGACTGCCTTCTTCTCGGTGGTCATGGTGTCTGCCTTCCGGGTTGGTGTGCTGGCGGAACAGTCAGCGGAGCAAGCGTTCGGGGGCTCTCTCCTTGGTGATGAACTACCGAGTCAGGCCAGACGACGGATCCGGCCGGCGTAGCGGGCTTCGAGGGCGCTGTTGTGGTCGTCCCCGCCGGGGACGTTGGCCGACAGGTAGACCGGCGGTGTCTCGCCCGCCTCGGTCAGCCGCCGGACGACTTCGGCGCCGATCAACTGCGCGACCAGGGCGCCGGTGATCGACGAGACCGCGCAGACGGTGCCACCGCCGGGGAGCGGTAGCACGGCGTCGCCGTACGGGGCGCCGTTGTCGAGAGCGACGTCGGCGTGGTCGACCAGTTTCGTGCCGGACGGGTGCCGGGAGTCGACCCCCGCGGTCTGGGTGAACGACGTGATGGCGATCAGCCGGTGCCCGCGCTGCTTCACCAGCTGCGCGAGCTCGACGATCGAGCCGTTCACGCCGGAGTTCGACGCGACGACGAAGATGTCGGACTCTGACACGTTGGCGAGGTCGTACAGCCGGTGGGCGATCGACGGGTCGCGCTCGAGGTGCTTGTCGCCGAGTACGTCGGGCGACTCGCCGCCGGCGATGACGACGTCCCGCAGCGCGATCCGGTTGGTCGGCACCAGCCCGCCCGCGCGACCGGCGATCTCCATCGCCAACGCCTCGGAGTGCCCGGAGCCGAATGCCTGGACGACGCCGCCGGCTCGCAACGACGCCACGATGAGGTCGGCTGCCTCCTGCACGGGGCCGTCGGACTGCTCGGCGACCTTGGTCATGATCGGCGTGAGCGCGGCGAGGTAGGCCTGGGCGCTGACCGTGGTCGCCGCAGCACCGTGGTCGCCGCCGGCTTCGGCATCGAAAGCGTCAGCCATCGGAGTCGTGGCCTCCTGTGACGTGAGCGCGCGATGCGCCGCGGGGGACGTGGGTTGTCGCGAATCGGTGGGACACTAACGGATATCCGCCTGAATCGGGGTACTTGTGCATTCGGAGATCTTGGCCCTCGGCGGCGACCTCGGCGGCACGTCGACGCGCATCCTTGTGGTCGGCGCTAACGGGCAGGAGCACGGTCGGGGAGTCTCCGGCGGCGGCAACCCGACCACCGACCCTGCCGGCGCCGCGGCCGCACTCGGTGACGCCCTGCGCGCCGCGCTGGCCGGGGTGGACCCCGCCCGGGTGAAGGCGTCGGTGCTGGGCGTCGCCGGGGGTTCGGCGCTGCGCACTCCCGCCGTGGCCACCCACTTCGGCACGGTGTGGACCGAGGCCGGACTCTCCTGCGACCCCGGCTACGTTCCCGACCTCGAGGTGGCCTTTGCCAGCGGCACGCCGGAGGCCGACGGCGCGGTCCTGGTCGCCGGCACCGGTGCGGCGGCAGGCTCGCTGACCGACCGCCGGCTGACGCGGACCGCGGACGGCCACGGCTGGCTGCTCGGGGACGACGGCTCGGGGTTCTGGCTCGGGCGCGAGGCCGTCCGCGCCACCTTGCGCACGTTGGACGCGGGGACGCCTCCCGGGACGCTGGTCGACTCCGTCCTGCGCGAGCTGGACGCCATCCGGCCGGGGCGCCACGGTCAGCGCGACCGGGTGATCCAGGTGGTGAACTCGCGTCGCGGTGTCCAGCTCTCGGCGCTCGCCCCCCTGGTCACTGCCGCCTACCGTGCCGGGGACCCGCAGGCGCAGTCGATCGTCGAGCGCGCCGCGGCTGCACTGGTGGCGACGCTCGGTCTGATCCGGGACCCGGCCGAGAACACCCCGATCGTCCTCGCGGGAAGCCTGGCCGGCGACCAGTCCCCGGTCGGGGCCGTGCTGCGGGGACTGCTCTCGGCGCGCTTCGCCGGCGTCGCGCTGCCGGCCCGCACCGGAGTGGGCGGAGCGGCCTGGCTGGCGCTCGCCGCGCTCGACCCGACACTGGCCACGCCGGAGACGCACGCCCGGCTCTGCGCCTGACGCAGTCAGTTCGGGCCGTTCTTGGCTGGTTTGACCGTTGACCACGGTCGGCAGTGTAGGTAACTTACGCGAAACAGCCAACCAACGTTGCTGGTTTCCGGACAAGCCCGTCCGGCGTCGTCCCGCTGCTGTCTCGCGCCGCCCCGGCGCGCTCCCCCCGCCTTGGAGGCACCGTGCCCGAGATCCGCGCCCGACTCCGACCGCTGCTCCTGCTGCTCGTGGCATGTGCGGTCGCTGTGACCTCTCTCGGCGGACCTGCGGCAGCCAGCAGCAGCGACCGGATCGACCAGATCATCAAGCGGATGACGCTGGAGGAGAAGGTCGGCCAGCTCTTCGTCACCTACGCGTACGGGCAGACAGCCGACACGACCGACCCGGCCGACGTCGCGCACAACGAGCAGGACCTCGGCGTCGCGAACGGCAAGGAGCTGATCCAGAAGTACCACGTCGGCGGGGTCATCTACTTCGCCTGGTCCAACAACGTGGCCGACCCCGAGCAGATCGCGGGCCTGTCCAACGGCCTGCAGCGGGTGGCGACCTCGCAGCGGTCCGGCATCCCCCTGCTGATCAGCACCGACCAGGAGCACGGAGTCGTCACCCGGGTCGGACCGCCGGCAACCCAGCTGCCCGGAAACATGGCACTGGGCGCGGGACGCAGCGTGCCCAACGCATACGACGCGGCCCGGATCAGCGGCAAGGAGCTGCGGGCCGTCGGCATCAACCAGAACTTCGCACCGGTCGCTGACGTCAACGTGAACGCGCAGAACCCGGTCATCGGTGTCCGGTCGTTCGGGTCCGACCCGTCGCTGGTGTCCGATCTGGTGGCGGCGAGCGTCGACGGCTACCAGGGCGCCAACGTGGCCGCCACCGCGAAGCACTTCCCCGGTCACGGCGACACGGCGACCGACAGCCACTACGGCGTGCCGATCATCAACCACACCCGCGCCGAGTGGGAGCGGATCGACGCCCCGCCGTTCCGAGCCGCGATCAGCCGCGGAATCGACACGATCATGACGGCGCACATCGTCGTCCCCGCGCTCGACCCGTCCGGGGTGCCAGCGACCCTCTCGAAGCCGATCATCACCGACATCCTGCGGGGCGAGATGGGTTACGACGGCGTGGTCATCACCGACGCCCTCACCATGCAGGGCGTGCGCGACGGCTTCGGCGACGACCGCATCCCGGTGCTGGCGCTGAAGGCCGGTGTCGACCAGCTGCTGATGCCCGCACCCGGCAAGCTCGACATCGCCTACAACGCCGTGCTCGGCGCCGTGCGCTCAGGTGAGCTCACCGAGGACCGGATCGACAAGTCCGTGCACCGCGTGCTGCAGCTGAAGATGACCCGCGGTCTCTTCAAGCAGAAGAACGTCATCGTCGACGTGTCCAAGGTCAGCTCCCTGGTGGGCACCGCTGCGCACCAGCAGCGGGCCCAGGAGATCACCGACGCCACGGTCACCCTGGTGAAGGACGACGCCGACACGCTGCCGCTCACCAAGGGCGCCCAGAAGGTCCTCGTCACCGGCGCCAGTGTCACTTCCGGCCTCGCCGAGCGGATCTCCTCCCGCGGGCCGGCCGCAACGGCGTACAACACCGGTACCGCGCCGAACGACGCGACAATCGCCGCTGCCGTGGCGCAGGCACAGGCCAGCGACCAGGTCGTCGTCGCGACGAACAGAGCCTGGACCAGCGCCGGTCAGCAGAAGCTGGTCAAGCAGCTGCTCGCCACCGGCACACCGGTCGTCGTGGTGGCGGTGCGGGACCCGTACGACATCGCGTACTTCACCGACGCACCGACCTACCTCGCGACGTACTCCACCACCGCGATCTCCGTCGAGTCGCTCGCCCGGGTGCTCTTCGGCGAGGTCCAGCCGGCAGGTCTGCTGCCGGTCGCCATCCCCACGGCCGGTGACCCGGGCACGACCCTCTACCCGTTCGGCCACGGCCTGACGTCCACGTCATGAGTCAGGAGGGCGACATGACCGACCCGACCCACACGCAGACCCGGCCGCTCGGCCTCGGCCGGCGGGGCTTCCTCGGTGCACTGGGTGCCGCGGTCGTGGGGGTGGCCGCCGGTCCGACGCTGGCCGGCCCGGCCGCAGCGGCAACCGCGCCGAGCGGCGGGCGGCCGGTGCGGACCGGCGTCCAGGAGCTGATCGCCAGCGACTACGACGTGCTCCGCGGTCAGAAGGTGGGCATCGTCACGAACCCGACCGGGGTGCTGCCGGACCTGACCCACGAGGTCGACGTGATGGCGGCCTCGGACCAGGTGGATCTGGTGGCCGTCTTCGGCCCGGAGCACGGTTTCCGGGGCACGGCACAGGCCGGCGGCTCCGAGGGCAGCTACGTCGACGAGCGTACCGGGCTGACGGTCTGGGACACCTACCTGAAGAGCGGCGACGCACTGGCCGACATCGTCCGTCGATCCGGCGTGGACACGATGGTCTTCGACATCCAGGACGCCGGTGCGCGGTTCTACACCTACATCTGGACGATGTACGACTGCATGGTTGCGGCAGCCGTGACCGGTAAGCGTTTCGTCGTCCTGGACCGACCCAACCCCACGACCGGACGCATGCCGCGCGGCCCGGTGCTCGACCGTGCGTTCGCGACGTTCGTCGGGCGTCGCGAGATCTGCCAGCAGCACGCAATGACCATCGGTGAGCTGGCTCTCCTCTTCGCCGCGGAGTATCTCCCGGACGAGACCGACAAGCCGCTGCAGGTCGACGTGGTGCGGATGCGTGGCTGGGACCGCAGGCAGGCCTACGCCGACACCGGACTGCCCTGGATCCTGCCGTCGCCCAACATGCCGACCCCGGACACCGCGCTGGTCTACCCCGGCACCTGCATGTTCGAGGGGACCAACCTGTCCGAGGGCCGGGGGACCACCCGGCCGTTCGAGCTGGTCGGCGCGCCGTACCTCGACGAGCGGTGGGCGGAGGAGCTGCGCGACCAGCAACATCCGGGGGTGCTGATCCGGGAGGCCTACTTCACGCCGACGTTCTCCAAGCACGTCAACAAGGCATGCGCGGGCGTGCAGCTGCAGGTGACCGACCCGTCGTCCTTCGACGCCCTGCGCACCGGCACCGCCATGATCGTGGCGGCCAGGAGGATCTACGGATCTGACTTCGCCTGGCGCTCGGACAACTGGATCGACAAGCTGACCGGCTCGACGCGGTTCCGGACGATGGTCGACGCCGGCGCATCGACCGACGAGGTCGTGGCCGCGTGGCAGGACGAGCTGGCCGCGTTCGACTCCACGCGGCGCGAGCACCTGCTGTACGGACCGCACGGCCGGGCCCAGGGATGAGGTTGGGGGCAAGGCGCCCAGCTGTCGCGCTCGCCGTGGCGGCTCTCGTCGCCTCGACCATGACGCTCGCCTCGGCCGGCGGGTCCACCGCCGGCGAGCGGACCTCGAGGGTGCTCCGGGACGGGACGCCGCAGCAGGCCGGGCTGGTGACGGCGCCCGTCGAACAGATGGCGACCGACCTCCGGTCGTACCTGAAGCCCTCACCGGCCCGGCCGCTGTACGCCGGGGGTGTCGTGCTGGCCGGGCACGACGGCTACGTGGTGCAGCGCGCTGCTGCGGGCTACGCGCTGCGCTACGCCGACGGCGACGGCACCGAGCTCCCACGCGACCAGTGGGTGCCCGCCCGGACCGACACCATCTTCGACCTCGCGTCGGTGTCGAAGCTGTTCACCTCCCTCGCACTCGTGCAGCAGGTCGAGGCGGGCCGGATCGACCTGGACCGTGCCGTCGCGTCGTACATCCCGGCCTTCGCCGCGAACGGCAAGCAGGCCGTGACCGTGCGCCAGCTGCTCACGCACACGTCGGGGTTCCCGGCCTGGCTGCCGCTGTGGAGCAAGTACCCGACGCCGGAGGAGCGCATCCAGGCGGTGTACGAGGCGAAGCTGGTGAACCCGCCAGGCAGCACGTACCTCTACTCCGACCTGAACATGATCACGGCCGGCACGCTGGTCGAGCTGGCCACCGGCAAGCCGCTGGACCAGGTGGTGCACGACCGGATCACCGGGCCGCTCGGGATGCGCGACACCGGTTACAACCCGCCGGCGTCCGAGCTCGACCGGATCGCCGCGACGGAGTACCAGACCGCGCCGGCACGCGGCATGGTCCGCGGCAGCGTGCACGACGAGAACGCGTGGGCGCTGAACGGGGTCGCGGGGCACGCCGGTGTCTTCTCCACGGCCGACGACCTGGCCGTCCTGGCCCAGACCATCATCGACGGCGGGTCCTACGGCGGCACGCGCATCCTCAGCGAGGACTCGGTCGACTCCCTGCTGCACAACGAGAACGCCGCGTTCCCGGGGAACTCGCACGGGCTCGGCTTCGAGCTCGACCAGAGGTGGTACATGGACGGGCTCTCGTCCCCCGGGACGGCCGGGCACACCGGGTACACCGGCACCTCGATCGTCATCGACCGGACGACCCGGTCGTTCGTCATCCTGCTCACCAACCGGGTGCACCCGAGCCGCAGCTGGGGCAGCAACAACCCGGCCCGGCGCGCGGTCGCCCGCGACCTGGCCCTCGCGCTCCCGGTGCGGCCCCGGGAGGGTCGCACCGCCTGGTTCTCCGGTGTGGGGGACGCCCGCACGGTGACCCTGTCCGTGCCCGTGCAGCTGAGCAGCGCACCCTCCCGCCTGACCTTCGACCTCTGGTACGACACCGAACCGACCGACGTCGTGACGCTGGAGGCATCGTCCGACGGCGGCAGCACCTGGCAGGAGCTGACGCACTGGTCCGGCTGGTCCGGCAAGAAGTGGGGCTCCCAGTCGCTGGACCTCGGTGCGCTCGACGGTGCCGTGACCCTGCGGTGGACGTACACCTCCGACGCGCTGTACCAGGGCCGTGGTGTGTACGTCGACGGGATCCGGGTGACCTCACGCGGCCGCGTCGCCTTCGACGACTCCCGGCAGCGGGACGCCGATGCGGTGCAGCTCGTGGGCTGGTCCGCCTCGGCGACCTGACCGAGGTAACTTTCCTTCATGACCGGAGCCGCGAAGGTCGAGGCCACGCCGTCGACCCCTAGCGGCCAGGGTCCCGTCTCTCTGGCCGTGCGGCTGCGCGCCATCCTGCCGTCCCTGTCGCGCTCCGAGCGACGAGTGGCGCAGGAGGTGCTCGAGGACCCGCGGGCGGTCGCTGCCAGCACGATCACCGAGCTGGCGCAGAGGTGTGCCACCTCGGAGACCACGGTCATCCGGTTCTGCCGGACCGTCGGCCTGTCCGGCTACCCGCAGCTCCGCCTGACCCTGGCCACCGAGTCCGGCCGTGAGGACAACGGCGTGCGCGTGGTCGGCAGCGACATCGGCCCCGGCGACGACCTCGCGGCGATCGTCGAGAAGATCGCCTTCGCCGATTCACGGGCGGTCGAGGAGACGGCGTCCCACCTGGACGTCGCGGCCTTGCAGGCCGTGGTCGACGCGCTCGTCGCCGCCCGCCGCATCGATGTGTACGGCGTGGGGGCCAGCGCGTTCGTCGCGATGGACTTCCAGCAGAAGCTCCACCGCATCGGTCAGATCGCCTTCGCCTGGTCCGACACCCACATCGCCCTGACCAGCGCCGCCCTGCTGCAGCCCGGCGACGTGGCGATCGGCATCTCGCACACCGGTGTCACGTCCGACACCATCGACGCGCTCGCTCAGGCCCGCCACAGCGGCGCGACCACCGTCGCCCTCACCAACTTCCCGCGCTCTCCCATCGTCGAGGTGGCCGACCACGTGCTGACCACGGCTGTGCGCGAGACGACGTTCCGCAGTGGCGCGATGGCGAGCCGCCTCGCGCAGCTGACCCTGGTCGACTTCATGTTCGTCGGGGTCGCCCAGCAGACCACCGCCGAGACGCGGGCAGCGCTCGAGGCGACGCTCGCCGCCGTCAGCGGCCACCGGGTCCAGCGCGACCGCGCCGGCAGCACCAAGCGCCGCCGGTAGTCAGGCGTCGTGACATCGCCGGGACGGAGCGGACCAGCGGTGCCCCAGCGGGCGCCGCCCGAACGGGCGAGTACGTCGGCATGTCCAGCCTCCGACCCAACCCCGGCGTGTGACGGACTCGCGCCCATGGCCGATGAGCGGCCGTTCCGGTGGGGGCGGCCAATCGCGATCAACGTCGTTGTGCAGGCGCGGCGCGGCCTGCGGCCCGCGTGATCGCCACCCCACAACCGGGCATCGGCAGGCTGGTTACCCCGCGCCGCTTTGGCCGCCAGTCCAGACGTAGCCGTTCTCCGGTCGGCCGGCTGTCCCGTACCGGGGGCGGACCTCGGCCAGTCCCATGGCCGTCAGCTGCTCGAGGTAGCGGCGTGAACTCACGCGGGACAGCCCGCAGCGCGTCGCCGCCTCGCCGGCGGACAGGTCCCCTTCGGTGTCCTGCAGGGCCTCGGCGACGATCGCGAGGGAATGCCGGGACAACCCCTTCGGCAGGCTCTCGGCGGAGGTGACAAGGCGCGGCGTCGACAGCAGCCTGTCGACCTCGCCTTGGTCACGCACGGTGCTGTGCTGTGCCGTCCGCCGGCGCAGCTCGCGTCGCTGTGCCGCATAGCCGTGCAGCCGTTCCTGGAAGACCTGCAGGCTGAACGGCTTGATCAGGTAGTGCGCGACTCCGCCGGCCATCGCGGCGCGCACCGTCTCGACCTCGCGGGCCGCGGTGATCGCGATCACGTCGACCTCATGGCCGCCCGGTCTGGCGCGCAGCCGCCGCAGCACCTCGATGCCTGACATGTCCGGTAGGTGGATGTCCAGCAGCACGAGGTCCGGGTCGAGCTCCTCGACGGCGCGCAGCGCCTGCCGGGCGCTGTGTGCCTCGGCGACGACAGTGAACTCCGGCATCGACTCGAGGTAGGCCCTGTGCACCCCTGCGACGGCGAAGTCGTCGTCGACGACGAGCACCCGCAGCGAGGGCTCCCTACCCGTCACCGGGCGGCCGCCCGACCGGCGGTCTCGCCCGGTGCTGGCGAGCCGGGCGGCAGGAGGACGGTGAACACCGCGCCACCGCCGACCCGCTCGGTGACGGCGATGGTTCCTCCCCGGCGGGCGACGCTGCGGGAGACGAGGGCAAGGCCGATGCCGCGACCATGGTGGTCCGAGGTGGGCTCCTTCGTGTCGAAGATGCGGACCTCCAGCTTGGGCGGCACCTCCGCGCCGCCATCGACGGCTGACCTCCACCGCTTGCAGAGCGGGGGATCGACCTCACGGATCGGGCTGCACTCCAGGAGGCCATACATCAGGTCAACCAGAGCGGCTGGCCCGGCGCCCGATGGAGGAGTGACCGCATGGAGGAGTGACCGTCCCGCCGGTCGGCTGAACTTCGCCCAGGTGCGTGCCGCCATCGCTGTACGAACGCGCCGGTTTCGCTGCTTCGCGTGACGTGCTGCTACGGACCTGTGGGGAACGATGAGCTCGTGACGGACGACCAGGCTGGGGACGCCGCCGTCATCTCGCTGAGCCCGTACGACCCGCAAGGGGCGATGCTGTTCGAGGACGAGCGGGCCAGTCTCGAGGTCGCCCTGGCGGACTGGCTCGTCGGGCTGCCGACTGCCGCGTGACCGTGGGCAGGACTCTGCACGCGACAAGGACCTCTTCGTGAAGACCCTCGGTTTGCCTCTGCGACCTCCGGCCAGCCTCCCGGACTCCGAGGACGTGTACTCGGAGGAGGTCGCGGAGGGCCGCCACATCGCCGACTCGCTGAGCGAGCGCCCTGCGCCGCTCTGGCCGGCGGCCGCCGCCGGCCAACGCACGCCGCGCTGACCGTCCGACCCGCAGGCAGCGGACGAACGCGGAATGCATGGCGACACGCGGACGAGCGCCGCGGACGCGTGGGATCACGCGAGGAGGGCTCGGGCTTCGGGACGACTGCCGGAGGGGTGATCGTGGATCGGAGGACCGCAGGTCAACGGGTCAGTTCTGCGAAGCCGTTGCGGGGCTTGCACCATCGGCGCCGAAACCAGCACCCACCGCACCTGCCTCATCGAGTGCGAAACCCGAAAGGCGTGCCCGACGATCCTTGGTAGTTTCGGATGCCGGACCTGGAGACGAGGAGGTGCTACCCGTGAACGCATCGACATGGGCGCCCTCCTTCGGGGTCGCGGCGGGGCGATAGATCGTCCGGGAGCGCCTTGTGAGCACTCTCGAAGGGCACGACCATGCGCATCACTTCCGAGCACACCCTCGACGACGGCATCCTCGAACGTGACTTCACCCTCGGAGACGTCCCAGGCATCATGTGGACGCCTCCGTCTGCCATGCCATCAGCACCTGCCCCGTTGATTCTCCTGGGTCACCCGGGTGGTCTGAGCACGATGTACCCCCGTCTCTCGGCTCGAGCCCGGCACTCAGCAGAGCTGGGCTTTGCCACAGCGGCCGTCGAGCTGCCCGGCAGCGGCGGGCGGCCCGTCATCGCCGTCGTCGATCAGGCCCGCGCCGAACTGCGTCAGGCCATTCATGCGGGGGAGCGTCCCGACGACGACGTCATCGACCGATTGGTTCTTCCACTAGTCGAGCAGGCCGTTCCGGAGTTGCGCGCGGTCGTGGACGAGGTTCTCTCGCTCCCCCAGGTCGGCGGACCCGTGGGCATCTCCGGAGGGGTCACTGCAATCGGCGTCCGGCTGGCCCTGCTCGAGTCAAGGATCGCCGCGGCTGGCCTCTTCGCTGGCAGCTTCGTCCCTCGCGCCATCGTCGACGAGGCACGCCGCGTCACCATCCCGCTCCACGTTCTGCTGCAGTGGGACGACCGCGGCAATGACAGGCAGAGGGCCCTCGACCTCTTCGATGCCTTCGGTTCCACGGAGAAGACGCTCCAAGCCAACATGGGCGGACACGCCGGCATCCCGCCTCACGCCGCGGAAGACGCTGGTCGCTTCTTCCTCCGCCACCTGGGTGACACAGCAGGCCATCACCGGCACTTGCCGGGGAGGATCTAGTTCACGTGGGCTGGAGCCGGTGTCTCCACCGGCCCGGCTGGTTGTGCGACGACTACGCGTTCATTCCGCGAAGACCTCCTGGAGCGGGTGACGAGAATCGAACTCGCACTGTCAGCTTGGGAAGTTGATGTTCTGCCATTGAACTACACCCGCCGCGGTGGAACCCGGACATGCTAGCGCCTTGCCGCGGCAGGTCCCAGGTCGCCGGTAGGGTCACCCCGTGCTGCTCTCGGACAAGGACATCCGCGCCTCCATCGACGCCGGCCCGGTGGTCCTGGAACCGTACGACCCGGACATGGTCCAGCCCTCCAGCGTGGACGTCCGCATCGACCGGTACTTCCGGGTGTTCGAGAACCACCGCTACCCCCACATCGACCCCGGTGCGGGCCGGACGGCCCCTGGGCCTCGTCAGCCAAAGGTGCGACGCGTCCCTTCTCCGGGTCTTGAGCCCGTCCAGGCGCCATACGGCTCCGGGTCCACCTGACCGGCCGGCGCAGCCGACGGGTCGCCGGGTCAGCGGCACGGCTGCGCAGGAGCGTGGCCCTCTGGACGAGGTCTTTGTCGGGCATCGTCACGCGGGTCCCGTCGAAGCGCGGCCGCTCCGGGTCGCCGGTAGGGTCGCCCCGTGCTGCTCTCGGACAAGGACATCCGCATCGCGATCGACCGGGGTCGGATCCTCCTGGAACCCTTCGATCCGTCGATGGTGCAGCCGTCGAGCGTCGACGTGCGGCATCGACCGGTACTTCCGGGTCTTCGAGAACCACCGCTACCCGCACATCGACCCGGCGGTCGAGCAGGCCGAGCTGACCAGGCTGGTGGAGCCGGACGGCGACGAGCCGTTCATCCTGCACCCCGGCGAGTTCGTCCTCGGCTCGACCTACGAGGTCGTCTCGCTCCCCGACGACGTGTCGGC
>CAVSCX010000015.1:0-359519 GCA_963726615.1 uncultured Actinomycetota bacterium | reverse complement strand
CTGCTGCCCCGTGGCGCGGCGCACCGGGCCTCGGTGTTGGCCGGCCGGTCGGACGTGTCCCGCGGCAGCCGCTTGGTCGTGCCGCCGTAGCCCTGCGTGCAGACCGGCGGGTCGGAGGCGTTGAGCACAAGCCCGAAGTGCGAGGTGCCGTCGCCGGGGACGACCGTGTACCCGCCGCCGACGTTGTCCGGGTAGGTGACGAGGATCTGCTCGACGCCGGCCAGCCGGGCGACCGTGACCTGGCCGCTGGTGAGGAGGTTCGCCAGCAGCGCCGAGATCGCGGCCCGGTTGGTGCGGATGAGGGTGTCGAGCTCCTGCGAGGCCACCACCCCGTTGTCCAGGACCTTGCGCAGGTCGCCGTCGCTGGTGCGCAGGGTCTCGCTGAGGTCGGAGAGGTCGGTCGAGAAGCTCGTGATGGCCGACCCGGAGTCGCGCTGGGTGTCCAGCACCGTCCGGCCGTCCCGGATCAGCGTGATCGTCGGCTCGAGGTTGTCGGTCGCCGCCCGGGTCAGGGCGTCGCCCGAGTCGAGCAGCCGCTGGAGGTCCGGCCCGGTGCCGGAGAAGGCGTCGCCGAGCTCGTCGATGACGGTGACGAGGTCCGCCTTGTCGACCGAGCTCACCAGCCGGTTGAGGTCGAGCAGCAGGGTCTCGGTGTGCAGAGGGGTGCGGTTGTCCGGGCCGGCGACCCGGTCGCCGTCGGCGAGGAACGGGCCGCCGCCGCGGCGGGGCTGGAGGTCGACGTACTGCTCGCCCACGGCCGAGCGGTTCTCCACGACCGCGACGGTGTCCGTCGGGACCTTCGTGCCCGAGTCCAGCCGCAGGTCGACGTGCACGCCGTCAGCGGCCAGCCGCAGCCGGTCGACCCGGCCGACTGCGACGCCGCGGTAGGTGACCTCGGCGTTCTCGAAGATGCCGCCGGCCTCCGGGAAGTCGGCGCTCACGACGTAGCCGGAGCCGAGCAGCAGGTCGCCCAGCCCGACGTACCGGGCGCTGACGAAGCTCAGCCCGACGATGGTGATCGCGAGGAACGCGACCAGCTGGACCTTCACGCCCCGGCGGATCATGCCGCCCCACCCCTCATGCCAGCCCGCCCATCATCAGCCGGGCCAGGTTGGTGCTGTAGCCGCCCGACGACGCCGAGGCCGGCGCACCGAGGCAGATGCCGGCCGTGCAGATCGGGCCGCCGCCACCACCGGGCACCGTCACCGACGGCAACGGCGGGGTCGAGACCGTCGGCAGGCCGGTCGTCGGCAGCCCACCGGTCGGAAGGGGCGGCAGCGACACCGTGGGCAGCGAGGTCGGCAGCCCGGTGGGCAGCGACGTCGGGACCGGCGGCAGGCTCGGCAGGCCCGGGTCCTTGCCGCCGTCGAGGTTGGACAGGATCGTGCGCAGGTCGAGGTCGGTCGTGATCCGCAGGTTGGTGTAGTCGCCCTGCACCGCGTCGGTCGCCGCCCGGGGGAACGGGTAGGTGAACGCCAGCTCGAGCGCCTTGGGCAGGTTGTCGCCCGCCTCGGACAGCGTCGTCAGGATCGGGGCCAGGGCGCGGAGGTTGGCGACCGTGTCGGCGCGGCTGGCGTTGACCACGCGGGTGCCGACCCGACCGAGGTCCGACAGAGCCGTGAGCATCTTCGTCAGCTCCGCGCGCTGGTCGGCGAGCACCTTCAGGCCCGGGCCGAGGTCCTCGATCGCGTTGGCGATCGTGCCCTTCTGGTCGGCGAGCCGGGCGCTGAGCCGGTCGAGCCCGTCCAGGGCGCGCACGACGTCCGCCTTGCGCTGGTCGAGGCCGCCGATGAAGGTGTCCAGCTGCGTGAGGGCGCCCTTGATGTCGTCCTCGTGGCCGCGCATCGCGCGGGTCAGCTCGACGTTGATGGTCTTGAGCTGGGCCACGCCGCCGCCGTTGAGCACCAGCGAGAGCGCGGACAGGACCTCCTCCACCTCCGGGTTACGGCCGGAGCGGGACAACGGGATGGTGTCGCCCTCGGCCAGCCGACCGCGCGGCGCCTGCCCGGTGGGCGGCGACAGCGACACGAACTTCTCGCCCAGCAGGCTGGTCTGGCGCAGCTCAGCGATCGCGTTGTCGGGGAGCTGCACCGACTTCCGCAACCGCACGGTGACCTGCGCGTGCCAGCCCGCGAGCCGGACCGAGTCGACGGCGCCGACGGTGACGTCGTTGACCTTCACGGCAGACTGCGGCACCAGGTCGAGCACGTCGGCGAACTCGACGGTCACGTGGTAGGCGTCGCTCCCGGTGGCGGCGCCGCCCGGGAGCGGCAGGTCGTAGACCCCCTGGCAGCCGGACAGGGCAAGGACCAGGACACCCGCGGTGGCCGCGGTGACACCGCCGCGGGTCCGCCGCGCGAGCGCGCTCACTGCGACCCGCCCAGGATGCCGCCCAGGGTGAGGTCCGGGCCGCCACTGCCGCCGGGCAGCAGCTCGCCCGGCTCGGGCAGCTGCTTGTTCTTGAGGACCTTGTCGATCTGGTCGCAGACGCGCTGCGGCTGGCCCAGCGAGGTCAGCAGCGAGCACAGGTAGAGCCCGGGGTCGTCGAGCTGCTCGGCGTTGTCGCGGGTGTCGAGCGTGCCGGACGCCGGGTTGTAGGCGTTCTCCAGGTTCGACAGCGCGACCGGGCCGGCGTCGAGGATCTCGGCGAGCGCGTCCTTCTGCCTCGCGAGGACCCCGGTGATGTCCGCGAGGCCGGAGATGTCGGTCGTGAGGTTCTTCCGGTTCTCCTTGACGAACGACGACACCTCGCTGAGCGCGATCGCGAGGTTCTTCAGTGCCAGGGCCAGCTCGCCGCGCTCCCCCGCCAGCTGGTCGGCGACGCTGGCCAGGTCGGTGTTGAACGCCCGGACCTGGCTGTCGCTGCCGGCCAGCGCCGTGGTGAAGACCTGCAGGTTGCGCACCGTGCCGAAGAGGTCCTCGCGCTTGGTCGCCAGCGTGCTCAGGGCCTGCGAGAAGTCCGTGACCGTGCTGTTGATCTTGGTGCCCTCGCCGTCGAGGTTGTCGGCTCCGACCGCGAGCAGCCGGGACAGCGCACCGGTGCGGTTCGCCCCCTCGGGCCCGAGTGCGACGTTGAGGTCGTCGAGGCTGGAGAAGATCCGGTCCAGCTCCACCGGGACCGCTGTGCGCCCGAGCGCGATCCGGGCGTCGTCGGCCAGCTTGGGGCCGCCCTGGTAGACCGGCGTCAGCTGGACGTAGCGGTCGCTGACGACGGAGGGCGACACGACCACGGCCTTCGCGTCGGCGGGCACGGAGTACTCGTCGTCGTAGGTCATGTCGACGACCACCCGGTCGCCGGCCGGCCGGACCGAGGTGACCTCGCCGACCTTGACACCGAGGATCCGCACGTCGGAGCCCTTGTAGAGGCCGACCGCCCGGACGAACTCGGCGCGGACGTGCCGGTCGCCGCCACCGGGCCACAGCACCGCGGCCAGGCCGACGAGCAGGACGAGGACCACGCCGCCCGCCACCAGCCCACGGCGACTCACGTCGCGCTCCCGGGGCCGCCCGGCACGGGGACGATGTTCTGGATGTAGGTGTCGAACCAGCGGCCGTTGCCGGTGGTGTTGGCGAACACCCGGACGAACGGCGCCAGCAGCGCGATGCTGCGGTCGAGGTTGTCCTGGTTGGCCTGCAGTGTCGCGAGCACGTTCTTGAGGTTCTCCAGCGCGGGCCTGATGGCGGCCCTGTTGTCGCGGACGAGCCCGGTCAGCTGCTGCGAGAGCGTCACGGTGCTGACGAGCAGGGTGTGGATGTCCGCGCGACGCTTGCGCAGCTCCTGCAGCAGCAGGTCGCCGTCGGAGAGCAGCGCGACCAGCTCCTTGTTCCGCGCCGCCAGGACCCCGGTGACGCCGTTGGCATGCTCGAGCAGCTGACGGACCTGCTGGTCGCGCGAGGCGATGGTGCGGGACAGCCGACCCAGCCCGTCGACTGCCGCGCGCACCTCGTCCGGCGAGTCGCGGAAGGTGGTCGACACCGTGTCGAGGGCCGTCGCCAGCTGGCCGGTGTCGATCGACCCGGTCGTGGTGGCGAGGTCGCTGAACGCCTCCACCACGTCGTACGCCGGGGTGGTGCGCGACAGCGGGATCTCGGTGAGCTCGCCGGACCCGGCGGGCTCGAGGGCGAGGAACTTCTGGCCGAGGATCGTCTTGATCCGCACGGTGGCCGAGGTCCGGCGGCCGAGCCCGGTCGACCGCCCGACCCGGAAGTCGACCTTCACGTGGTCGCCGTCGAGGTCGACGGTGGTGACCTTGCCGACCTTCACTCCCGCGATGCGCACGTCGTCACCGCTCTTGAGGCCCCCCGCCTCGGACAGCGCGGCGGAGTACGACCTGCCGGCGAACAGGGGGATGGAGTCGATGTTGAAGGCGAGCAGCAGCATCGCCGCGATCACGGCGAGGCCGATGCCGCCGATCACCACGGGGTTGCGCTCCCGGAACGGGACGCCGGCCCGCCGGCGCCTGGGTCGCCGCTGCAGCATCACGAGCACCTCGCGGCCGACGAGTGGTAGTTCGGCGTGAAGACCGTGACGTCGCTCAGGATGATCCGGCCCTCGAAGTCGCAGAGGTAGAAGTTGAACCACGAGCCGTACGTCGCGGTGCGGGTGATCGTGTTGAGCTTGTTCGGCAGCCGCTTGAGGACGCCGTCGACGATCTGCTCGTTGTCGTCGAGCGTCCCGGCGACCTCGCCGAGCTTCTGGACGTCGGTCCGGATCGCCGGGCGGCCCTGCTCCACGAGCTGGGAGGTGGCGTCGGCCAGGTTGGCGATGTTGGTCAGCGAGGCCCCGATGGCCTGGCGGTCCTCCGCCAGGCCGCTGACGAAGCGCTGCAGCTCGACGATGAGGGTGTCCAGCTGCTTGTCGCGCTCGTCCACGGTGCCGAGCACCTGGTTGAGGTTGTCGACGGTGCGGCCGATGACCTTGTCCCGGTCGGCGAGGGTGGAGGTCAGCGACGCCGTGTGGCCGAGCAGCGAGTTGATGGTGCCGCCCTCACCCTGCAGCGTCTTGATGATCTCCATCGCGAAGGCGTTGACGTCCTCCGGGTTGAGGGCCGCGAACAGCGGCTTGAACCCGTTGAACAGGACCGTCAGGTCCAGGGCCGGCTGGGTCTGCCGTAGCGGGATCGTCGCGTCGGAAGGGAGCGTCCGGCCGGTTCCGGCGCCCTCGGAGAGCGCGACGTAGCGCTGGCCGACGAGGTTGCGGTACCGGATCTGCGCCAGGGTGCTCTCGGCGATCGGCCGGTCCGAGGCCACGTCGAACGACACCAGCGCGAGCGACCGCGCACCGCGTCGGGTGACCGAGACGCCGCTGATCTCACCGACCCGGACGCCGGCGATGCGGACGTCATCGCCCTTCATCAGCCCGGTCGCGTCGGTGAACAACGCCCGGTAGGTCGTCGACCCGCCGAACCGGAAGTTGCCGATGGTCGCGGCCAGCACACCGGTCGCGAAGACGGTCACGACCATGAAGACGATCAGCTTGATGAGCGAGGAGGTGGTCTTCACGACTGGTTCACCGCCGTCCCACGGGCCATCGGGCCGAACAGCAGTGTCGCGAGGTCGGGGACCTCGCTCGCCGGGACGCCCAGCTGGGGCGCGACGAGCGCGCCGACCACTCCCTGCTCCTCGCTGCTGCCGCTGGTGCCGCTCTGCGGGTCGACGAGGAACTGCGGGACGGCGCTCGCGCTGCCGTCGCCCTTGGTGCCGTCGCGGAACGCGTTGCCCGGCCAGGGCCGCGGCGGGTTGGGCAGTCCGTAGCACCTGGGGCCCCGGCGCTCGTCCCAGGACGGCTCCTCCCCCGGTGTGAAGCCGCTGCGCGCGCGGGTCACCTCGAGGGTGATGTGCAGCTCGCCGTTGGCGAAGGTCTTGCCGATGAAGTCCTCGGACTGCGCGAGGCCCTGCAACAGGCACGGGTACTCCGGCGAGTACTTCGCCAGCACCGCGAGGGTCGGGCGCCCGACGGCCGCGAGCTGGATGATCCGGTCGCCGTTCTCGTCCAGGAGCTGCCGGGTGGTCGTCGCGAAGCCGGCGGTGCCGGCCAGGAACCCGGCGTACGCCTGCGACTTGTCCTTGATGGTGCTCGTCGTCACCGAGAAGTTGCGAAGCATCCGCACCAGGTCGGGCGCGGCGTCGGCGTAGATGCTCGACACGTCGGCGAGGCCCACGAGGTCGGCCCGGATCGTCGGGAGCTCGGGGTTGAGCCGGGTGAAGTACCCGTCGACCAGCTCGAGGTTCTCACCGAGCCGTTCGCCCCGCCCCTCGAGCGCGGTCGCCAGCGCGTTGAGGGTGGCGTTGAGCTTGCCCGGGTTGATGGTGCGCAGCAGCGGGAGCAGGTTGTCGAGGACCCGTTCCAGCTCGATGGCGGTGGAGGTGCGGTCCTGCCTGATCACGTCGCCCTCGGACAGGCGGGCGCGGGACGGCCGGGCGGGGATCCGGAGGTCGACGAACTTCTCGCCGAACAGTGTCTTCGGCAGCAGCCGGGCTTTCACGTTCCTGGGGATGAGCCCGACCGTCCGCGGCTGCAGCGCGAGGTGGACGGTTGCCTGCCTGCCGTCCGAGCTGACCGAGCGGACCTCGCCGACGATCATGCCGCGCAGCTTGACGTCGGCAGGCGGGGCGAGCTGGTTGCCGACGCGGTCGGTCTGCAGGGTGACGTGGACGGCGTCGACGAACACCTTGTTGTAGATGGCGACCGAGAGGCCGACGAGGAGTGCGAGGACGACGAGGAACACCAAGCCGTAGGTGCGGAGCAGCACCCCCTGCGTGAACCCGCCGCGCCGCGGCGTCCGCATGAGCATCGCGCTACCCCGCCAGCCGGACGGTCGTGGTGGCGCCCCAGATCGCGAGGCTGAGGAAGAAGTCGACCACGTTGATCGCCACGATCGAGGTGCGGACGGCCTTGCCGACCGCGATGCCGACGCCGGCCGGGCCACCGCTCGCCGTGTACCCGTAGTAGCAGTGGATCAAGATGATCACGACGGCGAAGACGAGCACCTTCCCGAACGACCACAGCACGTCACCCGGTGGCAGGAACAGGTGGAAGTAGTGGTCGTAGGTGCCGGAGGACTGGCCGTAGTAGCCGGTGGCGATCAACCGGGTCGAGGCGTAGGACGAGAGAAGGCCCAGCACGTAGAGCGGGATCACCGCGACGAAGCCGGCGATCATCCTCGTGGTGACCAGGTAGGGCAGGCTAGGGATGCCCATGACCTCGAGGGCGTCGACCTCCTCGCTGATGCGCATGGCGCCGAGCTGCGCGGTGAAGCCGCAGCCGACAGTGGCTGCGAGCGCCAGGCCGGCGACCAGCGGAGCGATCTCGCGCGTGTTGAAGTACGCCGACACGAAGCCGGTGAACGCCGAGGACCCGAGCTGGTTGAGTGCGGAGTAGCCCTGCAGACCGACCTCGGTGCCGGTGAAGAAGGCCAGGAAGGCGATGACGCCTACCGTCCCCCCGATGACGGACAGAGCACCGGTGCCGAGGCTGACCTCGGCCAGCAGCCGGAGGACCTCCTTCTTGTACCGCCGGACCGTACGGCCGCTCCAGCCGATGGACCGCGCGTAGAAGCGCAGCTGTCCGCCGAGCCCGGTGAGGCCGTCGTCGACGGACTTGAACGGCTTCTTCATCGTGGCCTGGAGGGTCATCGCGTCAGCCCAGCTTCTGCGGGACGACCTGGAAGTACACGGCGGTCATCACGAAGTTGACGACGAACAGGAGCATGAAGGTGATGACCACGGACTGGTTCACCGCGTCACCGACGCCCTTGGGGCCGCCGCCCGCGTTGAGCCCCTTGTAGGAGGCAACGATCGCGGCGAGCGCCCCGAACACCAGCGCCTTGAGCTCGCCGACGTAGAGGTCGGGCAGCTGGGCGAGGGCTGTGAACGAGGAGAGGTAGGCGCCGGGGGTGCCGCCCTGGAGGATGACGTTGAAGAAGTAGCCGCCGCAGACCCCGACCACGGACACCAGACCGTTGAGCAGGACAGCGACGAGCATCGAGGCCAGTACCCGCGGGACCACGAGGCGCTGGATCGGGTCGATGCCCAGCACCTCCATCGCGTCGATCTCCTCGCGGATCTTGCGGGCACCGAGGTCGGCGCAGATGGCGGAGCCGCCGGCGCCGGCGATGAGGAGCGCGGTGACGATCGGGCTGGCCTCACGGATGACGGCCAGGACGCTGGCCGACCCGGTGAACGACTGGGCGCCCAGCTGGCGGGTGAGGTTGCCCAGCTGCAGCGCGATGACCGCGCCGAAGGGGATGCTCACCAGGGCGGTGGGCAGGATCGTCACGCTGGCGATGAACCAGCTCTGCTGGATGAACTCCTTGGTCTGGAACGGCCGCCGGAACAGCTGGCGCAGCACGTCGAGCCCCAGCGCGAAGAGGTTGCCGCTCTGCCTCAGCGCGCCGACCGCGGGGTTCACGCCGGCTGCTCCTCGAGCGGCACCGGCTCGGTCTCGCCGGTGTGCGGCCCGGAGCCGTTCGCCTCGGCGTCGGCCCGCGGCGCCGCAGCGTGCTGCGACTGGAACGACCCGGGCGGCGGGGTGACGCCGTTCTCCCGGCACCAGGCTCCCGGTTCACGCTGCGTGGGCCGGGACTCGTTGTCGCTGGTGAGCAGCTGCAGCGGGATCGGGGGCAACGGCGGCAGCTCGTGGCCGGCGGCCTCTTCCTGCGCCAGCTCGTCGGCGTCCTTCTCCTCGGCCATCCCGATGGGGCCCTGCCGCTGGGCGTTGAGGAACTGCCGGACCACGGGCTCCTCGCTGGAGAGCAGCATCTCGCGCGGTCCGAACATCGCCAGGTGCTTGTGGTAGAGCAGGCCGATGTTGTCCGGCACCGTACGGGCGGTGTTGACGTCGTGCGTGACGATGAGGAACGTCGCCTGGATCGCGGAGTTCAGGTCGACGATGAGCTGGTTGAGGTAAGCCGTGCGGACCGGGTCGAGACCGGAGTCGGGCTCGTCGAACAGGATGATCTCGGGGTCCAGGACGAGCGCCCGCGCCAGCCCGGCCCGCTTGCGCATGCCCCCCGAGATCTCGCCCGGCAGCTTGGCCTCGGAGCCGAGGAGACCGACCATCTCCATCTTCTCGAGGACGATCTTCTTCACCGCGGACTCGGCCTTGCGGGTGTGCTCGCGCAGCGGGAACGCGATGTTGTCGTAGAGGCTCATCGATCCGAACAACGCACCGTCCTGGAAGAGGACGCCGAAGAGCTTGCGCACCTCGTAGAGGTCTGCCTCTCGCAGGGTCACGAGGTCGCGGCCCTGGATGACGATCGACCCGGCGTCCGGCTTGAGCAGCCCGACCAGGGTCTTCAGGAACACCGACTTGCCGGTGCCGGACGGCCCGAGCATCACCGAGATCTCCCCGGCGGGGAGCGTGAGGGAGACGTCCTTCCAGATCAAGGACCGGCCGAAGGACTTGGTCAGCCCCGCGACCTCGATCTCGACACCCACTCGAAGACACCTCACCGCACGGCAGACCGGCTTGTCAGGTGGCTAACGAGCGCGCCTCCGCCGGGTTACGCGCCGCGGGACGCCGCAGGGGCGGTGCACCCGGTCTCCCGGGCGCACCGCCCCTGCGGTGGTGGTGCTGGTGTGCTGCAGACGTGCTACTTGACTGTCACCGTGGCGCCGGCGCCCTCGAGGGCGGCCTTGGCCTTGTCGGCGGCCTCCTTGGTGACCTTCTCCAGGACCGCCTTGGGCGTGCCGTCCACCAGGTCCTTGGCCTCCTTGAGGCCCAGGCTGGTGAGCGCGCGCACCTCCTTGATGACCTGGATCTTCTTGTCGCCCGCGCCCTCGAGGACGACGTCGAACTCGTCCTGCGCGGCCTCGTCCTCGGCGGCGGCGCCGCCGCCACCGGCGGCGGGCGCGGCGGCCACGGCGACCGGAGCGGCCGCGGTGACGCCGAAGGTGTCCTCGAACTGCTTCACGAACTCCGAGAGCTCGATCAGCGTCATCTCCTTGAACGACTCAAGGAGCTCGTCAGTGCTGAGCTTCGCCATGGTGGCGGGTCCTTCCTTCGGTGGTCTGGCTGTGGAACTCGGCGGGGCTGTCGCCGATCAGCCCTCGGTGGTCTCCTCGGCAGCTGCCTCGGGGGTGGTGCTCTCCTCGGCTGCTGCCTCGGGGGTGGTCTCCTCGGCAGCGGGCTGCGTCGGAGCGGCCTCCTCGGCGGAGCCCTGCGCGGGAGCAGGCTCCTCCGCCTCGGGCTCGGCGGCCGCCGGCGCTGCTGCGCCGGCTCCACCAGCCAGGACCGTGGGGTCCTGCTCGGCCTTCTGTCGCAGCGCGTCGAGAACGCGTGCGGTCTGCGCCAGCGGCGCAGCGAACAGGGAGACGGCGTTCTGCAACGACGCCTGCATGGCGCCCGCCAGCTTGGCGAGCAGGACCTCGCGCGACTCGAGGTCGGCGAGCTTGGTGAGCTCGGCCGGGGTGAGGGACTTGCCGTCCAGCACCCCGCCCTTGATCACGAGCAGGGGGTGTGCCTTGGCGAAGTCACGCAACCCCTTGGCCGCCTCGACCGGGTCGCCCTTGACGAAGGCGATGGCCGACGGGCCCTGGAGCATGCCGTCGAAGGCACCGACCCCGGCCTCGCGAGCCGCGATCTTGGTCAGCGTGTTCTTCACCACGGCGTAGGACGTGTCCGCGCCGAGCGACCGGCGCAGCTCCTTGAGCTGGGACACCGTGAGCCCGCGGTACTCGGTGAGCACGGCCGCGCTGGAGCTGCGGAACTCCTCCGTCAGCTCGGCGACTGCGGCCGCCTTGTCAGGCCTCGCCATTCGTGGCCGGCCTCCTTCCGTCTCGTGCGCGCGGCGCCCTGGGTGGGCAACGCCCCGGACGTACGAACGCCCCGTCGCAGGCGCGACGGGGCGTGACGGTCGGCTCGCGGACGAGCCGGACTGCTGGCCTGGCTGCACCTGCGCGGGCCGCCCGCGATGTCGCGGGACCTTCGGCCACCCCCTCGCGGGGGCGGCGACCGGCGGTCTGTGGCACCGGCCAGACTACGGGCAGGTGGTCGCGCCGGCCAAATCGGTGCCTCGAGTGGTGAGCAGCTCTCAGCCCTTGATGCGGTCGGCGTCGAAGACCTGCTTGGGCCTCGGGGCATTGATGGTGACCGGCTCGCCCCAGCGCCGGAACACGCCCGTGACGCTGTACACGGCCTGGGCACTGGGCACGCAGGCGCGCAGGCGGCGCGGTAGCCCGGTGGCGTCAAGCCAGAGCTCGAACCTCAGGGTGCGCACGCCGGCCGCGATCATGGCCCGGTACTGCGCCCGCACAGCCGGGTCCTCGACGACCTCCGCCGCGCGTCGCAGCGGGACGCTGACCCGGTGCTCGGTCGTGGGCACGCCCTCCACGGCGTCGGGACCCACGACCTCCACCCGGTCGGCGGCGCGGAGCAACGCGAAGGTCTCACCGGGGTCGAACGCGGCCCGAAGCTGCTCGGCCATCGGACCGAGGGCCCGTCCGAGCGGGGTCCGCGGCACCCCGGTGACCTTGAGCCAGGGCTTGCTGCGGGGGATCCCCTTCGCCGGCGGTATCGCGAGGTACACGGCGTCCGGCAGCAGGACCGCCCGCATCTGCCCGGTGGAGTTCGAGCGCAGGGTGACCTGCCCGTCGAACGCCCGCTCACCGTCCTTCAGCGACAGGAAGCGCAACGACCCGGTCCCGGAGCGGGCTTCTCCGCCGCCGGCGCTGCCCGAGAAGGTGTAGGTCGCCGTGCCCTCGGCCAGCATCCGCCTGGTGACGCTGTCGAACAGCGATGCCCCGGAGACGGTTCGGACGTGCACCTGATGCTGTTCGTGCGTCTCGCGGGAACCCGCGGGGTCGAGGATCCATCCTCCTGCCGCCAGCGCGAGGACGGCGAGCAGCGACGAGAGGACGAGGGCGGCTCGACGTCGCACTACGAGGCGGGAGCCGGCTCCGTGTCCTCGAGCAGGGCACGGGTGCGGTTCGGGTCGATCGGGATGCCGGGGCCCATGGTCGTGCTCATGGTCGCCTTGCGGATGTAGCGGCCTTTCGCTGCCGACGGCTTGAGCCGCAGGACCTCGTCCAGCGCCGCGGCGTAGTTCTCGACGAGCTGGGTCTCGCCGAAGGACGTCTTCCCGATGATGAAGTGCAGGTTCGCGTTCCGGTCGACCCGGAACTCGATCTTGCCGCCCTTGATGTCGGACACGGCCTTGGCGACGTCCGGGGTGACGGTGCCGGTCTTGGGGTTCGGCATCAGCCCGCGCGGGCCGAGGACCCGGCCCAGGCGACCGACCTTGCCCATCATGTCGGGAGTGGCCACGACAGCATCGAAGTCGAGGCGGCCCTTGTTGACCTCGTCGATGAGCGCGTCGTCACCGACGATGTCGGCGCCCGCGGCGGTGGCCTGCTCGGCGCGCTCACCGGTGGCGAAGACGAGGACCCGGGCGGTCTTGCCGGTGCCGTGCGGCAGGTTCACCGTGCCGCGGACCATCTGGTCGGCCTTGCGCGGGTCGACGCCCAGACGCATGGCGACCTCCACGGTCGCGTCGTAGCTCGTGGTCGTGGTCTCCCGCGCCAGCCGTACGGCGGCCAACGGGGCGTACAGGGCGTCGCTGTCGATCTTCTCGGCGGCGGCGCGATAGGTCTTGCTGCGCTTCACTGCTGCTCCTGCGGATCGGGTGAGCGGCTGCTCACCGGGAGGCGTGGTACGTCGGGCCGCGCGGCCCTCCCACGGTGCTGCTGGTCGTACTTGTCGTGCTGGTGATGCTGTGGTGCAGGGTGGTGCCGGCTCAGCCGTGGCCCTCGACAGTGATGCCCATCTGGCGGGCGGTGCCGGCGATGATCTTCTCGGCCGCGTCGAGGTCGTTGGCGTTGAGGTCGGGCATCTTGGTCTCTGCGATCGAGCGGACCTGGGCCCGGGTGAGGCGGGCCACCTTGGTCTTGTGCGGCTCGCCGGATCCCTTCTCGACCCCGGCAGCGGCCAGGATCAGGCGTGCGGCCGGAGGGGTCTTCGTGATGAACGTGAACGACCGGTCCTCGAAGACCGAGATCTCCACCGGCACGATCTGGCCGCGCTGCGACTCGGTCGCCGCGTTGTAGGCCTTGCAGAACTCCATGATGTTGACGCCGTGCTGGCCCAGAGCCGGGCCGACCGGCGGCGCCGGGGTGGCCGCGCCGGCCTGGATCTGCAGCTTGATGACGGCTGCGAGCTTCTTCTTGGGAGGCATTGTCCGGGTCCTTCGTTCCTTCGTCGGGATGGTGCCCCGCTGCGGCAGCGGAGCGGCGTTGCCGGTCGGCTAGATCTTCTGCACCTGGTCGAACGACAGCTCCACCGGAGTCTCTCGACCGAAGATCGACACCAGCACCTTGAGCTTCTGCGAGTCGGCGTGGATCTCGCTGATCGACGCCGGCAGGGTGGCGAACGGGCCGTCCATGACCGTGACGCTCTCGCCGACCTCGAAGTCCGCGGGACGGGCCTCGACGACCTTCTCCTTCTTCTCCACCTCCGGGGCGAGGAACTTCAGCACCTCGTCCAGCGTGAGCGGGGACGGGCGATGGGTGTGACCCACGAACCCGGTGACACCGGGGGTGTTGCGCACGGCGCCCCACGACTCATCGGTGAGATCCATCCGCACCAGCACGTAGCCGGGGAGGACGTTCTGCTTGACCATCTTGCGCTGGCCGTTCTTGACCACGCTCTCCTCGCGCTGCGGCACCTCGACCTGGAAGATGAAGTCCTCCATGTTGAGCGAGCTCGTGCGCGTCTCGAGGTTGGTCTTCACCCGGTTCTCGTAGCCGGCGTAGGAGTGCACGACGTACCACTCGCCCGGGGCCCGGCGCAGGGCCGCGCGCATCTCCTCGACCGGGTCGACCTCGTCGTCCGACTCGTCGACCACGGCCCCGGCGGACGCTTCCTCGGCTGCTGGTGCGTCCTCCGCTGCCGGCGCGTCCTCGGCTGCGGGAGCCTCGGTCACCTGGGCCGGAGTCCCGTCGCCGGCCTCGGCGTCGGGCGAGGACCCGGCGGCAGGCGACTCCTCGACGGCGGGGCGGGCGTCGGCGGCGGCCACGGCGGCCTGCTCGTCGAGCTCCTGCGCGTCGGCGGCGCTGGTGGTCTCGGACACGGTGAGGGTCACTTCCTGAGGGTCGGGGCGGGGTGGTGCTGGGGCGGGCGGGACGGGCTAGCCGAAGATCGCGAGGATCCCCTTGCTGAACCCGAAGTCCAGGACCGTGACGTACGCGATCACGACGAGAACGAAGACGATGACGACCGAGGTGTAGGTCACCAGCTCCTTGCGCGTCGGCCAGATGACCTTGCGCAGCTCGGCGATCACCTGCCGGTAGAACAGCGAGATGCGTGCCGGGAGCGGAGTCCTCGCCTCGCGGTCACGTGCGGGGGTGGGGTTCGCCCGCGTCTCTGTCACGTCTGTTCCACCTGTCGGTCGGTACGTCGCGCACGTCGGATGCACGTGAGGGACAAGCTCCGCCCGAGGGCGGGGGCTGGTTCCTCGCAGGGCCGGAGGGACTCGAACCCCCAACCGCCGGTTTTGGAGACCGGAACTCTACCAATTGAGCTACGACCCTTCGGGGGCCCGCAGCCGGCCCGCACGCGGCACGACACCCGTTTCCGGGCGCGCTGGCGCGAGGGGCTCCGGGCCTCCGAAGGGTCGAGTCTACGCACAGCGGACGGGGCCGGTCGAACCGAAGGGGCCCGCTGGTCCGGGTCCGCGACGCCTCCGCGCCGGGTGGGAGCATGCCGGGTGGGAGCATGGGTGCATGACGACCAGCCGGGTCTCCCGCCGTATCGACGCGATCAGCGAGTCCGCCACGCTGGCGGTGGACGCCAAGGCCAAGGCGCTGAAGGCGGCCGGGCGCCCCGTGATCGGCTTCGGCGCGGGTGAGCCCGACTTCCCGACCCCCGACTACATCGTCGAGGCGGCCGCGGCCGCCTGTCACGACCCGCGCTGGCACCGCTACACCCCGGCCGGCGGGCTGCCGGAGCTCAAGGAGGCGGTGGCGGCCAAGACGGCCCGCGACTCCGGTTACGCGGTGACGCCCGGGCAGGTGCTGGTGACGAACGGCGGCAAGCAGGCGGTGTACGAGGCCTTCGCGACGCTGCTCGACCCGGGCGACGAGGTGCTGCTGCCGGCGCCGTACTGGACCACCTACCCCGAGTCGATCCGGCTGGCGGGTGGCGTCCCGGTCGAGGTGATGACCGACGAGGACAGCGGCTACCTCGCCACCGTCGAGCAGCTCGAGGCGGCAACCACGGGGCGCACGAAGGTGCTGCTGTTCGTCTCACCGTCGAACCCGACCGGCGCGGTGTACTCCCCCGAGCAGGTCGAGGCGATCGGCCGCTGGGCGGTAGAGCGTGGCATCTGGGTCGTGACGGACGAGATCTACGAGCACCTGGTCTACGGCCACGCGCAGTTCGCCTCGATGCCGACCCTCGTGCCGGAGCTCGCCGAGCGCTGCATCGTCGTCAACGGCGTCGCGAAGACCTACGCGATGACCGGCTGGCGGGTCGGCTGGATGATCGGCCCCGCCGACGTCGTGAAGGCCGCGACCAACCTCCAGTCGCACGCGACGTCCAACGTCGCCAACGTCAGCCAGGTGGCAGCCCTGGCCGCCGTCCGCGGCGACCTGTCGGCCGTGGCCGCGATGCGTGAGGTCTACGACAGGCGACGGCAGACCATCGTGAAGATGCTGCGCGACATCCCGGGCGTGGAGTGCCCCGAGCCGTTCGGCGCCTTCTACGTGTACCCGTCGGTCAAGGGCGCGCTCGGGCGTGAGCTGCGGGGCCGGACTCCGACGTCCAGCGCCGAGCTGTGCGAGCTGGTGCTCGACGAGGCCGAGGTCGCGATGGTGCCCGGCGAGGCGTTCGGCACGCCGGGGTACGTGCGGATGTCCTACGCGCTCGGCGACGACGACCTGGCCGAGGGTGTCACCCGGCTGCACGACCTGCTGGCCGAAGCGCGCTGACCCCGCCGCTCCACTGTGGCGTGCCTGCGCCGGGCAGCAGCCATCGGCGCCTCGGCGGCGGGGTCACTCGGTAGCCTCCGCCGGATGAGCACCGGCCGCGACCTCCGGACGCTCCCGAAGGCGCACCTGCACCTGCACTTCACCGGTTCGTTGCGGCCGTCGACGCTGCGCGAGCTCGCCGCGGAGCACCGGGTGCGGCTGCCCGACGTGCTGTCGGAGGTCGACGGCGCGCACCCGCCGGAGCTGCGCGCGACCGACGAGCGCGGCTGGTTCCGGTTCCAGCGCCTCTACGACGCCGCCCGGTCGGTGGTGCGCAGCGAGGCGGACGTGCGGCGGCTGGTGCGCGAGGCGGCCGAGGACGACGCGCGTGAGGGCTCGGGCTGGCTGGAGATCCAGGTCGACCCCACGTCGTACGCCCCGCACCTGGGTGGCCTGACCCCGGCGGTCGAGGTGGTGCTGGACGCGGCCCGCGAGGCCTCCGAGGCGGTCGGGACGGGGGTCGGGGTCGTCATCGCGGCCAACCGGACCCGGCACCCGCTGGACGCGCGCACCCTGGCGCGGCTCGCCGCGATGCACGCGGGGCACGGCGTGGTGGGCTTCGGGTTGTCCAACGACGAACGCCGGGGGCGCACCGAGGACTTCGCGCCGGCGTTCCGGATCGCTGCGCGGGCCGGACTGCTGTCCGTCCCGCACGGCGGCGAGCTGGGCGGGCCCGGCAACGTGGCGGCCTGCTTGGACCGGCTCGGCGCCGACCGGGTGGGTCACGGTGTGCGCTCGGTCGAGGACCCCGGCCTGCTCGACCGCCTGGCGGCAGCCGGGACCACCCTCGAGGTCTGCCCGGCCTCGAACGTTCGGCTCGGTGTGTACGCCTCGGCCGCGGACGTCCCCCTCCGCCGGCTCCGGGACGCCGGCGTCCCGGTCGCCCTCGGCGCGGACGACCCGCTGCTGTTCGGCTCGCGGCTGCTCGCGCAGTACGAGACTGCCCGCTCGGTGCACGGTCTGGACGACGTGGCGCTCGCCGAGCTGGCCAGGTGCTCGGTCCGCGGCTCGGTCGCCCCCGACGACGTGCGGTCGCGGCTGCTGGCCGGCATCGACGCCTGGCTGGCGACACCGCCGTAGCAGCGACCTGTCCGGCGAAGCGGCGGTGTGCTGGGCGACGGCTAGAGGCGGAGGCCGACGAGGACGGGCTCGTGCACGAGCTCGACCCCGAACCGGCCCCGTACGCCGTCGCGGATCACCCGGGCCAGGGCGAGCAGGTCCTCGGCCGAGGCGCCACCACGGTTGGTCAACGCCAGGGTGTGCTTGGTCGAGATGCCGGCCGGGCCGGCGCCGTACCCCTTGCCGAAGCCGGCCTGCTCGATCAGCCAGGCGGCGGAGGTCTTGACCCGGCCGTCGCGCTCCGGCCAGCGAGGTGCACCGGCCGGCAACCGGGCGGCGTCCGCCGCGGCGAGCAGCGGGTTGGTGAAGAAGGACCCCGCGCTCCAGGTGTCGTGGTCGTCGGGGTCGAGAACCATCCCCTTGCCGCGACGCAGCGCGAGCACCGCATCCCGGACCTCTGCCGCGGGCGCCCGGTCGCCGGTGGCGACGCCCAGCCGGCGGGCCAGCTCGGCGTACCGGACCGGTCCGCCGAGGCGCGAGTGCTCGAGCGCCAGCGTCACCCCCAGAACGACGTAGCGGTCCGGGTCGCGCTTGAACATGCTGTCGCGGTAGCCGAAGCCGCACTCGGCCGGGCCGAGGTCCACCACGTCGTGGGTCCTGCGGTCCAGCACCCGCACCCGGGCCAGCGTCTGGGCCACTTCCTGGCCGTAGGCGCCGATGTTCTGGATCGGCGCTGCCCCGACCCGGCCGGGGATGCCGGCCAGCGCCTCGACCCCCGCGTAGCCCTCGTCGACCAGCAGTGCTACGGCGTGGTCCCAGTCGGCTCCGGCGGCGAGCTCCACCGCGTGCTCTGCGCCGCCGGCGACCGCCGCGCCGCGGGTCGCCACCTGCACCACGGTGCCCTCGAAGCCGTCGTCGGCCACGACGAGGTTGCTGCCGCCCCCGAGGACGAGCAGGGGCTCGCCCTTGGCGTCCGCGGCGCGGACGACCTCGACGACCTCCTCGTCGGTCTCGGCGACGACGAGGCGGGCGGCGGTGCCGCCGACCCGCAGGGTGGTGAGGCCCGCCAGCGGGACGCCGGTCTGCTCGCGCACGCTCAGTCGAGGACGACGACGGCCTGGGCCCGGCCGAGCACCTTGGCCCCGGCGTGGGTCGCGACGAGGTCGACGCGGACCCGGCCGTCCTCGAGCCGGGCGGCGACGGTCCCGGCCACGTCGAGAACGGCGCCGGTGTCGTCGTCGGGCACCGGGACAGGGCGGGTGAACCGCACGCCGTACTCGACGACCCGGGCGGGGTCACCGACCCAGTCGGTGACGACCCGGGCCGCGAGCGCCATGGTGAACATGCCGTGCGCGATCACGTCCGGCAGCCCCACCGACCGCGCGATGCGCTCGTTCCAGTGGATGACGTTGAAGTCTCCGGACGCACCGGCGTAGCGCACGAGGTCGGCCCGGGTGATGGTGAAGGACTGCGCCGGCAGCTCGGTGCCCACCTCGACGTCGGCCGGGACGGCCATCAGCCCTCACCGCGCACGACGAGGGTGGACCAGGCGGTCGCGACGCGCTCGCCGTCGACGGTGTCGACGTCGCTGCGCGAGGTGAGCATGTCGTGCCCGCCGGCGGACCGGACCGACTCCAGCGTGACGGTGACAGTGAGGCTGTCGCCGGCACGGACCGGCCGGTTCTGGGCGAACCGCTGCTCGCCGTGGACCACCCGGGAGTAGTCGATGCCCAGCTCCGGGTCCTCGACCAGCGCCCGTGAGGCCTTGAAGGTCAGGACGAACGGGAACGTCGGCGGCGCGACGACATCGGGGTGGCCCATCGCGCGGGCAGCCGCGCGGTCGCGGTAGGCCGGGTTGGGGTCGCCGAGCGCGTCCGCGAACTCGCGGATCTTCTCCACCCCGACGTCGTAGGGCTCGGTGGGCGGGTAGCTGCGCCCCGCGTAGGACGGATCGACAGGCATGCGACGGACCCTACCCACGCCGGCCCACAGCCTCCGGGGGCGCCGCGAGGTCGCGAGCCCGGGCGAGCGGCCGTGGGGTGGGTTAGCGCGTCTCGCGGTGCAGGGTGTGCTTGCGCTCCCGCGGGCAGAACTTCTTCAGCTCGAGCCGGTCGGGGTCGTTGCGCCGGTTCTTGCGGGTGATGTAGTTGCGCTCCTTGCACTCGACGCACGCCAGCGTGATCTTCGGACGGATGTCGGTCTGCTTGGCCACGGGTGGCGCTCCTCGCCTTGTGCCGGACCGGTCGCGGCTGGTGCCGCTCCGGCTCGCACGCGCGGACGCGTGCTGGTGGAACTGGTGGATCAGGTGGATCAGTCGATCGGGTAGCGGAGGCCGGACTTGAACCGGCGACACAGCGATTATGAGCCGCTTGCTCTACCTGGCTGAGCTACTCCGCCGGGTCGGTCACCCCGTCCCGGCGCGGATGTGCCGGGCGAGCCGCCGTCCAGAGCCCCCTTACGGAATCGAACCGTAGACCTTCTCCTTACCATGGAGACGCTCTGCCGACTGAGCTAAGGGGGCGCGAGCCCGACGAGGATACCGGCCTCGCCGGGTGCAGCGCCAAATCATGTCAGACACCCTCCCCCGGGGCGGCGGCAGGGAACGGCATGCACGCACCTCGACCCCCGGCCGAGAGCTCGGCCGGGGGTCGACGGGCGTGGCAGGTGAAGGATTCGAACCTTCGAAGGCAAAGCCGACGGATTTACAGTCCGCTCCCATTGGCCGCTCGGGCAACCTGCCGGGCGTCCCGCGCCGGGACCCGGAGAGGATAGCGCGCACGAGGCTCGGGCCGGGAACCGAGGGACTACCTCTCGTCGGTCTCCACGCGGTCCGGCACCGGCGTCTCACCGGTGCCATCCGCGTCCACCGGCGTGGCCGCCGCCCCGTCGGCCGCGGCCACCTCGTCCTCCGTCGCCTCCCGGCCGCGGACGAGGCCGGCCAGGCTGGCCACGCCGATCGCGACCATGACCAGGGGGACCACCCACCGGCCGTCGAAGCTGACATCTCCGGCCTCGTCGAGGATGTGCCCGGCCGCCACCGCGACGAACACCAGACCGGTGATCAGCGAGAACACGTCCAGCTCATGACGCCGCACGGCGCACCTCCAGGCTTCCCAGGCCGAGCTCGGCGTCCACGACGAGGACGGCGCTTGCCGGCGACGAGCCCTCCGGGACCACCACGCGTTCGCTGAGGTCGGTCCCGTCGTTGGACGGCATGTCCGGGAGCCGGATCTCACCGGCCTGGACGTCGGCGTCGATCCGGACGACGACGCCGTCGGGGACGATGATCGTCAGGTCGCCGACCCCCTGCCGGACGGCGACCCGCTGGCGGCCGGCCGTGCTGAGGTCGAGCTGCGACAGGTCCAGCTCCGCGTCGCCGATGCCGAGCCGGTACTCCGACCGCAGCTGTTCCACGCTGGTCGGTCGCCAGGTGCGGTCACCGACCCCGCCGTGCACGGGAACGTCAGGGACGAAGGCGGCCGCCGAGGCCACCGCGGTGAGCACGACGCCCCAGACCACCAGCCCGCGGGCCCGTCCCGCGAAGGCACCGACGACGAGGCCGAGGCCCACCACACCCAGCGAGGCGGCGAAGACGACCCTCGCCGGCACGTCGGAGTCGGTGGCGGCGTTCCAGCCCACCAGCAGCCCGACGACGATGAGGGCGAGGCTGAGCGTCACCCGGCCGAGAACAGATCTCGGCCTGGGCGGTGCGGGTGGCATCGGCGTGTAGACGGGGTACGTCGGGCCGCTCGGCGGCGGCGCGAAGGTCGCGGTCTCGGCGGCAGGCGCCGCGACCGGGTGCGACGGCATGGCGGCCGCATAGGCGGTTCCCGGTGTCTGCCCGTACGCGCCGGGCTCCGCGGGCGGGGGCACCGGGCCGTGGACGACGCCGCCGGGGGCCGGGACCTGCCCGGGAGCCTGGACGGCACCCGGCGCCGGCGAGCGGGGGCCGCCGGTGCGCGACACCAGCACCGCGACTGCCACGATCACGACGAGCAGGCCCAGACCGCCGAGCCCCGGCCCGCTGTCGATGACGGTGCCGGTGACGAAGATGCCGACCACGACCACCACGACGAGCGCGAGGACGCCGGTCACCGATCGGGTGGAGCGCCCGTTGAGCAGCCGCTGTCCCTCGGACTCGCTCTCACCGTCCGCGGGCACGAGCAGCCAGCCGAGGGCGTAGAGCAGGAATCCGGACCCGCCGAAGATCGCCAGGACGACGAGCAGGACACGGAAGACCAGGGGGTCGACGCCGGCGTACCGGCCGAGTCCGCCGGCGACGCCAGCGATCTTGCGGTCGGAGCTGCTGCGCCGGAGGTCGGTGAGCGGCGGGTAGCCGCGCCGCCCCTGCGGGGGTGCCGTGGGCGTGGTGTCTGTGGACATGACCTCATCCTCGGGTCCAGCCGGGCACCCCGGCATCCGGCAACGTCCCTGGGACGACCCTGGTCGCACCCTGAGGCGCGGTCATGGGCCGGTCCGGGTGCCACCGGATGCCCGCAGCCGGCCGGACGCGGGAGGATCGTGGGGTGAGCAGACCGCAGCAGGCCGCACCGGCGGGCGCCCCGACCGCCGGGCCGGTCCCGCCGCGCCTGTACCGAGGCACCCAGGGGCGCGTCCTCGCCGGCGTCGCGCGCGGCCTTGCCGACCACCTCGGCATCGACGTGCTCGTCGTCCGGCTGGCCTTCGTCATCCTCGCTGCCGCCGGCGGCGCCGGGATCGTCACGTACGGCCTGTTCTGGGTGTTCGCGCCCCAGAACCCGTTCGAGTCGGACGAGCCGCACGACCGTGGGCGCGACCTGACCATGCTCCTGGCGCTCGGGTCGCTGACCGTCGGTGGGCTGCTGCTGCTGCACGCCGCCGGCCTCGGGATCGGACTCGGGCTGGCGATCCCGCTCGTCGCTGTCGGGGTCGGGGTGAGCATGCTCTGGCGGCAGGCGGACGACGACGCCCGGGAGCGCTGGCGGACGGCGACCGGCACCCACCGGTTCTCCGGAGCCGCGCGGGCGGCGGCCGGTGTCGCGCTGGTCCTGGTCGGGGCCGTGACGATCCTGCTCGGCACGGGCGGCGGGCTGCTGGCGGCGCTGGTGGTCGCAGCCGGCATCGCGCTGGTCAGCAGCCCGTGGTGGGTGCGGATGGCCCGCGACCTCAACGCCGAGCGCAACGCCCGGATCCGCGAGCAGGAGCGCGCCGAGGTGGCTGCCCACGTGCACGACTCGGTGCTGCACACCCTCACCCTGATCCAGCGCCACATCGACGACCCGCGCGAGGTGGCCCGGCTGGCCCGGGCGCAGGAGCGCGAGCTGCGCGGCTGGCTCTACCGGCCGGCCGCCGACTCGGCCCAGGACCTCGCGGCGGCGCTCGAGACGGTGGCGGCCGAGGTCGAGGACGCCCACGGCATCGCGATCGAGGTGGTTGTCGTGGGCGACTGCCCGCTGGACGAGCGGCTCGCCGCGCTGCGCGACGCCGCCCGCGAGGCCCTCGTGAACGCGGCGAAGTACGCCGAGGGCGCGCCGGTCTCGCTGTACGCGGAGGTCGAGCCGGACCAGGTCACGGCCTTCGTCCGCGACCGCGGCCCGGGCTTCGACGTGGACTCCGTCCCCGCGGACCGCCTCGGCCTGCGACAGTCGGTCCGCGGCCGGATGGACCGCAACGGCGGCACCGCCGCCGTACGGTCGAACCCAGGTGAGGGCACCGAGGTGCAGCTGGAGATGCCCCGGCAGAGGAGCGCGACGTGACCGAGCAGACGAGTCCGGTACGGGTGGTCCTCGTCGACGACCACCGGATGTTCCGGTCCGGCGTGCGGGCCGAGCTCGGAGACGCCGTCGAGGTGGTCGGCGAGGCCGAGGACGCCCAGCAGGCCGTAGCGGTGATCACCGCGACCCGGCCGGACGTCGTCCTCCTCGACGTGCACCTGCCCGGGGGCGGCGGGCGGGCCGTGCTCGAGGCCCTGGTGACGGACCTGCCGGAGGTGCGCTTCCTGGCGTTGTCGGTGAGCGACGCACCCGAGGACGTGATCGCGGTGGTCCGGGGCGGCGCCCGGGGGTACGTCACCAAGTCGATCACCGGGCCCGAGCTGGCGGCAGCCGTGCGCCGGGTGGCCGACGGCGACGCGGTCTTCTCGCCGCGGCTGGCCGGCTTCGTCCTCGACGCGTTCGCCGCGACCACCGACGTGGCCGCCGTCGACGAGGACCTCGACCGGCTCTCGCAGCGCGAGCGCGAGGTGCTGCGGCTGATCGCCCGCGGCTACACCTACAAGGAGGTGGGCAAGGCGCTGTTCATCTCGGTGAAGACCGTCGAGACCCACGTCTCCGCGGTCCTGCGCAAGCTGCAGCTGTCCAACCGGCACGAGCTGACCCGGTGGGCCTCCGCCCGGCGCCTCGTCTGACCTGGACCGGGAGGCGACCTTGACACGGGCGGCACACTGCCGATCATGAGCCTCGACCCGACCGTGTCCGACCCGGACAAGTACCGGGTGGTGTTCGAGAACGACCAGGTCCGCGTGCTGGACTACCTGGACCATCCCGGCGGCCGGACCAGCCCGCACGAGCACCCCGACAGCGTGATGATCACGCTGTCGACGTTCCGGCGACGGCTGCACCACGGCGACCAGGCCCGCGAGGTGGAGATCCTGGCCGGGACGAGCGCCTGGATGCCGGCCCAGCAGCACTCGGGTGAGAACATCGGCGACACCGACACGCACGTGGTCTTCGTCGAGCTCAAGACCAGCGCGGTGACGCCGGCCGGCGATGTCCCGCTGGGCCCGCAGACCTGACGGGACGGGCTAGCAGCGCAGGTCGCCGTCGAGACCGTTCTTGGCGCGGAACTGGGCCAGCCGGACCCGGCCGCCGGTGAACGACGACGCCGGCCGGCACCGCCGGCGCGCCTCGGAAGCGGAGCCGACGCCGGCGTACCAGACCGGCGCGCGGTGCAGCCTCGCCCCGCCGGTGATGCGCTCCCACTGGTGGGCGGTGCTGTAGACGCCGACGACCCGGACACCGCGCTTGTGCAGCGCGCGGGTCATACCGGCAAGCACGGCGGTGTCGTTGCGCAGGAACCGGGGCCGCTCGCCGTACTCCAGCGACTCCCAGGTGTTGTGCATCTCGACGTCGAGCCACCAGGTCGAGCGGCGCACGTCCGGGGCGCCGGCCGCCCGCGCCGCTGCGCGGGCACGGGCGAAGGAGTCCCTCGCCGCGTTCACGCCGTAGTCGAACGCGCAGGCGGCCGAGTCCGGCTTCGCGCGGGAGCAGGCTCGCGGCTCCCGCTGGCCGAGCGGCCAGTGGCTGGACAGCCTCGGCCCGGGGTTCGCGGCGTTGACGTAGTACGCCGGGCGGCCGAAACCGTGCGCCCAGGCGACCTGCCCGGCCAGGCACGGGTTCGGGTCGAACGGCCGGCCGCCGTCGACGCCGACCACCGCGAAGTCCGCGCCGGCAGGCAGCACCGCGCCGCACTGGGGGTAGGACACGTCGAAGCCCCGCTCCCGGGACACCATCGGCACCGGCGCCGCGGCGGCGGGCAGGGCGACGACGCCGCCGACCAGGCCCGCGGCGAGTGCGAGGACGGGCGCCAACCGGCGCAGGACGTGCGTGGCCACCGAGATCCCCCGAGGAACGAACAGGACGAGCTGGGACCCTATCCCGGCGCGGTGACCGTCGCCCACACCGTCGGATAGCGTGCCGCCATGGCTGACTCCTCCTTCGACATCGTGAGCAAGGTCGACCACCAGGAGGTCGACAACGCGCTGAACCAGACCGGCAAGGAGATCTCGACCCGGTTCGACTTCAAGAACGTCGGCGCATCGATCAAGTGGTCCGGCGAGGCGATCCGGATGGAGGCGAGCAGCGAGGAGCGGGTCAAGGCGATCCTCGACGTCTTCGAGACCAAGCTCATCAAGCGCGGCATCTCGCTGAAGTCCCTCAAGAAGGGCGAGCCGACGCTGTCCGGCAAGGAGTTCTACCTGGTCTGCGACATCGAGCAGGGCATCTCCAGCGAGAACGCCAAGAAGGTCGCGAAGATCATCCGGGACGAGGGCCCGAAGTCGGTCAAGGCCCAGATCCAGGGCGACGAGCTGCGGGTCACCTCCAAGAGCCGCGACGACCTGCAGGCCGTGCAGGCTCTGGTGAAGAACGCCGAACTCGACTTCGCGGTCCAGTTCGTCAACTACCGCTGAGCCCCACAGCGGCTGAACGTTCAGGTAGCTCACAGGTCCGCGGCGCAACTGTGGCGGCATGCCGCGCGTTGGTCAGATCGTGCGATGGCCACGTGCCCCCTTGGTCATCGCCCTGGTCGCCCTCGCCGCGAGGCTCGCCCCCGTGCTTCGCGGTGGGGGTCTGACCGGAGTCCTGGCCTACGACGACGGCGTCTACTACTCGGCCTCGGACGCGCTGCTGGCCGGCCGGCTGCCCTACCGGGACTACCTGCTGCTGCACCCGCCCGGCATCACCCTGGTGCTGGCGCCGTTCGCGGCGCTGGGTCGGCTGGTGGGCGAGGACCCGGTGGGCCTCGCCGCGGGGCGGCTGGCGTTCATGCTGGTCGGGGCCACGTCGGCTGTGCTGGTCTGGGCCGTCGCGCGGCGGGTCTCCGCCCGGGCCGGCCTGGTCGCGGGGCTCTTCTACGCGGTGTGGCAGCCGGCGGCGTACGCCGAGCGCACCACGCTGCTCGAGCCGCTGGTGAACCTCGGCCTGCTGGCGGCGCTCGCGCTGCTCGGGGCCGGCCCCACGACGCGGCGCCAGGTGCTGCTTGCGGGCGTCGCGCTCGGGCTCGCCGTCTCGGTCAAGGCCTGGGCGGTCGTGCCGCTCGCGGTTCTGGCGGTCTGGCTGCTGCGCCGGGACGGCCTGCGCGCCGCGCTGTCCTTCGTCACGGCCGGCGTCGCAGCGGCCGGCGCGGTCTGCCTGCCGTTCCTGGCCGCTGCAGGTGGACCGATGCTTCGCATGGTGGTCCTGGACCAGCTCGGCCGTCCGTCGAACGGCGTGACGCCGACGACCCGGCTGGCCAGCATCGAGGCGCTGCAGCTCTCACCCGGGCCGGTGCCCACCGGACTCGCGGCCGGCGCCGTGACGCTGGCGGTCGGAGCGGCCGTGGCGGTGCTGCTGGTCGCGTGGCGGCAACCCGCGGCCCGGGTGTGGGCCGCACTGCTCGCCGTCCAGACCGGGCTGCTGCTCACCAGTCCTTCGTACTTCGCGCACTACGGCACCTTCGTGGCACCGGCGCTCGCCCTGCTCGTCGGCGCCGGCGCAGACCTGGCGCTGGCGGTGGTGACGTGGCCGGCCCGGTCGCTGCGCCCGATGGTGCCGGCCCTCGGCCTGGTCGCGCTGGCTGTCCTCGCCGCGCACGTCGTCACCACGCCCGAGGGCCGCCGCGTCCCCGCGAGCACGGCCGCGGACGCGCTGTCCGGGGTGCGCTGCGTCGCCGCGGACAGCGCCGCCGCGCTGGTCACGGCCGACGTCCTCACCCGCGACCTCCGGCACGGCTGCCCGCTGGTGGTCGACGTCACCGGACTGACCTACGACCAGGACCCCGGCGACCTCGGGTCCGGACCTACGCCGCGGGAGCGGGGACGCGACCTGGAGTGGCAGCAGTCGGTGGCGTCCTACTTCGACAGCTCCGGAGCCGTGGTGCTCGACCAGTGGCGCAGCGACGGCCTCGACGCCCGCCTGCTGGCCGGGCTGGAGCGTCGGGACCTCGAGCTGGGAGAGCCGTCCTTCCGGGTGCTGGTCCCGGCGTCCTGAGGCCGGCCACCGGTCCTCCGGACGGGCTCAGCGCTGGTAGCCGGCCATCTGCTCGAGCCGGGCGATCCGCTCCGCCATCGGTGGGTGGGTCGAGAACAGGTTGGCCATGCCCTCGTGGCGGAACGGGTTCGCGATCATCAGCGCGCTGGTCGTCTGCAGGGCCGGCTCCGGCGGCAACGGGAGAGCCCGGGTGCCGAGCTCCAGCTTGCGCAGGGCGCTCGCCAGCGCCAGCGGGTCGCCGGTGACCTGAGCGCCGGTGGCGTCCGCCTGGTACTCACGCGACCTGCTGATCGCCATCTGGATCAGGCCGGCCGCGACCGGGCCGAGGATGAGCACGGCCAGGGCGCCGAGCGGGCCGGGACCGTCGTCGTCGTTGCGTCCGAACGGCACCAGGTACGCGAGGTAGCCGAGGTACATGACGACGCTCGCCAGCCCGGCGGCGACCGAGGAGATGAGGATGTCGCGGTTGTAGACGTGCGACAGCTCGTGGCCGAGCACACCTCGCAGCTCGCGCTCGTCCAGGATGCCGAGGATCCCCTCGGTGCAGCAGACTGCGGCGTTGCGCGGGTTGCGCCCGGTGGCAAAGGCATTGGGCGCGTTGGTCGGTGAGACGTACAGCCGGGGCATCGGCTGACGGGCGGCGGTCGAGAGCTCGCGGACGATGCGGTACATCGCCGGCTGCTCGGCCTCGCTGACCGGCCGGGCCCGCATCGAGCGCAGCGCCAGCTTGTCGCTCATGAAGTAGGAGACGCCGTTGACGCCGAGTGCGATCAGGAAGGCGATCGTCAGGCCGCCGCTGCCGCCCAGCCAGCTGCCCACGACGAGGATCAGGCCCGTCATCAGGGCGAGCAGGACGGCGGTCTTGACGCCGTTGGCGTGCCGGTGCACGGGGGGCTCCTCAGCAGGGTCGGGGTGGGAGGGGTCCGTCGTGGGTGGAACGCCGGGGCGTGGGGTGGCGTTCCCGCCCGAGGGCGAGCGCGTCAGCCGAACCCCAGCACCAAGCCGGGCGCGACCGAGAGCCAGAGCGCGGCGCCGAGGGTGATGCCCACGGCGAGCCCGTCCGACCACGAGATGCGGTACGACGGCGGGTGGCTGCCTCGGCCGATAGGCAGGTACAGCGACGCCGCCCAGGACAGGTAGTAGGCCAGCCCGATCACCACGTTGACTGCCATCACGACCGCCAGCCAGCCGAGGCCCTGGTCGACCGGGGCGCGGAAGACGACGACCTTGGCGAACAGGCCCAGCAGACCCGGCGGCAGGCCGGCCAGGCCGGCCAGGGAGAAGGCCAGCGCGAAGGCAGTGAGCGGCTCGGTGCGGCCCAGCGAACGGTAGTCGAGCAGCAGGTTGCCCGGCCGGTGCCGGCCGACCAGGGTGACGACCGCGAACGCCCCGAGGTTCATCACGCCGTAGGCGAGCACGTAGGCGACAGTGGCCGGCAGGACGTCGTCGACAGAACCGACGGTGGCAGACCCGAGCGGCACCAGGATGTACCCCGACTGCGCCACGGAGGACCAGGCGAGCAGCCGGACCGCATGCTTCTGCCGGAGTGCCGCAAGGTTCCCGACTGTCATCGTCAGTGCCGCCAGGACCGCCAGGGTCGGCCCCCACACGTCGGCGTACGGCGCGAAGCCGCGCGTCAGGAGCAGGGCGAGGCCGACGAAGCCGGCGGCCTTGGACACCACCGACAGGTACGCCGCGACCGGGACCGGCGCGCCCTCGTAGGTGTCGGGTGCCCAGACGTGGAACGGCACAGCAGCCACCTTGAAGCCGAAGCCCGCGATGGCCAGCACCACTCCGAGCGCGAGGACCGGCTGCCGTCCGCCCGGCTCGTCCAGCGAGGTCGCGATCCGGTCCAGGAACACCTGGCCGGTGGCTCCGTAGACCAGGCTCAGGCCGAACAGCATCACCGCAGTCGACACGACCGAGACGAGGAACAGCTTGAGCGCGGCCTCACTGCCGCGACCGTCGTAGCGCCGGAGGGCGACAAGCGCGAACGCCGGCAGCGACACCACCTCGAGCGCGACGACGAGGGTGAGGATGTCGCGGCTCGCCGCGAGGGTCAGTGCGCCGGAGACCGACGCGAGCAGCAGGAACCAGTACTCCCCCGGCGGGATCTTCGCCAGCCGGACCGTGTCGAGCGACAGCAGCACGACGACGACGGCACCGGCAAGCACCAGGGCCTGGAACACGAGTGTCAGGTCGTCGACGACGTAGGAGCAGGCCGGCAGGACCAGTCCGTCGCCGGGGACGCAGAACGTCGCGCGCCGCTCCCCCACGAGCGGCACGAGCAACGCGAGGGCTCCGCCGAGCCCGAGACCCGCCAGCCACCCGGTGGCCTGACGCCGCCCCTCCGGCAGGAACGCGTCCAGGACGAGCAGCAGCAGCCCCAGCACCGCGACACTCAGGGGTGCGGCGACCGCGAGCCAGTCGACCGACTGGACCGACGTCGGCATCACCCACCGCCCAGCAGGCTGCGGACCACCGGCGTGGTGGCGTCGAGCAGGAAGCCCGGCCAGAGCCCGAGGACGACGACGAGGCCGACGACCGGCGACCAGACGGCGAGCTCGTGGGTGCTCGCGTCCCGCAGCAACACGGCGTCGCGCCAGGCCTGGAAGGAGGTGCCCTGCGCGATCCGCCGCACGACCTTCGCGAGGTACGTCGTGGTGAGGACGACCCCGACGCCGGCCAGCGCCATCAGGACGAGGTAGTAGTTGCGCGGCAGCGCCGGGTCCGGCTGGAACGCCCCGAGCAGCACGAGCATCTCGCCCCAGAACCCGGCCAGGCCCGGGAGCCCCAGGCTTGCTACTGCGGCGAAGGCGAGCAGGCCGCCCAGGCGGGGCGTCCGCTCGTAGAGGCCGCCACCGAGCACGTCGATGTCCGCGGTGTGGTGCCGGTCCTTGATCGCGCCGACGAGGAAGAACAGCAGGCCGGTGATGAGGCCGTGCGCGATGTTGGCGTAGAGCGCGCCGTTCACGCCGACCGGGGTCAGCGTCGAGATGCCGAGCAGGACGAACCCCATGTGCCCGACGCTGCTGAAGGCGATCAGCCGCTTGAGGTCGCGCTGGGCCAGGCATGCCAGCGACCCGTAGAGGATGCCGACGACACCGAGTGCCCCGAGGAACGGCGCCACCGCCTCGGCACCCTCGGGCACCACCGGCAGCGCGATCCGCACGAAGCCGTAGGTGCCCATCTTCAGCAGGACGCCGGCGAGCAGCACCGAGCCGACCGTCGGTGCCGCGGTGTGCGCGTCGGGCAGCCACGAGTGCAGCGGCCACATCGGCGTCTTGACCGCCAGCCCCAGGCCCAGCGCGACGAAGGCGAGCACCTGGGTGGTGTGACCGAGACCGGCCCCACCGCGGTCGGCGAGCTCGACCAGGTCGAAGGTCCCTGCCCGCAGCCCCACCAGCAGGATCCCGAGCAGCATGACAGCACTGCCGAGCAGGGTGAAGAGGATGAAGACGTTCGCCGCGCGGACCCGACCGCCAGGCACCTTGTCGTCGCCCCACTGCGCGATGACGAACCACATCGGCACGAGGACGACCTCGAAGAAGACGAAGAACAGCAGCATGTCCAGCGCCACGAAGGTGCCGAGCATGCCGACCTCGAGCAGCAGCAGCAGCCCGACAAGGGCACGCAGGCGCTGCGCCTCGGGGCGCACGCGCAGCAGGTACACCATGCAGAGCAGGGTGAGCAGCGTCGTGAGCAGGACCAGCGGCGCGGACAGGCCGTCGAGCCCGAGGTGGAATCGCAGGCCGAGGTCCGGGACCCAGTCGACATCGGTCTCGGGGGCTGCAGCCGACGCCCACACCGAGACCGCGAACGCCAGGCCGCTCACCGCAACACCCAGCCGGACCGCGACCCGCTCGCCGGCCGGCCCGGGCAGGAGCAGCAGCGCGAGGGCCCCGGCCAACGGCAGGCCGAGCAGCAGCGGCAGCAGGAGGTCGCTCACGTCAGCACCACCACGCCGGCGGCGATCAGCAGGACGCCGGCGAGCAGGCCAGTCAGGTAGGCCGTGATGTTGCCGCCCTGGGTCCGGGCAACCACGCCGGCGAGCAGCCGGGCGCCCCGCCCCGAGCCCAGGACTGCTCCGACCACGACGTCGTCGTCGAACAGGCGGACCGCCCGCGCCGCGGTCCGCACCGGCCGGACGACCGTCCGGTCGTACAGGTCGTCGACGTAGAACGCGTGCACCAGCGCCGGGCGGTACCTCAGCGCCGCGGTGGGGTCGGCCGCCGGTTCGCGGCGCCAGACCAGCCAGACCGCGGCCACACCGACGAGCGCCAGCCCGACGGAAAGGGCCGAGGTGGCGAGGCCGAGGTGCAGCTCGCTCTGCGCGACGTCTGCCCCGTCACTGGCGAGCGGGGCGGAGTCACGGACCGGCGCGAGCCACTGCGGCAACCAGCCGGACGGCAGCCCGGCCAGGCCGAGCAGGGTCGCCGGCACCGCCAGCGCGACGAGTGGCCAGCGCATCGCCGGCGACGACTCGTGCGCTGCGACCGGGCCACGCGGCTCGCCGAGGAAGGTCATCAGCCACAGCCGGGTGACGTACGCGGCCGTGATCCCCGCAGTGACCAGCCCGACGACAAGCACCAGCCACCCGGTCCAGGCGGCAGCCGGGCCCTCGTGGTGCAGCGCGGTCTCCTCGGCCGCGCCGAGGACTGCCTCCTTCGAGAAGAAGCCCGCAAAGGGCGGGATCCCGGCAAGAGCCGCGAGACCGGCTGTCATCGTCACGAACGTCACCGGCATCAGCCGGCGGAGGCCGCCCATGTCCGGCATCAGGTTCGTGCCGACGGCGTGGATCACCGAGCCGGCCGCGAGGAAGAGCAGTGCCTTGAAGGCGGCGTGCGTGAGCAGGTGGAAGGTCGAGGCCAACGCGGAGCCCACCGACAGCGCGGCGAGCATGTAGGCGAGCTGGCTGACTGTCGAGTAGGCGAGCACCCGTTTGATGTCGTCCTGCGCCAGCGCGGCCAGCGCGGCACCGAGCATGGTGAGGCACGCGATCAACGCCATCACGGCCAGCGTCGTCGGCGAGAGGAGGAACACGTCGTAGAGCCGGACCACCAGGTAGATGCCGGCGGCCACCATGGTGGCCGCGTGGATCAGCGCGCTGATCGGGGTCGGGCCGGCCATCGCATCCGGCAGCCAGGTGTGCAGCGGGAACTGCGCGGACTTGCCCACAACCCCGCACAGCAGCAGCAGGGTCGCCACGGTCACGATGCGGCCGCCCGGGTCGGGGGCGCTCACGATCGCGTTGATGCTGAAGGTTCCGAAGCCGTGCCCGAGGGTGAAGATGCCGAACAGGAAGCCGACGTCGCCGAGCCGGGTCGTGACGAACGCCTTGACCGCGCCCGCTCGTGAGCCCTCCTGCTCCCAGTGGTGGCCGATCAGGAAGTACGAGCAGACGCCCATCACCTCCCAGCCGACCAGCAGCACGAACAGGTCGTCGGCGAACACCACGAGCAGCATCGCGGCCGTGAACAGAGACACCAGTGCGGCGTACGACGAGTAGCGGGGGTCACCCTTGAGGTACGCGGTCGAGTAGACCTGCACCATCAGAGCAACCACCGTGACCGCGACCGCGACGAGCGCCGCCAGCCCGTCCAGCCGCAGGTCGAGCCCGAAGGACATCCCGCCGCCGAGCGGCACCGTGTCGAGGCTGCCCCGCTCGAGCAGGCCGTCGGTGGTGACGGCACGCCCGGCCATCACCAGGGCGGCGACCAGCGACAGCGCGGTGCCGGCAACCGCGACCGGGACGACAAGTCGCGGCAGCGCACGCCCGAGAAGCAGGCCGACCACGGCGGCGAGGAAGGGCGCGGCGAGCGCGAGGTAGGCGAGCGTCACGACTGCTGGCCCTCCACCACGCGCTCGGGCTCCGGGTCGTGCAGGTCGTCGAGCAGGTCCAGCTGGGTGGTCTCGCGGTTGCGGAAGACGAGCAGAACGATGGCCAGCCCCAGGCCGACCTCGGCGGCAGCGATGGTGATGACGAAAAGCGTGAACACCTGCCCGGCGAGCAGCTCATCACGCAGCCACACGTCGAACGCGACCAGGTTGACGTTGACGGCGTTGAGCATCAGCTCGACAGACATCAGCACCAGGATCGCGTTGCGGCGCGCGAGCACGCCGTAGACCCCGATGCAGAACAGCAACGACGACAGCAGGACGGGCATGAGCAGCGGCATCAGTCGCGGCCCTCCCGGACGGGCGACTCGTCGTCCCTGCCGGCGGCGGGTCCGATGTCCCGCCGGGACAGCACGATGGCGCCCACCAGTGCCGCCAGGAGCAGGACCGAGAGCGCCTCGAACGGCAGCACCCAGGCCCGGAAGATCGCCGCGCCGACGGAGGCGGTCGAGCCACGGACCTCGTCGTCACCGAGGTCGAGTCGCTCGCCGTGGAAGGCGTCGACCACGGTGGTCACGATGACGGCCGCGAGGCCGGTGGCGACCACGGCCGCGAGCACCCGCTGGAGCGGCGGAGCGTCCAGGTCGGACGACACACCGATCGGGGCGCGGGTGAGCATGAGGCCGAAGAGCAGCAGCACAACCACCGCACCGACGTAGATGAGTACCTGCACCCAGGCCACGAACTCCGCCGAGAGCAGCAGGTAGCAGCCGGCCACCGCGCCGAGGCAGACCACCAGCCACAGCGCGGCGTGCACCAGCTGGCGGGTGGTGACGACGAGCAGCCCGGACCCGAGTGCGACGACGCCGAGGCCACCGAAGAGGACCTCGACCACGCTCACGCCCGCTCCGCGTCTGCGGCCTTGAACGCGGCGTCGACCTCCTTGGCTCGCACGCCGTGCTCGTCGTGCGCGGGCGGAGGAGGCACCGTCCGCAGCCACTCACCGAGCCGCTCCTTGCCGTGCATGAGGTCGCGGATGTCCAGCTCGGAGTACTCGAACTCGGGCGACCAGGCCAGGGCGTCGAAGGGGCAGACCTCGATGCAGATGCCGCAGTACATGCACAGCGAGAAGTCGATGTCGAAGCGTTCGAGCACGTTGCGCTGACGCTCCCGGCCCCCCGGCGGCGCGGGGATGGTCTCCTTGTGCGAGTCGATGTAGATGCACCAGTCGGGGCACTCCCGGGCGCAGAGCATGCAGACCGTGCAGTTCTCCTCGACCAGCGCGATCACGCCACGGCTGCGCGGCGGCAGCTCGGGCTGCACGTCGGGGTACTGCTGGGTCACCGACCGCCGGCTCATCGTCCTCAGCGTCACGGCCAGCCCCTTGGCCAGCCCCACTCCCGGAACAGTCCGACGCGTGCTCACAGGGCCACCGCCACCACTCCCGTCAGGGCGAGCTGGGCCAGCGCCACCGGCACCAGCCCCTGCCACGCCAGTCGCTGCAGCTGGTCCGCCCGCAGCCGCGGGTAGGACACCCGGAGCCAGATCACCAGGAATGACAGCACGAAGGTCTTGGCCAGCGTCCACGCCGCGCCCACGGCTCCCCAGAGCGCATCGTCGAAGGGACCCTTCCAGCCGCCGAGGAACAGCACAGCGGTCAGCGCGGACAGCACGACGATGCCGGCGTACTCGGCGAGGAGGAACAGGGCGAAGCGCAGGCCCGCGTACTCCGTGAAGGCACCGAAGATGATCTCCGAGTCGGCCACTGGCATGTCGAACGGCGGCCGCTGAAGCTCCGCGAGCCCGGCGACGAAGAACACGACGGCGCCGGGCAGCTGCCAGAGCAGCCACCACGGCTGCCACGCTTCGACGATCCCGCTCAGCGACACGGTGCCCGCCGCCATCGCGACCGACGCTGCCGCCAGCAGGAACGGCAGCTCGTAGGCCAGCAGCTGCGCCGCGCTGCGCAGTCCGCCCAGGAGCGAGAACTTGTTCGCGCTCGCCCAGCCGGCCATCAGCGACCCGAGCACGCCCACGCCCATCACCGCGATGACGAAGAAGATGCCGGCGTCCAGGTCCTGTGCCACCCAGTCGGGTGCGAGCGGGATCGTGACCAGGACCAGCAGGTAGGGGATCAGCGCGACCGCCGGAGCCAGCTTGAAGACGGTGCGGTCGGCTGCCGCCGGGACCAGGTCCTCCTTCTGGGCGAACTTGACTCCGTCGGCGACGAGCTGGGCCCACCCGTGGAAGCCACCGGCGTACATCGGCCCGACCCGGCTCTGCATGTGCGCCATCGCCTTGTGCTCGGTCTGGCCCACGAGCAGCGGGAGGGTGAGGAAGGCTCCCAGGACCAGCACGAGCCGGAGCCCCACCTCGAGGACGTCGGTCACCGGGGGCCCCACTCGTCGGGGTCCGGCACGCCTGGTGGGCGGGTCTTGCGCCGGCTCGGCGCGTCGCCGTCGGACTCGCCCGGCTCCTTGGCGCCGGGCCACGCCTTCGCAGCCCTCGCGGCGAGCACGAACTCCTTGCGCAGCGGATGTCCCTCGAAGCCGTCCGGGAGCAGCAGCGGGACCAGGTGGGGGTGACCCGCGAAGTCGATCCCGAACATCTCGAACGTCTCGCGCTCGTGCCAGGACGCCCCCGCGAACCAGGCGGTGGCGGTGGGCAGCGACGGGTCGGCGGACGGCACCCGGGTCCGCAGCAGCAGGTGCTCCCGCCGCTGCATCGACCACAGGTGCACGACCACGTCGAAGCCCGGGTCCTCGGCCGCGTCCGTCTGGTCGACAGCCGTCAGCCAGTCGAAGTAGGTGAAGTGCAGGGAGTCGCGTGCGGTCGTCAGGGCGGCCGCCCACTGGGCCCGCGGCACGTCCACCGTCACCTGCCCGAACGCGACCTCGCCGCGCGCGTCCGGACCGAAGTGCCACGAGAGCCCGTCCCGGTGGTCGGGCGGCTCAGTCGTCAACGCGCACCGACCGGATCGGCCCCCGAGGAGCGCGCGCCCGGTACCGGTCGTCCATCGACTCGGCCGCGATCTTCTCCTGGAGCTTGAGGATGCCCTGCAGCAGCGCCTCGGGACGCGGCGGGCAGCCGGGCACGTACACGTCCACCGGGATGACCTGGTCGACGCCCTTGGTCACGCAGTAGGAGTCCCAGTAGGGGCCGCCGGAGTTGGAGCAGGCGCCGAACGAGATGACGTACTTGGGCTCGGGCATCTGCTCGTAGAGCCGCTTGACGGCCGGCGCCATCTTGTCGGTGACGGTGCCGCTGACGACCATCAGGTCCGCCTGCCGCGGGCCTGGTGCGAACGGGATGACGCCGAGCCGGATGAAGTCGTGCCGCGACATCGAGGAGGCGATGAACTCGATGGCGCAGCAGGCCAGCCCGAAGTTGAAGACCCACAGGCTGTACCTGCGTCCCCAGTTGAGGATCAGCCTCATCGGCTCCGGCGCGTGCCGCTGCAGTGCCCCGAGCTCGGGCCGGCCGACGCCCGGCTGCGGGAGGTCCACGGGTCCTAGCGCCACGTGAGGACCCCCTTGCGCCAGGCATAGAGCAGTCCCACCCCGAGGAAGGCGAGGAAGACGAACATCTCGACCAGGGTGGTGGCGCCGTAGCCGGGTGCCGCGAAGACGGTGGCCCAAGGGAAGAGGTAGAGCGCGTCGACGGCGAAAACCACGTACAGATAGGCGAAGACGTAGTAGCGCAGGTGGCTCTGCGCCCACCCCTCGCCGACCGGGTCGACCCCGCACTCGTAGGTGACCGACTTGTCCCCACCGGGCACGGCCGGGCGCAGCAGCCGGTTGGCGGTGAAGGCGACCGCGACGAAGGCCACACCGACGATCAGGAGCAGCCCGACGACCCCGTAGCCGCCGTAGAAGCCCTCCATCGCGCCTCCTTGATCGTGCCCGCTGGGAGCCTAGTGGGTGCGCGTCGGGCCGAGGTCGGACCCGCATGGTTTCCGGCCCTACCGCGGCGTTCGCGGCCCGACCGTGGCCTGCAAGCCACTGTTGACCCGAGTTGATCACGCTAGCGTGATCAACTCGGGCCGGGAGGGGTTGCTCCGGTGGGCGCAGGTGAGTCGCGTCTCACCTGCCCCACGAGGAACCTACGGAGTCGTAGGGTGGCAGCGTGGCCAAGCACGTCCAGCAGCTCGAACGCGTGATCATCAGGTTCGCGGGGGACTCCGGCGACGGCATGCAGCTCACCGGGGACCGGTTCACGACCGAGACGGCGTCGTTCGGCAACGACCTGTCGACCCTGCCCGACTTCCCGGCGGAGATCCGTGCCCCGGCCGGGACGCTGCCGGGCGTGTCCGCCTTCCAGCTGCACTTCGCCGACCACGACATCATGACGCCGGGGGACCGGCCGGACGTGCTCGTCGCCATGAACCCGGCCGCACTGAAGGCCAACATCGAGGACCTCGAGCGGGGCGCCGACATCATCGTCGACACCGACGAGTTCACCAAGCGCAACCTGGTCAAGGTCGGCTACCTCACCAACCCGCTCGAGGACGGCTCACTCGAGGCATACACCGTGCATGCCGTCGGCCTGACCTCGATGACGGTGGAAGCGCTCAAGGGCATCGCGATCACCAAGAAGGAGGCCGAGCGGGCGAAGAACATGTTCGCGCTGGGCCTGCTCTCGTGGCTGTACAACCGCCCGACCGAGGGCACCGCAAAGTTCCTCGAGGCCAAGTTCGCCCGGAACCCGGAGATCCTCAAGGCCAACCTCACGGCGTTCCAGGCGGGCTGGTCGTTCGGCGAGACCACCGAGGACTTCGCGGTGTCCTACGAGGTGAAGCCGGCCCGCCTGCCCGCGGGGCGCTACCGCAACATCTCCGGCAACCTCGCACTGGCGTACGGCCTGGTGACGGCGTCGCAGCGCAGCGGGCTGCCGCTGTTCCTGGGGTCCTACCCGATCACGCCGGCCTCGGACATCCTGCACGAGCTGTCCAAGCACAAGCGCTTCGGCGTGCGGACCTTCCAGGCCGAGGACGAGATCGCGGCGGTCGGTGCTGCGCTCGGCGCTTCGTACGGCGGTGCGCTGGCGGTGACCTCGACGTCGGGGCCCGGGCTCGCACTGAAGGCGGAGACGATCGGCCTCGGCGTGTCCCTGGAGCTGCCGCTGATCGTCATCGACGTGCAGCGCGCCGGTCCCTCCACCGGCATGCCCACCAAGACCGAGCAGGCCGACCTGCTGCAGGCGATGTTCGGTCGCAACGGCGAGGCGCCGGTGCCGATCGTGGCCCCGCGCTCGCCGTCCGACTGCTTCGACACCGCCCTGGAGGCGGCGCGGATCGCCACGACCTACCGGGTGCCCGTCATCCTGCTCTCCGACGGCTACCTGGCCAACGGGTCGGAGCCGTGGCGCATCCCCGAGGCGGGGGACCTGCCCGACCTCGGAGTGGAGTTCGCCACCGAGACCAACGCCGAGGAGGACGACGGGAAGGGCGGCCGGCGGCAGGTCTTCCACCCCTACCTGCGCGACCCTGAGACTCTGGCCCGGCCCTGGGCAGTGCCCGGTACCGCCGGCCTGGAGCACCGGATCGGCGGCATCGAGAAGGCCGACGGCACCGGCAACATCAGCTATGAGCCGGCCAACCACGACTTCATGGTGCGCACCCGGCAGGCGAAGATCGATGCGGTGGCCGCGACGATCCCGCCGACCGTCGTCGAGGACCCCGGCGGCAACGCCCGGGTCCTGGTGCTGGGCTGGGGCTCGACGTACGGCCCGATCGGCGCCGCCTGCCGGCTGGTGCGGGGCACCGGCCTCGAGGTGGCACAGGCGCACCTGCGGCATCTCAACCCGTTCCCGGCAGACCTGGGGGACGTCCTCGCCCGCTACGACAAGGTCCTCGTGCCGGAGATGAACCTCGGCTACGGGTACGGCGGTCAGCTCACCATGCTGCTGCGGGCGAAGTACCTCGTGGACGTCATCGGCTACACCCAGGTCCGCGGCCTGCCGTTCAAGGCGCAGGAGCTGGCGGACGTCATCAACGGAGTGGGAGGCGCGCAGCGGTGAGCGAGAACAGCCACGAGCTCTCGGCCGGCGCATCCGGCTACCGGTCCCTGGACCTGGTGCCCAAGGCGTCCGGGCCACAGTCGGCCAAGGACTTCAAGACCGACCAGGAGGTGCGCTGGTGCCCCGGCTGCGGTGACTACGCGATCCTCTCGGCCGTCCAGGCCTTCATGCCCGAGCTCGGGCTGGCCCGGGAGAACATCGTGTTCGTCAGCGGCATCGGCTGCTCGTCGCGGTTCCCGTACTACATGGACACCTTCGGGATGCACTCGATCCACGGCCGGGCGCCGGCGATCGCGACAGGCGTGGCCGCGTCCCGGCCGGACCTGTCGGTCTGGGTGGTCACCGGTGACGGCGACGCGCTCTCGATCGGCGGCAACCACCTGATCCACGCGCTGCGACGCAACGTGAACCTCAAGATCCTGCTGTTCAACAACCGGATCTACGGCCTGACGAAGGGTCAGTACTCGCCGACGTCCGAGCTGGGGAAGATCACGAAGTCCACGCCCCTGGGGTCACTGGACGCTCCGTTCAACCCGGTCTCGCTGGCACTGGGGGCCGAGGCGACGTTCGTGGCTCGCTCGATCGACTCCGACCGCAAGCACCTCACCTCGGTGCTCCGCGCCGCGGCCGCGCACCGCGGAACGGCACTCGTCGAGATCTACCAGAACTGCAACATCTTCAACGACGAGGCCTTCGAGCCGCTCAAGGACCCGGAGACCAGGGACGACTTCACCATCCGGCTCCAGCACGGGCAGCCGATCCGGTGGGGCGCCGACGGCGAGCACGGCGTGGTCCGCTCCCCCGACTCCTCGCTGAAGGTCATCGAGGTCGCCGACGTCGACGAGTCGGAGCTCGTCGTGCACGACGCCCACGCGGACGACCCGTCCCACGCGTTCGACCTGTCCCGGCTGGCCGACCTCTCGCTGGCCCGCACGCCGATCGGCGTGTTCCGCGACGTGGCCCGGCCCGTCTACGACGACATGATGGCCGACCAGCTGGAGCGGGCCGCCGAGACCCAGGGCCCCGGCGACGCCGACGCGCTCGGCTCCCTGCTCACCGGCATCGACACCTGGACCGTCTCCTGACCGAGGCCGCCGGCCCGGACCAGCGCCGTGGGGCCGGGTACGGCGCCGCCGCCTACCTGCTCTGGGGCTTGTTCCCGCTCTACTTCCCGCTGCTCGAGCCGGCCGGGGCGGTGGAGATCCTGGCCCACCGGATCGTCTGGTCCCTCGTCGTCGTGGCCGGCGTCCTCGCGGCCACCCGCAGCTGGTCCTGGATCCGGCCCCTGCTCCGGGACCGGCGCACGCTCGCGACGATGTCACTGGCCGCCGCGCTGATCGGCGCGAACTGGGTCATCTACATCTGGGGCGTCAACTCCGGGCACGTGGTCGAGACGTCGCTGGGGTACTTCATCACCCCTGTCGTCATGGTGCTGCTCGGCGTCGTCGTGCTGCACGAGCGGCTGCGGCACGCTCAGTGGGCCGCGGTCACGATCGGCGTCGTCGCCGTGCTGGTGCTCACCGCCGGCTACGGACGACCGCCATGGATCGCTCTGGGCCTGGCCGCGTCGTTCGGCACCTACGGGCTGCTGAAGAAGCGCGTCGGAGTGGGTGTGGGGGCGGTGCAGTCCCTGACCGTCGAGACGGCGCTGCTCGCGCTGCCCGCCTTCGTCTACCTTGTCGTGCTGGAGTCGCACGGCCGGGCGCAGTTCGGCCACGTGGGAGCCGGCCACTCCCTGCTCCTGGCCAGCACCGGCCTGGTGACCGCGGTCCCGCTGCTCCTGTTCGCCGCCGCCGCCCGGCGGGTTCCGCTCACCACGCTCGGACTGCTGCAGTACCTCGCGCCGGTGATGCAGCTCGTCATCGGCCTGCTGGTCTACGACGAGCCGATGCCCGTCACCCGGCTGGCCGGCTTCGCCCTGGTGTGGCTGGCGCTCGCGGTCCTCACCGTGGACATGCTCCGGCACCGCGGCCGGGTACGCCGGGCGGCCGACGCCACCGACGAGCCCACCGCCGTCCCGGAGGCGCCGGTCGGCGCCTGACCCTCGGACCCGGCCGGCTACCCGACCAGCGCGTCCAACGCGGTGTCGACGTCGGCCTCGGTGGTGTAGAGGTGGAACGACGCACGGAGCGCCCCCGCGCGGACCGCGGCCCGGATGCCTGCCCGCCCGAGCCTGTCCGCCGCGCCCGCGACCGTCGTCGAGACGATGGCAGACGGGCCCGGGGGAAGACCGAGTCCGGCCCTGAAGCGGTCGGCGAGCGCCACGTCGTGCCGGTGCACCTGCTCGACCCCGATCTGCTCCAGCAGCTCGAGGGCGGGGGCGGTCCCGACCCAGCTGAACCAGGCCGGGCTCACGTCGAAGCGCCGGGCGTCCTCGGCCAGTCGCAGCGGTGGCCCGTAGTACGACGAGTGCACGTCCGCGCCCGCGTACCACCCCGCGTTCAGCGGTCGCAGCCGGTCGCGCAACCGGTCCGAGACGGCGAGGAACGCCGACCCGCGGGGAGACATCAGCCACTTGTAGGCAGCGCACGCGAAGGCGTCGACCTGTGACGCGTCGGTGGGCAGCCAGCCGACGCCCTGGGTGCCGTCGACGACGACGAGCGCGTCCACCGCCCGGGCAGCCTCGAGCAGGTCCGCCAGGACCAGGACCTCTCCGGTCGAGGACTGGACCAGGCTGGCGGCGACCAGGGTCGTGCCGGGGGTGACCGCCTCGAGCAGCCGCCCGGTCGGGACGGTCACCACCTCGACGCCCCGGTCCCGGTGCACCAACCAGGGGAACAGGTTCGAGGTGAACTCGACGTCGGGGACGACGACCCGGGCGCCGTCGGGCAGGGCCGCCGCGACAAGGCCCATCAGCTCGGAGACGGTGCCGCCGATGGCCACCCGGGAGATGTCCACGTGCACCAGCCGGGCGAATGCGGCCCGGGCCCGCTCGCCGGCCTCGCCCCACGGCTCCCAGCTGGCCGAGCCGCGCCGCCAGGTCTCGAGGGCAGCCTGCATCTCGTCCCACGCCGGCCCGGGCGGCAGCCCGTAGCTCGCGGTGTTCAGCCAGCCGGGCTCGGGGTCCCACAGCGCGCGTGCATCGGCGAGGTCCATGACCCCGATCCTGCCGCGCGCGGCGTCACTCGAAGCTGAGCAGGGTGATCGGCCCGGGCCCGTCGTAGCCGTGCATCACGACCATGTCCATGGTGCCGCTCTGGTCGTGGTCGAACGCCGTGACCGACTGGCCGGTGCCCGTGGTCGTCTGCGGGATCGGCGTGTCGGCGAAGATGGCCCCGCCGTCGTTGAGCAGCAGCACGTCGGGGTGGGTGCCGTGCTGGACGATGTAGACGTCCGGGTCCTGGTCCGCGTCGACGTCGCCGACGGCGATCTGGCGCGCGGCGCCGAGGGTCCGGGTCTGGGTGGCTGCCGCGAACTTGCCGCCGGTCATGAGCTGGACGCGGAACTGGGTGCCGCCGGCGTTGATGCCGACCAGGTCCAGGTCCCCGTCCCGGTCCAGGTCCGACAGCGTGGCGTTGCGCCACTGGCCGGTCACGATCCCCATGCTCGCGGACACGTCGGTGAAGGAGCCGCCCTCGTTGCGGAACAGCTTGAGCGCCGTGTGCCCGCAGACGAGCAGGTCGGTCCGGCCGTCGCCGTTGTAGTCGTTGGGCACCGCGCAGCTCTGGTTCCCGGGCACGCCGCCGAGCGGCAGGTCCAGGCCGTACTCCGGGGCGGATCGCAGCACCGTCCCGCTGCTCTCGCTGATCCAGAGCCGGTTCTCCACCAGCGTCCCGTCGTCACGCGGGCTGTGGTTGGTCGTGAAGAGGTCCAGCCAGCCGTCGTTGTTCACGTCCACGAACACCGGGATGCGTCCCGGGGCGAGTGGGTCCTGGACGCCGTACTCGGCGGTCTTGTTCACGAACTGGCTGGGCGAGGTCTGCATCCACAGCTCGTTCGCCTTGTCGGTGAGCGTGCCGCTGTTGGCGCCCATCGTGCAGAACAGGTCCGGCAGGCCGTTGCGGTCCAGGTCGCCCCAGGCGCAGCCGTGCCTGTCGTTGCGCTGGGTCCCGGAGGCCGAACGGGTGATGAACTCGAACGGCACCCGCTCGAACCGGCCGCCGCCGACGTTCCTCATCAGGCGCAGGCCGAGCTTCTCGTTGTGCGGGTTGACCAGCAGGTCGAGGTCGCCGTCCACGTCGAAGTCGTACGGGTAGGTCCCGAACGTCGCGATGCCGACGCCGTCCCAGATCCCGGAGGAGACGGCCCGGTCCACGACCGTGAGCGCCGACCCGGGGGGCGGGGCCGTGGTCGTGACCGGCGGCGGCGGTGCCGTGGTCGTGACCGGCGGCGGGGCGGTCGTCGTGGTCGGCGGCGGCGGGGCCGTGGTGGTGACCGGCGGCGGCGGTGCCGTGGTCGTGGTCGGCGGCGTGCTCGCCCCGACGGTCACCCGGCCGGCCGAGACGGTCCCGATCGTGCTGTTGTAGATCCGGCACTGGTAGTCGTAGGCGGCCCCCGGCGTCAGCCCGGAGATCGGGATGGCCACGTCCGGGTTCGACGACGTCAGGATGACCTTCGGGTTGGGCGTGGGGTTCTTCAGCGCCTTCCCCTTCAGCCCGTACACCAGGAACGACTGCACGCGTACGTCGGTGCTGACCGCGCAGTGGCCGGTGAACGACGTGCTGGTCACGTCGGTCGCGGCGAGCGTGGCGACGGAGGTGGTGGCCCCGTTCGCCATGCCGTGCAGCAGCGCGGTGAAGGTCAGCAAGAGGCCGGCCGTGATGGCCAGCGCTCGCAGCGAGCGGTTCACGTGTGTGTCCCCCGGAGTCGTGTGTGGTCGCGACGACAGCAGGCCCGACGGTACGGCGGCCGAACGGTCAACCGGTATGACCTGGATGGGCGGTTCGCCCGGTGTGCACGGCTCGTCGCCATCCGTGACGGGGCCGGCAGACGCCGGCTCACCGGAACGCCGCGATCACCTCGCCCATCCGGTCCAGGCTGCCGGGATCGGCGATGTCCGGCAGCCGCACCATCACCTCGGCGACCCCGGCCTCGGCCAGCTCGCGGAACCTGCCCACCTGGTCGGTGACGGTGCCGGCGTTGAGCGACGCGGCGTGGGCCTCGGCCGTGCGCCGGCGCGGCCGGCGTGCCTCCACCAGGGCGGCGACGTGGGCATCGTCCCGGCCGACGAGGACGGTCGAGAGGTGGGTGAGCGCGACCTCGGCCGGGTCCCGTCCGAGGTCGGCGCAGTGCCCGAGCAGCACAGAACCCTTGTGGCGCACCGCCTCCAGGGGCCCCATCACGTTGGCCGCATCGGCGTACCGCGCGGCCAGCCGCAGGGTCCGCCGCTCCCCGCCACCGCCGAGGATCACGGGCACGTGCTCCTGGAGCGGCCGCGGGTAGCACAGCGTCTCGGGAACGTCGAGCACCCGGCCGCGGAAGGGCTTGCTGCCGGGGCCCCACAGGACCGGGAGGAGCTGCAGGGCGTCCTCGAGCAGGCGGTAGCGGTCCGCCGTGGGCGGGAAGTCCCAGCCGTAGGCCCGGTGCTCGTCCGCATGCCACGCCAGCCCCAGCCCGCACACGGCGCGGCCGCCGCTGAGCACGTCGAGAGTCGCGACGATCTTCCCCAGGTGTGCGACGTTGCGGTAGGTGACCCCGGTGACCAGGGTTCCCAGGCGGGCCCGCTCGGTGCAGGCGGCCAGATAGGCCAGCGTGGTCCAGCTCTCCAGCATGTCCTCGAAGGGCCGGCCCACCTGCGGGATCTGCCGGAAGTGGTCCATCAGGTAGAGCGCGTCGAAGCCGGCGGTCTCGGCTCCGGCCGCGATCTGACGCAGCCAGTCCCTGGTCGCCGGGGCACCGCCGGGTGCCACGAACTCGCCGAGGTGCAGGCCGAACGCCAGGCCGGTGGGACGCTCTGCCTGCCGCCGAGCAGCCGCCGCGGCGCCGGCGAAAGGCGCCGGCACGACCCGCACCGGCTCGGGCCGCAGCACCAGGTCGAAGCCCTCGCCGGCCAGGCCGTCACGCACACCGGGCCAGGTCCTCAGCTGGGCCGCGAGCACGTCGGCCGGGATGCGCTTGGAACGGGCCCGGTTCCGGTCCCGGCACTGCGCGGCCGGGGTGTCGAAGGCGACGGCCACGCAGGGGATCCCCTGCCGGTGCGCGAGGGCCCGCCACGCCGTACGCCGGTCGTGGTCCAGGCCGAGCGAGTCGACCACTGTCGTGAGCCGCCGTCCTACCCGTAGCCCGACGATCTCGTCCAGGAGGGCAAACGCGTCGGCGCTCGCCGAGACGTCGTCCTCCCCGGCACCGACCACCGCCCGCAGCCGGTCGCTGGACACCACGGCGTCCGGCGCGAACTGCTCGGCCGCCCAGGTGGACTTGCCCGCCGCGCCCGGGCCGACAAGGACCACCAGGCACGGAGCCGGCAGCGGGAGGGCGGGCACGGCAGGTCAGGTCTCGATCGTGGTGGTGACGGGGGTCCCGAGCTCGACGGTGCGACCCACCGTGCAGAGCCGGTCGTGCGAGCGCCGCACAGCAGCAGGCAACAGCTCGCGCGCCGCGTCGCCGTGCTGACCGGCCGGGAAGGCGACCCGGAACGTGATCGTCAGGTCGGTCAGGCGGTTCCCGCTGTCGTCGCGGACCTTGTCCGCCTCGACCTGGACCTCGAAGGAGACGGGCTCGGCGCGGCGCGAGGTCAGGACGTCGACGTCGGCCGCCGTGCACGCCCCCAACGCCACGAGGAGGAGCTCGGAGGGGGTGAAACCGTCGCCGTCGCCGCTCCCGACGGCCAGGCTGCCGCCGCGGACGTTCCGCGCGTGCAGCACGCCGTTCGGGCCTCGGACGACACTCACGGTGCGATGCGACGCGGCAGCCATGCCCGCGAGGCTGCCAGAGGTCCCCCCAGGATGCGAGGTGCCGGGTTGGCCCCGGCCGGCCGGGCCGGCGGGCTAGGCTTCCGTGATGGACGCGCTCGCTCGGAACAACGTCACGGTCGCCGGCAACCCCGGCGGCCCGGCCATGCTCTTCGTCCACGGCTTCGGGTGCGACCAGAACATGTGGCGGCTCGTCATCCCGGCCTTCGAGGCCAGCCACCGCATCGTCCTGATGGACCATGTCGGCGCCGGCGGTTCGGACCTGTCGGCCTATGACCGCAGCCGGTACGACTCCCTGGACGGCTACGCGCAGGACGTCCTCGAGGTGTGCGACGCCCTCGACCTGACCGACGTGGTCTACGTCGGGCACTCGGTGAGCGCGATGGTCGGCGTCATGGCGGCGAACCGGGAGCCGGACCTGTTCAGCCGGCTGGTCCTGATCGGCCCCTCCCCCCGCTACATCGACGAGGAGGGATACGTCGGCGGCTTCACGCGGGAGGACATCGAGGGCCTGCTGGAGTCGCTGGACTCCAACTACCTCGGCTGGTCCAGCGCCATGGCCCCGGTGATCATGGGCAACCCGGACCGCCCGGAGCTCGGCGCCGAGCTCACCAACAGCTTCTGCCGCACCGACCCCGAGATCGCCCGGCACTTCGCGCGGGTCACCTTCACCTCCGACAACCGGGCCGACCTCGCGTCCGTCTCGGTGCCCACCCTGGTGCTCCAGTGCTCGGAGGACGCCATCGCACCCGAGGCCGTGGGTCGGTACGTGCACGAGCACCTGGACGGGAGCACGCTGGTCCAGCTCGCTGCCACCGGGCACTGCCCCAACCTGAGCGCACCGGACGAGACGGCGGCGGCCATCGCGTCCTGGTTGGACCGCAGTGCAGCCCCCAGCGGCTGACCAGGACCGGGCAGCACACGAGCCGGACAGCGTCGAGGACCTCTACGAGAACGCTCCGTGCGGCTACCTCTCCTGCTTCCTGGACGGGTCCATCGCCCGGGTGAACGCCACCTTCCTGGACTGGACCGGCTACCGGCGGGACGACCTGGTGGGGCGGCGGCGCTTCATCGACCTGCTCACGCCAGGTGGCCGCATCTACCACGAGACCCATTACGCGCCGCTGCTGCGGATGCAGGGATCGGTCCGGGCGATCGCGATGGACCTGGTCCGCGACGACGGCAGCCGCATGCCGGTGCTCGTGAACTCGAAGCTGCGCATCGGTCCGGACGGCGAGCCGCTGGCCGTCCGCACCACGATCTTCGATGCCACCGACCGGAAGAAGTACGAGGCCGAGCTGCTTGCCGCTCGCCGGCGGGCGGAGCAGGCGACGGCGTGGATGACGTCGGTCGAGGACGTCGTCGCCAGACTGGCTGCCGCGGCGTCGGTGGAAGACGTCTGCGGCGTGGTGGCAGAGGCAGGCAGCACCCTGTTCGGCGCCACCTCGAGCACCGTCTGGCTGACCGTCGACGGGCCGAGCGGCTGGACGCCCGTCGCCGGACACGGGCCGGCCGGCCGGCTCTCCGTCCTTGACGAGCAGGCCGACCTCGCTGCCCTGCGCCCGCCGCACCTTGTCCAGCCGGACGAGCTGCACCCGGTAGCCGAGCTGGTCGGCGTGCGGGACACGCTTGGTGCGCTCGCTCTCGTCGTACCTCCGGACCGGATCCCCGGGCCGGACGAGCTGAGGCTGCTGCGCACCCTCGGCCAGCAGGCGGGCCAGGCGCTCGAGCGGGCCGAGTTGTTCGACCAGGAGCGCACGGTGGCGTCGACGCTGCAGCAGAGCATGCTGCCCGACCGGCTCCCCGACGACCCGCGCGTCGCCCTCTCGGCCTGCTACCGGCCGGCGGTGGACGTGATGCAAGTCGGCGGCGACTGGTACGACGCGTTCCTCCTCGACCCCGACCGCGTGGCTCTCGTCGTCGGGGACGTCGTCGGCCGTGGCCTGCATGCCGCCGCGGCGATGGGGCAGCTGCGCAGCGCGGTGCGCGCGCTTGCCACTCTCGACGCCGGCCCGGCACTCCTGCTGCAACGGCTGGACGCGTTCGTCGACGGCGTCCCCGCGGCGCAGACAGCCACGCTGGCCTACGCCGAGCTCGACCTGCGCGACGGAACGCTGGTCTACGCCTGCGCCGGGCACCTTCCGCCGGTGCTGGTGGATCCCGCCGGTGCGGCGAACCAGCTGTGGGGGGGTCGGTCGACCCCGCTCGCGGCGAGTTTCGGTCGCGGCCGGACGGAGGCCACGACCCGCCTGCTGCCCGGCAGCCGCATCGCGCTGTACACCGACGGTCTGGTCGAGCAGCGCGACGTCCCGCTGGACGAGACCATCGACGTGCTCACCGGCGTGCTCGCCACGACCTCGGGGCGGCCGTTGGACCGGCTGTCGGCAGAGGTTGTCGACGAGGTGCTGGGCACCGGGCCCACGGACGACGACGTGTGCCTGCTCGTGGTGGCCTACCTCGGCGCCGCGACGCCGGCGAACGCGTCATGACGCCGTTGCACCGGCTCACGCTGACGCACCGGGACGACGTGCTGGAGGTCGGGGTGTCCGGCGAGATCGACATGTCGAACGCGGCAGAGCTGGAGTCGGCCGTGCTCGCCGCCGTCACCGCTACATCGGCCGCGATGCTCGTCGACCTGACCGGGCTGCACTTCCTGGACAGCGCCGGGGTGCGCTTCCTCGACCACGTGGCGGCCGCCCAGCAGCCGCAGCGGCCGCTGCTCGTCGTCGCCGTGCCGACAGGGCGGGTGCGCGCCACGCTGCGGCTCTGCGGGTTCCCCGACGAGCTGCTCCGCGCCGATGTCGACGTCGCCCGGGCGGAGCTGGCAGGGAGCGCGGATCGCTAGGGTGGCCCGATGTCCTTGATCGTCACGCGCGGGCTGACGAAGCAGTTCGGGTCCCGCGTCACGGCGCTGTCCGACCTGTCCGTCGAGTTCCCGCCCGGCGTCACCGGGCTGGTCGGCGCGAACGGTGCCGGCAAGTCGACTCTCATCAAGATCCTGCTCGGCCTGTCCCCTGCGACCTCGGGCACGGCGCGCGTCCTGGACCACGACGTCTCGACCGACGGGCGGGCGATCCGGGAGCTTGTCGGATACATGCCCGAGCACGACTGCCTGCCGCCGGACGTCACGGCGACCGAGCTGGTGGTGCACCTTGCCCGGATGTCCGGCCTGCCGACGACGGCAGCGCGCGAGCGGGCGGCCGACACCCTGCGTCACGTCGGCCTGTTCGAGGAGCGGTACCGCCTGGTCGGCGGTTACTCCACCGGCATGAAGCAGCGGGTGAAGCTCGCGCAGGCGCTCGTGCACGATCCCCGCCTGGTGCTCCTCGACGAGCCGACGAACGGTCTCGACCCGGCCGGGCGGGACGAGATGCTCACGCTCATCCGCCGGATCGGCACTGTCTTCGGCATCTCGGTCGTGGTCACCTCGCACCTCATGGGCGAGCTCGAGAGGGTGTGCGACCACGTGGTGGTCATCGACGGCGGCCGGCTGATGCGCTCCGCGGCGACCGCGCAGATGACCGCGCTCACCGGGCAGCTGACGGTCGAGGTCAGCGACAGGGGAGCCGACGTCGAGACGGCCCTGGCGGCCGCCGGCCTGTCGGTCCGCCGCTCCGGGGAGCTGATGCAGCTGGCACTGGTGGACGACTCGACGTACGACGTGGTGCGCGACGTGGTCACCGACCTCGGCGTCGGCCTGGTCCGCCTGCAACGCGACCGCCAGCACATGCTCGACCTGTTCCGCGACGAGGTGCCGACGTGACGGTCCCGCGCGAGGCGGGCGCCATCCACGACATCGGATACCGCCGCTACGACGGGCCGAGGCTGGGCGCGTCCTACATCGAGCGGTCCCTGGCGGTGTCCAGCCTGCGCGGCGCCTTCGGCCTCGGCCGGAGCGCCCGGTCCAAGGTGATGCCGATCCTGCTGCTCGTCGTCATGGTCCTGCCTGCACTCATCGTCGCCGCCATCGTGGTCATCGGTGGCGCCGACGAGCTGCCGGTGGCCTACACCTCGTGGGCCGTGAACCTCGGTTCCATCGTCGTGCTCTTCCTGGGGGCACAGGCGCCGCAGAGCGTCTCCCGCGACCTGAGGTTTCGCGTCGTCGCCCTGTACTTCTCCCGACCGCTGACCCGCCGCGTCTACGTGCGAGCCAAGCTCGCCGCGATGTCGGCGGCGTTGTTCGTGCTGATGGCGCTGCCGCTGCTCGTGCTCTACGCCGGTGCGGTGCTCGGCGGGCTGCCGTTCTGGGCCAACACGCGCGACCTCCTGGCCGGGCTCGCCGGTGTCGTGATGTTTGCCGTCGTGCTGGCCGCGGTGGGGCTGCTCATCGCCGCCTGGACGCCACGGCGGGGGATCGGCGTCGCGGCGATCGTCGCCACGCTCACGATCCTCGGCGCGGTCTCGGCCATCGTGGCGGGCATAGCCAAGGACCAGGGCAACCTGACCCTTGCCGGCTGGGCTGGCCTCTTCTCGCCGGTGAGCATCGTCGACGGCGTGCAGGTGTGGCTGTTCGACACGGAGACCTCGATCGTCGTCGGGCCCCCCGGCGCCGCCGGTGGCCCTGTCTTCGGCCTGGCCGCCGTGGCGCTGGTCGCGGTCTGCTACCTCCTGCTGGTGCGACGCTATCGCGGGGTGACCACGTCGTGAGCGAGGTGGCGCTCACCTCGGTCTCCCGGTGGTACGGCGACGTCGTCGCCGTCAACGACGTGTCGATGACGATCAGCCCGGGCGTCACCGGGCTGCTCGGGCCGAACGGCGCGGGCAAGTCCACCCTCATCGCGATGATGGCTGGCTTCCTGCCGCCGTCGGCGGGCACGGTGCTCCTGGACGGCGATCCGGTCTGGCGCCGCGAGTCGGTCTACCGTCAGATCGGCATCGTGCCGGAGTCCGAGGCGGCGTACGACGTCGTGACCGGTTGGGCGTTCGTGCTGGCCAACGCCCGGCTGCAGCTCCTCGCGGACCCGCCGGCCGCGGCTCGCCGAGCGCTGGACCTGGTCGAGATGTCCGACGTCTCCGACCGGGAGATCGGCACCTATTCCAAGGGCATGAAGCAACGGGTGAAGATGGCCTCCGCGCTCGTGCACGACCCCGCCGTGCTGCTGCTCGACGAGCCGTTCAACGGGATGGACCCGCGACAACGGCTGCACCTCATGGACCTGTTGAGCCGCCTCGGCCAGGACGGGCGGACGGTCCTCTTCAGCTCGCACATCCTCGAGGAGGTCGAGGAGATCGCCGGCACCATCGAGGTGATGGTCGCCGGGCGGCACGCCGCCTCGGGCGACTTCCGCGAGATCCGACGGCTGATGACCGAGCGACCGCACGGCTTCTCGATCCGGTCCACCGACGACCGGACCCTCGCCGCCGCCGTCATCGCCGACGGCAGTGCCTCCTCGGTCGACCTGGGCGAGACGTTGCGGGTGCAGTCCAGCGAGTACGGCCGTTTCGTGCACGTGCTGCCACGGTTGGCGCGACAGCACGGCATCCGGCTTCTGGATGTCTCGCCGTCGGACGACTCGCTGGAGAGCGTGTTCGCCTACCTGGTGGCGCGATGAGCTCCACCGTCGCGATGCTCACACTCCGGACGTTGCTCGGCCGTCGGCGGGCTCTGCTGCTGCTCGTGCTCCCCGGAGCGCTGCTGGCGCTGGCGGTCGTGCTACGGGTGACCGTCGACGAGTCCTCGCGGGTCGACGTAGCGGTCGGGCTGCTCGGAACGTTCGCCGTCGCGACCGTGATCCCGCTGCTCTCGCTGATCGCCGGCACCGGGGCCCTCGCCGGCGAGATCGAGGACGGATCGATCATCTACCTCCTCAGCAAGCCACTCAGCCGGCACGTCATCGTCGTCACCAAGCTCGTCGTGGCCGTCGCGGTGACGACGGTCTTCGGCGCCGTCCCGGTCCTGGTCTCCGGCTGGGTTCTGGTCGGCGGTCGGGAGTCCTTGGCGGTCGGCTACGGACTGGGAGCCTTTGCGGCGGGAGCGGCGTACTGCGCGCTGTTCCTGTTGCTGTCGGTTGTCAACCGCAACGCCGTCGTCATCGGGCTCATCTACACGCTGGTCTGGGAGACGGCGATCGGCGGGCTCGTCCTGGGCGCGCGGGGCATCAGCATCCAGCAGTGGGCCCTGGCGGTGACCCGTGCTGTCGTGGGCGAGGACGCCGAGCGTCTCGGGGTCACGGCGGCGGTGCGGCCGCAGATCTCGGTCCTGATGCTGGCCGTGGTCGTCGTCGGCGGCACTTGGTACGCCGGCCGCCGGCTGCGGTCGATCCGGCTGACGTCGGCAGAGTAGCGCGCAGGCCCGTCGAGGCCTGCCGTCCGTGCCGCCGGACGCCTCCGCCGGGGCGCCGGTGACACCGGCGGCCAGCAGGAGCAGGATCAGGGTGTGGACGCGGCCCGACGGAGAAGCCCCGTGCGCCTCGCCGTGACCCGGCTGGGCTGGGTCCCGGCGGCGGCCCTCGGGGCAGCCGCCTGCTTCAGCGCCGCGGTCATCATGGCCGGCTTCCTCGCGCCGGTGTACGAGTCGACAGTGGTCTCGTCCTCCGGCCCCGCGACGCAGGTGTCCGAGACGCTCGTCGGCCAGAACGGCACCGGCGTCGCCGTCGTGCTCGTGGTCCCGCTGCTCCTGACGCTGGCGGTCGGTGCGGCCCTGTGGGAGGCCGACCGCCGGCCGGCGATGCGGCTCGCCTGGACGCTCACCGGCCTGCTGGCAGCGGGCAACCTGCTCGCGATGCTGTCCATCGGCGTGTTCGTGCTGCCGGTCACGGCGGCCCTTGTCGTCGCGTGCGCCGGCCGCGACCGACAGCGCGCTGCCGGCCCTCGGGCGGACGACGGCCCGGTGCCGGCCTGACCCGACGATCGGAGGTGCCGGTGCGGTCGGACGAGGACGCCACTGTGGGGCGACCTCTGCTTGCCGGGCCGCGGGGTCACCCGTTCCACCCGCTGCTGGCCACTGTTCCGGCCGGTGCGTTCGCCTCGTCGTTGATCTTCGACATCCTGACGCGGACCCGCACCGACGGACTGCGCTATCTCGTCGACGGCGCGTGGTGGCTGATCTATGTCGGACTTGTCGCAGCGATCGTCGCCGCCGTGCCCGGGTTCGCGGACTTCCGCAGCATTCCCCCCGGCACGCCGGCGAGGGCCACCGCGCGAGGGCACCTGGTGCTCGTGGGCACCGCGCTCGTCCTGTTCGCGATCGACTTCTGGTGGCGCGCCGGCGACCACCTCGACCACGACAAGACTCCGTGGGGTCAGCTCGCCCTCAGTGCGGTGGCCGTGGGCACGCTGGGCGCGGCGAGCTGGCTCGGCAGCACGTTGACCTACCGCCACGGGGTGCGCGTCGCTGCGCCACCGGCGCCCGACGCGGAGGGGCCGGACCCGCCGGCGTGAGGGATGGGTCAGCCGGCCCGGCCGACCACCTGGTGGCAGAGCGACTCGAGGGCGGACCGTGCCGGCGAGGCGGGCAGCGGTCCGAGAGTCTCGCGGGCGGCGTCGGCCCACCGGGTCACCTCGGCCTGCGCCTCGGCCATGGCGGGGTGGGCTCGGAGCAGCCCCAGCGCCTCGCGATGGTCGGAGTCCTCGGCCAGGCCGGAGTCCAGCAGCTTCAGCAGCCGGGCGTCCTCGGGACGGGCGTCCCGGCGCATCAGCAGCACCGGCAGGGTCGGGACGCCCTCGCGCAGGTCGGTGCCGGGCGTCTTGCCGGACTCGCTGCTCTCGGAGAGGACGTCCAGCAGGTCGTCGGAGAGCTGGAAGGCCACCCCGAAGCGCTCGCCGTAGCGGGTGAGGACGTCGACGGCCTGGTCGTCCGCGCCGGACAGCATCGCGCCGAAACGGGCCGACGTCGAGATGAGTGACCCGGTCTTGTCGGCGAGCACCGAGAGGTAGTGCTCGACGGGGTCCACGCCCTCCACCGGCCCGACGGTCTCGCGGATCTGCCCGGTGACCAGCCGCTCGAAGGTCCTCGCCTGCAACCGCACCGCCTCGGGGCCGAGGTCCGCGAGGATGTCCGAGGCCCGGGCGAAGAGGAAGTCGCCGGTGAGGATCGCCACCGAGTTGTCCCAACGGGCGTTGGCGCTGGCCGCGCCGCGGCGAAGCGCCGCCTGGTCCATCACGTCGTCGTGGTAGAGCGTCGCGAGGTGGGTGAGCTCCACGACCACTGCCGCGGGTACGACGCCCGGCGCTGCCGGGTCGCCCAGCTGCGCGGCCAGCAGAAGGAGGAGCGGCCGGGAACGCTTGCCGCCCGCATCCACGAGGTGGCGGGACGCCTCGGTGACGAACGGGTACTCGCTCTTCACCGCGTCGCGCAGGGCAGCCTCGACCTGCGCCAGCCCCGTGCGCAGCGCCGCCTCCAGGGCGGGGTCGGTGGTCAGGTCGGTCGGCACGGCGTCGGCTACCGGACGAGCTGCGAGGCGGTGCCGGCGAGGTCGAGCACCTGGGTCGGCCAGACGCCGAGGAGCAGGGTCACGCCGACGCCGAGCGCGATCGCGAGGGTGGTGAGGGGGCTGGGGACCACGACCGTCGGCCCCTCCGGGGCAGGAGCCGAGAAGAACATCAGGACGACCACTCGGAAGTAGAAGAAGGCCGCGACCGCGCTGGCCACGACACCGACGACGACCAGCCACCCGGTCCCCGCGGTGAACGCCGCGTTGAAGACCGCGAACTTTGCCGTGAAGCCGCTCGTCAACGGGATGCCGGCAAAGGCCGCAAGGAAGAACGTGAACACGACTGCCGTGATCGGCGAGCGCCGGGCCAGCCCGGCCCACTGCGAGAGATGGGTCGCCTCTCCCGCCGAGTCTCGCACCAACGTCACGACAGCGAACGCGCCGATCGTCGAGAAGCCGTACGCGAGGAGGTAGAACAACACCGACGAGACACCCAGGATCTCGCCGTCGCGCGCCGAGTCTGTGGCCGAGAGGCCGACAAGGACGAAGCCGGCGTGCGCGATCGAGGAGTAGGCGAGCATCCTCTTCACGTCGGTCTGGGTGATCGCCACCACGGAGCCGACCACCATCGAGAGCACGGCGACTCCCCAGATGATGGGCTGCCACTCCCAAGCCAGGCCGCCGACGCCGACGTAGAGCACCCGGAGAAGGGCCCCGAAGGCTGCCACCTTGGTGCACGCCGCCATGAACCCCGTGACCGGGGTCGGCGCGCCCTGGTAGACGTCAGGGGTCCACGAGTGGAAGGGCACGGCGCCGACCTTGAACAGCAGTCCGACGATGACCAGTGCGGTCCCGATGAGCAGCAAGGTCTCGTCGCCGGCGTTGCCGCTGACGGCCTCGGCGATGCCCGAGAGCTGCACCGTCCCGGCGTAGCCGTAGAGCAGCGCCACGCCGTAGAGGAAGAACGCGGAGGAGAACGAGCCCAGGAGGAAGTACTTCAGTGCCGCCTCCTGACTCAGCAGGCGCCGTCGCCTGGCCAGGCCGCAGAGGAGGTACAGCGGGAGGGAGAGCACCTCGAGCGCGACGAACATCGTCAGGAGGTCGTTGGCCGCTGGGAACAGCAACATGCCGCCGACGGCGAAGGAGAGGAGCGGGAACACCTCGGTCTGGGTGACCCCGCTTGCGACCAGGGTCCGCTCGTGCTGCGAACCCGGCATCGAGGAGCCGGCCGGCGCGAACGGGCCACCCGTGTCCAGGCCGCGCTCGGCGCAGGTGAGGACGCCCGGGATGGCGAGAAGCAGGATGGTGCCCTGGAGGAACAGCGCCGGCCCGTCCACGGCCACCGAGCCCTCGGCGGCGATCTCGGCGGTCCCGGCCAGGTACACGACGGCGACGAAGGCAGCGACGAGCCCGGAGATCGTCAGGACCAGCTGCGTCTCGTAGCGGTACCGCCGGCCCACGAAGGCCTCGACCAGCACACTGACCAGTGCGACGCCGAGCACGATGAGGACGGGAAGCAGCTTGCTGTACTCGATCGAGGGGCTGGTGAAGGTGGCGGCGAGGACCGGCGAGCTCGTCACTCTCCACTCCCTTCCGTGGTCTGCAGGATCCCTGGCACGACAGGTTTCGGGTCGGCGACGCCGACCTGCTGCATCGTGCGGTCCACTGCCGGGTTGATGACGTCGAGCAGCGGCTTCGGGAAGAAGCCGAGCGCGATGATGACGGCGATGACCGGGGCGACAACCCATGCCTCGCGGGCGTCGAGGTCACGCATGCTCTTGGTTCCCTCGGTGGGCTCACCGGTCATGATCCGCTGGTACATCAGCAGGATGTAGAGCGATGCCAGGATGATGCCGCCGGTGGCTACCACGGCGGCGACCTCGTAGCGGGTGAAGGTCCCGACCAGCACGAGGAACTCGCTGACGAAGCTGGACAGCCCCGGCAGCGCCAGGCTGGACAGGCCCGCCACGAGGAAGGTCCCGGCGAGCATGGGTGCGACCCGCTGTACGCCCCCGTAGTCCGCGATCAACCGCGAGCCACGACGGCTGATCAGGAAGCCGGCGATCAGGAACAGAGCCGCGGTGGAGAAGCCGTGGTTGACCATGTACAACGTCGAGCCGGACTGTCCTTGCGTCGTCATCGCGAAGATGCCGAGCACGATGAAGCCGAAGTGGCTGATCGACGTGTACGCGATGAGTCGCTTCATGTCCGTCTGGCCGATCGCCAGCAGCGCTCCGTAGAGGATGCCGATAACCGCGAGCGTCAGCACCACCGGCGCGGCCCACTGCGAGGCGTCGGGGAACAGCGGAAGGCAGAACCGGATCATCCCGAAGGTGCCGACCTTGTCCAGCACTCCGACGAGCAGGACGGCGCCGCCGGGCGGGGCCTCGGCGGCCGCGTCCGGGAGCCAGGTGTGCACCGGCCACAGCGGAGCCTTGATCGCGAACGCCACGAAGAACCCGACGAACAGCAGTCGCTCGGTGCCGGTGCCCAGGTCCGTGCCCAGCAGGTTCTCGAAGAGGAACGCCTGACTGCCGCCGTCGGAGACCACGTAGAGCCCGATGACCGCGGCCAGCATGAGGAGGCCTCCCGCGAGGGAGTAGAGCAGGAACTTCACCGCCGCGTACGAGCGCTGCACACCGCCGTAGGAACCGATGATGAAGTACATCGGGACGAGCATCGCCTCGAACAGGACGTAGAAGAGGAACACGTCCGTCGCCGAGAAGACGCCGATCATGAAGGTCTCGAGCAGCAGGAGGAGCGCGAAGTAGCCCTTGGCGTTGCGGGCCCGGTCGCCCAGCCGCGCGTGGTCGACGTCGTGCCAGGACGCCAGGATGCACACAGGGGTCAGAACGGTGGCCATCGCGATGAGGACGAGCGCGATGCCGTCGACGCCGAGCGCATAGCTCACACCGAACTGCGGGATCCACTCGTGGACCTCGGCGAACTGGAACATCGTCGTGCTGTTCGCGTCGAAGCGCAGCGCCATCGCGATCGTCATGGCGAGGGGCACCAGCGAGATCGCGAACGCGGCCTGCTTCGCGAGCAGGTCCCGGCCCGCGGGCAGGGCAGCGACGACGGCGGACCCGACGAGCGGGACCGCGGCGAGTGTGGTCAGCCAGGGGAAGTCGGTCACGTCAGAGCCTCACCAGGAGCATGGCGCCGACCAGGACGGCGGCTCCCACGAACATCGACAGGGCGTACGACCGGACGAAGCCGTTCTGCAGCCGGCGGACACGGCCCGACGTACCGCCGATCAGTGCCGCCAGGCCGTTCACGGCGCCGTCGACCCCACGGTTGTCCACGAAGACCAGCATCCGGGTCAGGTACTGCCCGGGCCTCATCAGCAACGCCTCGTTCACGGTGTCCTGGTACAGGTCGGCGCGCGCCGCGCGGGTGGCGACCGAGCCGACCGGCGCGGTGACCGGGACCCGGCTTCGCAGGTACATGGACCAGGCCAGCCCCGCGCCCGCGAGGACGAGCACGACTGTCAGCGTCGTCAGCACGGGCACCGCCAGGACCGGGCTCTCCTCCCCGTGCTCACCCACGACAGGCTCCAGCCACTGCTGGATCGCGCCCGTGGGACCGAGCGCGAGCCCGAGCAGCGCCGAGCCGACGGCCAGCACCATCAGCGGGACGGTCATGACAAGCGGTGACTCGTGCGGGTGCACGTCCTCGGTCCAGCGGCGCTCGCCGTGGAAGGTGAGCAGGAACAGCCGGGTCATGTAGAACGCCGTGATGCCGGCCCCGACGAGCGCGGCGAGGCCGAACACCCACGGTCGCCAGCCGTCGCCCACGAAGGCGGCCTCGATGATCTTGTCCTTGCTCCAGAAGCCGGACAGGCCGGGGAAGCCGATGATGGCCAGCCAGCCGAACCCGAAGGTGATCCAGGTGACCTTCATGACCGACGACAGACCGCCGAACCTGCGCATGTCGACCTGGTCGTCCATGCCGTGCATGACCGACCCGGCGCCGAGGAACATCCCGGCCTTGAAGAAGCCGTGCGTCAGCAGATGGAAGATCGCGAATGCGTAGCCGACCGGGCCGAGCCCGGCCGCAAGCATCATGTAGCCGATCTGACTCATGGTGGAGGCGGCCAGCGCCTTCTTGATGTCGTCCTTGGCGCAGCCGATCACGGCGCCGAACAGCAGCGTGACAGCGCCGACGATGACGACGGCGAGCTGCGCGTTGGGCGCACCGTCGAAGATCGGCGCCGACCGGACCACCAGGTACACGCCCGCGGTGACCATCGTCGCGGCGTGGATCAGCGCCGAGACGGGCGTGGGCCCCGCCATCGCGTCGCCGAGCCAGGACTGCAGCGGGAACTGCGCCGACTTCCCGCAGGCGGCGAGCAGCAGCATCAGTCCGATGACCGTGAGGGTGCCCTCGCTGGCCCCGTCCGCGGCGCCGAACACCTGCTCGAAGCTCACGCCGCCGAACTGCGCGAACATGATCATGATGGCGACCGACAGACCGAAGTCGCCTACGCGGTTGGCCACGAACGCCTTCTTGGCCGCCGCGGCGTACGTCGGGTTGAAGTTCCAGAACCCGATCAGGAGGTAGGAGGCCAGGCCCACCCCCTCCCAGCCGACGTACAGCACGAGATAGCTGTCCGCCAGCACGAGAAGCAGCATCGCCGCGACGAACAGGTTGAGGTAGCCGAAGAACCGGCGCCGGTCCCGGTCGTGCGCCATGTACCCGATCGAGTACACGTGGATCAGCGTCCCGACGAAGGTGACAAGCAGCACGAAGCACATCGACAGCGGGTCGATCCGCAGCCCGACGTCGACCTGGAAGCTGCCCGCGGGGATCCAGCTGAAGAGGTGCTGGGACACCGACCGCTCCTCGGCGTCCCTCCCGAGGAGAGCGAGGTACTGCAGGAGGCCGACGACGAACGCGATGGCCGGCATCGCCGTGCCGAGCAGATGCCCCCACGGGTCGGTGCGGCGACCGCCGAGCAGCAGGATCGCCGCGCCGAACAGCGGCAGGGCGACGAGCAGCCAGCCCAGTGACAGCACACCGGTGGCAGGCTCGGTGGCCAGGGAAGTCGTCAGCATGTGGCGGCCTCAGTACTTCAGCAGGTTGGCGCCGTCGACCGAGGCCGACCGGCGGGTCCGGAAGATCGTCACGATGATGGCGAGGCCGACCACGACCTCGGCCGCCGCGACCACCATGACGAAGAACGCGATCACCTGACCGTCGAGGTTGCCCTTCATCCGCGCGAACGTGACGAACGCCAGGTTGGTCGCGTTCAGCATCAGCTCGATGCACATGAACACGACGATGGCGTTGCGCCGCAGCAGGACTCCCGCCGCGCCGATGGAGAACAGAAGCGCCGACAGGTAGACGTAGTTCATCGGGTTCATGCGAGACCCCAGTCCGTGCCGTGCGTCATGCGTCGTCGTCCTCCGCGTCGGGTGCGTCGACCTCGTCGTCTGAGCGGGGGATGGCCCGGACGTCGCCGCGGGCAACGAGCACCGGGGACAACGAGATCTGCGCCGGCGTCCCGTCGGGGAGCAGAGCCGGCGTGTCGACGGCGTTGTGCCGGGCGTAGACACCAGGGCCGGGCAGGGGCGCGCCGTAGCTGCCGGGACGGAAGCGCTCGCGGGACAGCTCCGCCTGGCTGGCCCTGGCCTCGTACCTCTCCCGGTGCGCGAGCACCATCGCGCCCATGGCTGCCGTGATGAGCAGCGCGCTGGTCGCCTCGAAGGCGAACACGTAGCGGCTGAAGATCAGTGCGGCCAGCCCCTGGACGTTGCCGTCCTGGTTGGCCTCGGCCAGACCGGCGTTGCTCACGATTGCGTCGCCCAGCCCGAACACCAGGAGCCCGCCGAAGCCGAGGGCCGCGACCACTGCCGCGACCCGCTGGCCGCGCAGCGTCTCGACCAGCGAGTCGGCCGAGTCGACGCCGACGAGCATCAGGACGAAGAGGAACAGCATCATCACCGCCCCCGTGTAGACGACAACCTGCACGACCCCGAGGAAGGGCGCGTCCTGGGCCAGGTAGAGGACGGCGAGGGAGAGCATCGTCGCGGCGAGCAGCAGCGCCGAGTGCACCGCCTTGCGGGAGAACAGGACTCCCAGAGCGGCGAGCACGGCGATCGGGCCGAGCACCCAGAAGGTGACGGCTTCGCCGGTCCCGGTGTCGGTCGCTGCGGCGAGCAGCTGGCCCGAGGCACTCACGCGTCGTCCCCGTCCGCAGACCGGCCGGCACGAGCGGCGACGTACCGCTCCTGGGCAGCAGTGGCCCGGGTGACCTTCCCCTGGTAGTAGGCGGTGTCGTCCGCGCCTTCGACCATCGGGTGCGGTGCCGGCACCATGCCGGCGAGGAGCGGCGCGAGGAGGTCCTGCTTCTCGTAGATGAGCTTGGCGCGGGTGTCGTCCGCGAGCTCGTACTCGTTGCTCATCGTCAGGGCGCGCGTCGGGCACGCCTCGATGCACAGGCCGCAGAAGATGCAGCGCAGGTAGTTGATCTGGTAGACCCGCCCGTAGCGCTCGCCCGGCGAGAACCGCTCGCCCTCGGTGTTGTCCGCACCCTCGACGTAGATGGCGTCGGCCGGACAGGCCCAGGCACAGAGCTCGCAGCCGATGCACCTCTCCAGGCCGTCGGGGTGCCGGTTGAGGACGTGCCGACCGTGGAACCGGGGCTCGGTCGGCTTCTTCTCCTCGGGGTACTGCTCGGTCACGACCTTCTTGAACATCGTCGAGAAGGTCACGCCGAACCCCTTGAGCTGGGTCCGGAAGTCGGTCACTGGTCGTCCTTCCGGTCTGGCCCGTCCGCTGAGCGACGGACTGCGGCAGGTCCCGGGTCGGGGTCACCGGCACCGACGGCTGTCAGCACCGGCAGGTTCTGCCCGGGCAACGGCGGAACCGGGTGCCCACCCGCCATCGGGTCCCAAGCCGCCTCGACTGTCGGCTCATCGGCGCCCTGCCTCCGCGCGGCCGCGAGGTCCCACACGAAGGTGAGGGCGATCAGGACCAGCGCGATCGCCCCGCCGAAGAACAGGACCTGGCGGGTGTCGAAGCTGTACTCGGCGTTGAGCGCCCGGACCGTGGCCACCATGAGCAGCCAGCCGATCGCGACCGGGATCAGGACCTTCCAGCCCAGCCGCATGAACTGGTCGTAGCGCAGACGCGGCAGCGTCCCGCGCAGCCAGATGAACACGAAGATGAACATCAGCACCTTGGTGACGAACCAGAGGATCGGCCACCAGTCCTGGTTCGCGCCGCCCCACAGTGACAGCGGCCACGGGGCTCGCCAACCGCCCAGGAACAGCGTCGTGGCAAGCGCAGAGACCGTCACCATGTTGATGTACTCGGCGAGGAAGAACAGGGCGAACTTCAGCGAGGAGTACTCCGTGTGGAAGCCGCCCACCAGCTCGCCCTCGGCCTCGGGAAGGTCGAAGGGCGCCCGGTTGGTCTCGCCCACCATCGAGATGGCATAGACGGCGAACGACGGGAAGAGCAGCACGGCGTACCAGTAGTCGCCCTGCGCCGCGACGATCTCGGAGGTCGACATCGAGCCGGCGTAGAGGAACACACCGACGAACGACAGACCCATCGCGACCTCGTAGGAGATCATCTGGGCGGACGAGCGCAGACCGCCGAGCAGCGGGTAGGTCGAGCCGCTCGACCAGCCGGCCAGCACGATGCCGTAGATGCCCACCGAAGCCACCGCGAGGATGTACAGCACGGCCACCGGCAGGTCGGTGAGCTGCAGGTTGGTCCGGTGCCCGGCGATGGAGACCTCGGGCCCGAACGGCATCACAGCGAACGCCAGGAACGCCGGGGTCGCGGAGATGATCGGGGCGAGGACGAAGACCGCCTTGTCGGCGGCCTTGGGGATGATGTCCTCCTTCAGGGCGAGCTTGATGCCGTCGGCGAGCGACTGGAGCAGGCCCTGGGGCCCGACGCGGTTGGGGCCGATGCGGTTCTGCATCCGGGCCACGACCCGGCGTTCCCACCAGATCGCGAAGAGCGTCATGACCACGAGGAACACGAACACGACGAGCGCCTTGGCCAGCACCAGCCACCAGGGGTCGGTGCCGAAGCCCGGCACCTCCGGGGACGCGAAGACCGTGGACGCGGCGCTCATCGGCGCTCCCCCTGATCGACGCTCGCGGCGGCGCGGGCGAGGCCCACGACCGCTCCGTGGGCCGCGCCGAGCGCTCGCCGCACGGGCAGGCCACGCGCGTTCGTCGGGAGCCACACGACGCCGTCGGGCATCTCGGTGACCAGGACGGGGGCCGTCAGGGTACCGGCGCCGGTCGTGACGGTGACCGCCGCGCCGTCGCTCACGTCCAGTGCGGCCGCCGTTCCGGCTGACAGCCGTGCCACGGCTCCGCGTGCCGTCCCCGCGAGGTAGGGCTCGCCGTCCTGCATCCGGCCCGCGTCCAGCAGCTGCGCCCACGTCGCGAGGACGGCCCTGCCCGCAGCCGGCGGGACCTCGGCAGCGGCCGGGACGGGCGTGAACGCAGCGCCGGCGCCGTCCCACCGGCCGAGCTCCTGGATCTCGGCCCGGGCAGCGGCGACGTCCGGCAGCGCCAGGTCGACACCCATCGCGTCGGCGAGGACGTGCAGCACCCGGACGTCGGGCATCGCGTTCGTGCCGCGGAGCACCGGCTCGAACGGCCGGGACCGCCCCTCCCAGTCGACGAAGGACCCGGCCTTCTCCACCGCAGCAGCGACGGGCAGCACGACGTCGGCGCGCCGGGTGGCCTCCGACTCGCGCAGCTCAAGGCATACGACGAACGGCGCCGCGTCGATCGCGGCGAGCGCCGCGAGCGGGTCGGGCAGGTCGAGCGGGTCCACACCGCCGACGACAAGCGCGCGCACCTCGCCGGTGTGGACAGCAGCGAGCACAGCCTCGGTGTCGCGACCTTCGGCCTCCGGAAGGCGGTCGGCCCCCCAAGCGGTGGCCACGTCGACCCGGGCCGCCGGGTCGGCCACCGGCCGGCCGCCGGGCAGCAGGTTCGGCAGCGCACCGGCTTCGAGGGCGCCCCGCTCGCCCGCGCGGCGCGGGACCCAGGCGAGCCGGGCGCCCGTCGCGGCCACGAGGGCAGCGACGGCAGAGAGGGCGCCGGGGACCGAGGCGAGCCGCTCGCCGACGAGGACGATCGAGCCTGCCCCGTGGACTGCGCCTGCCGCGTCGGCGACGCTGTCGTGGCGGGTGCGCAGCGCGTCGAGCATGTCGGGCTCGGCGCCGGGCGTGGTTGCCAGCAGGGTGCCGGCCAGCTTCTGCAGGCCCCGGCTGGCGAGCGGCGCGACCGCGTGCACGGCCAGGCCCCTGCGGGTCGCCTTGCGCAGGCGCAGGAACAGGATCGGCGACTCGTCCTCGGGCTCGAGCCCGACGAGCAGCACCGACGAGGCCCGCTCGAGCTCGTCGTAGGTGGTCCCCAGGCCGCTGCCGGCGACATGGGCGGCGAGGAACGACGCCTCCTCGGCCGAGTGCGGGCGAGCCCGGAAGTCGACGTCGTTGGTGCCGAGGGCGACCCGCGCGAGCTTGGCGTAGGCGTAGGCGTCCTCCACCGTGCACCGACCGCCGACGAGCACGCCGGTGGCTCCCTTCGCCGCGGTGAGGCCACGGGCAGCGACGTCCAGTGCCTCGGCCCACGAGGTCGGGACCAGCACCCCGTCCTCGTCGCGGACCAACGGCGTGGTGAGACGGTCCTGCGCCGTGGCGTACTGGAAGGCCCAGCGCCCCTTGTCGCAGTTCCACTCCTCGTTGACGGCCGGGTCGTCGCCGGCCAGCCGCCGGAGGACCTTGCCGCGCCGGTGGTCGGTCCTGATGGCGCAACCGGACGCGCAGTGCTCGCACACACCGGGTGACGAGACGAGGTCGAAGGGCCGGGAGCGGAAGCGGTACGCCGCGCCGGTGAGCGCACCGACGGGGCAGATCTGCACCGTGTTGCCGGAGAAGTACGACTGGAACGGCTCGGCCTCGTAGATGCCCACCTGCTGCAGGGCACCGCGCTCGAGCATCTCGATGAACGGGTCACCAGCGACCTGCTGTGAGAACCGCGTGCACCGGGCGCACAGCACGCACCGCTCACGGTCCAGCAGCACCTGCGAGGAGATGTTGATCGGCTTGGGGAAGGTTCGCTTGACGCCCTCGAACCGGGACTCGGCGCGACCGTTGCTCATGGCCTGGTTCTGCAGCGGGCACTCGCCGCCCTTGTCGCAGACCGGGCAGTCGAGCGGATGGTTGATGAGAAGCAGCTCCATCACGCCGCGCTGCGCCTTGTCGGCGACCGGCGACGTGAGCTGGGTCCTGACGACCATGCCGTCGGTGACGGTGGTCGTGCAGGATGCAAGCGGCTTCGGCTGTCCCTGGACCTCGACGAGGCACTGCCTGCACGCGCCGACCGGGTCCAGCAACGGGTGGTCGCAGAAGCGCGGGACCTGGATGCCGATCAGCTCCGCAGCGCGGATCACGAGCGTGCCCTTCGGGACCTGGAGCTCGAAGTCGTCGATTGTGACCGTGACGAGGTCGTCGCGCTTCTGCACCTCGGCGCCGGTCCCGGTGGTCACGGTCATCGGGTCCTCACTCCTGCTCCCTGCGGTCCCTGCGCCGCCGGAGCGGTGAACAGCGTCGACGCGGCGGGGTCGAACGGGCAGCCCTGCTGCTCGAAGTGGGCGACGTACTCGTCCCTGAAGAACTGCACCGACGAGGTGATCGGGCTGGTGGCGCCGTCGCCGAGGGCGCAGAACGAGCGTCCGAGGATGTTGTCGGAGATGTCGAGAAGCTTCTCGATGTCCTCGGCGCTGCCCTCGCCCTGCTCGAGGCGCCGCAGGATCTGCACCAGCCAGAACGTGCCTTCGCGACAGGGCGTGCACTTGCCGCAGGACTCGTGCGCGTAGAACTCGGTCCATCGCAGGACGGCGCGGACCACGCAGGTGGTCTCGTCGAAGATCTGCAGCGCCTTCGTGCCGAGCATGGACTTCGCCGACGCGATGCCCTCGTAGGAGAGCGGCACGTCCAGGTGCTCGTCGGTCAACAGCGGGGTGGACGACCCGCCCGGCGTCCAGAACTTCAGCTGGTGGCCGTCGCGCACCCCGCCGGACAGGTCGAGCAGCTCGCGCAGCGTGATGCCCATCGGTGCCTCGTACTGACCCGGTCGGGTCACGTGGCCGGACAGCGAGAAGAGCGTCATGCCCTTCGAGCGGAACTTCGGCTTGTCCTGGTCCGCGACCCCGTCGGCGGCCTCGGTGCCCATGGCGAAGAACCACTCGGCGCCGTTGCGCAGGATGGACGGGACGCTGGCGATCGACTCCACGTTGTTGATGACTGTCGGCGAGGCGTAGAGACCGGCGATCGCAGGGAACGGCGGGCGCAGCCGCGGCTGGCCCCGGCGACCCTCCAGCGAGTCCAGCAGCGCCGTCTCCTCACCGCAGATGTAGGCCCCCGCGCCGGCGTGCACGGTGATCTCGAGGGCGTACCCCGAGCCGAGCACGTCGGTGCCGGCGTAGCCGGCCTCGTAGGCCTCCGCGACGGCAGCCTGCAGCCGGCGCAGCACGTGGACGACCTCGCCGCGGACGTAGATGAAGGCATGGGCCGCCCGGATGGCGTAGGACGCGATGACGACGCCCTCGACCAGCTCGTGCGGGTTCGCCATCATGAACGGGATGTCCTTGCACGTGCCCGGCTCGGACTCGTCGGCGTTGACGACCAGGTAGACCGGCTTGTCCCCGCCCTGCGGGATGAAGCCCCACTTGGCTCCGGTCGGGAAGCCGGCGCCGCCACGCCCTCGCAGCTCCGACTTCTTGACGAGCGCAGTGACGTCCTCGGGGGACATGTCCAGGGCCTTGCGGAGGCCGGCGTAGCCGTCGTGGTCCTCGTAGACGGCCCGGGTCCAGGACCGGTCGACGTCCCACGTCCGGCTCAGGACCGGCGTCAGCTCGATGGTCATGCATCCCCCTCGTTGGCCGCCGGCGCGACATTGGCCTCGTCCGACTCGGCCGTGGTGGCCGGTGCGTCCGACCCGCTCTCGCTCTCGGGCCGGGCATAGCCCGGCTCGGCGGCGGGGGCTGCTGCCGAAGGCGTGCGGGTGGACTTCCTGGCCGCGCGCTTCTTCGGAGGGGGAGGCTCCTCGTCGTCGGACTTGCGGCGCTTCCCGGCGTTCTGCTGCTCCCGGTAGATCTTCAGACCGGCCAGTGTCGCCGGGCCCGCCACCGGGCCCTCGTCCGCCCGACCGTCCGGGAAGCCCGCGAGCACCCGGGACACCTGCTTGAACGTGCACAGGGTCGCCCCGCGCGACGGCGTCGGCGGCTCGCCGGCGATCAGCCCGTCGACAAGCTCGACGGCGGACTCCGGGGTCTGGTTGTCGAAGAACTCCCAGTTGACCATCATCACCGGCGCGTAGTCGCAGGCCGCGTTGCACTCCAGGTGCTCCAGCGTCACGGTGCCGTCGGCGGTGGTCTCGTCGTGGCCGACGCCGAGATGGTCCTTGAGCGTCGCGAAGATCTGGTCCCCGCCCATGATCGCGCAGAGGGTGTTGGTGCAGACCCCCACGGAGTACTCGCCGTTGGGCCGTCGCTTGTACTGCGTGTAGAACGTGGCTACCGCAGCCACCTCCGCGGCGGTGAGCTCCAGCTGGCCGGCGCAGAACTCGATGCCGTGCGGGCTGACGAAGCCCTCCTCGGACTGGACGAGGTGCAGCATCGGGAGCAGCGCGGACCGCGCCTTGGGGTAGCGAGCGACGATCTCCTTGGCGTCGACCTCCAGCCGGGCGAGCGTTCCGGCGTCGAAGCTCACCGGTCCACCCCGCCCATCACCGGGTCGATCGACGCGATGGCCGCGATCACGTCGGCGATCATGCTGCCCTCGGACATGGCCGGCGCGGCTTGCAGGTTGTTGAACGAGGGGTCGCGGAAGTGCACGCGGTACGGCCGGGTGCCGCCGTCGCTCACCAGGTGTGCGCCGAGCTCGCCGCGCGGCGACTCGATCGCGGAGTAGACCTGGCCGGGTGGCACGCGGAACCCCTCCGTCACGAGCTTGAAGTGGTGGATCAGGGCCTCCATCGAGGTGCCCATGATGGTGCGGATGTGGTCGAGGGAGTTGCCCAGGCCGTCGCCGCCGAGGGCGAGCTGGGCCGGCCAGGCGATCTTCTTGTCCTCGATCATGACCGGCCCGGGCTGCAGGCGGTCGATGCACTGCTCGACGATCTTCAGCGACTCCTTCATCTCGCGGATCCGGATGAGGAACCGTCCGTAGGCGTCACAGGTGGTCTCGGTGACCACGTCGAAGTCGTAGGTCTCGTAGCCGGCATACGGCTGCGACTTGCGCAGGTCGTGCGGGAGCCCGGTGGCGCGCAGGACCGGCCCGGTGATGCCCAGGGCCATGCAGCCGGTCAGGTCGAGGTAGCCGACACCGACGGTGCGTTCCATCCAGATCTTGTTGCCTACGAGCAGGTTCTCGATGTCCGAGAGGCGCTTCGGCATCAGCCGGAGCAGGTCCCGGATCCGGTCGACCGCACCGGGCGGGAGGTCCTGGGCGACACCGCCGGGGCGGAAGTACGCGTGGTTCATCCGCAGACCGGTGACCATCTCGAAGATGTCGAGGACCAGCTCGCGCTCGCGGAAGCCGAAGGTCATCGCGGTCAGCGCGCCCAGCTCCATCCCGCCGGTGGCCAGGGCCACGAGGTGGGAGGAGATCCGGTTGAGCTCCATCATCATCACCCGGATGACGTTGACCCGCTCCGGGATCTGGTCCTCTACGCCGAGCAGCCGCTCGACGCCGCTGACGTACGCGTACTCGTTGAACAGCGGCGCCAGGTAGTCCATCCGGGTCACGAACGTGACGCCCTGGGTCCAGGTGCGGAACTCGCAGTTCTTCTCGATCCCGGTGTGCAGGTAGCCGATGCCCAGGCGGCACTCGGTGACAGTCTCTCCCTCGAGCTCGAGGATCAGCCGGAGCACTCCGTGGGTCGACGGGTGCTGCGGCCCCATGTTGACGACGATGCGCTCCTCGGCGGCCTCACCGAGGCCGGCCGTGAGGGTGTCCCAGTCCTGGCCGGTGACTGTGTAGACGGTGCCCTCGGTGGTCTCCCGGGCCGTCGACGTGCTGTCGGCCGCCGTGAAGACGCTGCCCTGCTCCGGGCCGTTGTCCGGGCCGGTCACGAGTAGCTCCTCCGTTCGTCGGGCGGTGGGATCTGGGCGCCCTTGTACTCGACCGGGATGCCGCCGAGCGGGTAGTCCTTGCGCTGCGGGTGACCCGGCCAGTCGTCCGGCATCTCGATCCGGGTCAGGCCAGGGTGCCCGTCGAAGACGATGCCGAAGAAGTCGAACGTCTCCCGCTCGTGCCAGTCGTTGCCCGGGTACAGGGACGTGATCGACGGGACGTGCGGGTCCGCGTCCGGGCAGGTGACCTCGACCCGGATCCGCCGGTTGTGGGTGACCGACATGAACGGGTAGACCGCGTGCAGCTCCCGGCCAGCCTCCTGCGGGTAGTGCACCCCGCTCACCCCCATGCACATCTCGAACCGCAGGGCAGGGTCGTCACGCAGCGCCCGGGCGAACTCGAGCAGGTCCTCGCGCCGGACGTGGAACGTGACCTCGTCACGGTCCACGACGACCCTCTCCACGGCCTGTGCGTAGCCGGGCAGCACTTCCTCGAGCCGGTCGGCGACCTCGTCGAACACGCCGCCGTACGGCCGCCGGCTGGCGCCCGGCAGGTGCACGGGGCGGGTCAGGCCGCCGTACCCGCTGGTGTCACCGGTGCCGTCCGCGCCGAACATCCCGCGCCGCACGTCGACCGTCTCCGCGGTCTCGCGCGGCGCCCGGACGACATCCTCCTCGCCACCGGTGTGCTGGATGTCGCTCATGCGGCACCTCTCATCGCAGCAGGCCCTTCATCTGCGCGGTGGGCTTGGACTCCAGCGCGGCAACCTCGGCGGCGCGGGCCGCCTTCTCGCGGTTGACGCCGAGCGGGGCCGACCCGATCTGCTCGTGCAGCTTGAGGATCGCGTCGATCAGCATCTCTGGGCGCGGCGGGCAGCCCGGCAGGTAGATGTCGACGGGGACGACGTGGTCGACACCCTGCACGATCGCGTAGTTGTTGAACATGCCGCCGCTGGACGCGCAGACGCCCATCGAGAGAACCCACTTCGGGTTGGGCATCTGGTCGTAGATCTGCCGCAGCACCGGTGCCATCTTCTGGCTCACCCGGCCGGCCACGATCATGAGGTCCGCCTGTCGTGGCGAGGCGCGGAAGACCTCCATGCCGAAGCGGGCGAGGTCGTAGCGGGGCGTGCCGACGGCCATCATCTCGATGGCACAGCAGGCGAGCCCGAAGGTCGCCGGCCAGAGCGAGCCCTTGCGCATGTACCCGGCGAGCTTCTCGACGCTGCTGAGCAGGACGCCGCTCGGGAGCTTCTCCTCGATGCCCATCAGTCAGCCACCTCCCTCGTCACCGGTCTGCACGGCGCTAGTCCCACTCGAGCCCGCCGCGACGCCAGACATAGGCGTAGGCAGCGAGCAGCGTGAGGATGAACAGGACCATCTCGACAAGCCCGAAGATCCCGAGCGAGTCGAACGCGACCGCCCACGGGTAGAGGAAGACGATCTCGATGTCGAAGACGATGAAGAGCATCGCGGTGAGGTAGTACTTCACCGGGAACCGGCCACCACCGACGGGCTGCGGCGTCGGCTCGATGCCGCACTCGTAGGCGTCCAGCTTCGCGCGGTTGAACCGCTTCGGTCCGGTGAGGTGGCCCGCCGCGATCGAGAAGGCTGCGAAGCCGAAGGCGAGGGCGCCGAGCACCAGGATCGGTCCGTAGGACTGCACGTCCGGTCACTCCCCTTCTCGGTCGCGCCCTGGGCGCACTCGCACGCGCCGCGGCCGGGTCACAGGGTCACACCCTAGGGACGCCGGACCGGTCGGCCCAACGCGGGCTGGCACTGCCGTCACGCCGCCGGCGCCAGCCGTGAGAGCGCGTTCACCACGCGGTCCATGGCGTCCCCGCCGCGCGGGTCGGTGAGATTGGCCATCAGCTTCAGGACGAAGCGCATCAGCACCGGGTGCGGCAGGCCATGACGGGTCGCCAGCCGCATCACCCGGTCGTCCCCGATGGCCTTCACGAACAGCCGCCCGACGGTGTAGTAGCCGCCGTAGGCCCGCTTCAGCGTCTGCGGGTACGCCTGCAGGGCGCGCTCCCGGGAGTCAGCGGTGGGCCGCGCCAGCGCCTGGGCGATCACCTCGGCGGCGATCTCGCCAGACTCCATGGCGTACGCGATGCCCTCGCCGTTGAACGGGTTGACCATCCCGCCGGAGTCGCCCACGAGCAGCATGCCGTCCGCGTAGTGCGGCTGGCGGTTGAACCCCATGGGCAGTGCCGCGCCCCGGACGGGCTGCGTGCGGTTCTCCTCGCGGAAGCCCCACTCCTCGGGCGTCTGGTCCAGCCAGCGCTTGAGCAGGTCCTTGTAGTCGACCTTTCCCCACGCCGTGCTCGTGTTGAGGATGCCGAGGCCGACGTTGCTCGTGCCGTCGCCGACGCCGAAGATCCAGCCGTAGCCGGGTAGCAGCCGGTCCCGCCCGTCACTGCCGCGGTCCCACAGCTCGAGCCACGACTCGAGCCAGTCGTCGTCGTGGCGCGGGCTGGTGTAGTAGGTGCGCACGGCCACGCCCATCGGACGGTCGTCGCGCTTCTCCAGCCCCATCGCGAGCGAGAGGCGGCTGGAGTTGCCGTCGGCGGCCACCACCAGCGGCGCGTGGAAGGTCCGCTCGCCGCTCTCCGCCTTGGTCGTGACGCCGGTGATGCGGCCGGACCGGTCCAGCACCGGACCGGTCACCGTGGTGTTCTCGCGCAGCACCGCCCCGGCCTTGACGGCCTGCCTGGCCAGCAGGTCGTCGAAGTCGCTGCGCGGCCGGACCAGGCCGTACGACGGGTGGCTGGCAAGCTCCGGCCAGGGCAGCTCGAGGCGCATGCCGCCGCCGATGATGCGCAGACCCTTGTTGTGCAGCCAGCCGGCCTCGGGAGAGGTGTCGATGCCCATCGCCACCAGGGCGGTCACGGCCCGCGGCGTCAGACCGTCGCCGCACACCTTCTCGCGGGGGAACGCCGTCTTCTCCAGCAGCAGCACCTCGTGCCCGGCCCGGGCGAGGTGGTAGGCCGTCGCCGACCCGGCGGGGCCGGCACCGACGACGATGACGTCGGCGTCTCGCGGCGCGGCAGGCTGCACGGGAGGGCCACCTTCAGCGGGTCTGGAGGGATTCTCGGGGCGGGTCTGGTGCGCTTGTGAAAACTTTCACGAACGGCGGTGCGGCGTCAGTCTACGCATCCGTGCCCGCACATGCCGAGGGGCCCGCCCCGCGGGACGGGCCCCTGCCGAGCAGCCTGTGCCGTCAGTCCTTGAAGGCGTCCTTGACCTTCTCGCCGGCCTGCTTGAGGTTCGCCTTGGACTGGTCCCGCTCGCCCTGGTGGCGGAGCTCGTCGTCCCCGGTAGCAGCCCCGACCTTCTCCTTCGCGTCGCCCTGGATCTCCTCGACCTTGTTCCGGGTCTTGTCCTCGGCTCCCATGACGGGCCTCCTCGTGTGTACGTCGCTGACGTCCTGCCCCGAACCCCTTGCCGAGGGTGCGTGCGCGAAACCCGCCGGTCGGGCGTGGTTACGGCTTGTGGGCGCGGTGCAGCGCGACGATCCCGCCGCTGAGGTTGCGCCAGCCGACCGCCGTCCAGCCGGCTGCCGCGACCCGCCGGGCCAGCCCCGGCTGGTCCGGCCACGCCCGGATGGACTCCGCCAGGTAGACGTAGGCGTCCGGGTTGCTCGACACCCGGCGGGCGACGCCGGGCAGCGCGCCCATGAGGTAGCCGGAGTAGACGGTCCGGAACGGCGCCCAGGTGGGGTGGCTGAACTCGCAGACCACGAGACGGCCGCCGGGCCTGGTGACCCGGGCCATCTCGGCCAGCGCGGCGTCGACGTCGGAGACGTTGCGCAGGCCGAAGGAGATCGTCACCGCATCGAACACGCCGTCGGCGAACGGCAGCCGCAGCGCATCACCGGCCAGCAGGTCGAGACCGGGATGGGCCCGCTTTCCGACCCGCAGCATGCCGAGTGAGAAGTCCGCGGCGACCACCCTCGCCCCGGCGACGGCGAACGGCAGCGACGACGAGCCGGTGCCGGCCGCCAGGTCGAGGACCCGCTCCCCCGGCCCGGCGTCGACCGCCCGCGCGACCGCCCGCCGCCACAGCCTGGCCTGGCCGAGGGACAGCACGTCGTTGGTGAGGTCGTAGCGCTGGGCCACGTCGTCGAACATCGCCGCCACCTCGCGGGGCGCCTTGGCCAGGTCGGCCACGTGCAGCTGCGGGGTCCTGGTCACGTGCCGAAGCCTCGCACGGACCCGCGGCAGTGGCCGGTCGACCCCTGTGCCACCCTGCGACGGTCCGGACCTCGCCGTCCTGCTCAGGAGGCTCCCGGGTCGCCGATCTCGCGCTCGCGGTCGCTCGGGTCGACCCCCGGCTTGTCGGCGGTCAGGCCCTGGTCCCGCTCCACGTCCTGGTCGTGCCTCACCGGACGCGCGACGCCGCGCTCGGCCGACACCTCGCTGGTGGGCTTCCGGTCCGCGTCCCGAGGGTCCTCGCCTTCGGCCGGGTAGACCCATCGGTCCTCGCTGCCTGTCATGGGAGGACGCCTACCCGGGTAGGCCCGGTGCATGCCCCCCGACCAGGTCCATGACCCGCCTGAGCCTGCCGACCTGGAGATCACCGCGTCCGACCGGCACCTCTACGACGTGACGATCACCCACCGCTCCGGTGCCGGCACCCGGCACCGTGTGTCCGTCCCGGAGGAGCTGATGGCCGACCTCGGGCTCTCCGACGCCCAGGAGCCGCTGCTCGTGCGTGCGTCGCTGGCCTACCTGCTGGAGAACGACCCGGCCGCCGTGCCGGAACGGTTCGCGCTGGACGAGGTGGGCAAGGCCCTGCCGGACTACCGCGACGAGATCCTTCGGCGCCTCTGACCCGCCCCGCGGCGCCGACCGCATGCGGCGTCCGCCCGGCCGGCACGTACGCTCGGGCGGCATGAGCACGGTGCGCGGCGACGCGGTCCCGCCGTCCGCCGACGCCGATGTCGCCGCCTCTGCCCGGGTTCGCCGGCGGGTACGCAGCCAGCCGGTCGACCTTGTCGGCACCCTGCTGCACCGGCTCCCGCACGCCGCCGACGCGCTCGCCTGGGTGCGCGACGGCTCCGGCCTGGTCGGCTGGGGCGAGGCCGCCCGGCTGGAGGTCACCGGCCCGGACCGGTTCGTCCGGGCCCGCGACTGGTGGCGGGAGGTCGTCGCCCAGGTCGACGTCGACGACGAGGTCGGCGTCCGTGGCAGCGGGCCGGTCGCGTTCGGGTCGTTCGCGTTCCGCGACGACGAGGTCTCCGTGGTCGTCGTACCGGAGGTGGTGCTCGGCCGGGCCGAGAGCCGCACCTGGCTCACCACCGTCGGGGAGCCGCCGCGGCTGGCCTCCCCCGAGCCGGTGCGGCCGACCCGCGGGCTCCGCTACGCACACGGCGACCTGCCGGTCACCGAGTTCCGGTCGGCGGTGGCCCGGGCGGTCGCCCGGATCGAGGCGGGCGGGCTGGACAAGGTGGTGCTCGCCCACGACCTGCTCGCGGTGGCGGATGCCGACATCGACGTCCGCGCGGTGCTCGCGGGGCTCGCGGACGCGAACCCCGACTGCTGGACGTTCGCCGTCGCCGGCCTGGTCGGCGCCACGCCCGAGCTGCTCGTCAGCCGCAGCGGTGACCGGGTGGTCTCCCGGGTGCTCGCCGGGACGACGACCCGCGGCGGCGACCCGGCCGCGGACCAGGCGCGGGTCGACGCCCTCCTGCACTCGGCCAAGGACCTCGAGGAGCACCGGTACGCGGTCGAGTCGCTCGTCGCGTCGCTGGCGCCGCACGTGCGCGACCTGGAGGTGCCGCCGGCGCCGCACCCGCTGGAGCTGTCGAACGTCACCCATCTGGCCACTGACGTCACCGCTACCGTCGAGGACGGGTCGGACGTGCTCGACCTTCTCGGCGCGGTGCACCCCACAGCGGCGGTCGGCGGCACCCCGACCCGCACCGCGCTCGACGTGATCGCCGACCTCGAGCCGATGGCCCGCGGCCGGTACAGCGGCCCGGTCGGCTGGGTCGACGCCCGGGGCGACGGCGAGTGGGGCATCGCGCTGCGCTGTGCCCAGCTCGACGGCCCGACGGCGCGGCTTTTCGCCGGCGGCGGCATCGTCGCGGGAAGCGAGCCGGACGACGAGGTGCTCGAGGCACAGGCCAAGCTGCTGCCGATGCGCGAGGCCCTCGAGGGCTAGGCCGTCTCGACCCTGTCCGCCGTCCGCCGCTCAGTGATCTTCCCGGTCCGGGGCGAGGGCCGGTGTGTCGGTGGACTCGCCTAGGCTCGCCGGCATGGAGATCATCCTCGTACCCGGCCTCTGGCTCGACGGCTCGACGTGGGACGCGGTGGTGCCCCACCTCGAGAAGGCGGGTCATCAGCCTCGGCCACTCACGCTCCCCGGTATGGAGACGGTGACGGCCGACCGGTCCGCCGTCTCGTGGCGGGACCACGTCGACGCCGTGGTCGCCGCGATCGACGCTGCAGACGGCGAGGTCGCACTCGTCGGCCACTCGTTCGGCGGCATGGTCGCCTACCACGCGCTGGACGAGCGGCCGGACAAGGTCGCCCGCATCGTCTTCGTCGGCAGCGAGCCTGCCGACGCCCGCCCGAGCAGGGAGGACGGCGGCGGCTTCCCGCTCGACGGCACCGACGCCCCGCTCCCGGAGTGGTCCTTCTTCGACGACGAGATGGTCGCCGACCTCGACGACGGGCAGCGGGCTGCGATGCGCGAGCGGTCCATCCCGTCGCCGGCCCGGGCCGTCACCGACGCCTTCCGGCTCTCCGACGACAGGCGCCGCGACGTACCCGCCACTGTCGTGGCGTGCGAGTACCCGACCGCGCAGCTGAAGAAGTGGATCGACGAGGGCGAGGAGGGCGTCGCCGAGCTGGCCAGTCTGCGGAACGTCGAGTACGTCGACCTCGACTCGGGTCACTGGCCGCAGGTCAGCCGCCCGGACGACCTGGCCCGGGTGATCCTGGCGGCCGTCGACCGCACCTGACCTCGACCGGGGCGGCCGGCAAAGGCGTTGGACGCCCCACCTCGGTGTTGCCAGGATCCTGTCCATGCGGCAGGAGGACATCTGGGACGCCGACGCGGCCCGGCGCTACGACACGCCCGGCACCGGCATGTTCGCCCCGGAGGTGCTCGGCCCGACAGTCGACCGTCTGGCCGACCTGGCCGGGGGCGGCCGCGCGCTGGAGCTGGCGATCGGGACCGGCCGGGTGGCGGTGCCGCTCGCCGAGCGCGGAGTCCCCGTCACGGGCATCGAGCTGTCCGTGCCGATGGTCGACCAGCTCAGGACCAAGGCCGACGAGGCGGCGATCCCCGTCGTGATCGGCGACATGGCCACCGCCCTGGCGCCCGGCGAGTTCCGGCTGGTCTACCTCGTGTTCAACACCATCTCGAACCTCTTGACCCAGGCCGAGCAGGTCGCCTGCTTCCGCAACGCGGCGCGGCACCTCGCGGCGGGTGGCCGCTTCGTCATCGAGCTCTGGGTGCCCGAGCTGCGCCGGCTCCCACCGGGCCAGCAGGCCATGGTCTGGCAGGTGGAGCCCGGGTACATCGGCCTCGACACCTACGACACGGTGAACCAGCACGTGGTGTCCCACCACGTCCACGTCGGCGAGGGGACCTCGGCCGAGCTCGTCCGCAGCCCTCACCGGTACATCTGGCCGGCCGAGCTGGACCTGATGGCCCTGCTGGCCGGGCTCGAGCTGGAGTCGCGGCACGCCGACTGGTCCGGCGCCGAGTTCTCCGCCGACTCCCGCTCGCACGTGTCGACGTACCGCCTGCGGACCGCGCCGAGCTGAGTGCGGCCTGGTAGTAGCAGCCGCGCCCCTCGAGACGCCCGACGGCGCTGCGACACGCGCGCCCGACTCCCCGTTGCGCGCCACGAGCAGGTGGTGACCGTCCCCTCATGCCAGCGCCCCAGCCACGGCCGACCGCAGCATCGCGTGCAGGTCCCGGGTGCGGGTGCGGTCGGTGCGCACCTCGACCACCCGGAGTCCCGCGGGTGTCTCGGCGAGCTGCGACCGGAGCTCGTCCAGGCGGTCGACACTCGAGTGCGGGGTGCTCGTCGCCGCGCAGAGCGCCGCCAGGTCCACACCGTGCGGCGTGCCGAAGACCCGCTCGAAGACCGCCGCGTGCTCCGGGGCGCCCTGTTCGAGCTGGGTGAACAGGCCGCCGCCGCCGTCGTTGACCACCACGAGCGTGAGGTCAGGGCGCGGCTCCCCCGGGCCGATCACCAGACCGGTGCTGTCGTGCAGGAAGGTGAGGTCCCCCATGAGCGCGTGCGCCGGGCCGCCGGTCGCCTGATGGGCGAGCGCCGCGCCCACGGCCGTCGACACGGTGCCGTCGATGCCCGAGGCACCGCGGTTCGCGAGCACCAGTGGCGGGTCCTGGTCCCAGGGGTCGGCGAGGTCGAGGTCCCGGATGGCCGACGACGAGCCCGCGACAAGCAGCCCACCCGGTGTGACCCCCGCCGCAACCGTGCGGGCGACAGCGACACCACTGACGGGTTGCCCGGCCAGGACCTCGTCGACAGCAGTTCGTGCCGACCGGTCCGCCTCCTGCCACCGGCGCAGCCAGGCGTCGTCGACCGGTCCGGTCACCGCCGGCGTCCTGGGGTCGTCGCGCAGCCTGTGGACCTCGAGGTCGGTGCGCGCGAGCAGCCGGGTCACCTGGCGCGACAGCGTGGGGCGGCCGGCGACCACCACCCGCTCGATGTCGCCGCCGAGATGATCCAGCAGCAGGGGGTAGGTCGCCAGCGCGTTCGGCCCGGCGCGGTGCCCGGACGACGGCTCGGCCAGTAGCGGCCAGCCGCCCGCCTCGGCCAGTGACCGTGCGTCGGCGAGCGCCTGGTCCCCTGCCACGACCACGGTGCGGCCGCCGGTCTCGAGGTCGGCGTACCCCCAGGACCGCTGGCCACCGCGCTCGATCCGCGGCTCGGCCGGCGGTGCGTCCAGCCGCTCGCTCCACTCGAGGTCCCCATCCGGCACCAGCGGGTCCCGGAACGCGATGTTCAGGTGTACCGGCCTCGACTGCGCGCGCACGAGCGCCTGGTCCACCGCTGTGCGCCACCGCCCGACCGTGGTGCGGGTGTCGACCGAGAGGTCGTCGCCGTACGCGACCGACCGCCCGTAGAGCCCCACCTGGCGGATCGTCTGGTTGGCGCCGAGCTCACGCAGCTCCGCCGGCCGGTCGGCCGTGATCGCCACCAGTCCCACGTGGGCGTACTCGGCCTCCACCACGGCGGGGTGCAGGTTGACCGCAGCGGTGCCGGAGGTCGTGACCACCGGAACCGGCCGGCCGGAGGCCTTCGCCAGCCCCAGCGCCAGGAACGCGGCCGTGCGCTCGTCGATGCGCACGTGCAGACGCAGCCGCCCCAGCCGGTCCGCCTCGTGCAGGGCGAAGGAGAGCGGGGCGTTCCGCGACCCGGGGCAGAGCACCGCCTCGCGGACACCGCCCTGCACCAGCTCGTCGACGACCACCGTCGCCAGGGCCGTCGACGGGTTCATCCGTGCCCCTCCGACGTCGCGGTCACCGACGCCAGCCTGGCCGTCCAGCGCAGGTGGGTGGCCTCGTCGCCGCGCGCCGTCTCGGCGAGGTCCGGCTCCGGGCGTCGCACGTCGAGCTCGCCGTCGACCACGGTGAACGGCCTCGAGGTGACGTCGCCGTCGAGCAGCTGCAGGGTTGCCAGCCCGCAGGCGTACGGCAGGTCCGGCAGCGCCGCGGCGAGCGCGACGCCGGCGGCAAGGCCGACCGAGGTCTCCAGCGCCGAGGAGACGACCACGGGCAAGCCGATCTGCTCGGCGATCCGCAGGCAGGCGGCGACCCCGCCGAGTGGCGCCACCTTGAGGACCGCGATGTCCGCCGCGCCCATCCGGGCCACCCGGAGCGGGTCCTCGGCCCGCCGGATCGACTCGTCGGCCGCGACGGGGACGTCGACCCGGCGACGTACGGCGGCGAGCTCCTCGACAGTGCCGCACGGCTGCTCGACGTACTCCAGGCCGTCGGCCGCCGCGTCGAGCAGGCGGGTCATCCGGACGGCGGTGTCCACGTCCCAGCCGCCGTTGGCGTCGACGCGCACCTTGCCGCCGGGGCCAAGGGCGTCGCGGACCGCAGCGACCCGCGCCAGGTCGTCGTCCTCGGACTGCCCGGCCTCGGAGACCTTCACCTTCGCCGTCCGGCAACCCGAGGACGCACGCACGATCTCGGCAGCACGTTCCGGTCCGACAGCGGGGACGGTGAGGTTCACCGGGATCCGGTGGCGCACCGCCGGCGGCCAGCCGAGGTCGATGGCCTCGAGCATGGAGAGCAGCCACGGCACGCACTCCGCGTCGTCGTAGTCCCAGAACGGGGAGAACTCGCCCCAGCCGCAGTCGCCGCGCGCCAGCACACCCTCGCGCACGTCGATGCCGCGGAACCTGGTGCGCATCGGGAGCGACCAGACGACCCTGCCGTCTGGCGGCGTCCCGGTCCCGGCGGCCATGCGCCTATCCTCGCCGACGTGCCCGACCGACCCGACGACCGCACCGTCTCCGAGCTGTTCGACCCGGCCGCCTGGCGTTCCGTGGAGGGCTTCGACCTGACCGACGTGACCTACCACCGCGCGGTGGTGGACGGTCCGGGCCGGGGCACGGTGCGAGTCGCGTTCGACCGGCCGGAGGTGCGCAACGCCTTCCGTCCTCACACGGTCGACGAGCTGTACCGCGTGCTCGACCACGCCCGTCGTACACCCGACGTGGGCTGCGTCCTGCTCACCGGCAACGGTCCCTCGGCCAAGGACGGTGGGCGGGCCTTCTGCTCCGGTGGGGACCAGCGGATCCGCGGCCGCAGCGGCTACCAGTACGCCGAGGGCGAGACCGCGGACACCGTGGACGCCGCGCGGGTCAGGGCGGAAGGCGGGCGCCTGCACATCCTCGAGGTGCAGCGGCTGATCCGGACCATGCCGAAGGTCGTTGTCGCCGTGGTCAACGGCTGGGCCGCCGGTGGCGGGCACTCGCTGCATGTGGTGTGCGACCTCACGATCGCCAGCCGTGAGCACGCCCGGTTCAAGCAGACCGACGCCGACGTCGGCTCGTTCGACGCGGGCTACGGCTCGGCGTACCTGGCGAAGATGGTCGGACAGAAGAACGCCCGCGAGATCTTCTTTCTCGGCCGCACGTACGACGGCGAGGCGATGCAGCGGATGGGCGCGGTGAACATCATTGCCGACCACGCCGAGCTCGAGAGGGCCGCGCTCGAGGTGGCCGCCGAGGTGAACGGCAAGAGCCCCACCGCGCAGCGGATGCTGAAGTTCGCCCTCAACCTGGTGGACGACGGCCTGATGGGCCAGCAGGTCTTCGCCGGCGAGGCGACCCGGCTGGCGTACATGACCGACGAGGCGGTGGAGGGCCGGGACGCCTTCCTCGAGAAGCGGGAGCCCGACTGGTCCCCGTACCCGTGGTTCTACTGATGAGGGCGAACTCCTGATGACGACGGTCCGGCTGAGGACGCTGACGGACGGCGAGTACGACATGGTCCGCACGCCGATGCTCGACGAGTTCGCCGCCGACCTGGCGCGCTCGGCGCACGCCCCCGTCGACGACGAGGTCCGGGCGCGGGCTGCGCAGTTCTTCCCGGAGACGCTCACCGACGCCCTGGCCGAGGCCGGGACCAGGATCTGCCGGGTCATCGACGACGCGGGTGACGACGTGGGGCTGCTCTGGCTCGGCCGCAGCCCCGGCAACCCGCAGACCGGCTTCGTCTACGACGTCATCATCGAGGACACGTTCCGGGGCCGCGGTCTCGGGCGGGCCGCCATGGTCGAGGCCGAGAAGGTGCTCGCGGCCGAGGGCTGCACCCGGATCGCCCTCAACGTGTTCGGCTGGAACGACAACGCGATCGGCCTCTACCGCTCCATGGACTACCAGGTCGACTCGATGCAGATGAGCAAGCCGCTCGCCGCCGACCTCGCGGACCCGCGCTGAGCCGCCAGCTGCGCGGGCTGACCGCCCCCAGCGGCGAGTCGGTGCTCACCACGCTGGTGCCCGCACTGGCCGCCGCGCTGGACGGCTCCGGTCCCGCCCTGCTGCCGCTGCCCACCGGGGGCTCGCGCGGCGGAGTGCTCGCGGCGCTGGACCCGTCGCGGGCGCTCGAGCGTGACGACGTGGCCCTGGTGGTCCCCACCTCGGGCTCGACCGGGGAGCCGAAGGGTGCGCTGCTGACGTCCGCGGCGCTACGGCACTCGGCCCGCGCCACGCATGCCCGGCTCGGCGGTCCGGGGCAGTGGCTGCTTGCGCTCCCCGTCACGCACGTCGCGGGTCTCACGGTTCTGGTCCGGTCCCTCGAGGCGCGGACCCGTCCGGAGGTGCTGGACCTCTACGGCGGCTTCTCCGTCGACGGGTTCAACGCTGCCACCGCGCGGCTCGCACCAGGGGTGCGGCACTACACCTCGCTGGTGCCGACCCAGCTGCGGCGCCTGCTCGACGCCGACGCGGACCTGACCTCGTACGACGGCGTGCTCGTCGGCGGGGCGGCACTCCCCGCCGCACTCGCGGCCCGGGCGACGACCGCAGGCATCCCAGTGGTGTCGACGTACGGGATGTCCGAGACCTGCGGCGGCTGCGTGTACGACGGGCGGCCGCTCGACGGGGTCGACGTCGTGCTGGACGACGACGGGCACGTCGCGATCGGCGGACCAACGGTGTTCGCGGGCTACCGGTTGCGCCCGGACCTCACCGCGGCGGCGCTGGTCGGCGGCCGGCATCTCACGCAGGACCTCGGCCGGTGGACCGCCGACGGACGGCTCGAGGTCCTCGGTCGCGGTGACGACGTCGTCATCAGCGGCGGTGTCAACGTGCCCGCGGCCATGGTCGAGCGGTTGCTCCTCGGGCACCCCGACGTCCTCGCCTGCGCCGTCGTCGGCCGGCCGGACGACGAGTGGGGCGAACGTGTCGTCGCCGTCGTGCAGCCGCGCGACTGGTCGGCCGCACCGACGGCCGAGAGCCTGCGCGCGTTCGCCGCCGACGACCTCGTGCCGGCGGCGCTCCCCCGCGAGGTGGTGCTGATAGGCCGGCTTCCGGTGCTGGACTCCGGCAAGCCGGACAAGGCCGCGGTGCGGGCCCTGCTGCCCGGCCTCGACTGAGCCGGCGCGCCACGAGGGCAGTGAAGGCCGATCGGCAGAACCCGACGGGCGGAGGAAGGGCCTACTCCCCTCCACTCTCAACGTATAGCGAACCCGGGGGCTTGCGGCAAGACCCCGGTCGTGCCGCAGACTCGCCGGCCGGGAGGCACGGACCTGCGGGAAGGGGAGTCGCGACATGTTCGTGGCAGCGGGCGGAATGCGGCGATGACCGCGCATGCGGTGGTGGTCGTCGGTGGTGGCCCCACGGGGTTGATGCTGGCGGGCGAGCTGGCACTGGCCGGGGTCGACGTCGTCATCGTCGAGCGACGCGCCAGTCAGGATGTCGACGGATCCCGAGCCGGAGGTCTTCACTCCCGCACCATCGAGGTTCTCGATCAGCGCGGCATCGTTGAACGCTTCCTCGAGGCTGGGCAGGCGCATCCGGGTCTTGGCTACGGCTACGCCGGGAGCTTCTTGGACATCAGCGACTTCCCGACGCGTCACAACTGCGTCCTCGCGTTGTGGCAGAAGGACTTCGAGCCCATCCTGGCCGGCTGGGTCACCGGCCTGGGGGTGCCGATCCTGCGGGGCCGTGAGGTGGTGCGCGTCGCGCAGGACGACACCGGCGTCGATGTCGCAGTCTCCGACGGCACGTCCCTGCGAGCGGAGTATGTCGTCGGCTGCGACGGGGGGCGCAGCCGAGTTCGCGGGGCAGCCGGCATCGACTTCGTCGGACTGGATCCGTCGACGAGCTGGATGATCGCCGAGGTCGAGATGGATGAGGAGCCGGACCCCGGGTTCCGCCGCGACAGCGTCGGCACCCATGCCCTCGGTCGGATGGGAGACGGGGGGCCGGTGCGGGTCGTGCTCACGGAACGACATGTCGACAACACCGGCGACCCCAGCATGAGTGAGCTCCGCGAGGCGATCGTGGCCGTGTACGGGACGGACTACGGGCTTCGCAGCGCCAGCTGGATCTCCCGGTTCACCGACATGGCGCGGCAGGCAGCCTCCTATCGCCACGGCCGTGTGCTGCTGGCCGGGGACGCCGCACACGTGCATCCCCCGCAGGGCGGCCAGGGCCTCAACACCGGGGTACAGGATGCCGTGAACCTGGGATGGAAGCTGGCTCAGGTGGTCAACACGACATCACCCGAGACCCTCCTGGACACCTACCACGCCGAGCGGCATCCGGTCGGTGCCCGCGTGCTGCACAACACCATGGCGCAGGTCGCGCTCAGCAGGCCCGACGACCGCCACCAGGCCCTGCGCGACACCATGACCGAGCTGCTGAGCATGGACGAACCGCGCAGGCGCATCGTCGCGATGCTCTCCGGTCTCGACATCCACTACGACCTCGGAGACGGACACCCGCTGCTGGGACGACGTATGCCTGACCTCGACCTTGTCACCGCACACGGAGCGCTGCGGGTGTTCACCCTGCTGCACGACGCCAAGCCGGTGCTGCTCGACCTCGGTCGGACTGGCGGCTTCGACCTCACTCCGTGGTCGGATCGCGTTCAGCTGGTCGACGCCAGCTACGCCGGTACCTGGGAGCTCCCGGTCCTTGGCGAGGTCCCTGCTCCCGCCGCAGTCTTGATCCGGCCCGACGGGCACGTGGCCTGGGCGGGAGACCTGACTGACCCCGGGCTTCCTGACGCGCTGACCACCTGGTTCGGACAGCCCACCGCGGCGTGACGCGTGCAGCCACCTCCTGTCCCACGCACGCGGAGTACGACCCTCGCCTGGACGTCTCTGCTGGCCTCGAACCGATCAGGATTCGAGAAGCGTCATCGTGTCGGCCAGTCCTAGCCTTTCGGCGAAAGGCCGGCACCAGGCCGGCATGAGCGCCAGGAAGGGGAGTCCGAGAATGCCCGCGAAGAAGGCCGCCACCGAAAAAAAAGGTTTCAGCACCGCAGAGCGTGCCGCGATGAAGGAGCGCGCCGCCGAGCTGCGCGCCGAGGGCAAGAAGGGCGCCAAGAAGGCCGACGGCCTGCAACAGCTCCTCGACAGGGTCGCGGAGATGGCGCCGGACGACCGTGCGCTCGCCGAGCGCGTTCATGTGACGGTGACGGCGAACGCCCCCGACCTGCTGCCGAAGACCTGGTACGGGATGCCTGCGTACGCGAACGAGGACGGCAAGGTCGTCGTCTTCTTCCAGGACTCGGGCAAGTTCAGCTACCGGTACTCGACCCTGGGCTTCCAGGACACCGCGAGCCTGGACGACGGCGACATCTGGCCGGTCTCGTACGCACTCAAGCGATGGAGCCCCACGGTCGAGAAGGCGGTCGCCACGCTGGTGAAGGCCGCGATCTCCTGACCATCCGGCAGCAACGCAGATGCAGCGAGGCGCTCCGACACAATCGCGTTGCGTGGCAGCCCCCGGGTGCCTAGCGTTCCGCTTCTCACCGGGCCGGGCGGACCTGCTCGGTCTGCGGCCGTCAGCCAGCGGATCAAGGATGTGCAGCGGGATGCCCTCCAACCTCGTCGCGCTCTGCTTCGACGCGAATGACCCCCGCCGTCTTGCGCGCTTCTGGGCCGGGGTCCTGGGCTGGGAGATGGCCGACGACCCGGACGATGGCATCGGCCTCCTGCCGAGCGACGACACCGGGTTCCGGATCCGCTTTCTTCCGACACGGGATCCGAAGGTCGGCCAGAACCAGATGCACGTCGATCTGACGAGCACGTCGCGCGAGGACCAGCAGGAGACGGTGACGAGATCGCTGGCACTCGGCGCCCGGCACATCGACGTCGGTCAACGCCCGGAGGAGGGTCATGTGGTGCTCGCCGACCCCGACGGCAACGAGTTCTGCGTCATAGAGCCCGGCAACAGCTTCCTTGCCGACTGCGGATTCATCGGGGCGCTTGCGTGCGACGGGTCGCAGGACGTCGGGTACTTCTGGAGCCAGGCGCTGGGCTGGCCGTTGGTCTGGGACCAGGACCAGGAGACCGCGATCCGCTCGCCGCACGGCGGCCCGAAGATCACCTGGGGCGGTCCGCCACTGATGCCGAAGACCGGAAAGAGCCGGCTGCATCTCGACCTGGCTCCACCTGTCGACGGTGATCAGCAGGTGGAGGTCGACCGGCTCGTCTCGCTCGGGGCGACTCGAGCGGACGTCGGCCAGGGCGAGGTCAGCTGGGTGGTGATGGCCGATCCCGATGGCCACGAGTTCTGCGTGTTGACCCCCCGATAACGGGGGCTGTCACGCCGGTGGTGGGCGGTTGTGGCCGGGGCGGGGTGGTTCGGGGCCGGCCGTCTTGCCGGTGGGTTGGTGGTGCAGCTGGTGGCGGCCGTCGGGGAGGCGGTCGAGTGTCCAGTGGCCTTCGTGCAGCATCAGGTGGTGAACCTGGCAGGGCAGGGCGCCGTTGGCGACGGTTGCGGGGCCGCCGTGGTCGACGGGGACGAGGTGGTGGCCGTCGGGCCAGGCGACCGGCCGGTCGCAGAACGGGGCGGGGCAGGTGTCGCCGTCGCGGGCGACCATGGCGCGGCACTGTCCGGTGGTGAAGAACCGGCGTTTGGTGCCGACCTGCGCCACGGAGCCGTCGGGGCCGAGGGTCACGAAGGTCGCCTGGCTGTCGCAGGCGAGGCGGCGGGCGGTGGCGGCGGTGATCGGCCCGGCCCAGGTCAGGCGGTCGCCGGGGGAGGTCGCCGGGTGCGCGGCGCCGGGTGCGGCGGTGTCGACGGCGGGATCGCGCAGGCCGTGGTGGTCGAGGGTGACGATCAGCTGGGCGCGGTGCCGGCCGGTGCGTCCGGCCCGGGCGGTGTCGGGGTGCTCGAGCCAGTGCCGGCAGATGTCGGACAGGGCGTCCAGGCGCCGCCGGGCGGGGGTGCGGGCCTCGCCGCGCACGGGTGGGCCGCGTTTGCTGGGCAAGGGATTTCGCTGTCCACAGCCCATCCCCCGACGTTGCGGAACCATCGCCGGGGCCGGTCCCCGTACCCTCCTCGCGGACCGTCCCCGACGCACCCGGAAGGAATTCGCACCCATGGCCACCCCTGCCCAGTGGCTCGAGGGCGCCCGCCCCCGCACGCTGCCCGCCGCGATCGCGCCGGTTGCCGCGGGCACCGGCGCTGCGGCTGCCGTGGACGGCTTCGTCGCTGCCCGGGCGCTGCTCGCCCTGCTGGTCGCGGTGACGCTGCAGGTCGGGGTCAACTACGCCAACGACTACAGCGACGGCATCCGCGGCACCGACGCGGACCGGGTCGGGCCGCTGCGACTGGTGGGCTCCGGCGTCGTGACCCCCGGCGCCGTGAAACGCGCCGCTCTTGTCGCGTTCGCTGTGGCCGCGGCGGGCGGGCTCGCGCTCGCACTGCTCGTCACGTGGTGGCTGCTGCTCGTCGGTGCGGCCTGCCTGGTGGCCGCCTGGTTCTACACCGGCGGCCGCACGCCGTACGGCTACCGCGGTCTGGGCGAGGTCTCGGTCTTCGTGTTCTTCGGGCTCGTCGCGACGGTCGGCACCGCGTACGTGCAGTCCGAGCGGGTGACAACCGCGGCGGTGCTCGCCGGCGTGGGCTGCGGTGCACTGGCCTGCGCGATCCTCGTCGCCAACAACCTGCGCGACATCCCCACGGACGAGGCGGCGGGGAAGCGCACCCTCGCCGTCCGGCTCGGGGACCGGCGGACCCGGCTGCTCTACGTCGGCCTCGTGTTCACGGCGTACGCCGTGGTGGTGCTCATGGCTATCGAGCACCTTGTCGTCCTGGTAGCCCTCGGCACCGCGCTGCCGGCCGTGCGGCCCACCCTCGGCGTCATCTACGGCGCCGTCGGCCGCGAGCTGGTGCCGGTGCTCAAGGAGACCGGCCTGCTGCTGCTCGTCTACGGGATCGCGCTCGGCGCCACCCTGTCGTTCGCCTGACCGGTGCTTCGCAGGGTCCTCACAGCCCAGGCGACCGCCGACGAGAACTACCTACGAGGCGTGCAGGAAACGACCGCGAACGGCACCGTGACGTTCACAACCATCTACCCGGCGGCGTACTCCGGCCGCTGGCCGCACATCCACCTCGAGGTGTACCCGAGTCTCGGTGACGGCACCAGTGCGAGCAACAAGCTGCGCACCTCACAGCTCGCGTTGCCGAAGGACGCCTGCGAGACGGTGTACGCGACCGACGGGTACGAGCAGTCGGTGACCAACCTGGCTAAGACGTCGCTGGACCGGGACATGGTCTTCAGCGACAGCTGGTCGCTGCAGATGGCGAAGGTCGGCGGCAGCGTCGACGCCGGCATGACAGCCACCCTCGACGTCCCGGTCTGAACCTGCGTCTCGCCATCGGAGCAGCCGGCTCGAGGCGCTGCCGCGGTTGACCTTCCCGCTGCGGGAACGTCTACGTTCGCGACATGACCACCGGCGACCGCGGCCTGTCGATCGGTGAGCTCGCCAGGGCGACCGGCCTGACGGCGAAGGCGCTGCGGCACTACGACGCGGTCGGGCTGCTCCGCCCGGCGGCGGTCAACCCGGCCAACGGCTACCGGCGCTACACCACCGAGCAGATCGCCACCGGCCGTCTGGTCCGGCGGCTGCGCGACCTCGAGCTGCCGGTCGACGAGGTGCGCCGCCTGCTCGCGCTCGTCCCGGACGACGGAGCGATCGAGGCCGCACTCGCCGAGCACCGTCGGCGGCTGGACGCCCGCGCGACCCGCCTGCGGCGGCAGCTGCACGACCTCGACCACCTACGAGCGGACAGGAGCTGGGAGACGATGGGCCAGTCGCAGAGCACGGCCGTGATGGAGCCGGCAACGGAGCGCACCCTCGCGAGCGCGCTGTTCAACAGGGTCTGGCGCCTGCTGGAGCAGGAGGACCGCAGCGAGGCCGAGGACGCCGAGATGGTCCACGCCGCCCACGCGTCCTGCTACCACTGGATGCAGGTCGGGGAGCCGGTGCACCGGGCCCGGGGTGAGTGGCAGTGCAGCCGGGTCTATGCAGTGCTGGGTCGCGCCGAGCCGGCCCTGTCGCACGCCCGGGTGGTGCTCGACATCTGCCGCCGCGAGGGCATCGGCGACTTCGACCTCGCCTTCGCCTACGAGGCGCTCGCCCGCGCCCATGCGGTGGCCGGCGACCCGGACGAGTCCCGTCGCTGGGCCGAGCAGGCGCGGGCAGCCTGCGCGGACATCGTCGACGATGCGGACCGCGAGATCGTGCTCGCCGACCTGGAGACCGCGACGACCCCGGGCTGACACCGCGACCATCCGATGCGGGAGCGGGCTCCCTGACGACCGCCGGGACCGCCGGTACTCCCCCGCCACAGATGTGTCGCCCTCCCACACCGTGCCGGCGGCGCCGGCCGTCAGCCGGGGGGCTCGGCCGGTGCGACCCGGCCCTCCCACTTGGTCGAGAGCACGACAGTCGTCCGGGTCCGGGCCACTCCGCGCACCCGGCGCAGCCGGGAGAGCGTGCGCTCCAGCTCGGCCACGTCCGGCACGCGGACCTTGAGCAGGAAGGACTCGTCTCCCGCCACGAACCAGCAGTCCTCGACCTCGTCCAGCCTCTGCAGGGCCGTGGTGACGGCGTCCTGGTCCGAGGTGTCCGACAGGTGCACACCGACGAGGGCGGCCACCGGCCGGCCGAGCGTGGCCGGGTCGACGGCGGCGTGGTAGCCGGTGATCACCCCGGCGGCCTCGAGCCGGGACACCCGGTCGGTGACGCTCGGCCCGGACAGGCCGACGAGGCGGCCGAGCTCGGCCCAGCTCGCCCGGGCGTCCCGGCGCAGGGCCTCGAGGAGTACCAGGTCGATGTCGTCCATGACTCACCTCACACTCCGGGAGGAACAAATATAGGTCGATACGAGTTCTTGACCTTGTTATCGTAGGTACGACATCCGATCAACCCTGGAAGTAGAGGCACCACCGTGTACACCCTCGACCTGGCCCGCGCGCAGATCCTCGAGCTGGAGCGCGTCGCCGAGCTCGCGCGTCGCTCACCGCGCCCGACCCGCCGGGCCCGACGGGCGCTCCGCGCCCGCTGACCCTGGGCGAACCGTCGTCCGCGACCGTAGGCTCGCCCTAGAGGAGGTCACCGATCATGCTGCGCATCCTGCTGTACGCCGTGCCGCTGATCCTGGCGGTCTACGCCCTGGTCGACCTCGTGCAGACCGATGACGACGACGTGCAGGGACTGCCCAAGCTGGTGTGGGTCGTCCTGATCGTGCTCATCTGGATCGTGGGGCCGATCGCCTGGCTGATGGCCGGCCGGCGGAGCCGGCGGCTGCCAGGGATGCTGCCGCGCACCGAGGGCGGTCCGGCCGCCGGGCCACGCCGTCGCGACATTGCCCCTGACGACGACCCGGACTTCCTCCGAGGGCTGAACCGTCCGAAGCCGCCGTCCGACGACCCGGGACCGGGCCCGGCCTGACCGGGCGTGTCTAGCCGGAGCGCCCACGACGGCGGCCGGCGACGAGCAGCAGGGCCAGCAGGACGAGCGCGGGCACGCCGAGAACCACCGGGAGGGCGCCGGCGGCGTCGACACCCGGTTGCGCCGACGACGACAGCCGCAGCCCGTCGCTGACCGCCAGCGGTGCGGGACCCTCCGCCGTGGTCACGACGACGTACACCACGAGGCGCCCGTCGTCGACCGCCTGCACCCGCCACGGCAGCACGACGCTGCCGTTCGCAGGCAGCGGATCGAGATACGCAGTCCGCCGGGAGGACCAGTCCTCGGGGTCCACGTAGACGGCCGGGTCGAGGCCGACGACGTCGAGATGGGCGACCAGCCCGGTCATCGGCCGGTCGCTCGTGCTGCGGATCGTGCTGGTGAGACGCACGTGCCCGCCGACGCTCGTGAGCACAGAGGAGGGGGCGATCGTGACGGACACGTCACCTGCCGCAGGCGGGCTGGACGCCGCTGCGGGCGCCATCGGGCCGAGCACCAGCAGCAGCGCCGCAAGGAGCGCTCTCATGACCTGTCGCCCGCGCCGAGCGCGATCCGCCCTGCCAGCCCGAGCGCCACCGAGCACGTCAGCGCCGCCGCCACGAGCGGCCCGGCGAGCCAGCCGGCCTGGCTGGCGAGGCCCGCTCCGCGCACGACCACCTCCCCGAGCACGTGCAGCCCGGCGGTGAAGGGGTCCACCCGCAGCAGCAGCTCTCCGAACCGGGACTGCTGCGCGGAGGTCGGCATCTGGGTGGGTGCGTAGAGCGCGAGCAGCAGGAACAGCGTCACTGCCAGGCTCAGCCGGTTGGACCGGGCCACCGAGCTCACCAGGACGCCGAGCCCGGCGAGGAACAGCGACAGCAGCGTGCCGACCACCAGGCCCGCACCGAGGGCCGGCAGCAGGACCCCGACCCCGCGGCCGAGGTACCAGACGTAGGCCACCGTCGAGACGTAGGCGGCCGCCCACAGGGACAGTGCCGCTGCCCCCTTCCCCAGTGCCAGGGCCCGGCGGGGCACCGGCGTGACGAGCACGCTCTCGAGCGTCCCTCTCTCCCGCTCGCCGCTGATCGAGTCGGCCGACCCGAGCAGCACGAGCAGGCCGCCGAGGGCGACGGCAAGCTGGAGCGTGAGGCTCACGGCCTCCCGCTGCTCCAGGAAGTTCAGCGCCTGGTTGGTGGCCACGAGGTACGTCGTGACGCTGACAAGGACCGAGAAGGCCAGCAGCAGAGCAAGGCCGCGTCCGGCCAGCCAGAGGTCCCGCAGCTCCTGCGTGGCCACCACCGCCGCGGACCGGATCACCGGTCCCCCCCGGTGACGGTGAGGAAGGCGTCGCTCAGCCGGCCACCCTCGAGGGTGAAGCCCAGAACCGGGACGTCGGCGCCGAGCAGGGCACCGAGGGACCGAGCGGCGGCGGCCCCGAGGTCGAGTGCCGGCGGCATGGTGAGCCGCAAGTCTCCCGTGCCGTCGCCGTCCAGCGGCTGGACCGCGACGTCGGCGGCCTGCAGGACCTCGGCAGCGCGGGACTGCTGCTCCCGCGGGACGCGCAGCCGCGCCTCCCGTGGTGCTGCCGCGAGCCGGACCACCTCGGCGACGGTGCCCTCGGCGACGACCCGCCCCCGGTGCAGGATCAGGACCAGGTCGCAGCTGTCCTCGACCTCGGTGAGCAGGTGGGTGCTCAGCAGCACGGTGGCACCGAGCTCGCGCGAGAGGCGTCGCACCAGGGCGAGCAGCTGCTCCTGTCCGGCCGGGTCCAGGCCAAGGGTCGGCTCGTCGAGGATGACAAGCTGCGGGTCGTTCACCAGCGCCCGCGCGACACCGAGCCGCTGCCGCATCCCGCGGCTGTACGACGAGATCGGCGAGGTCGCGCGGTCGGCCAGGCCCACCTCACGGAGAAGCCGCCGAGCGGTGGACCGGGCCGAGCGCCGGGCCTGCCCGAACAGCTGCGCGTGGTAGGTGAGCCACTCCTGCCCGGTCTGCGACGGCGGGTAGCCCGCGCTCTCCGGGAGCACCCCGATCACCCGGCGTACCTCCTCCGGCCGTGTCGACGGGATGCCGGCGACGGTGAACGAGCCGGAGTCCGGGCGCAGGACTGTCGACACCATCCGGATCACCGTGGTCTTGCCGGCCCCGTTGGGGCCGAGGAACCCCAGGATCGTGCCCGCGGGGACGGCGAGGTCGAGCGGCTCGACGGCACGGACGCCGCCGTAGGACTTGGCCAGTCCCCGGGACTCGAGCGCGTACGCCGTCATCCACCCACCGTGCCAGCCGTCTGCTGAACGCAGGCTGACGAGGGGAGTTCAGTCGGGTGACGCCGTGAACGGCAGGGTGACACGGAAGGTCGTGCGTGCGGGCGTGGGGTCGACGAGGGTCACGTCCCCGGCCTGGTCGCGTGCCGACTCGCGGGCCAGCCACAGACCCAGGCCGCCGGCGACGCTCGCGTCCCGGCTGCTGACCCACGCGTCGAACAGCGTAGTGACCAGCTCGGCCGGCACCCCCGTGCCGGAGTTGGTGACCTCGACCGTGACCCACCCGTCGGCGGGACCCGGAGCCGCGACCACTGAGATGCCACCACCGTCCGTGGTGTGACGCAGGGCGTTGTCCACGATCGGGTCGAGGATCTCCGGCAGGCCGATCACCATCGCCGTGCCAGTCACCTCGGGACTGACGTCGATCCTCACGGCAACGCCGGACAACCCTGCCTGGCGGGCCCAGCGCGGCTGCGCTGCGGCGAGGACCGCGGTCAACGGCGCGGGGGCGAGAGCCGCCCGCCTGCTACGGGCGAGCATCCGGTCGACGACCGAAGTTACTTGGTCGACATCGGCCACGATGCGCCGAAGAGCCTGCGTGCGTTCGTCCGGGTCATCGTCCCTGAGCGCGAGCTCCGCCTCTGCCCGGAGGGTGGCCAACGGCGTGCGCAGCCGGTGCCCCGCGTCGGCGGCAAACGCGAGCTCACGGGCATGTCCCGCCTGCAACCGGTGCAGCATCCGGTTCAACGCGGACACCAGCCGGGCGAGCTCGGCGTCCCCGACCGGAACAGGGAGCCCGGTCGTCACGGCGCCGGCGCTGACCTGCTCGGCCTCCTCGGTCAGGCCGGTCACGCTGCGCAGGGCGTGGCCGGCCAGCCGCCAGGACAGCAGCCCGACCACCACGACGACGATCGCGAGGCCGACCAGCAGCAGCCGCGCCAGGTCGGCGCCTGCTGCGGCGAACCCCTCGGCGTCCAGCGCCACCACCAGGGCTCCGGTGCCCGGCGGAGAGGGGCCGCGCGCGGGCAGCACGAGGGGGACGCCGAGCGCGGCGAGGTCGACGTCAGGCCGCTGCAGTGACCGGGTGACCACGACTCCCGGGCGACCCGCCGCCGTGACGGCCGCGAGCGGGACCAGGGGGCCGAGCCCGGCAAGAGCCGGACTGGCGGCCAGCAGCCGGCCATCCGGGCCGACGACCTGCACCAGGTCCGTCCTGGGGTGGCCGCGGTCGGGACGCAGAGAGCCGTCCGCGCGTACCTCGTCGCGAACCAGGTCGAGACGGCTCAGGAGCGCGGTCCGGACAGCCCGCTGCTCGACCTGGTGCAGGCGCCAGGTCGCGGCAACACCGAACAGGACCGCGAAGATCAGGCCGGCTGTCACGGCGCCCAGCACCAGGCGCCCCCGCAACGAGGTGGGACGCAGCCTCATGCTCGGACCGCAAGTCGGTAACCGACGCCGCGGACGGTCTCCAGCAGCTCCGGCGCACCGGCTGCGGCCAGCTTGGCGCGCAGGTAACGCACGTACACGTCGACGACGTTGGAGGTGCCGTCGTAGGCGTACTCCCAGACGTGGTCGAGGATGTCGCTGCGACGAAGGACGTCCCCGGGGCGGCGCATGAAGTAGTCGAGCAGGGCGAACTCCCTCGGCGAGAGCTGCACGGCAGTTCCGGCCCACCGCGCGTCGTGGGTAGCGGGGTCGAGGACCAGATCGCCGTTGCGGAGCACGGCCGGTCGCTCCGTCTCGCCGCGCCGGAGCAGCGCTCGCAGCCTGGCCGCCAGCTCGTCGAAGGCGAACGGCTTGCCGAGGTAGTCGTCGGCGCCACCGTCCAGGCCAGCAACACGGTCGGCCAGGTCGGTACGGGCGGTCAGCATGAGGACGGGAGTCCAGATGCCCTCCCCGCGCAGCCAGCGGCACCAGTCCAGCCCTGACTCCAGGCCCGGCAGGCCGACATCGCAGACCACCGCGTCGTAGGGCGTGCTCTCGACAGCGTGCCGGGCGTCGATGGCCTCGCGTACGACGTCGACCGCCCACCCTTCCTGCCTCAGCCCGCGGCGGAGCAGGCCCGCCATCCGCACGTCGTCCTCGACCACCAGCACCTTCACGGCCCGCCCTCCGGGATCGACGCTAGCCCGGCGACGCCGGTGACGGCGTCACAGGTCGCGCAGCTCGCTCGGGCCGGCCCGGGCCACCAGTCGGCCCACACCGGCGACGACTGCGACCGTCACCCCGACCACCAGCGCGAGCAGGCCGGCCAGGTAGCCCCACGGCACCGTGGCGGCAGCCGGGGGCGGGTCGAAGATGCCGTTGAGCACCTTGACCAGCAGGTAGGCGATGACCGCCCCGATCCCGATGCCGCCCACCAGCCCCGACACCACCAGGGCGCGCGCCTCGGCGCCGAGGAACCGGCCCCGCTGGCGGGCGGTGGCGCCGAGCGCCGCGAGCAGCACCAGCGCTCGTCGCCGCTCGACGATCCCGCCGAGCAGGGCCAGGGCCGAGCAGGCCAGCGCGAGCAGGATCCCGAACCCGAGCTCGAGGCGGGAGAGACCGGCCAGGTCGGTCGCTGCCAGCCCGGTGGCCGTCGCGACCTGGGACCGCGCCGACACGATGTCCTGGACCCGGGCCCCCGTCCCGGCGAGGCGGGTCCGCAGCGCCGCGGCGGTGGCCGTCGGGGAGCTGCTGGAGACCAGGAACGTCCCCACCGCGTCCGAGCCGGTCGTCAGCGCCAGGTAGCCGGCGTTTGCAACGATGAAGCTGTCCTTGGGAGCGGTGGGCCACTCCGCCACCTGACCGAGGACGTGGAACGGCACCGGTCGGTAGGCCCGGTCCGGCCCCGTCTGCAGCCTGATCCGGATCAGGTCGCCCCTGTGCAGCTGGTAGTCGTGCAGGGTCTCGGCCGAGACCAGCACGCCGTCGGGAGTCCGCTGCAGCATCGCGAGGCTGGCGGCGACGGTGCTGCCCGGGACGAACGCGTCCTGCAGGGGTGCGACCCGGGCGAAGCTGCTGGCCCGGACCCCGTAGATGTCCTGCAGGTCCGGTCCCACGTAGGCGAAGCGGTGCTGCAACGGCTCCACCGCACGCACCCCACGGGCGCGGGACAGGCCTCGGGCGCCGCCCGGGCCGACCGTCGACCCGGGCGGCTCCACCACCGCCACGTCGCTGCCCACGGTGAGCGCGACGTCGACCCGGGACTGGGTCCGGTAGGTCGCGGTGAAGATCGCCGTCGAGGCGGCCAGCCCGACGGCGACAGCCAGACCGGCCGCGCCGCGGGCGATGACGCGGCGCCTCCGGCGCAGGGTCGAGGCCTCGAGCTCCGGGGCGGTCCCGGGGCGCGACCGGGACCAGCGCCCGGTGCGTCGCCCGGTCACCAGGGCGGTGAGCCGCCAGACGAGCAGGGCCGAGCCGGGCCAGGCGAGCGCCGGCCCGGCAAGGGCGGCGAAGTCGACCTGCGTGGTGGGGATGCCCTCGGGGGCGAGGACGACCTGGTAGCCGCTGCGTGCGGTGAGGGCGAACGTGAAGGCTGCGCCGGCGAGGAGCACGACGTCGAGGCCGGCCCGCAGCGGCCACGGCGATCCGGTCGGTGGCAGGCGGGCCGCCTCGGCGGCCACCCCTGCCTCGTGACGCCGGAACAGCAGCCGGAGCACCGTTCCGCCCTGGGTGCCGGCCGCGAGCACCGCACCCGAGGCCACCGCGACCACCGTCCAGGTCGCGGGCAGCGCCGCACCCGCGGGCAGCGCCAGCCGGATGGCGACGAGTCCGAGCGGCACGCCGAACGCAGCCCCGAGCGACGCGGTGACGGCGGCCTCGGCGCCGACCACGCGCAGCAGGTCGAAGGCAGTCGCCCCTCGCAGCCGCAGCAGTGCGACCTCGCGGCGGCGTCGGGCCGTGCGCAGCGCGACGACGAGCCCTGCGACCACCGCCGCCAGGGCAAGGCCGGGCAGCCCCAGCAGCAGGAAGAGCAGGTCGGCATACCGGGCGTCCTCGCCGGCGGCGGTCAGCCCGGTCCCCAGGTTGTCGCCGATCAGCGCGCCGCCGGCGACCACGGCCTGAAGGTGGTTCTTGCGGTTTCCGACGAGGATCGCCGCGGTCTGCGGGTCGCTGGGCAGCGCGGAGTGCCGGAACCCGACGTGCAGCTGGCGCACGACCGTGGTCGTGCCGACTGTGGCGGCGAAGTCCGCCTCCGGGACGAGGACGATGTTGTCCGGCGGTGCGGTGGCGCCGGCACCGGGTGCGAGTCCGACGACCTGGAAGAACGAGTCGGCAGAGGGCAGGTCGACGACGCCGTCCACGGTCAGCGTGTGCCGGGTCCCGGCGCTGCGCACGGTGAACCGGTCACCCGGCGCGGCCGCCAGGTTGGCGGCGGTCTGCTGGAAGAGCTGTACGCCTCCGGTCGCACCCACCAGGTGGCGCACCACGCCGGGGAAGGACCGAGCGTACGAGGGAGGGAGCGCGACGACGTAGGCGGCGCCGGTCTGCCGGGTCCCGTCCGCCCCGGTCCGCTCGAAGGACCTGACCTTGGCGTAGGACACCGGCTCGACCACCCGCAGGTCAGGGAGCTTGCCGACCGTGCGGGTCACCGCGGCCAGGTCCCCCTGCGGAGTGACCTGCACCTGCCAGTCCACGGGCACGGACGCGGCGGCTCGCACCGTCAGGGCGGCCCGGCTCTGCGTGACGAACGCGCCGAGCGAGGCCACGAACGCGACCGCGAGGGCAAGACTCGCCGCTGCCGTGAGCAGCTCCCACGGGCGGCGGCGGAACAGCCCCGTGACCCAGCCGAGGGATCTCATGAGACGCGCCCCGCGGTCAGGTGGCCCTCGTCTACGGACAGCCGCTGGTCGAGCATCTCGGCCAGCTCCGGGTCGTGGGTGGCGAGGACGAGTGCCCCACCGGTCGCCGCGACCCCGTCGAGCAGGGCCCGCACCACGTTGTGGGCGTGCTCCCGGTCGAGTGCGCCGGTCGGCTCGTCGGCCAGCACCACGCGGTGCCGGCCGGCCAGCGCCCGGGCTACGGCGACACGCTGCTGCTGACCGCCGGAGAGCTCGGCGGGCAGGGCACCGGCGGCGTCCGCCATGCCGACCCGGGCCAGGGCCGTGCTCGCGGCGGCGCGGGAGGTCTCGATGTCGGTGCCGCGCAGCCGCAGAGGGAGGGTGACGTTCTCCAGGGCGGTGAGCTCCGGCATCAGCGACGGCGCCTGGAAGACCATCCCGATCTGTCCACGGCGCAGGAGCGGGTCGGCGGCGAGCCCGGGCCAGCTGATCCGGCCGCTGGTGGGCGGGATCAGCCCGGCGAGGGCGAGCAGCAGGGTCGTCTTGCCGCTGCCCGAGCGCCCGGTCAGGGCCAGCTGCGTCCCGGGCCAGACGGCGAGGTCCATCCCGGTCAGCACCTGTGTTGACCCGAGGCGGATCCGCAACCCGTCCGCCACCATGTACGCGGCCGCCCCGGGGACGGTCACCGGACCCTCCCGTCGACGAGCTGCACGACCCGGTCCGCGGACCTGGCCACCGCGTCGGAGTGCGTCACCAGCACCGCACCTCCGTCGGGCGGCCGTAGCTCCCGGAGCAGGTCCAGGAGGGCGGCTTCCTCGGGTCGGCTCACCTCGGCGGTCGGCTCGTCAGCGAGCAGGAGGGTCGGCCCCCCTGCCAGCGCCACCGCGAGGTTGGCGCGGCCGGTCTCGCCACCGGACAGCGTCGAGGGTCGGGCCGAGACCCGAGAGCCGAGGCCGACCGCCTCCAGGAGCGCGACCAGCTCGGTGGTTCGCCACACCGTGGGCCGGAACGAGGCGGCCAGCCGCAGGTTCCCCAGCACGTCGAGGTGCTCCACCAGCCCGCTGGCCTGCGTCAGCACTCCCATGGACCGGCCGCGCAGGCGCGCCTGCATCGCTGCTGGCTGGTGGCTCATCGGCTCGCCGGCGACGCGGACAGATCCGCCGTCCGGGTCGTCCAGGCCGGCGAGCAGGCTCAGCAGCGTCGACTTGCCGGACCCGGACGGGCCGAGGACGGCGACGGTCTCGCCCGGAAGCACCGTCAGCGACACGTCGCGGAGCGCCGCCACCTCCTCGCCGCCGCGCCGGAAGAACCGGTGCAGACCACGGGCGTCCACCACCGGGCTGGAGGTCATCGGATCCGCAGGCTTCGGGACATGGTCCGGTAGGCGTCCACGTTGTCCGCGCCGACCGGTCCGTAGAGGTCCATCCGCACCAGCCGTCCGGAACTGTAGACGAGGTACTCCTCCACCTCGTCGCGGAACACCTTGCCCGTCACCGGGTCGGGTTCGGAGTTCCGCCGGAACACGATGCGGACACCGGCGCCGCCAGGGACCGCGACCGGCTGGACGCCGCGCAGGGAGAACGCCGGCACGCTCTGCCGCAGCCGGGGCACGTCCGTTGCCCGGGCCGATGAAACCGTCGGGGCCGTGCTGGCCGGGAGGCTCTCCGCGGTGACGCCGTTGAGCTTGTCGGTGAAGCGCACCTGAGCTCCACTGCCCGTTCGCGCCCAGCCCTCGGGGTGGGTGAACGTGTAGTGCCCGGCGGCGTTCGTGTACCGGACGAAGGCGAGGTTGTCCGGGATGTCACCCGGCGGGTTGCTCTCCACCGGTACCGGAGCGACCGTGGAGGTGGCCGGCGACGACGAGGGCGACGTAGCGCTCGCCGACGGTGGAGCTGAGCGACTGGCTCGGGCACCCGTCGCGCCGCTGGTGCCGCCGCAACCGGACAGCGCGAGGAGAACGGCAAGGGCGGCCGAGGACGCCGCGAGACGCGAGGCGGGGGACATCGATGAGTGGGAGGTCACCCCACTGACTTTCACGGGTCGACGGTGAGAACACCGTGAGAGTCGACCGGTACCGCTACGTCTCGCGGAGCAGCTCAGTCGCTCGTAGCCGGCGGAGGACCTCGCTCCCGGCCATGGCGGCGACCAGAGCCGCAGCCAGCGCGGAGACCACCAGCACCGTCATCCCCCCCGCGGGGACCGTCATCCCCGGATCGAGGATGAACAGCGGACGCAGGACGTGCACGAGCAGTGCCGCCATGCCGGTGCCGACCGATAGTCCCGCGAGCGATGCGGCAACCGTGACCAGCAGCGTCTCGCCGACGACGAGCGCCCGGATCTCCCCGGCCCGCATGCCGAGCGCGCTCATCGTCACGTACTCGCGGCGACGCGCCAGCAGCAGGCCGAACACGAAGATGCCGACGCCGGCACCGGCCATCAGCATGGTGTACGCCGAGTCGAGACGCAGCAGACCGAGGACGTTCAGGGACGTCAGGCTGGATCGGTCCTTGTCCAGCGCCGTCTCGGCGGGTGCCACCGTGATCGCGTCCTGCGCTCCGGGCCCGGAGCGCAGCGCGGCTGCGGCCGCGGTGTGTGCGGCGGCACCCGGCCGGTCCGTGCGGACCAGGAAGAAGTCCGCGTCCGCGGTCCCGACCGTACGCTCGTAGAAGTGCAGGTTGGCGACCAGGTCGACCCCGTCGGGGAACCCGGGAAGGGTCGTGAAGAGCCCGAGCACCTCGAGCTTCACCAGCTCCTGCCGCGGGGTCGCCCGGGCGAGCAGCACCTCGACCGTGTCGCCGGGCTCGACCTGCAGGGCGTCGGCCGTGTCGGCGTTGACGTACAGCCCGTGCGGCTGCTTCGCCAACGCCGACATCGCGGCACCGGGGGACACGTCCAGGAAGGACGTCCCGGGGAGCGTCGTCGTACGGCCGAAGGAGGCCGGGTCGATGGCTGCCAGGTCCGTACGGTCCTCGGTGTAGCGGCCGGTGAGCACAGAGTTCTCGGGCCGGAAGACCACAGGTGTCACGGCCGCCACCCCGGCAACCCGGAGCCTGGTCGCATAGCCGGGCGGGTGCGACCGCATGCTCACGACCTGTGGCGTGACGCGGATGTCGGAGCCCACCACGTAGAGGGAGTCGTCCGCCTTCGCCGCGTCGTACGTCGAGGTGAAGACGGCCAGCGCGGACCCGAACGCGATCACGAGCGCGAGCGTCACCACCCCGGCGGTCGACGTCCAGGGCCGACGCCGGACGCTGCGCAGGAAGGCTCCGCGGACCGGCGGACCGAAGCGCCCGCGGGCGGGCAGCGGCGTCCGGGCGAGCAACACCTGCACCACCCGGCCGACCAGCAGGACCCCCGTGGCCCATGCCACCACCGGTCCCAGCATCAGGTAGGCGGGCATCGAGACAGCGCGGCCGAGGTAGACCGATCCCTTCTGCGTGTCGAACGCACCCAGCCGCAGCGCGACCAGCTCACCGCCGAGCGCGAGCGCCAGCAACCACAGGTCGAGGTACCACCGCCGCCATACGGGGACCGGGCTTTGCGACATCTCTCCCCGCTGCTGCTGGATCTCGAGCCGCAGCGAGCGGCGGCCCGGGAGGTAGAGCGCCAGGGCCGTGGCCAGCAGCCCCAGACCCGTGCCGAGAGCAGCCGACCAGGCGAGCTGTCCGAGCGAGGCCTCGAACAGCGTGGCCGGACCGAGCACGAGCATCACCGAGAGCAGTCCCAGGGCCGTGCCGAGGACGGAGCCGGAGCCGGCGACGGCGACGGTGCGGTAGGCGAGGAGCCGTGCCAGATGGCCACGGTCTGCGCCCCGGATCCGCAGGTTGGCCTGCTCCCTGCGCTGGGCCGCGGCCAGGACGCCGCCGGCATACGCGGTGAGCACGGCGGCGAGCAGCCCACCCGGGAGGCCGAGGAACAGGAACATGCGCTTCGCCACCGCGGCGTCCTCGGTGGCCACGGCGAGGGTGTTCGACAGGTTGTCGATCAGGTAGTCGGGTCCACGATCCACCTGCCGCACGGCGCGGGCGACGGCCCGCGACTGTCGAAGGGCGGTGCCGGGCTCGGCCACCAGGCGCGAGCGCCGCACGAGCACGTCGATCTCCTGGACCGGACGGCTGGCCAGCGCCGAGCCCCGCGCGGTGGTCGCGGCCCGGAAGGCGGGAAGGATCTCGGAGCGGAACGTCGCCGGGTCGACCACGACCGAGCTCGGGACGTAGAGGAACTCCTCCAGGTTGTCGCCCTGGCGGCTGTAGAACAGCGGCCTGGCCTGCGACAGGTCTGTGACCCCGCTGACGGGGAGCGCCAGGGAGGCGCCACGCCCCGGGATCGTCAGCTCGACCTGCCGGCCGACGCCCGTTCCGAGAGTCCGTGCCGCCTCGACGCTGAGCAACGCGGCGCCGGAGTGGAACCCGCCTCGCACCAGGCGCACCGACGGGTAGTGCCGCGCGTAGCGGCGGTCGAACGCGAACACGCGCACCGGCTCGTCGATCGGGTCGCCGCCAGCAGCGAGGGAACCGGGGGGGAGGTCGACGAAGGCGAGCCAGTCTGCGGCGGCCACCCCGGGGATCGCCTGGAGGCGCGTCCGGAGCCGGTCCGCCGCGAGTCCGGCCGGCCGGTTGACCCTGGTCGGCACCAGGCTCTCGCGGGTGGAGATCGTGGCCCCGAGCCGCAGCGCGTAGGTGTCGGTCACGGCGCGCGATGCCCGGGCGCGGTACTCGAGGCGGACGGTCCGGCCCGGGCCCACGGTGCCGATGTTCAGGCCGGTCTTCGCCAGCCCCTGCGAGAGGGGTGTCCCGCCGGCGACGTCCGGCACGGGGTGGCCGTCACGCGTGGTCGAGCCGGGCAGGTACGTGAGCCCGTGCGGCGGCGCGTCGTTCACCACGACGTCGTTCGCGGGCACCGACCCCGCGTTGCGCACGGTGAGCGTCAGCGTGGCCGTCTCACCCCGCCCGAGCGCGCCGGCCGGGGCGACGGTCTCGGTGAAGCGGAGGTCGGCACCCAGCGGCTCGGCCAGGACGCGCTGCATGTCGATGGCGAGCGGCGCCACCGCCCGCTGGGTCATGGACGCACTCGACCCGTCGGTGAAGAAGAGCACGGCCGAGAAGAGCGCAACGCCCAGTGTCACCCCCACCAGCGAGGTCACCGTGCGCCGCTTGTTCCGCGTCAGGTCGCGGGCGACGTACCTAGCCAGCACGGGCGCTCGACCACCTCGGCACGACCGACCCGCCGTGCAGCGCGACGGTGTTCTGCATCCGGTCGGCGACCTCCAGGTCGTGCGTGACGACGACAAGCGCGGCGCCTGCCTCCGCGCAGGTCGCGAGCATGAGGTCCATGACGCCGCGCGAGCTGCCGGAGTCCAGGGCCCCGGTGGGTTCGTCGGCGAGGACGACGACCGGGCGCTTGACCAGCGCCCGGGCGACGGCGACCCGCTGCCGCTGACCACCGGAGAGCTGGTCGGGGAGCCGGTCCAGCTGCGACCCGAGACCGAGCTGGACGAGCAGGTCGCGGCACCGGTCCGGGTCCGCGTGCCGGTCCACCAGGGCGAGCCCGAGAGCGACGTTCTCGAGGGCGGTGAGGAACGGCAGCAGGTTGTCCACCTGGAACACGAAGCCCAGCTCCCGGCGCCGCAGCTCGGCGCGGCCGGACCCCCTCATCGAGCCGATCTCGCGCCCACCGACGCACACCCGCCCGCCGGTCGGGCGTTCCAGCCCGCCGACCACCGCGAGCAGCGTCGACTTGCCGCAGCCGCTCGGACCGGTGACCGCGAGCGTCGAGCCCGGAGCGACCGAGAGGGTGATGTCCCGCAGTACCTCGACGGTGGAGCCACCGACCCGGTAGCTCATCGACACCGACTCGAGGTCGATCGCGGGGACCGCGGTCATGCCGCGCTCACCCGCCCGTCGCGCAGCTGCAGCTGGCGCTGGGCCCGGCTGGCGAGCTCGTCGCTGTGCGTCGCGTAGAGCACGGTGAGCCCGCGTTCCCGCCAGGCGCCGAAGATCACGTCCATCACCTGGTCGGCCGTCTCCTCGTCCAGCTCGCCCGCCACCTCGTCCGCGAGCAGGACGTCGGGATCGTTTGCCATGGCCACGGCGAGCGAGACCCGCTGCGCCTCGCCGCCGGAGAGCCGTCGCGACGGCTGCTCGGACCGACGGCCCAGGCCGAGTCCGCAGAGGAGGGCCCTGGCGTGCCCGCGGCTCCGGCGGTTCCCGGCGAGATCGAGCGCGAGCTCGACGTTCTCCCGGGCGGTGAGGAACGGGATCAGGTTGCCGGTCTGCAGCACGATGCCGATCCGGCGGGCACGCAGCCGGGCCCGTCCGCTGTCGTCCAGGCTCGCCAGGTCCACACCGCCGACGACGACCCGACCCGAGTCGGGAACGCTGAGACCCGCCATCAGGGAGATCAGGGTGGACTTCCCGCTCCCGGAGACCCCGATCAGGCTGGTGGTCTCCCCGCGCGCAAGCGTGAGCTCCGCCGAGTGCAGGACGGCGGTGCGGGAGTCGCCGGTGCCGTAGGACTTGCTGGCTCCCTCGACCAGGACCATGGGGCCGACGGCACTCACAGGACCGCCGCCGGGGACGACCCGCCGAACACCTTGGGCTTCTGGGTGCGCGCGTGCCGGTCGAGCTTGAGCGCCGCGGCGTTCACCTCGTCCAGGCCGGCCGCCGAGAGCCTGGTGAGGTTGACGAGCTTCTCCAGGTCGCGGTGCTGGCTGGCCGAGCGCGGCGTGTTCAGGACCTGTCCCACGCCCGGTGCGTAGTACTTGAACTCGTTGTCCGGTGCGGACGACTTGCCCTCCCGTACGACGAGGACGCCGGTGAAGCACCGGAACGGGACACAGGTGCGCTGCCCGGTCTTCACCACCTGGGCCACGTCGCCGTCCTCGCCGGGCGGCCGGGCGATGGAGAACGGCGGGGTGCCGGTCCTGGGCTCGCCCGGCATGAGGATGCCCGGCCGGCCACCGTCGACCCCGGCCAACCAGGCGTCCTGGACCGAGACGTACCGGCCGCCCTCGACCTGCTCGGTGTACGAGCCCAGGTACCAGACGTTGGCCGCGTCGTCCTCGGCGTAGTAGTCCAGCGACTCCTGGGTGACCTGCCCGGCGTCGACGTCCAGGTCGTAGACGGCGATGGTGCGGACGCCGTCGACGGTCTTGGTCACGCTCGTCACGGTGCTCACGACCCGGTGCGGAACCCGCCGGTGCCCGACGTCGGTGGCACCCTCGCGCACCCATTGCGTGCCAGGAGCGAGCGGCAGCCACCGGTTCGGACCGCGGCCCGGCGTCCCGAACGACTGCGGGTCGAAGCGGGCCCGGGTGGGCCGACCGCCCGAGGGCGCAGAGGTCTCACTCGACGGAGCGGACGAGCCGGCCGCGGGTCCCGACGGGTTCGCGCCGGCACCGGTGCCCGAGGGGCGGGCGGCCGAAGGACCCGCACTCCCGCCGCAACCGGCCACCAGGCCCGCCGCCGCCAGCAGGACCGAGGCCCGCATGGCCAGGCGGGCTCCGCCGGAGGTCGTCTGCCGAGGTGTCATGCGGCGCAAAGTAGCTCCGCGCACCTGACGCCAGGTTGAATCCGGTGACCGGTCCGCCGACGGTTCAGCCGGGAGTCAGGTACGGCTGGCAGGCTGGTCCCCTGATGAGACCACCTCGGCTGCCCGGGTCGCCGTGAAGATCCTCGTCGTCGAGGACGACGTGCGGATCGCGGCGGCCGTGCGACGTGGGCTGGTCGCCGAGGGCTTCTCGGTCGAGGTCTGCCACGACGGTGACGAGGGACTGTGGAAGGCCACCGAGTTCCACGCCGACCTCGTGATCCTCGACCTGATGCTGCCCGGCCGCAGCGGCGTCGAGGTGTGCCGAGCGTTGCGCGGGCACGGTGACTGGACGCCGATCCTCGTGCTGACCGCGAGGGACGGCGAGGCCGCCGAGACACAGGCGCTGGACGCCGGAGCCGACGACTACGTCACCAAGCCCTTCTCCTTTCCCGTGCTCGTCGCCCACGTCCGCGCGCTGCTCCGGCGCTCCGCCGGTGGCACGGTGCCTCCCGTGCAGGTCGGCGACCTGCGGCTGGAACCCGCCCAGCACCGATGCTGGCGCGGCGAGACCGAGATCCGGCTGACCGCGCGCGAGTTCTCGGTGCTGGAGTACCTCATGCGCCGGGCCGGTCAGGTCATCGCCAAGTTCGAGCTGATGGACGGCGTGTGGGAGTACGACTTCGACGGCGACCCCAACATCGTCGAGGTGTACGTCCGCCGGCTGCGCCAGAAGATCGACGAGCCGTTCGACCGTCAGGACATCCAGACGGTTCGGGGTGCCGGCTACCGGCTGGCGACATGAGCCGGGTCCGGCCGGTCCGGCCGTCCCGCCGGCCCCCGAGGTGGCGCGGCTCCACGATGCGGGCGCGAATCACCCAGATCGCCACGGCCGTCGTCGCGCTCATCCTCGTTGTCAGCGCCGTCGGACTGGTGACTGCACAGCAGCGCCTGCTCACCCGTGGGATCGACGAGGCGCTCCGCCAGCGCGCGGACAACATCGAGCCGGCGGTGGCGGCCGGCACCTTCGACCAGGGAGGCCTGCCCACCGAGGGCGACCGCGAGGACTCCTTCCTGCAGCTGGTCGACGACTCGGGGCGCGTCGTCGAGGCCAGCGCCAACGCCGTGCGTCTCGGGGCCGCGGCTGCGCCGGTGCCGGATCGTGGCGGGTCGAGGATCCGTACCGTCGACGGGCTGAGGCAGACCGAGGGTGAGTACCGGGTCCTGTCCCGTCGGGTCGGCGCCCTCACCCTCGTGGTCGGCAAGAACCTGGACGACGTCAACGAGAGCGTCCAGATCCTGGCCTGGCTGCTGGCGGGCGCGATCCCGCTCGTCATCGTCCTGCTGGCGGCGCTGGTCTGGTGGCTCACCGGGCGCACACTGGGCGAGGTGGAGTCGATCCGCGCCGAGGTCGCGTCGATCCAGGGGACGCGGCTGGACCGGCGGGTTCCTGTCCCGGACACCCACGACGAGATCTCGATGCTGGCCCGGACGATGAACGAGATGCTCGACCGGGTCGAGCAGGCGACCGAGCGCGAGCGACGGTTCGTCGCCGACGCCTCGCACGAGCTGCGCGGCCCGTTGACGAGGATGCGCTCCGAGCTGGAGCTGGGCCTCGCCGCGGCGAAGGGCAGCGACGGCGCGGACGCACTGCTGCTGTCGGACACCATCGAGCTCCAGGAGCTCGTCGACGACCTGCTCTTCCTCGCCCGAGCCGAGTCCGGGACGCTGGGACGCAGGGCCGAGACGGTCGACCTCGAGGACCTCGTCCTCGACGAGGCGAGGGCGCTGCGCGAGCGCGGCCGCGTGCAGGTCGACACCAGCGCCGTCGCCGCGGCACGGACCGTGGGCGACCCGCGTCAGCTCACCAGGGCGATCCGCAACCTCGCCGCAAACGCCGAACGGCACGCCCGCACCAGGGTCACCTTCGCCTGCGGCGAGCACAACGGCGTGAGCGAGGTCGCGGTCGGCGACGACGGTCCGGGCATCCGCCCCGATGACCGCACGGTGGTGTTCGAGCGGTTCGCGCGCCTGGACGAGGCGCGCACCCGCGACGCCGGGGGCACCGGGCTTGGCCTGGCCATCGTCGCCGACATCGTCGACCGGCACGGCGGGTCGGTCCGGGTCACGTCCAGCAACGGCGACGGTGCCGGTGCCGGCGCCCGGTTCGTTCTCGCCTTCGCGACTGCTCCCTAGCTGCGCTGACGGGCAGCGACAGCGGACCGGGTCGGCTGTCGCTCAGCCGACGCCGGCGTAGGAGTGGAAGCCCACCAGCCAGATGTTCACGACCAGGTAGTTGAACAGGAAGGTCGCGTAGCCGAGTCCCGCGAGGTAGGCCGCCGGGCGACCCTTCCAGCCCGCGGTGGCGCGGGCGTGCAGGTAGGTCGTGTAGACCAGCCAGGTGATGAACGCCCAAGTCTCCTTGGGGTCCCAGCCCCAGTAGCGACCCCAGGCGTTCTCGGCCCAGATGGCGCCGGCGATGACGGCGAAGGTCCAGACCGGGTAGGCGAACGCGTGCATCTTGTACGCCGAGCGGTCCAGCACCGCGGCCGACGGCAGCCGGTCCATGAACGACGGCTGTCGGCTCTCGGCCGGCACCTGTTCACGGCGCTCCTGCACCAGGAAGCAGACCGACTGGGCGAAGCCGATCGTGAAGATGCCCGACGCGATGATCGCCGCGGTCACGTGGATGACGAGCCACACCGACTTCAGCGCCGGCACCAGCTGGGCCGACTCGGTGTACAGGACGGCGACCGCCAGCCCCAGCGTCAGCAGCACCGGCAGCACGACGAAGGTGCCGAGGTAGCGGACCGGCCGCCGGCTGAGCAGCACCAGGAAGCTGGCGGTGACTGCCAGCGCGCCCGCAGTCGAGAACTCGTACATGTTTCCCCACGGTGGCCGTTGCGCGGCCAGCCCGCGAGCAAGCACTGCACCGCCGTGCAGCAGGAACGCCAGGACGGTGAGGGAGACCGCGACCCGGCCGATCCGGTCGGCGCGCGCGGTGCGTGCCGCACCGTCGTCGTCCGGTCCGCGCGCGGCCGCGGTCTCCTCGCCGAAGCCGGTGGCGGCCCCTACGCCGGCCAGCTCCCGCACGTCGGCCGCGACAGGGGCCGCTCGCCGCTGTCGCCGCGGCGTGCCGAACGCCAGCTCGGCTGCGTAGCAGTACATCGCGACGGCGTAGACGACAATCGCGGAGTAGAGCAGGTTGTTGCTCACCCCGGCCAGCGACTCAGCGGTCACCTGAAGCACCTGCCCCGTCCTCCGGTCCGGCCCCGATCGCAGCGACCAGGGCACGCAGCTCGTCGGCGAGACCGTCGCCGCCCTCGCCCTCGGTGCGCGACAGCCCCGCCACCTCGACGAGCGTACGCCCGCCCTCGGCCGGGCCGACCCGCACCCAGACGCGGCGGCGCCGCACGAACAGCGAGCCCATCAGACCGGCGAGCGCGAGCACCGCGGCCCCGAGCGCCGGGCCGGCCCCCGGGTCGCGGGCCACCTGCAGCGAGGCCCAGCGGCGGACGCCGTCCATGGTGATCGTCTCCCCGGTCGGGAGCGTGGCCGACGAGCCCGGGGCCAGGCCCACGACGAGCTTGCGGCCGTTGTCCCCCCGCACCTGGGTCAGGCCGTCCTTCTGAAGGCTGTACACCGACTGTGGCGTGCCGGCGTCGACGCCGAGGTCCCCGGTCCAGACGCTGAGCAGGGCGCGGGGCAGGCGCAGTCCGGGGTAGGTGCTGTGCGGCCCGTCCTGGTCGATGACGGCGGTCGGCAGGAACATGCCGTCGAAGCCGATCTGCGGCGAGGTGCCGGTGACCTTGACCACGCCGACCGAGGTGAGGTTTCCGTCCCTCGGCAGGAAGGGCACCGGTCCACGGCTGACGACCTGGCCGTCCCGGTCGCGCACGGTGAACACCGGGGCGTAGCCGTTGCCGAGCAGGAACACCTTGACGCCGTCGACCTTCAGCGGGTGGTTCACCCGCAGGTCGTAGCTGCGCGACGGTGCGCCGGGGGATGCGGTGTAGCGGACCCGCGCCTGGAAATCGCGCGGTGCGCCGGCCTGCATCCCGTCCCGCTGGTAGCGGACCGCCAGGTCGCGAAGCGACACCGTGAACGGCGCCAGCGACCCCTCGTCGGCGAGGGGGCCCGGCGACCAGGTGTCGTAGGCCGAGATCGTGTTGGAGAAGGCCTGACCCTCCACGACCAGCACGTTGGCCCTGTACCCGGCCAGGTGGCCGAACGCGACAGCAAGGAGCAGGAGGAGCAGCGCGACATGGAACACCAGGTTCCCGGTCTCGCGCAGGTGCCCCCGCTCGGCCGACACCGCGCCGTCCGCCACATCGACGCGGAACCTCCGTGCCCGCAGCTCACGCCGGGCCCGGTCCAGCACCTCGTCGGGGCCGGCGGCACTGGTCGTCGACTCGTGGACGGGCAGCCGCGAGAGGTGCCGCGGCGCCCGCGGCGGACGCGCCAGCGCGGCGCGCAGGTGCAGCCGGCTGCGCGGCAGGACACAGCCCACCAGGGAGACGAACAGCAGCAGGTAGGTCGCCGCGAACCACGGCGAGGAGTAGACGTTGAACAGGGACAGCCGGTCGTACCACGGGGCCAGGGACGGGTGCTGCTCGGCGAACTGGGCAGCCCGGGCGGCATCGATGCTGCGCTGCGGGACCAGCGAACCTGGCACCGCAGCCAGGGCCAGCAGGAACAGCAGCAGCAGCGCCGTGCGCATCGAGGTCAGCTGCCGCCAGGCCCAGCGCCCCAGCTCGACCGGCTGCAGCGCCGGCGGGCGTGGCTCCGGCGGCAGGTCCCGCGAGGGAGCGCTGCTCATGATGTCCGTCACGGCGCGCTCACACCGCCACGGTGAAGCCGTTGACCCAGACCTGCAGGGACGCGACCCAGGTGTCCCACACTCCGGAGACCAGCAGGATGCCGATGACGACGAGCAGTCCGCCGCCCGTGCGCATCACGGCGAGGTAGTGCCTCTTGAACCAGCCGAAGACAGTCATCGCCCGGCCGAAGGCCAGCGCAGCCAGCACGAACGGCAGGCCGAGCCCGAGGCAGTAGGCCACCGCGAGGACCCCGCCGCGCGCCGCCGTGCCCTCGCCGAGGCCCAGTGCGAACACCGCTGCCAGCGTCGGACCGAGGCACGGCGACCAGCCGAGGCCGAACACCATGCCGAGCACCGGGGCGCCGAGCAGACCGACAGCAGGCTTGCGGTCCAGGCGCAGATCGCGCTGCAGCCAGGGCAGGAGGCCGATGAACGACAGGCCGAGCACGATCGTGATCGCACCGAGGACCCGCCGCAGGACGTCCTGGTTCTCCAGCAGGAAGCCCCCCAGGCCGCCGATCAGCACTCCGGCGCTGACGAAGACGAAGGTGAACCCCGCGACGAACAGGAGGGAGCCGAGCACCAGCCGCCCCCGGCGGCGCGGCGCCTCGTCGAAGACCTCCGCCGCGGACAGGCCGGTCGTGTAGGCGAGGTAGCCGGGGACGAGAGGGAGGACGCACGGCGACAGGAACGACACCAGGCCGGCGAGCGCGGCGAGGGGCAGCGCGAGCAGCAGCGAGCCGTCGGCGATGGTGCCGCTCACGCCGAAGCCTTCTCGCGCATCACGTCGGCGACGAGGCCGGTCAGGGTCGCGGCGTCGACCTTGCCGAGGACACGGGCGGCCACCCGGCCCTCGCGGTCCAGCACCAGGGTCGAGGGTTTGGCGCTCGGCTGCAACGAGCCACGCAGCGCGAGCAGGACGCGACCGCCGTCCGACCGGATGCTGGGGTACGTGACGTCGAAGCGGCGCTCGTGGGCGCGAGCTGCGGCCAGGTCGGTGTCGGTGTTGATGCCGACGAACTGCACGCCGTCACCGGCCGTGGCCCGGTGCACCCCCTCGAGGTCCGGCGCCTCGGCGATGCACGGCGGGCACCAGGAGGCCCACACGTTGACGACGACGACCTGACCGCGGTAGTCGCGCACGTCGAGGCGTCCCCCGTCGAGCCGGGTACCCCTCACCGACACGGGTTGCTTCCGATCCGCGGCCGGGAGCGTCGAGACGGTGCCGTCACCGGAGATGTAGCCCTGGTCCGCCACCGCGGACCGGTTCCCGGAGCATCCGGCCAGGCCGCCGACCAGCAGCACGGCCGCCAGCGTTCCGGCGGCCGTGCGGCGGATGTGGTGGCTGCGGCTCGTCGTCATCACGCGCCGGCGACGAACTTCTTCCCGGAGACAGCCGGTGCCGGCAGCAGGTCGCGGGCCGGCTCCTCGTAGGACACCGACACCAGCTCGTCGTCCTCGTAGCTGAACGACGTGAGCGAGGCGAGCGAGCACTGGCGTTTGCGCGGGTCGTGCCAGAGACGGCGGCCGGTGGCGAACGACCGGGCTGTCCAGATCGGCAGCTGGTGGCTGACTGCCAGCGCCTGGTGCCCGCGAGCGGCGTCGCGAGCCGCCGCGATCGCCGCCAGCATCCGCTCGGCGATCTCGACGTACGGCTCGCCCCAGGACGGCCGCAGCGGGTTGCGCAGGTGCACCCAGTGGGCCGGTCGGCGCAGCGACCCGTCGCCGACACCGAAGGTCATGCCCTCGAACACGTTGCCGGCCTCGATCAACCGCTCGTCGACGGCGACCTCCAGCCCGAGCGCATCGGCGGACGGCCGGGCGGTCTCCTGAGCCCGCTCGAGCGGTGACGCGACGACGTGGGTCACGTCCTCGCCGCGCATCCGCTCGGCGATCCGGTCGGCCATGGCGCGCCCGAGGTCGGAGAGGTGGTAGTCCGGCAGACGGCCGTAGAGGACCCCGGCCGGGTTGTGCACCTCACCGTGCCGCAGCACGTGCACGACGGTGGTCTCGGACATCAGGTGTTCTCCTCGGGGACGGCGCGGGCGGCGGCCCGGGCAGCGTGCGGGAGGGCCTCGGCAACCCGGTCCATCGCGACGCTGTCGTGCGCGGAGGACAGGAACCACGACTCGAACGCCGAGGGCGGCAGGTAGACCCCCCGCTCGAGCATGGCGTGGAAGAACGCCGGAAAGCGGAACGACTCCTGGCGACGTGCGTCGGCGAAGTCGACCACGGCACCGGGCGTGAAGAAGACCGAGAACATGCTGCCGGCGCTCTGCACGACGTGCGGGACGCCCTCGGCCGACAGCGCGTCGTCCACGAGCCCGCTCAGCCAGCCGGCCGCCTTGTCCACGTGCGCGTAGACCTCCTCGGTGGCCAGCCGCAGGGAGGCCAGGCCGGCCGCGGTGGCGACCGGGTTCCCGGACAGCGTGCCAGCCTGGTAGACGGGGCCGGCCGGGGCCAGCCTGGCCATCACGTCGGCGCGGCCGCCGAAGGCGGCGGCCGGGAAGCCCCCGCCCATGACCTTGCCGAAGGTCAGCAGGTCGGGGCGGACGCCGTCGAGGCCGAACCAGCCGGCCCGGCTCACCCGGAAGCCGGTCATCACCTCGTCGCTGACGTAGAGCGCCCCGTGGGCCCGGCACAGGTCCGCGAGCCCGGCGTTGAAGCCCGGACGGGGCGGGACGACGCCCATGTTGCCCGCTGCCGCCTCGGTGATGACACACGCGATCTCACCGTCGTGCCGCCGGAACGCCTCGGCGACAGCGTCGAGGTCGTTGTACGGGAGCACGACGGTGTCGGCGGCCGACGCGCCGGTCACCCCCGGGGTGTCCGGCAGCCCGAGGGTCGCGACCCCGGACCCGGCGGCTGCCAGCAGCGAGTCGACGTGACCGTGGTAGCAGCCGGCGAACTTCACGACCTTGGTCCGGCCGGTGAAGCCGCGGGCCAGCCTGATCGCGGACATGGTGGCCTCGGTGCCGCTGGACACCAGCCGCACCTGCTCCACCGGCTCCACCCGGGCCACGATCTCCTCCGCGAGGGCTACCTCGCCCTCGGTCGGCGTCCCGAACGACGTACCGCGCGACACGGCTGCGTGCACCGCGTCGATCACGACGGGATGGGCGTGGCCGAGCAGCAGCGGGCCCCAGGAGCAGACCAGGTCGACGTACTCGCGACCGTCGGCGTCGACGAGGTACGGGCCGTGCCCCGAGGTCATGAACCGGGGGGTGCCGCCGACGGCGCGGAACGCCCGGACCGGCGAGTTCACGCCGCCGGGGGTCACCGTGCGCGCGCGCCGCATCAGCGCGTCCGACGCCGGCGCGTCGTAGGGGTAGGTCATCGACCGTCCCGCAGCATCGTCGACGCCTCGACGGCCCAGTAGGTCAGGACGATGCCGGCGCCGGCGCGGCGGACCGAGGTCAAGGTCTCGACGATGGTGCGCTCCCGGTCGAGCCAGCCGCGGGCGAACGCTGCCTCGGCCATCGCGTACTCACCGGACACCTGGTAGGCAGCTACGGGGACACCGTGCCGGGAGGCCTCGTCGGCGACCCGACGCAGCACGTCGAGATACGGGAGGGCCGGCTTGACCATGACGATGTCGGCGCCCTCGGCCAGGTCCAGCGCCAGCTCCCGCAGCGCCTCGTCGCCGTTGGCCGGGTCCTGCTGGTAGCCGCGCCGGTCCCCCTGCAGGGTCGACTCGACGGCCTCCCGGAACGGCCCGTAGAAGGCGGAGGCGTACTTCGCGGTGTACGCGAGGATCGCGGTGCCGGTGAACCGGTCGGCGTCCAGCGCCGAGCGGACCACGCCGACCTGGCCGTCCATCATCCCGGACAGACCGAGGACGTGCGCCCCGGCCGCGGCCTGGGCCAGCCCCATCTCGGCGTAGCGCACGAGGGTCGCATCGTTGTCGACGTTGTCGACTCCGTTGACTCCTGGGGCGAGCACCCCGCAGTGCCCGTGGTCGGTGAACTCGTCCAGGCAGAGGTCGCTCATGACGACAGTGCTGTCGCCGACCTCGGCGACGACGTCCCGGATCGCGACGTTGAGGATCCCGTCGTCGTCGGTGGCACCGCTCCCGGTGGCGTCACGGCGCTCCGGCACGCCGAAGAGCATCAGCCCACCGACTCCCGCCCGCACGGCCTCCACCGCCGCCTTGCGCAACGAGTCGCGGGAGTGCTGCACGACGCCCGGCATCGAGGTGATCCCGGCCGGATCAGTCAGGCCCTCGCGGACGAACAGGGGCAGCACCAGGTCGGCCGGCGCCGGCCTGGTCTGCGCCACCAGCAAGCGCATCGCCGGGGTGCTGCGCAACCGGCGGGGGCGACCGGCGGGGAAGCGGGCGTCAGTCATCCGCCGGTCCCCTACGTCGCCTTCCGGCGGGCGGTGGCGCGCTTCTGCGACGGACGCAGCACCGGCTCTCCGGCCGCCACGGCAGAGGTGCGCAGGCTCGCGCCGTAGTCCGACAAGGCGCCGGCCAGCTCGACGACCGACGGCGACGGCGCCAGGACGTCGACGCGCAGGCCGTGCTCCTCGGCCGTCTTCGCGGTGGCGGGACCGATGCAGGCGATCACCGTCGTCGTGTGCGGCTTGCCGGCGATGCCGACCAGGTTGCGCACGGTGGAGGACGAGGTGAACACGACGGCGTCGTAGCCGCCGGACTTGATGGCCTCACGGATCGGAGCCGCCGGCGGCGCGGCGCGCACCGTGCGGTAGGCCGTGACGTCGTCGACCTCCCAGCCCCGCTCGACCAGGCCCGCCACGAGGTTCTCCGTGGCGATGTCCGCGCGCGGCAGGAAGACGCGGTCGATCGGGTCGAACACCGGGTCGTACGGCGGCCAGTCCTCGAGCAGACCGGCGGCGGACTGCTCGCCGCTGGGCACGAGGTCGGGCTTGATCCCCCATGCCAGCAGGTCGGCCGCGGTCTGCTCGCCGACGGTGGCGACCTTGATGCCGGCGAACGCCCGCGCGTCCAGGCCGTACTCCTCGAACCGCTCGCGCACGGCCTTGACCGCGTTGCGCGAGGTGAACGCGACCCACTCGTAACGGCCGGTCACCAGGCCCTTGATCGCCCGCTCCATCTGCTGCGGGGTCCGGGGCGGCTCGACCGCGATGGTCGGGACCTCCTCGGACACCGCACCGGCCGCGCGCAGCTGCTCGGACAGGGCGCCTGCCTGCTCCTTGGTGCGGGGCACCAGGACCCGCCAGCCGAACAACGGCTTGGTCTCGAACCAGGACAGCTGCTCCCGCATCGGCACCGTGTCGCCGACGACGGTGATCGTGGGCGGGTTGAGCTTGGCCGCCTTGACCTCGGCCGCGACCCGCTCCAGCGACGAGGTGACCGTCCTCTGCTCGGTGGTGGTGCCGAGCCTGGTCATGGCCACCGGTGTCTCCGGTGCCCGGCCGGCGGCGATCAGCGCCTTCGCGACATCGCCGATGACGTGGGTCGCGGACAGCAGCACCAGCGTGGCGCTGCCCGCGCCCAACGACGCCCAGTCCACGCCGCCCTCGGCAACGTTGACCACCCGGACCTCGCGGTGCTTGGCGGACGTCAGCGGGATGCCGGCGTAGGCCGGGACCGCCGCTATCGAGGAGACGCCCGGGACCACCTCGAAGGTGATGCCTGCCTTCGCGCAGCCGGCAGCCTCCTCGGACCCCGTGGCGTAGAGGAACGGGTCGCCGTCGAGCAGCCGGACGACGAGCCCGCCGGACTTGGCCGCCTTCACCACCAGCCGGGCGCGGACCGCGTGGCTCAGCGGCTGGCCGTCGTCGCCGAGCGAGCCGTCGACGACCTCGACTTCCGGTCGGCAGAAGCGCGCCACGAACGCCGAGTCCTGCGACTCGGTGACCACGACGTCGGCGCGGGAGAGCAGCTCGACGGCGCGGACCGTCAGCAGCTCCGGGTCCCCGGGGCCGGCGCCGACGAAGGCAACTCTGCCAACGGGCTTGGCCGGCTTCTTCTTGGCGGTACCGGCACGGCGGCCGGTGCTCGGACTGGTGTTCGGGCGGGTCACTGGACGCGCTCCCACATGAGATCGGCCGCACCTTCGGCGAGCAGCTCGGTCGCGAGGTCGCGACCGATCCGTGAGGCCTCGTCGAGAGGTCCGGTGGCGGACAGCCGTACCTGCGCGGTCCCGTCGACAGCACTGACGACGGCACGCAGGTACAGCTCGGGGACAAGCTCGCCGGGCTCCGGGTCGGCGGCTTCGCCGTAGGCCCCGACAGGGGCCGAGCAGCCGGCTTCCAGAGTGGCGAGCAGGGTTCGCTCGGCGTCCACGACGAGCCGGGTCACGGCGTCGTCGAGGGTGCCGAGCAGGTCGAGCAGCTCGGAGGGCCTGCCCGAGCCATCGTGCGGCATGAGGCACTCGATCGCCAAAGCGCCCTGGCCAGGGGCGGGCAGCACCTGGATCGGGTCGAGGGTCTCGGTGACCTCGTCCAGGCGGCCGAGCCGGGCCAGCCCGGCGCGGGCCAGGACCACGGCATCCACCCGGCCGTCGGCGACGAGCCGCAGGCGGGTGTCGACGTTGCCACGCACATCGACGACCTCGAGCCCGAGGCCGAGGGCGCGGACCTGGGCGGCCCGGCGCGGCGAGCCGGTGCCGACGGTCGAGCCCGCGGGGAGCTCCCCGAGGGTGAGGCCGTCGCGGGCGATCAGGACGTCCCGCGCGTCCTCCCGGGTGGGGACGGCGGCCAGCGCGATCCCGTCGGCCGGCTTCGTCGGCAGGTCCTTGAGGGAGTGGACCGCGAGGTCGACGTCGCCCGCCAGCAGGGCCTCGCGCAGGGCGGACACGAAGACGCCGGTCCCGCCGATCTGGGACAGGGCGTCGCGGGAGGTGTCGCCGTACGTCGTCACGTGGACCAGCTCGACGGCTCGGCCGGTGCGGGCGACGAGGTCGTCAGCGACCCGCTGCGCCTGCGCGAGTGCGAGCGCGCTGCGGCGGGTCCCGAGCCGGAGCGGAGCGGTCGCGTCGCTCATGCGGGCTCCCCGTCGTCGCCGACCTTCGTCACGGCCTCGACGGCCTTCGGGTCGAGGTCGAACAGTCGGGTCAGGGCATCGGCGTACGCCTGGCCGCCCGGCTCCTCGGCGAGCTGCTTCACCCGCACGGTGGGTGCGTGCAGCAGCTTGTCGACCACCCGGGCCACGGTCTGCTCGAACTCGGCCCGGGCCCGCGCGTCCAGGCCGGGCAGCCGGCCCGCCAGCCGGACCAGCTCGGCCTGCACGACAGCGTCGGCCATGGCCCGGAGCGCCACGACGGTCGGAGCCACGCTCACGGCGCGCTGCCAGCCGAGGAAGGCGGCCACCTCCTCCGCGACGATGCCGCGAGTGGCCTCGACGTCGGCCACGTGCTCCGACGTGGCGAGGGTCGCGGCGAGCGCCTCCAGGTCCACGACGGTGACGCCGTCGAGGTCGTGGGCGGCCGGGTCGACGTCGCGCGGCAGGGCGAGGTCCAGCACGACGAGCGACCGGTCGCCGTCGGCCCGACGGCGAGCCACCGGGCCGAGCAGCCCGGCGTCGAGCACGTGCCCGACCGCCCCGGTGCAGGACACGACCAGGTCAGCCTCGGCCAGTGCGGCGGGAAGGTCGGCCCACGGCCGCGCGGTCCCGCCGACAGACTCCGCGAGCCGCACGCCGCGCTCGAGGGTGCGGTTGGCGACCACGACCCGGGAGGCGCCGGACCGGACCACGGCCGTCGCGGCCAGCGCGCTCATGGCCCCGGCCCCCACCACCAGGACCGAGACTCCGTCGAGCCGTCCGAGGACGAGCGCGGCCTGGTCCAGGCCGGCGGTGACAAGCGAACGACCGGCCCTGTCGATGCCGGTCTCGCTGCGGGCGCGCTTCCCCACCCGGAGCGCCTGCTGGGCGAGCGCGCCCAGCGCTCCGCCGACGCTGCCGGCGTCCTGGGCGGTACGCAGGGCCGCCCGGACCTGGCCGAGGACCTGGGTCTCGCCCACGACCATCGAGTCGAGCCCGCAGGCGACGGAGAACAGGTGTGCGACCGCCCGGTCCTCGTAGTGCACGTAGAGGTTCGGCGTGAGCTCGTCGAGCTCGACCCCGGCCCGGCGGGCCAGCAGCTCGGAGACCTGGCTCAGGCCGCCGTGGAACTTGTCCACCTCGGCGTAGACCTCGACCCGGTTGCACGTCGACAGCACGAGCGACTCCGACGCGTGGTCACTGCCGAGCACGTCGTCGAGCAGCTTGGTGACGGCGTCCGGCGCCAGCACGGCCCGTTCCAGCAGGTCGACCGGCGCGGTGCGGTGCGACAGCCCCACCACCAGGGTGCTCACTTGCCGACCACCCGGGCCAGGTCGGGCGTGAGCTCGGGCGACACCTTGCGCTGCTCGTGGAAGGCGAGGATCTGCAGCTCGATGGACATGTCGACCTTGCGGACCTCGACGTGCTCCGGCACCACGAGGACGCTGGGCGCGAAGTTGAGGACGCTGCCGACTCCCGCGGCCACCAGGCGGTCGCAGACCTCCTGGGCGACCGCCGCCGGCGTCGTGATGACTCCGATGGTCACCGACAGGCTCTCGACGACGTGCTCGAGCCGGTCCAGCGACTCGACCACCAGGCCGCCGACCTCGGTCCCGACGATCGCCGGGTCGTTGTCGACGAGGGCCCTGATGGCGAAGCCGCGGGTGGTGAAGCCGCCGTAGTTGGCCAGCGCGTGCCCGAGGTGGCCGAGCCCGACGATCACCACCGGCCAGTCCTGGGTCAGGCCGAGCTCGCGCGAGACCTGGTACACGAGGTAGTCGACGTCGTAGCCGACGCCGCGCGTGCCGTAGGAGCCGAGGTAGGACAGGTCCTTGCGCAGCTTGGCCGAGTTGACCCCGGCGGCGGCCGCGAGCGCCTCCGAGCTGACCGTCGAGACCCCTTCGTCGCCGAGCGTCCCCAGCGCGCGCAGGTAGATCGGCAGCCGGGCGACGGTGGCCTCCGGGATGCCCTGGCGGCCGGTGCGCCGCTGCCCGTCGCGGACCGCACGGCCGCCGCCGGGGCGGTGCGCGTGCACGTCTGGGCTGGTCACGGGACTCCATCCGCCGGTGACGTGCTGGGCGGGACCGCTCCACGACTGGCTGCCACCGGGCGCCCGCCAGGCTATGCGCTTGTGAACGGGAGCACAAAGTGAGCGTCCGGCGCCCCGCGATCCACCCGCCCGGCCCGGCCCGGCATCCCCGAGTTGATCACGCTTACGTGATCATCTCGGGTTGACAGTGGCCTGCATGCCACGGTCAGCCCCAGTTGATCACGCTTGCGTGATCAACTCGGGTCCGTCAGCAGGGCGGCGCGGAGGCGGTCGGCGGACACCCGCCAGAAGTCGTGCTGCCGGCCGTCGACGAGGGTGACCGGGATCTCCTCGGAGTAACGGGCCCGCAGGTCCGGGTCGTCGAGGATGTCCAGCTCCTCGAACGTCTCCCCCAGCTCGGCTGTCACCCGGGCCACGACCTCGCGCGCCTCGTCGCACAGGTGGCAGCCGGGCTTGCCGATCAGCGTGACCCGGGGGCCGCGGACGTCTGTCACTCCAGCCCCGCCACGTCGCGGGCCCGCAGGCGTCCCTTCGCGACCTTGCCGGTCGCGGAGTGCGGCAGCTGGTCGACGACCTCGACCTCGGCGGGCCGCTTGAAACGGGCCAGCCGGGTCGCGGCGTGCTCGCGAACATCGGCCGCCGTGAGCCCGGCCCCGGCCCGGGGGACGACGAAGGCCTTGACCGCCTGCCCGGTGTACGGGTGGGGTACGGCGATCACGGCCGCCTCCACGACGTCCGGGTGCTCGACCAGGGCCGCCTCGACCTCGCGCGGGTAGACGTTGAAGCCGCTCACGAGCACCAGCTCGACGCGCCGGTCCACGAGGAACAGGTCACCGTCGTCGTCGGCGTAGGCCACGTCGCCGGTCGCCCACCAGCCGTCCTCGCCGGGGCCGCCCGAGCCGTCCGGCCAGTAGCCGGAGAACAGGTTGTCGCCGCGGACGACGACCTCCCCCGGGTCGCCCGGTCCGGCAGCCGAGCCGTCGTCGTCGACGAGCCGGACCTCGACGCCGGGCACCGGCCGGCCGATCGACCCGGGCTTGAGCCGGGTCGATGCGAGGGTGCTGGTCACGACCGGTGCGGCCTCGGTGAGGCCGTAGCCCTCGTGCACCGGGCGGCCGGACCCCGCGCGCACCTCGTCCTGGACCGCCGGCGGCAGCGGTGAGGCCCCCGACGCCAGCAGCCGCGCTCCGCGCAGGGAGTCCAGCTGACCCGCCGCCGACCACCCGAGGTACATCGGCGGCGCTCCGGGCACGTTCGTGACTCCTTCGTCCCGGACCACGGCGGCGGTGGCGACGGGGTCGAAGCGCTCCACGAGGACACCGGTGGCCCCGGTGGCGGCCACCATCCCGAGCCCGGTGTTGAGCCCGTAGACGTGGAACAGCGGCAGGACGAGGAGCACCACGTCGTCCTCGGTCATCGGTGCCGGTTCCAGCCGTCGGCACTGGTCGAGGTTCGCGAGCAGCGCGCGGTGGCTGAGCATCGCACCCCGCGGCCGGCCACTGGTGCCCGAGGTGAACAGGAGCACGGCGAGGTCCTCGCCGCCCCGGCCTCCCCCTTCGGCACGGTGACCGCGTCCGGCCGCCGTCACCGAGTCCAGCCCGGCCGGGTCGACGAGCGCCCGGTGGGTTCCTGCGACGGCCTCCTCGACGACTGCCTGCGTCGAGTCGTCGCAGAGGACCACGTCGGCGTCCGCGTCGTGCAGCAGCTGCGCGAGCTCGGGAGCGGTGTAGCCGGTGTTCAGCGGTACGGCGACGAGCCCGGCGCGCAGCACGGCGAAGTAGGCGGTGACGAAGCCCGGCGACGACCCGAGCGCCAGCGCGACCCGGGCCCCACTGCGCAGGCCGAGCTCGGAGACCAGCCCTGCCGCGGTTGCCTCGACGTCGGCGTCCAGCGCGTCCCAGGTGACTGTCGTGCGGTCGGCGGATCCGGAGAGATGGACCAGGGCGACGGCCTCGGGGCGGCGGGCTGCGGCGGCCCGGACGAGATCCGCCAGGTTGGCACGCTCGGAGCCGGCCATCGGCGCAGTCTGGCACAGCCCTGCCGGGGTGCCTGGCCCCTAGGGTGGTGTCATGGCGGCGCAGCGCACCGGTGTCGGCGCCGACGCCGTTGCCGCGGGCCGCGCCTCCGCGGCTGCGGCGGAGGTGGAGCCCTCCGTCCAGGTCGCCTCGGACCCCCGCGCCGCAGCGTTCTTCGACGTCGACAACACGGTCATGCAGGGTGCCTCGATCTTCCACCTGGCGCGGGGCCTGTACCGGCGGGACTTCTTCACCGCGCGCGACATCGGGCGGTTCGCCTGGCGGCAGGCGCGGTTCCGGGTCGTCGGCAGCGAGCACCTGGACGACGTGCACGAGGCGCGCGAGACCGCCCTGTCCTTCGCGGCCGGGCACACCGTCGCCGAGCTCACCGGCATCGGCGAGGAGGTCTTCGACGAGGTGATGGCCGCCAAGGTGTGGCCCGGGACCCGCGCGCTGGCCCAGATGCATCTCGACGCCGGCCAGCGCGTCTGGCTTGTCACGGCCACCCCCGTCGAGGTGGCCACCGTCATCGCCCGGCGGCTCGGCCTCACCGGCGCCCTCGGCACCGTCGCGGAGACCGTCGACGACGTCTACACCGGACGTCTGGTCGGCGAGATCCTGCACGGCGCGGCAAAGGCCGAGGCGGTGACGGCGCTGGCCGACCGGGAGGGCCTCGAGCTGGCCGGCTGCTCGGCCTACTCCGACTCGGCCAACGACATCCCGATGCTGTCCCTGGTCGGGCACCCCTGCGCGATCAACCCGGACGCGAAGCTGCGGGCGCACGCCCGCGAGCACGGCTGGCGGGTCCGCGACTACCGCACCGGGCGCAAGGCGATGCAGGTCGGCGTCCCCGCCGCCGCCGCCGCGGGCGCCCTGGCCGGAGCACTGGCGGCGGCCTCGGCCCGCCGCCGGACCCGCTGACAGCGCGGGCCGGGCGCGCGCCCGCCGGGCGCTCCGCGGCCCGTCGTATGGGGTGTATGCGGCTGATTTGGCCGATAATGCCGCGCCCGGCTACCGTCGGGCCGGACTCCGAGACGTTCGTCACACCCTCGCCTCGGGTATCTGCCGGCCAGCCGCCTGCCGTGGCGGCACGAGATTGGGGGCCGATCGTGCGGGTGCTGCCGCCCCTCACCGTCGCACTCGCCGACCTCCGCGCCCTGGTGCACGCCGCCGCGGCACCTGCGGTGCGCGGTGCGCCCGTCCTCGCGATGGCCGCCACCGGGGCGGGGACCCTGCCGGGCGGCGGCTACGGCCACACCGGGGGCGACGGGGACGACGCGGAGCGGTCGCGCGTCGCCGGGCTGGTGGCCCTGGCCCAGCAGGGCGACGCCGAGGCGTTCGGGCTCGTCTACGACAGCTACGTGGACCAGATCTACCGCTACCTCTACTACCGGGTCGGGTCCCACGCACTGGCGGAGGACCTCACCTCCGAGACGTTCCTCCGGGCGCTGCGCCGGATCGACACGTTCACCTACACCGGCAAGGACATCGGCGCCTGGTTCACCACGATCGCGCGCAACCTGGTCACCGACCACGTGAAGTCCAGCCGGTTCAAGCTGGAGGTCACCACCGCGGACATGCTCGATGCCGACCGGGCTGACGGCGGCATCGAGCAGGAGGTCCTGGACCGGATGCAGAACGCCGCCCTCCTGGACGCCGTGAAGCAGCTCAAGCCGGAGCAGCAGGAGTGCATCGTGCTGCGCTTCCTGCAGGGCCTCACCCTGGCCGAGACCGCCGGAGTCATGGCCAGGTCCGAGGGAGCGGTCAAGCAGCTGCAGCTACGAGCGGTCCGGGCACTGGCGAAGCTGCTTCCGGAGCCGGCCGGATGATCTCCCCCACACCACCCGTAACCCCTGTCACGGGTCGTCGTTGTCAGGTCGCCCGGCGAGCGCGTGCCGGTCGGTGCCACGACAGGAGGGGGGTCCTCAGATGACAGTCACGGTGACCGTGACGTTGCCGTCGCAGCGGCGCGCGGCCGAGGACCTGCAAGCGCTGCTGGACGGCGGCAGGGCACGCACGCCCGCCGCCGGCGCCGAGCTTGCGTCGCTGGTCGCCCTGGCTGCCGGGCTCGCACCCGCCCTCGTCCGGCCGCGCGACGGCTTCCGCTCCGACCTGCGAGCCCTCCTGGTCGCCGAGGCCTCCTCCCGGCCAGCTGGACGGCGTCCCGCTGCGGTCGTCGTCGAGGAGAACCGGAGGGCGTCACACCGGGTCAGGCAGGCCGTCGCCGCCGTGGCGGTCACCTCCGTGGTGGCCGGGGTCGGTGCCGCCGCCGCGAGCACCAGGGCGCTCCCCGGCGACTCGCTGTACGGCCTCAAGCGTCAGGTCGAGAACGTGCAGCTGGCGCTGGCGCGCGGTGACGTGGCGAGGGGCCGCGAGCTGCTGGAGCAGGCCGGGACCCGGCTCGGGGAGGCGGAGGCGCTGGCGGCCGGCCAAGGCAGCACCACGCCGGCGACCAGGGCCCGGCTGGCAACGGCGCTCACCGACATGGAAAGCGCGCTGGCCGGGGCCGTCACCGACCTCACGGCTGCCTACCGTGACACCGGCGACGCCGAGCCGATGCGGCTCCTTGCGCGCTTCCTCGCCCAGCAGCAGGACCGGCTCGACGACCTGCTGCCGCTGCTGGGGTCGGAGCTGCGGGTGCAGCTGCGCACCCTCGCCGCCCGGCTGTCGGACATCGAGCAGCAGGCCATGAGCATCCTCGGCACCACGGCCGGCGTCGCGTCGACAGCCCCTGCCGGCGGCGGTCGCGACGGCGGCTCGGTGATCGACCCGGCTGCCGGTCTGCCCGGCAGCACGGCCGGGGCCGCCCGCCGGGCTGCGGGCCAGGGCCAGCGCGACGTCGCTGCCTCCGGCCCGGCCGCGATCGACGGGGTGACGGGCGTCGTCGGCGCGGTGGGCGGCGGCGCCGGCGGCACATCCGGTGGTCCGGCGGCGACCGGCAGCACCGGAGCGCGCGGGGGCAGCCTCCCGGGCGCGGGCGCCGGTACGGCCGCCTCGACGACCCCGCTGCCGACGGCCGGGGTCCCGGTGGCGACCCCGAGCGTCCCGCTCCCGTTGCCCACCGGCAGCCCGGGGGGCGGCGGCACCGGGCCGGTCACCGGCGCCCCGCCGCTGCCGTCCGCGTCGGCGACGCCGTCGTCACCACCCGAGGTCTGCCTGCCGCTGCCGCCGCTCACCACCTGCTGACCACCGTCAGAAGAAGATCGACTTCCTGGCCATGAGCAGGCGGTACAGCGTGTGCTGGATGGTCTCGCGCACCTGGTCGGTGAGGTTGAAGACGAGCATCGGGTCGTCGGCGGCGCCGGCGTCGTAGCCGTCGGTGGGGACCGGCTCGCCGAACTCGATGATCCACTTGCTCGGCAGCGGGATCGCGCCGAGCGGGCCCAGCCAGGGGAAGGTGGGCGTCACCGGCACGTAGGGCAGACCCAGCAGCCGGGCCAGCGTCTTGACGTTGCCGATGATCGGGTAGATCTCCTCGGCGCCCACGATCGAGCAGGGGACGATCGGCACCCCCGCTTCCAGCGCAGCCGACACGAAGCCACCGCGGCCGAACCGCTGCAGCTTGTAGCGCTCGGAGAACGGCTTGCCGATGCCCTTGAACCCCTCCGGCCAGACCCCGACGAGCTCACCCTTGCCGAGCAGCCGCTCGGCATCGGCGTTGCACGCCAGCGTCGTACCCGTCCTGCGGGCCAGCGCGCTCACGATCGGCGTCTGGAACACGAGGTCGGCGCCCAGCGTCCGCAGGTGCCGGTGCGCCGGGTGGTGGTCCAGCAGGGCGATCTGGGTCATGATCGAGTCCAGCGGGATGGTCCCCGAGTGGTTGGCGACGACCAGGGCACCGCCCACCGACGGGATGTTCTCCAGCCCCCGCGCCTCGACCCGGAAGTACCTGTCGTAGAGCGGCCGGAGCGCGGCAAGCAGAACCTTCTCGGTGAGCTCGGGGTCGAAGCCGAACTCGTCCACCTCGATGTCGCCGGTCAGCCGCCGCCGGACGAACGCGAGGGTCGAGGCGACCTTTCGCTCCCACTCGGGCAGCTCGGGCAGCTCGGGCGGCTCGCGCGGCTCGAAGACCTCCGGCGGCTCCTGCTCGGCCGGCGGGCCGAGCAGCGGGGTGGACCGTGGCCGTCGAGCTCGTTCCTCGCCGGCCCGGGACGCACCGGCCGCGACTGCGTCGGCCGCGGCGGCGCCGCGTCGCCTGTCGTCGCCGCCGTCGATGGGGATGACCCGGGCGTCAGCCATGTGGCACCGCCCGGCGACCGGCACCCGCGCGGCCCGCGGCGGACGACAACGCGTCGACGACCTTGTCCTCGACCGCCCCGACGACGTCGGCCGAGAGCGGGCCGTGCAGCTGCTGACCCCGGACGAAGTCGTCGAAGGCCTCCCGCGTCGAGTAGCGCGGCGCAAAGCCCAGCAGGTCACGCATCCGGGAGGTGTCGACGACCCGGCCGTAGGTCAGGAACCGCACCTGCTCGGCGGAGAAGTCCGCCAGGCCCAGCCGGCGCATCGCCTGGCCGATCCACGGTGCAGCCGGCTGCGGCAGCGGGATGCTCGGCCGCCCGGCGCGACGGATCGCCTGCGACAGAGTCATCACGCCGCTGCCTGCGATGTTGAACGTGCCCGGGTGCTCGCCCAGCGTGGTCCGCCACAGGACCTCGAGACCGTCGCGCTCGTGCACGAACTGCACCCGCGGGTCGAAGCCCAGCACCGTCGGCACCACCGGCAGCGAGAAGTACGCCCGTGAGCGGGGTGCTGACCTTCGGCCCGACGAAGTTGGCGAACCGCAGGGTCGTCACGGACACGTCGGGGCGGCGGCGGGCGAAGCCTCGGACGTACCCCTCGACCTCGACCGAGTCCTTCGCGTAGCCGCTGCGCGCCATCGCATTGGGCTCGAGGTCCTCGGTGAACATCGCCGGGTCCTGGGGCGACGAGCCGTAGACGGCGGTCGACGACTTCACCACCAGCTTGCGGACCGAGGGCGCCTTCTGGCACGCAGCCAGCAGCTGCATGGTGCCGATGACGTTGATCTCCTTCATCATCGTCCGGCCGCCCGCGTCGAGCGGTGTCGCGAGGACCGCCATGTGCACCACGGTGTCGACCTCGGCCCGGGCGATCACCTTCCCGATGACGGGGTTGCGGATGTCGGCCCGCACGAACTCGGCGTCGCCGAGGTCGGTCTTGGGCGGGACGACGTCCACGCCGATGACGCGGGAGATGTCGGGGTCGGCCTGCAGCAGCTGGGTGAACCGGCCGCCGAGGTAACGCGACACTCCGGTGACCATCACGACCCGGCCCACCGCGCTCCTCCCTGGCGCCGTTCGACTCCGCCCCGACGAAGGGCGGCGGCTACTTCTTGTTGCGCCGCTGGACGCGGGTCTTCTTCAGCAGCTTGCGATGCTTCTTCTTCGCCATGCGCTTGCGGCGCTTCTTGATGACGGAACCCACGGGACCTCTTCGAGTCGGTGCTGCAGGAGATGGCACTGGTGCCGGTGGCGCACGGGCGCCACGCCTGGGCCCCGAGCGTACCCGCCGTTCCGTGCCGGGCGCGATCCGGCGGCGGACCGCAGGTCCCGGCCCGGGGAACGTGACCTCGCTCACGTCGGCTCGTTGGGCCCTGCGACACCTCGGGCGCCCAGGCTCGGGACCACCCTCCCGGAGGACACCAGTGCGGACATCACCACGCCCTCGCCACCTGTTGGCGGCCGGGGCGGTTCTCGCCGTCACGGCAGCGATCCTGCCTACGGCACCCGCCGGCGCTGCTGTCGGCGACCTGCCGAGCGCGGCCGGCGCCGCGGACCAGTCGGCCTCCGACAGCCGGGCCGTGACCGCGGCCCTGCCGCCGACCCAGGCCCAGCTCGACGCCGTACGCAGCCTGCTCGCGGCAGCCCCGCAGGGCACCCGTGCGACGTGGGACCCGCGGTTCGGGACCCCCCGCACCATCATGGGGACCCAGGGCTACCTCACCGGCGCACGCAGCGGCGCGGCGTCGGACGTGGCCCGCGGCTGGGTCGCAGACAACCGCGGGGCCTTCGGCATGTCCGCCGCCCAGGTCGCCGCGATGACTGTCACCCGGGACCACGCACTGCCCGGCACCGGCACGCACGTGGTGACGTTCGCGCAGGTGTTCGACGGTGTCGCGGCCGTTCAGGGCGGCCGGCTCGACGTCGCCGTCACCAAGGACGGCAAGGTGCTGTCGTACGCCGGCAACCCCACGCGCGGGTCGCAGCTGGCCGGCTCGTGGGCGATGTCCGCCGGTCAGGCGCTCGGTGCCGTGGCGAAGAAGCTGACGGGCACCTCGCTGGTCCCGGAGGCGACCGGTGACACCGCCGGCTGGACGACGTTCGCCAAGGGCCCGTTCGCCGCGTCGTCGTATGCGCAGAAGGCCGTCTTCCCGACCGCTGACGGCGCACGCGCCGCCTACCGGGTCCTCCTTGTCGAGAAGCTCGACCAGGCCTGGGACACCGTCGTCGATGCCGACTCGGGCGCCGTGCTGTGGAAGCAGAGCCTGGTGAAGAACGAGTCCGAGGGCACCGTCTACGAGAACTTCCCCGGGGCGCCGAAGGGCGGCCAACCGGTCATCAGGTCCTTCGGCCCGACGGCCGAGTCGCCGTCCGGCTACACCGACCCGACCGGCCTCGCGGGTGTGGGGGGGCCGACGACCTTCGGCAACAACGCCAACACCTACGCCAACTACTCCAACTTCCTGGCGCCGGCCGACCAGGCCCCGCGGCCGGTCAGCCCGACCAGCCAGTTCAACTACGCCTACGGCATGAACTGGCAGCGCACGAACGGCGCGGCGGTGCCGCCGTCCTACGCCCTGGACATGGAGCCTGCCGCCACCAACCTGTTCTGGCAGCACAACCGGATCCACGACGAGTTCTACGACTTCGGCTTCACCGAGTCGGCCGGCAACTTCCAGACCGACGGCGGCGACCCGGTGCTCGGGCTGGTGCACGCCGGTGCGGCCAGCGGTGGCGCGCCCACCTACACCGGCCGCGACAACGCGTACTTCCTTCCGCTGCCCGACGGCATCCCCTCGTGGAGCGGCATGTTCCTCTGGGAGCCGATCAACGACGCGTTCGAGGGGCCGTACTCCGACGGCAACTTCGACGCGTCCGTGATCGAGCACGAGTACGCGCACGGCCTGTCGACCCGCTACGTCGCGGGCGGCGAGGCGCTCGGCTCGCACCAGGCCGGCTCGATGGGTGAGGGCTGGGGCGACTGGTACGGCCTCAACTACCTGCACCGTGAGGGCCTGTACTCCACGTCGGTCGTCGGCGAGTACGTCACCGGCAACCCCGTTCGCGGCATCCGCAACTGGGCCTACGACGACAACCCCACGAGCTTCGGTGACATCGGCTACGACCTCACGGGTCCCGAGGTGCACGCCGACGGCGAGATCTGGACCGCGACGCTGTGGGAGCTGCGCAAGAAGCTCGTGGCGCAGTACGGCGAGGCGAAGGGCTCCGAGGTGTCGGCCCGGCTGGTGACCGACGCGATGCCGCTGTCGGCGCCTGACCCGTCGTTCCTCGACATGCGGGACGCCATCCTGACGGCCGACGCCGACCGCTACCACGGCGACAACTCCGACACGATCTGGACCGTCTTCGCCCATCGCGGTGCCGGAGCGTCGGCCTCGTCCGCGACCGGAGACGACACCGAGCCGCAGCCCGGGTTCGACCACGCGTCGAGCTCGCGCAACGGCACCCTCGTCGGCACGGTGGTGAACGCCGCCACCGGCAGCGCCGTGAAGAACGCCAAGGTGATCGTGGGCGAGTTCGAGGCCCGCGTGAGCCCCCTGGTGCGCACCTCCGACACCGGTGGCTTCGGCGCCAAGATGGCCGCCGGCAGCTACGACCTGCTCATCCAGGCGCCCGGCTTCGGCGCGCAGCGGTTCCGGGGCGTCTCGGTCAAGGCCGGCCGCATCACGTCGCTGAAGTTCTCGCTCGCACCGAACCTCACCTCGCTCGCCTCCGGGGCCACGATCGTCTCGGCCAGCAGCGAGGACGCGGGCCTGCCGGCGACGTTCCTCCTCGACGACACCGCCGCCAGCGTGTGGAGCACCCAGAAGGGGACCTCGCCGTACAACGACGGCTCGGACGAGCGGGTGACAGTCAAGCTGGCCAAGTCGTCGACGATCGAGCGGATCCAGGTCAGCGCCTTCAAGAACACCGTTGCGAGCCGGTTCGCCGCGCTCAAGGACTTCACCTTCCAGGTGTCCGACGACGGGGTGCTGTGGAAGACCGTGAAGACCGGTGGCTTCGGCTACCAGACCCCGCGGCCGACCGCGCCGGACCTGAACTACGCCACGTTCAGCCTGGCGTCACCGACCAAGGCGAGCTTTGTGCGGTTCTTCATCGACTCGGTGCAGGGTGAGACCTTGAAGTACGCCCAGGCGGCCGAGCTGCAGGTCTTCGGCGTGGCCAAGGGGGTCGAGCCGGTGGCACCGGCACCGGACCAGCCGTTCACGGACTCGGGCACGATCGCGGTCGGCAACCCGTCCGCCGGCGACCCGACCGGCCTGCAGAGCCTCAGCGGCGTGACCGGCAACGAGTTCGAGCAGACCTGCACCGCCCCGCCGGCGTCGCAGGGCGTGGACGGCTGGGTGAGCACCCTGCCGAGCGGGTTCGGCGACGGCGTCCACGTGGTGACGGTGACCGGCGAGGAGACGCCCGCCGGGCACGACCTCGACCTGTACTTCTACGCAGCGGACTGCACTCTGCTCGGGTCGATCGCCACCTCCGGGGCGGACGAGTCGGGGGTGATCCCCGGCGGCACGGCCTACGTGCTGACGCACCTGTGGACCGGAGCCGACGTGCCGTTCAGCCTGACGGCGTCCGACGCCGGGTAGAGCGGCCGGAACGGGGGACGAGACGGCCCCCGCTCACCCGACGGCAGGGGGTGGGCGGGGGCTCTCTCCGTGCGCTGCGCCAGCCGGAGCTACGCCGTCTCGACGTAGGACTGGTCCAGGTAGTCGTGCACGGCCTTCTCCGGGACCCGGAAGGACCGGCCGACCCGGACGGCCGGCAGCGTGCCCGCGTGCACGAGGCGGTAGACGGTCATCTTGGAGACACGCATGACCGACGCCACTTCGGCGACGGTCAGGAACGTGACCTCGGACAACGGACGGTCCTTGGGACCCTGAGCAGGCATGACGCACCGGACCTTCAGCACGTGACGGGCGCCGGCTTCCCCACCGGTGCGCGAAAGGCGTACGCGCTCTGGCCTCCAGCGTAGGTGCGGATGTGCCTCGTGGGAAAGGGGTGACCAGGAACGGGTTCCGGCTCACCCGTCCGGAGCACCGGGAGCGCGCTCCCGACACGCCGGGGCCGAGGTCCGGTTCCCGGCGTACCGGGAGCGTTTCGCGGAGGCGTCGGCTCGGGTCAGGCCAAGCCGGCAGTGCGCAGGAGGTACGCCGTCATGGGGGCGTACCGGTGCGGGGGGACGTTGTCGTCCAGCGGGACCGACACCGCCACCGTGCCCTCGGCCTCCCCGACGAACAGCGCCGGGTCGTTGCTGTCGGCGAACCCGATCGAGGTGATCCCCGCCTGGCCGGCCGCCCCCGCCCAGCCGTGGTCGGCCACGACCAGGTCGGGCAACGCCTCGCCCGTAGCAGTCAGCGCGGCCAGGATGCCGCGCATCGGCTCGGGCGAGTGGGTGTGGTTGAGGTTGCCCACGCTGCTCACCACAGCCACCTCGCCGACGTAGCGGACGTGCCGATCGGACTTCCCCCATCGCGTCACCGTCTGGTACTCGAAACCGGCGCCCGGGGTCAGCACCGTGGCGCCGGCCGCCCGCAGCGCCGCCGCGACCGCCATGTGCACGACCAGCAAGCCGGCGGGGTGCCCCGTCGCCAGCAGGACCCGGGACCGGTCGCGGCCGGCTCGGGCCAGGTGCTCGGCCATCCGGTCGAGCCCGTCGAGCGTCAGGTCGGGGTCGATGCGGTCCGCGCCGCGCAGGTGGGCGCGGTCCGGCGAGACGCCGACCCTGGCGACCATCAGGTCGAGCACGTCGTCCAGGTTCCACCGGCCGGCGGGCTCGAGACCGAACATCGCCTTCGGCACCCGGCCGGCGAACAGGCCGAACTTGAGCAGGTTGTCCTCGCGGGTGGTGCGGACGTCACCGGCGATGAGTGCGGCGACCAGGTGGTCGCGCAGCTCGTCGCGGGTCGGCGCGGCGCCGTCGATGGGGTGTGTCACAGGTCGAGCAGCCCGCCGAGACCCAGGGCCGGGAAGACCGCTCTGCGGGTGGCCAGGACGGCGCGGTCGACGGCGTCGGCGGGGTCGTAGCCCTCCGACCAGTCCCGCCACCGCGGCGTGGCCCCGTCGGTCATCCGCTGGGGAGCGGCAAGCCCGTACCGCTCCTCGACGTACGCGCGCCAGGACTCCGGCACCGGCGTCTCCGGGGGTACCGGGTGCCCGGCCGCCTCGGCGAGGAGGTGGGTCCACGCCCGTGGCACCACCTGGGCAAGCTCGTAGCCCCCGCCGCCGGTCGCGAGCCACCGGCCACCGGCGTGCTCGTGCGCCCACCGGTGCAGAGCCGCGTACGACGCCCGCTGGGCGTCGAGGGTGAGGCCCAGGTGCGCCAACGGGTCCAGCAGGTGGCTGTCGCAGCCGTGCTGGGTCACGAGCACCTGCGGGCGGAACTCGGCAAGCAGGGCCGGCACGACGGCGTGGAAGGCGCGCAGCCAGGCGTTGTCGGTGGTGCCGGGGGGCAGCGCGAGGTTGACCGCCAAGCCATCGGCTCGCGGCCCCCCGCAGTCGTCGGGGAACCCGGTGCCCGGGAACAGCCACCGGCCGCTCTCGTGCACCGAGACCGTGAGGACCCGCGGCTCGTCCCAGAACGCCCGCTCGACACCGTCGCCGTGGTGCACGTCGACGTCGACGTAGGCGATCCGTTCGGCGCCCTGCTCGAGCATCCAGGCGATGGCCACCGCCGGGTCGTTGTAGACACAGAAGCCGCTGCCGGCCGCGGGCATCGCGTGGTGCAACCCGCCGGCGACGTTGACGCCGTGCTCGGCCGCGCCGGTCCACACCGCGCGGGCGGCTGCCAGCGTCGCGCCGACCACCAGGGCCCCGGCCTCGTGCATGTGCCGGAAGGCAGGCGTGTCGGGCGTCCCGATCCCCCGCGACCCGTCGGCGCTCGCCGGGTCCTCGCCGGCCGCCTTGACGGCCTGGATGTAGTCCTTGTCGTGCACGAGAAGGAGCTCGTCATCGGTGGCCGGCTCGGGCACGACCATCGTGACGCTCGGCTGGTCGAGCACCCCCAGCTCGCGTGCGAGCCGCATCGTGAGGTCCACCCGCAACGGGTTGAGCGGATGGTCGTGACCGAAGTCGTAGCTCACCAGGGCGTCGGTCCACGGGACCAGGACCGACGCGCTCATGCTCGGCACGCTACCCGGCTAGCGGGCGCGCGAAGCCCCGAGCACGGCGTCGAGCAGGCCGGGGAAGCGCTTGTCCAGGTCGGCTCGCCGCAACGTCTGGAACCGCTGGGTGCCGTCGACCCGGGTCCGGATCACGCCCGCCTCACGCAGCACCGAGAAGTGCTGCGACAGCGTCGACTTGGATACCGAGACGGAGAAGCTGCCGCAGGCCTGGTCGTCGGCCCGGGCGAGCTCGCGCACGATCTGCAGCCGGGTCGGGTCCGACAGGGCGTGCAGCACCCGGGTCAGGTCCAGCTCGCGGACCGCCGGGTGCCTCGGCTCGCGCATCAGGGCACCTCCGTGCAGCTGTCCCAGCAGTCCGTCCCGGCGATCAGGATGTTCGCCGCTCACCGTAGTTGCGAACATCGGGAATACGCGCCCTCTTCCCGCATGTTCGGTGTTCGACGAACTACGCAGGAGGAACGGCATGCCGCTGTCCCGCACCACATCCGGCACCGTCATGGGTGTCACCACCGCGCTTGCCTGGGGCGGCATGTTCGCGGTCGGGAAGTCGGCGCTGGTCAGGGTGGACGCGTTCCACCTCACCCTGGTCCGCTACGGCGCCGCGACCGTCCTGTTCGTCGCCCTGCTCGCCTGGCGCGAGGGGCGGGGCGCCCTGTCCACCGGCGGCCGCGGCCTCGAGCTGTTCCTCCTGGGCGCGGTCGGGTTCGCCGGGTTCAACCTGCCGGCGTACGTCGCGCTCGACTCGATGCCGCCGCAGAGCGCCTCGCTGATCGTGGCGACGATGCCGCTGCTCGGCGCCCTGGTGGCCTGGGCCCAGACCCGGGTCCGGCCGCCCCGTGCCGTCGTCCTGGGCAGCATCGTCGCGCTCGCCGGGGTGGCGCTGGTCCTCAGCCGCGGCGACCTGTCCACGCTCGCGCACGGCGCCGCCGGCCGTGGCAGCCTGCTCGTGCTGTCGGGCGTGCTGGCCTGGGTGGTCTACACCCGCGGTGCGGCGCGGTTCCCCGACTGGTCCGCCCTGCGGTACACCACGCTCACCGCGGCCGGCGGGACGGTGGCGATCCTCGCGGCCACCCTGCTCGCCGAGGACGTCGGCTACGTCGGGCACCCCTCCGCCGGGGACTACCTCGCGGTGCTCCCGCAGATCGGGTACGTCGTGCTGGTCGCCGCCGTGCTCGCCGTGCTGACCTGGAACGGAGCCGTCCGCGCGCTCGGCCCGCTGAACGCCAGCCTGTTCATCAACGGCGTCACGCTCACGGCCTTCGCGGTGGAGATCGCCCGCGGCTACCGGCCCGGCGTGGTCGAGGTGCTGGGCGCAGCCCTGACCGTCGGCGCCCTGGTGACAGCCAACCTCGCGCAGCGCGGCCTGCTCTCCCGGCGGCGACCGACCGGGTCCCGCCCGGCGGTGGAAGCGGCGATGGAACCGGCGGCCTGACCGGCGCGCGTTACTCGGACCGGAGCGCGACCACGGGGTCGAGCCGGCCGGCCCGGCGGGCCGGGGCGACGCCGAAGAAGATGCCGACCGCAGCCGAGACGGCGAACGCCAGCACGGGCGACCACCATGCGATCGCGGCCGGCAGCGGCGACACAGCAGCGACAAGCAGGGACCCGCCGACGCCCAGCCCGATGCCGATGAGGCCACCGACGACGCAGAGCAGCACCGCCTCGATGAGGAACTGCAGGAGGATGTCGCGCTGACGGGCGCCCAGCGCCTTGCGCAGGCCGATCTCGCGGGTGCGCTCACGGACGCTCACCAGCATGATGTTGGACACCCCGACACCGCCGACGAGCAGCGAGATGGCGGCGATGGCTGCCAGCACCAGGGTGAGCAGGCCGAGGATCCGGCCGATGGTCCCGAGGATCTGGGTCTGGGTGACCGCGGAGAACTCCTCCCCGTCGTACTTGTCCTGCAGGGCCGCGGTCAGTCGGCGCTGCAGCGGCTCGACGTCGTCGGCGCGCGGCGCCTTGACGGCCAGGGCGTCGATCCGGTCGACCCCGAAGAGCCTCTGGGCCGCGGTGACGGGGATGTGCACCTCGGCGTCGCGGTCGACGCCGAACGTCGAGCCGACCGGCTCGAAGACGCCGATGACCCGGAACCGCACCCCCGCGATCGACACCTGCCGCCCCAGCGGGTCCACGTCGCCGAAGACCCGCCGCACCACCGTCGCGCCCAGCACGGCGACGCGCCGGCGGGTGTCGACGTCGGACGAGGTGATGTACTCGCCGCGAGCCAGCGGCCGGTCGAAGACGTTGGGCACGTTCTCGTTGACCCCGTTGACCGTCACGAACGTCTCGCGGCGCCCGACGCCGACGTTCTCCCCGGACGCGACCGACACCGCCACCCGGCGCTCGTCGCCGACGACCCGGCCGAGCAGCGACACGTCGTCGAGGGTCAGGCGGCTCACCGACGGCGCCGACCCGAGCTCGAACTTGCCCGGCACCACGATGATGATGTTCGAGCCGAGCCCCTCGACCTGGTCCTCGACCTCCTGCTTGGCGCCGCTGCCGAGGGCAACGAGGACCACCACGGCGGCGACCCCGATGATGACGCCCAGCATGGTGAGGGCACTGCGCAACCTGTTGGCCCGCAACGCCTCCAGGGCCACCCGGAACGCCTCCCCCGTCCTCATCCGGGGACCCCGCCGCAGCGGGCTGTCGGGAGAGTGGGTCACTCGAGCAGCCCGTCGCGGACGTGCACCCGGCGGCCTGCCTGCGCGGCGACCTCGTGGTCGTGGGTGACGACGACGACGGCGACGCCTCGCTCGGCCACCAGGTCGGCCAGAAGAGCCATCACCTCGTTGCCACTGCTCGTGTCGAGGTTGCCGGTGGGCTCGTCGGCGAGCAGCAGCCGCGGCTCCCCGACCAGCGCGCGCGCGATCGCCACCCGTTGCTGCTCGCCACCGGAGAGCTGCGAGGGCCGGTGCTCCAGCCGGTGGGCGAGGCCGACCGCGCTCAGCGCCGCCTCGGCCCGCGCTCGCCGCTCCGGCCGGCGGACGCCGCGGTAGACCAGCGGGAGCGCCACGTTGTCCATGGCCGTGGTCCGGCCCAGCAGCTGGAACGCCTGGAAGACGAAGCCGATGGTGTGGTTGCGCAGGTCGGCGAGCTCGCCGTCGTGCAGGGTCGCGACGTCGCGACCGTCGACGCGCAGGGCGCCGGAGGTGGGCCGGTCGAGGCAGCCCATGAGGTGCATCAGCGTCGACTTGCCGCTGCCGCTGGGGCCGACCACGGCGACGTACTCGCCCGGGTCGATCCGCAGGCTGACCCCACGCAGGGCCTCGACCGCCACTCCGTCGAGCTGGTAGCTGCGCCGTACGTCGACCGCCTCCACCGCCGGTGCCGTCGCGCCCGCGGCGACGCTGTCGACGACCGTGGGCGTCACCGGACCTCGTCGCCCGCGCGCACCTGGTCGGCTCCGCGCACGACGACACGCTCGCCGACCTTCAGCCCCTCGACGACCTGGACCCGGCTGCGGCCCTGGGCGCCGAGGCGCACCGGCCGTTCGCGCGCCCGGCCGTTCTGGACGACCCACACGGCGTCGCGACGGCCGTCGCGGAAGACGGCCGCCGCGGGGACGGCGACGGCGTTGCGCGCGGTACGGACGGCGAGGTCGACGACCGCGCTCATGCCGGGCCGCGGCGTGGCGGCGGCACTGCCGTCGGCCGACACACCGCGACCGAGCGAGAGCCGGACGACGTAGGTCACGCCGCCCCTGCTGGACTGTGTCGGCGACGGGTCCACGGTCGTCACGGCCGCCTGGTAGGTCGCGTCCGGCACGGCGTCCAGCTCGGCCGAGGCCGCGATCCCGGCCTCCACGAGGAGCACGTCGGTCTCGTCGACCTGGGCGCTGAGGGACAGCTCGGACGCATCGGTGACCGTGAGCAGGCCCTGCCCGCGGGACACCGGCCGGCCCTCCGCCAGGGCGGCGTCGACCGACGAGGAGGCGCCGCCCCCGAGCAGGCTCCCGGCCTGGCCCTGCAGGCTCTCGGGGAGCTGGTCGAGCAGGGCGGACGCGTCGGCGGCCCCGGACTGCCCCGACGGCGGTGGGGACAGCGAGACCGTGCCGGCGACCGGCGACCTGACGACGAGCGCGGCCACCGCCTGCCGGGCCACCGAGACCGCGGCCCGGGTCTGCACCCGCTGTGCCGACGAGAGGGCGGCCACCGCATCGGACAGGCTGCCGAGACCTGCGGAGAGCTGCGCTGCGGCCTGGTCCGCGGCGGAGCGAGCGGCCCGGTACTGCGACTGCGACACCTCGAGGGCAGCCAGCGCCTGCCGGCGGGCGGAAGGGTCGGGGATCCGCCGGGCGGCCCGCCGGGCCCGGTCGAAGGCGCGACCCGCCTGGGCGTCGGCCCGTGCGGCGCCCGCCAGGGTGACCGGCCCGCTGCGCGTCGTCCCGGCAGCGGCCGCCCTGGCGTCCGCCTTCTTGGCCTGGCGCAGCTGGCGGCGCACGGCCGGCGACTCGACCCGCAGCAGCACCTTGCCGGCCCGTACCCGCTGTCCCTCACGGACCCGCAGCTCCGCGACCGAGCCGTCGGCTGGCGAGGTGACGGTGGCCGACGCCCGCGCCGTCACCGTCGCCGGCGCCTCGACGACCTCGGTGACGGTGGCCCGGCCGACGGGCGCGACCTGCACCCCGTCGCTGCTGCTGCCGGTGCAGGCCGCGACGGCCAACACCGCCGCCACGGCGAGCCCGGGCCGCCACCTACGCACGAGTAACACCGAGTCATCGTACGGAGGCCGGCGCGCCCTCGCCGCGCACGAGCCCCTGGCTGCGCTCGACTCGTGCGAACCGGGAGGCCCTCGACGGCATCCTCGATGCATGGACCTCACCGCGGTCGTCCGTACCGGCGTGCTCCTGCTCGTCGCCGCACTCGCCGGATCGGGCGCGGCGCCTGCTGCCGTCGCGGCCGACATCCCCGTCCCGCTGAACGCCTGCGTCGAGACCGACAACGGCGACCCCGTCGTCACCGGCCTCGACGTGTCGCCCCGGTCCGTGCGGGTCACGGATCGCGCGCGCCGGGTGACCGTGACGGTGACGGCCGAGGACACGGGTGGACCCGGCCCGGCCGCCGGGCTGTACGCCGTCTCCGTGGTCCTCGCGCGTGCGGACACGCCAGACGGCCGCGCATTCCCGCTCCAGCAGGTCGGACCGACCACCTGGCAGGGCAGCGTCTGGCTCATGCCGGGAGACGGGGTCCGCGGCCAGTTCGGCGTCGCCGTGTCGATGGCCGACCGCGCGTCGAACGCGGTGCTCGTGACGCCGTCGCGGCTGATCCGCCAGGGCCTCGCCCCAGACCTCGAGGTGAGCGGATCCACACGGCGCGACGTGCAACCCCCCACGATGACGTCCTTGCGGTTCTCCAGCCGGCGGGTGGACTCGAGACGCGGCGATGTGACGGTCGAGGTGCGGTCACGCTGGCGGGACGACTGGGCCGGCGTCGGCCGCGTCGAGGTCAGCGCCTGGGTGGCCGGCACCCAGATGGCCCTGACCCGGGGCTCACATCGCAACGGCGTGTGGACCGGCCGCCTGACCGTCGGCCGCTGGGTCGGCAGCCAGCAGGTCCGGGTCTACGTCAAGGCATTCGACCGCGTGGGCAACCGGCGGATCTACGGGCAGCAGGCGTTGCGCGGACACGGTCTCCCGGCGACCCTCGACGTCGTCGCCCTGCGGGACCGGTACGGGCCGGTCCCGGCCGCGGTGAGCACGCTGCCCGCGGCACTCGACGTGCGGTCCGCCGACGGGACGGTCCCCGTTCGCGTCCACGTGACCGACAACAAGTCCGGCACGACGGTCGTCAGGGCCTACGTCACCGACGGCTCGTACCGGTCGCCGTACGCACTGCTGCACCTGGCGTCGGGCACTCGGCGAGACGGCATGTGGGAGGGCACGGTCATCGTCCCCAGCTGCAGGGCCAACACGGCGACCTACCAGCTTGCCGTCCGGACCGAGGACATGCGCGGCGCCTCTCGCGACCGGGCGGTCACGGCCCGGACGATGTCGGTGACCGCCGGCGACCACGGTGTCCTCCCGATCGGGGGGCGCGCCGTCTCCTGGGTCGACCCGGTCCGCTTCGAGGTCTCCTTCGCCGAGGACGTCGTCGGCGTCTCCTCGACGAGCGCCCGGCTCGAGCGCGTCGACTTCCGGCCCGAGTACCGGACCGTGCCGATCGCCGGGACCTGGGCGTGTGCGGACGCGGCCGGCGGCCAGGTCGACTGCGTCACCGGGCCGGTCCGAAGCGCCGTGGTGACCCTGACCGAGCCGCACCAGCAGACGTCGACGTACCGCGCGGTGCTCAATCCGGAGCACGTGCTGGACGTCCGAGACCTCGCCGGCAACCCGGTCCGACGGATGAGCGTGTACCTCGGCCAGGAGTCCAGCATCGGCTGAGACCGCCTCCAGCAGACCCTCCGGGCGCTTGCGTGTCACCCTCCCCGGTGGCCGGCCGGGCAACCAGTCGTGACCGGGCGAACGCCGTAGCGAACTGGTCAGGACGGGCCGGTCAGGATCCCTGGCCCTCGAGGTCGGCGGCGACGGCGCGCAGAACCGCGGCCGTCTTGCCGGCCATGGCCTTGTCCGGGTAGCGGCCGCGGCGCAGGGAGTTGCCCACGCCGTCCAGCAGCTTGATGACGTCCTCGACGATCACCGCCATGTCGTCGGCCGGCTTGCGGGAGCCGGCCGACACCGACGGCAGCGGGTCGAGCAGCGTCACCGTCAGCGCCTGCTCGCCGCGCTTGCCGTCGACGATGCCGAACTCCACCCGGCTGCCCGGCTTGAGCGCGGGCACCCCCGCGGGCAGCGCGGAGGAGTGCACGAAGACGTCGCCGCCGTCGTCACGGGACAGGAAGCCGAAGCCCTTGTCGGTGTCGTACCACTTGACCTTGCCGGTGGGCACGGGAGACCTCATCGATCGTCGTCTGGAGCAGGGGGCGCGCCGATCGGCGCGGCCAGTCAGGATATCCCGCGGCCGGGGTGCTTCCTAGCCGGTTAGTGGTAGCGAGCGGGGTCGGCGAGCAGCTCGTTCATCGAGCCGGACCGAAAGCCGCGCGGGTCGACCTCGACCGTGTCGAACCCCGCAGCGAGAACGGCGTCGCGGACCGCCGCCGAGGTGCTGATCCTCGCCACGGCGGACGGCGACACCTCGATCCTCGCGGTCTCACCGAGGTCACGCACCCGCAGGTCCGGGGACACCACCCCCTCGGCGACGAGCACGGCGCGAAGGGCGGCCTCGGCGCGCTCGACCCGGGCCAGCCGGGAGGGGGTGATCGCCAGCCCGAACGCGACCCGGCTGGACAGGCAGGCCGCGGCCGGCTTGTCCCATGTCGCCAGCCCCCAGTCGCGGCTGGCTGCCCGCACCTGCGCCTTGGTCAGCCCGGCCGCCAGCAGCGGCGTCACCGCGGCCCGCTCCGCCGCGGCCCTGATGCCGGGGCGGAAGCCGGCGCGGGCGTCGTCCGCGTTGGTCCCGGTGGCGACGGCACGTACGCCGAGCTCGTCGGCCAGCGGTCGGAGGACGTCGAGGAGCTCCGCCTTGCAGAAGTAGCACCGGTCGCCGGCGTTGGCCCGGTACCCGTCGCGGCTCATCTCGTCGGTGCGAGGGGTCAGGTGCCGGACACCGAGGTCCGCCGCGAACCCGGCCGCCGCCTCCAGCTCGACCGCGGGCAGGCTCGAGCTGACCGCGGTGGCCGCGACCACCCGCTCGGCGCCCAGCGCGCGCACCGCGGCTGCCAGCAGGAACGCGGAGTCGGCCCCGCCGGAGAAGGCGACGACGACAGACCCGAGGGCGCGCAGCTCCTCCTCGAGGTCGGCAAGCCGCCGGCCGAGCGCGTAGCCGTCCAGCCAGGCCGGGAACTCCGTGAGGTCCGCGAGCACCACGTCGGCACCGGCCGCCCGGAGCTCGTCGGCGGACACGGGCCCGGTGGCGACGCCGACCGAGAGCGCACCGGCGGCGCGGGCCCCGGCGACGTCACCGACGTGGTCGCCGACGTAGACCGTGGCGCCGTGCTCGAGCAGCGCCTGGGCCTTCTGCTCGCCCCACAGCCAGCCGACGCAGGCGTCGGCCGCGATGCCGAGGTGCTCCAGGTGCAGCAGGGCGTTGGGCTCGTACTTGCCGGTGACGACCACCACGCGACCGCCGAGCGCGTGCACCGCGTCCACCGCCTCGCGGGCGCCCACGAACGCCGGGGTCGGGTGCACCGCGAGACCGGGGTAGAGCTCGCGGAACCTGTCACCGACCGCCTGGTGCTGGTCCGCCGGGAACCACCGGGCCAGCTCGTCGTCCAGCGGTGGCCCGAGCCGGCCGACAGCGGCCGCGCTGTCGACGAGGACCCCGGTCTCGGCCGACAGTGCGTCCCACACCGCGGCGATGCCCGGCCGGGTGTCGATCAGGGTCATGTCGAGGTCGAACCCGACGACGAGTGGGCGCACCGGGCCAGGGTAGGCGGGCCCGGCGGCCGGGTCGGCGTCGCGGCCCACGACCGGCGGACCCGACCGGCCGGTCAGACCGACGGCGACCCCGGGGTGCCGGGCCGCCGCCCGGTGTCCCCGGTGCGGGTCCGCTCACCCTCGGTCAGGTCCAGCTCCTGCTGCCCGTCCAGCTGGCCCCGACGGTGGGCCCCCTCGTCCGCGGTGCCGCCGGCCCCGACCGGGTCGGTGGCGACGTGCAGCCCGTCCGGGGCTCCCAGCAGCTCGGTGAACAGGACCCGGTAGTGCACGAACGCCTGGCGCAGCTCCTCGGTCGAGGCCTCGTGCGCGCGGCGGCCGATCTCGTGCGCCGCGCGGTAGTGCTGCGCCAGCCCGAGGTGGTCGGCGGCCACCAGGTCGCCTCGCTCGGCAACGTCGTCCAGCGGGTAGCCGCGGGCGCGCATGACCTCGCCGACGAGCTCGTCGGCGCTGCGGGTCGCGTCGGCCGGCTCGTCGACGAAGTCGGCCTGGGCCACGGTCCAGCTCCGGCTGAACTGCTCCTGCTCCGCCGGCGTGAGATCCCGGATCTCCGCCGAGTCGCGGCGGGCAGCGGCGTCGGCGAGCCGGTGCTCGGCGTCCCGGCGGCTGCCGGTCTCGTCGACAGCGCGGTCGTACTCGGGGCCGAACCGCTCCTGCAGCCCGGCCCGCTCGCGCCGGCGCCGGGCGACCAGGACGTAGCCGACCACGGCGAGGACGACCAGCAGGGCGACGAGCAGGACGATCGCGGTGGTCATGATGCCTCCGGACGGGACCGTGGTGCGGGGCCGGGCCGGCCCCGGAAGTCCTTACCCGCCGTTGCCGCCCCCATGCCCGTCGGGACTCCCCGCGCTGCCGGCGGCCCGGGCGGCCCGGCGCACGGTCCAGGCCAGGTAGCCGGCCGGCACCAGACCGCCCAGGGGAAGGATCAGCACGACGGCGAGGTAACCCCAGCCGCCTGCCGAGGTCGGCCGGGTCACCAGCGCGACGACAGCCGGCGTCCCCACCGCGAGCGCCGTGGCCACGCCCTTCTGCAGCCGGGACCAGCCCGGGGCGGTCCACGTGACCACCAGCCCGACCAGCGGTCCGAAGATGGGCAGTGCGAACCCGCCCACGCCCAGCAGCAGCACCGCCGCGACCTGGCGCGACTCCCACCCGGAGGACCTCCCACGGCGCGGCGGCGGCGGCTCGGGGAGGGGCTCGGCGGCAGTCTCCGCGGCGACGAGCTCCGACGGCTCGCCGAGGTCGAGCAGGGCGGCGCGGACGGCTGCCTCGGACCGGTCGCGGCCCAGGCCGTCGTCCAGATCCGAACGCACCCGCTCGAGCAGTGCGGAGCGGCGGGGAGCCGGCAGCACCCAGGCGGCCGCCTGGAGGCGGCTGAGGTAGTCGCTCACCAGCCGCCGAGCCGTCACGTCGTCCACGGCGCCAGTGTCCGTCACACGACCAGCTGGCCCCGCTCCTTGGCGAGGTCGATCTGGCGGGAGGTGAGCTGGGCGGCGACCGGATAGGTGGCCGCCGCCGCCTCCCTGCTCTCCTCCGCCCACCGCTTGCGCATCGCGGAGCGACGCTCGAACGCGTCCTTCGCGTACTTCGCGAGCAGCTTCGGGTCGGGCCGGGTGCCGTCACCGGAGAGCTGGTAGTCCCACCGCTTGAGCTTGCGGCGCAACACCGTCTCCATCAGGCCGAGCTCCCACGGCTCGAGCCCCCTTCGCCACGACTCGACCTGGTCGGTGTTGACCGACTGCTTGAGGTTGCCGTGCCAGGTCTTCTTCTCCGGCACGACGTCGCGGACCTCGCTCGGCTCGAGCATCGCGGGGACGAAGTCCTCGTCGAGAAACGTGCACAGCTCGCGCAGCACCGGCTCCGGGTCGGCGACGAGCGACTCGTACCGGATGACGTGGAACACGTCCGGGGCCAGCCGCTTGGCGTTGCGCTGCGAGCAGTACTCGGCCTGCGACCACGCGGCCATCGAGCCGATCGAGTCGTAGGGCCACCACGGCATCTTCTTCAGCGACGCGACGTTGGCCCGGCCGTCCCGGACGATGTGCACGATCTGCGCGTCCGGGAAGAGCCGCAGCAGGACGTCGACCTCCTGGTAGTACGCCGGGCGCTTGTCGCCCCAGCGGGCCGCGCCGTGCTTGTCGGCGAACATCTTGAAGACGGTGCCGAACGCCGAGCCGATGGTCGGCGGAGCGGCGAGGATGGCCTCGAGCGCCTCGTCCGGGTCCAGCCCGAGGTCGCGCACCTTGGAGCCGGTGCGGACGCACGACTTGGCCAGCTGCGTCCGTTGCTGCTTGGTCGAGAGGTCGCCGTACTTCTGCCGCTTGCGCCAGGTCTTGAGCAGGAAGCGCGACTCCGGCGGCATCGCCAGCCGAGGGTGGGCGTGGATCATCAGCGACAGCATCGTGGTGCCCGAGCGGGGGCAGCCCACGACGAAGATCGGCCGGTCGCTGGTCACAGTGCTTCCTCCCTGGGGCGTGCCGCGGACCGGTGGACGGCCGTGGCCGCCGGACGGCCCCGTGGCGTGCCCAGGAGGTTAGCGACCGGCGACGCTCGGACGACACTCGGGCGCACCGCGTACCGTGGTGCGGATGCCCAGCTCCCGGCCGCGCAGCCTGGCGGACGACCTGCGAGCGCGCGACGACGCGGCGCTGGTCGCACTGCTGCGCGCCCGGCCGGACCTGCTCTCCCCGGTGCCCTCGGACCTGGCGTCGCTGGCGGCCCGGGCGACGACCCGGCCGTCCGTGACCCGGGCCCTGGACCAGCTGGACCGGTTCGCCCTGCAGGTCGTCGAGGTCCTCTGCGCCCTGCCCGACCACAGCAGCGACGACGACGTGCGCCGGCTGCTGGGCGCTGACCCTGCCGAGGTGCTCACCCGGCTGCACACGCAGGCACTGGTCTACCGCGACGAGGACGGCGGCCTGGTGCTGCCCCGGACCGTCGGGGAGGTCATCGGCCACGCCGCCGGTCTCGGCCAGCCGGCGGAGCAGCTGCTGCACGGGTACGGGCTGTCCCGGCTGTCCCGGATCGCCGCCGACCTCGGCGCGGACCTCGGGGAGGGCGGTGCGGCCGACCCGGGGCGAACGGCCCGGGCCGTCGCGGCGGTCCTCGGTGACCCCGCCCGGCTGGACGCGCTGCTCGCCGACGCCCCTACCGGCGCCGCGGAGGCACTGGCGACCATGACGTGGGGCCCGCCGACCGGCCACCTCGACCGGGCTCGGCGCGAGGTCGACGCCGCCACCGCCGGGAGCCCGGTCGAGTGGCTGCTGGCCCACGGGCTGCTCGTGGGAACCGACGCGGGGACTGTCGTGCTACCCCGCGAGGTCGCCCTGCACCTGCGGGGGGGCCGCGTGCACACCGCGCCCGAGCCGTCGGTGCCGCAGCCGGAGACGGCCGTTGTCGACGCCGGCCGGGTCGACCGGGTGGCCGCCGGTGCTGCCGCGGACGCCGTCCGCCTTGTCGACGAGCTGCTCGAGGTGTGGTCCACGGACCCCCCGAAGGTGCTGCGGGCCGGCGGGGTCGGCGTCCGGGAGCGCAGCCGGGCGGCCTCGGCTCTCGATGTCGACGAGTCCGTCCTCGCCCTCCTGGCCGAGGTCGCGCACGCCGCCGGGCTGTTGGGCGCGGGAGACGACGGCAGCCTCGACGCCGAGGTGTGGCTGCCGACCCCGGCGTACGACGGCTGGCTGGACGAGCCTGTCGCGCACCGGTGGGTCTCGCTGGTGCGGGCCTGGCTCACGTCCAGCCGGGTGGCCGGCCTGGCGGGCACCGAGGACGCCCGCGGCCGGACGCTGGCGCCGCTCGGGCCGGACCTGGACCGCTCGGTGTCCCCCGCCGTCCGCGCCGCCGTGCTCGGCGACCTGGCCGGGCTGCCGGCCGGCACCGGCGCCACCACGGCGTCGCTTGCGGCCCGGCTGCGGTGGCAGGCACCACGACGCGGCGGGCGGCTGCAGGACGACCTGGTCGGCTGGACCGTGCGCGAGGCCGAGCGGCTGGGCCTTGTCTCGGGCGGCGCCCTGGCCGCCCACGGCCGCGCCCTCGTCGACGGCCGGCCCGACGACGCCGTCGCCGAGCTGGCCGGGCTGCTCCCGGAGCCGCTGGACCACCTGCTGCTGCAGGCGGACCTCACGGCAGTCGCGCCGGGCCCGCTCGAGCCGGTGCTGGCCCGCTCGGTGCGGCTGCTTGCCGACGTCGAGTCGACCGGTGGAGCGACCGTCTACCGGTTCACGGAGGCGACGGTGCGGCGCGCGTTCGATGCCGGCTGGACGTCGGGCGACGTGACGGCACTGCTCGACAAGCACTCGCGCACGCCGGTCCCGCAGCCGCTGCGGTACCTGGTCGAGGACGTCGCCCGCCGACACGGCCAGGTGCGGGTCGGGGTGGCCGCCTCGTTCGTCCGGTGCGACGACGAGGCGACGCTCGGGGTGCTGCTCACCGACCGACGGGTGAGCGGCCTGGGCCTGCGCCGGGTCGCGCCCACGGTGCTGGTGTCGACCTCCCCGCCGGATGTCGTGCTGGCCCGGCTGCGCGAGGCGGGGCTCGCGCCGGCGGCCGAAGGTCCGGACGGTGCCATGGTCGTGCGGCGGCCCGAGTCGCGCCGTTCCCCGGCCCGCCGCCGCCCCGCCATGGTGGCCGCGGCAGGCCCGGTCGTCCCCGCCGACCCGCTGCTGGCGGCCGCGGTCCGGGCGATCCGCGGTGGCGACGAGCAGCGCCTGGTCGGGGCCCTGCGCACCGGGCGCCCGACGGCCGACGTGCTGGCGATGCTCGTGCAGGCCGCCGGGTCCGGGGAGACCTTGTGGATCGGCTACGTCGACGCCGAGGGCCGGGCCACCCAGCGGGTCGTCGAGCCGGTCGCGGTCGAGGGCGGCTACCTCAACGCGTACGACCACCTCCGCGGGGCGGTGCGCTCCTTCGCCGTCCACCGGATCACCGGCGTGTCCCCGTTGGACGACGAGTCCGCCTCCTGACCTGCGGCGGAACGCCCGGCCTGTCCGGGTTTGGTGATCTCGCGGCGGTGGTATCCCGCAGCGGTCACGGGGCCCGCTCGACCGCAGGAGGTCCCGGTGAGAACGCAGCAGACCCGTCGTCGGGCCAGCCGTGGGCAGCCCGAGCCGTCCCCGGAGGACCCGCCGCCGGCCCGTCCGGGCGGCCGCGCCGCTGCCGACGGGGTGACCCGGCTGCTCGCCCTGATCGACGACACGTTGCGCAGCGCCTGACAGGCCGGCCGGCGGTCCGCGGTACCGCTCTTGGTCCGGTTTGCGGCGCTTCCGGCCCACGGATTCCGTCGAGTGCCCGGCCACCGTTGTCCCCCGGCGCCCGGTGCGCCTAGGTTGCGGCCACGGGGGTTCCGCGCGGAGGTGGACCATGGCTGCTGCTGACGAGCTCGTCGCCGTCCTGGCGAAGGTCGACCTGTTCGAGGGGCTCGACCACAAGCTGCTGCGTCGGATCGCCGAGTCGGGTCGCGAGGAGACGTTCGGCGCCGGCGACCAGGTCCTCGCCGAGGGCGAGGAGGTCGGCGGCTTCCGGTCTTTCTCCCCCAAGGGCGTGGAGATGCACGTCGTGCTGCGGGGCAGCGCCACGGCCAGCGTGGAGGGTGTGGCTCACGCCACGCTCGGCCCGGGCGACTACTTCGGTGAGGTGTCCCTCATCGACGGCAAGCCACGGTCGGCCGAGATCGTTGCGGGTGACGGCGGCCTGACGACGTTCGCCCTGGCGAAGTGGACGTTCCACGAGCTCCTGGACACCCACCCCGAGATCGCGGTCCCGATGCTGCGGGTGATGACGGCCCGGCTGCGCAACGCCGAGCACCCACGACCGTGACAGCCCTGAGGGAACCGGACGGAACTGCGGGTCAGCGGTAGGCGACCGGCCCGCCCGACGCCGCCAGCCGCGCGTCCCGCCGGGCCACGACCGCGGTCCGCAGCCGTAGCGTCCAGACCTTGCGTGCGTACCGCAGCAGCAGCACCGGCCGCACCGGCGGCCGCGACGGCACGTCGTAGCCGAACCGTCGCATCCGGCGCCCGGCCACCCGTTCCACCAGGGCGACCTCCTCGTCGGTGAGAACCTCGGCGTACGTCCCGACCCGCTGGCGCCCCACCTCGCGCCGGGTCTCGCTGTGCCAGCCGCCGCGCTGTCGCGCCGGCAACCGACCCGCCTCGGCCTGCGGGGCGAGCATCGCCTCCTCGAACTCCTCCCCGAGGAAGTCGCAGAGCCGCCGGAGCTCGGCGCGCGGGTCGGCGACAAGGTCCTCGTAGCGCAGCTCGTGGAACGACCCGGCGGGGAGCCGCCGGCGGGCGGCGCGGGCCGAGTCGACCGCCTGCACCCAGGTGGCCACGGCCCCGACGGTGCCGTGCCGCCACCAGCGCATCCGCTTGAGGGAGCCGACGCAGTCGCGGGGGTCACGCACCAGGTGCACGACCTGCGCGTCCGGGAACAGGGCGCGGATCACCGCGACGTTGCGGAAGTACCCCGGCCGCTTGTCGCCCCAGCGGGACTTCCCGCGCTCGGCCGCGTACAGCCGGTACGGCGTGGCCAGCGCGGCGCCGACCGTCGGCGGGCCGTCGAGGACAGCCCGCTTCACGTGCTCCGGGTCGAGGCCGAGATGGGCGAACTTGGTCCCCCGGCGCCGCACCACCGCCCGGGCCAGCCGGCGACGGTTCGCGGTCACCGCGAGGTCGCCGAAGGACCGGCGGCGGCGGAACACCGGCAGCAGGAACCGCGTCTCCGGCGGGACGGCGACCCTGGAGTGGCTGCTGAGCATGAGGCTGAGCAGCGTCGTGCCGGACCGCGGGCAGCCGATGACGAAGACCGGCCGGTCGTGGCCCGGGTCGGCGGGGCTGGTCGAGGGTTGGGGCGGCATCGCGCGACAGGCTAGCCACGGTCGCTCGACCGCCCGTTTTGCGCCCTCCGTCCGCGTGTCCTCACAGGCCGTACATCCCTTGTCACGCAACGCATTCCGCAGGTCAGCCGTTCGCCCGATACCCGCGCTTTGCCCAGTGGATCACTCTTCGTTCAGCGCGCCGCGGGTGAGGGAGACGCCCACGTGACCTCGCGTATCCACACCTGCACTGGGGGACCCATGCACCGCCGCGTTCGTCGACCGTCCACCCGTCCGCTGTTCACGTTCCTGCTGGCGGCACTCGTCGCCGTGCTCGGACTGCCCCTGCTGCCGTCCGGGCCGGCGTCCGCAACGGCTATCACGGCCGGCTACCTCGACCACGACTACAGCCTCACCGCCGGCGGGCCGGACGAGGTGACCTCGTACCACTCGCAGAACAAGCTGTGGTTCAACGCCGGCAAGTGGTGGTCGATCATGTGGCGCCCCACCGGCACGCCGGCGACGGCTGGCAAGTGGACGATCAACTACCTCGCCAGCCCGGAGCTCTCCAGCCAGACCTGGACGGACACCGGGGTCGAGGTGGACAAGCGCGACAAGAGCCACTACGACGTCCTGGCCGTCGGCAACCGCATCTACGTCGTCGCGTCGAACTCCAACAACGCGGCCAACGAGATCAAGACCTTCACGTACGACTACAGCAGCGCCACCGGCAAGTACGCGCCGGTCAACACGGGCAGCCTGCCAACCGCGCTTGGTATCAGCTACGCCAGCGTTGCCAGGACGAGCTCGGGCACTCTCTGGCTCGGCTACGCCTCCAACAACCAGGTATTCGTAGCCTCGTCGACGAACGAAGGCGCGAGCTGGTCAGCTCCCCTGCCGCTCAGCGTCACGCCGGGCACCGAGCCGATCGTCGGTCCTGCTGGCTCCACGGCGCAGGCAGACGACATCGCGGTACTGACTCCGGTCGGCAGCGGCGTCGGCATCATGTGGAGCCGCACCAGCACCACTGGGGCCGACTTCGGTGGCTTCTTCCTCCAGTCCAACACCGGCGGCGGCTGGGGCCAGCAGGAGACCGCCTGGGCGGGCAAGTCGATCGGTGACAACCACATCAGTGCGAGGACAGCGACGGATGGTCGCGTCATCGTGGCGGTCAAGTCCAGCCTGGACAAGAACGGCGCGAACAACGACCCGCTCGTCGGCATCCTGGCACGCAGCGCCGCCGGCGGCTGGACCGTTCCGACCGTCACGACGCCCAACTCGCTCGGCATCACCGGCGGAACCCCGGTCGCGGGCCGGAACGTATCGACCCGGATCCAGAACGTCACGCGGCCGATGCTCGTCCTGGACGAGGGTGGCAACAGTGCCGACGTCTACTTCACCACCGCGGTCAACGGCGGCGACATCAACCGCAAGGTCGCACCCTTGTCGACGCTCGACTTCGGCGCACCAGGGCTGACCAGCGGCAAGCCGGGCGAGAAGATGATCGACGGCCCGACCGTCCCTCTCATCAACGACGCGACGTCGACGAAGCAGTCGGTCGACACTCGCCCCGGGGGAACCGGTCTGGTCGTGCTGGCCGCAGACAAGACCGCGAAGGACTACGTGCACAGCTGCGTCGGGGGACCCTGCGAGAAGGCAGAGCCGAGCTCGTTCACGGCATCGCCGGCGTCCGGCACGGCACCGCTCGCGGTGACCTTCACGGCTCCCTCAGGGGCCACCAGCCCGGCGTGGAACTTCGGCGACGGCAGCACCGGCTCCGGCGCGTCGGTCTCGCACACCTACACCACCGCCGGTGACTACCCCGTGACGTACACCGGTGGTTCTGCCGCGGGGCCGCGGTCGCTGACCCAGGTCGTCACGGTGACGGCGCCGGTCGTGACTGCGCCGGGGACCACTCCGCCACCGGTCACGCCACCGGTCACGCCGCCGGTCACGCCGCCCGGCTGCACCGGCTGCCCGACGGCAGCGTTCACGATGGACTCGTCGTCCGGGCGGACCCCGTTCACCGTGCAGTTCACCGACGCCTCGGCCGGCGCGACCAGCTGGGCGTGGAACTTCGGTGACGGCGCGACCGACTCCACCCAGAGCCCGGCGCACACCTACACCGCGTCGGGGACCTACACGGTCACCCTGACGGCGACCAACGCGAGCGGGTCGACCAGCACCTCGCAGACCGTCACAGTCATCAACGGCGGGACGAGGTTCACCCCCGTCGCGCCGACCCGGGTCCTCAAGGGGAAGGCGATCGGCGCCGGCCAGTTCGCGACGCTGACGCTCAACCCGCCGCGCGGCACCAACACGGTGGCCCTCAACGTCGCCGTCACCAAGGCGAGCAAGGCGACGACGGTGTCGGTGTGCACCGGCGACGACCTGGCGGCGGACTGCATCCCGCAGACGGTCGTGCGGGCTCCCAAGGGCGGCCAGGGCTCCGGCTTCACCATCACGAAGCTGGACTCGGCCAAGTCGGTCAAGATCTACAACGCGGCGGGCACCGCAGTCGTCACTGCCGAGGTCGAGGGGTGGTTCGGCGGCAAGACCGACCAGAGCTACTTCGTCCCGCAGGGCAACCAGCGGGTGGCGACCTCGACCCAGGTGGGAAAGAAGCCCGTCACGCTGAAGATCCCGACGTCGCTGCGACCGAGCGGCACCCGGGCGGTGGCCCTGAACGTCTGGGCGACCAGCGCGTCGACCGCCACCAGCGTGTCGGTGTGCGACTCGAGCATGGGCACGAAGGCCTGCAAGAAGCACCCGACCCTCTACACCGGCAAGGGCGCTGCGGTCGGCACGCACGTCGTGACCACCATGGGGCCGGGAGGAAAGGTCAAGCTGGTCAACCGCACGGGCAGCGTCCGCGTCACCGTCGCGGTGCAGGGCGTGTACATCGCGTCGTCGACCGGGACGACCTTCAAGCCCAACCCGCAGCGGCGGGTGCTGACCAGCCAGACGCTGGGGGCCAAGAAGTCCTTCACGATGGCGATGCGGTCGCTGCCGGCCGGCACGAGCACGGTCGCGCTGCGCATCACGATCGGCTCGTCGACCTCCACCGGTTCGCTGGCGGTCTGCACCGGCGGGACCAAGACCAAGATCTGCAAGGCCTCGCCCTCGATCCCGGTGCAGAAGCGACGGGTCACCACCGAGGTGGTCATGGCGAAGGTCGGGCCCGGCGGGACCGTGAAGTTCTACAACGCCAGCGGCACCACCAAGATCACCGTGGACGTGTTCGGGTCCCTCGGCCGCACCTGACCGAAGGGCCTCGCCACGGGGCTGACGGGCCCGTCTCGCACCCGGCGAGGCGGGCCCGTCCGCGTCCGTACGCGCCGTCCGCACGGCGGTGGCCGACGGGCAGGCAGGCGGCCTCAGCCCGCGTTTCTCACCCGAGGTGCAGGTGCGGTCACACAGCGCATCCGCGGCTCGGCCATTCGCCCGATACCGGCACTTTGCGCTGGTGACTCGGGGTAGGTTCGGCGCGCCGTGGGTGAGGGAGTCGCCCGCGAGACATCGCAGACATTCTCGTCCTGGGGGGCTCATGCACCACGCTCGACCGATCACCAGTCCGCACCGCCGGCCGGTGGTCACGTTCGTCCTTGCGGCACTTGTCGCCCTGCTCGGCCTGCCCCTGCTGCCGGTCGCCCCGGCCTCCGCGGCCCGCGCCGACGGCGCGGGCTACGTCGACTTCCCCTACGGCAGCGCCACCAACGACGTCACGGCGCACACCTCGCAGAGCAAGGTCTGGTGGAACGCCGGGTCCTGGTGGGCCGTGATGATGGAACCGGCAGAGGGTGGCCTGGTGCCGCACGAGACGCGGTGGGCGATCTTCCGGCTCGACATGGCGTCCCAGACCTGGGTCAGCACCAAGGTCCAGGTGGACGAGCGCAACCAGTCCCACCCCGACGTCCTCGCCTACGGCAACAAGCTCTACGTCGTGTCGTCCTACGCCCGGACCGAGACCGGCGCGGTCAAGGTCTTCGCCTACGACTACGACGCCACGTCCAAGACCTACGTCCTGAACCCGCTGTTCGTCGACGGCGACCCGATCGAGGGCAAGCCGGGCCGCTTCGACGACGGCATCGAGACTCCCGCGAAGGGCGTGCAGTACGCCACGATCGCCCGGAGCAACAGCTCCCTGTTCATCGCCTACACGTCCAACAACGGCGTCTGGTGGATGAAGAGCACCGACGGGCTGACGGGAGCCGGCTGGGAGGCCCCGGTGCAGATCGACACCGGCACCCGGTCACCCATCTCCGGGCCGCCCGGGCCGGCCACGTCGTCCAGCGACGACATCGCCCAGGCCGTCGGCTTCGGCGCCGGGCAGGTCGGCATCATGTGGAGCCGCACCAGCACGACCGCGGCGCCCTACGGCGGCTTCTTCTTCTCGACCTTCAACGGCTCCGGCTTCGGGGGACCGGAGGTCGCGTTGGAGGGCGACGGCGTCGGCGACAACCACATCAGCGTCAAGACCGCCGGTGACAGGGTGATGCTCGCCGTCAAGACGAGCTTCAAGGGGACGGACGACCCGCTGGTGTCGGTGCTCGAGCGCAACGGCAGCTCGCCGTGGGCCCAGCACACCGTCATCACCCGCAAGGCGGGCGGCGTCAGCCGGGACGCGACCCGTCCGGTGCTGGTCCTCGACCAGGGTGCCGCGCACGTGTTCATGACCGACCGGGTCAACGGCGGGGCGGTCTACCGCAACTCCGCGCCGTTGGGCACGCTGAGCTTCCCGAACGGGCTGGGTGAGGCGTTCATCGCCAGCTCGGCGCACCCGTTCGTGAACGACACGACCACCACCAAGCAGCAGGTCGACACCGCCGCGTGGGGCCTGGTGGGGCTCGGGAGCGACGACCGGCCGGGCGTCGACACCTACCTGCACGGCTGCGCCGGCGGGCCGTGCCCGACCGGCGAGGTGGCGCCGCCGCCGGCCGCGGCGACCCCGACCTCGACGGCCCTGACGACCTCGCCCAACCCGTCGACGGCGGGCGGCGCGGTCACGCTCAACGCCACCGTCACGGGCGGGCCCGGCATCGGCGGCACGGTCACCTTCTTCGACGGCTCCACCCAGCTCAAGACGGTCGCCCTGAGCGGCGGCAGCGCGTCGACGACCACAGCGACCCTGGGTCAGGGCACCCACCCGCTGCGGGCTGTGTACAGCTCCAGCGGCACGTACGCCGCGAGCAGCTCGCCGGTCGTCACCCAGACCGTGCTGGCCGCTCCGCCGGGCAGCGTGGGCGGAGGTGGCGGAGCCATCACGCAGGCTCCGGTCGGGACGCGGTTCCAGGTGCTCGCGACGCCGAAGCGAGCGGTGACCGGCAAGAAGGTCGGCCCCCGGAAGATCAAGACCGTCAGCCTCCCGGCACCGGCCGGCGCGAAGGCAGCAGCCGTCAACGTCAGCGTGCAGGCGGGCACGAAGCGCACGTTCGTCTCGGTCTGCGCAGGCGGGACGTCGAAGGCCGCCTGCAAGCGCAGCAAGGTCGTCACCGTCGACCGACGCGGTCGCGCAGCAGGCCTCGCAACCGTGACGCTGCCGGCGGGTTCGAAGGTCCGCGTCTTCAACTCCCGCGGGAAGGCACGGGTCACGCTCGACGTCCAGGGCTGGTACGTCAGCAACTCGTCGCGGGCGCTGTTCACCGGCCTGGCCCGGCCCCAGCGGGTGCTCAAGGCCACCACGGTCGGCTCGACCTACGTGCTGACGATCCCGAAGACCATGCGGCCGACCGGGACGGTGGCGGTCGAGCTGGCCCTGACCGCGAAACGGGCCAGCCGGTCGTCCGACCTGGCCGCGTGCCGCAAGGCAGCGGGCAAGAAGAAGTGCCTCGCTCACCCGACGCTGTACCCGGAGCGGGGAACCGCCGTGACGAACCGGGTCATCGTGAAGGTGAACAAGGCGGGGAAGGTCAAGCTGGTCAACCGCTCCGGGAGCGTGCGCGTCAAGGCCTACCTGCGGGGCGTCTACACGAGGGGCTGACCGCTCTCACGACCGGCGGCACTGCGGACAGCCGTTCCGCAGTGCCGCCGTCGTGTCGCTACGGACCTCGCGAGGGAACGCACCGGGGCGGAAGCGATCATGCCCGCCGATGGTTGACACTGGTCCGGCGTGAACCTGCTCGCCACCCACCCTGGAAAGGCCCTGCGTGACTGACGGCCCTCTGATCGTGCAGTCGGACAAGACCCTCCTGCTCGAGGTCGACCACGAGCAGGCCGCCGACTGCCGGCGGTCGATCGCGCCGTTCGCCGAGCTGGAGCGCTCCCCCGAGCACGTGCACACCTACCGGCTCACGCCGCTGGGGCTGTGGAACGCCCGGGCGGCCGGCCACGACGCCGAGCAGGTCGTCGACGTCCTGCTCCGCTACTCCCGCTACGCCGTCCCGCACGCGCTGCTCGTGGACGTGGCCGACACGATGGCCCGCTACGGCCGGCTGCGGCTGGAGAAGCACCCGGTGCACGGCCTGGTCCTGGTGACCACCGACCGCGCGGTGCTCGAGGAGGTCGTCCGGTCCAAGAAGGTCCAGCCGCTGGTCGGCGGCCGGGTCGACGAAGACACAGTCGCCGTGCACCCCTCCGAGCGTGGCCACCTCAAGCAGGTGCTGCTCAAGCTCGGCTGGCCGGCCGAGGACCTCGCCGGCTACGTGGACGGCGAGGCGCATGCGATCGCGCTCCGCGAGGACGGGTGGGCGATGCGCGCCTACCAGCAGGAGGCCGTCGACGGGTTCTGGCACGGCGGCTCCGGCGTGGTGGTGCTGCCGTGCGGCGCAGGCAAGACGATCGTCGGCGCCGCGGCGATGGCGCAGGCCGGCGCGACCACGCTGATCCTCGTGACGAACACGGTCTCGGCCCGGCAGTGGCGGCACGAGCTGCTCAAGCGCACCTCCCTGACCGACGACGAGATCGGCGAGTACTCCGGCGCCCGCAAGGAGGTCCGGCCGGTCACCATCGCGACGTACCAGGTGATGACCACCCGCCGGAAGGGCGTCTACACCCACCTCGAGCTGCTCGACGCCCGGGACTGGGGGCTCGTCGTCTACGACGAGGTGCACCTGCTGCCCGCGCCGATCTTCCGGATGACCGCCGACCTGCAGGCCCGCCGCCGGCTCGGCCTCACGGCGACCCTGGTCCGGGAGGACGGCCGCGAGGGCGACGTGTTCTCGCTGATCGGGCCCAAGCGCTACGACGCGCCGTGGAAGGACATCGAGGCGCAGGGCTGGATCGCCCCGGCCGACTGCGTCGAGGTGCGGGTGACGCTGACCGACTCCGAGCGGCTCGCGTACGCGACCGCGGAGCCGGAGGAGCGGTACAGGTTCGCCTCCTGCACGCCGTCGAAGACCCGGGTCGTGGAGGAGCTCGTGGCGCGCCACCGCGGCGACCAGACGCTGGTGATCGGGCAGTACCTCGACCAGCTCGACGACCTGGGGGAGCGTCTGGACGCGCCGGTCATCAAGGGCGACACCACGGTGAAGGAGCGCGAACGGCTGTTCCAGGCGTTCCGGACCGGCGAGGAGTCGCTGCTCGTCGTGTCCAAGGTCGCGAACTTCTCCATCGACCTGCCCGAGGCCGCTGTCGCGATCCAGGTGTCGGGAACGTTCGGCTCGCGGCAGGAGGAGGCCCAGCGCCTCGGCCGGGTGCTGCGTCCCAAGTCCGACGGTCGCACCGCACGGTTCTACGCCGTGACCGCCCGGGACACCGTCGACCAGGACTTCGCGGCGCACCGGCAGCGGTTCCTGGCCGAGCAGGGCTACGCCTACCGGATCGTCGACTCCGAGGACCTGCCCACGCTCGACCCGAGCTGACATTCAGCGCGCGCCGGGGCCACGCCCTCCGGTCCGGTCCGTCGCGGAACCGGGTTGCTCGACCAGCAGCAGTCGCTCGAGGGTGGACCGGAGCCAGGACTCGTAGCGCGAGGGTGACCAGCGGCTACCCGTGACGTGCAGGAGGTACAGGTCCGGGCTGGTGAGGGCCCACAGGACGTCCGACGCCTCACGTACGCGTACACCCGGGCGCAAGGCGCCCCGCCGGTCCCAGTCGCGGACCACAGGCAGCTGCGCAGCCCGCCGGCGGCGATGGCCGGTGGCCACGTGGGCCGCGAGGTCGGGGTCGGCTCCCGCCCCGCTCAGGGCAACAGCGATCACGTCGGCCCCGCGTTCGAAGAGCCGCCGGTGGAACGCCGCGATCTCGCGCAGCTGGGCGCGCGGGCTGACTGCGGTCGCGATCGACGTCGCCGCACCGGCCGCGTCGGCATCGGCCTCCACCCCGTCCAGCACGGCGATCAGGAGCGCGGCCTTGGAGCCGAACGTGGCGTAGACGGTCTGTACCGACACACCGGCCTCCCCGGCGATGGTCTCCATCGTCGTCGTCCGCAGCCCGTCGGCGGCCAGCAGCCGACGGGCTGCGGCGACCACCGCATCGCGGGTTCTCGCCGCCTGGGCCTCACGACGGGGTGAGCGGTACGGCCTCTTGACGCTGTCCATTTCGCTAGAGTACCGTCCAATCAATATTCGATGTAGTCGACTCTAGCGGAGTCGGCTCGGAACCCAGGAGAACGACATGTCCAGCAGCAAGGTTGTCGCTGTCGCTGGGGCCAGCGGGGCGCAGGGTGGCGCGCTGGCACGGCGGCTTCTCGCCGGCGGGCACCGGGTGCACGCCGTCGTCCGCGACGCGGAGTCGCCCTCGTCGGCCGTGCTGCGGTCTGGCGGTGCCCGCGTGTTCGCCGGCGACTTCGACGACCGGGCCTCGCTCGTCCGCGCCATGCGCGGCGCCGACGCGGCGTTCGTGATGGCGACTCCGTTCCTGCCGGAGGGCACGACGGCCGAAGTGCGGCACGGCAAGGCCCTCGTCGACGCGGCGGTGGAGGCAGGAGTCGGGCACGTCGTCTACAGCTCGGTGGCCAGCGCGGACCGCGGCACCGGCGTCCCTCACTTCGAGAGCAAGAACGTCGTCGAGGGCCACCTCCACCAGTCCGGGCTCCCCTGGACCGTGGTGGCCCCGACCGAGTTCCTCGACATGGTGGTCGCCCCGTGGGCCCTGCCCGGCCTGCGCGCAGGGAGCATCGGCGTACCGGTCAGCGGCCACGCCCCACGTCAGCTCACGGTCGTCGACGACGTCGCCGCGTTCGTCGTCCTCGCCATCGAGCAGCCGGGGCGGTTCCTCGGCCGCAGGGTCGAGATCGCCTCGGACGTCACGACCGGTGACAAGCTCGCCGCGGCCCTGGCCAGGGCGACCGGGCGCGACGTGCGGTACGCCGCACCACCGCTCGAGTCTGTCGCCGACACGGACCTGCGGGCCATGTACGCCTTCCTCGAGGCCGGTGGCTACCAGGTCGACGTGGCCGCCGTGCACGCGGCGCATCCCGAGGTCGACTGGCACGGCGTCGACGCCTGGCTGGGCCGGCAGAGCTGGCCCACGCTGTTGTCCGACGGGGACGCAGCATGACCACGCAGCGTGACGGAGCAGGAAGGAACATCGAGATGACCGACGAACGGCAGCAGCAGCGGGAGCAGCAGGGGCACGTCTACGGCCCGGGGGACGGGTCGCGGGCGTGGTGGTTCCTCGGGTCCCTGATGACGCTGAAGGCCGGGGCGGAGGACACCGCCGGGTCCTTCACCCTGCTCGAGCAGTACATGCCTCCGGGCTTCGCCCCTCCGAGCCACATCCACCACGACGAGGAGGAGGTCTTCGGCATCATCGAGGGAAGCATGTCGGTGACCTGCGCCGGCCAGGAGTGGACCGTGGGCCCGGGCGACACGGTCGTGCTGCCTCGAGGCGTCCTCCACGGCTTCCGCGTCGGGGACGACGCGCCCGCCCGGATCTGGCACCTCACCGCACCGGCGAAGTTCGAGCGGTTCGTGGCCGAGGTGGGCCAGCCGGCACAGTCGCTGACCTACCCCCCGCCGACAGCCATCGACATCGAGCGGGTCGTGCAGCGCGCTGCGGCCTACGGGTACGAGATCGTGGGCTAGCCGGGCGCCGCAGCTCCACGTCCCGGCGTCGACCCCCTGGTGCCGTCGCACGCCGCCAGCGACGTCTGCAGGGTCCTCCCGCGGTCAGCCGAGCCCGCGTTCGGCCAGCACCGCAGACCGCCGGCGCCAGAGCAGCGCGGCCATCAGCGCGGGCCCGGCCAGGACCACCACCAGCAGGATGATCCCGACCCAGGCCGGGTACGGCGGCCCCCCGGTGCAGGTGGTCGTCGCGTCGCCGGCCGAGGTCCCGACGGTGGTGCAGACCTCGCCGACGGTCAAGGAGGCCGCACCCCCGAGGACCAGCACGCCGGCGTACCCGAACGGCCAGACCAGCGTGCCGAGAACCTTCTCCCGGGCCCGCCAGCTGTCGGAGACCCAGAGCAGCACGAGCCCGACGAGCCAGCCGATGCCGAGCAGGAAGCCGCCGAAGAGCAGCAGGACGATGGCGATCGGGTCGCCGTAGCGCTGCATCCCGCCGACTCCGCGCGACCCGTCCGGCATCCCGGTCTGCTCGGCCTCGGCACGGACGATCTCCTCCGGCGGCCCGAGCCGGTCGAGGGCCGTGCGCAGCGCGACCTCGGGGCTGCTGCCGGCCAGCTCCTCGGTCGCGACGGCCTGGCGCACGTGCTCGCGCACGTCGGCCAGCACCTCGGCCCGCCGGTCCGGCGGAAGGACGCGGGCGGCGTCGGCGAGGCGGACCAGGTAGTCCCGGACCAGCGGTGCGTCGGTCGGGTCGGCATTCCGTTGGACGTCGTCAGCGCTCACGTCGGCCACCTCGGGCTCCTCTCGAACGGCCGTTCCCGGCCTGCTGCAGAAGGTCGTCGACCCCGTCGGTGAACGTGGTCCACTCCACCGCGAACGCGTCCAGCACGCGGCGCCCGGCGTCGGTCAGGTCGTAGTACTTGCGGGGCGGACCGGCCTCCGAGGGCTGCCAGGTCGTCGAGACCAGGCCGTCCCTGCTCAGCCGGGACAGCAGCGGGTAGATGGTGCCCTCGCTGGTGACCAGGCCGTCGACCTCGGACAGCCGCCGCACCAGCTCGAACGCGTACTCCGGCGACCGGGCCAGGACGGCGAGCACGCAGTGCTCGAGGACGCCGCGACGCAGCTGGGTGGCCACGTTCCCGCCCGGTTCCATGCGTCACAAGGTACCTGGTGACGCACGCCACTGCAAGAGCGCCCGCCTCCCTGTGAGGGAGAGCGCGTCAGCGGGCCGCCTCGGCCGGCAGCTCGGGCCGAACGTCGACGATGCACTCGTAGTAGCGCATGGCCAGCCGGGAGCGTTCGGCGTCGATGCTGCCCTCGCCGATCGCGATCACCTGGTTGAGCCACCGGTGCGGCTGGGACTCGGTCCGGAAGGTCATCACGTGGACACCGGTGCCGTTGCTGAGCTCCGACATCCCGGTCAGCGTGAAGAGCACGAACGCGTCCGGTCCGACAGTCACGGAACCGTGGGCGTTCGGAAACGCGTAGCCCTCCCGCAACCGCGGAAAGTTGGCCCAGGTGGCCGTGCCGGACAGCCTGCCTGAGAACTCGGCTGTGCCCTGACCGAACACCTGCCCGTCGGCGCCCTCGCTCGGGCTCACCGAGTGCAGCAGGTCGTACTGCCAGACGACGTCGGTCAGGATCTCGAGGCGCATGGCTACCAGCGCCCAGCCGGTTGCCCCGATGCCACATCACGGGATCCGGTCCGGCGCCCTCGCGTCATGCCGCCATGGTGCGCCGCGAGGCGCGTGTCGGCCAGGGTGGCCGCCCGGGCTGGTGCGGACGGCCACCCCGTGTCGCTACGACGCGTCGAGCGCGACGAACCCGTAGATGTCGGTGTTGCCGAAGGCCGCCACCTCGGTCTGCGTGCACTCCTGGTTCGGGGCCGGGCGGTCGCCGAGAGCAGTCGGCGGCAGCTCCGCGGCCGCGTCCCGGTTGTCCGGCTCCTCGGGCTCCAGCGGCGGGGCACCCGCGTTGGCCGCGTCGACCAGCTTCTGCCGGTAGGCGTCGATCTTCTCGCAGTCGGCCGCCTCCCTGACGTCGTTCCAGACCGACGTGCCCGAGTCGCGGGTGGCGACCGCGTAGTTGTAGTCGCCGAGGAACTCCGTCGTCAGCCCGTTCGCGCTGGAGCCCCTGGCGTCCCCTTCGACACCGCGGTGCGCGGTGGCGAAGGGCCCGACCACCCCGTCTGCACCGATGTCCGCGTGCCGCACGACCCCGAGCATCGGCCGCCGCTCGAGCGTCGTCTCCTGCCACGGCGCCCGGTAGGCGTTGTAGACCAGGTAGGCGTCGCTGCCGTCGGGCGAGATGGCCACCGCCGGCTGGTTGGCCCGGTCGCCGGGCTGGGAGACCGCCGTCGCGTCCGAGTAGCTCGCGCCGCGGTCTGTCGACCGGATCAGGTAGGCCCGCTCGAGGTTCGTCCCGGCCCGGTCGTCCGACCAGGTCACGAGGACCTCGTCGGTGGCGTCGGCCCCGGACGGGGCGCCGTTGGCGATGTCGATGCTCGGGAACACGTCGGTCCGCGCACCGGCGACGCCGTCGATGGTGAAGCGGCCCTGCACCGGGTCGAACTGCCCGATCCCGGCGACGTCGACGATGACCTTCGGCCGCTCGAAGTTGCGACCGCCGTCGTACGACCGCGCTTGGTAGAAGACACCGGTCTGGCGCTGCTTGTCGAACCCGCTCCACACCACGTAGACGGTGCCCCGGCTGTCGGTGCGGATGGCGCAGCCCTGCCGTCCCCCGGTCTGGGCGTTGTTCGTCGCCGGGCTGATCTGCCTGGAGGTCCAGGTGTCGCCGCCGTCGGTCGACCGGGCGAACAGCACCGGCTCCGCACCGCCGTTGCCGCGGAAGCCGACGTTGCAGACGTACGCGTACCCGAAGAACCGGCTTGTCGCCGCGTTGTCGGCCCAGACCTGCTCCTTGTCGCTGAACAGGGCCGAGTTCTGCTTGGTGACGATGACCGGCTGCTTCCACGCCGACTTGGCTCCTGCCGCCGCAGCGGCCGGGTCGTCGGTGCGGGACACGGCGATCGCGGCGTCACCCTTGAAGCCGGGGTTGCCGGGGAACGGGGTCGCGATGTTGGCGTAGTAGAGGCGAGACCCGCTCTCGAAGCTGAACCCGCCGTGCCCGTCCGGCCTCGGGCCGAAGGCGAGCTCGGGGTCGCCGTTGGAGACCAGGCCGTTCTCGACGTACCACGGCAGCGTCCCGATCGGGCCGCCGGCAACGGGCTGGCACGGGTCCGAGGTCACTGTCGGGTCCGGGTCGCCCACGCAACCGCGAGCGGAGTAGCCCGTGTACGTGGGTTGCACCCAGGACGCCCCGCCGTCGAGCGAGAACTGGACGCCGGACAGGCCGACGCCGGGGGTGAAGGGACAGGTCCGCGGGTCGCCCGCGTTGCACAGCTCGAGGTCGATGTTGTCGTTGGCGCCGGCGGCCAGGACCTGCGGGTTGGCCTGGTCGACTGCCAGCCCGGGCTCGTTCTGCTTGTTCTGGGAGAAGAACGAGTCGGTACTACCGACCGTCACCTCGCCGGGGTCCGCGCTGGCGGCCACAGCGACGCCGGGGAGGGCGGCAGCGACGGCGGCGACGGCGGCGACGGCGGCGACGGCGGCTCGGACGAATGGGCGTGCGGATCTCACGGCGCCTCCAGGTGTGCCAGGCGAGGGGTCTCCTCGACGACTGCGGGTCAATTTGCCCCCTTAGGTCCCTTCTGGCAAGAGCGACTTCGCAGTGTTATCGGGCGTCAGCGTCTCGTCACCGCGCGCTGTCGCCACCACCGGCCTTCCCCGGCACCGCCGCCCGGCAGTACGCTGCTTCGCCCCCTTCCACGACGAGCCGAGCGACGACCTCGGCAGCCGCTGCGTGCTGCCGACGAGACGAGAGGCGTGCTGCCGCGTGCCCGCAGGACCGCCACGACCCGACCTCGAGACGGAGCCGACGACCGACCCCAGCACCACCGACCCGGCCCTGGCCGCGGAGCAGGCCTACCTGACCGCCGCCCGGGCCGACCTGGCCGCGATGCGGGACGCGACCTTGGCCCTGGACGCCCGCGGCGGCGACGCGGTGTCCGAGGCCTACCTCGCGTCCTCCCTGCACCGGCGGGTGCAGGCGCTGACCGACGACGGCGAGACACCGCTGTTCTTCGGCCGCCTCGACCTGGCGCCGACGGCCCAGCACGGCGACGAGCGGTTCTACATCGGCCGCCGGCACGTCCATGACGAGAACGGTGACCCCGTGGTCATCGACTGGCGCGCCGACGTGTCCACGCCGTTCTACCGTGCCACCCGCACCGCCCCCATGCACGTCGAGCTGCGCCGGCGCTTCGGTGTCGAACGCGGTCGGATCACGGCGTACGAGGACGAGCACCTGCTCGACCGGACCGAGCACAGCCGCCGGAGCCGCATCCTCGCCACCGAGATCGAGCGGCCACGGGTCGGGCCGATGCGCGACATCGTCGCCACGATCCAGCCCGAGCAGGACGTCATCGTGCGCGCCGACGTCACCGAGACCATCTGCGTCCAGGGCGCGCCGGGCACCGGAAAGACCGCGGTCGGCCTGCACCGCGCGGCGTACCTGCTCTACGCCCACCGCGACCGGCTCCGCCGCGGCGGCGTGCTCGTGGTCGGGCCTAACACGTCGTTCCTGGGATACATCTCGGCCGTTCTCCCGGCGCTCGGCGAGGTCGACGTCCGTCAGGTCACCCTCGACCAGCTCGTCGGCGAGCGGGTCGAGGTGCGCGACGAGGACAGCGTGGAGGTCGCCACCCTCAAGGGTGACCCGCGGATGGCGAAGGTCCTGGACAACGCCGTGCACGCCGGCCTGGCCGAGCCGACCGAGCCGCTGGTGGTCACCACCGGCTCACGGCGCTGGCGGGTGCCGGCGTACGAGCTGGCCGGGATCGTCGCCGAGCTGCGCGAGCGCGAAGTCCGGTACGGCGCCGCGCGGGCGATGCTCGCCCAGCGGCTCGCCCACGCGGTGCTCACCAAGATGGAGGCGGCCGGCGAGTCCCCCGACGACCGGGTGCAGGACGCGACCGCCCGCAGCACGCCGGTACGCCGGATTGTGGACACGCTGTGGCCGGCGGTCGATCCCGTGCGTGTCGTCCTGCGCCTGCTCTCCGACGCCGACGTCCTTGCGGCCTCGGCCGACGGCGTGCTGACCGCCGAGGAGCAGGACGCACTGCTCTGGCCGCGGCCGGCACGCGGGCCGAAGAGCGCGCCGTGGTCGCCGGCCGACGCCGTGCTGGTGGACGAGGCCGCCGACCTGGTCGAGCGGGTGCCGAGCCTCGGGCACGTCGTGCTGGACGAGGCCCAGGACCTCTCGCCGATGCAGCTGCGCGCCGTCGGGCGGCGGTGCTCGACAGCGGCCGCGACCGTGCTCGGCGACATCGCGCAGGGGACCACGCCGTGGGCCACCACCGGGTGGGACCACACCCTCGCCCACCTCGGCAAGCCGGGCGCGCACGTCGAGGTCCTGGCCCGCGGCTACCGGGTGCCGGCGGCGGTGATCGAGTTCGCGGCCCGTCTGCTGCCGCTGATCGCCCCCGGCGTGAGCGCGCCGGAGTCGGTGCGGGAGAACGACGGCAGGCTCGACATCGTCGGCGCGACCGAGGTGCTCACCACGGTGGCGGAGCAGGTGCGGCGGGTGATGGCCGAGCCGGGGTCCGTGGGCGTGGTCGTGGCCGACCGTGCCGTGTCCGCCGTCTCCGCCGCCCTCGACCTGCCGCACGACGTGCTCGGCAGCGCGGACACCGGCTCACGCCTCGTGGTCGTCCCCGCGTCGTTGGCGAAAGGCCTGGAGTACGACCACGTGCTCGTCGTGGAGCCGGCCGCGATCGTGGAGGGCGAGCCCTCGGAGTGGCAGGGCCTGCGCCGGCTGTACGTCGTCCTGACCCGCGCAGTGTCCGGCCTCACCGTCGTGCACGCCCGCCCCCTCCCGGACGCCCTGGCGGCCTGACGTGTCCCCGATGCGCCACCTCGCCGTCGACTGGCTCGAGCTCTGCCGACGGGTCGGTGCCCGCGGTGACGTGGCCGGTGCCGGCGCGGCACTGCTCGGCCGGTGGGCCGAGCAGCACCGCGGCTACCACGACCTGGCGCACCTCGACGAGGTCCTCGCCAGGGTCGGGCAGCTGGCCGCCGAGGCCGCCGAGGCGGACACCGTTCGGCTGGCAGCGTGGTTCCACGACGCGGTCTACGACCCGACCGCCCTCGACAACGAGCAGCGCAGCGCGGAGCTGGCGACCACGTCGCTCAGCAGCCTCGACCTGACCCCCGACCAGGTCGGGGAGGTCGCCCGGCTGGTGCGTCTCACCGCCGGGCACGACGTCGGGCCGGACGACCCCGACGGCGCGGTCCTGTGCGACGCCGACCTCGCCGTCCTGGCCTCGGACCCGCTGCGCTACGCGTCGTACGTCGAAGGCGTCCGCCGCGAGTACGCGCACCTCGACGACGCGGGGTTCGTCGCCGGCAGGACGCAGGTGCTCCGCCGGCTGCTCGACCGCTCGACCCTGTTCCGCACCTCCTACGGTCAGGCGACCTGGGAGGCGGCGGCCCGCGCCAACGTCACAGCGGAGCTGGGCGAGCTCGGCGCCGGCCGCTGACCGGAGGCGGCTCCTCGGCGAGGGCCGCATGCAGCAGCGAGCGCGCCGACCAGCTCATCAGCTCGGCCGCCTGCCGCGACGTGAGTCCGCCGACGTCGGTCAGCCAGACCAGCGCCTCGATGCCCGTGGCGCTGCGGATGGCCAGCACCAGACGTTCCAGCGCCGGCGACCCCAGCTCGTCCCGCAGCGGCTCCAGTGCCTCGGTGATCCAGCCGATCGCGCGGCCCTGCCGCAACGGCAGGGAGTCACGACCGGTCGGCTCGGGGTCCAGGGAGACGCGCAGCATCGTCCGCTGAGCCGACTCGGTGTCGACGATCAGCTGGGTGAACCGGGCGATGACGACGTCCAGCCGCTCGAGGGCCGAGTCGGCCGGGTCATCACCCAGCAGGCTGGTCGCGTCGGTCTCGGGGTGCGCCGCGGTCAGCAGCGAGCGCTGGTCCGGGAAGTACCGGTAGGCCGTGGTACGCGAGACCGCGGCCGTGGCCGCGGCCTGCTCGACGGTGGGCGTGCCGCCGGAGGCCACCAGCTCCCGGGCGGCCGCGACCAGGGCATCGCGGGTGCGGCGCTTCTGGGCCGTCCGACCCGACTCGACGTAGGGGGTTGACACGAAGTTCACGGTACGCCAGTGTCCTTCGTGGTACTCAAGTACCACGAAGGCCGGAGGCACTGCGATGACCGCTACCCAGACCCTCACCCCGTTCGCACGCGGCGCCGCCGATGCCGAGCACCGCTGGTTCTACGGCGGCGGGGTGCACACCTGGCTGGCCCGGGCGCGGGACACCGGCGGCGCGTATCTGCTGTTCGCCGACGAGATGGACGGCGGCAAGTGCACTCCCCTGCACACCCACCCGGCCGACGAGTCGCTCTACGTCGTGTCCGGCGAGATCCTCGTGCACCTGGACGGCGTCGAGCACGTGGCGGGTGCCGGCGCGCTGGTGCTGGCGCCGAGGGCTGTCCCGCACGCGTTCCTCGTCACGTCGGCGACCGCCACGATCCTCACCCTGCACACACCCGGGACCTGCGAGGGCTTCTACCTCGCCGCCAGCGTGCCGCTCACCGCCACGACGGAGCGACGGGTCGACTTCGACCTGGTGCGAGCGGCAGCGGCTCAGACCGACGGCATCGAGCTGCTCGGCCCCCCGCCGTTCGACGCCGCCGGCCGTTGACGACGCGGCCGGCCCGGCCGCACACGGGCTGCGCCCGTCGCTGCACGTTCCGGCCCGCACGACCGACCGTGTGAGCGACTGCTCCCGAGTAGCGTGGCACCGCGCCGGAGGAGGAGGCAGCGGTGTCCGCTCACAGCGCAGACCCGGAGCTGGTCGCCCTGCTGGACGAGCAGGTTCTCCCGGTCATCGACGGCGTCGGGTTCGCGTTCAGCTCGGCTGGGCGCACCACCGACCACGACCGGCTGGTCGACGCCGTCCTCTACGAGGCGCCGCCGGAGCCCTTCACGTCGTCGTACCCCGAGCTGGCCTCCGACTACGGCGACCAGCCGGCGTCGTGCATCGACCTGTGGATCCACAGCGACGTCGAGGACGGCACGCTGCGCGCCTCGCTGGACGGCACCGACGTCCTGCGCTGGTGCCTCGAGCACGACCGGGCGGTCCTGGCCGAGCGGCTGGGCGGTGGCGACCGCGCGGGCGCCGTGGCCGCCCTGGCCGAGGCACTCGCCCGGATGCTGCCGCCGCGGCCGGTCTAGCCCCGATCGGCTCCGTGCCGGTGCGGGCGCCGCAGGCCGGACGCGAGCAGCCGGGTGATCAGCTCGCGGCCCTCGACCGGCTCGGCCCCGAGGGCGATGGCGGCGTCGCGCATCTCCGCGGGCAGGTCGTAGTGGTCGCCCTGGAAGCCGCGGCGCGGGATGCCCAGCTGCTCGGCGAGGGCGTGCAGCTCGTCGTACGACGTGTCGCTCACCAGGTGGCACCACACCCGGCCGCGGAAGGGCCAGATGGGCGTGTCGACCAGGATCGCCATCCCCCGATCCTCGCGCAGCCGATGATGGTGGGGTGACCGACGCGCTGCTCGAGGCCCGGGCCCGGGTCCTGCACGACCTGGCAGCCCGCGGGCTGGACAGCGCCGCGACCGTGTCCACGGTCGACGAGGTGCTGACCGCCCGGCGCTGGTGGGTCGACCAGTGGCCCGACGGCGCCGCGTTCGTCGCGTGCCTGGTGGCCCAGGACGTGCAGGAGGCAATGCTCGAGCAGGTCGGCCGGTGGCCGTTGTGCACGGCCCGGCACCAGACCGACCACGACGACCAGCCGCACGAGCTGCGGGTCAGCCCCGACCTGGGCGAGGACCCGCACTGGGTCTGCGAGGAGGCCGGCGTCGTCGTCGCCCCGGTCGGCGCCCTCGACCGTCCCTGACCGCGGGGTGTGCACAAGTCGGCGGCCGGTGCGGCGGATCTCCGTAGGTTCGTGGGCATCCGACGTACTCATCAGGAGGTCCCCATGACGGCGTTCCGCGTCACCCCGGCCGAGCTGCTCTCGCTCTCCCAGCAGGTCAACGGCACCGCCGGGCAGATCGAGTCCGAGCTCGGCAGCCTGCGCAGCCGGGTGCTGCCGATCAGCGGCACCTGGGCGGGCGCGGCCCAGGACCGCTTCCAGGCGCTCTACGACGACTGGAACCGCAACGCGCAAGGCCTGCAGCAGGCACTGGCCGGCATCAGCCAGCTGCTGTCCCAGGCGGGTCAGGGCTACGACGAGACCGAGCGCCGGGTCGCCGGCATGTTCAGCGGCTGACCCTTCCGCGACGCCCGGCCCGGTCCGCCGGCTTGACGGGGACCTGCCGGTGGTCGTGCCACCGATCTGTGACACCGGTCGGCCCCCCGGCAACGATTCCGTCACGATCACCGCGCCGCCCTCGGCACCGGCGGCATCCGTGCGGCAGCGTGTCAGCGCACTGGCACCGGGCAGCACCTCCGATCGCACCCTTCGCACCGCGTTCGCACCGCGCCCCGAGCACAGCGCGGTGACACACGGGAGGACGGGCATGGCGGCAGGGTCGGTGACGGTCTCCGCGCTGCGCCACCGACCTCGGCAGGCACTGCTGGTGGTCGCCCTCGCTGCTGTCGTCACCGCTTCCGCCGCGCTCGGGCCGTTGTACGCCCGGGCGGTGGAGCAGTCCGTCCTGCGCACCGTCGCCGGCACGGCGCCGTCCGCCTCCAGCACGCTCGTCGTCACCGACACGTCGGACCGGCCGGCTGCCCCCGCCAGGCTCCGGCGCCTGGTGCGCGCCGAGCTGACCCCGCAGTTCGGTACGCCGGTCGGCGGCGCCGACGTCTCTGTCGTGGTCCGCGCGGCAGCGGCACCACCCGGGCGGGCCCGCCTCACCAGCCGGGCCGGCCTCTGCAGGCACCTCGAGGTCGTCGAGGGCAGCTGTCCCCGCGCGACCGGCGAGGTGGCCGTGAGCCGCCGGGCCGCCGGCCTGCTCGGCGTCGGTCCGGGCGACCGGCTCACCGCGACCGCGGGAGACCCCGCTGACGGTGGCGCGCGGGACGTCCTGCTCGTGGTCGGCACCTACGCGGCGGTCGACCCGTCCAGCCGCTACTGGGCCGGCCGCGTCCGCCCGCCCGCCGCGGCCCAGCCCGGCCGCGCCGAGGCGGTGGTCCGCGAGGTCGACGACGTCCTGACGCCGTGGCCCACCCTCTCGGCGCGGGTGTGGCCGAACCTGGTCACCCACCTGGACGTGCCGCTGGAGGCGAGCCGGCTCACCCTCGACGACGTGCCACCGGTGCGGGCGGTCACCGCAGACGTCGACGCGCGGGTCCGCACGGCGGGCGCCTCGGCCGTCAGCGGGATCAACCCCCTGCTCGACTCGACCGACAGCCAGCGCGACCAGGCCCGCACCGTCATCCCACTGCTCGCCGTGCAGCTCGCCGTGCTCGGTGTGGTGGTGCTCGCCTTCGTCTGCGCGGCCGCCACCGAGCAGCGGCGGCCGGAGATCGCGCTCGCCCGGCTGCGCGGTCACGGCACGGTCGGGGCCGCGGCCATGCTGCTGCGGGAGCTGGGTCTGCTCGTCCTGGCCGGCGGGGTCGTCGGCTCCGCCATCGGCTGGCTGGCCGCCGAAGGCGCCGCCCGCGCCTGGCTGGAGCCCGGCGTGCAGCTCGAGCTTCGACCGCCCGTGGTGCTGGCAGCCGCCGCGTCCGTCGTCGCCGGGCTGCTGGCGATCCTCGCGGCCGCCGTGCCCACGTTGCGCCAGCCGTTGACAGCACTGCTGCGGCGGGTGCCGCCACGCGCGTCGACCCTGCAGGTCGGCCTGGTCGAGGGGGCGGTGGTGGCAGCGGCCGTCGCCGGGCTGGTCACGCTGCTCTCCGGCGCGGGCGGCGGCATCTCGCTGCTGGCCCCGGGGCTGCTGGCGATCGCCGGCGGCCTGCTGCTGGCGCAGGCGACGATCCCCGCGGCGGGCCCGCTCGCCCGCGCCGCCCTGCGCGGCGGCCGGCTGCCGTGGGCGCTGGCCGGGCTGCAGATCGCCCGCCGGCCAGCCCTGCGACGGCTGATCGCCATCGTCATCGTCGCGTGTGCGCTGCTCGTCTTCGCCGTGGACGCGTGGACGGTGTCCGCCCGCAACCGCGAGACCCGCGCCGAGGTCGAGGCCGGCGCCGCCGTCGTCCTCACCGTCGACGCCGACAGCTCGCTGGCCCTGCGACAGGCGGTTCTGGACATCGACCCCCGGGGCCGGTTCGCCACTCCGGTCGCCACCGTCTCGTCCGCCGCCGCCGCCGGCCCCCGCACCACCGCGGTCGAGCCGGCTGCCTTCGCCCGGATCGCCCTCTGGCCCGGCGACGCCCCGGCTGCCGCCGAGCTCGCCGCGCTGACGCCCGACCGCCCGCCGCCGGTGCAGCTGCAGGGCGGCCTCGTCGAGGTCGACGCCGCGTTCACCGCCCGGCCGACCGCGCGGCCCGCGGGTGGTGCGCCGGCCGCACAGCTCGCGCCGATGCGACTGGTGCTCGGCCTGACCGACCCGCGAGGCGTGCGCCACGACGTCGACCTCGGCCGCCTCCAGCCGGACGGCGCCGTGCACACCTACCGGGCGGCCGCCGAGTGCACCGCGGGGTGCCTGCTCGACCAGATCCGGGTGGAGCGCACGTTCGGCGACTTCGTCGACGCCTCGGTCGACCTGCAGGTGCTGGGCGTGCGCGCAGGCAGCACCGGCACCCTGACGGCCGTCGAGCTGGACAACGCCGACGAGGACGCCTGGCAGGCCTTGCCCTGGCGACCGGATGTCGCGGGCGACAGCGACGTCGAGGCGGGCAGCCCGCTCACGCTGGCAGGCACCTCCTACGGCACTCCGCTGGCTGCGCAGCGCGGCAGCCATCCGGTCAACCCCCGCGCCCTGGTCGCCGGCAGCGTCTCCGCGCTCCCTGCGGTGCCGGCGCTGCCAGGACGCCATGTCTCCGCCTCCGACCTCTCCTCCGGTGACGCCGCCTACTCGGTGCTGGGTCGGCTGCCGGTGGTACCGCGCAGCGGTGGCCGCGGTGTCCTGGTCGACCTCGCAGCCCTGGCGACCGGCCCCTCGCTGGCGCCCGGCCTGTCGACGTACGACGTGTGGCTGGCCGCGGACGACCCGGCCCGCGAGGCGGCGCTGCGTCGCCGGCTGGCCGACCACGGGCTGCAGGTCCTGGCTCGGGACACCACCGGGGACCACGTCGCCGCGTTCGCCGGGGAAGGGCCGGCACTCGCGCTGCGGCTCGCCGTGCTGGCCGGCGTCGTGGCGGTCGTCCTCGCCGCCGCTGTGCTCGTCGTCGGTGTGGCGACCTCGGGCGCCGGCCGGGCACGGGACCTCGCCGGGCTGCGCGTTGTCGGCGTCCCGGCGTCCACGGTGCGTCGGGCGTCGGTGCGCGAGCACCTCGTGGTGGCGGTGCTCGGAGTGCTCGCCGGCACCGCGCTGGGGCTTGTCGCGGCCCAGGCCGCCCTGCCCGACGTCCCGTTGTTCGCGACGCCGGACCCGGTCACACCGCCCGCGCTGGAGCCGGCCTGGTCCTCTGTCCTCGTGACCGCGGCCGGCGCCCTCCTGCTGCTCGCCGTCGTGTCCGTCGTCGTCGGGCGCGTCCTGGCTGCCTCGGCGGTCCCGGCCCGGCTGCGGGAGGGACGATGAGCGGGCGCGGCACCGCCCTGCGCCTCGCGCTGGCCGGGCTGTGGTTCCGGCGGAGCACCGCGCTGATCGTCCTGGTCCTCGCCACCGTCGCCAGCGCGGCGTCGGTCGTGGCACCGCTGTACTCGCGGGCTGCCGAGGAGTCGATCGTCCGCGACACGCTGCGGCGGGCCGACGCGTTCACGCTCTCGGTGCAGGTGTCGGTTCCGAGCTCCGGCGCGGGTGCCGGCTTCGGCGCTGCGCAGGACGGCCACTTCGAGGTGCGCAAGGTCCGGCAGGTCCTCCGGCACCGCGCGTTCGGCCCGGCGCGACTGGCCTACACCGGTGGCGGTGTCTACTCGCCCACCGCGGGTCCGTTCGAGGGCGGAGCTGTCGTCGGGCAGGTGGTCGACCGGGCCGGCGTCTGCGAGCACCTCACGCTCGATGCCGGACGGTGCCCCCGGGCCCCGGACGAGGGGATCGTCACCCGGCGCAGCCTGGAGCTCGTCGGCGGCCGGCTCGGCGGCTCGGTGCAGATCGAGCTGCCGGACTCGGCCACCCTCGCGGCCGGCGCCCCGCCCGTGCTCGACATCACGGTGGTCGGCGTGGTCGACCCGGTGTCGGTGCAGTCGCCGTACTGGGCCGGCCGCCCGTACTTCTCGTCGTACTACCCGCAGGAGACCCCGCACGGGCTGGGCGAGAAGCCGCCGCAGGCCGACCCCATCTTCGTCGGCGCAGGCGGCGCGGAGCTGGGCCGGATCACGACGTACACGGTGGACGTGCCGGTGCTGCCCACCAGGGTCCGGCTCGACGACGCCGACGTTCTGGGTCGGCAGATCCGCCGGCTCGACGACGTCAACACTGCCTACCAGCTGACGACGTACTCGCAGCTTCCGGCGGTGCTGCGCCGCGCCGACGACGGCCGCGAGCTGGTGCGCATCGCCGCGCCCCTCGCCGTGACCCAGCTGGTGCTGCTGAGCTGGTGGACGCTCTTCCTCGTCGTGGGCTCGGCCACCGAGGAGCGGTCGCCCGAGCTCGGCCTGGCCAAGCTGCGCGGGCTCAGCGCGAAGCAGACCCGCCGGTTCGGGCTTGCCGAGGTCTTCCTGCTGCTTCTCGTGGCCGCGCCGCTGGGCACCCTCGTCGGCTACCTCTCGGTACGCAGCGCCGCCCCGCGGGTCTTCGCCTCCGGCACCGAGGTCGCGTTCACCCGGTCGGTGCTGCTCATCGTGCTGGGCGCGGTGGCCGGCGGTGTCGTCACGGCCGCGCTCGCCTCACGCCAGGTGTTCCGCCGTCCGGTGTCCGACCTGCTGCGCCGGGTGCCGCCGCGGCGAGGCGGGCGCGGGGCGGGACTGCTGGAGGGCGTCGTCCTCGTGCTGGCCGTCGCCGGTGTCGTGCAGCTTGTCAGCGACCGCGGTGGGCGCCCCAGCCCGGTGGCTCTCCTGGCCCCGGGGATGGTCGCCGTCGCCGGAGGGCTGCTCGCGGCCCGGGTGCTGGTTCGGGTCGCCCGGCGACGTACGACGCGGTCCCTGGACCGGGGCCGCGCGGCCGGTGCCGTGGGCTGGGCCGGCGTCGCGCGGCGTCCGGGGACCGCCCGCATCGCCTCGGTCCTTGCTGTGGCCACCTGCCTGCTGCTGGTCGGTGTGCAGGCATGGACGGTGGCCGAACGCAACCGGTACGAGCGGGCGGCGGCGGAGACAGGGGCCGAGGTCGTGCTGCAGGTCCGCGCGCCCAGCCACCGCGCCCTGCTGGAGTCGGTGCGTGCGGCCGACCCCGGCGGCGGCTACGCCATGGCGGCGGTCCAGGTGACCACGAGCAGCCAGTCGGCCCGGCTGCTCGCGGTCGACGCGACCCGGGCCGATCGCGTCCTCTCCTGGGGTGCGCCGGGGGCGGGGCCGGCCGAGCCGGTGGCGCGGGTGCTCCGCCCGGACCTTCCGGCGCCGGTGCCGCTGGGGCCCGGCCGGCTGGAGGTCGGCCTCGACCTGCAGGCGGTGGCCTCGCCGTCGCCGCTGCGGCTCACCGCCACCGTGGACGAGGGCGGGGGCAGCGTGCAGCGGGTGACGCTCGGCCGGCTGCGCGGGGGCGCGCACACCTACCGCGCGGCGCTGCCCGCCGCCTGCACCGGGGACTGCCGCCTCGCCTCGCTGGCCGTCGACCACCCGGGCACCGACATCGAGAGCGCCACCGCCACCCTCGTCCTGCGGTCGCTCGCCCTCACCGGGCCTGCGGGCGGCCGGCGCCCGCTGCCTGCAGCCTTCGGCACCGCCGGCGCCTGGCGGCCCGGCGCCCCGACGCTGGGCGGCCCGGAGGTGCGCCTCTCGCCGCGCGCCGACGGGCTCCGGGTTCAGGTGCGCGCACCGGGCGGCCCGTTCGCCGAGATCGTCCGCGGTGACTCGCCGGAGCCGCTCCCGGCCTACGTCGGAGCTCCCGCCACCGAGCCCGGCTCCGGCGCCCTGCCGGTCGACCAGACCACCGGCCTCGACGGCCGCCCGCTGCGCTACTCGACGACCCACCCGACCGCCTACGTCCCCCGGCTCGGCACCGCGGCGGCGATGGTCGACCTCGACCTGGCCCTGCGCCTGGACGAGGCTGCCCCGATCGGTGACCGCGAGGTGTGGCTCTCCCGCGACGACTCCACCGACGAGGCCGCGCTTCTGAGCTCGCTGAAGCAGGACGGTGTCACCGTGCTGCGCCGGGAGACCCGCGGCCAGCTCGAGCGGGTCTACGCCGGAGACGGGGCGGTGCTGGCCCTGCGCCTGCTGCTCGTGTGCGGCGCCTCCGCCGTCCTGGTGGCGGTGGGCGCGCTGCTCGTCGCGGCGTACGTCGGTCGCCGCCAGCGTGCCTACGAGGTGGCCGCGCTGCGGGTCGTGGGCGTGCGCCGCCGTACCGTGCGGGCGCTGTTGCTGCGCGAGAACGTCGGCACGGTGCTGGTCGCCCTCGCCTGCGGCGGGGCTGCCGCCCTGGTGGCCACCTGGGTGGTGCTGCCGGCCCTGCCGCAGTTCGACGACCCGTCGGCCTTCGTCGAGGTGCGCTACGTGCCCGACGCGGCGTCCGCCTGGGCCGCCGTCGGCGGGCTCGGGCTGCTCCTCGTCGGCGTGGGCCTCGCCGTCGCCGTGCTGCAGCTTCGCACCGGTCGCCCCGACCGGCTGCGGGAAGGAGTCCGATGAGCTTCTCCGACGAGCCCCGGAGCACCGGGGGTGCACGATGACCGGCATCCCGGTGTCCTGCCACGGACTGGTGCACATCTACCGGTTGGAGGGGAACGACGTGGTCGCCCTCTCCGGCGTCGACCTCGACGTGGCCGCCGGCGAGGTCGTCGGTCTGCTCGGTCCGTCCGGCTCGGGCAAGTCGACGCTGCTCAACCTGTTCGCCGGGCTGCTGCGTCCCAGCGCCGGCCGGCTGACCGTGGGCTCGCACGAGATCGCCCGGATGGACGAACGCGGGCTGGCCCGGATGCGGGCAGCCGACGTCGGCGTCGTGCTGCAGGGGGCAATGCGCAACCTGCTCCCGTATGCCAACCCCGTCGACAACGTGCGGTTCGCCCAGCGCGGCGCCCGAAGGCTCGCCCGCACCGACAGCGAGGGCGCCCCCGGCCTGCTGCTGGAGCCGCGCGAGGTGCTGGACCTCGTCGGTCTCGCCGACCATGCCCACGTGTCGCTGACGCGCCTGTCCCCCGGTCAGCGTCAGCGGCTCGCCGTCGGCGTGGGTCTCGCCGCCCGACCGGGGCTGCTGCTGCTGGACGAGCCGACCAGCCAGCTTGACCACGAGGGCCGGGACGAGGTGCTGGCCGCGGTCACCGGCATCAACCGCGACCTCGGCACGACAGTGGTCGCCGTCACCCACGACCCCGATGTGGCCGGGCGGCTGCCGCGGACCGTGACGATCCGCGACGGGCGGGTAGGCGCCGAGGGCCGCAGGGGCGAGGAGTACGCCGTGGTCGCCAGGGACGGCTCGCTGACCCTGCCACCCGACGTGCTGGAGCGGGTGCCGCCCGGGTCGCTGCTGCGGGTGACGATCGTCGACGAGGCAGCGGTCCGGCTGGACCGGACCGACACCGACAGCGGCGCCGGCGCCGGCGCCGGCAGAGGACCACCTGATGAGCGACGAGGCCACTGCCCCCATCGAGGTGGTCGCCCGGGACGTGCACGTCGACTACGGCGGGCACGAGGTCCTCGCCGGCGTCGACCTGCGCGCGGTCCCCGGCCGGATGGTCGCCGTGACCGGGCCGTCGGGTGCCGGGAAGACGACGCTGCTCTGGGTCCTCGCCGGCCTGGTGCGTCCGGGACGTGGCCAGGTGCTGGTGGCCGGCGAGCCGCCCCGCGACCGCGACCACACCAGCGCCGCCGGGGTCGTGCTCGTCCCCCAGGACAACGCGCTGGCCGGCGTCCTCACCGCCATGGAGAACGTCGTGGTGCCGCTGCTCGCCGTGGGCGTGCACCCCAAGGAGGCCGGACCGCGGGCAGCGGCGGCGCTCGAGGCGGTCGGACTGGGCGGGGCCGGCGAGCAGCTCATCGAGGAGCTCTCCGGCGGCCAGCAGCAGCGGGTGGCCGTGGCTCGTGGCCTGGCGCAGCAGGGCACCGTGGTCCTGGCCGACGAGCCGACCAGTGAGCTCGACGCGGCGAACCGGGCCCGGGTGGTGGCGCTGCTGCGCGCCGAGGCGGAGCGGGGAGCCGCCGTCGTGCTGGCCACCCACGACCCGGAGGCGGCCGCGGAGTGCGACGCCGAGCTGCACCTCGACGCCGGCACCGCAACCTGGGTCCGTCCCCTCGACGCGGCGCCGGTCGGCGGCCCCGCCTAGGTTCTGCCGGTATGGACTCCCATCCCACCGTCACCCTGCTCCGGTCGTACGTCGAGCGACTGGAGGTCCGCGACTGGGCAGCGGTCGAGGACGTCCTGCACCCTGACGTCGTCTACCGGCTGCCTCAGTCCGGCGAAGTGGTCCGGGGCCGGGCGGCGTACCTGCGCTGGAACCAGGAGTACCCGGACGTCTGGCACCTGCGGCTGGTCGACGCCTACGGCGACGACACCGGCGGTGCGGCCCGGCTCGACGTGGCGGTCGACGGCGAGCCCGGAACCGTCGACGCCCTGGTGTTCGTCCGCGTGGCCCACGGCGTGCTCACCGAGATCACCGACTTCTGGCCGGAGGCCTACGAGCCGCCCGCCGGCCGCGAGCACCTGGCGGAGCGGGTCGGCCGCTGACCCGGCGCGACTGGCGTACTGTCAGAGGCGTCCACCCGCGGCCGTCCCGGACCCGGCGATCTCGCGCAGGAACTCGTCAGAGACGCGGCACCGCCATGACGGCAGACCTCAGACCCACGCCCGATCCCACGCCGACGCTCGGCAGCGACTACGCCGAGCTGTCCCGCCGCATCAAGGCTGCCGGCCTGCTGCGGCACCGACCCGGCTTCTACCTGCCGGCCATCGTCGGCACCGTGCTTCTGCTCGGCGCAGGCTGGGCGACCCTCGTGGTTCTCGGCCCGAGCTGGTGGCAGCTTTTCACCGCGGTGTTCCTCGGCGTCATGTTCACCCAGCTCGGCTTCCTCGGCCACGACGTCGGCCACAAGCAGGTGTTCCGGTCGCGGCGCGCGACCTACGCCTTCGGCGTGCTGGCCGGCAACGCGTGCATAGGCCTGAGCTACGGCTGGTGGCTGGACAAGCACAACCGGCACCACGCACACCCCAACGACCTGCAGCGCGACCCCGACGTGCGCGCCGGAGCGCTCATCTTCGATCCGAGCCAGCGTATCGACCGGCGCGGTCTGGCGGCGGTGGTCACCTCCGCGCAGGCGTACCTGTTCTTCCCGATGCTGCTGCTGGAGGGACTGCACCTGCACGTCTCCAGCTTCCGCGCGCTGCGCTCGGGAGCGGTCAAGGCCCGGTGGCTGGAGGCCGGCCTGCTGCTGCTGCACGTCGCGGCCTACGTCGGGGTCGTCGCACTCGTCCTCCCGCTGTGGCAGGCGCTCGCGTTCGTCGCGCTCCAGCAGGCGGTCTTCGGCCTCTACATGGGCGTCTCGTTCGCCCCGAACCACAAGGGCATGCGGGTCGAGCGGCCCGAGGACCAGTGGGACTTCCTGCGCCGCCAGGTCCTCACCTCCCGCAACGTCCGCGGCAACCCGGTCGTCGACCTGGCGCTCGGCGGACTCAACTACCAGGTGGAGCACCACCTGTTCCCGAGCATGCCGCGGCCGTCGCTCCGCCGGGCCCAGCCGCTGGTGCGGGAGTTCTGCGCGGAACGAGGGGTGCGCTACGTCGAGTGCGGGCTCGTCGCGTCGTACCGCCAGGTGGTGGGCCACCTCGACGCCACCGGTCGGGCCTGACCCGTCAGGCCTCGGAGAGCACGAAGACGTCGCCGCGGGTGACCGGTACGGCGGCGCCGTCGGCCTGGATGCCGTCGATCTCCACCTCTGCGCTGCCCACGACGACGTCGACGTGGGTCGGTGAGGAGTTCATCCCGGCGTCCCGCAGCTGCTCCGGGCTGGCGTTCAAGCCACCCTGGAACGAGGTCGGGAAGCCGTTGCCCCACGCGACGTGCGACCCGATGTTCTCGTCGTAGAGCATGTCGCCGTAGGTGAGGTTGGTGCGGCGCACGGCCGAGTCGCCGTCGACGATCGCGATCTCCCCGAGGTGCCGGGCGCCGGGGACGCTGTCCATCTGCGCGCGCACGACGTCCTCCCCGCGACTCGCCCGCGCACCCTTGACGGTGCCGTCGGCGAGCTCCAGCTCGAGGCCCTCGACCAGCACGTTGAGGCCGGGGAGGTAGAAGGGTGCCGTCGTGCGCGCGTAGCCGTCGGCCCGGCGCCAGTCAGGGGAGATGAACACCTCCTCGGTGGGCAGGTTGGGGACGAACTCGACGCCGTCGGCGTTCGTGGTCGAGCCGCCCAGCCAGCTGGCGGTCGGCGGCAGCCCGACCGTGAGGTCGGTGCCCGGGCCGCGGTACCGGATCCGGTCGAAACCGCGGGCGTTGAGCATGTCGCGGCGCAGCTGGAGCTTGCTCAGGTGGTCGCGCCACGACTGCACCGGGTCGTCGTCGTTCAGGCGGGTCGCGATCGCGACCGCCTGCCACAGCTTCTCGACGTCGGGGGTGCCCAGCACGCTCTGCGCCCAGCCGGGGTTGGGCGCGCCGACCACGGTCCACGCCACAGTGTTCGTCGCGACGATCGGCATGACCTCGCGCATCAGCTCGACCGGCTGCATCTTCACCAACCGGTCCGGGTCCAAGCCCTCCATGAGGGTGGGGTTCGGGTTGCCGGTCAGGGAGATGAGCGCCGGCCGGTCCTCCTTCCACGCCCGCACGCCCTCGAGCTCGTGCGGCAGCGTGGTGCCGAGCATCTCCTCGGGCTGCAGCTCCGCCGCCGCGCGGTTGAGGTGCTGGTCGCGGTACTCGAGCGTGACCAGGCTGGCGCCGACCCGGTAGGACTCCGCCGCGATCGCCCGGGCCACCGGCGCGTGCTCGACCTGCGCCGTGATGACGACCCGCTGGCCAGGCTGGACGTTGACCCCGACGCGCACGACCAGTCGCGCGTAGGCCTCGATCAGGTGGTCGTACGGCTCGGTCACGGCATGCTCCCCGTTCGTCGCTGTCGGGCGGGCCACGGTACCAATAGGCCGTGGGTCGGCCCGCCGCGGGAGTACCGCCGATCGGCGCCAGCCGGTTCGCTCACTTGTGGGGGAACGCCGACGGGCGGCCCTCCTGGAGGAGGACCGCCCGTCGGGCCGTTCAGGTCGCGCAGGTGGTGCGGGGTGACTCGGACTCCTAGAAGTCCATGCCGCCCATGCCGCCGTCGCCGCCACCCATGTTGCCGCCGGCCGGTGCCTTCTCCGGCTTGTCGGCGATGACCGCCTCGGTGGTGAGGAACAGGGCCGCGATGGACGCCGCGTTCTGCAGCGCCGAGCGGGTGACCTTGGCCGGGTCGATGATGCCGGCCTTGATCATGTCCTTGTACTCACCGGTGGCCGCGTCGAGGCCGTGACCGACCTCGAGGTTGCGCACCTTCTCGACCACGACGCCGCCCTCGAGGCCGGCGTTGATCGCGATCTGCTTGAGCGGCGCCTCGAGCGCGATGCGCACGATGTTGGCACCGGTCAGCTCGTCCGCGTCGAGGTCGAGCTTGTCGAACGCGGAGGTCGACGCCTGCAGGAGCGCGACGCCACCACCGGCGACGATGCCCTCCTCGACAGCAGCCTTGGCGTTGCGCACGGCGTCCTCGATGCGGTGCTTGCGCTCCTTGAGCTCCACCTCGGTGGCCGCGCCGGCCTTGATGACGGCGACGCCGCCCGCAAGCTTGGCGAGGCGCTCCTGGAGCTTCTCCTTGTCGTAGTCGGAGTCCGACTTCTCGATCTCGGCGCGGATCTGGTTGACACGGCCGGCGATCTGCTCCGCGTCACCAGCGCCCTCGACGATTGTCGTCTCGTCCTTGGTGATGACGACCTTGCGCGCCCGGCCGAGCAGGTCGACACCGGCGTTCTCGAGCTTGAGGCCGACCTCTTCGGAGACGACCTGGCCACCGGTCAGGATCGCGATGTCCTGCAGCATGGCCTTGCGGCGGTCGCCGAAGCCCGGGGCCTTGACGGCGACCGAGCGGAAGGTGCCGCGGATCTTGTTCACGACCAGGGTCGACAGCGCCTCGCCGTCGACGTCCTCGGCGATGATGACCAGCGGCTTGCCGCCCTGCATGACCTTCTCCAGCAGCGGCAGCAGGTCCTTGACGGCCGAGATCTTGGAGTTCGCGATGAGGATGTAGGGGTCCTCGAGCACGGCCTCCATGCGCTCCGGGTCGGTGACGAAGTACCCGGAGATGTAGCCCTTGTCGAAGCGCATGCCCTCGGTGAGCTCGAGCTCCAGGCCGAAGGTGTTGCTCTCCTCGACGGTGATGACGCCTTCCTTGCCGACCTTGTCCATCGCCTCGGCGATCATCTCGCCGATGGCCGGGTCAGCGGCGGAGATCGAGGCGGTGGAGGCGATCTGCTCCTTCGTCTCGACGTCCTTGGCCATCTTGGAGAGCTCCTCGCTCACCCGCTCGACGGCCTTCTCGATGCCGCGCTTGAGCGCCATCGGGTTCGCACCCGCGGCCACGTTGCGCAGGCCCTCGCGCACCAGCGCCTGGGCCAGCACGGTCGCCGTGGTCGTGCCGTCACCGGCGACGTCGTCGGTCTTCTTCGCGACCTCCTTGACGAGCTCCGCGCCGATCTTCTCGTAGGGGTCCTCGAGCTCGATCTCCTTGGCGATGGAGACGCCGTCGTTGGTGATCGTCGGGGCGCCCCACTTCTTCTCGAGGACGACGTTGCGGCCACGCGGGCCGAGGGTCACCTTGACGGCGTCGGCGAGCTGGTTCATGCCACGCTCGAGGCCGCGCCGGGCCTCCTCGTCGAACGCGATGATCTTTGACATGTGGTTCCGGTCCTCCCGGTATGGGGTGGAGAAGATCCGGGGGTGCCCGCGACGGACGGTCGGCGCCGTCGGCGGTGTCGCCGGGAGGCGCCGGCCTCACCTGGCCGGATCCAGTCGTTGCTGTCACTCAGGTAGTCAGAGTGCTAAGTCAATGATTAGCACTCGACCATGCCGAGTGCAAGCCGCCGACCGGCCGGAGGACGCCCGCCCGGGCCGTCATGTCTGTCCTCCTCGTCTCGGCCAGCGGCCGTCCCGGGACGAGGGGGCTTGACGTTCTTACGCCGTAAGTCTACCTTACAGCGTAAGAGGCCGCGCCGCGGGCTCACCGCACATGAGCCACCGGAGTCCACCGTGACGACCCTCACCGTTCCCGTCCGTGCACCGGGTCCCGCCGCCGCACCCGGCCGGGACCACGGAGGTCGTGCCGACCGAGCCACCGCCGCGCTCGTCGGGCTGCTCTTCCTCGTCGCGACAGCCACGTTCGCCACCGGTGACGCGCTGCTCGGCGGCGTCATCGACAGCCCCGGTTACCTGGCCGCCTCCGCCACGCATCGCGGCGCCCTGGCTGCCGCCGCGCTGCTGGCTCTCGCGCAGGGCGTGGCGATCGTCGCCATCGCAGTCCTCATGTACCCGGTGCTGCGAAGCCGGCAGCAGCAGCGGCTGGGCGTGGCCTACGTCGCTCTGCGAGTCACCGAGTCCGCCGCCACCCTGTTCTACGTCGCCGTGCCGCTCGTCGTGCTCCAGCTCGGTGACCGGCTGCGCGACGGGACGGTGGACCTCTCGACCGGCGCCCAGCTGGAGGCGCTGTTCCCGGCGCAGCGCAGCATCGCGACCATGATGATCTACCTTGTCGTCGGGTTCGGCGGCTCCGCTCTTGCCGTCGCGATGCTCCGCGCCCGGCTGGTGCCGCGCGCGATCGCAGTCCTCGGAGTCGTCGGCTACCCCGTCCTGCTGGCCGGCTGCATCCTCGCGCTGCTCGGCGTCGGCGACATCACCCACGGCCCCGGCATGGTCGCGCTCGTGCCCGGCGGCCTGTTCGAGCTGCTGATGCCGCTCTGGCTGCTCGCCAAGGGCTTCCGACCGCCGGCCGGTGGCTACGCCGGGCCGCTGAAGCCCCGACGGAAGGACACCGCATGAGCTCCCTCACCGGCCTCTCGGCCGCCGCCCCGACGGGTGGTCACACCAGGCCCGGCTCGCCCGGCCCGGGCGGGCTCACCGCCGGGATCGGCCTGCTCGCGATGGCGGTGGTGGCCGGGGTCGCCAAGCTCGTCGCCCTCGACGGCCTCGTCACCCCCGGCGACGCCGCCCGCACCGCTGCGGACATCGCCGCGTCCCCCACGCTGTTCCGCCTCGGTGCCGCCGGCATGCTCCTCGTCGTCGTCCTCGACGTCGTCGTCGCCTGGGGGCTGTACAACGTGTTCCGTCCGGTCGACGGCGCGACCTCGTTGCTGGCCGCCTGGCTGCGGCTGGCGTACGCCGCCGTGTTCCTCGTCGCGGTCGCACGGCTGCTCGAGGTACCGCGGCTGCTCGACCCCGGCAGCTACCTCGCCGTGCTCCCGCCGGAGCAGCGTCAGGCCGAGGTGCTGGCCCACGTCGACGCGTTCGGCGACATCTGGGACGCCGGCCTGGTGCTGTTCGGCCTGCACCTCGTGGTCATCGGCTACCTGGCCCTGCGATCGCGGTTCGTCCCCCGCGCGCTCGGCGTCCTGCTCGTCGTCGCCGGGGCCGGCTACGTCGTCGACAGCGCTGTCGCGGTCCTCGCGCCGGGGGAGGTGCCGACGATCTCCTCGGTGACGTTCCTCGGCGAGCTCCTCCTCGCCGTCTGGCTCGTCACGCGAGGCCGCCGCGCAGGCTCGACCCAGACGCCATGACACACCACCGGCGACCCACTCGCGTCGCCAACCTCTCTCCAGACCGCCCGACCCCGCCGATGCGGGGCCACCACCGGAAGGACCTCTCGTGACGACAAGTCAGCAACCAGCGGCCGGCGGAACCGCCGCCGCTCGCCCGCCCACGATGGACGCCGTCGTCCAGGACGCGTACGGCGACGCCGGCGTGCTCCGGCTCGAACGGATCCCGCGGCCCGAGGTCGGTGCCGACGACGTGCTGGTCCGCGTGCACGCGGCCGGCGTCAGCCAGGGCGTCTGGCACCAGATGACCGGCCTGCCCTACCCGATCCGCATCGCCGGCTACGGGCTGCGCGCCCCGAACAACCGCGTCCGCGGCGGTGACCTGGCCGGCCGCGTCGAGGGCGTCGGCGCCGACGTGACCGCCTTCCGTCCTGGTGACGAGGTGTACGGCTTCGGTCAGGGCACCTTCGCCGACTTCTCCCTCGCCCGGCCGGACAAGCTCGCCCGCAGGCCGGCCAACCTCACGGCGGAGCAGGCCGCCGCCACGCCGGACTCCGGGGTCACCGCCCTGCAGGCGGTCCGGAAGGGCGGAGTCCGCGCCGGCCACAAGGTGCTCGTCCTGGGCGCCTCCGGCGGCGTCGGCACCTTCGCCGTCCAGATCGCCAAGGCGGCCGGTGGCGAGGTCACCGGCGTCGCGAGCACCGGCAAGCTCGACCTCGTCCGCTCGCTCGGTGCCGACCACGTCGTCGACTACACCCGCGACGACCTCAGCGGCCGGGACCACACGTACGACGTCATCCTCGACATCGCCGGCAACCGCTCGCTCACCAGCCTGCGCCGGCTGCTCACCCCGGAGGGGACGCTGGTCATCACCGGCGGCGAGGGTGGCGGCCGCTGGCTGGGCGGCACCGACAGGCAGGTGCGCGCGATGGCGATGTCGCCGTTCGTCAAGCACCGCCTCGGCACGTTCATCGCCTCCGAGAACGCCGGCGACCTCGGCGCGCTCACGGAGCTGATCGAGGCAGGGCAGGTGATCCCCGCCCTCGACCGGACCTATCCGCTCGCCGACGCGCCGGCCGCCGTCCGTGACCTGCGCGCCGGCCGCATCCGCGGGAAGGCGGTCGTCGTCACCGCGCCGTGACACCAGTCCCCGGACGTGCGTCGGCCCGGCCCCCGCGGGACCGGGCCGGCGTACGAGCGGGAGGTCAGACCGCGCGGACCGAGTCGGCCTGCGGGCCCTTCTGCCCCTGTGAGATCTCGAACTCGACGCGCTGCCCCTCCTCGAGCGAGCGGTAGCCGTCCATCTGGATCGCGCTGTAGTGGACGAACACGTCCGCGCCGCCGTCGACCGCGATGAAGCCGTAGCCCTTCTCGCTGTTGAACCACTTGACCGCGCCCTGAGCCATCGTGCGTCTCCTGCTGTGCTGGGCCGACGAGCCCGCACCGCGCGGACCCGGGTCGTGCTCGACCCGACCCGGCAGGGTTGGGGATCTCGCGTGCGCATGTGCGGTTGCTCTCGAGGCTCGACCGAGGCGCAGCGTAGTGAGCGCCATCCCCCCTCGTCAGCAGATTCGCCGACATCGGTCCGTGCCGAGGTGGCGTTTACCCCCCGAACGGGCCTACCGGTCGAACCGCCGCAGTTCTGGTCAGATCCGGCGGCCGCCGTAGAAGTCAGGCCAGTCCCGCTGCCGTGAACGCGTCGGCCGACGCCGGGATGGTGGCAGCTGGCCCCACGTGCGGCGAGACCGCGTCGAGGGTCTTCAGGCCGTCACCGGTGTTGAACACCACGGTGTCGGCGTCCGGGTCGAGCGCTCCGGCGTCGAGCAGCTTGCGCAGCGTCGCGACTGTCACCCCGCCGGCCGTCTCGGCGAAGATGCCCTCGGTCTGCGCGAGCAGCCGGATGCCCTCGACGACCTCCTCGTCGGTCACGTCCTCGACCCGCCCGCCGGTGCGCCGGCAGGTGTCCAGCACGTAGGGCCCGTCCGCCGGGTTGCCGATGGCCAGCGACTTCGCGATCGTCGACGGCTTCACCGGGCGCACCACGTCGTGGCCGGCCTTGAAAGCCTGCGACACCGGTGAGCAGCCCGTCGCCTGTGCGCCGTAGATGCGGTACGGCGAGTCGTCGACCAGCCCGAGGGTGACGAGCTCGCGGAACGCCTTGTCCACCTTGGTCAGCTGCGAGCCCGACGCCACCGGGATCACGACCTGCTGCGGCAGCCGCCAGCCCAGGCCCTCCGCGACCTCGTAGCCCAGCGTCTTGGACCCCTCGGCGTAGTACGGCCGGACGTTGACGTTCACGAACGCCCAGTCCTCGTGCTCCCCGGCCAGCTCGGAGGCCACCCGGTTCACGTCGTCGTAGGTCCCCTCGACGGCGACGAGGGTGCCGCCGTACACCGCCGTGGTCACGATCTTCTGCTGCTCGAGGTCCGCGGGCACCAGGACCACCGACCGGATCCCGGCCCGGGCGGCTGCCGCTGCGGTGGCGTTGGCCAGGTTGCCGGTCGAGGGACAGGCCAGCACGGTGAAGCCGAGCTCGCGGGCGGCGGCCAGCGCCACCGCGACGACCCGGTCCTTGAACGAGTGCGTCGGGTTGGCGCTGTCGTCCTTGACCCAGAGCGCGCGCATCCCGAGCGCCGCGCCGAGGCGGTGGGCCCGGACCAGCGGCGTGCAGCCGGGCTCGAGGTTCGGGGTGTCCCGCACGCGCGACGGCACCGGCAGCAGGGCCTGGTAGCGCCAGATGTTGGGCGGCCCGGCCTCGATCGAGGCGCGGGTGACAGGCCCGAACTCGTAGGCCACCTCCAGCGGGCCGAAGCACTCGCCGCAGGCGTAGAAAGGCCCGAGCGCGGTGACGGCTCCGCACTCGCGGCAGGACAGGTGCCGGGCCGGCCCCAGGTCGGGGACGGGCTCAGCAGCGCGTGCCGGCGCGCTGTCGGTGGAGGCGGTGACGGAGGTCGAGCTGGGTGCGGCGGCACCGGTGGCCATGAGAGGTTCCTTCCTCATCTGTCCCGGCGACGAGCTGTCGTGCCGTCCCGGGTCGGAGTTGGCACCGTGACCGCGGGCGCTGGAGTCAGCGCTGCGCGGTGCGGTTGCCGGGGCTTCGTCGGGCCGTTCCCTCTGCCCCTCTGGATGAGCGGTCTTCAGTTGTGCCGTCGAGCGTACGTCGTCTGCCCAACGGCTGGACAGCCGATCCCGCGCCCTGAGACGCCCGGACCGATCCCCCACCGGTGAGGGGCCAGCATGGCGCTGTGGAGCGGCGGTGGCGGGTCCGGCAGGTGGTGAACGCCGTCAACCTCTCGACGCCGCTCGGGCTGCTCGTGGGGCTGGCCGGGCGGGCGCGGTTCCGCCGGGGGGCGGACGGCCTGGTGCTCGCCCGCGAGGTCCGGCTGCCGTTCTCCGCTCCAGCCCTGACCATCGGCAACGTCGTGCTCCTGCGCGGGGGCGACGAGGTGCTGGTCCGTCGGCCGCGGCTGCTGGTGCACGAGGCACGGCACGCCACGCAGTACGCCTGCTGCCTCGGCCCGGTGATGCTGCCGCTCTACGGCCTGGCCGCCCTGTGGTCGTGGCTGCGCTGCCGGGACCCCGCGTCCCGCAACCCGTTCGAGGTGCGGGCGGGGCTCGCCGACGGCGGATACCCGACGTCGCGGGGACGTGGGGTTGCTTGAGCCGCCCGGCTGGCGGGAAGGTGCGCGTCATGGCATCCGGCTCGGCACCCCTGCTCGTCGCGTCCAACCGCGGACCACTGTCCTTCACCGAGCGGGACGACGGCTCCTTCGAGCCGAGCCGCGGCGGCGGGGGGCTGGTGTCCGGCCTGTCCAGCCTCGGCAGCCACGACGTCGTGTGGGTCTGCGCCGCGCTCTCCGACGACGACCGGGCGGCCGCCCGGCTGGCACCGGACGGGCGGCTTGACCGGGACGGGCACGACACCGGGGGTACGGCGGTCCGGATGCTCGACATCGACCCGGCCACCTTCCACCGCGCGTACAACGCGATCGCCAACTCCACGCTCTGGTTCGTGCACCACCTGCTCTACGCGATGCCCACGGCGCCCGCGTTCGACGCCGGCTTCCGCCGCGAGTGGAGCTCCTACGAGACCTACAACGCAGCGTTCGCCGACGCGCTCGCCGAGGAGGCCGCCGAGGGCGCGAAGGTGCTGGTGCAGGACTACCACCTCACCCTGGTGCCGCGGCTGCTGCGCGAACGTCGCCCCGACCTGCAGATCGCGCACTTCTCGCACACACCCTGGGCGCCGGTCGACTACTTCCGGGTCCTGCCGGCCGACGTCGCCCGCGACACCCTGCTCGGCATGCTGGGTGCCGACCACGCCGGGTTCCACTCGCCCCGGTGGGCCCGCGCCTTCGCCGACTGCTGCGTCGAGCTGCTTGGCGCACGGGCTGACGAAACCTCGGTGACGTACGACGGTCACACCACTCGTCTCGGCGTGCACCCGCTCGGGGTGGACGGCGAAGCCCTGCGCGAGCGCGGGCACGCCGAGGACGTCGAGGTGCGGCTGTCCGCCCTGCGCGGGCGGCTCGGCGACCGCAAGACGATCGTGCGGGTCGACCGCACCGAGCTGAGCAAGAACATCGGCCGCGGACTGCTCGCCTACCGCGAGCTGCTGCGCAGGTACCCCCAGTGGCGCGGGAAGGTCACCCACCTGGCGTCGGCCTACCCCAGCCGGCACGACCTGCCGGAGTACCGGGAGTACACAGCGCAGGTGCAACGGATGGCAGCCGAGATCGAGGACGAGTTCGGCACCGACGACTGGCGCCCGATAGTGCTCGACGTCACCGACGACTACGCCCGGTCGCTGGCGCTCTACCGGGTCGGCGACGTCCTGCTCGTCAACCCGGTGCGCGACGGCATGAACCTTGTCGCCAAGGAGGTCCCGCTCCTGTCGGAGGAGGGCTGCGTCATCGTGCTGTCCACGGAGGCCGGCGCGGCGGACGAGTTCCGCGAGGACGCCCTGCTCGTCAACCCCTTCGACGTGTCAGGGACCGCGGACGCCCTCGACCGCGCGCTCTCGATGGACCCCGACGAGCGGGCCGCGCGCACCAAGCGGCTCGCCGACGTCTCGACCCGGCTCCCCCCGAGCCGCTGGCTCGCCGACCAGATCGCCGCGCTGGACTAGCGCGGGTCGCGGTGGCCGGTCCGCTCGTCCAGCTCGGCGACGAGGCGGCGGGGTGCGACCAGGCGGTAGGCCTCGTCGATCACTGCAGCCACCTCGGCCCAGTCGGCCGCGTCCGCGCCGACGGGGTCGAGGTACATCCCCAGCCAGCCCGCGAAGGTGCCCGAGGCCGACGGCTGCGGCCGGAAGAACCTGCTCGGATCTGTGGTCGCCAGCTCGTCCGGGACGTCGGGCGGCGCCGGGCACCAGAGCGAGACCCGCGCGTCGCCACGGTGATGGTCGTGGACGTAGCAGAGCGGGCGCCGGTCCCCGACGAAGAAGCAGGGGGCACCGTGGCTCCGCCGTTCGGTCACGCCCGGCAGCGCGAGAGCGATCCGCCGGACCCGGCCGAGCGCGTCGGTGCCCACCGGTCGAGTGTGGCTCAGGAGCCCTCGAGTGCGTCTGCCACGACGGTCAGCAGGGCCACGACGCCGTCCGGGCCGTCGACCACGAGGTCTGCCCGCTCGGCCAGCGCCGTCACCTCGGTCGAGCCGCTGCAGACGAGCAGCCCGGGCGTCCCCTGCTCGCGCAGCCGGTCGATCGCGTCGAATGCGGCGACGTCGCCGAGGTCGTCGCCGACGAAGGCCACCACGGACGCCGACCGCTCGGCGACAAGGGTGCGCACGGCGTCGCCCTTGTCGCCGCCCTCCGGACGCAGCTCGAGCACGAAGCGGCCGGGCTCCAGCACCAACCCCAGCTCCCGGGCCAGCTCGGTCAGCGGCCCGCGGAGGGCGTCGAACGCAGCCGACGGGTCGGCCGTACGCCGGGTGTGCACCGCGACCGCGGCGCCCTTGTCCTCGACGTACGTGCCCTCCGGCGCCTCGCGGCCCGCAAGCAACGACGGCAACCTGTCGCGCAGCTCGGCCACCGCAGCCAGGTCGCCCGGCGCGCTCAGCTCGCCGGCCTCCCAGCGCTCGAGGCCGTAGTGGCCGAGCACGACAAGCCCGTCGACGCCGGCCAGCCCGCCGTACTCCACCGCGGTCGCGGCCGGGCGGCCGGTGACCACGGCGACCCGGACGCCGCGCCCGGCCAGCCGGACGAGCACGGCGGGGACGTCGGGGTGCGCCCGGGCCGCGCCGGGGTCGGCGACGATGGGGGCGAGCGTCCCGTCGAAGTCGAGGCCCACCAGGGCGCCCGACGGCTCGGCGAGCAGGGCTGCCAGACCGGCGCGACCGGCCTCGGTGACGGGCTCGGGCAGCGGGCTCACGGCCGACCCGCCCGTCAGCCCGGGTAGGTGTCGGTGACCACCACGGTGAGGCGGGTGGTCGAGAGGTTGCCGAACCGGGGCCGGATCCGCGGTGCGGACGGCAGGCTCTCGGCAGCAGCCTGCGCCGCAGCCTCCTGACCGGCCGGGTAGTAGACGGTGGTGGCCGGGACGACACCGCGGAAGTTGCCGACCGCGGGGACGTCCCAGCCCTGACCCCGCAGCCGGGTGGCGACCTCGCCGGCGAGACCCGCCCGGCTGGTCTGGTTGAGGACGACGACCTGCACCGCGAAGTCGGCCGGCCCGGCCTGCTCGGAGGGACCGCCGCCGGCCGGGGCACCGGTGGTCGGCGCCGCGGATGCCGTCGAGGCCGCCGAGCTGCTGGCGGCGGCCGTCGTGGGCGGCGTGGACGGTGCCCGGCTGAGGGCCTCGCGCTCGCCGGCGCCGGCTGAGGTCGTCGCGAGGGCGGCGCTGGGCGGGCCGGGCTGCTCCCCGCGCCACACGGCCACCGAGGTGATCAGGGCGGCGACCGCCAGGACGGCGAGGAACGAGGGCAGGATCGCCTCGGCGACGCTGCGACCGGTGCGGTGCGCGCCGCGACGGCGGCGGGGACGGGGCTGTGGCGCGCTCATCTCGGGCTCCGACGCTAGCGCGTCCGGTGGCGCGACGGGCTGGCCGATGCTCAGACCTCGATGCCGAGCCGGCGGGCCGACCGGGCCCGCTGCCGGGCCGACCGCAGCCGCCGCAGCCGCTTGACGAGCATCGGGTCGACCGCGAGGGCCTCGGGGCGGTCGATCAGGGCGTTGAGGACCTGGTAGTACCGGGTGGCGGACATGTCGAAGAGCTCGCGGATGGCCTGTTCCTTGGCGCCGGCGTACTTCCACCACTGCCGCTCGAAGGCGAGGATCTGCTGATCACGGTCGCCGAGCGTCGCACCGGCACCGGCGTCGGTCGGCCGGAAGGCGTTGGCGGCGTCCATAACACTCCTCGCGAACGGGGTCGGCACGCTGCTGGCCGCGCGTGCGGACCAGTCGGGGCTCATCGTACGGGGCGAATGACAGCCGTGTCATTCACCCCGGGGACGTGTCCGAGCCCGCCCGGCACGGGCTGCAGCGTGACGCCGGCCGCACGCACGGCGTCCACCAACCGCTCGCCGGAGGCCACCCGCTCGCCGGCCCAGACCACCGACCGGACCAGCTCGCCCCGGACCTCGGCCCCCGCCTCCACCACCGGCCGCCCCCCGCTGGCGAGCATGTTGGCGCGGAGGTAGTCGGCAGGGGTGCCGCAGTCCACCGCCTGCAGGTCGGCCCGGACCACGAGGTCCAGCCGGCCGGCGGCGTGCAGCTCGCGCCAGGACACCTCGTACAGCCCGGCCGGCACGGGCGGCAGGTCGCGCACCGCCCACCAGGGCAGCAGGGCGGTCCCGACGTAGCGCTGCCCGTCGAGGACGCCTGGCTCCCCCCCGGGGACGCACAGCAGCCGGGGGCGCTCGCCGTCCCAGCCGGCCACGAGGTCGGCCACCACGCCGGCCGAGGGGTAGTAGGCGTCGGAGTTGGTCAGCAGCACCGAGGCCCCGTCGACCCACCGGCGCAGGTTGCCCAGCGCCCCGGCGGTGCCCAGGGCCTGGGGCACCTCGACCTCGACGTGGACCTGCCGCCCGTCGAGCGCCTCGCGCACCTGGTCCGCGTGGTGGTGGGCGTTGACGGCGGTACGCGCGACGTGGGGCCGGACCCGTTCGAGGGCGAGGTCGAGCAGGCTGCGCGCGGCCACGGTGCACAGAGCCTTGGGCCTGACCTCCGTCAACGGCCGCAGCCGGGTGCCGGCGCCCGCGGCGAGGACGACCGCGACGACATCCGGGACGGGACCGCCGCCCCCTTCCGCCCCGTCACCCATGCGTGCCACGCTCTCACCCGGGGCTCCCGTGGCGGTCACCGGCGCCCCGGCGGGGCCGCGGAATCGGGCCCGCAGCGCCAGCGTTGGAGGTGACATGCCAGCCGTCACCGTCGACGACGTCCTCGCCCTCCCCCGTGTCCCCGCGGCCGCGCTGTCCGCCGTCGACCGCCCCGTGCGCTCGGTCACGACAGCGCCGCGCGGCTTCGAGGGAGAGGGATTCCCGGTGCACCGGGCCTTCGCCGGCGTCGACCTCGCCGACCTCGACCCGTTCGTGCACCTCGACCAGATGGGCGAGGTCGAGTACGCCCCCGGCGAGCCCAAGGGCACCCCGTGGCACCCGCACCGCGGCTTCGAGACCGTGACCTACATGATCGACGGCGAGATGGCCCACCAGGACTCCAACGGGGGCGGCGGGCTGATCACCAACGGCGACACCCAGTGGATGACGGCCGGCTCGGGGATCCTGCACATCGAGACCCCGCCGGAGGCCCTCGTGGTCAGCGGCGGGCTGTTCCACGGCTTCCAGCTCTGGGTGAACCTCCCCCGCGACCGGAAGTGGGCAGAGCCCCGCTACCAGGACATCCGGGGGGCGAAGGTGGGGCTGGTCGCGTCTCCGGACGGCGGTGCCCTGGTGCGCCTGATCGCCGGGACCCTGCCCGGGCTGGACGTCGCCGGGCCCGGGTCGACGTACACGCCGATCACGCTGGCCCACGCCACGCTGCAGCCGGGCGCGTCGCTCACGCTGCCGTGGGACCCGTCGTACAACGCCCTGGTCTACGCGCTCGCCGGGTCCGGCACCGTGGGCGCCGCGGCGCGCCCGCTGCGCGCCGGGCAGCTGGCCCTCTTCGGCACCGGGGACACCGTGACTGTCCGGGCCGACGACGGCCAGGAGTCGCGCAGCCCGGAGCTGGACGTCCTGGTGCTGGGTGGGCGCCCGATCCGCGAGCCGGTCGCGTGGTACGGACCGTTCGTCATGAACGAGGAGGCCGAGCTGCAGCAGGCGTTCGAGGACTTCCAGGCCGGCCGGCTCGGCACCGTCCCGGCCCAGAACGCCGGCCGCGCCTGACGGCCGACGTCCGGCACGCCGCCCCGCGAGCCACCGGCCCCGGTCCCTCCACGACCGGGGCCGGCCCGCGTCCCGGGCCACGACATACGCCGGTGAGGTCTACGGACGCTCGTCGACGCCGTACTTCTCGGCGATGGAGACGACGTGCTTGGGCAGCTTCCCGCTCAGCACGTCCTGCAGCGTGACGTCCTCGAGCACGTGCCGCAGCGACCCGCGCACCGCGACCCACACCGTGCGCAGGGCCTCGGTCGGCCCGTCGTACGCCAGCGCGGCCGGGCTGGTGTCCCGGACCGTGGCAAGCGGGCCCTCGACGGCACGGATGACGTCGGCGATGGCGATCTCGCCGGCCGGCCGGGCGAGCCGGTAGCCGCCCTCCGGGCCGCGGCGGCTGACCAGGAGCTTGTGCTGCTTGAGCTGGCGGAGGATCTCCAGCAGGAACTTCAGCGGGATCTGCTGCGCCGTCGCGAGCGCCTCGGCCTTGACCGGGGCGACGGCGCCGTCGGAGGCGAGCTGGACCAGGGCACGTACGGCGTAGTCGACCCGGGCTGACACGCGCATGCGCACACTCTCTCAGCCGCGGGCGCGTGCGGTGCATCCGACGCGGACCTCCCGGCGGAAGGCCCCTCCATGCCGACGCGACGGACGACGATCACCGCCAGCCCCCGACCCCAGCCGACGCCTCAGGACCAGCGCCCGGCAGAGCCCGCGGCGCGATCCGAGGAGGCTCAGGCGTCGAAGTCGAGCTCGACGTCCTCCGACACCGGGACGGACTGACAGGCGAGCACGAAGCCGGCCGCGGTCTCCTCGGCGTCCAGCGCGTAGTTGCGGGCCATCGCGACCTCGCCGGACACCACCTTCGCGCGACAGGTGCCGCAGACCCCGCCCTTGCAGGCGTACGGCGCGTCGGCGCGGACCGCGAGCACGGCGTCGAGGATCCGGTCCCCGGTCCGGGGCACCTGGACGGTCGAGGCCCGGCCGTCCAGGGTGACGCGGACACTGCTCGTGCCCGCGGCCCGGACCTGCTCGGGCGACGCGGACTCGCGCGGGGCCTCGCCCTCGACGTGGAACAGCTCGGTGTGGACGTGCGCGGCTCCGACCCCCACCTCGGCCAGCACCCCCCAGGCCCCCTCGACCATCGCGAACGGGCCGCAGAGGAACCACTCGTCGACCGAACCCGGTGGCAGGAGCGCGTCGAGGACCCGCCGCAGCCGCGGCGGGTCGAGCCGGCCGCTGAGCAGCTCGGCCTCCTGCGCCTCACGGGAGAGCACGTGGACCAGCCGGAGCCGGTCGGGGTAGCGGTCCTTGAGGTCGGCCAGCTCCTCGAGGAACATGACCGAGCCCACCGTGCGGTTGCCGTAGACCAGCGTCACCGTGCTGGCCGGCTCCACCTCCAGGGCCGTCGCGATGATCGACAGGACCGGTGTGATCCCGCTGCCGGCAGCGATGGCGGCGTAGTGCCTGGCCTGGTCCGGGTGCAACCGCGGTGTGAACCGGCCGGTCGGCGTCATCACCTCGACCAGGTCGCCCACCCGCAGCGTCGCCGTGGCGTGGGTCGAGAACGCCCCGCCGTCGAGGCGCTTCACGCCGATCCGCAGCCGCCCCTCCGTGGCCGGCGCGCAGATCGAGTAGTTGCGCCGGACCTCCGCACCGTCGACCTCGATGCGCAGGGTCAGGTGCTGGCCGGCGTCGAACGCGTATGCCTCCCGCAGGTCGTCGGGCACGGCGAAGGTGATGGTGACGGAGTCGTCGGTGAGCGGCTCGACAGCAGCGACCCGCAGCGGGTGGAACGTCCCGTGCCGGCGCCCCGTGTCGAGCCCCGTGCCGACCACCGTCGCAGTCGCGACGGAGGGGTCCGCGGTCATCAGAGGGCCTTGAAGTGGTCGAAGGGCTCGCGACAGTCCTCGCACACCCACAGCGACTTGCACGCGGTGGAGCCGAAGCGGCTGGTCTCCCGCGTCCGGGGACTGCCGCACTGCGGGCAGCGCACCGACAGGGCGACGGCGACGGGTCCGTCGCCGCGCACCGGGGACGGCGGCGCGACGCCGTACTCGGCCAGCGCGCGGCGCCCCTCGTCCGTCATCCAGTCCGTCGTCCAGGCAGGCGACAGCACCGTGCGCACCTCGACCCGCGCGAAGCCGGCCGCGCGCACAGCCTGGTCCACGTCGCGGCGGATGACGTCCATCGCCGGGCAGCCGGAGTAGGTCGGCGTCACCGTGACGACCGCGGTGCCGTCGTCGAGCACCTCGGCCTCGCGCAGCACGCCGAGGTCGGCGATCGTGAGCACCGGCACCTCAGGGTCGAGGACGCCCGCCGCCGCCGCCCACACCACCGACGTGTGGGTCACCAGGTCGCTCCGGGGTGGGCGCGGTGCAGGTGCTGCATCTCGGCGAGCAGGAAGCCCAGCGCCTCGGTGTGGACACCGCGCCGGCCGCCGCCGGGAGGGGTGCGCACGCCCTCGGGACGGGCCAGCGTCGCCTCCGCCAGCACGCTCTCGACGTAGGAGTCCCAGCCCGGCCGCAGCGCGGACGCGTCGACCGCGACGCCCGCGGCTACGAGCGACTGCTCCAGCTCGTCGACGGCGAACAGCTCTGCGACGTACGGCCAGACCCGCTCGACCGCGGCCTGCATCCGCCGGTGCGACTCCTCGGTCCCGTCGCCGAGGCGCAGCACCCACTGGGTGGCGTGGTCGCGGTGGTAGTCGACCTCCTTGACGGCCTTCCCGGCGACCGCCGCGAGCGTCTCGTCGGAGCTCGCCGTCAAGCCCTGGTGCAGGGCCAGCTGGTAGGTCGAGAAGAACAGCTGCCGGGCCACCGAGACCGCGAAGTCCGTGTTCGGGATCTCGACGAGGTGCACGTTGAGGAACTCGCGCTCGTCCCGCAGGTAGGCGAGGTCGTCCTCGGAACGGCCGGCACCCTCGACCTCCCCGGCGTAGGTCAGCAAGGTGCGCGCCTGCCCGAGCAGGTCCAGCCCGATGTTGCCGAGCGCGACGTCCTCCTCGAGCTGCGGGGCGTTGGTCACCCACTCGGCCAGCCGGTGGGACAGGACGAGCGCGTCGTCGCCGAGGCGCAGCGCGTAGGCCGCGAGAGCAGGCAGGGTCTGCATCGTCATCTAGAGGTGCTGCACTTCGGCGGGGATGTCGTAGAACGTCGGGTGCCGGTAGGCCTTGTCGCCCGCCGGGTCGAAGAAGGCGTCCTTCTCGTCCGGGCTGGAGGCGACGATCGCCGTGGCTGGGACCACCCACAGCGAGACACCTTCGGAGCGCCGGGTGTAGACGTCCCGCGCGTTGCGCAGGGCCATCGCGGCGTCGGGGGCGTGCAGGCTGCCGACGTGCTGGTGGTTGAGCCCTCGGCGGGACCGGACGAACACCTCCCACAGCGGCCAGTCCGCGCGGGACGCCGGGGTCTCGTCCTGGTGGCCGGCAGGCACCCCTGCGGTCGGCACCGCGCCGTGGCCGCCCGCTGCGGTGAGCGACTCCGGTTCGCTCACGCCGCACCCGCCGTCGGCTGCCGTGCAGCCCGCTTGGCGGCGTACGCGGTGGCGGCGTCGCGCACCCAGGCACCCTCGGCGTGCGCCCGCCGCCTGTGCTCGATCCGCTCCTGGTTGCAGGGCCCGTCACCCTTGAGCACGGCGAAGAACTCCGACCAGTCGATCGCGCCGAAGACGTGGTGCCCGGTCTCCTCGTCGAGGTGCAGGTCCGGGTCGGGCAGCGTCAGCCCGAGCACCTCGGCCTGCGGCACCGTCATGTCGACGAACTTCTGCCGGAGCTCGTCGTTGCTGAAGCGCTTGATCCCCCAGGCCATCGACTGCGCCGAGTTCGGCGACTCGTCATCGGGCGGGCCGAACATCATCAGCGACGGCCACCACCAGCGGTCGACGGCGTCCTGCGCCATGGCCTTCTGGTTGGGGGTGCCGTGCGAGAGCGTGTGCAGGATCTCGAAGCCCTGCCGCTGGTGGAACGACTCCTCCTTGCAGATGCGGACCATGGCGCGGGCGTAGGGCCCGTACGAGCACCGGCAGATCGGCACCTGGTTGACGATCGCGGCGCCGTCGACAAGCCACCCGATGGCTCCCATGTCGGCCCAGGTGAGCGTCGGGTAGTTGAAGATCGAGGAGTACCGCTGCCGGCCCGCGTGCAGCAGGTCGAGCATCTCGGCCCGGTCGATGCCGAGGGTCTCGGCCGCGGAGTAGAGGTAGAGCCCGTGGCCGGCCTCGTCCTGCACCTTGGCCAGCAGGATCGCCTTGCGGCGCAGGCTGGGCGCCCGGGTGAGCCAGTTGCCCTCCGGCTGCATCCCGATGATCTCGGAGTGCGCGTGCTGGGCGATCTGGCGGATCAGCGTCTTGCGGTACCCCTCGGGCATCCAGTCCCGCGGCTCGACCCGCTCGTCGGCCGCGATCAGGGCGTCGAAGGCGCGCTCGATGGCGGTCTCGTCGGCGGCCGGGGCGCCGGTCATGGTGTCGTCCACCCCTCGAGTGTAGGCATCCCATGTGACACCCGTCCAGCGCGACGGTGACGCTTGTGTCACATCGCGGTCAACGCGGCGCGGTGCGGACGCCCCGACCTAGGCTCGGCCGGGTGCAGCCCCTGACCGACCCCGACGAGATCGCCCGCCGCAGCGCCGAGGTCATGCTCGGCGACGACAGGGCCTCGGCCGGCGTCGGCGTCTCGCTGGTCCACGTCGCCGCGGGCCGGGCCACCGTGACCATGACGGTCCGCCCGGACATGGTCAACGGCCACGACATCGCGCACGGCGGGTACGTCTTCCTGCTCGCCGACACGGCCTTCGCCGTGGCCTGCAACAGCTACGGCCAGAGCACCGTCGCGGCCGGCTGCGACATCTCCTTCCTTGCGCCCGTCCGTGCCGGCGACGAGCTGACAGCCGTCGCCGAGGAACGGCACCGCTCCGGCCGCAGCGGGCTGTACGACGTGTCGGTGCGCCGTGGGGACGGCACCGTGGTGGCCGAGCTCCGCGGCCGCAGCCGCACCATCACCGGCACCCTGGTGCCACTGTCCGGAAAGGCGTGACGAACCGATGAGCGAGATGAGCGAGGCGTTCCTTGTCGACGGGGTACGCACCCCGATCGGGCGGTACGGCGGCGCGCTGGCTGCCGTCCGGCCCGACGATCTCGCGGCGCACGTGCTGCGGACGCTCACCGAGCGCCTCCCGTCGGTCGACTGGTCCGCGGTCGACGACGTCGTGCTCGGCTGCGCGAACCAGGCCGGCGAGGACAACCGCAACGTCGCCCGGATGGCGCTGCTGCTCGCCGGCCTGCCGGACACCGTCTCCGGCAGCACTGTCAACCGGCTCTGCGGCTCGGGCGCCGACGCTGTCGCGATCGCGGCCAGGGCGGTGCGCTCCGGTGAGGCCGACCTGGTGGTGGCCGGCGGGGTCGAGAGCATGAGCCGGGCACCGTTCGCCGTGGCCAAGGCGACCTCGCCGTACGGACGGGATGTCGCCATGCACGACACGACGCTCGGCTGGCGGTTCGTCAACCCGGCCATGGAGCGGCTCTACGGCATCGACTCGATGGGCCAGACCGCCGAGAACGTCGCCGAGGAGCGCGGGGTGACCCGCGCCGACCAGGACGCCTTCGCGCTCCGGTCCCAGGAACGGACCGCGAAGGCGCAGGCGGCCGGCCGCCTGGCCGAGGAGATCGTGCCGGTGACGGTCCCGGCCCGACGCGGCGAGGGCACTGTCGTGGACACCGACGAGCACCCGCGGGCCACCACGCGGCCGGCCCTGGCCGGGCTGCGCGCGGCGTTCCGCGACGGCGGCACCGTCACCGCCGGCAACTCCTCCGGGGTGAACGACGGCGCGGCCGCACTGCTGGTGGCGTCCGGGCGGGCAGTGGAGCAGTACGGCCTCACGCCGCTGGCCAGGGTCGGCGCCGCCGCCACCGCCGGCGTGGCACCGCGGGTCATGGGCCTCGGCCCGGTCCCGGCGACAAGGCGGCTGCTCACCCGCGCGGGCCTGTCGGTGACCGACATCGACGTCGTCGAGCTCAACGAGGCCTTCGCCGCCCAGTCGCTGGCGGTGCTGCGCGACCTCGGCCTCCCCGACGACGCCGAGCACGTCAACCCGAACGGCGGGGCGATCGCCCTGGGCCACCCGCTCGGCATGAGCGGTGCGCGGCTGGTCCTGACGGCGGCCCGGGAGCTGGCCCACCGCGACGCCGGCCGTGCCCTCGCGACGATGTGCATCGGGGTCGGCCAGGGCATCGCCGTCCTGCTCGAGCGCTGAGCCGTCCTGCTCCGGCCCCCCGTTATCGGCCCGTAACATCGTCGACCATGGCCTCCCGCAGCGGTCCCCTGCCGTTCGCGCTCAACCTCGCGATCACCAACGCGTGGGTCAGCCAGCTGTTCGACCAGGAGCTCGAGAAGCGCGGTATCGCGCCGTTCCAGAGCGGGACGCTCATGGTCCTGCAGCGGCACCAGCCGGTGACTCCGTCCGACCTGCAGGCCGTCATGGGCGTCCCGTCCACGACGCTGCGCAACCGGCTCAACGAGCTGGTCGCCGCGGGGCTGGTGGAACGGGTCCCGCACCCGCAGGACGGCCGGTCGCACCTCCTGCGCACGACGTCGAGCGCGCAGCCGGTAGTCACGGCGTCCAAGGCCGCCGGGCGGGCGGTGCAGCGGCTCCTGACCGCGGCCGGCTTCGACGTCGGCGGCGTGCTGGCGACCGAGCTCGACGCCCTGCGAGCCACCGCGATCGACCTGGTCGCCGACGGCGGGACCACGGGCAGGGGGTCGCTCACCACCGGCCCCTGGTGACGGCTGCGCCGAGGGGCAGGGGCTGGCACGCCCCTGCCCCTCCCCGGTGCCCGTCCGCCGGGCCAGTGCGGCGGACGGGACCGGGTCGCTGCTAGGACCGCACGTACAGGTCGCCGTACGGCCAGGACCCGAAGGGCGCCCACAGGTACACGGCGCCGTCCTTGCCCGACTCCGAGCCCACCTTCGAGCCCAGCACCCGCTGGTCGCGGCCGAACCTCGTCGGGACGACCCACACCTGGGCCATCGCCTCCTTGTTCAGCTCCTTCCACACCTCCGCCTGGGCCGCCCGGTCGGTCATGGCCTTGGCGTCGGCAGCCTTCTGGTTGAAGGCCTTGTCGTTGCCGTGCGACAGGTCGAAACCGCCGGCCGGGGTGAACAGCTCGGGGATGACGGTCGACGCGTTGGACCAGTCCGGCCCCCAGCCCGCGAGCACCAGGTCCCCTTCCTTGGCCGGGTCCAGGACGATGCCGTAGAACTGACCGGCCTCGATCGGGTTGGGCCTCACCTTGATGCCGGCCTTGCCCAACGAGCCGACGAGCGCCGCGGCCGCCTTGTCGTTGGCCGGTGTCTGCGGGTAGTCGTACTGCAGGGTCTTCATCGGCTCGCCGGACGCCGCGATCAGCGCCTTCGCCGCCTCCGGATCGCCGCTGTCGGGCACCTTCTGGCCGAGCAGCGTGTCCCACATGCCGGAGGGGGCGTAGTCGGCCGGCAGGTTCGGCTTGATGACACCGTCGGCCAGGTCGCCGGCGAACTCGCCACCAGCGACGGTGCGCAGCTGCGACCTGTCCATCGCGATGGCGATGGCCTTGCGATGGTCCAGGTTGGGCACGCCCTGGGTGTTGACGGCGATGTACCGGACGAAGGGGTCCAGCTCGTTGGTACGCCGGTCAGCGAAGCGGTCCGCGCCGAACACCGTCGCGAGGTTGGACGGGTCGATCGTGTCTCCGAAGGTGAGGGCCCGCTGGTCGTCGCCCGTGTCCTGGATCAGCCGCTGGTCGATCACCTGGGTCTCCAGACCGAACTTCACCACGATCTTGTCGGGGTGGGCGCCGCGGTAGTCGTCGGTGTCCTTCGACCAGTTCTCGTTGCGCACGAGGGTCAGCTGGCTGCCCTTGTCGTAGCTCTCGATCTTGTACGGTCCGCTCGAGACCGGGTTGTCGTCGTACCGCTCACCGGTGTCCGACGACTTGGGGACGGGGCTGAACGCGAGCAGGGTGACGGTGTAGTTGAAGTCACCCACCGGGGCCTTCAGGTGGAACACCACGGTCTTGTCGTCGGGGCACTCGACCGCCTTGTCGAAGGCCGCCACGTCGTTGCCCTTGGTGGCGTACGGGCCCTGGTAGACCGAGTTGCCGTCCTTGTCGGTCGGGATGTCGAGCATCGTGATCGCGTACGACGGGCCGTCGGTGATGATGTCCGTCGCGAAGGTGCGCGAGACGCCGTACTTCACGTCCGCGCAGGTGATCGGTGAGCCGTCCTCGAAAGTCACACCGTCCTTCAGCGTGAACGTCCAGGTCTTCGCGCCGTCCGAGGCCTGCCCGGTGTCCGTCGCGAGGTCCGGCGTGAGCTCGGTCGAGAGCTCTCCGTCCGGGCTGTACTTGTACGCCGTGAGAGTCCGCTGCAGGTAGCCGTTGGCGAAGGCCAGGTCCTCGCCGGTGTAGTTGCGCTGCGGGTCGAGGTGCTGGAGCTGGTCCTGGAGCGTGAGGAACGTCAGGGTCCCCCCGTCGACCGGCTTGCCGGAGTCGTTGGAGGCGCCCGGCTCGTCTCCTCCGCTGCCGCTCCCGCAGGCTGTGGCGGTCAGTGCCAGGGCGGCCAACACGGCAAGCCCCCGGGCCGTTCTGGTCGTGCGTGTCATGGACGTCTCCTCGGTGTCGGGTGGCGGCAAGTTACCGCCGATCGGCGCTATCTTGGCGATCGACCGTCCCAACCGATGCCGACTCGTGATTGCTCTGTTACCGCCGTTCCGCGGTATCTGACGGGAGTCCTGCAGTGCGCGGAACCTGGCCCAGGGCCGGCCGGGGGGGTGCAACCGGTCCCCGGTCGTCGCTGACGGTGCCCTCGCACCACTGCCGTGGTCACTTCGCACCTTTTGCCGGACGGCGACGGCCGCTACCGTCGACCGGGACACGGGGCCACCGAGATCGGGAGGAACGTGGGCGTCCACGAGGGGCGGTGGACCTCGCACGTCGACGGCGACTTCGTGGTCCTGCTGCTGGGAGCATCGGCCTCCAACCCCGTGGACGCCGGCCGGAAGGCTGCGATGATGCGCCGGTTGGTCCGGGTCTGTGCGGATCTCGAGCGTGACCCGCACCGGGGCCTGCTCGGCCACCAGCGACACGGCGGTCGGCGCGGGGTCCTCGTGCTGTACTGGCGCTCCGCCCGGGACATGGAGCGCCTGACGCGTGACACGGACGGCCCGGACGGGGACGTCTGGCGGCCGTGGTTCGGCGCCGGTGCCGGCGGGGCGCCAGGGTTCTGGAACGAGACGTTCCACGTGCGCGCCGGCGAGTACGAGGCGGCGTACCACGACGCGCCGGCCGTCGGCCTGCTCCGTGCGGGCGTCCCGGCCCCCAGCCGCACCGGTCCCTGACGCCGCCTGCCGGCCGAGCAGCACACCGTCCAGCCTGGTCAGACCGAGAAGTCCACTCCCTGCGCGAGCGGCAGCTCCCCGCTGAAGTTGACGGTGTTCGTGGCGCGGCGCATGTACGCCTTCCACGAGTCCGAGCCGGACTCGCGGCCGCCGCCGGTCTCCTTCTGTCCCCCGAAGGCACCGCCGATCTCGGCCCCGGACGTCCCGATGTTGACGTTGACGATGCCGCAGTCGGCGCCGTCGGCCGCGAGGAACCTCTCCGCCTCCGCCTGGTCCGCCGTGAAGATCGACGACGAGAGCCCCTGCGGCACCCCGTTCTGCAGGTCGATCGCCTCGTCGAGATCGCTGTAGGTCAGCACGTGCAGCAGCGGGGCGAACGTCTCCCGCTGCACGACGTCGCCCTGTGCCGCCGAGCGCGCCACGGCCGGTGCCACGTAGTAGGCGTCCGGGGCGAGATCGGCGAGCACCCGCTCACCGCCGACGAGCACCTCGCCGCCGTCGGCGGTCACGTCTCCGAGAGCGGCCTGCAGGGCGTCGTGCGCCTTGGCGTTCACGAGCGGCCCGACGAGCGTCGATGCCTCGAAGGGGTTGCCCACGGGAAGTCGCCGGTAGGCCGACACGACCCGGTCGACCAAGTCCTCGGCCACCGACTCCTGCACGATCAACCGGCGCAGCGTCGTGCACCGCTGCCCGGCGGTGCCTGCGCCGGCGAACACGATGCCGCGGACCGCGAGATCGAGGTCGGCGGACGCTGTCACGACGGTCGCGTTGTTGCCGCCGAGCTCGAGCAGGCTCTGCCCGAACCGCGCTGCAACCCGTGGCCCGACCGCACGGCCCATCCGCACCGAACCGGTCGCGCTCACCAGCGGGACCAGCGGATTGTCGACCAGCCGCTCCGCGACCGACGCGTCGCCGAGGACCAGGTGGCCGAGCCCCGCCGGGGCGCCGACGTCGGACCCGGCCCGGTCCAGCAGGGCAGAGCAGGCGACCGCGGTGAGCGGAGTGAGCTCGGACGGCTTCCACACCACCGGGTCGCCGCAGACCAGCGCGATGGCGGTGTTCCACGACCAGACCGCGACCGGGAAGTTGAACGCCGAGATGACGCCCACGACTCCGAGCGGGTGCCACGTCTCGGCCAGCCGGTGGCCGGGTCGCTCCGACGGCATCGTGCGGCCGTAGAGCTGGCGGGAGAGGCCGACGGCGAAGTCGCAGATGTCGACCATCTCCTGGACCTCGCCGCGCGCCTCCGACCGGATCTTCCCCACCTCGAGCGACACCAGGTCGGCGAGGTCGTCGAGGTGCTCGCGGAGCAGCTCGCCGAGCCGTTTGACCAGCGCACCGCGCAACGGCGCGGGCGTCACCCGCCACTGCTGGAAGGCGTCGTGCGCTGCGTCGACCGCGCGGTCGACGTCGGCGGCGGTGGACCAGGCGAGCGGCAGCAGGTCGGTGCCGAGCACGGGCGTCCGCGACGTGTGCTCACCCGTCAGCTGGGCGACGTCGACGCCGCAGCGGTCCAGCGCCCGCCGGGCGACCTCGCGCAGATCCTCGGCGCTGGGCATCGTCGTGGGTGTCATCGGGGGCCTTCCGCTGTCGTCGTGAGCGCCGTCCGCAGCGCGTCGGTGCCGAGCAGACCGTACGGGTCTAGTGCGCGCTTCACCGCCGCCAGGGCGGCGGTGGCGCCAGGGTCGGTCAGCCGTCGCCAGCGGTCGACGTTGACGGCACCGAGGCCGTGCTCGGCGGAGAACGACCCGCCGTGCCGCAGCACCACGTCGTAGACCGCGCTGCGCAGCGCCGGACCGTCGGCACCGTCCGGGAGCACCACGTTCAGGTGCAGCCCGCCGTCCCCCACATGACCGAAGTCCGCGAGGACCGCGGCCGGCTCGAGCCGTCGGACGAGGTCACCCACCTCCGACCGCACGGCGACGAGCGCTCCCCGGGGCACCGCCACGTCGATCCCGAGGACGGTTCCCGCCCTGGCCAGGGCCTCGCTCACCGCGTGCCGCAGGCCCCAGGCCCGCTCGGGGGGCATCACCGCGGCGTCGTCGAGCAGCTCGCCGAGGCCGGCCAGGGCGCCGAGCAGCGTCTCCCGGGCGCGCTCGCCCTCGGCCTCGACGAGCAGCACGTCGGCCGGCTGGCGGCCGGGGAACGGGTCGGCCACCGCATCGACGTGCGCGACGGTCAGGCGCAGCGCTGCACCGGACACGAGCTCCAGGGCGCCGAGGGCCGGGCCGAGCGACCGCTCCAGCGATGCGCACACCATGAGCAGCGGGCCCGCGGGGACGACGATCGCGGTGGCTCGACCCGCAGGCAGGTCCGACAGCTCGAGGGTCGCGGCAGTGACGACGCCGAACAGCCCCGCCGAGCCCACCGCGAGGTCCGCGATCCGCAGGTCGTCGTTCTTCTTTCGCAACGGGCGAAGGTCGCCCACCACCGTCGCGTCCGCGTCGGCGAGGACGACCTGCAGGCCGAGCAGCCGACGGCGGACGTCCCCGTGCCGCAGCACCCGCGCACCACCCGCGTTGGTCGCGACCACGCCCCCGACGCTCGGGTCGGAGGACAGGTCGATCGGCAGCTCGAGCCCGTGCGGCCGCACCGCCGCGGCGACCGAGGAGAGCAGCAGGCCGGCCGCCGCGGTGACGGCCCGGTCGTCGACGTGCACGTCGAGCCCACGGGTGAGCCGCGAGGTGCTCAGCACTCCTGTCGTGCCGGCCGGGCCCGGCACCGACGCGCCGACGAGCCCGGTGTTGGCGCCCTGGACGACGAACGGCGCGCGCATGCGGACGGCCCATCGGACCGCCTCGCGCAGCTGGTCGAGGTCGGCGGGCAGGACCACCCAGGCCGGTCTCCCCTGGTCGCCCCGCCACGGCCGTCCGTACGCCGACAGATCCGCGTCCTGGCCGAGCACCGCGCCCGCGGGGAGCGCCGCCGCCAGTGCCGCGAGGTCCGGGGTCACAGGGCTGCCCGCGCCGTGGCCCAGGACGCCTCCACCTCGGCGGCGCAGAGGTCCATCGGGTCGTGGACGTCAGCGTGCAGCACACCTGCGAGCCAGTCCCGGTCCCGGACCACGCCCTCGCGCGAGCCGTCGGAGCTGCCGTCAGCGGCGAGGTTGGACCGGAAGATGCCGGCCGCCGAGCGCGGCAGGAAGTCCTCGTAGACGACAGGCTCGAGCTCCACCCAGCCCTGCTCGACCAGGGCGTCGCGACCCACCGGCGGGGTCTGGCCGCCGGCTGTCCGGTCGGCCGCCCCCGACGCCGGCCGGGCGGTGAACCACGCGAGACCGGCCCGGGCCAGCTCACGCTCCGAGCCGGGCACCGCGGACGCCCAGGCCCGGGGGTCGGCGGGCAGCGGGTCGACAAGGTCACGGCCGGCCGGTGTGAGCGCGATGCCGCGTGCCTCGACCTCGCCGAAGCGGACCCGGAGCTCACCGGGAGCCACCGTGCCGTCCGGAGCCCGCATCGACCGGGGCTCGGCGAGCGCCCGGAAGCTCGTCTGCCGCAGCAGCACGTCCGGGCCGTCCCACCGAGGCGGTCCCTGCACCTCGTCGATCATGGTGACGCCACGCTGCTGCATCCGCGCGTACAGCAGGTCGATGTCGAGAACCCGGGGAGTGAGGTGGTTGACGTGGGTCGTCGTCACCCCGGCGATGTCGGCGGCGACACCGGAGACCGCGGACAGCTCGTCGTACCACGCCCTGTCGATCGGGTCCGGAGACAACGCGAACGCCGCTGTCGCCAGGTCCAGGAACCGCGGCCCGTCGTCCGGGTCGAGGCCGCCGTCGGCGACGGCGCGGTCGGCCAGGCGGAGCAGCTCCGGTGGGAACAGCACGCGGGACGCGAGGAACGCCCCGACCCGGGCGGTCAGGCCCTCGTCGAAGAACCTCCTGTCCTCCGGCACGAGCACCGAGGTGAAGACGCGGAACGGGTTGGCCGCCAGCTCCTCGCGACGCACCGGCCGGAACGCTGTCGACACGACGGGCAGTGGCGCGGGCTGCGCGTCACGCAGGTCGTAGCAGCCGACCGGCAACATCCCCATCGCGGCGAACAGCCGGCCGACCTGGGCAAGCTCGGCCGGGGTGCCCACCCGGATCGCGCCATGGCGCTCCGCCGTGACCCGGGCGATGCTGCCGAGCCGTTCCGCGGCACTGCCGTCGCGGTCGAGGACCTCGGCATTGACCTCGTGCGCGACCTCGACCAGCGTGGTGTACGCCGGCACCTCGCCGCCGTACATGAGCGACAGCCGCAGGGCGAACTCGGACCGGAGGTCCGTCGCCGAGAACGACCTGGCCGCAGTCATGGAAGGAGTCTGTCGTGACCCGGTGGAGCGCCGCCACGGGAGGTGCCGGCGGGCGCGACTACGCCCAGCGGTTCGACGCCCTGGCGGAGGCGGGCGCCGACGTGCACGGCGAGGCGGCCTTCTGCGCCGCGCTGGTGCCGCCGGGGTCGCGGATCCTGGACGCGGGGTGCGGGACGGGACGGGTCGCCATCCGGCTGGCCGAGCTCGGCTACGACTGCACCGGGGTCGACCTCGACGAGTCGATGCTGGCGGTGGCCCTGGAGCGCGCTCCGGGGCTGCGTTGGGTGCAGGCCGACCTCGCGGGGCTGGACCTGCTGGCCGACGGTGTCCCGCCGTACGACCTGGTGGTGATGGCCGGCAACGTCGTGCCGCTGGTCTCCGAGGGCACCGAGCCCACCGTCGTCGCCCGGGTCGCGGCGCACGTCGCGCCGGGCGGCCTGCTCGTCGCCGGCTTCGGCCTGGACCGGGCCCACCTCCCTCCCGCAGGGGCTCTGGTCGACGTCGCCGCCTACGACGAGTGGTGCGCGGCGGCCGGGCTCGAACCGGTGCGACGGCTGTCGACCTGGGGCGGGGCTCCCTGGGCGCAGGATGCGGGCTACGCCGTCAGCGTGCATGACCGCCCGGGGACCGTCACTGCAGCAGGCTGACCCCTCGGGCGATGACGATCACCGACAGCAGCAGCGCGGAGACCGACTCGGTGGCCATCAGCATCTTGGCGCGGTGCGAGAGCGGCATGGTGTCGGTGGGGCTGAACGCCGACGAGTTCGTCGTGGACACGTAGAGGTAGTCGAGGAACCCCGGCGACCAGTCGGAGCGTGCGGCGGAACGGACCGCCACCTCGTCGATGGCGTCCTCGTCCTCGTCCTGGGGGAAGCGGAAGTCGGCCGGCGGCAGCTCGGACCGGGGGCTGCGGGTGCGCAGGACCGGGCCGCCGCGGTCGATCTCCCAGAAGGCGAGCGCGAAGACGATGATGTTGGTCAGCCACACCTGGGCCGCGCCCAGGAGCAGGGCTGCACCGTTCTTCGTCGAGGCGCTGACGAGCGCGTCGACCAGCAGCACCAGCGCGGTGGTGTTGGCCGCCGCGATGACAAGGATCAGGCCGATGGACACGGCGCGCAGGACCCTCGACTCCCGCGTCATGCGGCGCGGGTTGCCCACCAGCAACGGGACCAGCAGCGCCAGCTCCAGCGCCGGCAGGACGAAGCGTGGACCGAGGACGACCAGCGTGCTCGGCAGGCCGGCGTACAGGACGACGGCGGCGACGACCGCCGCTGCGGCGGGGTAGCGGGACTCGCCGGGGTGCTCGCGCTCGTCCGCACCCCGCGTCATGCCCGCCAGCCTGCCATCGCGGGCGGGCGCCGGCCGGGCGGCGCGCGGTGGGTCAGGTCGAGGAGAAGGCAGCGTCGAAGGACGCCGACGGCGGGTCGAAGGCCAGCCGGCGGACGAACTCCAGCGCCTCCGGCGCACCCACGAGGCGGTCCATGCCGGCGTCCTCCCACTCGATCGAGATGGGGCCGTCGTAGCCGATCGTGTTGAGCATCCGGAAGCACGCCTCCCACGGCACGTCGCCGTGGCCCGTCGACACGAAGTCCCAGCCGCGGCGCGGGTCGGCCCAGGCGAGGTGCGAGCCCATCCGGCCGTTGCGGCCGTTGCCGACCTGCTTCTTCGCGTCCTTGCAGTCGACGTGGTAGATCCGGTCCCGGAAGTCCCAGAGGAAGCCGACCGGGTCGAGGTCCTGCCAGACGAAGTGGCTGGGGTCCCAGTTGAGCCCGAAGGCCGGGCGGTGACCGATCGCCTCCATCGCGCGCTCGGTGGTCCAGTAGTCGTACGCGATCTCGCTCGGGTGCACCTCGTGCGCGAAGCGCACGCCCTCCTCGTCGAACACGTCCAGGATCGGGTTCCAGCGGTCGGCGAAGTCCTGGTAGCCGTCGTCGACCATCGTCTGTGGCACCGGCGGGAACATCGCGACGGTCTTCCAGATCTTCGAGCCGGTGAAACCGACGACAGTGTCCACACCGAGCCGCTTCGCCGCCCGTGCCGTGGCCTTCATCTCCTCGGCGGCCCGCTGCCGCACGCCCTCCGCGTCTCCGTCGCCCCACACCCGGTCGGACAGGATGCCCCGGTGCCGATCGTCGATCGGGTCGTCACAGACGGCCTGCCCGGTGAGGTGGTTGCTGATCGCGAAGATCTTCAGGTCGTGCTTGGCCAGCAGGTCCAGCTTGGCGCGCAGGTAGCCGTCGTCCTCGGCTGCCGCCACGACGTCGAGGTGGTCCCCCCAGCAGGCGACCTCGAGCCCGTCGTAGCCCCACTCGGAGGCCAGCCGGCACATCTCGTCGAAGGGCAGGTCGGCCCACTGGCCGGTGAACAAGGTGATCGGTCGCGTCATGTCCTCATGCTCCTACTCACTGCGCGGTTCGTCCGCGATCCGCATACTCGAAAAGGCGGTGGGGGCGTCCATGCGGGGAGGCGCCACCACCTGCCCGGAGGGCAGCCGAGTCGTCGGCGACCGCTGCAACACGGCTAGGCCGGCTGCTGCGCGACGCTCAGCCCGGCCGGTTGCCCCGGGCCCTGGTCGCTGACGTTCTCCCAGCCGCTGCCGTGCGCTGCCGAGCGCTCGACGGCGGCAAGGACGCGTTGGACCTGGAGCCCGTCGGCGAACGAAGGGGACGGAGTCTGTCCCGTGCCGACGGCCTGGACCAGGTCGACCACCTCGTGGGTGAAGGTGTGCTCGTAGCCCAGCCCGTGACCGGGCGGCCACCAGGCCTGGACGTACGGATGGCTGGCCTCGGTCACCAGGATCCGCCGGAACCCCGCGGTCTCGGCATCCTCGGTGTGGTCGTGGAACTGCAGCTCGTTCATCGCCTCGAAGTCGAACGCGATGCTGCCTTCGCTCCCGTTGATCTCCAGCCGCATCGCGTTCTTGCGGCCGGACGCGAACCGGGTGGCCTCGAACGAGCCGATCGCCCCCGACGCGAACCTCGCGAGGAACAGCGCGGCGTCGTCGACGGTGACCTCGCCGGTGCCCGCGCCTCCGGACGCGGCCAGCCCCGACGACGCCTCCGGCAGCGGGCGCTGCCGGATGAAGGTCTCGGTGAGACCGGTCACGCCGGTGATGGAGGCTCCGACGACGTGCTGCGCCACATCGATGATGTGCGCTCCGATGTCCCCCAGCGCACCCGAGCCGGCGCGGTCCTTCTGCAGCCGCCACACCAACGGGAACGACGGGTCGACGATCCAGTCCTGCAGGTACTGCGCCCGGACGTGCCGGACGGTGCCGACCCGGCCGTCCTGGACCAGCCGGCGGGCGAGCGCGATAGCCGGCACCCGGCGATAGTTGAAGGCCACCATCGATCGGACGCCTCGCGCCTCGGCTGCCACGGCTGCCTCGACCATGGCCTCGGCCTCTTCCACCGAGTTGGCCAACGGTTTCTCGCACAGCACGTGCTTGCCGGCCTCCAAGGCTGCGATCGCGATCGCGGCATGCGTGTCGCCCGGAGTGCAGATGTCGACCAGCTGGACGTCGTCCCGCGTGAGCAGACGATGCCAGTCGGTCTCCACCGATGCCCAGCCCATCCGCTCGGCCGCGGCGGCAGTCGCCACCGGGTCACGACCGCAGAGCACGGTCAGGGCCGGGGCGCACGGCAGGTCGAAGAACCGACCTGCCGTCCGCCAGGCCTGCGAGTGGACCGCTCCCATGAAGGCGTACCCGACCATCCCGACCCCGAGGGCGGGAGCGCTGTCGGTCATTGCATCCCCTTCTTCCGGTCCGTGCAGGGTCAGATCAGGACTCGAAGCAGAGCGGGCGGTACTCGTCGAGATTGTCCTTGTTCACGACCGGCGCGTTGAGGACGATCCGCTTCGGCACCTCGACCTGGACCAGGTCGGAGATCCCCTTGTCCTGGGCGATGAGCCGGGCCAGCTTGATGCCGTCCGCGGCCTGGGTCGGCGGGTAGAGAACCGTGGCCTCCATCTCGCCGTCCTCGATCCACTGCATCGCGTTGCACGAGCCGGCACCGCCGATGAAGGCGAACTCGTCACGGTTGGCGTTGTCGAAGGCCGCCTTCACGCCGACACCCTGGTCGTCGTCGTGGTTCCAGATGATGTCGATCTTCGGCGCGGCCTGCAGCAGGTTGGACGCCTGCTCCTCTCCGGACTCGACGGTGAACTCGGCCGCCACCCGGTTGTCCACCGTCTCGCCGCACACCTTCAGCGCGTCTGCGAAGCCCTTCGACCGGTCCTGGGTCAGCGGCAGGGCGTCGATGCCGGCGATCTCGGCGATCACCGGGTTCTTGAGGTTCTTGTCCTTCTTCACCTGACACGCGTACGTGCCGGCCGAGACGCCCATGCCGTAGTTGTCGCCCAGGATCGTCGTCCGGGCCGCGAACGGGGAGGAGAACTCACGGTCGACGTTGACGACCGGGATGCCTGCCTTCATGGCCTTGATCGCGACGTTGGTGAGGGCGGCGCCGTCGGTGGGGAGCAGCACGATCGCATCGACCTTGTCGTTGATGAAGGTCTCGATCTGGCTGATCTGCAAGTTGGCGTCGTTGGTCCCCTCAGCCGACCGGAAGTCGACGTCCTCGTGCTTCCCGGCCTCGGCCGCCGCGGCCGAGTTGATAGCCGCCAGCCACCCATGGTCGGCCTGCGGACCGGAGAAGCCGATGACCACCGTGTCACCTGTTGCGTCGTTGTCGCTGGCGGCCTTGGTGTCACTGCTGGGGCTGCTGTCGGCGGTGGGCTCGGGGTCGTTGCTGGTGCAGCCCACGAGCACCGCCGTAGTCGCCAGCAGTGCACCGCCGGCCATGAGGATCCGCTTCAGCGGAGTGGTGGGACGCACGGACATGGACTTCTCCTTCAGGTGTGGTCCGGCCGGGCGGCCGGTTATCGCGAGAGGTGACCTATGGGTTGCGGGAGGCGACGCGTTGTTGGAGGAGGACGGCGACGATGATGATCACGCCGGTGGCCACCGCCTGGGTGGAGGTGTCCTTGTTGTTCAGCGTGAAGACGTTGGTGAGGGTCCGGAAGATCAGCACGCCGAGCACAGTGCCGACGATGGTGCCGCGGCCGCCGCTGAGCAGGGTGCCGCCGATGACGACGGCGGCGATGGACTCGAGCTCGTAGAAGCTGCCGTGCGTCGAGCTGCCGGTGGTCGTCCTGGCCATGATCATCACTGCGGCCAGCCCGCAGGCGACGCCGAGCAGGACGTAGAGCAGAGCGGTGTGCCGGCGTACGTCGATGCCGGCGAGCCGGGCCGCCTCCGCGTTGCCGCCGACAGCCAGTGTCCGCCGCCCGAATGTGGTCCGGTTGAGCAGCACCCAGCCGCCGATCGCCGCGAGCGCGAAGATGATGACGAGGACCGGGACGCCGAGGACGCTGCCGCCGAAGAAGGAGACGAAGTCGCGGTTGTTGACGATCTGCGTCTTGCGGTCGGAGATGATCTCGGCCAGTCCCCGCGCGGATGCCAGCATCGCGAGCGTCGTCACGAACGGCGCGATCCGGCCGTACGCAACGAGCACTCCGTTGACGAGACCGCAGCCGGCGCCGACCGCGAGCGCGACGAACACCATCACGATCCAGTGGGTGTCCTCGGCCATCGTCTGGGTCGACAGGGTGGTGGCCCAGACCGAGGCCAACGCGACGATCGCCCCCACCGACAGGTCGATCCCGCCACCCGTGATGACGAAGGTCATGCCGATGCTCACGACGCCGATGACCGACGCCAGGCGGAGGATCGTCAGCATGTTGTCGACGCTGAGGAACCGGTCGCCCGCAGTCACCCCGCCGACGACGATCAGGACCACGAGGGCGATGACCAGGCCGAGGTTGCGTCCGACCGAGCTGTCCATGACGCGGGCGAACCGCGAGGGGGCGTCGGCCGACTCGATGGCGTCCGCCTCGACGCGCCCGTGCTCGTCCGGGGGCGGCACGACCGCCGGCGTGGGGGTCTGCTGCTCGCTCATGCGACACGTCCTTCCATCACCAGGTCGAGGACCCGGTGCTCGTCTATGTCGGCCGCTGGCCCCTCGTGCACGATCCGGCCCTCGCTGATGACCAGCACCCGGTCCGCGAGGCCGAGGACCTCCGGCACCTCGCTGGACACCACGACGACGGCGACGCCGTCGTCCGCGAGCCGGCGGATCAGGGCATAGATCTCGCTGCGTGCGCCGACGTCGACGCCGCGGGTGGGCTCGTCCAGCAGCAGCACCCGGCAACCGCGCAGCAGCCACCGTGCGAGGACGACCTTCTGCTGGTTCCCGCCGGAGAGCGTGCGCACCGCCCGCTCCACGCCCGCGGGCCGGACGTCCAGCGACTCGGCCTGCTGCTTCGCCGCCGTGCGCTCGTCGCCGCGCTGGACGAACCCGGACCGGGCGAACTGGCCCAGGCTGGCCAGGCTGATGTTGCGCGTGACCGACTGGTCGAGCAGCAGGCCCTGGCTCTTGCGCTCCTCCGGTGCCAGGCCGACCCCGGCGCCGACCGCCGCCCGCACCGATCCCTTGCGCATGGCCCTGCCGTCGACGGTCACCGTGCCTGCCGACGCCTTGCGGGCGCCGTACACGGTCTCGAGGATCTCCGAACGTCCGGAGCCGACGAGTCCGGCCAGCCCGACGATCTCGCCGGCGCGCACGGTGAACGTCACGTCGGTGAACTCGCCCGGCCGGGACAGGCGGTCGACCTGCAGCACCGGCTCGCCGAGCGTGACCGAGTCGTTCCGCTCCGGGAACACGAACTCGATCGACCGGCCGGTCATCAGCCGGATCAGCTCGGCAGTGGGGGTGTCGGCCACCGGCAGGCTGGTGGCGACCGTGCGCCCGTCCTTGAGCACGGTGACCCGGTCGCCGATCTCCCGGATCTCCTCGAGGCGGTGGGAGATGTAGACGACGGCGACCCCTTCGCCGGTCAGGTCGCGGATGACGCGGAAGAGGTTCTCGACCTCGCCGGAGTCCAGGACCGCGGACGGCTCGTCCATCACGATCAGGCGGGCGTCGTGCGACAGGGCCCGGGCCATGCTCACGATCTGCTTGCCTGCCGCGGACAACCGGCCGACCTCACGACCCGCCGGGATGTCGGAGTGCCCCAGCCGGCGCAGCAGGTCGCGGGCCGCGGCGCGGGTCGCCCCCGGTCGGGTGAACCCGGCGCTGGCGTCCTCGTGGCCCAGGAAGATGTTCTCCGCGACCGAGAGGCCGTCGACCAGGTCGAGCTCCTGGTAGATCGTCGCCACGCCGATCTTCATCGCAGCGACCGGGTGACTCAGCCGAACGGGCTCACCGCGCCAGGTGATGGTGCCCCCGTCGGGCTGGTGGGCGCCGGCGAGAACCTTGATCAGGGTGGACTTCCCGGCGCCGTTCTGCCCGAGAAGCGCGTGCACCTCACCGGGCCGGACGTCGAGGTCCACGCCGTCCAGCGCACGCACGCCGGGGAACACCTTGACGATCCCCGACATCGTCAGGAGCGGAAGGACCGCCTCGGTCTCAGTCACAGGTCAGCACCGTGTCCGAGATCATCCGGGCGGCGCCGACCACACCGGCCTGGGGGCCGAGCTCGGACAGCACGATCGGCAGGTTCCCGGTGGCCAGCGGCAGCGACCGGCGGTAGACGACGCTGCGGATCTCGGCCAGCAACGGGTGCCCGAGGCCGGCGGAGACCTCGCCGCCGAGGACCACCATGGCGGGGTTGAAGAAGCTCACCAGGCCTGCCAGCAGGAGGCCGAGACGCTGGCCGCCGGCCCGGACCAGGTCGACCGAGACGGGGTCGCCGGCCGCCGCCGCGGCGGCCACGTCGGCTGCGTCGAGGGACCCGGCAGCGGCGAGTCGTTCGGTCAGGAGCGCCGACCGGCCGGCCCGGGCGGCCTCGAGCGCGTCACGCGCCAGGGCGGCGCCGCTGAAGTGCGCCTCCAGGCAGCCGACGTTGCCGCAGGTGCAGACGGGTCCCTCGTCGTCGATCCGGATGTGGCCGATGTCGCCGGCGCTGCCGCTGGCCCCGCGGTACACCGAGCCGTTGACGACGATCCCGCAGCCGACGCCGGTGCCGACCTTGACGAACATGAGGTCGTCGACGGTCCGCGCCAGCCCGGCGTGCATCTCGCCCAGGGCCATGATGTTCACGTCGTTGTCCACGAGCACCGGGCAGCCGAGGTGCTGGGAGAGCACCGAGCGCACCGGGAACTGGTTCCAGCCCGGCATGATCGGTGGAGCGACCGGCACTCCGTCCCGGAACGAGACCGGCCCGGGGACCCCGACGCCGGCGCCGTGCAGCTCCAGCGCCGCGCCGTCGGCACGCAGCTTGCCGACCAGGTCGAGGACGACGGCCAGGACGTGGTCCGGCCCGATGCGGACGTCGACCTTCTCGCTGACCTGCTCGAGCACGGCCATCCGGGCGTCGGTGACGGCGACGTCGACGGACGTGGCGCCGATGTCGATGCCGAGGAAGCGCAGGTTCGACGCCAGCGCGACCACGGTGGATCGCCGGCCGCCGCGGGAGGCCGCGAGCCCGCGCGCCTCCACCAGGCCGATCTCGGTCAGCCGTTCGATCTCGACAGCGAGCTTGGAGCGCGACAGCTGGACGGCCTCGCCGAGCTCGGCCCGGCTCATCGGCCCCCGGTCGCGCAGCAGCCGCAGCAGCTCGCCCTGGTTGACGTTCTCGGGCCGGATCGCCACTCGACGCACGCGAGCACCTCCGCGACCGGTGCCGGGGCCTGACGCCCCGGCGCTTCGTCGGAAAGGTAGCTGCGTTACGCAGGTGTTGGGAAGACGTTTCGCGGAAAAGTCTCAGGCTTTTTCTCGATCGAGGACAAAGTCTTCAATCGTCGGAGGAGGCGCGCGCCGCCACCGCGAGCGCGGCGACCGCCGCACCGCGGGCACCGGCCATGTCCAGGTGCGGGACGACGGCGAACGTGGCGATCCGGCGCTGCTCCTCGCGCAGGTCGGTGCCGGCCCGGACCTGGGTGAGGAACCACTCCCGGAAGTGCTCCTCGGCCTCGACCACGCCGCCGCCCACGAAGTAGGCATGCGGGTCGGTGACGTTCGACGCGATGGTGAACAGCCGCCCCATCGCTGCGGCCTGCTGCGCGAAGATCGCCAGCGCCAGCTCGTCACCGGCAACGGCCAGGCCGCGCACCGCCTTGGCGGCGTCCCGACGCTCCAGGGCCGCCAGCCGGTGATCCGGGTGCTTCGAGAGCCAGTACGGCAGCAGGTTGTTGAGGATCCCGGTGAGCGAGGCGATGCTCTCGACGTCCCCGACGTTGCCACAGTTGCAGCGCGGCGCAGGCTGGCCGTCCTCCAGGAGGCCGTCGAGCGGGATGCGGACATGTCCCAGCTCGCCGGCCATGCCGGCGGCACCCCGCACCACCTGGCCGCGCTCGACAACCCCGCCGCCCAGGCCGGTGCCGACGATCGCGGATACCGAGGACCTGCGCGTCGCGTCCGAGCCGAAGTGCTCGTGGTGGGCGTAGAGCGCGGCAGCGTTGCCGTCGTTGTTGTAGACGACCGGAAGCCCCAGCCGCTCCTCCAGGGCGCCGCGGACGTCGAACCCCCACCACTCCGGCGCGGAGAAGTTGGTCGCGCCCTTCGAGGAGATGACGCCGTCGGCACTGGCCGGGCCTGGGGTGTCCAGGCCGACTGCCCGCACCGCGGCGCGGTCCGTGCCGGTCACACCGATCACGGTCTCGAGAGCGTGGACCATCGCGGCGACCGCGACGTCCGGGCCCTCGGTGACCCGGCTCGGCACCTCGACGAGCCGGTCGACGAGGAAAGCGCCGCCCGGGTCGAGCACCGTGGCGTTGTTGCTGGTGCCGCCGTTGTCGATGCCGACGACGACCCACGCGGGAGCGGTCATGGCGCCACCTTTCCACGCGCCAGCCACCCGGGTGGCACGGGTGCGCAGGTCCGCGCGGTCGGACGCCTGCCAGCGGTGTCCGGCGTGGGGTAACGGTCCTCAGGCCTTGTCGGCCCCGTGCGGGTCATGCAGGTGATTCACTGTCGCGTCCGGTCCGGGGAAGAACAACGCGTCGTGGCCCGTGTCGGCCCACCGGACGCGGTAGGGCGGGCCGCCGTCCGGCCCGCGTACCTCGAGCACCTCGCCGTCCCGGACCGGGTCGTCGACGTGGGCGCTCCTCACGACGATCTGGTCGCCGACCTCTGCGCGCACGGCTGCCTCCTTCGCTCGGGGCAGCGGGGCCGCCACCGGTCACTCCACCCTGACGCCGGCTGCTACCTGAGGCAAGGGGCAACGGGCCCTGGTCCGCAGGACCCGTCCGAGGTCCCGGCCACCCGGGCCCTTCGGCCGTACCCCGGACCCCTCGGGGGCCGCGAACCTGGCTGCACGCGAACGGCGGACAGCGACCGGCTGACGTCGACAGACAGGCAGGTGGCGATGAAGCGGACTGTGCTCGTCCTGGGCGCCGGCACAGCGGGGACCATGCTCGCGAACCGGTTGAACCGGCGGCTGGGGGACGGCTGGCAGGTGGTCGTCGTGGAGCCGGAAACGGTGCACCGGTACCAACCGGGCTACCTGTTCCTGCCGTTCGGCGGCTACCGGCCCGGGCAGCTCGAGCGTCCGGTCACGGACTGTCTCGACCGCGGCGTCGTCCTTTGCCGCGGTGAGGTGGACCACGTCGCCACCGCCGACCGCCGCGTGGTGCTGACCGACGGGACCCATCTGGGGTACGACGAGCTCGTGATCGCGACCGGCGTCACGCCGCGGCCCGACCAGGTGCCCGGTCTGCTCGACGAGCGCGTCTGGCGGCGCAGCGCCCACGACTTCTACACGTGGGAGGGCGCTCTCGCCCTGCGCGAGACCCTGGGCGTCTTCACCGGCGGCCGGGTCCTGGTCCACGTGGCGGAGATGCCGATCAAGTGCCCGGTGGCCCCGCTCGAGCTCGCGTTCCTGCTCGACGACAGGTTCCGCCGGCTCGGGTACCGGGACGACGTCGAGATCACCTACGTGACGCCGCTGGACGGCGCCTTCACCAAGCCGGTCGCGTCCCAGCGGCTCGGGCACCTGCTCGCCGGCCGCGGCATCGCCCTGGAGACCGACTTCGTGGTCGACGCCGTCGACCCGGCGGCACAGACGCTGAGCTCCTACGACGGCCGCGCCCTGCCGTTCGACCTCCTGGTCACGGTCCCGCCGAACCTCGGCGCCGACTTCGTGGGGCGGTCCGGGCTCGGCGACGAGCTCAACCTGGTCCCGGTGGACCGCGGCACGTTCCTCGCCACCGGCCACGACGACGTGTTCGCGCTCGGCGACGCGAGCGACATCCCCACCTCGAAGGCGGGTTCGGTGGCGCACTTCTCGGTCGACGTCTTCGTCGAGAACTTCCTCGAGCACATCGCCGGCCGACCCATGACTCATGAGTTCGACGGCCATGCCAACTGCTTCGTCGAGTCGGGGCGCGGCAAGGCGATGCTGCTGGACTTCAACTACGACACCCAGCCGCTGCCCGGCACCTACCCGGTCCCGCACATCGGACCGTTCCGGCTGCTGGCGGAGACCCGCGCGAACCACTGGGGAAAGCTCGCGTTCCGTTGGGCCTACTGGAACGTCCTGCTCCCCGGACGACCGATCCCGCTGCCGGCGCAGATGTCCATGGCCGGCAAGCAGCCCGAGCATGCGGAGGCATGAGATGACAGTCACCACGATCGCCGGTCACAACGTCCACGTCGACGCGGAGGGCTTCCTCACGTCGTACGACGAGTGGGACGAGGAGCTGGCCGGGGTGCTGGCCGGCCAGATCGGGATCGAGCTCACACCGGCACACCGGAAGATCCTGGAGTTCCTGCGCTCGGACTTCGTCGAGCACGGCGAGACGGCGACTCTTCGCCGCGTGACGACGAGTACCGGCGTCCCGACCCGCACGCTGTTCGCGCTTTTCCCAGGCAAGCCCGCCAAGAAGATGGCCTACGTAGCGGGGCTGCCCAAGCCGCGCGGCTGCGTGTGACCGCGACCGAGGAAGGACCCGCCATGACCACCACCTCCACCGCACCTATCGTCCCGGAGTTCGGCGACCAGGACACTGGACGCAAGCTCGCCATCATCTGCTCGAAGGGCAGCCTCGACATGGCATACCCGGGGCTGGTGATGGCCAACGCGGCACTCGGAGAGGGCATCGAGACGCACCTGTTCTTCACGTTCTGGGGCTTCGAGCTGATCAACAAGAAGACCATGGGCGACCTGAAGTTCACGATGCTCGGCAACACGGCCACGCACATGCCGCAGGGACTGGGCGGCCTGCCCTGGATGACGGCCCTGGCGACCTCGAAGCTGAAGAAGTCGATCGCCTCGATAGGCGTCCCGGAGGTCCCGGAGTTCCTCGAGCAGATCGTCGACTCCGGTGGTCACCTCTGGGCCTGCCGGATGTCCGCGGACATGCAGCACCTGACGACGGACGACCTCTACGCCGGCGTCGAGGACATCATCAGCGCGGCCGACTTCATCGAGATGACGAGCGGCGCCCAGATCATCTTCGTGTGACCGCCGACCGGGCTGCGCACCGCCGAGCACCACATGGGGGGAGGGCGACCGGCCGGTGGCGGCTCTGCCCTAGCGCGACTGCGAGGGCAGCGTGAGCTCGCGACCGGTCACGCTCTCGGGCTGCACCCGCACCCAGAAGGTCTCGGGTCCGGCCGGCACCCAGGCAGGGACGCCGAGCGCCTCGAGCCGGGCGATGGCGTCGTCGTCGTACTCCATAGCCGCCCGGCCCTTCACGACGACGCTCCAGGCGCGGCCGACGACCTCGTCGACCCGGTCCGCCTCGAGCGCGACGAGTCCGGCGGCGCCTGCCGTCTCCAGCTTCGAGCCCCACGACGTGCGGAAGACCGGAGTCGCTCCGTCCATCCCGAACGTGACCGGCAGGACGTCGGGCTCACCACGGTGGACGATCCCGAGCCGGCCCACTCGCGCCTGACCGAGCAGGAGCAGGCACTCGTCGTAGGACAGCACGCGCAGTCCGCGCCGATCGGTCGGTTCGTGAACGGTCATGGCTGGAACCTCCGCTCGGATCTCCCGGTGATCCGACGCTAGAGCTGCCGTGCGGACCAGGGTCAGGGCCGTTGGTCCCCCAGGTCGGCCCGGGCGCCATACGCTCGGTGCAGGCAGCGAGACAACTTCCGAGCCCCAGGGGGTCCGTCATGGACGTCGGTGGACCGAGGCCCTCTGCCGCTCTCACACCCCTGGCGCGGGCACGGCTGGACGACCTGCTCGCCGAGCTTCTCACCCGGGTGGGCGACGTCCTGGACAGTCAGGAGCGGCTGCGCGTCCTGCTCGACGCGGTCGTCGGCATCGCGGCGGACCTCGACCTGGACTCGGTGCTGGAGCGGATCGTGCGGGTGTCCTGCCGGCTCGCCGACGCCCGGTACGGCGCCCTCGGTGTGCTCGGGGCGGGACCGGACCGCCGGCTCAGCCAGTTCATCACGCACGGGCTCGATGCCGAGCAACGCGCCGCCATCGGCGACCTCCCACGAGGCCACGGCATCCTCGGGGTGATCATCGACTCCCCCGAGCCGCTGCGGCTGGACCGCCTCGCCGACCACGCGCAGTCCTACGGCTTCCCGCCGAACCACCCGCCGATGGCGACCTTCCTCGGTGTGCCGGTGCGGATCCGGGAGAAGGTCTTCGGCAACCTGTACCTGACGGAGAAGCGGTCCGGCGGCAGCTTCACGGTGGAGGACGAGGAGATCGTGGTGGCGCTCGCGGCCGCGGCCGGGGTCGTCATCGAGAACGCCCGTCTGTACGAGGAGTCGGCACTGCGACAGCGGTGGCTGGAGGCAGCCGCCGAGATCACCGCGGCGCTGCTCGGGGAGGTGGACCGCGCCAAGGCTCTCGAGCTCGTCGCCGATCGGGCTCGGGAGGTTGCCGGCGCGCTCGCGGCAGCTGTCCTGCTCCGCCAGGAGGGCGGCCATCTTGCCATCGAGGTGGTCTCGGGCGACCTGACCCGGGAGCCGGCCGAGTCCCTGACCCTGGGGAAGGGGTCGATCGCCGCCCAGGTGCTCGACGAAGGTCGGTCGGTGCCGCTCACCGGCCCGGACGTCCGGGCCACGCTGGCAGAGCTGGGTTTCGCCACGTCAGGGCGGCACGACGATCTGGGTCAGCTGCTGCTCCTCCCCCTCGGCAGCCAGGGGCCGGCCGCCGGCATGCTGCTGATGACCTGGGCCGGCGACATCGGGCCGCGGGAGAGCGACGTAGTCCTGCTGGAGTCGTTCGCGGAGCAGGCGGCACTGGCCCTGCAGGTGGCACAGGCGCAGGAGGACCGCGGCCGGCTGGCTGTCTTCGAGGACCGCGACCGGATCGGTCGCGACCTGCACGACCTCGTCATCCAGCGCCTGTTCGCCGTCGGGCTCACTCTGGACAACGCCGCTCGGATGACCACGCTGCCGGACGTCTCCGACCGGATCACGGGAGCCGTCGACGACATCGACGCCACGATCAAGGACATCCGCCGGACCATCTTCGAGCTCTCGACGCCCTCGTCCTCGTCCGACCTGAGGGCCGAGCTCGGCGAGGCAGTCGCCGTGGCGACGAATGCTCTCGGCTTCGCCCCGCGGCTGCGCACCGAGGGCGCGGTGGACTCCCTGGTCGGGGCCGACCTGCGCCCCCACCTGCTGGCGGTGCTGCGAGAGGCCTTGTCCAACGTCGTCCGCCACGCGAACGCCACGTCCGTCGTCGTGCATCTCCGCGCCGCCGACGAGGTGGTCCTGACCGTCACGGACGACGGCATCGGGTACGTCGACAACGGGCGCCGCAGCGGGCTCCGGAACATGGCCGAGCGGGCCGAGTCGCTCGGTGGCACTGTCGAGGTGGGTCAGGCCGGGCCGGGCGGTGGGACCGTCGTGGTGTGGCGGGTGCCGGCGCGCACCTGAGCTCGCGAACACCGGCGCGGCGCCAGGTTCGCGGACACGCGGCAGGGCCGGAACCCGGAGGTCCCGGCCCTGCCACGTGCGGCTACTTGAGGATGCCGAAGCGCTGGACGACGGGAAGCCGCTCCCAGTACCGGCCCAGACCGAGCGTTCGGCCGGCGGAGGTGAGCGCCAGGATGACCAGCACCAGCGCGTACACCAGGTGGTCGTCCATGAAGGGGTTGTTCTCGGGTGCGAGGGCGACGGTCCACATCATCACGAGGAGGACTGCGCCCGCGGCGGCCGCGAGACGCATCGTGATGCCGAGCATCAGTGCGATGCCGATGCCGAGGAGGCCGAGCATGAACAGCCAGTTGGCCCAGGCTGCGCCGGCGATGTCGTTGTAGAAGCCCTTGAACGGGCCGGTCGCGCCGAACTTCAGGAAACCCTCCGTCGGGCTGCCGCCATTGATCCAGGCCGCATCGCCGAAGCGGTCGACGACGCCAGTCTCGGCGTCGCGCCCGGTGGCGTACCCGAGCGCGAACATCTTGTCCAAGAACGCCCACAGGAAGACCCAGCCCAGTGACAGGCGGGTGAGGGCGAGGGTGTAGCGGTACGCACGGTGCCGGCCGGTCTCCTCGTGGACGGGCTCGGCGAGCAGAACGTCGTCGGTGCGGAGCACCGGACTCTTCGAGGTGTGGCCGATCGCGGTCATGGTGTCCTCCGTGTCTAGGGGCCGTCCTGGTACGGCTCGAGCATCGCCGATCGGGGCCGACAGCCCCAGGGACGAAGGTCATCCCCTGACGGCCCGGACGTCCGGGGTTGATGGGCCCATGACGAAGGCTGCGATTCACCCGCGAGCGATGCGCCGGCCCGAGACGACAGTCATGGGCATCCGCACGTACACGTCGTGCTCGCCCGGGGCCCAGGGCTGGACCAGCCCTCGGATCACCGCCCGCTGGACGGCATCGATGACAAGCTCGGCGACGCCAGTCACGACGACGCTCCAGCCGCTTCGAGACCCAGGATCCACGTCGTCAGCCTGCAGCGACAGGACCCCGCGGTCGGCCGCTGCTGCCAACCGCGTGCCCGAGGCCGTGCGCAGCACGACGGCGCCGTCGTGCACGGCGAAGGTGACGGGCACCACCGCGGGCAGCGCGCCAGCGATGAACACCGCGCGGCCGACAGCGGCCGTCGTCAGCAACGCGACCGCATCCGACCGGGCCATGGCCTCGAGGCTGCGCAGAGTGGTGTCCATCTACCCAACCTGCGAGCAGAGCCCGCCCACCGGCAGGGCCGGAGGTCCTGGCGGCACCGGTCGGCGGTCCCGTCCCGGGTCACCACAGCCCGAGCGCCAGGGCCTCCTCCCGCAGCTCGTCGCGGACGCGGGGGTGTGCCGTCCTCTCCACGAGGGCGCGTGCCTGGGCCTTCTCGTCGCCGCCGAAGATCTGCGCGACCCCCTGCTCCGTGACCACAGCCGAGTGCTGGAAGGAGGTGACCGGCTCGTCGACCATGGGGACGATCGTCGACGCGTCGGCCTTGGGGTGCCACGAGCGCAGTGCCATCAGGGCCTGACCGCCGGCCGAGTGCAGCGCACCGACGATGAAGTCGGTCTGACCGCCGAATCCCGAGTGGATCCTGGCCGAGATGCGGGACGCGTTGGCCTGCCCGAAGAGATCGACCTGCAGGGCCGTGTTGATCGACGTCATGAGTCGCCGAGACGAGATCACTGCCGGCGAGTTCGTGGTCTCGGTCCGCAGGACCTGGACTCGCGGGTTGCGGTGGACCCAGTCGTACAGACGGTGCGAGCCGTAGACGAACGACGACACGATGGGGGCCGAGTGGTCCAGCGCGCCCGCATGATCGAGCTCGATGACTCCGTCGGAGAACATCTCGGACCAGATCGAGAGCCCCCGCCGCGCGGCCAGGCCGGGCAGGGCCGCGTCGGGCACCATGCCGATGCCCATCTGCAGGGTTGCTCCGTCGGGCACCAGACCGGACAGCCGTTCGCCCACGACGCGCGCCGCGTCGTCGGTCGGCGTGACCGCCGGCTCGTCGAGCGGCGCGCTCGCCTCGAGCGCGTAGTCGATGTCGGCCGGGTCGATGCCTGCGTCGCCGTACGTCCACGGCATGCACCCGTTGACCTGGGCGACTACCAGGCCGCCGCGGGCCTTGCACGCCGCGATCGCCGCCGGCAGGACGTTGACCTCCGTCCCGAGGGACAGCTGCCCGTCGACGGCCGGGGCCACGGTGACGCAGACCGCGTCGGGGGCGAGCGGGCCTTCGAACAGCCGCGGCACGAGCGACAGCCGTGCCGGCACGTAGGACAGCGTCGGGCTTCGGCGCATCCCCGGCCCCACGAAGCAGGTCTCGTGGACCACCCCCGGGCGCGCCGGGATGCCTGCGTGCGCGTTGAGCATGAACAGCCGGTACTCGTCCACGGCGCCGTCGAGCAGTGCCAGCACCTCGCGCGGCGTCGCCCCGTTGCCACCCGCGACGACGCGGGCACCGGTCGGCAGTCGGGCCAGCCGTCCGGCCAGCTCCCCGCCGTCGAGGATGCGCACCCGGCGACCTTCCGCCCGGATCCCCGTCAGTCCTGAGGGAGGTGCTTGGTCGCGAACACTGCCGCCTGGGTCCTGCGCTGCAGCCCGAGCTTGGACAGCAGGCTCGACACGTAGTTCTTGACCGTCTTCTCGGCGAGGAACATCCGCTCGCCGATCTGCCGGTTGGTGAGGCCCTCACCGATCAGCGCCAGGATGCGCAGCTCCTGGTCGGTCAGCGGCGCCAGCGCCTTGTCCTGCGGTGGCCCTTGGCGCAGGCGCTCGAGCACCTGAGCCGTGACGGCGGGGTCGAGCAGCGACTGTCCGGCTGCCACTCGGCGGACCGCGTCGAGGAGGTCGTTACCCCGGATCTGCTTGAGCACGTAGCCGGCGGCGCCGGCCATGATCGCCGCGAAGAGCGCCTCGTCGTCGTCGTACGACGTGAGGATGAGCGTCGCGATCTCGGGGTGCGTCGAGCGGATGTCGCGGCAGACGTCAATGCCGGAACCGTCCGGGAGCCGCCCGTCCAGGATCGCGACGTGAGGCCGAAGTGCGGGGATGCGCCGGCGGGCCTCGTCGGCGAGCCCCGACTCGCCCACGACCTCGATGTCACCCTCGGACTCGAGCAGTTCTGTGAGCCCCCTGCGGACGACCTCGTGGTCGTCGAGGAGGAAGACCCGGATCGGATCAGAGGCGGGGGGTCCGCCATCGGGCGTGGACGTCTCGGTCATGAGTCCTGTCTACCGGACGGGGGTCGAGACCCGCACCGCCGTGTGACTCGGACCTTCCGGGAGGTCCGGCCCTGTCCGATCGGGACCTTGGTCCCGATCCTGCCTCACCAGCGAGCCCGTCGGGGTCGATCGGGCCGTTGTGCCCACGCACTGCATGCCTTCGGCATCTGCGCCCGGACTCGTCGCCGGCCGACGCTGGACGCAGCGGAACCGTGGAGCACCGAAGGGGCGGATGCCATGACCGACGAGGACCGAACCGGCTCGACCACCACGCCCGATGCCACGAGGCGTGGACTGATCGTCGTCGGCATCGACGAGAGCAACGCCTCTGCGGCAGCACTCCGATGGGCGGCAGCGCAGGCAGGGGTCACCGGCTGGGCGCTGCGCCTGGTGCACGCCTGGCAGATCGCTGCCTCCGATGCAGCCGCCGTCTCGGCCGGACCCGGGCAGTACGGCGAGGCGGCAGCCGCGGACGCACGCGCCCGGGCGACCCGTTGGGTGCTCGGCACGCTGGGCGGCGGGGCGGCCGCGGTGCGCTGGACTCTCGAGGTCGCCGAAGGGGAACCAGGTCCGGTCCTCGCTGCTCGCAGCCACGGCGCCAAGCTGCTTGTCGTGGGGACCCACGAGCACACCGGGTTGTGCCGAGCGGGCCGCGGGTCGGTCAGCCACGAGGTCCTCGCGCACGCCGACGTCCCGGTGGTCGCGGTGCCGTCGCCCACCGGTGTCTCGGAGCAGACCCGCGCAGAGCATCGGGACCTTCGGACCTGGTGCGGCACCTGAGCCGTCCCCAGGCTGGACCGCGGAGGTGAGCCCCATGACCCGCTCCACCGAGGACCTGCACTCCCCTGCGAGCCGGCGCGGCAGCGACGCCGCTGCCCATGCTGATGCGCTGCTCCCAGCGGCGGACGTCGACCTGCTCCTGCGAGCGGCCGTACGCGCCCCGTCGCTGCACAACTCGCAGCCCTGGGCGTTCGCTGTCGGCGACCGGCACGTCGAGCTGTATGCCGACGCCTCCCGCCAGCTGCCGCACGCCGACCCGACGGGTCGGTCGCTGCTGCTCTCCTGCGGTGCGGCGCTGTTCAACCTGAGGGTCGCCGCCGCCCACCTGGGCATGCACCCCCGGGTGCGTGTGCTCCCGGACGCGGACGACCCGACCCTGGTCGCGCGTGCGCAGGTCGACCATCGGCACGAGCAGCAGGCCAGCCTGGGTGCCTACTACCCCGCCGTCTGGGACCGCAGGACGAACCGGTTGCCGTTCAAGAACCGGAAGGTGCCCAGGAGTGTTCTCGGCAGGCTCGCGGAGGCGGCCACCGCCGAGGGCGCCGTCCTGCGTGTGTACGACGACCCGGCCGAGGTCCAGCGCCTGCTGGAGCTGCTGCACGCGGGTGACCGGGCAGACCGCGCCGACCCGGCAAGGGTCACCGAGCGACAGGCCTGGATCGGGGGTCCGCACCGCCGGGACGGTGTGCCCGTGCGCTCGCTCGGGCCGCGTCCGTCCGGGCGCGACGCCGCTTTCCGCGACCTGGGTCAGGCTGTGGACGCGGCCCGGGAGACCGCCGTGTTCGAGGCGACGCCGACCATTGCCGTCCTCTCGACCCTGCACGACCGGCCGGTGGACTGGGTCCGCGCCGGCCAGGCCCTGGAGCGGTTGCTGCTGGATGCCACGCTCGCCGGGCTGTCCGCGTCCTTCCTCAACCAACCGCTGGAGCACCGTGAGCTCCGCTGGGTGGTCCGCAGCCCCCTCAGCGGCGTGGGGCACACCCACATGCTGCTCCGGCTCGGGTACGGCGACGAGGTGCCGGCGACGCCCCGGCGACCGCTGGACGAGGTGCGCCGGCCGCCGCGCCACGTGGCCTGACGCGGCGACGAACCGCCCCGGGCAGCGCGCCTGCCTCAGCGCACCACGGCGACCGGGCACCGTGCGTGGTGCAGGACGGCCATCGTCACCGAGCCCAGCAGGGTGGCTGCCACCGGTCCACGGCCGCCTGCGCCGACCACGAGCAGACCCGCATGCTGCGACGACGTCGCCAGCAGGTGCCCCGGGTGCCCCGGCACGGCCTCCGGCACCAGCCGGACACCGGGGTGCTTGTCTCGCCACGGCCCGAGGTCGGCCTCGAGACGGGAGTCCTCCTGCTCCTGTCGCCACTCGGCGTCCTCCGGCAGCGGCAGGACGTTCGCGGCGCCGTGCAGGGCCGACCCCCGCCACGTTCGCAACGCCACGACCTCGCCGCCCTGGCCGACCGCGCGATCCAGCGCCCAGTCCAGCGCGCGCTGGGCGCCGGCGCTCTGGTCGAGTCCGACGACGGTCCGCGTGGCAGTCGGGTCGTGGGACTCCCGGACCACCACGACGGTGCCCGGTGCGTGCCGCGCGGCGTACTGGCTCACCGACCCGAGCACGAGCCCGGTGACCTTGCCGTGGCCACGCGCCCCCACGACAAGGAGGTCGTCCGGACGTACCGCCTCGACGAGTGACGGCCCCACGTCGAGGCCGAACGGCTCGAGCCGCTGAACGGAGATGTCGACCGCCGGATGACGAGCGGCGAGCAGCTTCGCGTCCTGGACGACCCGGTCCACCCGCTCCTGGTCGCGCCCGGGCAGGGCGTCGGCGTCCCCGAGAAGGTTCGGGACGCTGTTCACCAGGACCAACCTCAGTTGTCGGGACCGCGCCTCGGGCACGGCCCACTCGACCGCTCGGGCGCTGTCCTCGGACCCGTCGACGGCAATGACGACAGCAGGTGACTCGTTCATGGCTCCTCCTCGATGCTCGGGACGCCGGATGGCGGCCTCAGTGGGTGCCGTGCACGACGGCGACCGGGACCTTCGCGTGGTGCAGCACGCCGTGGCTGACCGAGCCCAGCAGCGCGCTGCGCACCGAGCCTCGGCCGCGGCAGCCCACGACCAGCAGGCTCGACTCTCCAGCGGCCCGGCACAGCACCGAGACCGGGTGGCCGAGGACGACGCGTGCGTGCACCTGGACGTCGGGGAACTTCTCCCCCCAGCCGGCCATGGACTCGGCCAGGGTCAGACGCTCCTCCTCGAGGACCGCCGCGGGGTCGTACCCGAGCGCCATCATCCGGCCCGTGCCGGTGCTGGCGACGTCGTACCAGGCGTGGATCGCGGCCAACGGCTGACCTGTCTCGGCGGCTGCCTCGAACGCGTATCCGATCGCTGCCTCGGAGACGGCCGACCAGTCGACGCCGACCACGACCCCCTCGCGTGGAGCAGCCGCATCACCGGGCGCCGGCACGGCGATCACCGGGCAGGTGGCATGCGCGGCGACGTGCAGGGTGGTGGACCCGAGGAGCAGGTCAGCGAACCCCCCGCTGCCGCGTGAGCCGAGCACCACGACGTGAGCTCGTTCCGACTCCTCCAACAGCTTCTCCGCCGCCGAGCCCGGCTCGAAGCGGGTGCGGACCTCCAGATCCGGGTGGAACGTGGTGACGGTGTCGACCGCATCCGCCACCAGCCGCTCGGCGACGTTGCGCATCACGCCCTCGGCGTCCGGCGTCCCGGCGACCGAGGACCGGACCGCGTAGTACGACGGCTCGTACGCGTGGACGAGCAGCATCGGGAGGTGCCGCCGCTCTGCAAGTGCCGCGGCGTGCTCCAGGGCCGCATACGCCTGGGGCGACCTGTCCAGTCCGACCACCACCGGTTGCGCCGACGTCATGTCCATGGCTCCTCCTCGCTGGTTCGGCTTCCGCTGCCAGGACACCGGGTCCGGTCGCCGCACGGTCAGGGTCCGACGCCGCGGGACGCCGGGCCGAAGGTCCCGGGCGAGCGCATGTCGGACGCCCCCCGCGCCGGGGCCCGCGGCCCCTTCGCCCACGAGGTGGTCACTTCCTAGGTTCAGAAGGGGGCAGAGGAGGCAGTCGTGGCAGACCGAGGCGGCATCGAGAGCGACCCTGTGCTGGTCGGGGTGGATGGCTCTGCCGAGAGCGACCGTGCGCTGAGATGGGCAGCGCGCGAAGCTGCGCTGCGAGACGCCGGCCTGCACATCGTCCACAGCTGGCTGTGGCCGCTGTTCCGTGTGCCGCTGGGCGGCTCGCCACTGGCGCCGGAGGGCGCCGGACTCCAGGCCCAGGCCGAGCGAGTTCTCGGGGACGCCGAGACGCTGGCACGGTCGGTCGCGCCGGACGCGTCCATCGAGACCACCCTCGCCGTCGGAGAGCCGGCGACGGAGCTGATCCGTCGGGCACCAGGCGCGCAGGTCGTCGTCGTGGGGAACCGGGGTCTGGGTGGCTTCACCGGCCTGCTGCTCGGATCCACCGGCATCGCCTTGTCGGCGCACTCGCCGTGCCCCGTCGTGATCGTGCGGGGCACGGAGCCGAGCCGAGCCCCGGTGGTCGTGGGCGTCGGTCCCGGCCCTGAGGCCGAGGCCCTCGTGCGTCGGGCCGCGCGTGAGGCGGCTATGCGGGGCGTCGACCTCGTCGCCATCCACTGCTGGCGGCCCGGAGTCCATCTCACGTCGCTGACCGCGACCAGCGTCGAGCAGGTCCGCGCTGCAGCCCGGCAGGCCGGGCGGGCCCTGCTCGACAAGATGGTCGCCAACGTCGCAGTGGAGTTCGACCAGGTCTCTTTCGAGACTCGCCTCGGCGACCGCGAGCCGGCCGCCGAGCTTGTCGACGCCTCTCGCGGCGCCCAGCTGCTGCTGGTCGGCACGCGTGGCCGCGGCCCCGTGCAGGGCATGCTTCTCGGCTCGACCGCGCACGCCGCGATCCACCACGCCGCCTGCCCCGTGCTGGTGGAGCGATGAGGCCCGCCGACACGACCGACCGCGGTCACCCCAGGTCGCGCACGCGCAGCCGGACGAGTCCTGCGGCGACGGCGACCGACCCCACGGCGAGGGGAAGCAGCACGGCCTGCACGCAGAGGCGCAAGGTCAAGCCGGCGGTGAGGGGTGACGAGTCGAGGAACCAGAACCAGGGCGACAACCAGCGGAGCGGTTCGAGCGCGGAGACCAGGCCGGACAACCCGTACAGCACGTAGGTCCCGGCCGCGACGGCCGAGCCGGCAGCGATCGCCGGCCCGCGCGACCCGGTTGCTGCACCGACGCCGTGGGTGACCATGGCGACACACATCGCCAGCGCCCAGACGGCGAGGCCGGCCGCCCAGAGGCTGTCACCAGGCAGGCCGTCCAGGCCGAACGCGGGCGCTGTCACGACGAGGGCCACCGTGGTGATGACGACGACGACGACGGTGACGACCGCGACGCCCGCCAGCCGCTCCAGCGCCACCCGGACCCGGCTGACCGGGTTGGCCAGCAGCATCTCGAGGGTGCCGTCAGCCTCGGCGCCGGCGATCGACCAGGCCGCAGCGCTGATACCCAGCACGATGAGCAGCAGCGGGAAGACGTTCGCGTAGAGCTGCGAGTTGAGGTACCCCGCCGGGGTGCCGATCCCGCTGGTCGCCCCGAGCAGCTCCACCACGCCGGAGGGCAGCGACTGCATGTACGAGTCGAGCTGGGCTGAGGAGTCCCGGACTGACGGATAGGCGGCAGCGAAGGCGACCGACATCAACGCGACAGACACCGTCCACCACACTGTGGAGCGTCGCCGGTCGCGGAGCATCTGGCGAAGCACCAGCAGCCGGCCGCTCATCCGTCACCCTCGCCGGTCCGGTAGAACGCGAAGAACACGTCCTCGAGGTCCTGCTCGTGGGTCATGATGCGCTGCACGTCATACGCCGCGACCGCGCGCACCAGCGCGGCGACGCTGCCGTCGACCTCGACCACGACCCGCTTTCCCTCGATCCGCCATGAGGCGACATTGGCCACACCGTCGAGCAGATCCGCCGGCGGCGGCACGGCGAAGTGCAGCTCGATCCGCTCGCGGGCCAGGTCGCGCAGGTCTGCGACCGTCGTCGCGTGCACCACCCGGCCCTGTCGCAGCATGGCGACGCGGTCCGCCACTTCGGCCACCTCCGGCAGGACGTGGGAGGAGAACAGGACGCCGGCGCCCGCGTCCCGGCACTCGCGCACGATGGCGGCGGCCTCACGCCGCACCAGCGGGTCGAGCCCGCTGGTGGGTTCGTCGAGCACGAGCAGGGCGGGTTCGTGCATCACGGCTTGGACCAGCCCGACCTTCCTCTTGTTCCCGGTCGACAGCTCGCCGATGCGGCGTGCACGGTCGATGCCGAGCCGTTCGCAGAGATGTGTCACCCGGCCTGACGAGACCCCGCCGCGAATGTCGCCGTACCAGCGCAAGAGCTCGTCGACGGTCTGCCCGCGGTCGAGCGATGCATCGGCAGGCAGGTAGCCGATCCGCCCGCGGACGGCAGGATCCCTGCTGTGCGCACCCAGGACGCGAACGCGTCCAGCCGTGGGGCGGAGATAGCCCATGACCGTGCGGATGATCGTCGTCTTGCCGGCGCCGTTGGGTCCGAGCAGGCCGACGATCTCACCCGGCCGGACAGCCAGGTCGACCCCGGCCACGGCCTCGACCGGGCCGAACCTCTTCACCAGACCCACGGCCTCGGCGGCTGCGACCTCCGGCACCCTCACCACCCGCTCTCATCCGCCGGCCGGCGTCCACCATGGCACCTGGACCGGACCCCGGGACAGCCACCGATACCGCGGTCGAGAGCGGCCACCGCAGGGCCCTGATCGACCTGTCGGCCCCTGGACGACATCGACCCGGCCGTGGCCCTGGTGCTGCTGGACTGCCACGAGCTGCTCGCCGGGGGCCGCACCTCAGGTCCCGATCAGCCGCATCTCGTCGACAGCGATCTGGTAGAGGCGCGCCGGGGTCAGGTCGGTCGCGTCGTGGAGGTTCTGCTCGAGGCGCATGAGGACTCCCCGCTGGAGGCGTTCCACCACCGTCGGGTCGCCCTCAGCGCGGGCGATCAGCTCCCGGGCCAGAGCGGACCGGGCCTGCGCCCACTCGAGGATGGGCTCGTCCTCCGTGGCACCGGTGCCGGCGATCTGCTGCAGCTGCGCCAGGTCGCCGTGCGCGACGGCGTTGAGCCAGACCCAGGCCGGCGCCCGACAACCGGAACCACCGGCGTACAGCTGCTCGAGCAGCTCGCCCTGGAGGAACGCCGCTGCCTCGTCGGCGACACCGGCGCGGCTGAGCCGCCACCAGGAAGGTCGGGTACCTCGCGCGCGCCCGCTCGCCATGAAGGACTCCTCTCGCGTGTCCTTCAGCCTGCCGGGGCCAGTCGGACGCGGTCAGGGCCATTGGACCCGACGGCGAGGCCCTCGGACCCCCGGCCATTCGGCAAGGGGGTCCGAGCAGCACAACGTGACCGCATGGTGGGTCAGAACGGTGGGGCGTCCCAGGGTTCGGCCTGCGGACCATCGAGGACGTGCTCGGCGGGTCGGTGGTAGCCGCGCCCGGAGGGCAGGGTGATCCGCAGCCCGCCGGCGCCGTCGGGGACGACTGCGGTGTCGGTGTGGGTCTTGACGGTGTGGTGGCTGCGGCAGCGGGCGTCGAGGTTGGCCGGGGCAGTGGGCCCGCGGGGGTGCGGCACCCGGTGGTCAAGGTCGCAGCGGGCGGCCGGTGTCCGGCAGCCCGGGCTGCGGCAGGTCCGGTCCCGGGCGACGACGTGGTCGACCAGGTCCTGTGGGGCTTCGTAGCTCTCGACCGACAGCTCGTCGAACCGTCCGGTGCGGGGATCGGTGAGCAGCCGCCGCCAGGTGCCCTCGGCGGCGATCCGACGGGCGGTGTCGGCGGGAATAGGCCCGTAGCCGGTCAGCTCACCCGGCAGCTCGTCCAGCCCGAGCAGGGTGGTCACCGCGACCGCGACCTGGATCTGCGGGCGGCGGCCGTGCCGGACCGGCAGGTCCTCCGCGGCGAGGCCGTGCTCACCCAGGTCGGCGAGCACGTCGGCCCGCACCTGGTCGAGCGTCCGGGGGTCGGTCGAGGCGTGGCCGGTGGCGGCCTGGGCGCGGCCGGTCAGCCACAGGAACAGCGCCTGCACCCGGTCGGCGGCGTCCAGGTAGGTCAGCCCGGCCATCCCGTCCGACAGCGGGAACACCTCCACCCTCCGGCCCGCCCTGGCCCGCTCCTGCCGGGCCTGGGCGGCGGCCGGGTCGACCGCCAGCACCGCTCGCCGCAGCCGGCCGGCCAGCTGCGCCCGGGTGCCACCGGCCGCGCCCGGCACGATCCGCGCCTCCACCTCGCACGCCTGCCCGTCAGTCAGCGGCCGCAGCTCCTCGACCACAAGCCGCGCCTTCGGCAGGTCGATCACCCCGGCGGTCAGCGCCAGCCGGGTCACCGGCAACCGGGCCAGGTCCCCGGCGAGCACCACCCTGGCCCGGGCGGTGGCCGGGGCCAGGTCCAGCGCGCAGCCGACCTCCACCGCCGCCATCAGCTCCGCCGACACCGACTCCCCCGGGACCTGGGCACCCTCGGGGGCCACCCCGCGCCAGCCCGCACACCGCTCGACCAGCACAGTCGTGGCCGCCAGCTCCACCGCCGCCGCCCACGACTGCAACCGGTACGCCGCCCGCACCGCCCCCACCAGGTCGTCCGCCGAGCAGGACGTCAGGTCCGTCCCGGCCAGCAGCGACGCCAGCAGCGGACCCGGCTCGACCTGGTCCAGCAGCCCCCGCGGCGGCCAGCCCGGGTCCTCGGCCGACGCGAGGTCCTCGTCGGTGGCGTAGTCGACCGGGATCGGCCCCGCGGCGACGACCGCGTCGAGCAGAGCCCCCCACTCGTCGGCGGCCGGAGCGACGGGCGGCCTCGAGTCGACCAGCGACCCGTCCGCCTCACGCACCACGTCACCCCCCCCCCCGATTCGAACGTGTGTTCGAATCCTAGCACACCGGAGACCGGCGAAACCCTTTGGCCACAACGGATGCCGCGCCGCGGGCTCCACGGCCCGGCGACCCTGCCGGCTCAACCGGACCGGGACCCGCCGGACAACGCCGCCGTGTCCCGGGCGATCACCAGCTCCTCGTCGGTCGGGACCACCAGGGCCATCGGCCCGTCACCGCTGCTGATGCGCCCGGCTGTGTCGTGGCCATGGGCCGCATTGGCGGCGGCGTCCTCGCGCAGCCCCAGCACCCCCAGCAGCCGCAGGACCTCGCTGCGTGCCTCGACCGAGTTCTCGCCGATGCCGCCGCTGAAGACGACGGCGTCGAGCCGACCGAGCGCCACGGCGAGCGCGCCCACCGCCTTGGCGACCCGGTAGCTGAACACGTCGACGGCCAGCCGCGCCGCGTCGGACCCGCCCCGGGCCGCATCGCTGAGCGCGCGCATGTCGTTGCTCAGACCCGAGAGGCCCAGCAGGCCGCTGCTGCTGTTGAGCACGTCGAGGACCTCGGCCAGGCCGAGACCGAGCCGCAGGGACATGTGCCCCAGGACGCCGGGGTCGACGTCACCGCTGCGCGTCCCCATCACCAGGCCCTCGAGCGGGGTGAGGCCCATGGTGGTGTCGATCGACCGGCCGTCGCGGACAGCAGCCGCGCTGCAGCCGTTGCCGAGGTGAAGGGTGACCAGCCGCAGGTCGTCGGTCGACCGGCCCATCAGGTCGGCCGCCCGGCCCGCGAGGTAGCGGTGGCTGGTGCCGTGGAAGCCGTACCTGCGCACGTCGTGCTCCTCGAACCACGAGCTCGGCACGGCATAGCGGTAGGCGACCGGTGGCATCGTCTGGTGGAACGCCGTGTCGAACACCGCGACCTGGGTCAGGTCGGGCAGCTCGTGGCGGGCCGCGTCGAGACCAGCCAGGTTCGGCGGCGCGTGCAGCGGCGCCAGGTCTGCGACGTCCCGCAGTGCCGCCATCACCGCGTCGTCCACGACGACCGACTCGGTGAAGCGTGAGCCGCCGTGCACGACCCGATGACCGACACCGACCAGGTCCGCCCGCTCGTCGCCGGTCAGCGACTCGAGGAGATGTCTCACGATGCCCCTGGGCGAGCCGTCGTCCGGCGCCCCGGACTCCTCGTGCTTCCCGCGACGTAGGTGTAGGACCGTCCCGTCGGAGCCCACCCTCTCGACCAGCGCCGTCAGCGCTCGCGCCCCCGAAATCGGGTCCACCAGGGCGAACTTCACCGACGAGCTACCGCTGTTGACGACAAGCACCGTCCCCCGGCCGGGCGACACCGACGTCAGCCCTGCCCGGACCGGTCGTCGAGAACCCAGTCGCGGACCTCTGGCAGGTCCTCGAGATGCTCCACGACGTATGCCTCGTGCTCCGCGAGCCGCTGCTCGCACCACGCCTTGAGGTCACTGGCTCCCGGCGGGGTCCGCCGCGCGTTGTTCAGAGCATCCATGACGAGGTGGTAGCGCGACGCGCGGTTGCGGACCACCATGTCGAACGGCGTCGTGGTGGTGCCCTCCTCGATGAACCCCCGGACCCTGAACCTGTCCGCGTCGGGCCGGCCGTGCACCAGCTGGTGCACTGCGCCGGGGTAGCCGTGGAAGGCAAAGACCACGTCGACGTGATCGGTGAACAGCTCCTTGAACAACGTCTCGTCCATGCCGTGGGGATGGTCCTTCCGCCGCGGCAGGGTCATCAGGTCCACGACGTTGACGACCCGGGTCCGGAAGTGCGGCAGGTGCTCGCGCAGGATCGCCGCGGCCGCAACCGTCTCCATCGTCACGACGTCGCCCGCGCAGGCCAGCACGATGTCGGGGTCGGCTGCGCCGTCGTCAGTGCCCGCCCAGGTCCAGACGCCGGCACCGCGGGCGCAGTGCTCGACAGCCTCGTCCATCGTGAGCCACTGCAGCTGCGGCTGTTTGTCGATCACGACGAGGTTCACGTACGACCGCGAACGGAAGCAGTGGTCGGCTACCGACAGCAGGCAGTTGGCGTCCGGTGGCAGATAGACCCGGCCGATGTTGCCTCGGGTGGTGATGACGTTCTGGATGAGGCCCGGCCCCTGGTGGCTGAAGCCGTTGTGGTCGTTGCGCCACGCCGTCGACGTGAGCAGCACGTTGAGGCTCGGCACCTTCGCTCTCCACGGCAGCTCGTCGGCCTCCTGCAGCCACTTGCCGTGCTGGATTGTCATCGAGGCGCTCACCATGGCGAACGCCTCGTAGGTCGCGAACCACCCATGTCGTCCGGTCAGGGTGTACCCCTCGAGCCAGCCGTGGCAGTTGTGCTCCGAGAGCACCTCCATCACCCGGCCGTGCCGGGAGATCGCGACGTCGTCGGCCGTGACCCGCTCGGCGAAGCCACGGTCCGACGCCTCGAAGACGGCGCCGAGCCGGTTGCTGTTCGTCTCGTCCGGGCAGAACAACCGGAACCGGTCCGGGTTCCGCCGGTAGATGTCGCGCATCATCTCGCCGAGCTTGCGGGTCGACTCGGCGTGCACTGTGGCTGGTCGCGGGACGTCGACCGCGTAGTCCCGGTAGTCCGGCAGATCGAGGTCCCGGGTGAGCAGCCCACCGTTCGCGTGCGGCGTCGCGCTCATCCGCAACGGACCCTCGGGGTTGACCTGACGGACCAGCGCAGTCGGGGTCCCGCCCTCGTCGAAGAGCTCCTCAGGACGGTAGGACCGCAACCACTGCTCGAGCAGCCGCAGGTGGCCCGGATCCTCCTTGACCCCCGACAGTGGCACCTGGTGGGACCGCCAGGTGCCCTGAACCTGCACCCCGTCGACGACGTCGGGTCCCGTCCAGCCCTTCGGCGTCCGCAGCACGATCAGCGGCCACCGCGGCCGAGAGCCGTCCCAGTCGCCTCCGCGGGCCGCTTCCTGGATGGCGCGGATGCCGGCCCATGCTCGAGTGAGCGCCGCGGCGAACCGGTGGTGCATCCCCGGGAGGTCCTCGCCGTCGACCTCGATCACGTCGTAGCCGTGACCCTCCAGGAGCGAGCGGACCTCGGCGGGGTCCTTGCGCCCCAGCACCGTCGGGCCGGCGATCTTCGCGCCGTTGAGGTGAAGCAGCGGCAGCACGGCGCCGTCACGAACGGGGTTGAGGAACGAGACGCCCTTCCACGAGCCCTCGAGCGGCCCGGTCTCGGCTTCGCCGTCACCCACCACCGCGAGTGCCAGGAGGTCCGGGTTGTCCATAACCGCCCCGAACGCGTGGGTGAGGACGTAACCGAGCTCCCCGCCCTCGTGGATCGACCCTGGTGTCGTGACGGACACGTGGCTGGGGATTCCGCCCGGGGCGGAGAACTGCCGGAACAGGCGGCGCATGCCCTCGCTGTCGAGGGTGATGTCGGGATAGATCTCGGTGTAGGTGCCCTCCAGGTAGCCCGCCGCCACGAGAGCCGGCCCCCCGTGGCCCGGTCCGGTGAGGTAGAGCACCTCCTGGCCGGTGTGCCGGATCAGCCGGGACATGTGCGCGTAGACGAACGACAGGCCGGGGCTGGTGCCCCAGTGCCCGAGCAGCCGGGGCTTGATGTGGTCGGCCACCAGCGGTTCGCGCAGCAGCGGGTTGGCCATCAGGTAGATCTGGCCGACGGTCAGGTAGTTGTTCGCCCGCCACCAGGCGTCCAGCGCGGCCACCTCCCCCTCGTCGGGATCGGCCAGTCTCTCGACGAGGCCGTCAGTGGCTGGTTTCGGGCTGGCTTCGCTGACGGCCACGTGGTTCTCCTCCGCTGGGTCGGACATCCGAAACTACTTCGTGCAGACAACCTTGAGCGCCCCGGTCCGGGAAGCCGCGGCGAACACGTCGTAGGCCGCCATGAGCTGGTCGAGCGGGAGCGTCTGGGTCACCAGCGAAGCGGCATCCAGCTGGTGCCCGGCCACCAGGCCGAGCAGCCGCGGGGTGCTCCAGGTGTCGACGAGGCCGGTCGTGATGGTGACGTCCTTGATCCAGAGCGTCTCGAGATGGAGGGTCGCCGGAGCTCCGTGGACCCCCACGTTTGCGACATGCCCGCCTGCACGGACCAGCTCGGTGCACAGCTCGAAGGTCTCGGCCAGACCGACCGCCTCGATCACGACGTCGGCCCCGAGTCCGTCGGTGAGGTCGGTGACCAGGGCGACCGCGTCCTCCCCGCCGTCGCCGTTGCGCACGACCACGTCCGCGCCGAGACGCTTGGCGGCATCCAGCCGGGTTCCCACCGGGTCGATCACGATCACCTGCGACGGCGAGTAGAGCCGGGCCGTCATGACCGCCGCCAGGCCGATCGGACCGGCACCGACGATCACCACGGTGTCGCCGGGACGTACGCCTCCGGCGAGGACACCGACCTCGAAGCTGGTGGGAAGGATGTCGGCAAGCATGACCGCCGCCTCGTCGGACACGGTGGCGGGGAGACGGTGGAGCGAGAGGTCGGCGTAGGGGACCCGCGCGTACTCCGCCTGAACGCCGTCGATCAGGTGACCGAGCACCCAGCCGCCGCCGCTGCGGCACTGGCCGTACCGACCCTCGCGGCACGGCGGGCAGGTGCCGCAGCCGTTGATGCACGAGATGAGGACCCGGTCACCGGGCTGTACCGATCGCACGGCCGAGCCGACCGCCTCGACGGTGCCGACAGCCTCGTGGCCGAGCACCGTGCCCGGCTGCACCGCCGGAACGTCGCCGTTGAGGATGTGCAGGTCCGTCCCGCAGATCGTCACCGCGTCGATACCGACGATGGCATCGAAGTCGTCCTGGACCCTCGGGTCCGGAACCTGGTCCCAGGACCGCTGCCCCGAACCGTGGTACACGAGCGCTCGCATGACGTCCTCCTTCGCAGGCGGTCGCGGTGAGCGGGCTGCTCGCCGCTTGCGCTCCCGACGCTAGGGACGCCGAGCTGCGAGGACGCAGGGCCACCAGTCACGACGTGTGTGACCTTCGACCCCCGCGCCAGGCCCCATTGCGCCCTGCCGGCAGATCCCCGGCCCGGGTGTGCTGGACGTACCCACCACCGAAGGAGCAACCATGACCGCGCACGAGCGCGCCGTCGTCGTCGGCGTGGACTGGTCGGACGCCGGCCGAGCGGCCGTCGAGCTGGCCGCAGCCTCCGCCTGGGACCGACACCTGCCGCTGCACCTGGTCCACGTCCTCGAGCCGCCGCTCTACCCGGTCCGATCGGTCCTGGGCCGGATCGACGACCTCGAGCTGATGCTGCGGAAGGCCGGCCAGCGCCTGCTGGACGAAGCGGTCGAGGTTCTCGCGCTGGCCTACCCGGCGCTCCCCGTCAGGACCGAGCTGAGGCACGGGTCGGTGGTGGAGCACCTCGTGACCGCGTCGCGGACTGCCGAGCGCATGGTGCTCGGATCGCGCGGCGCGGGCGTGTTCAGTGAGCTCCTGGTCGGCTCGACGACGCTCCAGGTCGTGTCGCTCGCCGCATGCCCCGTGGTCGTGGTCCCGGTGCCGCCGACCAGCGACCTGCCGCGCCACGGCGTCGTGGTGGGGGTGGACGGATCACCGTTGTCACAGGACGCACTGGCCTTCGCCTTCGAGGCTGCGGCAGTCCTCGACGAGCCGCTTGCCGCTCTGCATGCGTGGACCGACCCGACCCGGCTGGCTCCATTCGCGCAGCTGCCGCTCGTCTACGATCCCGCGCTGGTCGCCCACGAGGAACGGCTGGTGCTGGCCGAGTCGATGGCCGGGTTCACGGCGGAGTACCCCGACGTCAAGGTCGAGAGCCTGGTCGTGCACGACCACCCGGTGCACGCTCTCATCGCCGCCGCGGCACTGGCCAGGCTCCTGGTCGTGGGCAGCCGCGGTCGCGGCGCGGTGGGCGCCCTGCTCCTCGGCTCGGTCAGCCACGGCGTCCTGCACCACGCGACGGGGCCGGTAGCCGTGGTCCAGGCCGGGCGGCACCGCGGTGCCGGCGGCTGACGGGGTGCGGACCTCGCCGGATCCCTGCTCCGGCTCCGACAGCGGTCTGACCGGACAGGCAGCGGCCGCCCTCCTGGCCACCCACGGACCCAACACGGTGCCCGTTCCGGCGCGGCCGGGAGTGGTCCGAAGAGTCGGACGGCAGCTCTCCGACCCGATGATCATGCTGCTCCTGGCCGCGGCGGCGCTGACGACGTGGCAGCACGACGCCGCCGACACCGCGGTGATCGCGCTCGTGGTGGTGCTCAACACGGGAGTGGGAGTCACCCAGGAGCTGCGTGCCGAGCGCGCCGTCCTGGCCTTGAGGGAGATGGCCGCGCCGACCGCCCGGGTCGTCCGGGACGGGTCGACGACGACGGTCCCCGCCACGGAGGTGGTGCCCGGCGACCTCGTCGTGCTGCAGGCCGGCGACGTGGTGCCCGCGGACGGCCGCCTCCTCGAGAGCCACGAGCTTGTCGCCGACGAGTCGGCGGTGTCCGGTGAGGCGCTCGGCATCCCGAAGTCGCGTGGCGACACCGTGCAGGCGGGCACGACGCTCACCCGCGGTCGCGGACGCGCTGAGGTCACCGCCACCGGCGCATCGAGCACCCTCGGTGTGGTCACGGCCCTGGTCGCGTCCGCCATCCCACGCCCCACACCTCTGCAGCGTCGGCTCACCCGCCTCGGGCGCCAGCTCACCGTCGCCGCGGTGGCCGCGGCGGGTGTCGTGATGACCCTGAGCCTGCTGCGGGGACTGGCCTGGGAGGACGCCGCGCTGCAAGGAGCGAGCCTCGCGGTGGCCGCGGTCCCCGAGTCGCTCCCCGCCGTCCTGACCCTGTCGCTCGCACTCGGGGCGCGCCGGATGGCCCGGCACCACGCCATCGCCCGCGAGCTGCGCGCGGTGGAGACGCTCGGCTCGGTCACCCTGCTGGCCACCGACAAGACCGGCACGCTCACCGAGAACCGGATGGTCGTCGTCGCCGCCTGGACCGCCGGCGACGAGTACGACGTCACCGGGGCCGGCTACGCGCCCGAGGGGTCGGTCGCCGGCACGTCGGTCGGGTCCGCGGCCGCGGACCCGGACCTCGGGGTCCTGGCGCGCGACGCGCTGCTCTGCAGCGACGCGGAGCTCGAGCTCCGCGACGGGCAGTGGCTCCCGCTGGGTGACCCGACCGAGGCGGCGCTCGTCGCCTTCGCCGGCCGGGTGGGCATGCAGTCCGGCCCGGTCCGGGCCCGCGGCCGGCGGGTGTCCGAGGTGCCCTTCGACAGCCGCCGTGGCTGGATGCTCACCGAGCACGACGATCCGGCCGGCGCCGGCCGTCTCACGGTGGTGAAGGGCGGACCTGCCCGCGTCCTCGCGGCGGTCGAGCCCTCGGATGCGGTGCACCGGGCCGAGCTGTGGTGCCGGCAGCAGGCCGAGGCCGGTCGGCGGGTGCTCGTCGTGCTGGAGTCGCCCGCGGCGTACGACGGCGACGGCTCCCTCCCCGCCGGACTGCGCCTGGTCGGGGCCCTCGCCATGACCGACCCGCCGCGGGCGGGCGTCCCTGACGTCGTCCACGCCCTCGAGCGGGCCGGCATCCGGCTCACTGTCATGACCGGCGACCAGGCCGCGACGGCCGCGACCGTGGCTGAGCAGGTCGGGCTGGCCGGTGCCGTCGTCGACCTGAGCGACGCCGACCTGGCGGAGCCGACATGGCGACCGGACGGCTCCGACCGCGTGGCGATCTACGCGCGGGTCCGCCCCGAGCACAAGCTCGCCCTGGTCCGCAGCTGGCAGGAAGCGGGCGAGGTGGTCGCCGTCACCGGCGACGGGGTCAACGACGGCCCGGCGCTGCGGCGCGCCGACATCGGCGTCGCGATGGGTCTCGGTGGCACCGAGGTGGCGCGACAGGCGGCCGACCTGGTCCTGACCGACGACCGGTTGGACACCGTCGTACGTGCGGTCGAGGAGGGCCGCCGCATCCACGACAACCTGCGCCGCTTCCTCGGGTACGCGCTCGGCGGCGGGTTCGCGGAGGTGGCGTTCGTGCTGGGGGCACCCTTCTTCGGGTTCCTCGTCCCGCTGCTCCCCGGCCAGATCCTGTGGATCAACATGCTCACGCACGGCCTCCCCGGTGTGGCCATGGGCGCCGAGCCCGCGGCCGCCGACGTCCTGCGCCGGGCGCCGCTGCGGCCCGGGGCACCCGTGCTCGACCGGCCGCTTCTTGCCCGCATCGGCGTGGTCGGCTCCCTGATCGCCGCGGCCACGCTCATCGCCGCGCTGCTCGCGCGTCGCAGCGGCGACGACGGACGGACGGCTGCCTTCGTCGTCCTCGGCCTGGCCCAGATCGCGGTCGCACTTGCCTCGCGGGAGCGTGGCGCCTCCCGGCGCAACGTGTTCCTCACCGTGGCGGCCGCCGCGGCAGTCGCGCTGCAGGTCGCCGGTGCGACAGTCCCGGTGCTGCAGGACCTGCTCCGCACCGAGCCTCTCGGTGCCTGGACCTGGTCGGTCTGCCTCGTCCTGGCGGCGCTGCCCGCGCTGCTGCTGCGCCGCTGGCTGGTGGGGTCAGCTCAGCATCGCTGACGGCGGCCGGCACCGTGCCGCAGCCGCTGGGGGGCAGTAGTACTGCCCGTTCGGGACCTTGGCCCCTCCCGGGCTCCGCCGGCGGCTCGCAGGCTGGAGGCATGACGACGACCACCTGCGACCTCACCGCTGCAGTCGAGCTGGCCAGGCTCGCGCCCTCGGTCCACAACACCCAGCCATGGCGCTTCCGGGTGGATGACGGGACGTTGACCGTCAGCCGGGACCCGGAGCGCCGGCTGGACATGCTGGACCCGTCCGGCAGGCAGCAGGTGCTCAGCTGCGGTGCCGCGCTGCACCTGTCGCGGCTGGCGCTGCGGCTGCAGGGCTTCGCCAGCGAGGTCGTCGAGCTCCCCGCGCTGGCCGATGCGAACGTGCTCGCCCGTGTGGTGCCGGTTCCCGGCCACGCGGTGTCCAGCGAGGACGTCGTGCTCGCCAGGGCGGCCCGTGACCGGCACACCCAGCGCGCAGCGTTCGACCCACGTGCAGTGCCGGCCGACGTCGTCGCCGAGCTGCGCGTGGCCGCAGCCGAGCAGGGTGCCTGGCTGCGCGTCGTCGACGGTGTGGACGATCTCGTGGCCCTGACGGTGCTGCTGGCCCGGGCCGAGGAGGCCGAGCGCGACGACCCGTCGTACCGCGAGGAGCTGGCCAGGTGGACCCGACGTGGCACGGGCTCCCACGACGGCCTGCCACAGCAGGCGACGCCCGACGTGCGCGACCGGGCGAGCAACCTCCGGCTGCGCGATTTCGACGCCAGCGAGGACGACGGGGTGCGCATGGTCGACGAGCACCCGCAGGTCGAGCGCCCCCTCGCGATCGTGCTGGGCACCGCCCTCGACGGCCGGATCGACTGGCTGCACGCGGGTGCGGCACTGATGGCGGTGCTGCTGCGCGCCACGGTGGAAGGCGTCCAGGCCCAGCCGCTCGGACAGGTCGTGGACCGGGAGTGGACCCGGGCCCGGCTCGGCGCCGAGCTGGGCGTCGTCGGCCACCCGCAGATGGTCCTCCGGCTCGGCTACGGCCGGCCGGGCCAGGACACACCGCGCCGCGACGTCACCGAGATCGTGGATCGGGACCCGGCCTGACCAAGCGGGGGACCATCAGCCCAACGCCTCGGCGAAGCACCAGCCCTGGTGGCCCAGCTGCCGGCACGTGCAGCGCCGACCGGGCAGCTGCCCGCGGCAGTGACCGACCTGAGCCCGTCGTCGCGGGCGCACCGGACTTCGTGGTGTCTTGACGGTCGGCGGTCGGCGGCGCATGGTGCCAACGTCGGGCGTTCCCGCCGCCGTCGGGGTGATGCGGGCTCGGACGTCCGGGACTGGGTGTTTCGCATGCCAGACGAGCCGGACAGGGCCGCGGTAGAGCTCCCCGACACGGGCAACTACCCGGAACCGCAGGACGGACCGCAGGACGACGTCGAGCAGACGTCGCTGCCCGACTTCGACGAGGATCTTGTCGACGGGGCGGACCTGGAGACCGGACCCGATGACGACCTCGACGACGACTCGCCGGTAGGCGTCATGGTGGACAGCCTGCGAGATGACGCGTGAACGGCACCGTGCGCGAGCTCCTGACCTGGGCCTCCGCACAGGTGCGCACCATGGAGGACCCTCTCGGCTCCAACAAGCAGCCGTACGCACAGCTCGCCGGTCACCGCAACGGCCTCGCCTGGTGCGCGACCTTCCTGGTCGCCGGTTGGCGCGTGGCCGACGTGCCGGTGCTCGACGGCACCAACACCGCTTCGACGCTGGACATGCGCAAGGCGTTCAAGGATGGGGGCAGGCTGCACAGACGACCCCGTCCGGGCGACGTCGGGTTCTTGTTCGTGGCGTCCGAGAACCGTGTCGCGCACGCCTTCTTCGTCAACAAGCTGGAGGGCGACTACATCCGGACGATCGAGGGGAACTCCAACCGCGACGGCGGCAACCAGGGGACCGGGGTGTTCCGGCAACGCCGGCTCTGGCGGGGCAACCCGAACGGCCGCGGCTTCGGGCGCCCGCTCTACCAGGCGGCGGAAGCGCGGCCGGTGGTGCGGCTCGAGCACCTGCAGGTCGCGGTCGTCAGCAACGTGGCCGGCGGTGAGGGCTCCACCTCGCACCCGCGCGACGTACGGGTCCTCGAGGCTGCGCTGCTCGCCGAGGGTCTGTTGTCGCTGCGGTACGCGAAAGACGGTTCCTTCGGGGTCAAGACCAGGAACGGCTACGCCCAGTGGCAGCGCCGGGCGGGCCTGCCGCCCGAGCAGCGCACGGGGGAGCCCGACCTGGTCTCGCTGCGTCAGTTGGCACGGCGGCAGGGGTTCGAGGTAAAGGCATAGAGACCTCGGCCCGTGAGGGCATCGACAGCAGCTGGACCGGCGGCGGCGCGTCGTGAAGGACTTGCACCGCGCGTTGTGGATGCTGCCTTTCACCCTCGTCACCGTGACGTTCTGGGCCTGGATCAGCTTCCCGGCGCAGGACAGCCGGGCGCGGACTGCCGGTCTGACGTCATGGCTGGCGAGGCTGCTCGCTGCCTGACGGTGACCCTGGTTCTCGCCGCGACGGGCGCCGAGGGGTCTTGTGCAGGCGCAGCCGCCGGGCGATGACGCGTGCGAGGCCCCTGCGTCGAGGCGGGTATCGCCACGTCCCATGCCGAATGCCGTGTTTGTGTGCGGCGTCGACATAGCCGTGTTTCCTCGCCGTTCCTAGCGTCGTCCACAGCGACCCGGCGCCCGCCGTCGCCGCGCCGAGACGTCGGCTGAGACGCCGACCGAGACACCAGGAAGTGACATGGACCAGCCCGAGGCGGCCCTGCGCACCCGGGGTCTCACCAAGGCGTTCCGCGGGTTCGTCGCCGTCGACGGGGTCGACCTCGATGTCCAGGCCGGGCACGTCCACGCACTGGTCGTCGGTTCGCTCGCCGACCGGGTCACGGTCCTGCAGTTCGGCACGATCCTCGTCGAGGGTCCCTACGAGACCATCCGCAACGACCCACAGGTGATCGCTGCGTATCTCGGCGAGGCACCGGCCGGTGGTCAGGTTGCTTGAGATCCGCAGCCTGTCCGCGCGCTGCGGTCAGGCCCAGGTGCTCAGCGACGTCGACCTCGATGTCGCAGACGGCGAGCCCGTCACCCTGTGCGGTCGCAACGGGGAAAGGACACGGGCGTATGGTGGAGGAGAAGCGGGGCGCCCCAGTGTGGCGGACGAAGAGATTGTTGGTCGCAGGCCTGACGTTCCTCCCTCCCAGGGCAGGTGGCGTCAGCATGACCATGAAGCGTTCATGAACCGTTCAGCTGGCCACGGCCCGCCCGACTATGACCCGGCCGGTCACGACGCCGTCCAGGCACTCATCGGGGACTTCGCTGCCGATGTGGGGCGGGTCCAGGTGTCCGAGGACTTCGAGGACAGCCTGGCCCGCGTCTGTGCCGCCGCGGTGACCGCGGTGGGTGGCTGCCGGGCGGCCAGCATCAGCCTGCTGACGGGGGAGGCGCCTGTGACCCGCGGCGCCACCGACCGGCTGGCCGAGCGGGGCGACCAGCTCCAGTACGAGCACGGCGAGGGCCCCTGCCTGGATGCGTCGATGGAGCAATCCTGGGTGTCGACACCGGATCTGAAGTTCGACCCGCGCTGGCCGAGGTCGGCCGCCCTGCTTGTCCGCGAGCTCGGCGTCAGGAGCATGTTCTCGTGCGGACTCGCCCTGGACATGAAGCCTGACCGCACCCACGGCGGGCTCAACCTGTACGCCCTCACGCCGCACGCGTTCAGCACCCAGGACCAAATGCTCGCCGTCCTGCTGGCGTCGCTGGGCTCCGTCGTGGTCGACGCGGCCCGCCGGCAGGAGCAGCTGCGCGCCGCCATCTCGACTCGACAGGTCATCGGCGAGTCAATCGGCATCCTGCGGGCCCAGTCCAACCTGACCAGCGACCAGGCGTTCACGCTCCTGGCCCAGGCGTCGCAGCGCACCAACATCAAGCTTCGGGACCTCGCCCAGCAGATCGCCGACGGTGCCCTCACCGGCCGGGAAGCCCTCGCGGCCGAGACCGGCTGACACAGCTCAGCCGACCCGGACCGGTCGTTCGGCGACAGGGCTGCGTCTGGCTGACCGGTCGCGTGCCGCCCGGTTACCTGTCGGGTTGACCCGGCTAGGCCAGGATCTCGACGTACCCGTCGGTGCCGTTCACGCGGATCCGCTGCCCGTCACGGATCAGCCGGGTGGCGTGCTCCACTCCCACGACGGCCGGCAGGCCGTACTCGCGTGCGACCACTGCGCCATGGGTCATCTGGCCCCCCACCTCCGTGACGAGGCCCGTGATCGCGACGAACAGCGGCGACCAGCTGGGGTCCGTGTGGGCGGTGACCAGGACGTCGCCCGCTTCGAGATCGGCCTCCGCCATGTCCAGGATGACGCGGGCCCGCCCCTCGACGTTCCCGGCGGAGACCGGGAGGCCGACCAGCGCGCCGGCAGGCGCGTCGTCGCGTCGGTACGCCCCCGCGATGGCCTCGCCGTCGGAGGTGAGCACCCGCGGTGGCGTGAGCGCTTGACATGACCTGAACGCGGCCTTGCGCCGACGGATGAGCTCGTCGTCGAGCCGGTTCGTGCGCACGGTGTCGTGAAGCTCCTGGAACGTCAGGAAGAAGATGTCTTCCTTCTCACGAAGCACGCCGAGCTGTACCAGACGCTCGGCCTCGGCCAGCAAGGCCCGCTTGTACACGAAGTAGCGACTGACCATGCCGTACTTCGGGTACTCCCGGTACCCGATGAACGTGCGGAGGACGTCGATCCTCCGTTTGGCCTCGCCGGCCTTCCGCGCCCCGTCCGGCAGCGCCCGCAAGCGCTCCAGCAGGTCCCGCTCCTTCGCCCACGCCTCCTGCCGCCCTTGCTCGAAGCGCCGCTCGGCGACGCCCGGCTCGAAGTTCTTGACGTTGCCGAGGATCACGGGGACGAGGGTGGAGGGGCGCTCGCTCCAACGCGGCCGCGTGATGTCGATCTCGCCGACACAGCGCATGCCGTACGTGTCGAGCCACGCCACGATGGCGTCTCGCGCTTCTCGCCCGCCGGAGACCTTGGCCAGCTCGTCGAGAAAACCCTCGTCCTCGACGTGGTGCAGCAGCGCCACCACGTCCGGGTGCGGGCGGATCACGTCCGCGACGTCCAGGAGCGCCAGCCCCATCTCCGACGTGACGTTGTGGGGAACGGACTGCGTGAGCGTGTCAGCTGCGTTCTTCTCGCCCAGCCATGCCTGCAGCTGATCGTTGAGCCACCACGCGGCCTCCATCGCCGACATGAACACCTGATGGCTCTGCGGGTCGAACAGGATCCGCTTCAGCTCCTGGAGATCCTCCAGGATGAAGTCGAACAGGTCCGATCCGGACTTCGTCCGGATGTCGCGTTCCGAGGCGGCTATGGATGCCCGGCTGCGCGCGATCAGCTCGGTGACGATGGCCGGATCGGTCGCGATCGGGGCTGGCGCGCCACCAGGCAGTGGCCCGGGGGACCCCTCGTCCGGGAGTGGCCGGATGAAGCCGTCGCGCTCGAGGACGGTCTGCAGCGCGTCCGCGATCAAGGGGTCGGACCTCGCGAGCGCGTCAAGGAGGCTGGCGCGGCTCGTCGGCGAGGCCAGCCTCCGGGTGACGTCGACGAAGAGGCGGCCGCCGGCCACGGCCATGGGCGCGGGGGTCGTCATCTGCCAGAAGGAGAGCCCGAGGGGCTTCATCGGGTCGGTCATCATCTGCTGGTGCCCGACGGAGACGTAGACGTGGTTCTCCTGGTCGCCGGCCTCCGGGATGGGGAACAGCGTGGTGATCGGCCGGCTCTGGACGATCTCGAAGACCTCGTCGACCAAGCACCATTCGATGTCCTGGGGCCGGCCGAAGTGCGCCTCGATCCGCCGGCCCAGCTCCGCGAGCCGGACCACTTGCGCATCGGTCAGCGCCGGCCGCTCCTGCAGCTCCGGCGCGATCGCCTGTTCCACCGTCCCGCCCGCTGGCGAGGCGCGGACCGCCAGCTGCTTGCTGGCGACCGCCTTGTCGATGACCTCGCCGTCCCGCACCGTGAAGACGTCCGCGTTCACCAGACCGGAGACCAGGGCCTCGCCGAGACCGAAGACAGCCTCCACGGTGGCGACCCTCCGGTTCGACGTGACGGGGTCTGCGGTGAACAGGATCCCGGCAGCGTCCGGGGAGACCATCTGCTGCACGACCACCGCCATGAGGACCTTGCGGTTGTCGAAGCCGTTCCGCAGGCGGTAGGTCACGGCCCGCTCGGTGAAGAGCGAGACCCAGCACCGGCTGACGTGCTGGAGGATCGCGGCCGGGCCGACGACGTTCAGGTAGGTGTCCTGCTGGCCGGCGAAGGACGCCGTCGGCAGGTCCTCTGCGGTTGCGCTGGATCGGACCGCGTAGGCAGCGTGCTCGCCGAACTGGGCGACAGCGCGGGTGATCGCCGCCGTCACATCGTCGGGGATGGCGATCCCTTCGAGCGTCCGACGGATCTCCGCGCTCAGCGTGCGGATCGCGCCTCGGTCGTCGGGGTTCAGGCGCGACAGCTGGTCGAGCCGTTCGTCGATCGACGGCGCGTCCGCCATGACCCGCCGGAATGCGGCCGTCGTCACGCAGAAGCCAGCCGGCACGTGGATGCCGTCGACCTGCGACAGCTCCCCCAGGTGCGCGCCCTTGCCGCCCACAACGGCGACCTGTGCCCGGTCGGTCTCCCCGAGCCGTAACACGTAGTGGTCGGGCCGGCAGGTCATCGCCACGCTCCTTCGATCGACTACCTGTGTGCCACCCGTGCACCTGCGCCACTCAGCGACGCACGCGGTAGCGGATGTGGGTGGCTGCCGGGGTGTCGACGACCCGGACGATCTCCAGCTCGATCTCCGACGGCAGGACGTCGAACAACCGGTGACCGGCACCGAGGAGAACCGGGACCTGGTGGATCTGCACCTCGTCGAGCACCCCGGCTTCGAGTGCCCGCTGACCGGTGTAGGCGCCACGCACCTGCACGTCACGGTCACCGGCAGCGGCCTTCGCCTGCGCCATCGCGCTCTCGATGCCCTCACTCACGTAGGTCACCAGCGGGTAGCCCCAGCGGGCCGCCGGCGGCGGCGGCCGGTGGCTGGGCACGAAGATCGGGGCCCCACCGTGATCACCTCCCCAGTGATCCATGAGCTCGGCAGTCCGCCGACCTGCCAGGACTGCACCACAGGAGCTCCATTCGGCCTCGAACGCCGCCACGGTCTCACCCGGCCTGCCGGACTCACCGGCTGCGCCAGCCCACCTGTGCAGCCGTTCGCCGTCCTCCCCCCCGAGGTAGTCGTTGCGATCGGCGATGTATCCGTCGAGTGAGACCGACATGTCGAGGATCGACGATGGCATCACTAGTCCTCCCTGCTTGGCTGGCCGCAACCCCTGTTCGGTCGCGTCTGGCAGCTATGGCCTTGGGGGCCACTACCGCGGTGGTGCAACCTGCGGTTGTGGGCGACACTGTTCTCCAGCTCAGGACAGCGCGCGGTAGGTCACGTGCGTCACCTGTCGCGCTGCCCGCGACCGCACCTGCTCGAGTCGCAGCGGCGGGACGCCCTCGAACAGCCGCGTGCCGGCGCCGAGTGTGAGCGGGACGATGGGCAGCCGCAGCTCGTCGATCAGGCCGGCGGTGAGGTACTGGTTGATGGTGGTCGCACCACCTCTCGGTGAGCCAGGCGTGCAGCCTGTCGCCCCAGCCGTCGCCGCCGAACGGGCGGTCCTCGGTCTGGTGGAGCCCGGCCGAGTACCCGTCGACCGAGATCGTGAGATCGCTGACCACCCTGCCCCTACGTTCGGTCATCTCACGCTCCTTCTCGTGGCGACCTCCGTCGCCTTCGCGGTGGGCCTCATGTCTCCGGCTGGCTGTCGCGGAGGCGATAGTCCAGGATCACGATCCCTGACTCGAGCCTGGTGACGTCGACCAGCTCGAACTCAGTCACGGGGGCATCGCGGTAGAGCAGGCCCTGCGGACCGCCGCGGCCGATCACGAACGGGTGAACCCACAGCCGCAGCCGATCCAGCAGCCCGGCAGCCATGAGCGCGTGGGTCACCTGACCGAACCCGTACTGGACGATGTCACCGCCCGACTCTCCTTTCAACTGCTTGACCTCCGCCACGAGGTCACCCTTGAGAACGTGCGTGTTGTTCCAGGCGGGATCCGTCAGGGTGCTGGACGCCACGTACTTGGGCATGGCGTTCATCTTGTCGACGAGGGCATCGCCGGGCAGGTTGGGCCACACGTCGGCGAAGCTGTCGTAGGTGTGCCGGCCCATGAGAACAGCCGAGCAGGTGAGCAGCAAGTCGCCCTGGATCGCGTTTCCTTCCGCGCCGAAACCACCGGTCGCCGGCCATGTCTCGGGCCGGTCGACGACGCCGTCGAGGGTGAGGTAGGTGGAGTTGACCAGCTCGCGCATCGTGATCCTTCCATTGATCTGAGCGCCGGCGGTTCGCCGGCGTCACCGCTTCATCACGACAGGACGGTCGCCCGGAGGTCGCCCTCGAGAAAGTTGCGGTAGCTGACCTGACACAGCGGCTTGCGGACGCAGCTCCGGTGAGCGCGGGAGCACGTGCAGGGTGCAGCCGGCCACACCCGACGACCGCGGTCATCGGCCCAGCGCGGCGCGAGCCAGCGCGAGCGCCCGCTCCAGGGCATCACCCGACCCCACCAGGACATCCGGCTGTACTCCCACAACGTCCCAGTTCGTGCCGGTCCGGGGATCGATCGGCGCCGAAGTGGGGATCAACGCAGTGAACTCGTCGGCGATGGGGAAGAAGTCCGCAGGGTTGGCGGCGCCTGCCGAGGGCCGCCCGACGACCGTGGCCCGCCCGAGGCTCTGCGCCACATAGGCCAGCGCCTCCGCGGCCGACGCGGACCGGTCGTCGATCACCAGGAACAGTGGGAGATCGGGTCTGTGACCGAGCGGGTTCTCCCTCGGTGTCCAGTCCTGAGAGGTCGGTTCGTGGCGACGGGTCATCGTCAGCAGGTGTGTCGGTTCTTGAGGAAGGAAGTGGCCGAGCAGCAGGTTGCAGCCCGACGGCCAGCCTCCCGGGACGTCCCGCAGGTCCACGATCATCGCGTCGGCACGCGCAACCATCCCCATGGCGGCGCGGTAGGTCGCCAGGACGGCTGTCTGATCTGCGTCGCAGAGGAGGGTCAGGTCCAGAACGGCGACGTTGCCGTCGTGGATGGTCACCTGCCGCACCCCATTGTTGGTGCGGCGCAGCACCTCGGGATCGTTGATGTCGGTACGCGCCGGCCCGTCCTCGGGCGCGGTGGCCGAGCGCCAGATCAGGCTGAGGTGCCGGTCGTGGGTGTGCAGGTAGGTCCGGACGTCGTCGGCGAACGACTTCGGATCGCCATCAGGGAAGGCTCGCGACCGCAGGTCCTTGGCTATTCGTTCCGCGGCGTCCGGGAAGACGTAGCGGTCTTCGAGCAGGCGGGCGAGAGCCGTCACGACATCGTTGGGCATGAAGGACCTCTCGATCGCGCGGACATGGCGCGTGGTCGGACGTTCCGGGGTGCGCTGTTCGACCGGTTCGGCGGACGCCGTGTGTCCGCGAAGATCTTCCGGAGCGGGCCGTCGTGACGGCTGGATGTTGTGGTTGAGGCGAAAGAAGTTCTCGGGGTCGTAGACGTCCTTGACGGCCGTGAGCCGCTTCAGCTTGTGCGGCGGGTAGGCCCGTCCGACGCCGGCGGCGCCCTCATCGTTGAGTGCGTTGACGTACGCGCCGCTCGCGAACCGGTCCAGGACCGCGGCGTGCTTCCTGGTGCCCTGGATGCGGGCCATGTCCTCGGCGGGATCGGCCCAGCCGGTAGCGGCCACCAGCTCGAACGCGATGTCGCGATGGCTGAAGGCGGTGTCCTCGTCGGCCACGTCGGCGATCGCACCGCCGTACGCCTGGACACTCACGCGCGGCCGGAAGACCCCGGGCTCCACGTCAGAAAGCAGGACGTCGATGACCTCGTCGTCGAGCTGGCGGAGGTAGAGACCCTTCCAGTACCTGCGCCGCTGGTGACCGGCCGCATTGTCGTCGCGCTGCTGCACATCGAGGTACGACAGGTCGATCACGCGCTCGGCGGCCGGCCGGCCCAGCGCGGCGAACGGCGCCAGCTGCGCGCGCCCCAGCGCCGGGTCGCCGACCCACACGAAGCCGATGGTCACCAGGTCGCCCTCGAACGCCGCCGTGAACGTGGCCTCCCGCGGGGCTCCCGCACTGAGGTCACGCCACCCGCGCAGAACCGGGCGAGCCCGATCGGCCGGGAAGTCGAGCTCCACGGACAGCGCCTGGGTGCCTACGGGATGCAGGCTCAGCTCGAACTCGGTGACGACTCCGAAGTTTCCGCCGCCGCCGCGCAGCCCCCAGAACAGGTCGGGATGCTCAGACTCGCTGGCACGCAGCACGGTCCCGTCCGCCGTCACCACTTCGAAGGAGACGACGTTGTCGCAGGACAGTCCGTACTGACGGGCCAGCCATCCCATCCCGCCGCCGAGCACCAGCCCTCCGACGCCGGTGTGGGAGACGTTGCCGGCCGTGGTGGCGAGGCCGTGACGCTGGGATGCCCGGTCGAGCGCCCCGAGCAGGGCGCCCCCCTGGACGCGCGCCACGCAGCGGGCCACGTCGACCTGCACGTCCCCCATCGGCGTGAGGTCGATCATCAACCCGCCCTCGGGTACGGCATGCCCGACCACGCTGTGGCCGCCGCACCGCACCCCGACCTCGAGATGGAGCTCCCGCGCGAGACGGACCGCGTCGACCACGTCGCGCGTGGTCGAGCATCGGTGGATCCGCCGGGGACGTCGGTCGACCATGGCGTTCCAGACCGTCCGCGCAGCGTCGTAGCCGGTATCGCCAGGGAGCAGTACCTCACCCATCACCTGCTCCTTCGCGTCCGGTGTCTTGCGTTGCCTCGATCGTGAGACCACCTGGCTCGCAGGAAGTCATCTGTGGTGTGGCGCTTCGTTGAGACCGGCGACGAATCCGTCGCACGGCATCGACATGGACAGCACAGCCCACGGCAAGGCTTCACTCCCAACTGTCGTCCGGGTCGAGCAGCTCGTCGGCGGGCTACCTGTCAGCGTGCGCTGTCACTGCGTGGCGAGGCGTCCCCGTCCGTCGCGACGGCCAGGCGACATGTTGGGCTTGGCTGTAGTAGCCGCGGCGGGCGACCATGACGGCCACCATCGCGACGACCATCAGCGCGTGCCCGAGCATCGACAGCGTGCTTGCGGAGAGCCAGCCCGCGGAGTAGGGCCCCAGGAGCAGCGCGAAGGGTGCTGTCATGGCCGCCGACATCTGGGTGATCATCCGTCGGTCGTGGCCACGGATGCCCATCCACAGCCCCATCCCGATGGCCATGTCCGCGGCCATCGTCATGACGTGCAGGCCGGGACGGTGATCGAGATCGGGCACCAGCAGGCTCGCAACCGGAGCCAGCAGCACCATGCCGGCAGTCATCGCGAGCATCATCTGGCCGACGTGCGGGACGAAGCGGCGTGCTCCGGGGCGGGCCACCACAGGCCGCGCCCCCGGCACCATCCGGGTGGAACGCCTCATCCCTACCTCCCGACTAATGCGATCTACGTCGCGATAAGCGAGGCTAGCCCCAGGATGCGACTAACGCAAGATGGTTCGCGTTATCATCTCTGCCGTGCAGACGCAGCGGCGGCAACGGCCGGGAGGGCGCAGTGCTCGGGTGCGCGCCGGCGTCCATGCCGCAGTGCTCGAGATCCTGGCGGACCACCGGTGGGGCGCCCTGACGGTGGCGATGGTGGCGGAACGGTCGGGAGTGCACCAGGCGACCATCTACCGACGGTGGGAGTCTCTCGGCGGACTGCTGAACGACGTGGTCGCAGAACGAGTCACCCGGACCGCTCCCATTCCCGACACGGGAACCCTGCGCGGAGATCTCGAGGCATATGCCGCGCAAGTGGCTGGGCACTTGGCCGGCTCGCTCGGCACCCTGATCCTGAGAGCGTCCTTCGTCGACGTCGGCACCGGCGCCCCGCCCCAGATGCCACCAGCCCTGCTCGAACGCGAGCGGCCGCTCCGGGCCATGCTCGAACGCGCGGCCGCCCGCGACGAGAACCCGCCGACGCACCGCGAGCTGATCGACGTGGTCCTGGCTCCGATGTACTTCCACACCATCTTCGGCTCACCGCTGGACGCCGAGCAGGCGCAGGAGCTCGTTGAACGACTTCTCAGCCTCCACTGAAGGTCGTGGTGCGCAGCGCCACGTGGGTGGGGAAGTGGCCTGCACGCTGTGGAGTGGCCTTGTGCGGCCTCCGGAGGACTCCCCCGGACCTTCCTCGTGCACGACTCGTGGCGGGAAGAGGACACGTTGGGCGCCTGACACCGACGCTCCGGCCGGGCCTCGGGCGGCGCCGGGTCCGGCTTGCACGTGTCCTAGACTTGCGCGCGCACGTGCAGGTTCCGGGGTCGCCAGGGGCCCTTCGCCGGAGTGGCGCAGTGGTAGCGCAACCGCCTTGTAAGCGGTAGGTCGTCGGTTCAATCCCGACCTCCGGCTCGACGCGGAACACCGGCGCTGGCGTGCGAACGATGAAGAGTCGGGTCATCGTCGAGGCGGCGGGCTACGCGAGTGACGCCGACCTGGACCGGTGGGCGTCGCCGGCCGTCGGCTACGTGCGCACCATTCCGCCGAAGACCACGCCGCCGAAGGGTTCGTCAGGACAGCGGTGAGCCGACGTCAGCGTCGTGCGGTTCGCCACGGCGGCCGAGTAGCACCAGCAGCACCAGAACGCCGGCCAGTGCCGCCCCCAGCAGACTCAGCCCGGTCGCTCCCAAACCGGCGACGAACTCGCTCAGGCGGGACTGCAGCCGGATCGCCGCGTCGACCACCGGGTCGCCCGTCGCACGCCCGGCCAACACCCGGATCTCGAACCACGCGTACCAGGCGACGTAGGCGCCGGCCACGACGAGCAGCGCGCCGCTGAACCGCTCGATCACCGGGGTGGCGCGCCGCAGCCGGCCCACCACCGAACCCTGGGCCAGCGCGACGGTCATGGCCAGGGCTCCGACCACGGCACCCATCCCCAGTGCGTAGACGACGAAGGTCAGCAGGACTCCCCCGGTGTTGCCTGCGCGCGCCGCGGCGCCCGTCACGGCGAGGAACGGCCCGATCGTGCAGGACAGCGAGGCTGCGGCGAAGCCGGCTCCGTAGACCACCTGCGAGCCCAGGCTGGTGCCCGGTGCCCGACCGGCGCGGCCGAGGCGCGCGATGCCCGGGACGTGCCCACCGCGCAGCAGCCACAGGCCAAGGCCGACCAGGCCCACCCCGATCACGAGCGTCAGCACCGGCAGGTAGCGCTCGAGGGACAGGCTGAGCTGCGCGACCACGGCCCCGAAGGCACCGAAGACCGCGACGAACCCCACCGTCATGGCTGCGCTGAACCGGGCGGCCCGCAGGACCTGTCCGCGCGTGGTGGGCCGCAGCCCACCGTCCCCTTGCGGCGCGACGAGCAGTGCGAGGTACGCCGGGAGCAGCGCGAAGCCGCAGGGGTTGACCGCGGCTACCGCACCGGCGACAAGGGCCAGTGCGAGCGGCAGCTCGGCGACTCCCACCGCAGGTCCGTCAGCCGAGCAGGGCGCGAGCCCGGCTCTGGAGCTCCTCGCGGGACAGCGAGCCGCTCACGACCTCGGCGTTCCCGTCGGCGTCGATGAATGCGAACGCCGGCTGAGCGAACACGCCGAAGGCGCTCCAGATCTCCCCGGTGGCGTCGACGACATGCTCGAAGCCCCCGACCCCGGTGTCCTCCACGAAGGCGCGCATCGCCGGCTCCTCGCCCCTGCCGGGAACGCCGAGAACGGTGACGTCGCTGCCGAGGTCGGCGACGGCCTTCGCGACGTCCGGCGCCTCCGCGCGACAGATGGTGCACCACGGCGCCCAGAACCACAGCACCGTGGGCCGACCCTGCAGGTCGGCGGACGCGAAGGGCTTGCCCTTCAGCGTCGTCGCGCTGAACGCCGTGGCCTGGTTGCCGGCGCCGGAGGCCGAGGAGGAGCCGGGTCCGGGGTCACCGCCGGACCGCTCAGCCGTCGTTGTCGCCGTACCTCCACACGCGCTGACCAGCAGCATCAGCGCCGTCGCGGCCAGGACGAAGCGCGCCCGTACCCTCATACGTTCGTCCTCCCGGAGCATGTCGTTGTGTGGAGAACCCGGTGAGCACCGCGCATCGTTCCCGTTCGGGTGACAAATCCGGACGCGGCGGGCCGGCGGCCTGCCGGACTCGGCGACGCTGCGAGCGGCGGCGGAGGTCGGGGGCAACCCGCTGAGCCCTGGTGCGGCGACCGCCCGTCCGGTAGAGACACAGGATGGGGTCGCACCGGCAGGTCGGGTCGAGGCCCGCCCGGCGGCCCGCCGGGACGCTGACGGTCGGCGCTCTGCTCCGGGACCAGCTTGTCGGCCAGGTCGCCGAGCTGCAACGCCAGGACCCCGGAGCACGGGCCGGTGACGACGACGCGATCCACGACCTGCGCGTGGCGGCCCGGCGGCTGCGGGCGCTGCTCGCGACGTACCGACCGGTGCTCGACCCGGCCCGCACCGAACCGCTGCGGGCCGAGCTCCGCTGGCTGGGCGCCGAGGTAGGGGCGGCGCGCGACGCGCAGGTGCAGCACGCACGGCTGCTGCGGCGGCTGGACGCGCTGCCCCGAACCCTGGTCCGCGGCCCGGTGCGACGGCGCGCTCGGCAGGAGCTTCGGGCGCAGGTCAGGGCAGGTCTCGACCGGCTCCGGGCGGCGATGGACAGCAGCCGTTACCAGCGACTGCTGGACGAGCTCCACGACGTCGCCGACGTACCACCGGTCACGGGGGACGCAGCCGGGCCGGCGGAACACCTCGTCCCCGGGCTGGTCGGCCGGCAGGTGCGCCGGGTGCAGAGAACTGCACGGCGGGCGGCCGCTTCCAGCGGCTCACCGGACGGCGAGGCTGCCCTGCACGACGTGCGCAAGGCAGCCAAGCGGGCCAGGTACGCGGCCGAGTCCGCTGCTCCGGTGGCGACCCGGCCGGCGACCCGTCTCGCGGCGCGGATGCGGGAGGTGCAGGACGTGCTCGGCGAGCACCGGGACGCCGTCACCGCGAAGGCACTGCACCGGGACCTGGGCTCGGCCGCGCAGGCGGCCGGCAAGGACGCCTTCACCTTCGGCGTGCTGTGCGGCACGGAGGAAACCGCCGCGACCGCGGCCCGGGCCCGCTACCCCGGAGCTCTGCGACGGGCGACGTCCGCCCGGGCGGTCGGCTGGACCCGCTGACCGGCGAGGGTGAGCGTCAGGTGCGGGCGGCCAGCGTCCGGCCGACGGCGCGGGCGTCGAGCCCTATCGCGCGCAGGAGCCCGGACAGCTCGGCCCGGATGCCGACGAAGTGCAGGCCGCGCGCGACCTGCAGGTCGTCGGCGCCGTGGACGCGCGGCACACCGCGGGCGTCAAGGACGCCGAGGTGCCCGACCAGGGGCTCGAGGCCGGTGGTGAACCCGGTTGCCGCGATCACGGCGTCCGGCTCGAGGCTGCTGCCGTCAGCGAGGTGGACGACGGCGCCCTCGACAGACTGCGTGGCTGCGACGACGGCGACCCGGCCGGAGCGGACGGCGTCCACGATGCCGGTGTCGAGGATCGGCACGGTGCCGGTCCGGCGGAACTGCGTGTACGGGTTGGTGGTCCGCGGCAGGCCGTGCGCCGAGAGGTCCGGGACGCTGAGCCGTCGCATCCCTGCCGCCAGCGGGTCCATCAGCGCCAACGGCGCCTTCTTCAGCGCGATGCCGAACACCTGGCTCGGTATGCCGAACGCCTCGCGGCGCACGATGTTCGGCGGGGTCCGCACCGACAGCGTCACCCGCGCGCCGGCGCCGAGCAGGTCGAGCGCGATCTCGGTGGCGGAGTTGCCGGCGCCGACCACCAGCACCTTCTGCCCGGCGTACCTCGACGGCTCCCGGTAGTCCGCGGAGTGCCGCAGGTCGCCGGTGAACGTGTCCACCCCGGGCCAGTCCGGCTGCCGGGCGGTGTGGCTGTAGCCGGTCGCCAGCACGACCCGGCGGGCGGGTCGGTCACCGGCGTCCGTGCGCACCACCCAGCCGGCGTCCTCGCCCTCCACCCGGGTGACAGTCACGCCGAGCTCGGGTCGGAGCCCGTGCACCTCGGCGTACGTCGTGAGGTAGCGCACCAGGTCGTCGCGGCCGACCCACCGGCCGTACTCCCGGGGGATCCGCAGACCGGGGAGCGCCGAGAGCCAGCGAACCGTGTGCAGGTGCAGGCTGTCGTAGCGCGCGGACCACGAGGCCCCGACCCGGTCGGCCCGCTCGAGCAGGAGCACCGGCCGGCCGGCTCGGACCAGCGCGGCCGAGGTTGCCAGCCCGGCCGGTCCCGCACCGACCACCACCGTCGGGGCTTCCGCGGGCGCAGGCACCGCGCCACCGTACGGCGTCCGGCTAGGACAACACCCGCCCACCGCAGCCCTAACTCCCGGCCAACGGTGAATCCCGGCGGCGGTGCCGCTCGCATGACCTGCGGAGCGGATGCAGCCCGCACCGCACCTACTGCCGGAGGTTCTCATGCAACGTTCGCTCACCGTGGCCGCTCTCAGCACCGCGCTGCTCGTCACCGGCGCACCCCTCGCGCAGGCCAGCGGCGGCGACGCCGTGATCCGCACCGGGGCGTGCAGTGGTGCGGCCGACTGGAAGCTCAAGGCCAAGCACGACAACGGCCGGATCGAGCTCGAGTGGGAGGTCGACTCGAACCGCACGGGTCAGACCTGGCGGGTCCGCGTCCGCGACAACGGCGTGCGCGTGGTCCGGACCCAGGCGACGACAGCGGGTGCCAGCGGCTCCTTCAGCGTCGAGCGCCGGGTCGGCAACCGCGCCGGCGCGGACCGGATCGTGGCGCGTGCCCGCGACCTCGCCGGCGGGCAGACCTGCGTGGGCAGGCTGACCCTCTAGCGCACGTGCCCCGCGCCGCCCGGCCGCTCAGCCGGTCTCGGGCGGCGCGAACACGACCGAGACCTCGAGGTCCTCGGTGACGTGGACGAACCGGTGCTCGACCCGGCGCGGGACGTAGGCGACCGAGCCGGCCGAGACCGCCGTCCGGCCGCCGTCGATCTCGAGCTCCGCCACGCCGGCGGTGACGACGTAGACCTCGTCCTCCTCGTGCGGAGACTGGCCGTCCGTCGCACCGGCGGCCAGCCTGTAGACGCCGGCGCTCAGGTCCGCGCTGCGGACCCACTCGGCGTACTCGCCGGCCGGGACGTCCTCGCGGCGCAGGACGGCCGGTTCGGTGCGCACCGGGGCGCGGCCGTGCGTGGGCCAGAACGGCCACTCCTCGAACCGCGTCGCCCGGCCCGAGCCGTCGGCCGCGAGACGCACCACCCACAGGTCGAGGTACTCCTGTCTCACCGGCTGGCCGTACCGGACGAGCACCTTCGCGACTCCGGCGCCGTCCGAGACGGCCACGACGTCGGACGACATCGTGAACACCTCGTCCGGGCCGTCCCGCTCGTCGTCCCACATTGCACGAATGGCCGACAGACCTTTGACCGGGTCGTCGTAGGGCGTCATGAGGTACTCGGCCTCGTCCGTGAACAGCTCGGCGAGCAGGTCGGTGCCCGGCGAGCGCCAGGCCCGCTCGTACGTCGCGACCCACCGGAGCAGCGCCTCAACGGCAGCGTCGGGCATCAGCCCCACCGCGTGAGGTCGGCCACGCGAGGCGGGTCGGCGCCCGGTCGCGAGCAGGTGATGGCCGACACCTCGATGCACTGGTCGAGCAGCAGTGCCACCTCGTCCGCTCTCATCGCGCGCAGACGCGCCCGGGCGGACGCGCCCAGCAGGTCCCGCCGAGCCAGTCCGGCCAGGAGGGCAGCCATGAACGAGTCCCCGGCGCCGACGGTGTCCGCGACCTCGACGGCCATGCCCGGGCGCTCCACGGCGCCCGCGGCCGCACCGGCCGCCACCGCGCCGTCCCCACCACGGGTGATGACCACGAGCCCCGGACCCCGTGCCAGCCACTCGGCCGCGACGTCCTCCGGGGAACGGCCGGGCTCGAGCCAGGCGACGTCCTCGTCGCTGGCCTTGACGACGTCCGCCACCCGGAGCATCTCGTGCACCACGGCGAGCACGTCCTCGCGCGGGCCCATCAGCAGGTGCCGCACGTTGGGGTCGAAGGTGACCGTCGCCGTGGCCGCGGCCCGGGCGGCGAGCCGGCGGAGCACGGCGCCACCCGGCGGCGTGGTCAGCCCGAGGGACCCGACGTGCAGCGCATCGGCCCCCTCGACGGCGTCTGCCACCTCGTCGTCGGTCCACTGCCAGTCGGCAGTGCCGTCGACCCGGAAGTCGTAGGCGGCCGAGCCGTCGGGCTCGAGCACGACGATGGCGAGCGACGACTGCTCGGTCGCGGCCACGGCGTGCGACAGGTCCACCCCGTTGCCGGCGAGATGGGCACGCAGCCGCCGGCCGAGGACGTCGTCGGACAGCCGGGCCAGCATCCGGGCGGTGACGCCGAGCCGGGCCAGCCCCACGGCGACGTTCGCCGGGCTGCCCCCCGGAGCGGCGCGGAACACCCCCTCGCCGCCTGCTGGCACCATGTCGGTGATGACCTCGCCCGCGACGGCGACGACTGAGTTCACACAGGGGAAACTACCGCCCCTACGATCGGGCATGATGCCCGTCCAGACTCCGGGTCCCGAGTCGCGGGACCGCGCTCGCGCGGTGCTCGGCGCGCTGCTCCCCCGGGTCCGGGCCCGAGCTGTCACCGGACTCGGCGACATCGAGGGCGAGGGACTCCTCGCGCGGTTCGAGCAGCACCACCTGGACCTGGTCGAGCCCCTTGACCGGTTGTACGGCGGTGAGCTCGACGCCCAGGGCCTGACCGCGCTCGTCGGCCCCCTGGTGGACGCCGCGGTCGACGCCGCGTTGGACCGCCGAGCCGCACTGCGCGCACTCGACCGGCGGCGCGAGGTCGACCAGGGCTGGTTCCAGCGCGCCCGGATGGTCGGCTACGTCGCGTACGCGGACCGGCTGGCCGGGGACCTGGCGGGTGTCCGTGACCGGCTCGACTACCTCGCCGAGCTCGGCGTCACGTACCTGCACCTCATGCCGCTGCTCGAGCCACGTGCGGGTGACAGCGACGGCGGGTACGCGGTCGTCGACTACGACGCTGTCGACCCGCGGCTCGGCACGATGACCGACCTCGAGGACCTGGCGGACGACCTGCACGCGCGGAGGATGTCGCTGTGCGTCGACCTGGTGCTCAACCACACCGCAGCCGAGCACCCGTGGGCGCTCGCCGCGGCCGAGGGCGACCCGACCTACCGCGACTACTACCTGATCTACCCCGACCGGGAGCTGCCGGACCGCTACGAGCGCACCCTGCCAGAGGTGTTCCCGGACCAGGCGCCCGGCAGCTTCACCCACGTCGAGGGCGTCGGCTGGGTTTGGACCACGTTCAACACCTTCCAGTGGGACCTGGACTGGACCAACCCCGCCGTGTTCGGCGAGATGCTCGCGACGATGCTCCGACTGGCCAACCACGGCGTCGACGTCCTGCGCCTCGACGCGGCACCGTTCCTGTGGAAGCGCGAGGGCACCGACTGCCAGAACCAGCCCGAGGTCCACCACGTGCTGCAGGCCATGCGCGCGCTCGTGACCGTCGCGACCCCGGGGGTCGCGTTCAAGGCCGAAGCCATCGTCGCACCGCAGGAGCTGGTGCAGTACCTCGGCGGGCACGACACGTTCCGGCCGGAGTGCGACCTCGCGTACCACAACCAGCTCATGGTCCTGCTGTGGTCGTCCCTCGCGACCCGCGACGTCCGGCTGGCGCGGACGGCTCTGTCCCGCATGCGCCCCACTCCGGCCAGCACCGCGTGGGTCACCTATCTCCGCTGCCACGACGACATCGGGTGGGCCGTCTCGGACGAGGACGCCCGTGCGTGCGGGCTCGACCCGCACGCGCACCGGTCCTTCCTCAGCGACTTCTACTCCGGTCTGCACCCGGGGTCCTTCGCGCGCGGCGAGGTGTTCCAGGCCAACCCGCGCACCGGCGACCGTCGCATCTCCGGCACGGCCGCGTCGCTGGTCGGGCTGGAGGCTGCACTCGAGGGCGGCGACGAGCTGGAGGTGCGGACTGCGGTCGACCGTCTGCTGATGCTGCACAGCGTCGTCTATGCGTACGGCGGGGTGCCGCTGCTCTACATGGGCGACGAGCTCGCCTTGCGCAACGACCGGCACTGGGCCGAGGATCCTGCGCACGCCGGCGACAACCGCTGGCTGCACCGGCCGCCGATGGACTGGGAGGCGGCGCGGCGGCGCCACGATCCCACCACCGTCGAAGGTCGCGTCTTCGCCGGCCTGACCGAGCTGGCGCGTGCCCGGGCCGGCCTGATCCACCTGCGGGCCGGCGGCAGCTGCGAGCCGGCGGACGTCGGCGACGACAGGGTGCTCGCCGTGGTCCGCCGGCACCCGCGCAGCGGCCGGCTGGTGGCCCTCGCCGCGTTCAGCGACGACCCGGTCCGGCTGCCCCGGCACGCCGCCCAGCCCGGCTTCCACGGCGGCCCGGCGCGCGTCGTCCTGGCCTCCGACCGGGTCGAGCTACGGGACCACGAGCTGGTGCTGCCGCCCTGGTCCTACGCCTGGCTCGCCGAGGACTGACTCCCGCTGCCCAGCCGACCACCCACACCCCACCCGAGACTGCTCGTTTGCGACCTGAATCCCCGACACGCCGGGGGTGAGCCCGGCGTGTCGGGGAGGGAGGTCGCAAACGAGCGGTGGTCGGGGTCAGAAGCCGCGGACGCCGTGCGGGCGGTAGGGAGCCTCGAGGTCGGCCACCTCCGCGTCGGTGAGCTCGAGGTCGAGTGCGGCGACGGCGTCGTCCAGGTGCCCGGGCTTGGTGGCACCCACGATCGGCGCCGTCACGCCCGGCCGGCTCGCCACCCAGGCCAGCGCCACCTGCGCCCGGGGCACACCGCGCGCCTCGGCGACCTGCGCCACCCGGGCAGCGACCTCGCGGTCCCCGTCGTCGTAGAGGGTCCGGCCGAACTCGTCGGTCTCGGCGCGCGCCGTGCTCTCGTCCCAGTCGCGGGTCAGCCGGCCGCGTGCGAGCGGGCTCCAGGGGATGACACCCACTCCCTGGTCCAGGCAGAGCGGCAGCATCTCGCGCTCCTCCTCGCGGTAGAGCAGGTTGTAGTGGTTCTGCATGCTGACGAACCGGGTCCACCCGTTGAGGTCGGCGAGGTGCAGTGCCTGGGCGAACTGCCAGGCCGCCATCGACGACGCCCCGAGGTAGCGCGCCTTGCCGGCGCGCACGACGTCGTGCAGCGCCTCCAACGTCTCCTCGACGGGGACCTCGGGGTCCCAGCGGTGGATCTGGTACAGGTCGACGTAGTCGGTGCCCAGGCGGGTCAGGCTGGCATCGATCTCGGCCATGATCGCCTTGCGCGAGAGCCCTGCCCCGTTCGGTCCCGGGCGCATCCGGCCGTGGACCTTGGTCGCGATGACCACGTCCTCCCGGCGGGTCAGCTGGTTGAGCGCCCGCCCGACGATCTCCTCGCTGGAGCCGTCGGAGTACACGTTGGCCGTGTCGAAGAAGGTGACGCCGAGGTCGAGCGCCCGGGAGAGGAACGGTCTGCTGGCGTCCTCGCCGAGGGTCCAGGCGTGGTTGCCCCGGTCGGGCTCCCCGTAGCTCATGCACCCCAGGCAGAGCCGGGAGACCTCGAGTCCGCTCTCGCCGAGCCGTACGTAGTCCATGCCGGAGATCATCCCCCGCCGGTCGCCGGCACGAGCCGTCAGGGCTGGTCGTCCGGCGGGGGTGCAGTCGTACGGCGGATGACGAGCCTCGTCGGGACGGTGACGCACGACGGGCCGGGCGGGTCGTCGAGCTCGTCGTCCAGCGCGTCCAGCAGCAGCCGGGCCGCCATCTGCCCCTGCTCCCGCACCGGCTGCGCCACGGTGGTCAGCTCGAAGAACTCCGCCATCTCGTGGTCGTCGATGCCGATGACCGACACGTCCTCGGGCACCCTCAGCCCCGCCTCCCGGACCGCGTGCACCGTGCCGACCGCCATCTCGTCGGAGGCCGCGAACACCGCCGTCGGCCGGGGGTCGGACTCCAGGAGCAGCCGGGTCGCCGCCAGCCCGCCGCGGACCGTGAAGTCGCCGACCACCTCCATCGTCGGCAGCACCTCGATCCCCGCCTCGGCCATCGCGGCGCGGTAGCCGCTGAGCCGGTCCAGCGGAGCAGCGAAGTCCAGCTGCTCCTCGAGCGATCCGCCGACGTAGCCGATCCGGCGGTGACCGAGCTCCAGAAGGTGCCGCACCGCGATCTGAGCCGTCTCGACGTCGTCGATCCGCACGCTGCACCAGCCCTCGACCGTCGCCCCCACGACCGCCACCGGGCGGTCCAGCTTGGCCAGCGCGGCGATCTCCTCGTCGGTGGGGGTAAGGCTGAGCACCAGCACGGCATCGACCCGCTTGCGGAGCAGGTGGGTCCGGAAGACCCGGTCCCGGGCTGCCTGGTCGCCGGCCAGGTTGTACAGGAGCAGGTCGTACCCCGCCTCACGCAGGAGCTCCTCGGCGCCCTGGATGACCGAGCCGTAGAACCAGCGGGTCACGAACGGCACGACGACGCCGACCGCGCGGGTCTGCCCGCTCGCCAGGCTGGCTGCGTACGGGGACGCCACGTAGTCGAGCCGGGCCGCGACCTGCAGCACCTTGATCCGCGTCTCGTCGGAGACGCGTGGAAGCCCCCGCAGGGCGCGCGAGACCGTCGCCGTGGAGACCCCGACCTCCCGGGCCACGTCCTTGATGCTCGTCATCCGGGCGACCTCGTCCCCGCCGGGCCGGCCGCCGTACGGTGGCGGACATGACCAGCCAGCTGCCCGACGGGTCGCGCCTGAGATTCGGGACCGCGACGGCCTCCTACCAGGTCGAGGGGTCGACGTCCTCGGACGGCCGCGGCCCCTCTGTCTGGGACACGTTCGCCGCCCGCCCCGGCACCATCGTCGACGGCAGTGACGGCACGGTCGCCTGCGCGTCGTACGAGCGCCTGGACGAGGACCTCGACCTGCTCGCCAACCTCGGCGTGGCCTACTACCGGTTCTCGGTCGCGTGGCCGCGTGTGCAGCCGACGGGCAGCGGCGCCGTCGAGCCGCGAGGTCTGGCCTACTACGACCGGCTCGTCGACGGGCTGCTCCAGCGCGGCGTGGCGCCGATGGCCACGCTGTACCACTGGGACCTGCCGCAGCCGCTGGAGGACGCCGGCGGCTGGCCGGAGCGTGCCACCGCGGAGCGCTTCGCCGACTACGCCGCGATCGTGCACGAGCACCTGGGTGACCGAGTGGGCATCTGGGCGACGCACAACGAACCGTGGTGCGCGGCGTACCTCGGCTACGCCGCCGGCAAGCACGCGCCGGGTCGGCAGGAGCCCGATGCGGCGCACCGCGCCGCCCACCACCTGCTGCTCGGTCACGGGCTCGCCGCGTCGCGGCTGCACGAGGCCGGCGCCGACGGCGTCGGCATCGTCCTCAACCTCACCCCGGTCTGGCCCGAACGACCGGAGGCGGCGGACGTCGCTGACGGTGTCGACGCGATCCACAACCGGGTCTGGCTCGGCCCGCTCGTGGACGGGGCGTACGACGAGCGGCTGCGGGCGATCGCGCGGCCGCTGGACGACGGCGCCGTCGTCCGCGACGGCGACCTGGCCCTCGTGCGTGGGTCGGCGGACTGGCTCGGGGTGAACTACTACACCCCCGCCCGGATCGACACCGGGTCGGGCGCCGACAGCGATGCCGTGGGACAAGAGACACGTGCCTACCCCGGGGTCGTGGGGCTGACTTTCGCCCCGCGCGACCCGAGGACCGCAATGGGCTGGGAGGTCGAGCCGCGCGGCCTGCAGGAGCTGCTCGTGAGCACCCACCGACGCACCGGCCTTCCACTCGTTGTCACCGAGAACGGCGCCGCGTACGACGACGACGTCCGTGCACCCGATGGATCGGTCGACGATCAGGACCGGATCGCCTACCTGCGCGACCACGTCGCCGCCGTCGAACGTGCCCGAGCCGACGGCGCCGACGTACGCGCCTACATCGCCTGGACCCTGCTCGACAACTTCGAGTGGGCCGAGGGATACACCAAGACGTTCGGCCTCGTCGAAGTGTCGAGGGACGACCAGACCCGTACTCCCAAGGCGTCCTTCACCTGGTACTCGGACCTCGTGCACGCCGGCGCCCCTTCCACCGACGTCCCCGGCTAGCCCTTCACGCTCCCTGCCAGCAGCCCCCGCACGAAGAAGCGCTGCAGACTGAGGAACACGACGAGCGGCACGATCAGCGAGACGAACGCGCCTGCCGAGAGCAGGTGCCAGTCCTGGCCCTTGGTGCCGGAGAGCTCGGCGAGCCGGACGGTCAGGGGTGACACGTCCAGGCTGCCGCCACCGAAGACGAGCGCCACCAGCAGGTCGTTCCAGACCCAGAGGAACTGGAAGATGCCGAAGGCAGCGATGGCCGGCGTGATCAGCGGCAGCATGATCCTGGTGAAGATCCGCACGTGGCCGGCACCGTCGACACGGGCCGCCTCGATCAGCTCGCCGGGGATCTCCTTCATGAAGTTGTGCATGAGGAAGATGGCCAACGGAAGCGCGAAGATCGAGTGGGAGAGCCAGATGGTGTAGAAGCCGCCACCGGGCGCGTCACCGCCGGCCAGGCTGGGCAGGCCGAACGGAGGCGAGACGTAGAGCGACAGCAGCGGGATCATCGTCACCTGGATCGGCACGATCTGCATGGCGAAGACAGCGACGAACAGCGTGTCCCGGAACGGGAACTTCATCCACGCGAACGCATACGCAGCCAGCGTCGCAAGCGTGATGGGGATGACGACGGACGGGATCGTGATGACGATGGTGTTGACGAAGTACGTCGAGAGCCCGATGTCGCCCTGCAGGACCGCCCGGTAGTTGTCCAGCGTGAAGTCGGGATGCAGGAAGACGTTCCACCAGCCGTTGCCCTTGACGTCGTCCTCGGGCCGGAACGACGAGATCAGCAGACCGAGGGTCGGGATCGTCCACAGGAAGGCGATGACGACGGCAGCCAGGGACGCCCACGGTGACGTCAGCTTCTTGTGCGCCTGCGCGGAGGCGGTGCCGGCCGGGACCTTGCCAGTGGTCGCGACCTCGGGGGTCGTGGTCGTCATCGGGACTCCACCTCTTTGAGCTGTCGCACGTTGTAGACCACGATCGGGATGACCAGGATGAAGATCAGCACGGCGAGCGCGGCGCCGAGACCGTTGTTGAACGACCGGAAGCTCTGCACGTAGAACTCGTAGGCGAGCACGCTCGTGTCGAAGTTGCCGCCGGTGGCGGTTCGGACGATGTCGAAGACTTTCAGCGTCGAGATGCTGATCGTCGTGAGGACGACGATGAGAGACGGTCGGATGCTGGGCACGGTGATGAACCGGAACATGCGCAGGCCGGACACGCCGTCGAGGCGGGCCGCCTCGATGATGTCGTCGGGGATGGCCTTGATCGACGCCGACAGCACCGTCATCGCGAACCCGGCCTGGACCCAGATCATGATGACGATGAGGAACAGCGTGTTCCAGGGTTCTGTCAGCAGGAAGCGGTAGGTGTCCAGACCGATGCTCTTGAGGATCTGGTTGGCGATACCGATCTGCTCGTTGTTCGAGGCCTTGTAGTCGTAGACGAACTTCCAGATCAGCGATGCGCCGACCAGCGAGAGCGCCATCGGCAGGAAGATCAGCGCCTTGGCGAGCGCCTCGACCCGCGCCTTGTCGATGAGGACGGCGTAGACCAGGCCGATCACCGTGGCAAGGATCGGGGTGAGGATGACCCACACCGCGGTGTTGCGCAGCACGGTCACCTGGTCTGAGGTGCTGAAGATGGCCTTGTAGTTGTCCAGCCCGACGAACGACGTGCTCGCAGCGTTCTGGAAGGACTGGTAGATCGTCTTGAGCGCGGGGTAGAGAAGCCCCACTGCGATCAGCACCGCAGCCGGGACGACGAAGGCGATCGTCTGGAGGATCTCACCGCGCCGAGAGCGCACCCGGTCGGCGAGGAACAGCACGACACCCATGACCACGACGAACAGGACGACGGCGAACAGCATCTGGGCGAACTTCTCGCCGTACGACATCGAACGACCCTCCTCGCAGGCAACGGTTGAATGGTCGGGACGTCCCGCGCACGGCGGGGACGGCTGGTCGACTGCGGAGACCCGGTGCGGGGCGAGGCTCCCACCCCGCACCGGGCTCTGCGTGTTGCACGCGGTCCGGGTGCTATCGCTCCCGGGACCGTTGGATCAGGACGCGGGCCAGGACTTCTCGATCTTGTCCAGTGCGCCCTTGGTGCTCTCGCCCGTGATCCAGGCGGTCATCTCCTTCCAGAAGGAGCCGGCACCCACGGCACCGGGCATCAGGTCGGAGCCGTCGAAGCGGAACACCGCCTCCGGGTCCAGCAGGATGGTCGCCGACAGCTTGTCCACCGGGCTGACGAGGTTGTTGACGTCCAGCCCCTTGTTGGCGCTGACCCAGCCACCGGCGGTGGTGGCCTTGGCCTTCTCGTTCGCCCAGACGTCCGAGGAGAGGTAGGTCTGGAACGCCTGCACCTCGGGACGGTCGCTGAACGCCGCGACGAACTCGCCGCCGCCCAGGACCGGCTTGCCGTTGGCGTCGTTGGTCGGCGGCAGGTAGAAGGCGAAGATCTGGCCGTTCTCGGAGACGTCGGTCCCGTCGGGCCAGTTCGCGGCGTAGAAGCTGGCCTGGCGGTGCATCGCGCACTTGCCGTCGAGGATCGGCAGGCCACCGTCGGTGAAGGGCGTGGTGGCGATGCTCTTCACGTCACCGAAACCGCCGTTGACGTACTTGCTGTTCTTGAGGATGCCCCCGACCCGGTCGAGTGCCCCGACGACGCTCGGGTCGTTGAACGGCATGGTGTGTTCGACCCACGCGTCGTACTTGTCGGCGCCGGCGTCACGGAGCATGGCGTCCTCGAGCCAGTCAGTGGCCGGCCAGCCGGTCGCCTCGCCGGACTCGATGCCGGCGCACCATGGCTTGATGCCGGTAGCCGCGATCTTGTCCGAGAGGGCAATCATCTCGTCCCACGTGGTCGGGACCGTCCAGCCCTTGTCGGCGAACATCGTCGGGGAGTACCAGACGAACGACTTGACGTTCGCGCCCAGCGGCGCGGCGTAGAACTTGCCGTCGACGGTGCCGTAGCCCTTCCAGTCCTCGCCGAACCACTTGTCGACGTTCGCGGCTGCGCTGTCAGGTGCCTCGACGACCTTGCCGGTGTCCTTGACCAGGGTGCTGAGCAGGCCCGGCTGCGGCACGTAGGCGACATCCGGCGGGTTGCCGCTGCGCACCCGGACGATGAGCTGCGCCTCGAACTCCTTGGAGCCCTCGTAGGCGACGTCGGCACCGGTGCAGGTGGTGAAGAGCTTGTAGGACTCCTTGTGAGGAGCGTCCTCGGGGGCGACGATCGAGGTGTAGACCTTCACGGTCTTGCCCGAGAGGTCGCCGTACTCCATGACGTCGGTGAGCCCGGCGCACTCGGCCTTGCCGTCGCCGGGCGCCTTGCCTCCCGCCGTGTTGCTCCCCCCGTCGCCGCCGCCACTGCTGCCGCCACAGGCGGCCAGGACGAGGCTGCCTCCCAGGACGACGGCCAACGCGGCCGTGCCGCGACGTGCCTTCGTTGATCGCATGCGCACTGCTCCCTCTCTCGCACCAGATCCGGTCCGACCGCTGCACGGCAGGGCGTGCGCGTCCGCGTCCCGGGTTAAGGCCGATGTAAACGTTTACGCACGCGCGCGGCAACCGTTGCGACGGTAACGATCAGGTAACGCCGTCGTTACTGGACTGCCCATGGACAGCCGGTGGTGCGGGCAATACGGTCACGGTGCGTCACCCGTCCTTCTACTCGGATCGTCCGGCACGTTCCTGCCGGTGAAGGGAGCCATGGACCATGGCCACCGTGACCTTCGACAAGGCCACTCGTCTGTTCCCGGGGTCGGAGCGACCCGCCGTCGATGCACTCGACATCGAGATCGGCGACGGCGAGTTCCTCGTCCTCGTCGGCCCCTCCGGCTGCGGCAAGTCGACCTCGCTGCGCATGCTCGCCGGGCTCGAGGACGTCAACGGCGGTTCCATCCGCATCGGCGACCGCGACGTCACCAACCTGGCACCCAAGGACCGCGACATCGCGATGGTGTTCCAGAACTACGCGCTCTACCCGCACATGTCGGTGGCCGAGAACATGGGATTCGCGCTGAAGATCGCCGGCGAGTCGAAGGACAAGATCGCCGAGCGGGTCGAGGAGGCGGCGAAGATCCTCGACCTCGAGGAGTACCTGGACCGCAAGCCGAAGGCGCTCTCCGGCGGCCAGCGCCAGCGCGTCGCCATGGGCCGGGCGATCGTCCGCTCGCCCCAGGTCTTCCTCATGGACGAGCCGTTGTCGAACCTCGACGCCAAGCTGAGGGTCCAGACCCGCAGCCAGATAGCCGCCCTGCAGCGACGCCTGGGCGTCACCACCGTCTACGTCACGCACGACCAGGTCGAGGCCATGACGATGGGTGACCGCGTCGCGGTCCTCAAGGACGGGATCCTGCAGCAGATCGACAGCCCACGGAACATGTACGACAACCCCAAGAACGTCTTCGTGGCGGGCTTCATCGGCTCCCCGGCGATGAACCTGCTGACCGTCCCGGTCGAGGGTTCCTCGGTGCAGTTCGGCGACGGCCACATCAACGTGCCGCGGGAGACCGTCGAGGCTGCGGGCGACCGCACGGTCACACTCGGCGTACGACCCGAGGACATGGACCTGGTCGGCGAGGGCGAGGGGCTCAAGACCGTGGTGAACCTCGTCGAGGAGCTCGGCGCAGACGCCTACGTCTACGGGACCGCCGACGTCAACGGCCAGCACCTCGACGTCATCGCCCGGGTGGACGGTCGCAAACCGCCGGAGAAGGGCGAGAGCGTCAACTTCGCACCGAAACCGGGCCACGTGCACCTGTTCTCCACGGTGGACGGGAAGCGGCTGCCCACCTGAGCCGGCACACCCGACCGCCGAGGGCGCGTCTCCCCAGTCGGGAGGCGCGCCCTGCGCGCGTCCGCCGTCCGGCACCATGTGACCCATGGCTCTGCAGCTGCTGGCCGCGCCCAGCGACCCGGCGCTGCTCGACCTGCCGTGGGACATCCCCCTGGAGGACTGGCCGGCCGACCAGCTGGTGGCGCTCCCCCGCGGCATCTCGCGGCACGTCGTCCGGTTCGTGCGGCTGGGCGAGGCCGTCTTCGCCGTCAAGGAGATCGCCGAGACCGCAGCACTGCGCGAGTACGGCCTGCTGCGCCAGCTCGAGCGACGCGAGATGCCGGCGGTGGAGGCAGCCGCTGTCGTGTCCGGCCGCGAGGACGCGGAAGGGGGTCCACTGGACCCCGCGCTGATCACCCGGCACCTCCAGTTCTCGCTCCCGTACCGCGCGTTGTTCTCCTCGACCCTTCGGCCGGACACCGCGATGCGGCTGCTCGACGCGCTGGCGGCACTGCTCGTCCGGCTGCACACCGCCGGCTTCTACTGGGGTGACTGCTCGTTCTCCAACACGCTGTTCCGCCGCGACGCCGGCGCGTTCGCCGCCTACCTGGTGGATGCCGAGACCGGCGAGATGCACGGGACGCTGAGCGCCGGGCAACGCAACTACGACGTGGACCTGGCGCGCACCAACATCGCGGGCGAGCTGCTCGACCTGGACGCCGGCACCCTGTTGCACCCGTCCATCGACCCGGTCGAGATCGCCGACCGGGTCGTCGAGCGCTACAACGACCTCTGGCAGGAGCTGCTCGGCGCCGAGACCTTCGACACCGGCGAGCGGTACCGCATCGACCAGCGGATCCGGCGGCTCAACGAGCTCGGCTTCGACGTGGCGGAGCTCAACATCGTCACCGACATCGACGGCCGGACCGTGCAGCTCGAGCCGAAGGTGGTCGACGCGGGGCACCACAGCCGCCGGCTGATCAGGCTGACCGGGCTGGACGTCGAGGAGAACCAGGCGCGCAGGCTGCTCAACGACCTCGACGCCTACCGCGCCGCCACGAACGTGCAGGGCGAGTCGGAGGAGATCGTGGCCCACCGGTGGCTGGCGGACTCGTTCGAGCCGGTGGTCCGCTCGGTGCCGCGGGAGCTCCGCGGGAAGCTCGAGCCGGCCGAGATCTTCCACGAGGTCCTCGAGCACCGGTGGTTCCTGTCCGAGCGACAGGGCACCGACGTCGGGCTGATGCCGGCTGCCGCGTCGTACGTCGCGGAGGTCCTCGCCCACAAGCCGGACGAGCAGGCCGTGCTCGGCTCTCGGATCGGCACCCCGACCGTGGAGTCCCCCTACGACCCGTCCGGCGACGAGGGGTAGTCGCGTCGCGAATCCTTGCGCGTGCTCCTCCTACGCTCGTCCCTCGCTCCGTCGTCGCGTCGCGAATCCTTGCGCGTGCTCCTCCTACGCTCGTCCCTCGCTCCGTCGTCGCGTCGCGAACCCCCGCGCGTGCTCCTCCTACGCTCGTCCCTCGCTCCGTCGTCGCGTCGCGATGTAGAGCGCGATGCCCGTCGCCACGCCTGCGTTCAGCGACTCGGCGGCGGAGCTGATGGGGATGCCGGCCACCTGGTCGCAGGTCTCGCGCACCAGCCGGGACAGCCCCTTGCCCTCGGAACCGACGACGAGGACCAGCGGGTCCGCAGCGACCCTGACGTCGGCGAGGTCGAGCGGCGCCTCGCCGTCGAGCCCCACGACGTACAGGCCGGCCGCCTTGTACGCCTCCAGGGCGCGGGTGAGGTTGGTCGCCCTGGCGACCGGCACGCGTGCGGCGGCACCGGCGGACACCTTCCAGGCCGTGGCCGTGACGCCCGCGGCGCGGCGGGTGGGCACCACCACGCCGTGGGCACCGAAGGCCGCGGCGGACCGAAGCACGGCACCCAGGTTGCGCGGGTCGGTGACGCCGTCCAGCGCAACGATCAACGGCGCCGTACCGGACTCGACGGCGCGCGCCAGCAGGTCGTCCGGGTGCGCGTACTCGTACGCGGGGACCTGCAGGGCCAGGCCCTGGTTATGGTCGCCGGCCACCCGGTCGAGCTCCGTGCGGGAGGCCTCCATGAGCGGGACGCCCATCTGGGAGGCGAGCTTCATCGACTCGCGCACCCGGTCGTCGGAGTCGATGCGCTCGGCCACCCACAGGGCGGTGGCCGGCACCGAGGCGCGCAGTGCCTCGACCACCGGGTTGCGGCCGGCGACCCACTCGGGCCCGCCGCCGGCGTCCCGTGCCTTGCGGTTGCCCGACTGCCGGGAACCGCCCGGCCGGGGCCCGGACCGGCCGCCGGACGCACCCGCCCGCTTCGCGGCGGAGCGGGCCTTGCGGTGAGCCGGGTGGCTTGGGCGCTCGGCGGCCTTGGGGGTCGGGCCCTTGCCCTTGAGCGCCTTGCGGCGCTGCGCCCCGGAGCCGACGGTCTGGCCCTTCTTGGAACCGGGGTTGCGCTTGGCACCCCGCCGTTCGCTGTTGCCGGCCACGTCAGCTTCCTTCGTCGGCGAGAGTCCAGCGCGGGCCGGACGGTGTGTCTTCCACGACGACGCCGGCCGCGGCGAGCGCGTCCCGCACCCGGTCGGCCGCGGCCCAGTCCTTGCGGTCACGCGCCTCGGCGCGCTCCTGCAGCGCCACCCGGACCAACGCGTCGACGACGCTGTTCAGGTCCGACGACGCACCCGACCCGGCGCGCTCGGCCCAGGTCGGGGAGAACGGGTCCAGCCCGAGCACGTCGAGCATCGCGCGTACCGACAGCCAGGTGCCGCGAAGCGCCGGGGACGGACCATCGGCGACGAGCTTGTTGCCCTCGCGGAGGACGGCTTGCAGAGCCGCGAGCGCGGCCGGCACGGCGAGGTCGTCGTCCATGGCCTCGACGAACTCGGTGCACAGCATGCCGCCGGCTGCCGCCGGGTCGCCCGGCGTGCTCTCGCCGAGAACTTCGGCGGCGCGACGGACGGAGCCCTCGATCCGCCGGTAGGCAGAGGCTGCCTCGTCGAGGGCCTCGAAGGAGAACTCCACGATCGAGCGGTAGTGCGAGGCCACCAGGTAGTAGCGCAGCTCGACCGGCCGGACCCGCTTCACGACCTCGGAGACGAGCATGGTGTTGCCCACCGACTTGCTCATCTTCGAGCCGCCCAGGTTGAGCATCGCGTTGTGCATCCACCAGCGGGCGAACGGCCGCCCCGCCGCAGTGGACTGCGCCAGCTCGTTCTCGTGGTGCGGGAAGCGCAGGTCCAGCCCGCCACCGTGGATGTCGAACTCCGGGCCGAGGTACTTGCCGACCATCGCCGAGCACTCCAGGTGCCAGCCCGGGCGTCCGCGTCCCCACGGCGTCGGCCAGGACGCCGTCTCCGGCTCGCCCTGCTTGTGGCCCTTCCAGAGCGCGAAGTCACGCGGGTCGCGCTTGCCGCGCGGGTCGGCGTCCTCGGCCGCACTCATGTCGTCGATGCGCTGGTTCGACAGCCGGCCGTACTCGGGCCAGGACCGCACGTCGAAGTACACGTCGCCGGACCCGTCGCCGGCCGCGTAGGCATGGCCCTTCTCGATGAGCGCGCCCATCAGCTCGACCATCTCGGTGATGTGTCCGGTGGCCCGCGGCTCGTAGGTCGGGGGCTCGCAGCCCAGCACGTCGTACGCCGCGTGCAACGCCCGCTCGTTGGCGTAGGCGAGCGCGAACCAGTCGGTCCCGGCTTCCGCCGCCTTCACCAGGATCTTGTCGTCGATGTCGGTGAGGTTGGCGACGATGGTGACCTCGAGCCCGGAACGCTCCAGCCACCGGCGCAGGACGTCGAACACGACCTCCTTGCGGATGTGCCCGATGTGCGGGGCGCCCTGGACCGTGAGCCCGCAGTGGTAGATGCCGACCTTGCCCTCGACGAGGGGCACGAAGTCGCGCACGGACCGCGTGGCGGTGTCGTAGAGCCGGAAGGTCACCCGAGGAAGGTTACTGGCGCGCGACAAGCGCGCTCGCCACGGCGGCCAGGCCCTCCCCGCGGCCGGTGAGGCCCAGCCCGTCGGTCGTGGTCGCGGACACCGACACCGGGGCGTCGGCGGCCGCGCTCAGGGCAGCCTCCGCCTCGGACCGCCGCGGACCGAGCCGGGGCCGGTTGCCCACCACCTGCACCGAGACGTTGCCGATCTCGAAGCCGGCGGCCCGAACCAGGCGGGCGACCTCGGCGAGCAGGCTGACCCCGGAGGCGCCGGCCCACTGCGGGTCGTCGGTGCCGAAGACCGAGCCGAGGTCGCCCAGCCCGGTCGCGGCGAGCAGGGCGTCGCACGCCGCGTGCGCGGCCACGTCGCCGTCGCTGTGCCCCGCGCAGCCGGCCGACTCGTCCGGGAAGTGCAACCCGGCCAGGTGCATCGGCCGGCCCGGCACGAGCGGATGGACGTCGACCCCGGTGCCGACCCGGGGCAGCCCGTCAGGCATCGACGCCCCCGCGCCGCGCCAGCACGGCCTCGGCCAGGACCAGGTCCATCGGCCGGGTCACCTTGAAGGCCTCCTCGGCCCCCGGCACGACCACCACCCGGCCGCCGGCAAGCTCCACCAGCCCCGCGTCGTCGCTGGTCACCGCCTCGCCCCGCTCGCCGTACGCCTCGACGAGCACAGCCCGCCGGAAGCCCTGCGGGGTCTGCACGGCACGCAGCGTGGTGCGGTCGACAGTCGCCAGCACCGCTCCTCCGGCGTCGACCTGTTTCATCGTGTCGATCACCGGCTGCCCGGGCACCACAGCCCCTGCCCCCGCCTCGACAGCGGCGACCACGGCGTCCACGAGGCCGGCCGGGACGAGCGGGCGCGCGGCGTCGTGCACCAGCACCACCTCCACGCTCGCCGGGAGCACCGACAGGCACCGCCGCACCGACGCGGTCCGAGAGCTGCCGCCCTCCACGACGACAAGATCGGCGCCCGGGTGCCCGTCGGCCAGCAGCGCGGCGACCTCGTCGGCCCGACCGGGCGGCGCGGCCACCACCACCAGGTCGACCCGTGCCGACGCCAGGGTGCGCACCGAATAGGCCAGCATCGGCTCCCCGCCGAGCGGGACCAGCGCCTTCGCCTCGGCGCCACCGAGACGCTCGCCGCGTCCGGCGGCGGGCACGACTGCTGCCACCACGGCTCCGCTCACGATTCGGTCACAGCGGCTCGCCCACCGGCTTGGCGAACACCATCCGTCCGTTCGCCGTGGTCAGCACGCTCGTGACCCGCAGCGGCACCTCGCCGCCGATACCGGCGCGGGACCGTTCGGCGACGACCATCGTCCCGTCGTCCAGGTACCCGACGGCCTGGCCGGCCTCCTTGCCGGCCTTGAGCAGCAGGACGCTGACCTCGTCGCCGGCGCCCACCGGCGGGCGCAGCGCGAGCGCCAGGCCGTGCAGGTTCATGACCCGGACGCCGGCCAGGCCCGCCACCTTCGCCAGGTTGGTGTCCAGCGTCAGCAGGGCCGCACCGGTGTCGAGGCAGATCCGGACCAGCTTCGCGTCGACCTCGGGTACGCCGGGGACGTCGGTCTCGAGCACCTCGACCTCGATCCCGGGCTCGCGGCGCAGGACCTCGAGGACCTCGAGGCCACGGCGGCCCTTGGCCCGGCGGCCGTCGTCGCCGGCGTCGGCGAGGCCCTGCAGCTCGGCCAGCACCGCGGCCGGCACCAGCATCTGCCCGTGCAGGAAGCCGGCCCGCACCACGTCGATGATGCGTCCGTCGATCGCGACCGAGGTGTCCACGACCCGCGGCAGGGCCGCGGTGGCCACCGGCCGGTCGGCCATGCCGACCCGGCCACCGAAGATGCCCAGCACCGCCTCGCGCTTGGCGGTGCCCAGCCGGTAGCCGAGCGCGCCGAGCGCGATCAGGACGAAGACGAACAGCGGGAAGGTCAGCAGCGGGCGCCCGAGCAGGAGCACCGGCCAGGTGACCCCGGCCCCGACGAGGACGCCCACCACCGCGCCCATCACCCCGGCGACGATCTGCTCGGCCGAGGTGCTGCGCAGGCCCGCCTCGGTCTGCCGGACCGCGGCCAGCGTGCCGCGCCCCAGCACCCCGCCGAGCACGAAGCCCAGCGCCGAGCCCAGCACGACCCCGAGCCCGACCACCGTGAACGCGCCGAGCACCGGTTCGCCGGAGCTGTCCACGGCGTCGGCGACGTAGAAACCGACCCCCGCGAAGAAGACGACCACGCACAGGCGCAGCAGCTCGACGACCGCGTTCGGCACGCGGCGCAGACGGGGCGCCATCACGCCCAGAACCCTAGTGGCCGGGCGGCGGAGGCCTTCGTCGGCCGAGGCAGTCGCTCCCTGCCGGTCGGACGCACGACCGAACATCAACCGACGACGCGCGCCGCCGTCCCCGGCAGGGGGCGGCGGCGCGGGCGGAGCGGGTGGGGCTAGGAGGCGAGGACCTCGTCGAGGATGGCCTCGGCCTTGTCCTCGTTGGTGTGCTCGGCGAGCGCGAGTTCGCTGACGAGGATCTGGCGGGCCTTCGCGAGCATCCGCTTCTCCCCGGCTGACAGGCCGCGGTCCTTGTCGCGGCGCCAGAGGTCGCGCACGACCTCGGCGACCTTGATCACGTCGCCGGACGCGAGCTTCTCCAGGTTGGCCTTGTACCGCCGGGACCAGTTGGTCGGCTCCTCGGTGTGCGGTGCCCGCAGCACCTCGAACACCTGCTCGAGGCCCTCCTGGCCGACGACGTCGCGGACGCCCACCAGATCGCAGTTCTCGGCCGGGACCCGGACCGTCAGGTCGCCCTGGGCGACCTTGAGGACCAGGTAGAGCTTGTCCTCCCCCTTGATCGTGCGGGTCTCGATGGACTCGATGAGCGCTGCCCCGTGATGCGGGTAGACCACCGTCTCGCCGACCTTGAACGTCATAAGTGTCAGGCCCCTTTCGTGACCCCCAGAATAACACGGTGACGGACGTCACTCTGCGCTGTCATCACCCCGTTTGCGCAGGTCACGGCCTTGACAGAGAGGGTGTCCCCATGCATCTGCGGGCACTCCTCGGGGCGTCGCACCCGTTGCCCACCCTCGCTGTGACCGCGTTGGCGACGGCAGTTGCCGCCGCCGTGGGACGGTCCGCGACCGGCGTCCTGCTCGTCGGGGCCGCCGTCCTGACCGGCCAGCTGTCGATCGGCTGGCTCAACGACCTGGTGGACCGGGACCGCGACCGGGCGGCCGGCCGGCGGGACAAGCCACTGGCCACAGGGCGGATCCCGCCGGGCATCGTCACGACGGCGTGCGCCGCCGCGGTCACCGCCTGCGTGCCGCTGTCGCTGGCCAGCGGGTGGCGGGCCGGCGCCGTCCACCTGGTCGCGGTCGCCGGGGGGTGGGCCTACGACCTGGGTCTCAAGCGCACCCTCCTGTCCTGGCTCCCGTACGCCGTGAGCTTCGGCCTGCTCACCGCCTTCCTCACGCTCGGGCTCCCCGGGCACCCGCCGCCGCCGTGGTGGCTGGTCGCCGCCGGCGCCCTGCTCGGCACCGGGGCGCACTTCCTCAACGTGGTGCCGGACGTGGCGGACGACCTTGCCGCCGGTGTCCGTGGCCTGCCGCAGCGACTCGGGGGCGCGCGGTCGGCGGGGTGCGGGGCGGCCCTGCTCGCCCTCGCCGTCGTCGTGGTGACCTTCGGTCCCGGACGGCCGCCGTGGTGGGCCTGGGCGGGACTCGTCGTCGCGTGCGGCGCGGCGGCTGCGGCCGGCGTCGCGGGCGTCCTCGGCGACGCCGCGGGCACCGGCACCGGGCGACGGAGGCCGTTCCTCCTGGCCGTCGTGACCGCAGCCGTCGCCGTCGCGCTGCTCGTCGCCCGGGCCCCGCAGCTGGGCTGACGACGGCCGCTCCCCGGGCCGGGGATCGGAGCACGTCGACGGGGTCGGTCCCCGGCGCGCCGCCGCGGAGTTGTCGGTACTCTTCCGGCCGTGGAGCGCACCCGCCGGACCAGAGTCCTCACCGTGGCCGCTGCGGCCATTGCCGTCGCGCCGCTGGCCGGGTGCTCGGCCGGGTTCGACGCCACCTCGATCGAGCCCTACGCCCCCAGCGACGGTGTCCTGGCCAACTCGGGCCAGCTGCGGATCCTGAACGCACTCGTCGTCTCGAGCAACAGCGGCACCGCCGGGGTCATCAGCGCCAGCATCGTCAACCGGGGGACCAAGGCGGACGAGCTCGTCGACATCAGCAGCCCCGACGGCACCGTCGACCTGACCGGCGACGGCACCCTGCGCCGAAGCTCCGCCGTCCGCCTCGGCGCGGGCACCCGGCCGTCGGCCACCATGACCGGGCTGACGAAGCTGCCCGGCGAGACCATCACCGTGACGATGACGTTCCGCCGGGCCGACCCGCTGACGATCGAGACCGTCGTGGTGCCGGCGACCGGCCCCTACGCCTCGATCACGCCGGCACCGACCGCCGTCGCGGAGTAGCCGCTGGTCAGGGCTCGAACTTGTAGCCCAGACCGCGCACCGTGACGATGTGCTGCGGCGCGCCCGGGTCGGGCTCGACCTTGGCCCGCAGCCGCTTGACGTGCACGTCGAGGGTCTTGGTGTCGCCGACGTAGTCCGAGCCCCAGACCCGGTCGATGAGCTGGCCCCGGGTCAGCACCCGGCCGGCGTTGCGCAGCAGCAGCTCGAGCAGCTCGAACTCCTTCAGCGGCATTCCGACAGCCTCTCCCCGCACGCTGACGACGTGCCGGTCGACGTCCATCCGCACCGGGCCGGCCTCGACGGTGGCCGGCACCAGCTCGTCCGGCTCGCCGCGGCGGCGCAGCACGGCGCGGATCCGCGCCACCAGCTCCCGCGCCGAGTAGGGCTTGGTCACGTAGTCGTCGGCCCCGAGCTCGAGCCCGACGACCTTGTCGACCTCGCCGTCCTTGGCGGTGAGCATGATCACCGGTACGGCGGCCTTGGCGCGCAGGGCGCGGAACACCTCGGTCCCGGGCAGGCCGGGCAGCATGAGGTCCAGCAGCACCAGGTCGGCCCCGTTGCGCTCGAACGCCTCGAGCGCGCTCGGCCCGTTCTCGGCCAGCTCCACCTCGAAGCCCTCCCGCCGCAGCATGTACGACAGGGCGTCGCGGAACGACTCCTCGTCCTCCACGACCAGGATCCGCGTCATCTCTGTCCCTCCGACGTCATTGACGTCTCTCCGTCCCGGCCGCGACGGGGAGCCGCAGCGTGAAGGTGGAGCCGGTCCCTTCGAGGCTCCACACGGTGGCCTCGCCGCCGTGACCGGCGGCCACGTGCTTGACGATCGAGAGCCCGAGACCGGTGCCACCGGTGTCGCGCGAGCGCGCGCCGTCCACCCGGTAGAACCGCTCGAAGATGCGCTCCCGCTCGGCCTCGGCGATCCCCGGACCCTCATCGGTGACCGAGAGCTCGACGAGCTTGCCGCTGGGCCCGTCGAGCTGGCTGATCGACACAGCGACCCGGCTGCCGGCGGGGCCGTAGCGGACCGCGTTGTCGACGAGGTTGCCGACGGCGGTCACCAGCTGACGGGAGTCACCCCTCACCGTGAGGCCGTGCATGCCGCCGCAGACGAGTGCGACGTCCCGTGCCTCCGCCGTCAGCCGGCTGCGGTCGACCGCCTCGGCCACCACCTCGTCGAGGCTGACCATCGTCGGCGACTCCAGCGGGTCGTGGCCCTGCAGCCGGGACAGCTCGATCACGTCCTGGACCAGGCGGGTGAGCCGCTGCGACTCGTGCTGCATCCGGCCGGCGAACCGGCGTACGGCCTCGGGGTCGTCGGCGGCGTCCACCAGCGCCTCGGCCAGCAGGGCCATCGCGCCGACAGGGGTCTTGAGCTCGTGGCTGACGTTGGCCACGAAGTCCCGGCGCACGGCGTCGACGCGGCGTGCCTCGGTGCGGTCCTCCACCAGGACCAGGACCAGCGTCGAGCCCAGCGGGGCCACCCTGGCGCGCATCGCCAGCGTCGCCGAGCCGATCGGTCCCCGCGGCAGCTCGAGCTCGTGGTCGCGGATCTCGCCGTCGCGCCGGACCTGGCGGACCATGTCGAGCAGCTCGTCGGACAGGAGCCGCTGCTCGCGCACCAGGCCGAGGGCGTACGCGGCGGGGCTGGCCCGGACCACGCGGTCCTCGGCGTCCAGGACCACGGCCGAGGAGCCCAGCAGGGACAGCACGTCGGCGGCACCCGGGGGCAGCGTGGGCTGGGTGATCTCGTCGACTGTCGCCGTGCGCTGCTCCCGCTCGCTGGCACGGGTAGCCAGCGCGGCGCCCGCGCCGACGAGCACGCCGACGACGGCCGCGAGGCCGACCAGCAGCGCGTCCACACCGCAGATCGTAGGTGCGCCAGGTCGCAGAGTCGGGCCGGAGCAGGGCTGATCGCCCTGGATTAGCCTGCTGTTCACCTCGGCTCCGGGGCGCGTTCACACGATGCTGAGAGGCTGCGGCCCGTCGACCGGATCCGTGCGCCGCACGCCGGTGCCGTCGACGACGAGCACGGACCTGACCACGAGCACGACCCGACGGACGACAACGACGAAGGAAGCACCGATGCGTGACGCATACCACGAGGAGCTCGACTCGCTCAGCGACTCGCTCGTCGAGATGACCCGGCTGGTCGGGTCCGCCATCAACCGGGCGTCGACCGCTCTGCAGGACGCCGACCTGGCGCTGGCGGAGAGCGTCATCGCCGCGGACGACGCTGTCGATGCGCTGCGGGACGAGCTGGACCGCAAGGCGTTCGACCTGCTGGCCCGGCAGCAGCCGGTGGCCACCGACCTGCGCACCATCGTCACCAGCCTGCGGATGAGCGCCGACCTGGAGCGGATGGGCGACCTGGCCCGGCACGTGGCCCGGATCGCGCGGCGCCGGTTCCCGGAGTCCGCCATCCCGGCCGAGCTGCGCTCGACCATCGTCGAGATGAGCCAGGTCGCCGAGCGCCTGGTCGCCAAGACGGGCAGCGTCATCGCCAAGCACGACGTGGCGGCGGCGATGGAGCTGGAGCGCGACGACGACGAGATGGACCAGCTGCACCGGGCGCTGTTCAACGAGCTGCTGGACAAGAACTCGCCGTACGGCGTCGAGCAGGCGATCGACGTCACCCAGATCGGCAGGTTCTACGAGCGGTTCGCCGACCACGCGGTCTCGGTCGCCCACCGGGTGATCTACCTGGTGACCGGCCAGTACCCCGAGCCCGCGGTCGAGACGGTCTGACCTACCCCCCCCGCTGGGCTCAGCGGCCCTGGTTCTTGACGGCCTCGATGGAGGCGGCCGCTGCGTCCGGGTCGAGGTACTCGCCGCCGGCCACGGTCGGGCGCAGGTCGGCGTCCAGCGCGTAGAGCAGTGGGATCCCGGTGGGGATGTTCAGGCCGGCGATCTCGTCGTCCGAGATGCCGTCGAGGTGCTTGACCAGGGCGCGCAGGGAGTTGCCGTGCGCGGCGACGAGGACGCTCGAACCGGCCCGTAGGTCGGGCACGATCGCGTCGTACCAGTAGGGCAGCATCCGGTCGACGACGTCGGCGAGGCACTCGGTGCGCGGCAGGACCTCGTCGGGGAGCGCGGTGTAGGCCGGGTCGCCGACCTGCGACCACTTGTCGTCGTCGGCCAGCGGTGGCGGCGGGGTGTCGTAGGACCGCCGCCAGAGCATGAACTGCTCCTCGCCGAACTCCTCCAGAGTCTGCTTCTTGTCCTTCCCCTGCAGCGCGCCGTAGTGCCGCTCGTTCAGCCGCCACGACCGGCGCACCGGCAGCCACATCCGGTCGGCCGCGTCCAGGGCGATCTGCGCGGTCTGGATCGCCCGCCGCATCACCGAGGTGTGAAGGACGTCGGGGAGCAGGTCGCGCTCGCGCAGCAGCTCGCCGCCGCGGCGTGCCTCCGCCTCGCCCTGCGCGGTGAGGCCGACATCCACCCAGCCGGTGAACAGGTTCTTCTGGTTCCAGTCGCTCTGCCCGTGGCGGAGCAGCACCAGCGTGTACGTCGCGCTCATGCCGCCGAGCCTGCCAGACGGCTTGCTGGCCGCGGCCGCTCGCCCCGACGAGCGGGCTGGGCCGAACGGCTCGCCTCGGGGATCCGAACGGCCAGAGGTGCTCCCGGACCGCCGGCGGGCCTCAAGGCCGGCAGGGGCAGCTGCCGATGACGACGAGTCCGGGATCTCTCTCTGCCCGGCTCCCAGGAAGGATGCCTATGAAGAACATCATCGCGGCCGGCGCTCTGGCGGTGGCCCTCGTGGCCGTCGGCGGCGTGCCGGCGCTCGCCGCAGCCGGCACGCCCAACCGTCCCGCCGGCCCGGTCGTCCCGGTCGCGCCGTCGGCCAACGGCGGGGACAACGGCTGGGGCAACTGCGGTCACAACTCGAGTGGCGGCAACCCGCACAGCGACCCGGCTGGTGGCGGGAACGGCGGCTACAAGAAGGGTGACTGCACCGCGCCGGTGCCCACCGACCCGGGCGACCCCGGCGGCGGCGGAGTCATCCTCAGCTGACCGCCCGGCGGGTCGCAGGAGCCCGGCTCCTGCGGCCCGCCGACCCGGTCGCCGGCCTCAACCGGCGCGGCCCCTCGCTCCGGCGCGAGAGCCCGGGCGCCGGCTCGAAACCGGGTCGAGGTTGTCGGCCGGTCGCCCTACCGTCCTGCTGGTGAGATTGCTACGGGGAGTGCTGGGCCCGACGTTGTCAGGGCTGCCACCGACGTTCTGGTGGTTGTGGGCAGGGACGCTCGTCAACCGGGCCGGCGCCTTCGTGCTGCCATTCCTCGCCTTCTACCTGACCGACGAGCTCGACCTGACACCGTCGTTCGTCGGCCTGGTGCTCGCGGGTTTCGGGCTGGGCAGCGTGGTGGCGAGCCTGGTCGGCGGCGTCCTCGCCGACCGCCTCGGCCGCCGACCGGTGCTGCTGGGCAGCCAGCTCGGCACGGCGGCGACCCTGCTGGCTCTCGGGTTCACGACGTCGCAGCCGGGTGTACTGGGCCTGGTAGCCGTGCTCGGCCTGACGAGCAACGCCTCCCGGCCGGCGTTCTCGGCAATGATGACCGACATCGTCGCGCCGCGGGACCGGGTGCGGGCCTTCTCGCTGAACTACTGGGCGATCAACCTCGGCTTCGCGATCGCGCCCGTGCTCGGCGGCCTGCTCGCGCGGTCCGGCTACGTCACGCTGTTCCTGGTCGACGCCGTCACGACGCTGGTGTTCGCGATGCTGGTGTACCTGCGGGTCCCGGAGTCGCGCCCCGACGACGTGGCCGCGGGCGGTGACCGGCCCGGCTCGATGGCCGACGTGCTGCAGGACCGCGTCTTCCTCGCGTTCATCCTGCTCACGTTCCTGTTCGCCGTCGTGTTCATGCAGCACCTGTCGTCGCTGCCGGTGCAGATGGGGGACGACGGGTTGAGCCCGTCGCAGTACGGCGCCGTCATCGCGCTCAACGGGGCGCTGATCGTGCTGGTGACCGTCCCGCTCACGCGCTGGCTGCAGCTCTTCCCGAGGTCCCGGGTGCTGGCCGTCGCGTCGGTGTTCGTCGGCCTCGGCTTCGGTGCCACGGCCTGGGCGTCCAGCGTGCCGGCGTACATGCTGACGGTGGTGGTGTGGACGGTCGGGGAGGTCATCGGCGCCGCGGTGGCGCCGGCGGTGGTGGCCGACCTCTCACCCGCCGCGCTGCGCGGCCGGTACCAGGGAATGCTCGGCTTCTCCTTCTCCCTCGCCGCGCTCACGGCTCCTCTGCTCGGCGGCGCGGTCTACCAGCATGTCGGCGGTGGCGCCCTCTGGGTCGGCTGCGCGGTCGTGTCCTTCGCGACCGCGGCAGGGCACCTCGCCGTCGGTCCGGCGCGCGGCCGGCGCCTGCGCGAGCTGCAGGCGACGCAGCCGACCACCGGGCACGAGCACGAGGCGACCGACGCCGTGCCGGTGCCAGTCCCCACGAACCGCGACGAGTCCGAGGAGGCGGTCCACTGACGGACCGCGCGAGGTGGAGGTGACCGATGGAACGCACCAAGGTGGACCTGGACGGGGTGCCAGAGACCCTGCTGTGGAACCTGTACCAGCGCGCGAGCGAAGCGCGCCGTCCGGACAGCGTGCTGGCCGACCCGATGGCGGTTCAACTCGTCGACCGGATCGACTACCCGTTCGCCGAGAAGTTCGGCACCGGCGGCATGGGCCAGTGGCAGGCACTGCGCGCCCGCCGCTTCGACGACGAGGTACGGCGGTTCCTCGGCGCGCACCCGGGCGGCACGGTCGTGGCTCTGGGCGAGGGGTTGGAGACCCAGTTCTTCCGCATCGACGACGGGCGGGTCCGGTGGCTCACCGTCGAGCTGCCCGAGACGCTGGCCGTCCGCGACCGGCTGCTGCCGCCGGACCCGCCCCGGCGGCAGACCCTGGCGTGCTCGGCCGTCGACGAGTCCTGGATGGACCAGGTCGGGCCCGGCCGGAACGTGCTGCTGAGCGCGCAAGGCCTGCTGATGTACCTCCAGCCGGCGGAGGTGCACCGGCTGGTGGCCGGCTGCGGCCGGCGCTTCCCCGGCGCCACCATGGTGCTGGACGGCGTTCCCCGGTGGTTCAGCCGGCGCACCCTCCAGGGCCGGATGCGGACCCCGCAGGGCTACGTCACCCCGGCGATGCCCTGGGCGCTGGACGCGGCGGAGCGCGCCCGGCTGGCGGCGCTGCCGTCGGTCGCCGAGGTGAGAGAGCTGACGGCGGCGCGCGGACGCGGGCCGCTCTACGGCGGGGTCTTCCCGCTCGCCAACCGGGTCCCGGCGGTGCGCCGGCTCGGTGTCACCGGGCTACCCCTGCTCCGTCTGCGGTTCCAGGCTGCCGGCTGACTCCGGCCGGCAGCGGCTGACGCGCCCCCGCCTCACCGGGGCTCCGGCTCGGGCGGCGCGTCCCCGGGCGCCAGGTGCCGGAAGGCCTGCAGGTTCCACGTGGGCTCGCCGCGGGAGAGCCGCCAGGCCCACTCCTTGCGGATCGCAGCGGAGAACCCGAGCTCGAGGATCGTGTTGAACGACGAGTCGGCGGCGTCCAGCACCGCACCCAGCAGCCGGTCGACCTCGTCGGAGGTGACGGCGTGCAGCGGAACCCGTCCGGTGAGGTAGACGTCACCGAGGTGGTCGACGGCAAAGGCCACGGCGTACATGCGGGTGTTGCGTTCGAGCAGCCAGCGGTAGACGGCCTCGTGGTTCTCGTCCGGATGCCTCGCCACGAAGGCGTTCACGGACAGCGAGTGTGCGCCGACGACAAGGCTCACGGTGGTCTTGAGCTTCTTCTCACCGGGCAGCTGCACGACGAAGGTGTCCGGTGCCGGCACCTCGTGCTCGAGGTCGCCGACCGCCTCGCGCAGCACGGCTGCCGCTGACTCCTGCTCCGGCGTCACCGGCCGACGGCGAGCGCGGTCCGGCTCTCGTGCTCGAGCAGCGACTCGGAGTAGACCTCGATCATCCCGGCGGCGGTGGCCGGCCAGCCGAACCGGCCCGCGTGCAGCAGGGCGCCGCGGGCGAGGGCGGCGCGCCGCTCCGGATCGTCCGCCAGGTCGCCGAGCACGTCGGCGTAGGCCCGTGGGTCGTGCCCGTCGACGAGGACGCCCGAGACGCCGTCGGCGACCGCGGTGCGCAGCCCGCCGACGGCGGCGGCCACGACCGGGGTGCCACAGGCCTGGGACTCGACCGCCACCAGGCCGAACGACTCGCTGTAGGACGGCACGACGGTGAGATCGGCGGCGCGGTACCAGTCCGGCAGGCCGACCTGCGGCACCGGCGGGACGATGCGCACGCAGTCGAGCAGGCCGAGGTCGGACGCCAGCCGCTGCAGCGACTCAGGCCTGGCCAGCCCGCTGCCCGAGGGGCCGCCGACGACGGCCACGACGAGCCGGTCCCGCAGCGACGGGTCGCGCTGCACGAGCTCGGCAGCGGCCCGGAGCAGCACGTCGGGGGCCTTGAGGGGCTGGATCCGGCCGACGAACAGCAGGACGAAGGCGTCGCCGGGCAGCCCGAGGGCGCGGCGCGCCCCGAGCCGGGACCCGGGGGAGAACAGGTCGAGGTCGACGCCGGGAGGCACCACGGCCACCTGGTCGGGGTCGGCGTCGTAGAGGTCGACGAGCTGGTGGCCCTCGTCGTCGGTGTTGGCGACCAGCCGGTCGGCGGCCGCGACCACCTGCGCCTCCCCGATGGCGCGCGCCACCGGCTCCGGCGCGTCGTCGTCGGCCAACGTCAGGTTCTTCACCTTGGCCATGGTGTGCATCGTGTGGACCAGCGGCACGTCCCAACGCTCGGCGGCCAGCCACGCAACCTGCCCGGACAGCCAGTAGTGGGAGTGCACCAGGTCGTACCACCCCGGCGGCCGGGACGCCTCGATGCGCATCAGCCCGGAGGTGAAGGCGCACAGCTGCGCCGGCAGGTCCTCCTTGGCCAGCCCCTCGAACGGGCCGGCCGTGACGTGCCGCACCTCGACACCGGGCTGGAGCTCGACGACCGGGGGCAGGTCGGAGCTGGTGGCGCGGGTGATGACGTCCACCTCGACGCCGAGGGCAGCCAGCCGCCGGGACAGCTCCACCACGTAGACGTTCATGCCGCCGGCGTCGCCGGTGCCGGGCTGGTCCAGCGGCGACGTGTGCACCGACACCATGGCCACCCGCCGGGGCAGTCGTCCCCGGACCGGCATCCTCGCCATGCCCACGCCATGACCTCCGCGCTCGCCGTCGGGCACACACCCGCTTCCAACCAAGGGACAACCCCGGCGCATCCTGCCCGATTCCCCGTCCGCCCAACCCGTGGCCCCGGGCGTCGCCGCCGCGGCGGATGGGGTGAGGATGTCGCCCATGGTCAGCGGCGCGAGCAGGGGCACGGCGGTCGTCACCGGGGCGAGCAGCGGGATCGGGGCGGCCACCGCCCGACGCCTGGTCCAGGAGGGGTACCAGGTGGTCGCCGCCGCCAGGCGTGAGGACCGGCTCGCGGAGCTGCACGCCGAGCTGGGCGACGCGCTGCGCCCGCACCCGCTCGACGTCACCTCGGCCGGGTCGGTCGCCGCCCTGGCCGCCGCCGTCCCGGCAGCGACGGTGCTGGTGAACAACGCCGGTGGCGCTGTCGGGATGGACCCGATCGCCGACGCGGACCCGGAGGACTGGCGGGCGATGTACGAGGTCAACGTCATCGGCGCGCTGCGGGTGACCCAGGCGCTGCTGCCGGCGCTGGTGGCCAGCGGTCGGGGGCACGTCGTGGTCATGGGCTCCACCGCCGGACGGATCGTCTACGAGGGCGGCGGCGGCTACACGGCGGCCAAGCACGGGGCGGCGGCGCTGGCCGAGACCCTCCGGCTGGAGCTCAACGGGCAGCCGGTCCGGGTCACCGAGATCGCGCCCGGCATGGTCCGCACCGACGAGTTCGCGGTGAAGCGTTTCCGCGGCGACGAGGGGCGCGCGGCGAAGGTGTACGCCGGCGTCGCCGAGCCGCTCACCGCCGAGGACGTGGCCGACTGCGTCGCCTGGTGCGTGACCAGGCCGCCGCACGTCGACATCGACCTGCTCGTGGTCAAGCCCCTGGCGCAGGCGGCCCAGCACAAGGTCCACCGGGTCGACCGGCACCCCCCGGCGATCACGTAGACCTCGTCGACCTCGACGCGGTCGGTGCGGTCGCCCTGCACTGCCACGATGTCCAGGTGACCAGCCAGCCGCAGCCCCGTGTCGCGTTCGAGACGGAACGACTCGTGGTGCGGGACTGGGCGCGGGCGGACGCCGCACGGATGTACGACATGTACTCCCGTCCCGACGTGGTCCGGTTCCTCGGGCCGGCGCCGTCCCCGATGGCATCCGTCTCGGCGGCCGAGGCGCGGATCGACCGCGGTCGGCTGCGCAACGACGAGGAGCGGGCGGGCGGGCGGCCCACCGGGTGGTGGGCGGTCGAGGTGCGCGAGAGCGGGCTGGTCGCCGGGACCGTCGCCCTGGTGACTGTCGACGGCTCGACCGCGCCGGACGCGCCGGTCGAGGTGGCCTGGCACCTGCACCCGGACGCTCAGGGCCACGGTTACGCGACCGAGGCGGCCCGCGGCGCGCTCGGCCGCGCCCACGGTGCCGGCATCGCGGTGGTGCTCGCCCTCACCGACGGCGCCAACGTCGCCTCACAGGCCGTGTGCCGACGGCTCGACCTCGAGCTGCGCGGACTCTCCACGGAGTTCTACGGCAAGCCGCTGCTGGTGTGGCTGAGTCACCGCAGCGACCTGACCGGCTCAGGCGTCGACCAGGCGGACGCGTAGCCTCCGGAAGCCCTTGCCCTTGCTCTCGACCTTGACGACCTCGATCCGGCCGATCTGCGCGGTCGAGGTCACGTGGGTGCCGCCGTCTGCCTGGGTGTCCAGCCCGACGATGTCGACGATGCGGACCACCTCGAGCTCGGGCGGCAGCAGGTTGGTGGCGGTGCGGATCAGGTCGGGGTGGGTGGCGAAGGCTGCCTCCCTCGGCAGGTTGCTCACCTCGATCGCCCGGTCGGCCGCCACCTCGGCCGCGCAGGCCTCGGCGACCCGCTCCTTGAAGGCCTCCGGCACCTCCGGGAGGTTGAAGTCCATCCGGGCCTCGAGCGGCTCCATGTTGCCGCCGGTGACAAGGGCGCCGAAGTCGCGGAGCACGACCCCGGACAGCAGGTGCAGACCTGAGTGGGTACGCATCAGGGCGGTCCGCCGGGAGTCCTCGACGGCGCCGCGCACGGTCGTACCGGCCGGCGGGACCGGATCGCCCTCGGCCGGCACCAGGACGAGGTCGTCCCCCTTGCGGACCCCCACGATCCTGGTCTGCACGCCGCCCCAGAGCAGGACGCCGTGGTCCGGTGGCTGCCCGCCGCCACCCGGGTAGAACGCGGACCTGTCGAGGACCACGCCCTCGGCCGAGGAGTCCAGGACGGTGGCGTCCCACTCCCGCAGCGACTGGTCGGCGAGCTCGAGCCTGCCGGTCCGGCCGTGGACGTCGCCCGACATCAGTGCCCGCCGGGCATCAGCGACGGCCCGGCATCAGTACCCGTACGGGCCGGACGACCCGCCGCGCCCGCCGCCGAGCTGCTTGAGCTTCGGTCGCATGTCGGCGAGGTAGACGCCGGCGGCGATGACGCCGGCGACGTTGAGGATGCCGACCGTCGACGGCGAGCCGAAGAAGAGGATCGCGATGAGGAACGCGGCCAGCAGGATGCCCACCCAGGCCCCCTTGGGCAGCCGGCCGGCATTCGGGAACAGCCCGCTGGGCCGGCGCAGCACGTCGACGAAGGCAAAGCCGGTGAGCAGCAGCGAGCCGACGCCCAGCACGAGCAGGACGAAGGTCTGGACGCTGCCGACGATGTTCACCCCTCCAACCCTAACTGGGTGTCCCCCGTCGTTGTGACTGCCCACGCGGCGTGCGGCGGCCCGAGCCTGCGTGCCTCGGGAGGCCCCGGCCCGGCTCGACCGGCGTACCGGAAAGTCCTGGCAAGATCGCCGGAGAGCGCTGTCGGATCGGGGCGGAGGTTTTCGTAGCAGTGGTGAGCCCCCACCCACGAGGGGCGCCCCACATCACAGGAGATGATCCGCGATGCAGTACTTGTTGTCCGTGATCGACGACGGCACCGGCTTGGCCACCCCGACCGAGGAGGCCGACGTCGACGCGTTCAACGACCGGCTCCGGGCCGACGGTCACTGGGTCTTCGCGGGCGGTCTCGGGTCGCCCGACCCGGCCACCGTCATCGACAACCGTGGTGACGAGCTGGTGTTCACCGACGGCCCCTTCCTGGAGTCGAAGGAGTACCTCGCCGGTTTCTGGATCATCGAGGCCCCGGACCTCGACGCGGCGCTCGAGCTCGCCGCCGACGGGTCGAAGTCCTGCAACCGGAAGGTCGAGGTGCGGCCGTTCCTCGGCGAGTGAGCGTGACCGACGCCAGGGAGGCGATCACCCAGGCCCACCACGAGGAGTGGGCTCGGGTGGTCGCCTCCCTGGCCAGGCGTTTCGGTGACCTCGACATCGCCGAGGAGGCGGCTGCCGAGGCGTTCGCCACCGCGGTCGAGCGGTGGCCGGCCGACGGCGTACCTCCCAACCCCGGCGCCTGGCTGACCACCACCGCCAACCGCAAGGCCATCGACAGGATCCGGCGCGAGAGCAAGCGCGACGACAAGCAGAGGGAGGCTCGGATGTTGTACGACGACGACCTGCCCGAGCCTGTCGGCGCCATCGACGACGAGCGGCTCCGGCTCGTCTTCACCTGCTGCCACCCGGCGCTCTCGATGGAGGCCCGCGTGGCGCTCACGCTACGCATGGTCGGCGGACTGACCCTGCCAGAGATCGCCCGCGCATTCCTGGTGCAGGAGACCACCGTCGGTCAGCGGATCACCCGCGCGAAGGCCAAGATCAGGACGGCTCGGATCCCGTGGCGGCTGCCGGCCCCGGAGGATCTCCCGGCACGTGTCTCCGGCGTCCTCGCCGCCCTGTTCCTCGTGTTCAACGAGGGATACCTGGCGACCGGCCCCGACACCGATCCGGTACGGCACGACCTGACGACCGAGGCGATCCGGCTCACTCGCATGCTCCGCGCCCTCATGCCCCGGGACGGTGAGGTGGCCGGGCTGCTGGCGCTGATGCTCCTCACCGAGGCTCGCCGCACGGCCCGGGTCTCGCCGACCGGCGAGCTGGTCACCCTCGACGAGCAGGACCGGGGGGCCTGGGACCAGGCGATGGTCGCCGAGGGCCATCGGCTGGTGCGTGAGCGCCTGGCCGCCGGGGCGGCGCCGGGGCCCTACCAGATCCTCGCGGCGATCAACGCCGTGCACACCTCCGCCCGTGACGTCCGCGACACCGACTGGTCGCAGGTCGTCGCGCTCTACGACCGGCTCGTCCGCCTCGACCCCTCGCCGGTCATCGCCCTCAACCGGGCCGTCGCGGTCGCCGAGCTCGACGGCCCGGAGGTGGCGCTGGCGGCTGTCGACCGTCTCCAGGACCCCTTGGCCGGCTACCACGCCTACCATGCGACCCGCGCCGACCTGCTGCGCCGGCTCGGCTGCAGTCAGGAGTCACGCGCGGCGTACGACAGAGCCATCGAGCTGGCCGGCAACACCGCGGAAACCGCTTACCTGACACGCCGTCGCGACCAGCTGGCGTAGGCGGCGCACGAAGCGGGCGACGACGTGGTGCCGGGCCTGCCCGGTCGCCGTTCTGGCAATCTTGCGGCATGGAACGTGTGCTGGGGATCGGTGGATACTTCATCCGGGCCGCGGACCCGGAGGCCCTGAGCGCCTGGTATCGCGACTGCCTGGGCCTGGACTCCGATGCGAACGGCCTGTGGCGTCAGGGAGCCGGGCTGACGGTGTTCGCGGCGTTCGAGGCCGACACCGACTACTTCGGGTCCCGCTCCCAGCCCACCATGCTCAACTTCCGGGTCCGCGACCTGGATGCCATGCTCGCCCAGCTGCGCTCCAAGGGATCGGACGTGGTTGCAGAGACGCAGGACATGGAGGGTGTCGGTCGATTCGGTTGGGTCACCGACCCTGAGGGCAACCGGGTCGAGCTGTGGCAGCCCGCCTGACCGCGGCTGTCCAGGGTGCGGGCGGCGTGCGCCGAGGAGTGCCGATCCCCGCAGGTGCGTCCCCCTCCGCATGAGCGGGCTCGTCAGGCGAGCCGTGACGGGGTGATGCGAGCCGGAGCTCCGCCTCCCCACCTCCTGCCGTCGGCACTGACGTACTAATGTACCCTTGTGGGTACGTACCCGTTCGGGTACATTCACCTCGTGGACGCGGTGTTGCAGGCATTGGCCGACCAGAGCAGGCGCACGGTGCTGGAGATATTGCGGGACCATCCCGCGACCGCCGGCGAGCTGGCCGACGCACTGCCGATCGCCCGCCCGGGCGTGTCTCGGCACTTGCGGGTCCTGCGGGAGGCCGGGCTCGTCCACGTGCGCCAGGAGGCGCAGCGCAGGATCTACAGCTTGCGCCCTGATGCGCTTGTCGAGGTGGACGGGTGGCTGGGGAACTACCGCGCACTGTGGCAGAACCGGCTCGATGCCCTGCACACGGAGATCGCACGAGGAAAGAAGGCACAGAAGTGAAGATCATCGGCACGATGCTGGCGCTCGACGACACCCGCGGAGCGGTGCGGGTGGAGGACGTGTACGACACCGACATCGACGACATGTGGAAGGCCTGCACGACACCAGAGCGACTGGCGCGCTGGATCGCCGAGGTCACGGGTGACCTGCGCGTGGGTGGGACGGTCCATGCCGTCTTCACGAGCACGTGGACCGGTCCGGCGAGGATCGAGGCGTGCGACGCCCCGCACCATCTGTTGATGACGACCGAACCGGGAAGCGACGACGAGACCCAGATCGAGGCGTGGCTCACCGCGGAGGGATCGCGGACCAGGCTGGTGGTCGAGGAGCGCGGCCTGCCTGTCGGCCAGCTCCACTTCTACGGAGCCGGCTGGCAGGTTCACCTGGAGGACCTCGGACGTTCGCTCGTCGGTGAAGGCTCCGCACACGCCGACGGCTGGTCGGCACAGGCCGCGGCCCCGGCCTGGCACGAACGCTGGACCGAGCTCACACCGGCGTACCAGGACACGACGGTCCACTGATGTCCGACAGCATCAGGGCCTAGGGATCACGCCGGGGGCAGGGAGACGCGGACGACGAGGCCCCGGCCGCGGAGGTGGATCCGCGACCGGGGCCCGGTCGTACCGTGTCGTGCGTTCTGCGCCGACCGGTCCGCCAGGCGTCCCGGCTGACCGTCGACCGGTGGGTCAGCTGCCGAGCTTGGCGGCGCCGGCCCGGGTGGCACGGGCGGCCGACTTGCTGGTCTTGCGCGCCGCGGTGGTTGCCGACTTGGCCGTGCTGCGAGTGGTGGTGCCCCGCTTCTTCGCCGCGGTGGTCGTGCGCTTGGCGGCCTTCTTCGCGGTGCTGGTGGTCTCGGCGGCCGACGTCTTGGCGACGGTGCGGGTGGCCTTGGTACGGCGGACGGTGGTAGCAGCGTCCTTCTTCAGGTCCTGGGTGGCCTTCTGGCGACGGATCCGGCCGACGACATTGCGACCGCGGCCGAGCAGCTCGCCGTACACGGCGTCCGCACGACCGACGACCTCGCCGGTGAGGCCGAGCGCGCTGGCCTGCGCCTTGCTCGGGAGGGCGACGGCCTCGGCCTGCAGGGTCGCGGCGGCCTTCTCGAGGTCGCGGCGCTCGATCTTGACCGTCGAGAGCTTGGTGGGCACCTGACGCAGGTTCTTCACGGCCAGGTCGGTCGCACCCGCGACGACGTAGAACGGCTTGCTGCGAGTGATCGTGGTGATGGGGCTCATCAGGAGCTCCTCCTCGTGGTGGTGGACTTGGTGGTGGTCGTGGTGGCGGCGCGCTTGCTCGCGGCCGCCGACTTCTTCCCGGCGGACGGCTTGGTGGCGGCCGCCTTCCTCGCGGTGGACCGTGGCGTCGTGGCGGTCCGGCGCACCGGGGTCGCGCCCCGCGCCTGCTCCGCCGCGTGCTCGGCGCGGAACGACTCGTAGACGTCGATCAGGACGCGCTTGTGGCGGTCCCCCAGTGCGGTGTCCGCGAGCACCGCCGCCACGACGTCGCCGCCGGAGCGCTCGTCGAGGAACCCGGCGTGGACGTAGAGGCTCTCGGCCGAGATCCGCAGGCCCTTGGCGATCTGGGCCAGGATCTCGGCGCTGGGCCGCTTGAGCCCGCGCTCGATCTGGCTGAGGTACGGGTTGGAGACGCCGGCGGACTTCGCGAGCTGGCGCATTGACACCTGTGCCGACTCGCGTTGCTCGCGGATGTACTCACCCAACGAGCCGACCTTCAGCGTTGCCATGTCCCGAGTCTTACCCAGGGTGCTAACTGTGGCAAGCACTCAGCAAGCAACTGTTCGGGTGACTCTGCTCACAAAGGGCAGGCCCTGAGCGTGCCGCGGGTCAGGCGCCGTCGGGCGAGAGGGTCCACTCGGTGCCCTCGGCGGTGTCGCGGACCTCGACGCCGGCAGCGACGAGACGGTCTCTCACCAGGTCCGAGGTGGCGAAGTCCTTCGCGTCGCGGGCGGCCCGGCGTACGTCGATGAGTGCGTCGACGAACGGCCCGACGGCCTGCCTGGGGTCGGCCGCACCGCGCTCGGCCAGCTCGCCGAGCCGAACCACCAGGGCGCGCAGCACCCGCCGCGCCTCGTCCGCGTCGTCGCTCTGCAGCGTGTCGGCCTGCCACGCGGCGATCGCCTGCTCCAGCCCGAGGACGGCGGCGACGCAGCCGTCCACGTCGCGGCTGCTCAGCGCTGCCTCGAAGTCCGCGCGAGCCTGGTCCGCCTCGGCCCGCAGCGACAGCGCGGGCGAATCGACGTCGGCGGCCTCCTCGACGCCCGCCGCCGGGGCTGCGACGGCAGCAGCGAGCGTCGCCTGCTCGCCTCGCAGCATCGCGGACAGGTCGTCGAGACCGAGCGACTCACCGGCCGCGAAGGTCGTCGTGGCACCCCGGCGCCGCACGCTGAGCAGGCCGTTGCCCGAGACCGTCGCGGTCCGCGCCACGACGTCGATCACCAGTGCGGTGTGCTCGTCCACACCGAGGACGCCGACCTCGTCCGGCAGCTGGGCCTCCATCGCGGCGAGGCGCTCCTCGCCGAGGTAGCAGAACCGGGTGTCGTGGGTGGCGCCCTCTTTGTTGTCGTAGTGCGGGATGACGGCGGCAGCGACCCGGGTGAGCTCGCCGAGCAGGTCGAGCCCTGGCACCCACTCGGGTTCGGCGCCGACCTTGTAGATCTCGTAGACCGGCACGGCATGGCTGCCCAGCGTGAGCGCGGCAGCGCTGCCGAGGACCACGGTGCCGCCGCGGCGTACGACGCCGAGCAGCGCCGCGGGCACCGGCGTGCCGCGCCACCTGCCCAGGGCGTACGTCGGGCTGCCGGGGCCGGCGAACGCCCAGGCTGCCCGGTCGAGCAGGGCGAGAGACTTCTCCTGCTGGGCGGCGTCCTCCTCTCCTGACCACACCGCGACCGACACCTCGCGACCGACGCTCTGCGCGAAGTACGACTGGGTTCGGGCCACCAGCTCGTCCCGGTTCCGCTGGAACGCGAAGGGCGTGTCGAGCATGACGGCCGGGCCGGGCGGGCAGTCCTCGAACACCTCGCGGTGCACCTTGACCATGGTCGGCGCCGTCTCGCCGGATCCCATCACCACGAGCCGGCTCACCGAGCCGCCTCCGCCCGCGTGGCGAGGTCGAGCAGGTCGGCAGCCATCCGGTCCGGATGCTGCGCGTGCAGGTCGTGGTGCGCGCCCACGTAGCGCGACACGACGACGTCGGGCAGCAGCTCCTCGGCGACCCGCGGTCCTTCCCTCGGGTCCTCCCCGTCGGCTGGCACGGCGACGGCGAGCAGCGACGGCACCTCGACCTTGCCGAACAGCGGCCGTGGGTCGACCTCCCACAGCGACCGGACGATCTCCCGGTGGTGCTCGCGTGTCAGCCGGGCCCGGGCGACGCCGTCGACCTCCGTGAGGTTGGCCAGCTGTCCTTCGAGGCCCTCCGGCGGGAAGCCGGCGAACCAGGAGCGGAACCTCGCCGTCAGCTCGGCCATGCTCACGTCGGCCATGACCGGCGGTGCGAGCTCGGCCCAGCACTTGTCGAAGGTCGCGAACCGCTCGGCGAGCCAGATGAACCCGCCGTCCACGAAGGCCGCCGCGGCCACACCGCCGTGCTCGACGGCGAGGTGGAGGACGACGTTGCCGCCCCACGACTGGCCGGCCACGACGGGTGCCCGCTCGCCGGTGAGCCCCAGCTCCGCGCACAGGGCGGCGAGGTCGGCTGCGCACTGCGGCGTGGTGTAGCCGACGTCGACCTGCTCGGAGCGGCCGTGGCCGCGCTGGTCGACGGCGACGACCTGGTGGCCCGCCGTCGCGAGCCGGCGGGCGGCGCCGTCCCACAGCCTGGCGTTGGACGACAGGCCGTGCACGAGCAGGAAGGGTCGGCCGGCACCGTCGGCGCGGCGCAGCGCCAGGCGCGGGCCGCCGGGCAGGCGGACCTCGTCGTCGTACAGCTCGATGGTGCTCACGTCCGTCCGAACCTAGTTGGCGCCGCCGACGGCAGCGACCCTCTTCGCCAGCTCGCGGGCCGCGGGATGCAGCGCCTCGGACCAGGCCGGGTGCGGGTGCACGTGGTCGGCGAGCAGGGCGGCCGGCAGGCCGGCGCGGACCGCCAGCGCCAGCTCGCCGGCCCAGGAGTCGGCCGCCCGGGCCACCACCGCGGCGCCGACGAGGGTGCCGTCCGCACGGGCCAGCAGCTCCACCCGGCCGGCCACCTCCGGCTGCTCGACGAACGCGCGTGCGGTGTCCGCGACGTCGAACGCCGCCGTGACCAGGTCGCCACCGGCGGTCTGCTGGGTCTCGCCGACGCACGAGACCGCCGGGTCGGTGTAGACGACCCGCGGGATCGCCCGGTAGTCGGCGTCGCGCCCCCGGCCCAGCAGCTGGTCGACCACGATCTCGGCCTGGTAGCTCGCGGTGTGGGTGTACGGCGCGACGTCGGTCACGTCGCCGACGGCGAACACGTCGTCGAGCGGGCCGTCCTCCGTCAGCACCCGGCAGCGCGGGTCCACCCTCAGGGCACCCCCGTCGGGTCGAACCCCGAGCGCCTCGAGACCGAGGCCGTCGCCGTTCGGCCGGCGCCCCCCGGCGACAAGCAGCCGGTCGGCCTCGATCACCTCGCCGCCGGCCAGATGCAGCCGGACCGCTCCGTCGTCCGCGCGCTCCACCCGGGTGGCCTCCGCATCCAGGTGCACCACGACCCCGTCGGACCGCAGTGCCCGGGCGACCGCGTGGCCGACCCACGGCTGCTCGGCTGCGAGCAGCCGGGGCGCGACCTCGACCATGGTCACCCGGCTGCCGAGCCGGGCGAAGGCCTGGCCCAGCTCGCAGCCGACGGCGCCACCGCCGAGGACCAGCAGGCGGTCCGGGCACTGACCTGTCGACAAGGCGTCCGCGCTCCCCCAGGTCTCGACGGCGGTGATGCCGTCGACCGGCGGGACCACAGGCCGGCTGCCGGTGCCGAGCACGAGCGCCCCGGTCCATCGCAGCAGGACCCTGTCGCCGGCGGGCGTCACCACCGCGAGGGACCCCGGGGCCGCCACGGTGGCGGTGCCGCGGAGCAGCCGGACACCGCCATCGACCATCGACCTCGCCGTGCCGGTGTCGTCGCGGTGCTCGGCGGCCTCGTCGCGGCGGCGCACGGCCTCGGCCCAGTCGACTCCGGCCGCGGCGGCGACCAGCAGGGCCTTGCTCGGGATGCAGGCGACGTACGGGCACTCGCCCCCGACCCGGAACGCCTCCACCGCCACCACGTCGACCCCGTCGGCCGCCAGGGCCTGGGCCACCGGCTGGCCGCCGGAGCCGGCGCCGACCACGACGACCTCGGCGCTCTGCCGCTGCTCGCTCACCGCGACGCTCCCCGCCGGACGCCGGTCAGAACGTCGCCCGGACCGACCCGACCGTTCGGCCACCGCCGAGCAGCGGGGTCTCGGCCTGCTCGGCGAGAACGGTCGCGTCCACACCGAGCGCGCGCAGCGCCGCCGCCATCACGGGCGGTCGCGCACGCTGGCCGCCGTCGTCAACCTTGAGCGCGACGACCCGACCGTCGGGGAGTGCGGCGGCGTAGACGCCCTCGGCGCCGTCCTTGGCGACAAGCCCGGGGACGCCGGCGACCAGCGCCGTGACGTCGCGGCGGGTGCCTCCGAGCCACGTCGGATGGCCCCGGACCGCCGCGGCGACCCGGTTCCCCGGCGTGCCAGGGGCCGCGGTCGCGACGGCGGCGAACGCCCGAGCCAGCCCGGCGAGAGTCAGCGCGAACAGCGGGGCGCCGCACCCGTCGACACCGGTCGCGGTGACCGGCTCGCCGGCCAGCCGCTCGACGGTCCGGGCGAGCCCGGCCTGCAGCGGGTGGTCGCCGTCGAGGTAGGTGTCCGTCGGCCAGCCGTTCGCGACGCAGGTGGCCAGCATCGCGGCGTGCTTGCCGGAGCAGTTCATCAGGACGCGGGCGGGCCGCCCTCCGGCGGCGGCCAGGGCGAGCTTCTCGGCGTCGTCCACCGGCCAGTCCGCCGGTGTCTGCAACGCCGACTCGTCGAGCCCCGCGGCGCTGAGCACCCGCCGTACACCCTCGACGTGGAACGGCTCGCCGGAGTGGCTCGCGCAGGCCAGGGCCAACAGCTCACCGTCGAGGTCGAGCCCGGCTTCGAGCATGCCGACGGCTTGCAGCGGCTTGTTCGAGGACCGCGGGAAGACCGGGACGTCGGTCGCACCGAGAGCCAGCACCCGGCTGCCGTCGGCGGCCAGCGCCAGGACGCTGCCGTGGTGGTGGCCCTCGACGAAGCCCGAGCGCACGACCTCGGCGACGACGACGGGACCGACGGTCTGAGGAGCGTGCGGGGTGTCGACCACCCCGTGACCCTAGAAGGGCGTTCCCGACAGCAGTCGGGGCCCCCGCTGGAAGGCGAGCAACCGGCGGGTCGCGAACGGTGGTCTAGCGCTCCGCGAGCAGGTCGTCCACCGTCGCACTGCCGCTCTTGTAGCGCGCCGCGACCTCGGCCGTGAGGGCGTCCATCACGGACTGGACGGCACGCCGGTCCTCGGAGACGCCGTGCTCGAACTTCTCGAGGCGCCCGAGGGCCGCGCGCAGGTCGTCGTCGGAGCGGCCCTCGACGTCGGAGACGCCGACGTCGGCGATGACCTGTTCCACCAGCCGGCGGTGCTCGTCGACCCGGGACGGCTCGACCCGCAGGAACCTGCCGAGTCCGTGGTCGCTGCGGGCGGAGTCGGCCAGCACCGCGGAGAGGTGCTCGACGATCTTGTCGCCGCCCCCGGCCCGGCGGGCCAGCTCGGCGCGCAGGATGTCCATCCGGCCCTGCAGCATCCTGCGGACGTAGGAGAGGTCCGCCTCCTCCTGCTCGGCCTCCCGACGGCGGGACCGGAGCTCGTCGAGGTCGAGACCGCCGACATCTGCGGCGAAGTCCTCGGCGAGCACCTTGTCGATCCGGCGCCGACCGTTGGGGTAGGGCTCGTGGCTGGTCGTCATCGGGGCTCCCCCGTGCTCTCGGGTGTCGTTCGGTCCTTGACGCGCAGCAGGGCGCGCGCCTCGTCGGTGCTCATGGGCGGTCGCTGGGCCAGCTCCGCGAGCTGGGCCGCTCGCGCGACGAGCTCCTCGTTGCCGGTGACCGGGCGGCCCCGGGCGAAGGTCAAGGTGTCCTCCATGCCGACCCGCAGGTGCCCGCCGGCCGACAGCGCCGCGAGGGCCACGGCCAGCGAGGTCCGGCCGATGCCGGTGGCGCTCCACGAGCACCCGGCCGGCAGTGCTGCGACCGCGGCCACGAGGGCCGCCGCCGTGCCCGGCATCCCACCGGGCACGCCCATCACCAGGTCGCAGTGCACCTGCCCGCCGTACGGCGCCCCGTAGGTGTCGAGCAGGCGGTGCAGCGAGGCGACGTGCCCGAGGTCGAACAGCTCGAACTCGGGGACCACCTCGGCCGCCTGGCTGCGCTGGAAGAGGTCGGCCATGAACGGCCACGGGTTGAGGAAGACGTCGTCGCCGAAGTTCGTGGTGCCGCAGGTCAGCGAGCACGAGTCGGGCTCGGCCTCGAGGACCCGAAGCCGCGCGTCCAGCGGGTCGGTCACCGCACCGCCGGTGCTGAGCTGGACGACGAGCGACGTGGACTCGCGCAGGGCCTGGACGGTCGCCCGGAGGCGGCCCAGGTCGAGGGTCGGGCGGCCCTCGTCGTCGCGGATGTGCACGTGCACCATGGCGGCGCCGGCCGCCTCGCAGGCCTTGGCGGCGGAGACCAGCTCGTCGAGGGTGACGGGCAGGGCAGGCGCGTCGGACTTCGCGGTCTCGGCCCCGGTGGGCGCGACCGTGATCAGCGTGCGGGGAGGTGCAGGCGACGGTGCCACCGGAGCATCGTGTCACGTCCGGAGGCGGCGCCGGAGCGGACTCAGGCGAACCGCGCCGGGCCTCGCGCGCGCAGAGGGTCGGCGGGAGCCGGTTGTACCGCACATTGGTGCGCGAACCGCACTCAACACTCCGGCCGGTCCTGCCGATGCGATCAGGGACCGGGCGACCGCCGCGAGAGCGGAGCGACGCGTGGTCCGGCCCGGCACGTCCACAACTCGGGGAAGGGAGGCAGCTCGTGCCTGAGGGTGCCCTCCTCACCCACACCGTCGAGTCCGTGCTGCGCGACCTGGCCGACTCGCGGGCCACCGGCTGCCTCCTCGTCCGCGACCAGGAGGGCGACGAGGCCGAGGTCTACCTGCGCGACGGTCAGGTCTACGCCGTCAGCGTCCCCGGCCGCCGGGTCCTGCTCGGTGTCCGGCTGATGTCCCGCGGCGCCCTGACCCCTGAGGCACTCGCCGAGGCGCTGGAGATCCAGCGCACCGAGCTGCAGGGCTGGCGGCTGGGCGAGCTGCTCGTGCACCTGGGCTACGTCGAGGTCTCCGTGGTCGAGGAGTTCGTCGTCGAGCAGCTCAAGGACGGACTCACCGACCTGCTGGGCTGGCCGGTCGCCGCCTGGAAGTTCCGCAAGAACAAGAAGACCCGCCAGGACGTCGCCCCGCCCGCGCCCGTCGCGGTGCTGCTGGACGACCTGCGCGAGCGGGCCACCACGTGGGAGACCATCGTCGCCGCCACCGGGGGGCCTGCCGCGGTACCGATGCTGGACGCCGCGTCTCCCTCCGACGAGGTCGCTCTGGGCCCGAACGAGTGGGCCCTCCTGTGCAAGGTCGACGGGACCCGGGACGTCGCCGAGCTGGCTGTCGAGTGCGGGTTCACGCTGTTCGAGGCCGGCCAGGTCGTCATGCGGCTTGTCGAAGCCGGGCTCGTCGGCGTCGACGGCCCCGGCGCCGAGGACGGCGAGGACGACAGGGACGCTGCAGTCCCGGCCGCACAGGACGGCGGCGCTGCCACCGCCCTGGCGGACGAGGCGACGGTCGAGGAGCTGGTGCTCGAGCTGGACACGCTGGACGAGCTGGAGCCGGTCGACGCGGCCGGGCCCGAGCTGGTGCTGCCGGTCGTCGCCGTGGCCGACCTCGAGGACACCGCGGAGCAGGACACCGCAGCGGCCGAGCAGGCAGCGGCCGAGCAGGCAGCGGCCGAGCAGGCCGAGAAGGCCGAGAAGGCCCGACGTCAGGCCGCCGAGATGTTGGCCGTCGAGCAGGCTGCGGCCGAGGAGACCGGTCGTCGCGCAGCAGAGCGGGTGGCGGCGGGTGAGGCAGCCCGGCTGGCCGAGGAGGACGCCGCCCGGGAGGCAGAGCGGGTCCGGGTCTCCTCCGAGAGGAAGCGCCTGGAAGAGGCGGAGATCCTGCACCGGGAGCTGGAGGCGCTCGCACAGAAGGAAGCGGCATCGCGCGCCGAGCGCGCCGAGGCCCGCCGCCTGGCCAAGGAGGAGGAGAAGGCCGCCGCCGAGGCGGCTGCGGCCGAGGCACGGGAGGCGGAGGACCGCGACCGTCGCGAGCGCGAGGCCGCCGAGCGGCTCGAGGCCGAGGAGACCGCCTGGGCCGACCACGCCACCTGGCTGGCGGCCCAGCGGGCCGGCGCCGAGGAGACCGCCTGGGCCGACCACACTGCCTGGCTCGAGGGCGAGCGGGCCGCTGCCGAGCAGACCGCCTGGGCCGAGCACGCGACCTGGCTGGCGGCCCAGCGGGCCGACGCCGAGGAGACCGCCTGGGCCGAGCACGCCACCTGGCTGGCGGCCCAGCGGGCCGGCGCCGAGGAGACCGCCTGGTCCGACCACGCTGCCTGGCTCGAGGGCGAGCGCGCCGCCGCCGAGGAGACCGCCTGGGCCGACCACGCTGCCTGGCTCGAGGGCGAGCGCGCCGCCGCCGAAGAGTCCGCCTGGGCCGACCACACCGCGTGGCTCGACGCCCGGGCCGCCCTTGCCGCCGAGCGCGCGGCAGCGGAGGAGACCGCGTGGGCCGATCACACCGCCTGGCTGGCGGCGCAGCGGGCCGCCGCCGAGGAGACCGCCTGGGCCGAGCACGGGGCCTGGCTGACGGCCCAGCGGGCCGATGCCGAAGAGGCTGCCTGGGCCGACCATGCCGCCTGGTCCGCCGAGCGCGCCGCCGAGGAGGCGGCCCGCGAGGCCGAGCTTCGGGCTGCCCGCGAGCAGGCCGAGCGGGAGCTGGCCGAGGAGGCTGCGCGCCGTTCCCGCAAGGCCGAGGAGACCGCGGCCCGCAAGGAGGCCGAGCGGATCGCCCGGCGCGAGGCCGCACGACGTGAGCGCGAGGAGGCCGACCGGCTCGCGGCCGAGGCGGCCGAGGCGATCGCGGCGGCGGAGGCCGAGCGGATCGCGGCGGAGCAGGCTGCTGAGGCGGAGGCCGCCGCGGCCGAGCGGGTCGCCGCCGAGCAGGCCGCCGCCGAAGCCGAGCGGGTCGCCGCCGACCAGGCCGCCGCCGAGGCCGAGCGGGTCGCCGCCGACCAGGCCGCCGCCGAGCAGGCCGCCGCCGAGCAGGCCGCCGCCGAGCAGGCCGCCGCCGAGCAGCGGAGGCCGAGCGGGTCGCCGCCGAGCAGGCCGCCGCCGACGCAGCGGAGGCCGAGCGGGTCGCCGCCGAGCAGGCCGCCGCCGACGCAGCGGAGGCCGAGCGGGTCGCCGCCGAGCAGGCCGCCGCCGACGCAGCGGAGGCCGAGCGGGTCGCCGCCGAGCAGGCCGCCGCCGACGCAGCGGAGGCCGAGCGGGCCCCAGCCGCCGTCCACCGGGACAACGCCGGCCCGCGGGCGGCGGCGAACATGCTGACCGAGCTCACCCGCAACGCACCGGTGGAGCCGACGCCCGCCGTGGTGCCGGAGAAGCCCGTCGAGACGGCGAAGCCGGAGCCCGAGGCCAAGGAGGTCGACGACCGCCCCGAGCCGATGGTTGCCCGCGACCAGGCGGACACCGCGATGCTGCTGCGCGAGCTCTCCAGCCTCGGCTTCGGCCTGGACGACGGTCCGGAGGAGTCCTCCGGCCCCGCCGCTCCGAGGTCGGCGCCACCCCCCGGTGCCGACAAGAAGAAGCGCAAGGGTCTGTTCGGGCGCGGCTGACGACCTCCCTGGCGCGGTCGGCGATCATGGCCTGATGCGCGCTCTGGTCCAACGGGTCCGCGAGGCCTTCGTCACCGTCGGCGGCGAGGTCGTCAGCCGGATCGGGGACGGCTCCGGGCAGGGGCTCTGCGTCCTCGTCGGCGTGACCCACGACGACACCGAAGAGAAGGCCGCACGGCTCGCCGTGAAGGTGCACGAGCTGCGCATCCTCGACGACGAGCGGTCCGCGGCCGAGGTAGGCGCCCCGCTGCTCGTGGTCAGCCAGTTCACGCTGTACGGCGACACCCGCAAGGGCCGGCGCCCGACCTGGAACGCCGCGGCCCCCGGCCCCGTCGCCGAACCGCTGGTGGCACACCTCGTCACGGTGCTGCGCGAGCGCGGAGCGAGGGTCGAGACCGGCCGCTTCGGGGCCGACATGCAGCTGTCCCTCGTCAACGACGGCCCGGTGACCCTGCTCCTCGAGGTCTGATCCCCCGACCAGGCCCGGCTCGTCAGGCCGGGACGAGGACCTCCTGGGCGGCGGCCACCCCGCCGGCGACGAGCGGTGCGTCGGCCGGCGTGGACCGCTTGACCACGGCCAGCGCGACCGGGCCGAGCTCGTAGTGGCGGGCCGAGGAGGTGACAGTCCCGACCTGGCGGTCCCCGAGCAGCACCGGGTCACCGTGTCCGGGCAGCACCGACTCGCTGCCGTCCAGGTGCAGCAGCACCAGCCGGCGCGGCGGCCGGCCGAGGTTGGCCACCCGTGCGACGGTCTCCTGGCCCCGGTAGCAGCCCTTGTCCAGGTGTACCGCCGTCTCGATCCAGCCGACCTCGTGCGGGATCGTGCGATGGTCGGTCTCCAGGCCGAACCGCGGCCGGCCGTCGGCGACCCGCAGCGCCTCGAGCGCCCACACTCCGGCGACCGGCCCCGCCAGGGCGGCCTCCAGGTCGGCCCGGTCGACGAACGACTCGACACCGTGCGGGACGAGCCGGCTCGGGACGCCCTCGACCGCGGTCGGGCGGTGTACGACGGCGTACGACGCGCAGAGGTTCTCGACCTCCACCTGGGACCAGAAGCGCATCGAGTCCAGCCAGCCCACCAGTGCCTCGGCGGTGCCCGGCTCGACGTGCAGCCAGACCGCCGACCCGTCGTCGACGAGGTGCAGGTCGTGCTCGACGTGACCGTGCGGCGAGAGCAGCAGGGCCTCGGTCGCCGTGCCCGGCGTGAGCGCCTCCAGGTGCTGGGAGGTGAGGGAGTGCAGCCACGTCAGGCGGTCCGGGCCGGCGACGCGGACGACCGGCCGGTGCGAGAGGTCGACCGACGCCTCACCGTCGACCAGCGCGCGCTGCTCGCGGAACGGGTCGCCGTAGTGGGCCGCCACACCGGCGTCGGGCGGGTCGGCCTCGACGGCACCGGGCCGGGAGAGAAGCGGGCTCGTCATGTCGCGCACCCCCGACAGCGGCCGTAGATCGCGAAGTGAGCCACGTCTGTCTGGAAGCCATGCTGGTCGGCCAACATTCCCACCAGCGAGTCCGCGAGGGCGACGTCGGTCTCGATGATCTCGCCGCAGTCGCGGCAGACCAGGTGCAGGTGGTCGATGTCGCCGGCCGCGTGGTAGGTCGGCGCGCCGTGGCCGAGATGGGTGTGGGTGACCAGGCCGAGCTCCTCGAGCAGCTCGAGGGTGCGGTAGACCGTCGAGAGGTTGACGCCGGTCGCGGTGCGCTGCACCTGCGCGCAGATCTCGTCCGGTGTGCCGTGCTCGAGGGCGGTGACGGCGTCGAGCACGAGCTGACGCTGCGGCGTGATCCGGTACCCCTTGGCGCGCAGGGTCGCGGGCAGGTCCTGGGCGGCCACGTCAGACCCTCGTCAGGGTGGCGGACAGGTGCGGCTGCAGCGGCTGGCCCATGGCCGCCATGTCATAGGCCCACAGCAGGTCGCCCTTGACCAGCCCGTACAACCGGTGGCCGGCCGTGTAGTCCTTGGCGGTCGCCGTCCGGGCGACGGCGTCGGTGCTCAGCTCGACCTTCGCCCCGTCGGCGGTGCCCACCCAGATCTCGACGAACCCGGTCGGGTGCGCGAGCAGGACCTCCAGGCTGCCGTCGGCCTCGGGGCGCCAGTACCCGGTCTCCTGGGCGAGCGGGCGCACCTCAGTGCCGTCGTCGTCGAGCAGCCAGCTTCGGCTCAGGTGGTGGACGAACGGCTTGCCGGGCAGCTCGGTGAAGGTGACCTCCTGGCTGAACCGGAACTCCGGCACGGTCGGGTAGCCGCCGACGCCCACACCCCGCCAGGTGCCGAGCAGCCACGACACCGGGACCAGCTGGAGCGGCATGTCCGCGCGGATCTCCACCGCCGGTCAGCTCTCCCTGGACGTCGGGCGGCCGTCGCCGGTGGCGGTCCAGAGCCGGCGCACGACCCAGCCGGCGACCCCCGCGACGATCGCGAACGTCGACACGAGCACGACGACGACCACGGTGGACAGCACCCACCGAGTCTACGCGGGGCCGGTCCCGCCTCGTTGCCGTCAGCGCGGCGCCGTGACGTCAGCTGCCCGGTCGACGGACGTCCCGTCGCAGCATCCTCGTCACGACGGTGTCCCCGGCCCGCCCCTCGTGCCCGTCAGCCACTGCGCGAAGTCGGCGCCGTCGACGGCGTGCTGGGGCGTGCACAGCCGGCCCCGGGCCAATGCCGTTCCCACTCGGCCGGGCAACGGCACGCGAAGGACCCGCTTGGACTGCCCGCGAGCGCGTAGCCACTCCTGGGCGAGCTCGCCCAGGGTCTGGATCCGCGGACCCCCCACCTCCGGCAGCCGGCCTGCCGCCGGCTGCTCGGCCGCATCTGCGAGCGACCGCGCCACGTCGGCGACGGCGATCGGCTGCAGCCGCACGTCGGTGGGGAGGACCAGCGCGGGCGCGCGCCCCGAGAGGGACAGGATCTGGTCGACGAAGTCGTGCACCTGGGTCGAGCGCAGCAACGACCAGGGGGCTCCACCGCTCTCGATCACCCGCTCCTGCCTCAGCTTCGCCCGGTAGTAGACGTAGGGGATCTCGTCGATGCCCACGATCGAGATGCCCACGTACCGGACACCTCCCAGCTCCTGGCAGGCGCGCAGGACCCGTCGGGTCCCGTCGACCAGGACGGCGTCGAGCGCGGAGGGCCTGGGGCTGCGGACGTTCGCGAGGTCGACGACGGCGTCGACGCCGCGGACCGCGTCGAGCAGTCCCGCACCGGTGGTCAGGTCGACCGGGAACCACCGCGGCCCGCTCCCGGCGACAGACGCCTGCGGGGTCCGGGAGGCGGCCCGCACGGCGTGCCCCCGAGCCAGCAGCTCCGCGGACGCGCCACGGCCGATCGACCCGCTGGCCCCGAGCAGCAGCACCTCCATGGCCCGCCCTTCCGACGTCGACGTCGACGCCTTCGCCCACGCTAGCCCCGCTCCGGGTCGGGGCCGGGGCCGGATCCGGCCAGCTCCCCCCACTGCTCGGCGGTGATGCTGTGGACCACGGCGGGGAAGCTCACGCCGTCCTCCACCAGCTCGGCGTCGTGGTCCCAGACCATGCCGAGGCGGCGCATGACGGCGATGCTGCGCAGGTTGGGCGGGTCGCGGTCGGTGGTGGAGATGACCCGGTCGAGCCCGAGGACCCCGAAGCCGTAGTCGAGCCAGGCCGCGGCCGCCTCGGTGGCGTAGCCGTGGCCCCAGTGCTGCCGGGCGAGCCGCCAGGCGATCTCGATGTCGTCGGGGTACCAGTCCAGCAGCCGGTGCAGCCCGCAGAATCCGACGAAGGTCCCGTCGTCGGTGCGTTCCACGGCGAGCAGGCCAAGAGCCTCGGCCGCCCAGAGCCGGTCGGCGTGCGCCGCGATCGCGTCGGACTCCTCGGGCGGCAGCGGTGCCCCGCCGAGGAACTCGACCACGGCCGGGTCGGCGTTCATCGCGGCGAACACCGGCAGGTCGTCGCGCCGCCAGGTGCGCAGCAGCAGCCGCCTGCTGGTCAGCACCGTCGTGCCGGACCAGGGCGGTACGGCGGTCACCCCGCCAGCGTGCCGGTCAGGCAGGGCCGGGGCAATGCCCCCAGAGACCGCGGTCGCGGTCACGGGCCAGGGCCGCGACCTTCTCGAGGTACGCCGCGTGCGCGACCTGCGGGCGGTAGGGGTAGGCGCGCGCCGCACCACGACGCACCAGCACGCCCTGGAGGAACCGCCCGTCGGGCAGCCACACGTCCCACAGGTCGCGTCCGTACTGGTCCTGCCGCCCGCCGCCCTGGTACGCCCCGGTCACCCGGGTCCCGACCGGCAGCAGCCGGGTCAACCGGGCCGAGGACTCCGGCCCCCAGCACTCGACCGGGGATCCGGGCCGGACCGACTCCGGGGAGTCGACGCCGATGAGGCGCACCCGGAGCCGCTCGCCGCGCCGAAGTGCGATGAACGTGTCGCCGTCGACGACGCGGTCGACCCGGGCGGTGAAGGCCCGCCCCGGTGGCGTGGGCGCACCCGCGACGGCGTACGACGCCGGTGACCCCGCGCAGCTCACGAGAGCGAGCGAGACCACGAGACGGACGAGCCCCCGCCGACAACGCATGCCTGCATCATCGGCGGGGACCGCGACGTTCTTCAGTACGTCAGGCGATGAGCACCTCGACCTCGGCCACCTCGCCGCGCTGGGCGACCACGGTGCGGTCGACCGGCTCCGCCTTCGGCGCCAGGGTCCGCAGCGTCCACGTGCCCGGGGCGGCGAAGAACCGGAACTGGCCGGTCGCCGAGGTCGGCACCTCGGCGGTGAACTCGCCGCCGCCGTCGAGCAGCCGCACGTAGGCGCCGGAGACCGGCGAGCCGTCACGGACGACGACGCCCTGCACCACCGACTCGTCGGTGAGGTCGACACCCTCGGTGGAGGGGCCGCCGGCCTTCGCGCCGCACATCAGGGCTGCTCCCCGAGCTCGATCGGCACCCCGACGAGCGAGCCCCACTCGGTCCACGAGCCGTCGTAGTTCTTGACGTTCGGCTGGCCCAGGATCTCGTGCAGGACGAACCAGGTGTGCGCGGAGCGCTCGCCGATGCGGCAGTAGGCGATCGTGTCCTTGGCCAGGTCGACGCCCTTGTCGCCGTACAGCGTCGCGAGGTCGCTGTCGCTCTTGAAGGTGCCGTCGTCGTTGGCGGCCTGGGACCACGGGATGTTGCGCGCCGTCGGGATGTGGCCGGGTCGCTGCGACTGCTCCTGCGGCAGGTGTGCCGGAGCGAGCAGCTTGCCGGAGAACTCGTCGGGGCTGCGGACGTCGACGAGGTTCTTCTGGCCGATGGCCGCCTCGACCTCGTCGCGGAAGGCGCGGATCGACCGGTCCTGCTCCTGCGCGGTGTAGGTGGTGGCGGGGCGCTCGACGACCTCGTCGACGAGCTCGCGGGAGTCCAGCTCCCACTTCTTGCGGCCGCCGTCGAGCAGCCGGACGTCGCCGTGGCCGTACAGCCTGAAGTACCAGTAGGCGTAGGCGGCGAACCAGTTGTTGTTGCCGCCGTAGAGCACGACGACGTCGTCGTTGGCGATGCCCTTGGCCGAGAGCAGCGCCTCGAACTGCTGCTTGCTCACGAAGTCGCGCCGGACCGGGTCCTGCAGGTCCTTCTTCCAGTCGAGGCGCGCGGCGCCCCGGATGTGGTTCTTGTCGTACGCGGCGGTGTCCTCGTCGACCTCGACGAGGACGACCTTCGGGTCGTCGATCCTGGACTCGACCCAGTCGGCGTCGACCAGTGCGGTGTCGCGGCTCATGCGGGGACCTCCGAACGGGTGGGGATGGCGGCGCGCGGGTTCGGGACCGTGCGCACGATGGGCGTGCTGCGTCGGAGCAGCAGGTAGGCCTCGCACCCGAGGCAGACGCCGAACGCGGCGTTGAGGAAGGCTGCCGCCAGCGCGGCCGCGGTCGCGACCAGGGTCACCGCCCCGCCGGGCAGCGCCAGGGCGGCCAGCGCGACGAGGCTGAACGCCAGGCCGACGGCCTGGGCGAAGCGCAGCGGCCGGCTGTCCTCGAGCTCGGCCGGCACCCCCAGACGCGGGCGGACCAGCCGGGCGTACAGGACGCCGTACGGCGAGCGGCCGGCGGCACCGAGCGCGAACACGACGGCCTGGCCGACGAGCAGCCACGACCAGCCGGTCGCGATCGCGACGGCGAGGACGACGGTGGTGAGGGCGGCGCCGGCGCGGGGGCCGCGCGGGTCGACCAGGACGGGGGTTGCCGAGGACGGCATGGGGTGCTCCTGACGGAAGCGGACGGACGGGTCTCGTCTGGTGTCAGGAAGCGGGACAGAGCGCAGTCGCGACGCGCAGCAGGTCGACTGCGCGTCGTCGGGTCAGCTCCGTGCTCACGCCGTCGATGCTAGCCCCGTCCACGCCTCGGCACGAGGTGTTCCACCCACTGAGACAGGTCACCTGACCGCCTCGCCCAGCGCGGCCAGCACGTCGGCCTTGCGGGGCTGCCCGCTGGCCCGGCGAACCACGGCGCCCGACGAGTCCAGGACCAGCACCGTAGGCGTGCGCCGGACGTCGAGCCGGCGGACCAGGTCCAGGTTGCTCTCGGCGTCGACCTCCACGTGGGTCACCCCCGCGACCATGGTGCTGACCTCGTCGAGGATCCGCCGGGTGGCCCGGCAGGGCTGGCAGAACGCGGAGGAGAACTGCACCAGGGTGGCCCGCTCGCCGAGGTCGGCGCCCAGGTCGCTCGCGGCCAGCACCGGACCGGCGCCGACGCCTGCGCGGCTGCGACGGGCCAGCCGGTGGCCCGACCGCTGGATCCACAGCCCGGCCGCCGAGGCGACCGCCAGGGTCACGACGACGACGAGCAGTCCGGTCACGTCAGGACCAACTGCGGGCTGATCGCTCGGATTCCCCGGCGTCGGTCCGGCGGTCAGCCGAGCAGCACCCGGGCGAGGACGTACGTCGCCGGAGCCACGAGCAGCGCCGGCAGCACCGCCGGCAGCACCGGGTCGGCCGTGGGCACCCGCTGGGCAAGCACGACGGCCACCCGCGCCGCGACTGCCGCCACGGCCCCGGCGGCCAGCGCCACCGGAAGGTCCAGACCCGACTGCGACGCCACCACGGCACCGGCGGCCACGGTGAGGGCGGCTCCGGCCAGCACCGGGACCCACCGCCGGACCGGCAGCCGGACCGCGGCCCGGTCCGACGGCCCAGTCCGCAGCGGGGGCCGCCGCTACCGCCACGGCCGCGACGAGGACCAGGCCGACCCCGTCCTCTGCACGTCCAGGGCCAACCAGGCCGCGGCGAGACCGGCCAGCACGAGGCGGACCCGCTGGCCGTGAGCGAGCCGGTCAGCCCCGTCGCGCCCGTCCCGGCGCGCGACCAGCTGCAGCACGAGCGTCGCGAGCAGCGCCACGGCGAGCACCGGACCGACGTGCGCCAGGGGTCGCGTCTCGTCCGACCGGAGCACCGTGATGTCGGCGGCCACAGCGGCCGCGCGACCAGGACCTGGCCCTCGGCGCATCCGCGCGACGCCCAGCGCCGCGAACCAGGCACGGCCGTGAGCACCTGGGCCAGCGCCACGGCGGCCAGGAGCACGACCGGGTCGGTGGCGGCTCCGAGGACGAGCAGGACGGCGAGGCCGGCAGCGAGGCCTGCACTCACCGGCTTCCGCCCGCGAAGGGAGGCAGCACCTCGACGGTCACGCCGTCGGCGAGGGCGCTGTCGCGGGCCGAGCGCACGCCGTCCACGAGGAAGCTCGCGACTCCGAGCACCCGGGCCAGCTCAGGCCCGTGAGCGGCCACCGCCCGGTCCAGCACCTCGCCGAGCGTCACGCCCTCGAACGGCTCCTCGGTGACGCCCGCAGCCGCCCGGGCCGCGGCCCAGTACCGCAGCGTCCCCTGGGCCACCTGAGCCTCCCTCCCGTGTGCGTGCCGCCGTGTGACGGTGATGTTTCGCCTGCGTAAGGCGTTCTCGCCGACCGGACAGGACCCGATCCTGGTGACACCATCATGGTGAACTGGACGCCCGCCCGAGGAATTGGGGACAGATGAGCCAGCTGTTGCTGCTGACGAACACGCTGCAGCCGTCGACCGAGGTGCTGCCCGCGCTCGGCCTGCTCTCGCACACGCTCCGGGTGGCCCCCGCCGAGGCCTCAGCGCTGCTGGAGGCGCCGCCCTCGGACGCGCTGCTCATCGACGGGCGCCGGGACCTGCCGCACGTCCGGTCGCTGTGCCGAGTCCTGCGCAGCACGGGTGTCGACTGCCCTGTCCTGCTCGTCGCGACCGAGGGCGGCCTCGCCGCCGTCACCGCCGACTGGGGTGTCGACGACGTCCTGCTCGACACCGCCGGCCCGGCCGAGGTGGAGGCGCGGCTACGACTGGCGATCGGCAGGCTCGCCGGCCGCAACGGCGGCGAGGACGACCTCACCGAGATCCGGCGCGGCGACGTGACCATCGACGAGGCGACCTACACCGCGAGGGTCAAGGGCCGGGTGCTCGACCTGACCTACAAGGAGTTCGAGCTGCTCAAGTTCCTCGCGCAGCACCCCGGCCGCGTCTTCAGCCGGGCCCAGCTGCTGCAGGAGGTCTGGGGCTACGACTACTACGGCGGCACCCGCACGGTGGACGTGCATGTACGCCGGCTCCGGGCGAAGCTCGGCTCCGACCACGAGACGCTGATCGGGACCGTGCGCAACGTCGGTTACCGCTTCGTGCTGCCGAAGGAGCCGCAGGACGCCGGCGCCGACATCCCGGTCCCCAAGTCCCCCGTCCCCGTCGGCTGACGGCCGGCCGTTTCGGCCGGCGCGGTCACGGCGTACGTCCTGGGCGACACGGACGACTGACCCCCCGGTGCGTGGGACGACGGACGCCCCCGGGAGCAGCTGCTCCCGGGGGCGTCCGGCCGTGCGGCGGTCCCTTACGGGGCCTGGGTGCTGCGCGGCGTCGGCGGCCCGGTGAGACCCGGGTGCGCGCCGAAGTAGTCGACCAGTGCGTCCAGGTCGACCTTGCCGCCGGTGCGCGGGGCACCGTTGACCAGAGCGGTGTAGCTGTCGCCGCCGTCGGCCATGAAGTTGTTCGTCGTCACCCGGTAGGTCTTCGCCGGGTCGAGCGTCACTCCGTCAAGCTTGATCGACGCTGGGTCGACCTTGCTGCCGTTGGGAGCGCTCTTGGACCAGGTGTAGGTGAAGCCGGAGCTGATGCCCAGCCGCAGGATCTCGGCACCACCGGGCCGGTTCGTGACCCACTGCTGCTCGAGCAGGGCCTCGATCTGGGCACCGGTCATGTCGTAGGTCTGCAGGATGTTGCTGAACGGCTGGACGTTGAACAGCTCGCGGTAGGTGATCTGCCCTGGCGCCTCACCGGCCGGTGAGTTGTTGACCAGCAGGTCGGACCTCACCCCACCCGGGTTCATGAACGCGACCTGCGACCCGGTGGAGTCGCGCTGGGCGTCGGCGATGAGGTTGGACAGCGGCGACTCTGCACCACGGTCCTCCTTGCCGTCGCTCCCGACCGCCCGCTTGATGTCCGCGGCGATCGAGCCCACGACCCTGTTGCCCGGGCCGGCAGCCTTGGCCACCCACCGGTCGACGATGCCCTGGATCCCGGGCGCCTGCGGGACGGTCCGCGTCACGATGTGGTTCACGGCCTTCTCCGACTTGCGGATGACGTCCTTGGTCCTGGTGTCGATCTTGAAGTTGGTCTCGGTGATGATCTTGCCGAACGACATCGCGCTTGTCACCAGGCGGCGCTGGCCCTTGGGGTCCGGGATGTTGCAGACGTAGGGCTGGTGGGTGTGGCCCGTGACCACCATGTCGATCTTGGGTGCGAGTCGCTTGGCGATGTCGACGATCGGGCCGGAGATGCCCTCGCAGGCGCTGTAGGAGCCGGTCTGGAAGCCGCCCTCGTGGATCAGCACGACGATCGCCTTCACGCCCTTCTTCTTCTGCAGGATCTTGGCCGCCGCGTTGCCGGCCTTCACCTCGTCGAGGAAGTCGTACCCGGCGACGCCGGACGGCGACACGAGCGAGTCGGTGCCCTCCAGGGTCATCCCGATGAAGCCGATCTTGGCCGGGCCCACCTTCTTGATCCACCAGCGCGGGAAGACGGTCTTGCCCGTCTTCTCGCTGGCGACGTTCGCGGCGAGGTACTGGTACCTGGCGCCCGGGTAGGCGATGTCCTTGCCGTTCGCGTCCTGCAGGAAGCAGCCGTCGACCGGGTGGCAGCCGCCGTACTGCATCCGCTTGAGCTCCGTGATCCCCTCGTCGAACTCGTGGTTGCCGACGCTGGACACGTCCAGGCCCATCGCGTTGAGCACCTCGACGGACGGCTCGTCGTGGAAGACGCCGGAGGTGAACGTGGAGCCGCCGATCAGGTCGCCTGCCGCCACGGTGAGGCTCGTGGGGTGGCCCTTGCGCAGCTCGCGCAGGTGGGTTGCCAGGTAGGCCGCTCCACCGGCCGGGACCCGGTTGCCCTCGAAGGTCACCGAGCCGTCCGAGCTGGTCCCGAGATCCTGCTCGATGTGGCCGTGGAAGTCGTTGAACGACAGGAGCTGGACCGGGATCTTGTGCTTGTTGTACTTCAGCGCCTTGACGGTCCCGGCGTTGGCGGTGGCGGGGACGAGGGCGAGTGCGGCAGCCGCACACACCGCCAGCGCCACCGGGATACGGCGGGTGAGCGGTCCAGAGCGAGACATGTGGCTCCTCGGGGTGGGGATCGGATCACAGGAACCTAGTCCAGACGCACCATCCCGGACAGGGGAACTTCGCCATCTCTGGTCCCGAAGTCGCCGCATTCGTCCCTTCCCTAGGCTGTGCCGGTGCTGAGCCTCGAGGTGGTGGGCCCGCTGGACCCGACCGAGGTCCGCGCGGTGAGCGGCCTGGTCGAGGCCGCCACCGAGGCCGACGGCGTCCGGCCGCTCTCGGAGCACGTGATGCTGCACCTGCGCTACGGCGGGGACGAGCCGGTCCGGAACGTGCTCGCCTGGGTCAAGGACGGCGTTGCCGCCGGCGACCTGGCCGGATACGCGCACCTGGACGTCACCGACGAGGTGCAGGGAGCCAGCGCCGAGCTCGTCGTGGCGCCGGCGCACCGGGGCCGGGGCGTCGGCCGGGCCCTCGTCCGGGCCACCCTGGACGAGACGCCGGACGGGCGGCTGCGGCTCTGGTCGCATGGCGGGCACCCCGGCGCCGCCGCCCTCGCGGCAACGCTCGGGTTCGTCCAGTCCCGGGCGCTGTGGCAGATGCGCCGCTCGCTGTACGCAGCCCTGCCGGTCGCGGACCTGCCCGCCGGGGTCAGCGTGCGGGAGTTCGTCCCCGGGGCGGACGACGACGCGTGGGTGGCCCTCAACTCCGCGGCGTTCCGCGGCCACCCGGAGCAGGCCTCATGGACCGTCGACGACCTGCACCGACGGGTCGGCGAGCCCTGGTTCGACCCGGCCGGCTTCTTCCTGGCCGAGCGCACGGACGACCGCGGCACGCGGCTGGTCGGGTTCCACTGGACGAAGGTCCACGGTGGCGCGGGGCCGGCGCACGCCTTGCTCGACCAGCCGCACGCCCACGAGGGCCAGACCGGGAGTCACGGCCACGAGCCGATCGGGGAGGTCTACGTCGTCGGTGTCGACCCGACCGAGCGCGGCAACGGGCTCGGCCGGGCGCTGACCCTGGTGGGGCTCCGTCACCTGCGCCACCTCGGCCTGCCCGACGCGATGCTGTACGTGGACGCCGACAACGCCGCGGCGATCGCCGTCTACACGGCCCTGGGCTTCACCCGGTGGGAGACCGACGTCATGTTCCGGCGTGACGGCAGTCACGCCTGAGCCCGCTGGCGCCCGGTTCGACGCCAAGGCTGTGCCGCTGTTCACCTGTCGTTCACCGTGACCGGGTTGTCACGTCACCTCCCGTGCCTAGCGTCCGCAACGTCACGAGATCACGACCGGTCGCACCGACGCGGCCGACCCACAGCAGACGTCCTGGGAGGACTCGAACGTGAAGCTCAACCGCTTCTCCGGCACCGCCGCGGCCCTCGCCGCCGGCGCGCTCCTGCTGACCGCCTGCGGCAGCGACAACAACGCGGGCACGGGTGACGCCGGGAACGCGGCGGCCGCCAAGCCGGCCGACAGCTCCTGCTTCAGCGGCACGCTGAACGCCGAGGGCTCGTCTGCCCAGCAGAACGCGATCGACGAGGTCATCGCCAACTACACGGCGACGTGTGGCGACGCCACCATCAACTACAACCCGACCGGCTCCGGTGCGGGCATCGAGCAGTTCACCAACGGCCAGGTCGACTTCGCCGGCTCGGACTCGGCGCTGAAGGAGGACGAGGGCGAGGTCGCGGCCGCCAACAAGCGCTGCGGTGGCAACGACGCCTGGAACCTGCCGATGGTCGTGGGCCCGATCGCGATGGCCTACAACCTGCCCGGAGTGGACTCGCTGGTGCTCACCCCCGAGGTCGCGTCGAACCTGTTCGCCGGCAAGATCAAGACCTGGGACGACCCGGCCATCAAGGCCCTCAACAAGGACGCCACGCTGCCGAGCGCGGACATCAAGGTCTTCTTCCGTAGCGACGAGTCCGGCACCACCGAGAACTTCCAGAAGTACCTGGCCGGTGCCGGCGGCGGCGCCTGGACCGACGAGCCCTCCAAGGTCTGGCCGGGGACCGGCGAGGGCCGCGAGAAGTCCTCGGGCGTCGCCGACGGCGTGAAGACCACCGAGGGCTCCATCACCTACGTCGAGTGGTCCTACGCCAAGGACAACGGCCTCGGCATCGCCCAGGTCGACAACGGCTCCGGCCCGGTCGAGCTGACCGGTGAGGCCGTCGGCACCGCGATCGCCTCGGCCAAGCAGGTCGGCACCGGGAACGACCTGCGCCTGGAGCTCGACTACGCCACCAAGACCGCCGGTGCCTACCCGATCGACCTCGTCACCTACGAGGTCGTCTGCTCCAAGGGCCTGGCCGCCGACAAGGCCGACGCGGTGCAGAAGTTCCTCACCTACTTCTCCTCCGCCGACACCCAGTCCTCGCTCGAGGAGCTCGGCTACGCGCCGCTCCCCGAGGAGGTCCGCAGCAAGGTCGAGACCGCCGTCGGGGCACTCGGCTGACCTACTGCCCACCGCGGCCGACGCCGCGGCTCGACGCCCTGCCCGGGCCGGCACCGTCCGGGCAGGGCTGCGGGCGTCGTACCGCCCGCCCATGACGCCAGGCTGACCCGGTGCGCCCACGAGCCGCCCGCCACCCCCGACCGGAGGAGAGACCATGACGACAACGGCTCCGCCGCCGACGAGCGGCCCCGCCGCCGGCCCGGAGCGCACCTCGGCACTGGCGGGACGCGGCACGAGCAGCGGTGGCGACGCCGTCTTCGGTGCCGCAGTCCGCGGGGCCGGGCTGCTCGTTGTCGCCCTGGTCACGCTGACCGGAGCGTTCCTGGTCTGGAAGGCCGCGCCGTCCCTGGCGGCGAACTCCGCCAACTTCTTCACCGACAGGGTGTGGCAGCCGGCGACCACGCCGCCGGCGTTCGGCATCGCCGCACTGCTCTGGACCACCGTGCTCGCCTCCGCCGTGGCCATGGTGCTCGCGGTCCCGGTCGCGGTCGGGCTGGCGCTGTTCATCACGCAGTACGCACCGCGGCGCGCCGCCCGGCCGGTGGCCTACCTCATCGACCTGCTGGCGGCAATCCCCTCGATCATCTACGGCCTGTGGGGCATCCGGGTGCTGGGCCCGGTGCTGGCCGGCCAGGACTCCGCGGTCCGGGTCGGCCTCGAGAAGGGCCTCGGCTGGATCCCGCTGTTCGCCCGGACCGGCGTCTCGCAGGGCACCGTGTTCCTCGCCGCCGTCGTCCTGGCCATCATGATCCTGCCGATCGTCACGGCCATCAGCCGCGAGGTGTTCGACCAGACCCCGCTGCCGAACAAGGAGGCGGCGCTCGCACTAGGCGCGACCCGCTGGGAGATGATCCGCACCGCGGTGCTGCCGTTCGGCAAGCCAGGTGTCATCAGCGCGTCGATGCTGGGCCTGGGGCGGGCGCTCGGCGAGACGATCGCGGTGACGATCATCCTCAGCCAGCCCAGCAGCCTGGACACGTTCGACCTGTCGGTGTTCTACGGCGGCGAGACCTTCGCCTCCAAGATCGCCAACAACGCGAGCGAGTTCTCCACGCCGCAGAAGACCGGCGCCTACATCGCCGCCGGCCTGGTGCTGTTCGTGCTGACCTTCGCTGTCAATGCCGTGGCCCGGGTCGTCATCGCCCGCAGCGCGAGGGAGGACTGACATGAGCGCCACCGCCGCGACCGCACCCGCCCGTGACGGGCGTAACCCGTTGCTGGTGCCCGAGTCCGCCGGACGGCGGTTCCGCAACAACCTGGCCACCGTGCTGGTCTACGGCTGCTTCCTGATCGCACTGGTCCCCCTGCTGTGGATCCTCTGGATCGTCCTCAGCAAGGGCGCCGGGCTGATCACCGACCCCACCTGGTGGACCAACTCCCAGCGCGGCATCACCGCCCGGCGGGTCGGCGGCGGCGCGTACCACGCGATCCTCGGGACGCTGCTGATGGCGTTCGTGACGGCCGCGATCAGCGTGCCGATCGCGATCGGGACGGCCATCTACCTGGTGGAGTACGGACGGGGGCGGTTCGCCCGAGCGGTGAGCTTCATGGTCGACGTGCTCACCGGGGTGCCCTCGATCGTGGCGGCGTTGTTCATCTACGCGCTCTGGGTCACCACGTTCGGTTTCACCAGGGTCGCCTTCGCCGTCTCGCTGGCCCTGGTGCTGCTGATGATCCCGGTGGTGGTCCGGTCCACCGAGGAGATGCTCCGGCTGGTACCCCGCGACATCCGCGAGGCGTCGTACGCCCTGGGCGTGCCGCGCTGGAAGACCGTCATGCGGGTGGTGGTGCCCACCGCGTTCAGCGGCATCATGACAGGCGTGTTCCTGGGCCTGGCCCGGGTGATGGGCGAGACGGCCCCGCTGCTGATCCTCGGCCCGTACACCAGCTCGATCAACACCAACCCGTTCAGCGGCAACATGGCAGCGCTGCCGACGATGATCAACCAGGATCGGAACCAGGCGCTGGACCCGGCCCTGGACCGGGTCTGGTCGGCAGCGCTGACACTCATCGTCCTCGTGATGCTCCTCAGCCTGCTCGGGCGGTTCGTCGCCCGGTTCGGCTCCGTGAAGAAGTAGGGAACAGATGGCAAAGCGCATCGATGTCTCGGGGCTCGACGTCTTCTACGGCGACTTCAAGGCTGTGGAGGACGTGTCGTTGACCGTCCAGCCGAGGTCGGTGACGGCGTTCATCGGCCCCTCGGGCTGCGGGAAGTCGACACTGCTGCGGACCCTGAACCGGATGCACGAGGTCATCCCCGGCGCCCGGGTCAGCGGCAAGGTCCTCCTCGACGACCAGGACCTCTACGCCGACGACGTCGACCCGGTCGCCGTCCGGCGCACGGTGGGCATGGTCTTCCAGCGGCCGAACCCGTTCCCGACGATGTCGATCTACGACAACGTCGCCGCCGGGCTGCGCCTGAACGGGGTGAAGAAGAAGGTCACCCTCGACGAGGTGGTGGAGCGCTCCCTGCACCACGCCAACCTCTGGTCCGAGGTCAAGGACCGGCTCGGCAAGCCCGGTTCGGGGCTGTCCGGCGGTCAGCAGCAGCGGCTGTGCATCGCCCGCGCGATCGCCGTCGAGCCGCAGGTGCTGCTGATGGACGAGCCGTGCTCGGCGCTGGACCCGATCTCGACGCTGGCGATCGAGGACCTGATCCACCAGCTCAAGGACGAGTACACGATCATCATCGTCACCCACAACATGCAGCAGGCCGCCCGGGTCAGCGACCGGACCGCCTTCTTCACGATCGCGGGCGCCGGCAGGCCCGGCCGCCTGATCGAGGTCGGCGACACCGCGGAGATGTTCAGCCGGCCGGCCGAGAAGGCGACGGAGGACTACATCACCGGCCGCTTCGGCTGAGCCGGCTCGTTGCCGTTCCCGCATGACCGGAGGCGGAGCGGGGCTTACTCCAGCACCAGGTGGACGGCGTAGTAGAGGGCGGCGGCCACCAGGCCGGCCATCGGGATCGTGAGCACCCAGGCCCAGAGGATGTTGCCGGCTACGGTCCAGCGGACCGCCTTGCGTCCGCGGGTGGCCCCGGCACCCATGATCGAGCCGGTGATGGTCTGGGTGGTCGAGATCGGCGCCTCGAAGACGTACGCCGTGGTGTAGAGCACCGAGGAGGCGACGGTCTCGGCCGCGAAGCCACGCGGCGGGTCGATGTGGATGATCCGCCGACCGAGGGTCCGCATGATCCGCCACCCGCCGGAGTAGGTGCCCAGGGAGATGGCGCCGGCCGAGATGACGATCACCCACCACGGGATGTAGAAGCTGTCCTGGTAGCCGCCGGTGACCAGGGCCAGGACGATGACGCCCATCGTCTTCTGCGCGTCCTGCAGGCCGTGGCCGAGGGCCATCGCCGACGCCGAGACCGTCTGGGCGATCCGGAAACCGCGGTTGGTCGGCCCGGGGCTGCCGTTGCGGAAGATCCACAGCATCGCGATCGTGAGCGCGAAGGCGAGCAGGCCGCCCACGACCGGTGAGACCAGCATCGGGATGACGACCTTGTCGACGACGGCGCTCCACTGCACCGTCACCGACCCTGCCAGGCCGGCGCCGACAAGCCCCCCGATCAGGGCGTGCGAGGACGAGGACGGCAGGCCGAGGTACCACGTGACCAGGTTCCAGGTGATCGCGCCACCCAGCGCAGCGAGCACCACCACCAGCGCGTGCTCACCGGTGGGTGGCTCGATCACCGAGAAGACGGTCTTGGCCACCTTGGTGCCGAGGAAGGCGCCGACGAAGTTCATCACCGCGGCCAGCAGGAGGGCGACCCGCGGGGTCAGCGCCCTGGTCGAGATGGACGTCGCGATCGCGTTCGCGGCGTCGTGGAAGCCGTTGGTGTAGTCGAAGACCAGGGCGATCACGATGACCGCGATGATCGTGGCGAGCTCCAAGGCTCAGGACTCCTTGACCGCGATCGTCTCGACGGTGTTCGCGACGTGCTCGAACGCGTCGGCGGCAGCCTCGAGCTGGTCGACGACCTCCTTGAGCTTGAGCACGGTCAGCGCGTCGTAGTCGCCGTTGAACAGCCGGGCCAGCAGCCGCCGGTAGACCTGGTCGGCCTGGTTCTCGAGCCGGTTGAGCTCGATCCAGAACTCGGTGAGGTCCTTCATCGACCGCAGCCGCGGCATCGCCTCGGCGGTCAGCTCCGCAGCCCGCTCCAGCACCTCGACCTGGTCGGCGATCTCCATCGGCAGCTCGCCGATCTGGTAGAGGACGACCAGGTCGACAGCAGCCTCCATGGCGTCCATGACGTCGTCGAGGCTGGAGGCCAGACGGTAGATGTCCTCCCGGTCGAACGGCGTGATGAACGTCTCGTTCAGCTCGCGCATGATGGCGTGGGTGGCCTCGTCACCGGCGTGCTCGGCGGCCCGCATCTTCTCGGCGATCGCCTTGCGGTCGGCCGGGTCGGCGCCGAGCAGCTCCTTGAGCAGCCCGGCGCCGACGACCAGGTTCTGCCCAGACGTGGCGAACATCGCGTAGAAGGCGTTGTTGCGTGGGCTGAAACGCACGGAGTCTCCCGGCTTGCGACATGAGGGCAGGCACGTACGGCGGTCGGTGAGGCACGGTCCGGGAGGATGCTAGAGCCACCGGGCCGGGACACCGCAATCCGGGGCGTCCCGGGCCCGCGCGGGCGGACCCTCGCCGGGGCGTCAGGCGGGCTGGGACTCGGACTCGGCGCCGCGCCGCAGACCGAGGACGCGGTCGATCTCGGCCGGGCTCAGGGGGCGCTCCGAGGACGAGGCGGCGATGACGAGCTCGGCGTACAGCTCGATCTCGTCCAGGGCCTGCGGGTCCTGCAGCCGGCCGTCACCACTGGGCACCACGCTGCGCGCCTCCTTCGTCGTCGGACCGGTCGACGTCGGACCGGTCCGCGGCCAGCCTAGGTATGCCCGGTTCGCCCCACCATGACCCACCCGGGTCATTCCAGGAGTGGCCCAGCCGGGTGACGCTGCCCGGCTGCGGTGTCCAGACGGGTCAGCCCGCACGGAGCGCCGCGAGCAGGTCGTGGAAGACGTCGGTGTGCCGGTCCACGTCGGCCTCGGTCGTTGCCGGTGACATCAGCGCCATGTTGTGGAACGGCGTGAGCAGGACGCCGCGGTTGAGCGCGTAGAGGTGCAGCAGCTGCTCCAGCGCGAAGTCGCCGGCTGCGAAGGCCTCGGCACCGGTGCGCGGCGCCGTCGCGGTGAAGGTGTACTCGCCGCGAGCACCGAGCCGGGTGCACTGCCACGGCAGGCCGTACGCCGCGATGCCGGCGTCAACGCCGTCGGCCCAGCGGTCGCCGAGCGGCAGCATCCGGCCGTACGCCTCCTCGGTCAGCACCTCGGTGAGGGTGGTGCGCATGGCCGCCAGCGAGAGCGCGTTCCCGGCGAGGGTGCCGCCGATGCCGCCGACGTCGATGTCCTCCAGCTCGATAGAGGCGGCGACCCGGGCGGCGACCTCCTCGGTCATGCCGAACGCGCCGGCCGCGATGCCGCCGGCGATCGCCTTGCCCATCGTCATGAGGTCGGGCTGCAGGCCGTGTGCGCCGGTGTAGCCTCCGGGCCCGGCTGACAGCGTGTGCGTCTCGTCGATGACCAGCAGGACGTCGTGGAGCCGGGTCAGCTCGCGCAGCGCCTCGTGGTAGCCGTCGTCCGGCAGCACGATGCCGACGTTGGTCAGGGCGGGCTCGGCCAGAACGCAGGCGATCTCGCCGCTCGACAGCGCCCGCTCGAGGCCGTCGACGTCGTTGAACTCCACCACCCAGGTGGTCTCCGCCGGGTCGACCGGCGCACCGATGTTCCCGCGCCGGGACACCGTGCGGCCGTCCCCGTCCAACGTCGCGAACGTCTCGTCGACACTTCCGTGGTAGCAGTGGTCGTGCACGACGACCTTCCGGCGGCCGGTGACGTGCCGGGCGTAGCGGATGACGTGCCGGTTGGCGTCGGTGGCCGACAGGGTGAACTGCCACAGCGGCAGGCCGAACCGCCGGCGCAGCTCCTCGGCGACCACCACCGAGTCCTCGGTCGGGAGCATCGCGGTGATGCCGCGGCCCACCTGCTCGCGGACCGTCGCGACCGTCGGCGCCGGCGAGTGCCCGGTCATCGCGCCGGTGTCACCGAGGCAGAGGTCGACGTAGTCGTGGCCGTCGAGGTCGCGGAAGTGGGCGCCGGAGGCCTCCGCCACGAAGACCGGGAAGTCCCCCGGCCACTTGACCATCCAGCTCATCGGCACCCCGCCCGGCATCACCGCGCGGGCCCGCTCGAAGACCTCGCGGCTGCGGGGGTTGGAGGCGGCGAACCGCTGGTTCTCGGCGGCGAGCAGCTCGTCGACCCGCGCAGGGTCGACCGGGGAGGCGAGGGGCATGGCGGCACGCTAGTCGGCGGGCGAGAGCGACGGCCACAGGCTCTGCGCACGAGGGACGGGGACCGGCGTCCCCTGCCGTATGCCGGCCCCCGTCCTCGATCGCCAGTTCCCCGTCGACGAGGTGCCAATCCCGACAGAGGGAACGTGCGCGGCCGCTGGCTAGGCTCCCCCGATGGGCACGACGGACGGGTGGTGGCGGCTGCGCCGGTGGCTGCTGATGGGCTTCCTCGTCCTGGTCATGGGCGCGTCCGCGCTGGTGCTGCTCGGAGCCGTCACCCACGACACCGGCGTGCTCGGCTTCCTCATCGGCGTCTCCCTGGCGTTGCTGCCGCTGCCGGTGGTGCTGGCGGCGTACCGCTGGCTGGACCGGTTCGAGCCGGAGCCGAGGTCGGTGCTGGTGTTCGCGTTCGCCTGGGGGGCGACGGTCGCCGCGCTGGCGGCCGCGGTGCTCAACACCGCAAGCCTGATCGCCGTCGCCCGCACGGGAGCGGGCGCCGAGGGCATGGACGCCACCGCAGTGCTGGTGGCGCCGTGGGTCGAGGAGGCGGCCAAGGGCACCGCCGTCCTGCTGGTCCTGCTGTTCCGGCGACACGAGTTCGACGGTGTCGTCGACGGGATCGTGCTCGCCGGGCTGTCCGGCGTTGGCTTCGCGTTCACCGAGAACATCCTGTACTTCGGGCGCGCGTTCCTGGCCGGCCAGCAGCAGGGCCTCGCGACCGGGCTGTTCGCGGCCGGGTTCACGTTCCTGCTGCGCGGGATCCTGTCCCCGTTCGCGCACCCGCTGTTCACCACGATGATCGGCATCGGGCTCGGCATCGCGGCGCAGACCACCCGGCGGGGTCTGCGGATCGGTGCACCGCTGGTCGGCTACCTGCTCGCGGTGCTGCTGCACGCCGCGTGGAACCTGTCGTCGCTGTCCGGCCTGACCGGGTTCTTCACCGGCTACGTGCTGGTGATGCTGCCGGTGCTGGTGCTGGCGGTAGGCATCGCAGTCTGGTCCCGGCGCCGGGAGGGACGCACGGTCGCGGCCCGGCTGCCGGCGTACGTCGAGGCCGGCTGGCTCGACCCGGGAGACGTGCCGATGATCGCCTCGCTGCAGCGACGGCGGCAGGCCCAGGAGTGGGTGCACGGCCGGTACGGCGGGGGCCCGGCGCAGGCGCTGCGGGAGTTCCAGCACGCCGCGACCGAGCTGGCCTTCCTGCGGGACCGGCTGGAGCGCGGTCTGGACGTGCCGGACTTCCCCGCCCGCGAGCGCGAGCTGCTGGCGCAGGTGTCCCGGGCCCGGTCCGCGGCCCAGCCGCCGGTCGCCTAGCCCGGCCGCTCAGCGGCCGTCGGTCAGCAGTCGTCGGCCACCAGCTGCTGGAACCAGGTGTCGCGCGCCAGCTCGCCGTGCAGGTCGAGCAGGTCGTCGATGGTCAGCGGCGGCCCGTCCGGCACCCGCTCGAGCGGCTCCACGACCGGTGTGGACAGGCTCAGATGGGTCACGCCGCCGGTGACCAGGGCCGCCAGGCCGCTGGCGTCCAGGGCGACCGAGACCGTCGAGTCGCAGGACAGGCAGGTGAACAGCACCTCGCCGTGCGTCGCCATCCCCTCGTCCAGCCGGACCAGCAGCCGGCGCGCTGACAGCGAGACCTCGGCCTGGCACTCCGGGCAGGTCAGCGTGTAGCGGGCCCTGCGGTTCTGGCTGGACATCGGGTCCTCCTCCTGTTGGACCCACCGTGCGCCCCGCTACTGGCGGCGGACTTGCGGCGCACTTGCGGCGATGCTTGAGGAGGATGCTCGCGATCGCGGGCCGGCGCCAGCGCTTCGCCACACTCAGCGCCCGAAGTCGTCAGATCGTCATGTTCTGCCCCGGATCGGCCCCCACAGTGGTCCCCCAAGAACCGAGGCATCCCGCGCCCGCCTGCGACTACCGTCGTGGCATGTCCGCGGGCCGGGCGGCGCCGACGTGCCGCCACCACGTCGGCGCCCGCGCTGGGCCTGCCACGGAACCTCGTGCGCACCGGGCTGCTCCTGCTCCTCGTCGTGCTGGTGTCCGCCACCCCCTGGCACAGCGTCTCGGCGGTCGCGCACACGAACCGCTCGATCGTGCGGCTGGCCGTCACGTCGCAGACCGACGTGACCGTCGTGCACGCGTTCCTCGTCTACGCCGACGACCGCGAGCCGATTACCGACGAGTTCGTCCTGGCGGACATCTCCGGGCCCTGGGGACGGAGGACCGTGCAGCTGGAGCCGGACCGGTCCACGGCGGGCCACTTCGCGGCCCGGCTCCGCCTCCCGCCGGGGAACTGGACGCTGCGCGTCGATGCGAAGGCAGCCACGGTCGGCTCGGCCACCGGCGTCTTCACGACCGCCGGCGACGGGCAGCTGCGCGGCATGTCCTTCAGCGCGGGCTTCGACCCGGCCTCGCTGCCTCCACGGGCGACCACCCCGTCACGGGCCGCCTCTCTCGCCGGGCCGGCCCTGGCCTGCGCGCTCGCGCTCGTGCTGGCGCTGATGCTGTTCGTGGCGGCGCGTCTGCGCAGGTCCCGGCAAGGAGGCGCCTGAGCCGAAGCCGGCAGCGATTCCCAGCCAGCCGACGAACGGCGAGGGGATCCCACGACCCGGCGCCCCGGACCCGAACGGCGGGGCGCTCCCGCGCCGAGGCGTGGGGCCATGACGGTCGTCGGCCGCACCACCGTCCTGCTGGCAACGGCGACATCGGCCCTGCTGATGCTGGCGTGGCCGGCATCCGCGCACGGCAACGGGGTCTACCGGACCACTGCCGAGTCCGTACGACCGGCCGTGGCCGGCCTCGCGGTGACGGTGGCCGAGGACGGCGCCTGGATCCGGGTCACCAACACGGGTGCGGAGCCCGTCGTCGTGCTCGGCCTTGACGGCGAGCCGGTCCTGCGGGTCACGCGCGACGGCGTGTGGCGCAGCGACCGGGCTCCGGCCGTGGACATCGTCGACGAGCGGCGACCTGCGGCGGCGGACGTGGCGCCGCCGCACTGGCTACCGGTCTCGACCGGCTCGACCGTGCGGTTCCGGGACATCCGGGTGCCCCGGCCACCCGCAGGACTGGCCGCGCCGGCAGGCGCGAACGGACAACGTGTCATCTCCCGGTGGACGGTGCCGCTGCGCGCCGGGACCGAGGACGTCACGGTCCACGGCGCGCTGACGTGGAGCCCGGCGCCCGTGCCCTGGCTGTGGGTCGGGAGCCTGCTCGTGGGTGCAGCCGGGTTTCTCGCCCTGGTCGCCATGGCGATGCGCCGGGACCCGCTGCGGTCGGCGCCCGACCCGACGAAGACTGCCGACCTCGACGAGATGCCGCGCGCCGGACGCTAGCCTGTCCGCGTGTTCGCGGCGGGTTCATCCGGAAGGTCTCTCCAGGGTGCCTCGACGGAGGCTCGACCCGCGCCCGCCCCTGTCGTCTAGCGGCCGATGACTCCGGACTTTTAATCCGGCGCGGAAACGCCATCGTGGGTTCGAATCCCACCGGGGGCACGAGTGTGCAGCTCCGTCGTGAGGCTGCCGCAGTGCGCGCTGCGGAATACCTTTCCCCTCTAGGCGGCTTGTGATCGGTGTGACGACATCTCCGGTCAAGGTCGACATCTGGTCCGACGTGCAGTGCCCGTGGTGCTACATCGGCAAGCGCAGGTTCGAGCAGGGGGTGGCCCTGTCCGGCGTCGACGTCGAGGTCGAGTACCACTCCTTCGAGCTGGCGCCGGACACCCCGGTCGAGTTCGACGGCACGCCGGTGGACTACCTGGCCGCCAAGTACGGCACCTCGCGTGAGCAGGCCCACGCGATGGTCGACCGTGTCGTGGGCCTCGCCGCGCAGGTCGGGCTCGACTACGACTACGACCACATCCACCAGACCAACACCGTGCTGGCGCACGAGCTGCTGCACTTCGCGAAGGCACATGGCAGGCAGGCCGAGCTCAAGGAACGACTGCTCAGGGCGTACTTCGTCGAGGGCCGCCACGTCGGGAGGGCCGACGAGCTCGCCGGCCTGGCCGCCGACGCCGGGCTGGACCCCGACGAGGCCGCCGCGGCGCTCGCCGACCACCGCTACCTGCCCGACGTGAAGGCCGACATGGCGCAGGCCGTGACCTACGGCATCAACGGCGTGCCGTTCTACGTCGTCGACGGCCGCTACGGCGTCTCCGGTGCCCAGGAGGCGGCGGCCTTCGCGCAGGTCCTCAGCCAGGTCGCGGCCGAGCGGGCGGCGTGAGCACAGGCGACCGGACCGGCGCACCGGTGCCGTTCGTGATGGTCGGCGACACCTCGGCACCGACGTGCGACGACGACACCTGCCTGCTGCCCGGGGCAGCCGAGGGGCCCGCCCGACCAGTGCCGGAGTCAGCGCAGGATCAGCCGCCGCCCGTCGCGAGCTGAAGCACGGCGAGGCCGCGCAGGTCCAGCCAGGTGCGGTCCGGCGCCTGCACCACCCGGAGCAGCACCGCCTCGCAGCCCGCGCACCGGACCACGGTGCCGGGCGCGTCGACGTAGACGTGCGTCTCGGCGAGCACGGCCTCCCGACCGCAGCCGGCGCACCGACCGACTGCAGCGGTGACGTCGACAGCGAACACGCCGGCGAGCACCCCGCCGATCGCGTTGCCGTCGAGGAACCTGGGCCCGTCCGGGTCACTGCTCATCGGCCACCTCCTGAGGGTCCGAAGCGTTCGGTGCGCACCCGCGCCGGATCGTGGCCGGCGGTCACGAGCAGGTCGGCGACGGTCTCGACGAAACCGGTCGGGCCGCAGACGTAGGTCGTCGGCCGGTCGCCCGACGCGAAGGCGACCCGCGCGAGCCGGTCGGCGTCCAGCCGGCCGACGGTCCCGTCCCAGGCGGTCGGCGCCTCGCGGCTGAAGACGTGGGTGACGCCGAGGCCGGTCGACGCGGACAGCGAGGCGAGCTCGTCGGCATACAGCAGCGCAGCGGGGGTCCGCACCGAGTGCACCAAGCGCAGCGGTGCCCCCGAGCCGGTCGCGGCGTGCGTGCGGACGATCGCCATCAGCGGCACCAGGCCGGAGCCGCCGCCGACGAGCAGCACCGGCTCGGGCTGCTCGGGCCGCCAGACGAACCAGCCGCCGACCGGGCCGCGGACCTCGACCTGGTCGCCGGGGCGTACCTCGTCGACGAGGTAGGGCGAGACCTCGCCGTCGGGCAGCCGCTCGACGGTGATCTCGACCGGCGTTCCGGCGCCGTCCGCGGCCGACGCGATCGAGTAGGACCGGGTCGCCGAGTAGCCGTCCTCGGCGGTGAGCCGGACGTCGACGTGCTGACCGGCCAGGTGCCCGGACCAGTCGGCGACCTCGAGCGCCACGGTGCGCGCCGAGGCCGACTCGGACCGGACCGACGCGACCGCCGCGGGCCGCCAGCCCCTCACGAGCGGCTCACCCGGTCACGAGTCCCAGTAGCGCTGCTCGCGCCACGGGTCGCCGTACGCGTGGTAGCCGGCCGTCTCCCAGAACCCGGGCTCGTCGTCGTGGGAGAGCCGGATGTGGCGCACCCACTTGGCGCTCTTCCACAGGTAGAGGTGCGGCACCAGCAGCCGGGCCGGGCCTCCGTGGGCGGGCTCCAGATCCGCACCGTCGTAGCTGTGCGCGACCCAGGCCTGGCCGTCGAGCAGGTCGGCGAGGGGAAGGTTGGTCGTGTACCCGCCGTACGACGTGATGACCGCGTAATCGGCCGTGGTCTCGACGTCCTCGAGCAGCACGTCCAGCGAGACGCCCTGCCAGTCGGTGCCGAGCTTGGACCAGCTGGTGACGCAGTGCAGGTCGACGGTGGGTGTCTCCTGCGGCAGCCCGCGGAAGGTCGCCCAGTCCCACCGGTGCACCGCACCGGTCTCGGTGGAGACGGCGAGCTCCCAGGTGTCTGTCGGCACCCGCGGTGTCGGCCCGGCGGTGAGCACCGGGAAGTCCTCGGTGAGGTACTGCCCGGGCGGCAGGTCCGCCGAACCGCGCCGAAGGCCGCCGAACCCGCGTGACACGACCATGACACGGAGTATCGCGAGCGCCGTGACCGTTACGGAAGGTCGGGCGCCGGCCATCTCGCCCCCCGAGTCGCCGGGTGCGAGCCCCTCGAGCATGATCGGACCAGCGGGCCCGGCGGGCGAGCGGACTGGTGACGCGCCGCCACTCCGAGCGGGGACCCGACCCGGCCCTAGTAGCGCTCGGGCACAGCCGTCAGCTCGGTCTGCGGCGGCCGGACGTAGTCGTCGGCCTGCCGGGGAGGGAGGACGAGCGGCGTCGACGTGCAGTCCTGGTAGGGCACCTGCGAGAGCAGGTGGTGGATGCAGTTGAGCCGGGCTCTGCGCTTGTCGTCGGCGTCCACCACCCACCACGGCGACAGCTTGGTGTCGGTGAGCTCGAACATGCGGTCCTTGGCCCGGGAGTAGTCGACCCAGCGGGCCCGGGACTGCAGGTCCATCTCACTGAGCTTCCACCGCTTGCGCGGGTTCCGGATCCGCTCCTGGAATCGGCGTTCCTGCTCCTCGTCGCTCACGGAGAACCAGTACTTGACGAGGATGATGCCGGACCGGATGAGCATGGCCTCCAGACCGGGTGCCGACCGCAGGAACTCCTCGTACTCCGCATCGGAGCAGAAGCCCATCACGTGCTCGACGCCGGCCCGGTTGTACCAGCTGCGGTCGAACAGCACGACCTCACCGGCCGCGGGCAGCTGGGCGACGTAGCGCTGGAAGTACCACTGCGTGCGCTCGCGCTCGTCCGGCTTGGCGAGGGCCACCACCCGGACGACACGCGGATTGGTCCGGTCGACGATGCGCTTGATCGTGCCGCCCTTGCCGGCAGCGTCACGGCCCTCGAAGAGCACGCAGACCCGCAGGCCCTCGTGCACGACCCACTCCTGCAGCTTCACCAGCTCCCGCTGCAGCTTCGCGAGGTGCCGCTCGTACGCCGCCGCGCTCATCGGCTCCGTCCCTGGCACGGTCGGCTCGGCCGCACGCGCCGTCATCCGGTGAACCGTCCCTTCCGGATCCGCTCGGCCTCCATCAGGCTGATCTCCTCCGGGCCGGACACCACGACCTTGGGGTCCGGCACCCAGTCGAGCGACGTGTCGCGGTCGTCGTAGTCGACGGCGTTGAGGATGGACTTCATCGCGTTGAGCCGCGCGCGCTGCTTGTCGCCGGACCGGACGATCGTCCAGGGCGCGGCGACCGTGCTGGTGCGGCGCAGCATCTGGTACTTCCGGTCGGTGAAGTCGTCCCACCGGTCCTGTGCCTGCATGTCGACCTCGCTGAGCTTCCACTCCCGCAAGGGGTCGTCGCGGCGGCGGGCGAACCGCCGGGCCTGCTCGGCCTTGGTGACGCTGAAGTAGAGCTTCACCAGGATCGTCCCCTGGCGCACCAGGTCCTTCTCGAAGCCGGTCACGCCGTGGACGAAGTTGTCGTACTCCTCGTCGGTGCAGAAGCCGAACACCGGCTCGACCATGGCGCGGTTGTACCAGGATCGGTCGAAGAGCACGACCTCCCCGCCGGTCGGGAACTGCGCCACGTAGCGCTGGAAGTACCACTGAGAGCGCTGCTCGTCGGTCGGCTTGGCCAGGGCGACGACCCGGTAGTGCTTCTCGTTCATGTACCGGGTGACCCGCCGGATCGTGCCGCCCTTGCCGGCGGCGTCACGGCCCTCGAAGACCACGATCATGCGCTGCCTGGTCGCCTCGAGGTGGCGCTGCATCTTCAGCAGCTCGACCTGCCACGGTCGCAGCTGCAGCTCTGCGCGCTGGGTGCGCAGCGCGTCACGTGCTCGCTTGCGCAGCGACCGCAGCTCCTCCTGGGTGTCGAGGTAGCGCTGCACCAGCTCCGGGGCCGTCAGCTCCTCCTTCCCGACCACCAACCTGTCGGGCCGGTCCGGCCGGTCGCCGCCGACCCCGACGGGTGACGGCGGCGTCGGCTCGGCCGGCGCGGCTGTCGTGCGCGCAGCCGGCAGCGCGGTCACCCCGGCGCGGGGTCGTGTCGATGCCATGACGTTCCTCCCAGGGACGACCGGTGCGCTCAGCGTGTCCGCGCCAGGGCGCCGGACCCCAGGGCCCTACGGCCCGCGGTCACCGGACCTCCGGCCCGCGGTCGACCTCCACCCGTCGTCGGTCGCCCGGCAGCGGCGACCCGGCACGCGCGCGCAGTCAGCGAGGCCGGCGTCGGCCGCGCGCGGGCGGCGCCGCCCGGGGCGCCGGTGGCCCCGCTACCGGGGCACCCGCCCGGGCCACGAGCCGGGCGGCCCGCTCGTCCACGCGGGTCGAACCGCCGAGCCCGCAGGTGCCGCAGCGGAACTCGACCTCGTCGCGCGGTGGGTCGCCGGCAGTCTCCGGTCGGCCCATCACCAGGCGCACCTCGGCCGCCGGCACCTCGATCGTGCCGCAGTGGGCGCACGACACCCGCACCCGGGCGTCCACACGGTCGGCCACCCGAGCATTGAAGCACCGATCGGCCCGTCGCGGCCGGTGTCGGGATGCGCCTCGCGAGGATCCGGCTTCCGGGTCCCCTGGCGGCTCACCTCGCTGCTCGGTGCCGCCCCGACACGCCGGGGCGGTGCCGCCGGCGGCCGAGGACCGACAGCGCCGGCAGGGCGGCGAGCGACAGCAGGACCAGGGTGAGGGCGGCGCGCGCCCCGGTCCATCCCGAGCTCGACCGGGCGCCGACCGAGGTCAGCCCGACCCGCACCGGCGACGGTGCCGCGCCCGGGTCCGTCCGGTCGGCATCGGCCTCGGTGAGCCCCGGTGGCACCTCCTCGCCGCGGGCGAGCAGGAAGCGCTTGAGCCCCACCAGCTCGCGCTGGCCGTACTTCGTCCCGGGCTCGACGTAGGTGTTCTCGGACCACTCGTTCCAGCTGATCAGTGCCACGCCGTCCGGCGAGCTCTCGTAGGCGTTGGTCAGGCTGCGCACCAGCGTCTGGCCGTCCGCACGTCCGACCACCCGGGTGCCGCCGAGCGTGCGGCCGTCGTAGCCGGCAGCCGCGGGGGCGAGCCACAGCCCGTGGTGACGGTGCACGGCCGCCGCCATCGCCGCGAGCTTCGCCTGGGTCATGGCCGAGGACGGGTCGGCCGAGGACCAGTAGTACGCAAGGCCGTCGACGAGCCGGGCCACCCGCTCGTACCCCTCGACGGAGTGCGAGCTCGCCAGCAGGAGCGCGCGGTCGCCCACCGCCGCACGTACCGCGTGCACGTCGGCCGTCGTGTACTGGTCGGTCCCTGTCCAGACGATCACCGGCTTGCCGTAGTACGTCGAGGTCAGGTCGCGGCCCCAGTGGTCGACGAGGCGGCGCAGGTCGCGCCGCACGGTCTCGACGGGCAGCGGCACCCGCGCGAAGTCGAGCGACTGGTAGACCACGCCGAGGTCGAAGTCCTCCGACCTGGCGACGCGGATCAGCAGGTCCAGCCGTCGGTCCAGCGTGGGGGTGTCCTTCCACGACGTGAGGAAGCCGTCGATGCCGGCGCTGCGAGCGAGCAGCACCTGGTCGCGCAGGACGGGCGCGTCGTCGCTGCCGTAGCGACCCGCGAGCGGGTAGTCCGACTTGGCGCGGTCCCAGGAGGACGGCGTGAACCACTGGTAGAAGTACGCGAACACCGGCACCCCCGGGTCGCGCGGGGCGGCGGTGGCCGCGGCTGCCTGGGCCGCCGGCAGCCCGACGACCGCCAGGACGACGGCCAGCGCGCAGACCAGCCGGCGGACCCGGTGGGCGCGGGCAGTACGGCGGGCGGTGCCGGTGCGACCCGGCCGGGGTGTCGTCATGCCGCTGCAGGGCGGGCGCGGCGGGCCCGCCGTCGCAGCGTGAGCCCGAGGCCGACCAGGCCGCCGGCGACCATGAGCAGCAGCACTGTCACCACCGCGGCGTCCAACAGGGTGACCACCCGCAGTTCGACGTCGGAGGTCTTGCTCACCAGGATCCGGGTGTCCGTCCCGACCACCGCAGAGTCTGTGCTCAGCGTGTACTCACCGCGGACCAGGGACCGGATCACGGTCGGCCGGCCGGAGTCGAGCGCCACCGCCGAGCGGACGCCGTCGGGCCGCAGCACCTGCGCGGCGGACGACAGCCGGTGGCCGAACAGCGCGTCGCGCACCGTCACGTGCACGTCGAACACCGACACCGAGATGTCCCAGTCGCGGCCCACGGCCGGGTCGATCCGCTGACGGCCCGAGAAGACGGCGTTGGAGCCCTCGACGCCGACCCGGGTGACCGCGTAGGTGACGGGCTGCGGCGCCCAGACGCCGTCGACAAGCTTGCCGATGCTGGACAGCAGCGGCACCGCCTCGCGGAGCTGGTCCGGGCCGAGCAGCACGGTGTGCGCCCCGCTGTCCAGGCGGACCTCGCTGACCCGGCTCGCCGGCACCCTGCGTCCCGCAGGGTCCGTGAAGCGAAGGTCGACCGGCCGGCTGACGGCGAGGGCGACCACCAGGTGCCGCTGGAACGCTGCCTGCGGAGCAAGCCGGCCGACCCGGGAGACCGAGACCGTCACCTCGCCGGCCTCGGCCCGGGTGGTCCGCAGCCGCTTGTCGACGCCGTTGAGGTCGGCGACGATCGAGGTCGCGTGCCCGGCTCCGTCGGTGGTGAACGTCGCGCCGTCGAGCGCGAAGGTGACCCCCGGAGTCGCGGGGACCGTGTCGACGACGACGGTCCCCTTCACCGGCCGGAGCTCGAGCCGCCAGGTGCGGGACCGGAACGGGTCGAACGGCGCTCGCGACGTGGCGAACGTCGAGCCCGCACCTGCGCGCAGGCTGTCCACCGTCCAGGTGACCGCCCCGGGTGCGCTCGACCCGCTGCGGCGGGCTTTCCGCGACGGCAACCACAGCGTCGTGGTCCGGCGCGGGTCCACCAGCCGGGTCTCGCCGGTGACCGCGTGCAGCCGGACGGCGCGCACCTCCTTGCGGGCCGCGCCGGTGGTGCCGGGGTCCACCCGCAGCCGGACCCGCGACCGGACGTCGAGGCCGACGGTGAGGTGGCTCTCGTACCGCACGGTGTGCGGCGCCGGCGCCACGAACGCGAGCGACAGGCGGTGGCGGGCGCCGAAGGCGCGGCCGGCCAGCGACACCCTGGAGGCGATGCCGTTGATGTCGGAGACGCGGGCGGCGACCCGCCCGTCGGACCCCGTCGTCACGACGGAGGAGCCCACCAGCAGCCGCACCCCCGCCAGCGATGGCGTCGTGGTGACGACCACCCGTCCCGGTGTCGCCCCCGCGCCAGTGGCCGGCACCGCCGCTGCGGCCAGCCCCGGGAGCAGGACGGCGAGGACGGCGGCGCGGAGCAGCCCGCGGCGGCTCACGGCGTGTCCAGCCGGACGTCGGCGGGCACGATCGCGGCGCGGTCGCGCGCGGCCCAGAGCACTGACCCCGCCGCGACCAGGATCGCGGTGAGGTAGCCGACCACGATCACCCGGCCGTTCGGCTGGTCGATCGGCGGTCTCGGCTGGGCGGCGCTGACAAGCACCGGCGCCTGGGCCGGCCGGTCGAAGCGCAGGGCCGACCCGAGGCCCGGGGACGCGCTGACCCGCGTGCTGAGCGGGGCCAGGCTCCAGTTGTCCTGCAGGAAGCGCAGGACGGCGGCGCTGTCCAGCGTGGTGTGGTCGACGGAGCCCGCCCTGGCGTACGGGCTCACCAGGACCGCGGGGACGCGCAGCCCCAGGCGCCCGTCGACGGTCCTGGGCGGGACCACGTGGTCGTACCAGCCGCCGGGCGAGTCGTAGCTGAGCACGAACATCGAGTCCGGCCAGGCGGAGCTCTCTCCCAGGGCGTTGACGACGTCCCGCACGGCGCCCTGCCCCACGACCGGGCGCGACGGTGACTTCTCCGTCGACGACGTGGTGACCACCCAGGACACGGCGGGCAGCGAGTCGGACCGCAGGTCGCGGTAGTAGTCGCCGAGGTCCGCGACATGGGAGGTGAGTGCCGGGTCGCGCTCGTACCTGGGCAGGGCGAGCAGCGGGACCCGGGCCACCTGGCCGCCGCGCCGCGCCGCGACGCCGGCTGTCGCGCCGGTCAGCGCCGGCTCGTAGTTCTCGACGTACACCTTCCAGCTCACTCCGGCCGCCTCGAGCCGGTCGAAGACCAGGGGCAGGTCGGCCCACCCTGCTTCCGGCACCGCCGCCACGTCCGCCGCGGCGGCGCCCGAGACGGCGAAGAGCTGGTTGACGATCCCGCCGCCGGGCACCGCGCTGAACCACCGGTCGAAGACCACGCCGTGGTCCGCCAGCTGGTTGAGGACCGGGAGGTCGGCGGGCCGGTAGTAGCCCATGGCGTCGCGTCCCGTTCTCCGCGACGACGCCTGGGCGAGCACGAACCCGTCCATCCGCCCGTCCGCGACGGCGGTGGCCTGGGCCGCGGCGGAGCTGTCGAGCCGCGGGCGCGCGGCCGTCCGGGCGAGCGCGAACGGCCGCTGGCACGGGGGCGCCGCCGCCTGCTCGACCCGCAGGCAGACGCCCGACGGCAGGCCGTCGACACCGTGCCGACGACCGAGGTAGCTGTCGAAGCTGTGGCCCTCCTGCGTCATCACCACCACGTGGCCGATCGGGGTCGACGCTGTCGGCCCGGTCGCTGCCGCGGCGCCCGGGCCGGACACCACGACGCCGCCAAGCACGACGCCGGCGAGCACGGCAAGGACACCGACGGCGACCCCGCCGCTCCGCACCCGGCCGGTCATGGGTGCATCTCGTAGACCACGATGACCGGCTGCGTCCGGCCGTCCATCCGCGCCGTCTCGGTGTGCACGGCGATGCCGTGGTACCTGCCGATCAGCTCCTGCTGCTTGGCGGCGAAGTGCGACGACCGTTGCGCCGAGTAGGCGTCCCAGACGAGGTACTGGTAGTCGCCGTAGCGCACCGCGGCGTCCGGGTTGGGCACCGGCAGGTAGCTCGGGTTGCGGTGCGCCGGGCTGGGACTGACCGACAGGCCGTCCGCGGCCCGCCCGCTGTAGTACTGGATGATGTTGGCCATCGACGGACCGATGGTCATCAGCCTGGCGCCGTCAGGCACGTGCGCGGCGACCCACCGCCCGGCCTCGCGACCGCCCGGTGTCCCGCCGGCTCCGGCCAGGCTGGACGACCTCGGCGCGAGCACCGAGCCGGCTGCGGGGACAGCGAGCGAGGCCACCACGACCAGGGTCACGAGTGCTCCGGCCGTCCGGGACGTCGCCGAGCCGGTGGGCCGGTCCAAGAGCCAGGCCAGCAGTCTGGCCGCCAGGACGGCGATCGCCGGGAGCAGCAGGAGCAGGTAGGAGAAGCCCTTGACCGGCCAGATCTCGAAGAACAGCAGCGGGACGACGACCCACGAGACGAGCAGGGTCTCGCGCCAGGACGACGACCGGTGCAGCACGAGCAGCCCGGCCACGGCCGCCGCGACGAGCAGCAGGCCCATCGAGACGCCCACCGCGGTGAAGTAGAAGCCGAAGCTGTGGTTGGGGCCGCGGGTCAGCTGCCAGAGGAGGTAGGACTGCCCGCCGCGCGCCCCACCGGACAGGCTCGTGAGGACCGGGTAGGCCACGACGAGCACCAGCGCCAGCGCGGCCCCGCCGATCACGTGCCGCATCGGCCGCCAGAACTGCGGGGCGAGGGACAGGAACGCGAACACCGCGGCGACCAGGATCACCGCCGTCTCCTTGGTCAGCGCCGCCGCCCCGAGGCAGCCACCCGCCGCAACCAGCCAACGGCCGCGCCCGCTGCGACCCATGGCCGCGAGGCAGGCCAGCGCTCCGGTGGCAAACAGGGTCATCGGGCCGTCCAGCAGCTGCTGCCGGGTGATGACCACGTGGTACGGCGACACCGCGAGCAGCAGCGCGGCGAGCGACCCCACCCGGGGGCCGTACAGCTGCTGACCCACGACGAAGACGAGGGCGACTGTCGCGATGCCGAACACGGCGCCCACGTACCGCCCGGGGACGTCCGGGATGCCGTGGCGGTAGAACGGAGACGTGACCAGCTGGAACAGCAGCGGGTGCGCACGGATCACCGGGAAGTTGTCGGTGAAGCTCGGGTTGCCGGCGAGCGAGGCGGCCTGCCCGGCATAGACCGCCTCGTCGCTGTTGAGCCCGATCCGTCCGAGGTCCACCAGGCGGAGCGCGGCGGCGACGAGCACCGCGAGGCCGAGCAGGCCGACGTCGAGCGGCCGGGCGCCCGCCGCCAGGACCGGCGCAGCGACCCGGCCCAACCGGGCCCGCACCGCGGCCGGGGTGACGCCGCCGGCGCGGACCCGCAGGGCCGTGAGCCGCGCCCACGAGCCGGTGAGCGCGAGCGACCGGCCCAGCTCGGCACGGTGCTCGTCGACCACCTCAGGTCCCCAGGCGGCTGGTGGAGAACGCCACGTCGTCGTACCCGATGTCCCAGCCGGTGCCGGTGCCGTTGCCGGCCGTGTCACCGATCTGGACCACGCCGACCGGGGTCGAGCCGACGTCGACCGACGAGCTGCTCAGCGCCGCGACGGGAGCGCCGTCCAGCCACACCTCGACGGATCCGAGGGCGCCCGCGGACGTGCCCACCGTGAGGTGCAGCTCGACCGTGTGCCAGGCCCCGGTGCTGGGAACGACCGCGCTGACGGTCCCGGCCGCGAGCGCATCGCTGCGGAAGGAGAGCTTGCCGGCGGGCGTCAGGTAGAGGTAGCCGGCCGCGGTGCCCGTGGGCGTGCTGCGCAGCCGAAGCAACGTGGTCTGCGAGCCCTGGCTGTTGACCCGGAACGCCAGGGAGGCGTAGGCGTCGGGGTACGGGCCGCCGGGCAGCGTCTTCTTCGCCCAGGTGACTCCGGTCGGGCTGGCGCCCACGGCAGCCCACGCCCCGCTGTGCACTGTGCCGCTCTGCACTGTCAGGCCGGACGTCGTGGTCCAGGCGGTCAGGTTGCCGGACTCGAAGCCGTCCGCGAAGACAGGTGGGGCGATCGCCGGCGTGGTCACGCTGGCGGACACGAACGCCGACACGTTTCCCGCGCCGTCCCGGGCCCGAACGGCGTACTCGTGCGTCGACGCGGGCAGGACCGAGCCGTCGCTGTACGACGTGGCGACACCGAGCGCACTGAGGAGCGCGCCGTCGCGGTAGACGTCATAGCCGGTGACGCCGATGTTGTCCGACGCCGTCGGCCAGCTCACGTCGACCCGGAACGGCGACGGGGCCGTCACGGTGATGCTGCTCGGCGCCGACGGCGCGACGGTGTCGACCGTCCAGGACCACGTCGCCGGCGCCGGGTCGCTGACGCCGCCGGCCGTTGCGGTGACGGCGAAGGAGTGCGGTCCCTGCGCGAGCCCGGTGTATGTCGTCGGGCTGGTGCATGCCGTCGCCGGGCCGGAGTCGAGCCGGCAGCTGAACGTCGCCGCGCCACTGCTCGCGCGGAACCCGAAGGTCGCGGTGGTGCTGGCGGCCGCGTCCGGAGGGCCGCTGTCGATGAACGTCTCCGGGGCCGGGTCGAAGGTGTAGGTCTGCACGTCGAACGTCTTGCCGGTCGAGTCGGTCGGCGCGACGGTGACCTGGCGACCGTTCACCGTCACCTTGAGGAAGTGGTAGACCTCGGCGTCCGACTTCGGCGCCTTCGCGGCGCCGCAGCTGGTCCCGCGCGACTTCGTGTACGACCAGCCGACCGCGTACCTGTCCTCGGGGCTGCACGCGCCGGTGGACTGGGCCTTGGCGCCACCGCCGCCGGTGAGGTAGCTGACCAGGCCGCCGAGGCCGCTGCTGCGCTGGTAGATGTGCGCGTGCCCCTGGAACGCCATGTTCACCCCGTTGGCCACCAGCAACCCCTCGAGCGAGGACGCGCCGCGCAGGCTGGTGTCCGACGCCTCCGAGGGCTGGTCGGAGTAGAGCGGGTAGTGGAAGAACGCGAACTTCAGGCCGGAGGGGTGGGTCTGGAGGTCGCGCTTGAGCCACTCGTACTGGGCCGCGCCGGGCGTCCAGTGCGCGGCGGCCTCGGTGGCGTAGACCCCGGCGCTGCCGCCGTTGAGGTCCGGCCACGCCGCGTCCAGGACGTAGAACCGCGCGTTGCCGGCGTCGAAGGCGTACCACGGGCTGGGATAGCTGGCTGCCGTGCTGCCGTTGATGCTCGGGTAGCTCGTCCGCGCGTAGCTGCCGCCCGACGTGGACACGGCGTTGTCCTGCGGCCAGATGCCGAAGTGCGGGTGGATCCCGTCGTTGCGGGCCAGGCCGTGGTTGCCGATCGCCGGGAACAACGGGATCGAGGCCCCCGGCACGCCCCACTGGCCGGGGCCGAAGATGCCGCTGATGTCGGCGCCGCTCTGCTGCAGGTCGCCGTAGTTGAGCTGCGACCCGGACGGGTATCCGTTGTCCCCGGTCGTCAGCGCGAACCGGACCCCGCTGGCCGCGAGCTGCGACATCACCTTGGTCTGGTTGACGTTGCCCGGTGCGGCGTAGGCCTGGCCCCAGTCGCCGAACACCGCGAAGGAGTACGGCTGCGTCGACCCGGGCGGGACCTGGGTCGTGGCGACCGGTGAGGTGTTCCCGGCCAGCAGGTCCGTGCCGCCCAGGAACGGCCGGTAGCAGTAGCTGCCGGGGCCGGGGAGGTCGAGGCGGGCCTTCCACTGGAACTCGTTCACGCTGCCGACTGCTACGACGATGCTGGTCGCCGCGACCGTGGTCGTCGGCGTGCATGCGCCGCCGGCGCCGACCGCGCCGTACCTCACGCTGGCGACGGACTGCGACCGGTCGGTGCCGAAGTTGACAGTGACCCCGGTGCCCACCAGGTCGGTCAGGTAGGGCGACCGCGTCAGGTGCGGGTCGTAGGTCGTGCCTGCCGCGCCGGTGGCGACCGCCGCGCTCATCGGCGAGGAGTTGCCGGCGGCGTCCTTCGCCACCACCGCATAGGTGTGCGACGCGCCGCTGGTGACGCGTCGGTGAAGCTGGTCACCGCCCCGACGCTCGCCACCTTCGCACCGTCCCGGTAGACGTCGTTGCCGGTGACGGCCCGGTCGTCGCTTCCTTCGGTCCAGGTCAGCGCCACGGACTTCGGCTTCGGCGTCGTCGCCGCCAGGTTCGTGGGCGCGGTCGGCGCCGAGAGGTCGACCGTCCAGGACCACGTCGCCGGCGACGGGTCGTCCAGACCGCTGGCGGAGGCCGTCACGGTGACGAGGTGCGTGCCGGCGGTCAGCGCCGAGTAGGTGATCGCACCCGCGTCGCAGGCGACGGCCGCCCCGGCGTCGAGCTGGCACGAGAACGTGGCCTTCTTCGGCTTGCTGTGGAAGGTGACGGTGGCACTGGTGCTGTTGCTCGCAGCGGCCGGGCCGGAGTCGATCAGCGTGTCCGGTGCCTTCGCTGCGTGGGCGGTGCCTCCGACCGCCGACAGCAGCGCGACGGCGACGACGACGGTGCCGAGCTGACGGGGGGTGGTGCGACGTGCCCGGTGAGCACTCATGTCTCGGTCCTCTTCTGCTACTCGCCGTGCCCGGCGGCTGCTGACAGCGGCGGCAGCCCGAGCGGCGGCTCCGGCTCCCTGATGACCCCCGTGGTCGTCTGCGTCGTGCCTCCGTCGGTGGCCAGGACGGGGATCAGGTCCGCCCAGGTGAAGTCCGGCGTCGCCAGCCGGCGGGCCCGGATGCCGACCAGCGCCTCGGCCAGGATCGCCCGCTCGGCCGCCCGCAGCTCCTCGTAGCCCAGACCCTCGACCACCAGCGCCGGCGCGAAGTAGCGGAAGGGCGGGAAGCCGTAGGCGTCGTCGGTGTTCGCGATGAGCTCGTCCAGCAGGAGGTCCGGGTCGATGTCACGGAGCTCGTAGGGGCGGCGCTCGATGACGAACAGGTCCTGGACCTGGACGCTGCTGGCGCGCTCGCACGGGACCAGACGCTCGATGTCGTACTTGGGCGGCGGGACGACCACCTGGGTCACGGCGTTGAGACTCATGATCGGGATGTTCATCTCGCCGAGACGTACCCCGATGCCGCGACCCTCCTTGGAGTGCAGCCGGCTCTGGATGCGCAGCCTGCGCCACTCACGCGGGGTCAGGTCGCCCGCCTCGACCGCTCGCAGGGTGTGCTGGCTGATCGTGAGCGGCTTGGGGAACGACAGCGCCGTGCCGTCCGGGCGCAGCACCGTCATGTCGTCGGAGAGGAACCTGCTGTCGTTCTCCCGGACCAGCCGCAGGATGGTCCCGGTCTTGCCGGTGTCGGTCAGGGCCGAGAGCAGGACGCCGCGACCACCGAGCTCGAGGCACGCTGAGTGCAGGAGGACGTGACCGCGCGAGACGAGGACGAACCGCAGGAGAGCCTCGACGACGTTCGTGTAGAGGACGTGCGGCGACCGGACCAGCAACGGCCCGACGACGACGTGGATCGTCGTGCCCATCTCGACCGCGAAGTCCGAGCCGAAGCGGCCGAGGTGCTCCTGGTAGGTGACAGCCGCCGGGGTCGCGAACTGCGTCACGCGGGTACGACGTCGCAAGCCGCCGCCACCCACCACGCCACGCCTGATCTCGATGTCCACGCGCTCCGCAGAAGGCTCGGTGGCGAAGCCGGCCAGCTCGGCGAGCGGCACCTCGGACCCGAGCGTGAGCAGACCGTGCACGTCGTACCGGAACGGCAGGGCCTCGGTGCGCGTGCGCTGCCGGGGGACGACGGACCGTTCCCGAAGGTCGACGACGAGGTCCACCGGGTTGCCACGGCGTGCAGGGGTCGCGGGTGTGGCGCAGTCCGGCGCGGGAACGCGCGCCGACTCGCCAGCGGGGCTCGCCGTGACGACCCGGTCGTGGGTAGAGGACATGGATGCTCCTGAGCGGAAGAGGTAGCGGTCGGAGACCAGGAACCGCGCGGCGAACGCGGCCAGGAGGGTGAGGACGCTCGCGACGAGGTAGTCGACGCCCGCACCGCGGACCAGCCAGGCGAGCAACGGCAGCCGGAGGAGGAGGACGACGTTGTTCACCGCGACGAACCCGACGAACCGGGTCGAGCGGGACCGGGCCTTCGGCCCCCGGAACAACAGGGACTCGGTGAGCAGGTAGTTCCAGAGGGTCGACGCCTGGGTCGCGAGACTCGCCCCGACGAGCACGCCGGCACCCGCGCCGTCGACGAGCAGCCAGAGGGCCAGGCTGTTGACCACGATGCCGGTCGCACCGACCGCACCGAAGCCGAGGACCCTGGCCGGCATCGCGTCCCGGCCACCGAGCAGCGAGGCCGCGCGCAGCCCGACGAGCTTGCGGGCCAGCAGCAGACCTTCGCGCAGCGAGGCCTTGCTCTCGCCGCTGTGGCGCTGCTGGAAGGCGAAGGGCACCTCGGCCAGCCGCAGCCGGGGCGACCGGGCCACGATCTCGAGCAGGATCTTGAAGCCGCGGGGACGCAGCCGGTCGAGGTCGATCGCGCCCCGGCGCACGGCGAAGAACCCGCTCATCGGGTCGGTGCAGCCCGCCAGCCGCCGGGGGAAGGCGCCGCGGGCGAGGCGCGTACCGGCGCCGGACACCCGGCGACGGGTCGAGCCCGCCAGGCCGGCGGCGCTGCCGGCCCCGCGGTAGCGGCTCGCGACGACGAGGTCGGCACCGCTGTCGTCACCGGCCCGCACCAGCTCGGGGACCGACTCCGGCGGGTGCTGGAGGTCCCCGTCCATCACGACGGCCCAGCTGCCGCGGGCCGACCGGAGGCCGGCCAGCACCGCCCCGCCCAGCCCGCCGACCCGCTCGGAGCCGCTGCGGTGCAGGAGCCGGACCTCCGGTCCGGGGCGCTCCGCGACCGACCGGATGCGGTCCGGTGTGTCGTCTGTGCTGTCGTCGACGAACAGGATCTCGGCGCGAACACCGCGGAGCACGGCGTCCAGCCGCTCCACCAGGACTGCCACGTTGCCGGCCTCGTTGCGGGTCGGCACGATGACCGTCACCGCGGGAGTGCCGGCAGCCCGCTCGGTGGGCGGGGAGTCGAAGGTCCGGGTGCTCACGCGGGCTCCCCCGCCCCTGACCCGGCCGGCACCGGTCCGGCGCCCGGCGCGGTCAGCCCGGCCCGCCGGGCCAGCGCGACCGCGGCCAGCGAGGAGTGCACACCCAGCTTGCGCAGGACGTTCTGCGCGTGGGTGCGGACGGTGCTCTCGGACAGCACCATCTCGGACGCGATCTGGGCCCGGTTGCGTCCGGCCACCATCCGGGACAGGACCTCCCGCTCGCGTTCGGACAGCGTGTGCAGCCCGTCCCAGGGACGTCGCGCCGCCTCCCCGTCGCGGTAGCTCTGCACGACGCTTCCGAGCAGCCGCGGCGGGATCCACACCTCGCCGGCGGCGACGCCCCGGACCGTCGAGAACAGCTGGGCCAGGTCGTCGGCCTTGTCCACCCAGCCGGACACCCCGGCCCGGACGAGCACCGCGACATCGGCCTCCCGGGCGGCGTCGGCGAGCAGCACGATGCGCGGGGCCTGGCCGGCGGCACCCAGTGTCGCCGCCAGCTCGCTGGTCGGGGTCTCCAGGTCGCAGTCCAGCAGCACGACGTCGGCGCAGAGCCAGACGACCGAGGTGCGCGCCTGCGTCAGGGTCTCCGCTACGCCGACGACGAGCAGGTCGGCCTCGACCTCCAGCCGCTCGGCCAGGCTCTGCGTCAGGGTGCGCTGCCTGCCGACGAGCAGGACGGAGATGTCTGGCACCCGTTCACCATCACGGCACCGCCAGTTCGCCGGAACCGCTGTTGACATGAACCGGGCCTACGCCCGATGCAGTAGGCGGCCGTCCAGACCGAGGTCGTCGCGTCTAGCGCGTCTCCCGACTCGCCCTAGGGCCCGCGCTGGACGAGGAGGTCCAGCAGGCCCGTCTGCGCCGCGATCGCCGCGGCCTGCAGCCGCGAGTGCGCACCGAGCTTGACGAGCACGTTCTGGACGTGGGTGCGTGCGGTGCTGTCCGCGATGTGCAGCTCGCTGGCCATCTCGGAGGTGGCGCGTCCCTCGACGAGCAGCGCGAGCACCTCACGCTCGCGTTTGCTGAGCTGCCGGGCCAGCTGCTGAGCAGCACCGCTGGCCGTCGGCGCCGAGACCGCCCGCCGGAGCACCACGAGGTCGAAGGCCGCCTCGCCGTCCGCGACCTGCTCGAGGCGACGCACGATGCCGTCGACGCTCTGGTCCTTGCGGACGAAGCCGGCCGCGCCGATCTCGAGGGCGGCGCGGACCAACTCCGCGTCGGGTGAGGCCGAGAGCATGAGCACCTTGGTCCGCGGGTGCGCGCGCACGATCTCCGCCGCGGCGGCCAGGCCGCTGCCCGCGGCCAGGTGCACGTCGACGATCGCGATGTCCGGGTCGTTGTCGCGCACCGCCGCAACGGCGTCCGCGGCCGTGGTCACCAGGGCCGCGACGGTGTACCCGCGACCGGCCAGAGCCGCGCCGAGGGTGTCCAGCAGCAGCCGATGGTCGTCGCAGATGACCAACCGCATCAGCCCTCAGCCCGCATGCGTCGCGATCGGGAACTCGAGGTGCACCCGGGTGCCTCCGGTCGGCAGCACGAGCGCCGTGACCGACCCGCCGGTCGCCGCCATCACCTCGGTGACGATGGAGAGACCGAGCCCGTGACCGGGAGCCATCTGCCCCCAGCCGGGACCGTCGTCGTCGACGTCGACCACGACCCGTGCAGGGATGCGGGACGACGTGACCCAGATCCTGCCGCCGGCACCGGCCGCGCGGGTGGCGTTGCCCAGGACGTTGCCGAGCACCCGGCGTACCAGGACGTGCCCCAGCCCGACCCGCGCCCGTGCGGCGTCGGCGGCCAGCGCGACCTCCCCGCCGTAGGTCAGCCGGGTCAGCGACACGACAGCGGCCAGCGTGGCGTCCAGGTCGGTTGTCGCCGGTGCGTCGGCGTCCGTGTCCGGAACGGGGCCGAGGGTGGAGTCGATGACCTCGGCCAGCGCCTCGGCCTGCTCCTCGATCTGCCGCAGGCGGGACCGCACGCCGTCGCTGAGCTCGTGCGCCGGCAGCGACGCCGCCTCCGAGGCGATGACGAGGATCGCCGCCACCGGCTGCTTGAGGTCATGGCACAGCGCTTGCCCGGGGGACGAGAGGACCTCGTCCCGGGCGTCGAAGACGTCCACCAGTTCACCCCCCACGCACCCGAATCCCCCCGCACCGAGCGCTCCCCCCCAGGTACATCGGGAACGCACTGGAACGCTAGGTCGCCGCCGCTCGTCCCGGCTATAGGCAAGGCGGGGGGTGTCGACCGGGTAGGTGGAGCCGGGTACGAACCATCAGGAAACGGCGGAAGTAGCCGGATACCGGCGGGTGTGGTGACACACTGGCAACACAGGGTTCACCGGGGGCGCACTGTCACCAGGTCGGCCTAGTCCTTCTGTACTAGTCCGCCGTCCCGCCGGCTCGTCGCCGGGGTCAGCCGTCGCGCGGCGGGTGCTGCTCGCGCAGCCGGCGCTGGGCGTCGCCGCCGTAGACGTGCGAGTAGTAGGCGTCGTCGCAGATGAGGTCCTGCTCGCGGTCGAGCCGGATCGTCGGCGGCAGCACGAACCGGCGCTCGATCAGGTCGAAGTCGATCGGCCGGTCGAGGGACCGGCGCCGACACGCCGGGCCTGCGACCGGCGGGTCGATGCCGGCGGGCTGTCCTTCCGGCACGGTGGGTCCGTGACGACGACCGGGGACGGCTGGCCGCGGCCGGCCGCCCCGCCCCGCCCTGGGCGGCTCGTCGCGGGACCGCTGCTGGCGCTGGCCGCCGGCTGTGCCGCGGGTGCTGTGGTCGGGACCGCCGTCGGAGCGGTCTGGCTGGCCGGCGCCAGCGGCGGGGACGGCTGGGCGGCCCTGGGCGCGTTCGTCCTGGGTGCGGTGGTTGGGCTGGCCGCTGCCGCCGTGGCCTGGGTGCTGGCGCTCGTGGTCGCCTCCCGCCGCCTGTTCCCGCCGGGGCGACGCGGGCAGCCGGTGCTGCTCACCCTGGCCGGCTCGGCCGCGACGGCCGCGTACGGCGCCGTGCTGCTCGGCCTGCACCAGCCGGCCCCCGCGGCCCGGACCGCCCTGGTGGCCGTGCTGGGCCTGGCGGCGGCCGAGACGCCGCTGGTCCTGTTCGGCGGCACGACGGCCGACCCCGGCTTCCCGGGCTGGCGCCGGGACCAGTTCGCCACCCTCAGGCTGCGGCCGTCGCACAGCTTCACCGACCGCGGCCACGAGGGCTACCTGAAGTACTTCACCCCGAGCGGGGTCACCTTCGTCACGATGCACACCGACGCGGGGGACTGCGCCGCCACGGCTCCGGCCTACACCTGCTCGACGGCCGGAGAGCTTCCGGACGGTGAGCTGCGCTCCTACGTCCGGACCGCGTCGTACGGCACGTACCCGCAGGCGGACGGGTACCTGGCGCTGGTCTACCCGGACGGGTCGGCCGTGTCGGTGGACGTCGAGCCCGGGCCGTACGACGACCCGGCCGAGAGCCTCGCGCAGGCACGCTCCGTCCTCGCGTCGCTGGAGCGGGTGGACAGGGACCGGTTCGAGGACCAGGCCGGGACCAGCCTGTCGCTGAGCTAGCGGCCGCGTCGCGTGGACCTGCGGGCGTCGGGTAGGAATGTCGCCGTGCGCCTCACCGACACCAGCGACCTGTGGTGGAAGACAGCCGTCGTCTACTGCCTGGACGTCAAGCGGTACGCCGACTCCGACGGCGACGGGTGGGGCGACTTCCGCGGGCTGGCCGGCAAGGTCGACTACCTGGCCGACCTCGGGGTCACCTGCCTGTGGCTGATGCCGTTCTTCCCCAGCCCGCTGCAGGACGACGGCTACGACATCAGCGACTACTACACGGTCGACCCCCGGCTCGGGACGCTCGGCGACCTGGTCGACTTCCTGCGCACCGCGCACGACCGGGGGCTGCGCGTGATCGCGGACCTGGTGCCGAACCACACCTCGGTGGCGCACCCGTGGTTCCAGTCGGCGCGGACCGGGCCGGACTCGCCGTACCACCACTGGTACGTGTGGAACGACGACCCGCCGCCGACCGCCCCGGCCGACGTCGCGTTCCCCGGCGACGAGACGAGCATCTGGGAGTGGGACGAGGTGGCGGGCAGCCACTACCTGCACCGGTTCTACCGGTTCCAGCCTGACCTGGACATCAGCCACGGCGACGTGCGCGACGAGCTGGCGCGGATCGCCGGGTTCTGGAGCGAGCTGGGCATCGACGGGTTCCGGATGGACGCGGTGCCGGCGCTGCTGCAGAGCGACGACGACGCGGAGAGGGCGCGGCTGCCCGACCCGCACGAGTTCCTGCGCGACCTGCACGGCTACCTCAACCGGCGGCGGGGCAACTCGTTCCTGCTCGGCGAGGCGAACCTGCCGCACGACCAGCAGCGGCTGTTCTTCGGCGTCGACGGCGCGGAGGAGCTGACCAGCTCGTTCGACTTCATCTCGATGGCGAACCTGTGGCTGTCGATGGCGCGCGGCGAGGCCGGCCCGCTGGCGCACGCGCTGCAGGACCGGCCGGCGATCCCGCCCGAGACGCAGTGGGCGACGTTCGTGCGCAACCACGACGAGCTGACCCTGGACCGGCTCACCGACGCCGAGCGGGACGAGGTGTTCGCGGCGTTCGGCCCGAGCAAGAAGATGCAGGTCTACGGCCGGGGGCTGCGGCGCCGGCTGGCGGCGATGCTCGACGGGGACCAGGACCGGATCCGGCTGGTGCTCTCCCTGCTGTTCAGCCTGCCCGGGACCCCGGTCATGTTCTACGGCGACGAGATCGGCATGGGCGAGAACCTCGGCGCGTCGGGGCGGCTGGCGGTCCGGACCCCGATGCAGTGGACACCGGCGCGCAACGGCGGCTTCTCCACCGCGCCGGCGCGCTCGCTGGTCTCGCCGATGGTGCGCGGCGACCTCGGCCCGAGGAACGTCAACGTCGAGACGCAGCGCCCGGACCCGGGCTCGCTGCACGCGTACGTCCGGTCGCTGGTCCGGGCCTACCGCGAGTGCCCGGAGCTGGGCTGGGGGGAGTTCACCCTGCTGTCCTGCGACACCCCGTCGGTGCTGGCCCACCAGGTCGCCTGGGAGGACCGGACCCTGGTGGCGCTGCACAACCTGGCCGCCGCGCCGGTGCGGGCGTCGGTGCGGCTCGCGGCGGGCCGCGGCCCGGTCGAGCTGGTCGAGCCGCTGGGCACCCGGGCCGCCACCGCGGACGCCGAGGGCCGGCTGCAGGTGCCGCTCGGGCGCTACGGCAGCCTCTGGCTGCGGCCCCGGTCCTGACCCGTCCGGCTTCGTCCGGATCTGTGCTCACCCTGCGTAGCCGGACTTGACCAACTCGTGACTCTTGCCAGCGGGGGGGTGAACCCGGGCGGGTCGGCGGTTGTTCGACGCTGCGTGACGGGACCATGGTCAGCAGCAAGGGGGAGCGGTGCTGGCAGACGACGACGCCCGGACCGGCTCGGCAGGTGCCGAGTCGGTCCTCGTCGTGCCCCTCGAGGTGGTGCCCGGTGCCGAGCCGGACCTGGTGGTCTCGGCCCTGGCCGGGTCGATGTACGGCGGGGCGGTGTTCACCCGCAGCCCGGTGGCGATGGCGGTGGTCGACGGCACCGGCCGGGTGCTCGAGGTGAACCCGGCGCTGGCCCAGTACCTCGGGCACCCGCCGGAGGCGCTGGCCGGCACGTCACTGCACGAGCACATGGCGCCGGAGGACGTCGGCCGGGTGCTGCTGGGCACCGCCGAGCGTCGGCTCCGGCACGCGCGGGGGCACGACCTGTGGGCGGTCGTGTCCGCCGTACCCATGCCGGAGGCCGGCGCCGGCGCCGCGCTGGTGTCGCTGGACGACGCGACCAACCGGCGCAACACCGAGCGGATGCTGCTGCACGCGGCGCTGCACGACAGCCTGACCAACCTGCCGAACCGGCGGCTGCTGCGGGACCGGCTGGAGACCGCGCTGACCCGCGCCCACCGCACCGCCGAGCGGGTGGCGGTGCTGTTCGTCGACCTGGACAAGTTCAAGGAGGTCAACGACACCTTCGGCCACGACGTCGGCGACGAGGTGCTGGTGTCCGTGGCCGCCGGCATCCTCGGCGCGCTGCGCGCCAACGACACCGTCGCGCGGCTCGGCGGCGACGAGTTCGTCGTGATCGCCGAGGAGCTGACCGACGACGACGACCTGGTGGCCCTCGTCGACCGGCTGCGCGCAGGCATCGGCCGGCCGGTGCAGGCTCGGGGACGCGAGGTGCGCGTGCGCGCATCGGTGGGCGTCGCGATCGCCGGGCCGGACGCGACGACCGGCGAGGAGCTGATGCGGCGGGCCGACCTGGCGATGATGCGGGCCAAGCGGCACCCGGAGCTGCCGTTCGTGGTGGCCGACGACACCATCGGCGACGACGTCTCCGGCGACCCGCGGGAGGCGCGCGGGCTGATCGCGGAGCTGCGGCACGCGATCCAGGCCGACCTGCTGCAGCTGCACTACCAGCCGGTGGTCAGCGTCGACGGCCGGCTGATGGGGCTGGAGGCGCTGGTGCGCTGGCCGCACCCGCGGCTCGGGCTGCTGATGCCGCAGGACTTCCTGCCCCGCATCGCCAACACCCCGCTGGCGACGTCGCTGTCGGACTGGGTGCTGCGGGCGGCGGTGCGCGACGCCGCGTCCTGGCACGACCCGTCGGTGCGGGTCTCGGTGAACATGTGGGCCGGCGAGGTGGCCCGTCCCGGGTTCGCCGACACGGTGGCGCTGCTGCTGACCTGGGCCGGGCTGCAGGCGCGCGGGCTCTACCTCGAGCTGCACGAGCAGGACCTGCCCGACGCCGGCCCCGCCCTGCCGGACGAGCTGGACCGGCTGCGCCGGCTCGGCGTCGGCCTGGCGATCGACGACTTCGGCTCCGGTGGTACGTCGCTCGCCGGCCTGCGCCGGCTGCCGGTGGACACGCTGAAGGTGGACCGGACCTTCGTCGCCGGCTGCGTCGACGACCCGGAGGACGGCGCAGTGGTCGCGGCGGTGGCCACCGCGGCCAAGGCGGCCGGCCGGCACCCGCTGGCCTCCGGGGTCGAGACGCCCGAGCAGCTGCGGGTGCTGCGGCAGATGGGGTACGAGTCGGTGCAGGGCTACCTCACCGGCGCCCCGCAGCCGCTGGTCGACCTGCGCGACGTGCTCTCCCACCGCCGCATCGAGCTCCCGTCGTAGCCGCCGTCCCCGCCCCCCACCGAGCTGACCCCCCACCCTCCGCGATCGACCACGTATGGCATGCGGGTCATCGCTTCAGCAGGCGCAGACACCTGCTGCGGCCACCACCGGGGTGCCATACGTGGTCGATTGGCGACGCGGGTGCCACGTGGCTCACTCGTAGCCGAGGTCGTGCAGGCGGTCGTCGTCGATGCCGAAGTGGTGGGCGACCTCGTGCACGACGGTGACGTGCACCTCGTCGACCACCTCGGCCTCGGTGGCGCACATCCGCAGGGTCGGGCCGCGGAAGATGGTGATCCGGTCCGGCAGCGCCCCGCCGTAGGCCCAGTCGCGCTCGGTGAGCGGGATGCCCTCGTACAGGCCGAGCAGGTCCGGGTCGTGGGCCGGCGGCTCGTCCTCGACCAGCACGACGACGTTGTCCATCACCGCGGTCAGCTCCGGCGGGATCTCGTCCAGCGCCGCGGCGACCAGCTCGTCGAACCGCTCGGGCGGCATCTCCAGCACGCCACGATCATCCCGCTGCATGGCGGAGTCGTGGGTTCCCAGGCGGATCGGGTAGGCAGGGACCTGTGACCGAGCCAGCCGGGCCGCCCGAGACGACGGAGACGCCGACGCCGGCGCGGCCGTCGCGGCTGCGCGCGGCGGGGCGGCGGTTCGCCGGGTCGCACTGGTGGCGCGGCACCCGCGAGAAGCGAGTGCTGCTTGTCACCGAGGTCCTCGTGATCGGGCTGATCGGCTGCTGGCTCGGGCTGCTGGCCGGCGGCAACCTGGACGCGCACGTCGGCCCGCTGGACACCCGGCTGTCGATCGCCCCGTCGGTCGACGGTGGCACCGAGGTGTCGATCCCGCCGCTGGGCGAGCTGCGGGTGCACAGCCACGCCGGGCCGTGGCGGCTGCTGATCACCGTGACCCGGATCGACGCCACCGACGCCCGGCGGATCTTCAACGACCCGGCCGCGGTCAACGGGCTGGGCGAGCAGGTGGTCGGCGACCTGCGGTCCGCCGTCATCACGGTGACCGTCCGGTCGGCGCTGGCCGCAGTCGCCGGCGCGCTGCTGCTCGGGGTGCTGGTGTTCCGCCGCCGCTGGCGGCTGGTGGTGCTGTCCGGGGCGACCAGCCTGTCGGTGGTGCTCGCCGGCGGCGTCGTCGCGGCGGCCACCTTCGACAAGCAGGCGGTCAGCCAGCCGCAGTACACCGGGCTGCTGGCCAGCGCCCCGGGCGTGGTGGGCAACGCCCGGGACATCGTGGCCAACTTCGACAAGTACGAGAACCAGCTGGCCAGGCTGGTCACCAACGTGTCCCGGCTCTACGACGTGACCTCGACGCTGCCGGCGTACCAGCCGGACACCTCGACGATCCGGGTGCTGTTCGTCTCCGACCTGCACCTCAACCCGGCGTCCTGGGACGTGATCCGCTCGATCAGCGACCAGTTCAAGGTCGAGGCGATCGTCGACTCGGGCGACATCAGCGACCACGGCAGCGCGGCGGAGAACACCTTCGTCGACCAGATCTCCACCCTCGGTGTGCCCTACCTGTGGGTGCGCGGCAACCACGACTCGGCGATCACCCAGGCCGCGGTCGCGGCGCAGAAGAACGCGCTCGTGCTGGACAAGGGGCAGCCGGTGGAGGTCGCCGGACTGCGCTTCCTCGGCTGGGGCGACCCGCGGTTCACCCCGGACAAGGACACGCGTGACGGGCCGGCGCCGGCCAGCGTCGCGCAGGTCGGGCTGGCGATGGGCAGCGCGCTGCGCGCGCAGCCGGCCGACCAGCAGGTCGACGTGGCGGTGGTGCACGACGGGGCGGCCGCCAGCGAGATGGACGGCGACGTGCCGCTGGTGCTCTCCGGGCACTACCACCGGCGCGAGCAGCACCTGCTGCCCGGCGGGACGATCTCGTTCTACCAGGGCTCCACCGGCGCGTCCGGGCTGCGCGGGCTGGAGAAGGAGAAGCCGACCCCGGTGCGCGCCTCGGTGCTCTACTTCGACCGGGACACCCGCGAGCTGCAGGCCTGGGACGACATCACCCTCGGCGGGCTCGGGCTGGTATCGGCCAAGATCGAGCGCCGGATCCTGACCCAGCAGTTCCCCGAGCTGGCGCCGACCGCGTCCCCGTCGCCCGCGGCGTCCGGCTCCGGCTCGGCCTCACCAGGGGCGGCCGGCACCCGGTCCCTGCGAACGCCCTCACCGTCGGTCCACCGTCGCCGGCGCCGCCGAGCCCGGCCGCGAGCACACCCTGACGCTGGCCCCGATCGCCGCCTGACCTGGCCCGATCCCGCACCCGGGCACGTGCGCGGGACGGCTTTGGTGAAGTCCCGGGCCGTCCCCTATGCTTTCCGGGTCCCCGACGGCTACGACGCCGTGGGCCCACCGCCCTCATCGTCTAGTGGCCCAGGACGCCGCCCTTTCAAGGCGGTAGCACGGGTTCGAATCCCGTTGGGGGCACGCACGACAGCTTGGTCCTGTGGAGCAGTTTGGAGTGCTCGCCACCCTGTCAAGGTGGAGGCCGCGGGTTCAAATCCCGTCAGGACCGCGTTGGGCCGGCGTCACGCCGGGTCCCTCGGCCAGGTAGCTCAGTTGGTACGAGCGTCCGACTGAAAATCGGAAGGTCGGCGGTTCGACCCCGCCCCTGGCCACCACAAACCCGCAGGTCACAGCGTCGCAGTGACGACACGAGACACTCTCTGTTAGCGATCTTGCTAACATTTTGCTAACAAGCGTTTCTTTCACAGTTTTCACGGTTTCCGCGTTGCCTACTCTGGGTGACATTGATCTTCCCGAGGCGCCCCTCGACGGTCCTGCGCTGACGCATCGCGCGGCAGGTCGCAGGTGGTCGATATGTGCGATTGGCCTGCGTCGCAAGACGATCAACTACCGCTGACGATGCGGCGCTCGACCCTGATGAGGCCGTCGTCAGCGTCAGGCTGGCTGCCCATCACTGACCGGTCGGCTCGGGTCGCGTCGACCATGTCGCGCAGGTACTGGCGCTCCTTCTTCGACAGCGTCTCGTCGACGAAGTCCGAGGCAGCGACCAACGCGGCCAGGGTCGCGAAGTCGCTTCGGTGGCGTCCCCGGTTCGGGTCGACGGGCACCGTGTGTGCTGCCGCCTTCATGATGAGAGCCCCGACCAAGCTGGGCCGCGGAACATGACCCAGGCGGCCGGCGACGTCGACCGCGACAACCTCGCTCCGGTGCAGCGCTTGAATGCCGCCAGGCGTCTGGACTGTGGGGCTACCGGTGACGCCGGTCCGGCGGGCAAGCCGCTCACCAACGTTGTCCGGGATGAGGACGTCGATGGAAGCCCGGTCGCGCTTCCAGCGGTGCTGTTGGCCCTCGGCCGCGATGCCGTCCGCGACGAAGTCGAGGTCGGTCAGGGCGCGGGTGAACTCGAGCAGAATCTGCGGGTTGGCCCTGATGTCGAGGACCGCGTCAGCGTCGTCGGTGGGCCGCGGAGACGCATGACCCGCGCTCGGCGCAGTGCAGGTGGACCATCTGCCCGCCGATCAGGGTCCAGCCGGCCGGGAGGCGTTCGTACAGGTCGAGGAGCGCGTGCCAGGACGCGGTCTGCGCCACCGACATCGGCGGTAGGACGATCACCGCAGCGCCTCGACCAGCTCGCGCGCCCTGCCCGCCTCCCGCGGCTGCTGGTGCTCAGCCAGGTCCGCGGCGAGCAGCAGCGGCCAGACGGCCTCGGGACGCCGGTCGGCCACGTGCAGCACGACGTTCCCTCGGCGGTCGGCAGCCTCCACGAGCAAGTAGCGGTCGACGAAGGCATCGAGGTCGGCGCGAGCGAGGTAACCCTCGGCCACGTCGGGGGAGGCCATGGCGCTCTCCGGGTGGCTGAGTCCCGACAGGAGCAGCCGCCGATCGCCGCGAATGTCCGCGAGGTCTGGCTGGGAAGCCCGGAAGACACGCCGCTCGGCGCGGCGCCGCAGCCAGGCCCGCAGGAGGTCCTCCGGAACTGGCGCCCCGAGAATGTCGGCCAGTCGCTTGCGCGCCCGCGACCACTCGGACGGAGCGAGCTTCAGGTCACGCACGAGCTCGGAGTCAGCGAGCTCCTCGTCGTGGGGCGCGGCCAGCGCGAGCACGGCCCACGCCGCGCGCCGGGACAGAGGTTGCCCAGGCCGGCTGGACACCTGGTGAAGCAGAGCCTCGTCGATGGCCCACTGGCGCCCGACCCGGATTGCGGGGAGCGAGCCATCTTGGATGCGCTGATGAACCCGCGACGCCGAGACGCCAAGCCGATGCGCCGCCTCGGCGACGCTGACGAATGCCATATACAGAACCCTACAAGAACTTCAAGGGAAGTGCACAGGAGATGCGCTCCGGCAGGTGGGGCAGTCCGACGCTGAGCTTGCCCGAGGCGAGGGAGACCGACTGACCGGAGGCGCGACGCAGGGTCAAGCAAGACTTGAATCGGCCGCCAACGGCCCGGAGCTGGCACTACCGATCGCCTCGCGACAAAACTCAACTTGCGGCATGCTCGCGAGATGAAGGCTGTGTGGGGCATCCACAACGACAAGCTGACTTCTGAACTTGTGGACGGCGGGTTCGTCAGCATCGGGTGGGATCGAATCGGCGACCTCTCACAGATTGGGCCCAGTCGCGACGCCCTAAAGGCTGCCCAGAAGTCCGCGTATCCAAATACAAAGCCCGGAGCTGTCCCGGTGCAGGCTGGAACCTTGTACCGGTTCGCCTTCGAGATCGCCGTTGGCGATGTAGTCGTCGCACCATACCGGCCAGATAGCACGGTCAATATCGGCGTTGTGACTCGGGCCTGATATGCACATCGCCGACGCCCCGATCCATCGGCATCGACGTCCTGTGAAGTGGATGAAGCTTGGCGTGCCGCGCACGGTCTTCACGCGACCCGCGCTGAACGAGATTGGGTCGGCGATCACCCTCTTTGGCATCAAGAAGCACGCTGCTGAATTCCTTGCTGTCCTGGAGGAGCCCAGCGACTCAGATGCGGCAGTCACTGCGGCGATCGACCACGCCCAGGCCGAAGCGCCCGAAGAGGCCGTTGACGAGCCCCGCGCCGCGCGGGTCGATCGGTTCACCCGCGACTTCGTACTGGATCAGCTCAAGCGGCCCACATCACACATCGCGATTTTGAGGAGTTCACGGCCGATCTGTTAAGCGCTCTGGGTTATCAGGCTCGTGTCACTCAGTACTCCCACGATGGCGGCGTCGACGTCATCGCACATCGCGATCCTCTTGGTGTCGAACCTCCGCTGATCAAGGTTCAGTGCAAGCACCAAATCGGCACGATCTCCGGTCCGCAGGTGCAACAGTTGGTCGGAACCCTCGCCCTTGGTGAACTCGGTGTGTTCGTCACCCTTGGCACGTACAGCAAGGACGCCCAGTCCATCGAGAGGCAAAAGCAAGGGTTGCGGCTACTGAGTGGTGAAGCCATCGTCGGCCTCGTTCTTGGCGGCCATGACCGCTTGCCCGAGCGATGGAGGACCCTGATACCGCTGACACCGCTGCTGGTCGTCGACGACACGATCGAGGCGTAACGGGCACGTCCTTCAAACCCGCTCAAGCTGGCTACCGCTCGGAAGGACTTGCTGCCTTCCTCGCCCAGTAACGGAAGTTCTACTGGACCTCGGCGTGCCGCCGCTCGCGGGCGGCTGTTGCGGGACGCCGGTGGTACTGCCGGTCATTGACGTCGGCCGATAGGGGCGTGGCCGGGCGGCGGGTCGTGAGCGTTGTTGAGGACGGCGGCGAGGTCGTGCTCGACGACGAACGGCACCCGCGGTTCGGCGACGAACGCAGCTGGCTCGACCTCGCTGGTGACCAGCAGCGGCAGCACTTGCCAGGTGGTGCGCGCAGCCACCTCGGCGGGGACGCCGATGTGGACGGCGACCGCGGCCGGGTTGCCACGGAGCGCTTCGGCCTTGCGCAGGAGCTTGTCGACGAACTGGTCTCGCCCTTGGTAGAGGTTAGCTCGGTTGCTGATTGTGCGCGGTGAGAACGCGGCGCGTACGTCCTTGGCTTCCACGACCCACAGGCGCGCACGGTCCGGGTCGGCGATGAGCGCGTCAACCTCGCCGGGGAGTGAGAGGCCGGCGGTGGCCGGCAGTATGTGGGCGCACCCCGGTCTGGCAGGAGAAGCCGAGGGAGTGCGCGGTGTCGGCCAGGTGCTGTTCGAGCTGCTGGTTGGCGTGGCGCCGGTACCCGTTCAGCGCCTGGAGGAGGGGAAGCGAGAGGGCGTCGGCGGGCATCGGAAGGCGTCCTCCGTCGAGGTAGCGGCCCCACGCGAGGGCAGCGGCCGCGACGATGTTCGGGAAGACCAGGAGCAACTCGACGTTGGCGTCGGCCGGGGCGGCTGCGAGGTACGGGCGGATGGCGAGCCGGTGCGCGCGGCCTTCCTTCTCCCAGGTGGGGGCGTTCTCGGCTGCGATGTTGTCGCCGCGGAGGGTGAGCAGCGTGAGAGCCGCTTCTAACTCGTGGCGGGGGCAGCGAGACCAGCGTTCGGCATGATCGAGGACCGTCCGGGTGAGAATGCCGGCGCTGCCGGTGGCGACGACCGGGGAGTACCCGACGCCCAGGATGGCAAGGATGGCGTCGATGCCGGCGCCGAGGTGGTTGCGCATCGCAGAGTCGAAGGCGTCTATGTCCGCGGCGGCGTCCGATCCGAGCGCGCTGGCGGTGCTGAGGCGCCCTTCGAAGGGGGGCAGGCCCAGGACCGGGTCGAGGGCCGATCGCCACGCCTCCGCGTCGTCCTCGGAGAAACCGGCACCGGTGTGGCTGAGAGCCTCCGCTCTTCTGCCGAGGTTCGCGTCGGTCCTCCGCGACGGGGCCGTCGGCCCTGCAGGAAGCCGGATTTCGTCGGCGAGACGTGCCGCGATGAGCCGGTCGAGGTCGACCCGCCAGCGACGTGGAGAACGCGTCTCGGTCTGCCCCGGCTGCTTCGCCGTCCCCGGCCGAGGCGGTTGCGTTGGCAGTGGCGGCGGCCAGCGGCGCGCAGCCTGTCGCGCCTGGTCCGTAGCGCCCGGCGGGAGCTCTTTGAGAGCGAAGGGCAGACCGTCGCCGCGGATGACGACGGTGGCTGAGCCGAGCCCGAACGTGCTGGCGGCGTGCGCCGAGTGGACGCGCAGGCTCTGCTTGGCGAGGGCGACGAGCTCGGCGACGTCGAAACGGTCGAGTCCCTCGCTGCCGCTGGGTCGTTGGACGAGGACGCGCTCGATGAGCATCTCCAGCGGCGCCCATTCGCCGCCGGGCCTGTGGGTGGCGAGCGCTTCCAGCTGGGCGGTCTCCGCCCAGGGCGAGTCGAGGGCGAGCCCGAGATGGTCGTCGCGGAAGAACCTGTCGGCGTTTGCAGCGTCGAGCGCTGTAAGCAGGGCGGTAACAGCAGCCATGTGGTCGGTGCGGGCGAGACGTTCACGGATGGTGGTGTCGGTGGCGGGCGCTAGCCGCTCGGTGAGCAGGGGGCGGCCGCGTCGGCGCCGAGGTACCAGCCGGGCTGGACGCGACCGTCCCGGTGAAAGGTGTGACGCAACGTGATGCCGGCGTTGATGTCTCGTCATGACGGCCGAGAGGGAGGCCCGTGGTTCGCCAGTGAGTGGCTCGGGGTGCGGGTGCGGCGACGTGCAGGACGGGGTAGCCGTTGCGCCAGGCGCTGGCGAACGGTCGGCACATGCCGTGCTGGTCGGGTGTCCCGTTGGCCAAGTGGGCGATGCTGTCGATGGCCTCTCCGAGGAGGCGGTCGGCCGAGGCCGGGGCAGCGGCGTGTAGCTCGAGGAAGGTGCGGCGAATTTCGAGGGCCGCGCGTGGCAGGATGCGGTCGACGGTGACGACGAGCTCGCTGTCATCGTCGTGCTCTGCGTCGCGGTTGTCGTCCAGGTCGGCGTCCGGGTCCTCGTCGGCTGGGCGGCCTACTCGCGGTGCTACGTCGGCATCGACGTGGATGTGGACATGGATGGGGTGCCCGTCCCGGCGCAGGTGGTGGGCCAGAGTGTTGGTGCTGCTGGCGCTGCTTTCGGTGAGGCGGCGTCGGATTCCGTAGGCGAGAGCGAGCGCCAGGTTCTGCAGGTCGCGGTCGTCGTACGGGTCCGGCATCCCGACCGACAAAACAAGGGCAGGGTTGACGTGGATCACATGGACGTTGTTGTCGCCGGGCGGCCAGAGGGTCCAGCCGGGGTCGTCCGGGTACACGACAGGCCATGCCTCGATCGGGGGCAGGTCGATGCGATGCAGCAGGTCGGCGAGTGGCTCGAAGGCAGCGGCTTCCGCCATGCTGGGTTCGTCGAGCGGGCCGAGGCAGCAGCACGACGCTGTGCTCTGGTACCTCGACGAACGGCAGCAGTCCGTTCTCGAGCCAGTAGCGCCACAGCTCGTGCGCGTCTTCGGCGCTGACGGTGATGCCGGCGGGTGCGCGGACGCTGTCGAACAGGAACTTCCAGATGGTGTCGTGGTCCGCGCTGCTGGGGGCCTCCGCCTCGTCGGACTCGTCAGGGTCGGTGATGCCGTCGATGCTGTCGCTGGCCGTGTCGCCGGTGGCTCCAGCGGTGCCAGCCGTTCCTGCGGTGTCGCGCAGGATGTCGGCGAACGCTTCCATCGGCATCGTCAGGGTGCGTCCGCCGTACTGGCTGGCGTCTGACGGGGCGGTTCGTGTCCGGTCCGCAGGTGAGGATGAGGCCGTGCAGTGATACGTCCGGGGCCACGTCGTGGCGGGAGTCGGAGAAGTCGTTGGTGGTCACGACGCTGATGCGCTGCGTGGCCTCGGCGGCGGCCGCCTCGGCAGCGTCTGGCGGTCCAGCCGGTGACGACGTCGACGAGCACGACATGCCGTTCGGCGACTCGCAGCGCCGCCGGCAGCATCCACGGCGGCGGATTGTTCTCGTCGGCGACTTCTTCGTCGGTCGGCCGCGTCCACAGCGGGCGGCCGGCCCCGTTGAATAGCTCCATGGCGCGCAGGCAGCTGTACGTGTAGAGGGCGTCGGTCATGTCGGCGGTCGGCGGGTCGGTCAGCAGCTGCACCTGCGAGGGGAGGCCAGCGAGGGCGAACGCGGCGGGGACGGGCAGAAGACCGAGGGGGCTGTCGATGGCGGCTGCCGCACCAAACGGCGGGTGCCTGTAGCCCCACCGTGGCCGCCAGTGCGCCGCCGGCAGCGTAAGAGCGTCGCGGGCGGCGCGCACATCTGCAGGGCTGGTGCAGCGGTCGAGCAGCAGGTTCCAGCCCCGACCGTCACGGAACTCCTCGAGCAGTTCGGCAGAGGCCGCGACCTCGTCGTCGGTCACGGCCGCCGGGAAAGCTGGCGACCTGGTCGGCCGCTTCGTGTGGGTCATCCGACGGTCTCGGCCTGGCGCAGATCGGGTGCGGGCCGTGGGCCGGTCGGCCAAGCGCCGCTGGAAGCCGGTGGCGGCCCGGTCGGTCAGCCGCAGCGCCAGCTCGACGGCGGCGGCCGGGCGCACCAGCCCGCGGTGAGCTCGCGGGTTGCCGCTGGCGTCGCTGTCCGGTGAGTCGTCGTTGGCGGCCTCAGATGCATCGATTGCCGCGTTGATGGAGGCCGCGGTCAGATGGAGTTCGCGCAGCAGCCGCATCGGATGCTCGACGAGGCCTGGCAGGACCCGCAGCCGGTCATGCCCAGCGGTACCGTGCGGCTCGGGCCGCCACCCGGGTAGGGCGCGGACTACCAGCCGCGGGTCTGCTGGCCACAGGTCCTCGGCGTGCGCGATGTTCGGGGCGACCTCGCGCATCGAGTCGAGCAGGCCGGGCAGGTCTGCGGCGGTCGCGGGCCGGTGCTGGTGTCCGGCGCCAGCCGCTCGCCGACCGGACAATGCCGCGCCGCCCGCGTGCGCCGCCGCGGCTTGCCACAGGACGCCGAGACTTGGCCCTCGGTGAGCCGCGGTCGGGGACAGCGCAGCCGCTTCGAGCAGCGCCAGCAGCGACCACGGTTCAAACGGGGCGACTACCCGGTGCATCCGGTCGCGGATGCGTCGAACCTCCCGACGGTGCGCCACATCGTCGGCGGCGGTCGCGGGTCGGGCACGCTGGGAGGGCACAGTCCCACCCTGGGCGACCGCGGCCCGATTCGCACTCTCGTTTGGGCGACGGCCCTACCACATGCAAGGTGGCTTGCAGCGGTGACGTCGACGGCGGAGACCGCCTCTGGCGGCGGTTAGGAGTCCGCGCGCTCCTCGCCGGCAGCGTCGCGCAGGTCGGTCAACTGCTAACGGAACAGCGTGGGCCCTTTGACGATGCAGTGACCGCCCCAGCTCATGGCGGCGTCGAGCTGACCCACCCCGTTCGAGCGAGGTCAGTACCGGCGACACGACGGGCGTCCGCCGCGGCGACACGCTGCGTGATCTCCTGCTCCGCACCGATGCCGCCTAGGACATCTCGCCGGTCGCGAGGGCGCTCTGCTGGCGCGATGGACCGCGTCGAGGCATCAGACGTGGACGGTGTCGAGCTGGGCGAAATGCCGGTGAACAGGGTGGCATCGTCGATGCAGGCGTCGTGGAGGACCGCTTGGGCGGTGACCCGTCCCAACAGGCGCCATTTGGCCGACAGGGTGCTGCTGGCAGCCGCGTCCAGCTCCACCAGCACGACCAGCTCGCCCTGCGGCAGCTCGTGTCGAAGAGCTCCCGCGTGCTGGCGGCCGCCGGGCAAGGCGACCACATCTGGGGGTGGTAATCCTTGGCACCAGACCCGGACGACCGAGGTGTGTGGATGGAGGCCGCAGGCTGGGAAGCGAGGAGGTCAGCCGAGAGCGAGTCCAGCTAGTCGCACCTGACTTGGCTGTCCTCGAGGGGGTCGGGCCGCGGCAATCCGAGTACCCCATTTACACCGAGATCCTGGCCGCGCCACCGACCTGAACGCGGTCGTCCACTCCCACGCGCGCACGCGGTCGCGCTGGCTGCGACCGGTCGGCCTCAGCGCCCCGTAAGCCACGCCGCGAGCATGTGCGTCTCCCCGGATGTGCCGGTGTTCTCCCAGACGGTGAACCTCATCAGCGACGACGCCGAGGACCGACCCCGCGGAGGTCCTCGGTCGATGTGTCCGGACGGGCGCACACTGGCCACGGGGAACCGAGGGTTCGCTGCGGCAGGGACCGTACACGGTGCGGCGGGTGAAGGGAGGACACATGGACGACTCCCATTCCGCGCCGGCTCCCGGCCCCGAGCGCCGGTGCGGCTTGCCGGGGCAGCCCCCCTGCTGACGCGACTCCTGGGTGCTCAGGCGCGACGCTCGCGCAGCTACGACCCGCGGCTCTGGTCGGTCGTGACCACATCGCGTGCCGGCGTCCTTGGCGTCGCCTACGTCGTGGACGCCGGTCATGTCGTCACCACCCGCATCCGGATCGGGCGGCCCGCCGCCGTGCGCGCGGCGCAACGCTGGGCGCGCCGGCACCTCGGCACCCCCCTGCGCACCACCGCGATGTCCGACTGGACCTGACCCTCGCCCCACCACCACCCCGTCCTCTATAGTGGCATGTTCGACGAGAAGGCGTGACTCGCGCTGTCACAGTTGCGCGGAGGTGTCAGGTGCGGGTGCGGCTGGCGCTGTTCGTCTCCTCCTACGCCCCACTGTTTCTGATCGCCGGCATCCGCTTCGAGGGGGCGCTGCGGTGGTGGTCGTTCGCACTGGCGGCAGTCGGCGTCGTCGCGTTCGTCGCCGTCGTCAGGCGGCACGCGAACCTGACCCCGGCCCCGCTCCGGGTGGCGACGGCCACCGACGAGGGCGGTCAGGTCGCCGGCTACCTCGCGACGTACGTACTGCCGTTCGTCACCGTGTCCGAGCCCAGCGGGCGCGACATCACCGCCTACATCGTGTTCCTCGCGCTGCTAGCCGTCGTCCACGTCAACACCGACCTCGTCCAGGTCAACCCGCTCATGTACGCGTTCCGCTACCGGGTCGTGCGGGCCGAGTTCACCCCGCCTCTGACCGCGTACCTCATTGTGAAGCGGGCGATCCCGGCGCGCGGCGACGTCGTCGACGCCGTACCGCTCTCGCCCGGAGTGCGCCTCGCTGTCGCCGTGCACCCAGCCGACGAGGCCGCCGGGATGGAGCCAGGCCGATGAGCAAGCTGGTTGTCCCCGCCGGGACCCTCCGCAGCCATCGGTGCGACAGCGACCGCGCCGACCGCAGCGAGCAGACCCGGTGCCGTGCTGCCGCGGCACGGCACCGACCCACTCCCGGAATAAGGCCACGGCACCTATGAGCCACGCGAACAACCCCGACGGCGGGCCGCCGAGCCCCATCGACCAGATCGACACCCCGCGCACCGACGTTGGTCGTCGGGTGGCGCACCAGCGGCACCCGGGTGAAGCTGCGCCAGCTGATGACCGGTGACCGGGTCCGCGACGCCCTCACGCAGACCGTCGTCGGCATCGTGCACAACCTCCAGTCGCGCGAGGCCGAGGCGTGGGCGCCCGACGCCGCCACCGCGAAGGAGACGTACCTGCGGCTGCCCCTGTCCGAAGCCGGCGACTGGAGCTCAGCCGGGTTCCCCAGATGCACGGGCCGCTCGTCGCGGCACTGCGCGCCGGCGCCACCATCGAGCATGCGTCGGGACGCCAGCTGCCCGGCGCCGACCTGCTGTTCTACGCCATCATCGTCGGGGACACCCCGGAGGACCGGACCGTGTTCATCCGGCGAGCCAACCCGCGCCGGTCACTGCGCGGGAAGGTCTTTGGCCTTCTGCGCAACGACACCCTCGAGCAGGTCGACGAGCCACTGTTCGGCTTCGACGACAAGGCCGACCTGGTCGTCGCCGGCAACGAGATGCTCATCCTGTCGCAGACCGCGTTCGCCGCCCTGTTCCGCGACAACACGGAGCTGCGCGCCCTCGTGCCCGCCTGGTCGGGCACGCTCGCTGGCACTCTGCCGTTCGCGGATGGCAGCCTCGACGTCCTCAACGATAAGGCGCTGCGTGACACACGCCTCCGGACCCGCCTGGAGGCGGCAGCGACCAAGCCGGTGCCGTCGATGGCCGAGCTGCGCGATGCCATGGTCGAGTTCGACTTCGACCCGGACGACCACATCAAGGACGGCAAGCTGGTCGTGACCGCCACCTCGGTCCGCGAGCTGCTCCCAGGTCCTAAACGAGGACGGGTTCCGCGGCATCTTCAGCAACACCGCATACCGCGTTGACCACAAGACGGCACGCCCAAGCCCGCAGCCGGCGCCCCCTGAGCCTGACGGGGCTCCGGTCGTCAGGACCGGACTTGGAGCCCCAGCCGTCGGGTCGCCTTGCGAATCACGGTCATGTCGACATCGCCCTCGGTGGTATCCGGCTCCGGCATGTAATCGCGCAGCGGCTCCGGCCGGAACGACGCACGAGACAATCAGGGAACACTGCATCCCCAAGCACTCCGCCGCGGCGGCCTCGGTTCACGGCCGCCGTCACGTGAACGTCCAAGTGGGTGTCGACGCCGCCCGCGACCGAACCGGGTTCAGGTGTCATCGTGGTCGTGTCCGCTCTTCTCGTCGCAGGGCAAGGGCGGGCACGGCGCGGTCGACGTCGGACAGGACCGGGACGGCCCTGTTGGCGCGGGCCACCACTAGGTCACTCCGTCGAGGTCCGTGCCAAGTGTTCTCCCGCCCGGTCGACGAATCGGCTAGAAGGCAGCCCTGGGCGCCGGTCACGATTGGGGTCAGGCCGGGTGGAAGAACTCCGCCATTCAACATCCCGGTCGCTATGTGCCGCCCCGATCGCCATCGTTGACGATC
>CAVSCX010000014.1:0-17372 GCA_963726615.1 uncultured Actinomycetota bacterium | reverse complement strand
AGCGGCTCCGGACCGTTCCGGCGAGCGGCGCCCCGACCGGCCGCGGTGGGCCGGGCGAGGCGCCGTAGGGCTGGGCTGCTCAGTTCGGCGTCGCCGCGGCGGGCAGGCCGCACCTGGTGAAGAACCGCCTCGGCTCGGGCTTGTCGCTCACCCGGTGCCACGGCTGCGCCAGGAAGTTGCCCGGTGAGACGGCCCCGTCGACCGGCGTCAGGGTGAGGGTGTCCCGGTAGAGCGACCAGCCGAAGTCGAACAGCTCGCCCGGCTTGTTGGCGGCGCCGCTCGGAGCGATGCCGCCACCGTCGGTGAACCGCCACTCGACCCGCTGTCCCTGGACCGTCCACGTGCCGTATCCCCAGGTGCACGCCGCGCCGTTCTGCTGGGTGAACGCGAACCGGCCGCGGTCGACGATGAAGAGCCAGTCGCCGAAGTTCTCCGGCGCCTGCGGTCCTCCGTCATCGCCACCGGTCGCGGCCGACTGCGCCGCTGACGTCGTCATCGTCCACGTGCCGTCCAGCGGGCCGCGCTTGCCGGGCGCGGCGGCGCTCGGCCCGGGCTCGGGTGCGTCGCCCTCGCAGGACGGCGTTTCGTCCGAGACGGTCGCGACCTTCGGGCGCAGGCTCTCGATCCGGGCCAGCGCCGTGGCAGTGTCGGCGTCCTGGGAGAGCCAGTCGAGCACCGGACGGCTCGCCGACCGCAGCGACGCGATGTCGTCGGCGGAGGCCCCGGTCAAGCGGATGTGCCCGCGCCGGCACAGGATGCCGAACGCGTCCTGCTCGTCCTGCTGCTGCAGGGCCAGGGTTGCGTCCAGTGACTGTCGCGCGGCGCGCCGCAGCACGTTCCGCTGCTGCGACGTCAGCCTCGTGAACGCCGCCGTGTTCGCGACCACCGAGATCGGTCGCGGCCACAGGTTGACGTTGGCCGTGACGGAGGTGGCGACGGTGTCGTACCGGTTTCCCTCGACACTCGCGACCTGCTGCTCGGCCCCGTCGAAGGCGGAGATCGGCTGCCCGAAGAAGGACGAGGGGGTCGAGGTACCGCCGAGCGCGTCGAAGAACTTCGCCGCGACCGGGGAGCGGCTGATCGCGATGTCGGCCGCCTGGAAGTCCTTGGCGGCGAGCAGGTCGTGGCTGACGCCGACGGGCTTGCGCATCGGGCCGGGGAGCACGCCGATCCCGGTCAGCCCGAGCGGAGTGACACCGCCGAGCATCCCGTCCAGCAGCTGTCCGTCGGCGAGCACTCGTCGCTCCAGCGCGTAGCTGTCCACCGTGAGCGGGGCGATCATCGCGTCGAAGCTTGTCACTCCGGCGTCGTGCCAGGCGCGCACCGGCACGAACGCGACGTCGACCCGGCCGGCGCGAACGGCCCGCACCGCATCCGCCTCGTTGTCGGGCTGGCCCGGGTGCCAGTTGTTGCGCAGCTCGAGCCTGATGGTGCCGTGCGAGAGCCGGTTCACCCGCTGCACGAACGGCTCGAGCTCTTCACCGTCAAGGATGTTGACCGCGTGCAGCGACACCACCGTGGCCGGTGCCGGGCTGCCGGCGCGGTCCACGGCCCCGCACCCCGAAGTCGCGAGCAGCGACGTCACGGTCACCGCGACTGTCGCGGCAACTCTCCGTCCTGTGGTCATGGCGTACCTCCTGGGTCGCCTTCGACGCTAGGAACCGGCGCGGCTGCAAGCGTCAGGACGAACCCTGCTCGGAGTGCGGCGGCCATCAGTGTCAACCCTCGTCACGTCGAGCGCAGGTGGGCGAGCACGGCCAGCACGCGCCGGTGGTCGTCGGGCGACTCGGTGAGGCCGAGCTTGGTGAAGATGTGCTTGACGTGCGCCTCGACCGTCTTGGGGCTGAGCACGAGACGGTCGCTGATGCCGGCGTTCGAGCGGCCCTCGGCCATCAGGGCGAGCACCTCACGCTCGCGCTTGGTGATGTCACGGGCGGGCTCTCGGGCCGACCTCTTCGCCAGCAGGCGGGCGACGATGGTCGGGTCGATGACGCACTCGCCGTCGACCACCCGGCGGAGCGCGTCGACGAGCACGGCGACGTCGGAGACCCGGTCCTTGAGGAGGTACCCGGTGCCGCCGGGATGGCCCTCCAGCAGCCGCATCGCGTAGCGCGACTCGACGAAGTGCGACAGGACGAGCACCCCGACGTCGGGGTGCCGGTCGCGGATCTCGCCGGCCGCGACCAGCCCCTCGTCGGTGTGCGTCGGCGGCATTCGGATGTCGACCAGCGCCACGTCCGGGTGGTGCCGGCCCACCACCTGGTGCAGCTCGACGGCCGTCGCTGCGGTCCCCACCACCTCGCAGCCCGTCTCGGTGAGCAGGCGCACCAGGCCCTCGCGCAGCAGGGCCTCGTCGTCGGCGATCACGACCCGCACGGGATCACCGCCTCGATCCGCAGCCCGCCGGGGGTCGGGACGACGGTGAGTGTCCCGTCCGACGCGCCCACCCGGTCCTCCACGGCGGTCACCCATCCGTCCGGCGACGCCACCTCCGCCAGCTGCACCGAGACCGAGAGCCCGGCGGCATCCGTCCGGGCGTCCACCGACGCGGCCGATGCCGCGCTGCGTCGCACCGACTCGGCGACCACGTAGTACCCGGCCGACTCCACCGCGGGCGGCAGCCGTTGCTCGGGCAGTGGGCCGAGCCGGACCGGGACGGCGGCGGTCTCGGCGAAGTCCTCGACGGCCGGTGCCAGGCCCTCCTCGGCCAGGACGGAGGGGAAGATGCCGCGAGCGAGGTCGCGCAGCTCCTCGACGGCGGCCGCCAGGTCACGCTCGACGGCTGCCGCGCATGCGCGCGTCTCCTGGTCGACGTCGGCCGACCACGCCGACCGGTCGAGGCGCAGCCGGAGGAGCAGGCCGACGAGCTGCTGCTGCGCGCCGTCGTGCAGGTCGCGCTCGAGGCGGCGGCGGGCCGCGTCGGCGGCGGCGACGACCCGCTGCCGCGAGGCGGTCAGGTGGGCCAGCTGGGCCGCCAGCTCGGCCTGCAGCCGCTCGTTCTCCAGCGCCAGCCGCGCCGCGGCGGCCACCTCGTCGGCGACCCGCGGGTCGTCGAGCAGGCCGGGACGATGGACCAGCACCGCCACCGGGTCGCGCCCGCGGACCAGTGGCGTCGACGCGCCGGTGACCTCGACCGGCAGCCCCGCGATGTCGACGAGCCGGCCGTCCGTGAGCCGGTAGCCCAGCCGCAGTGACCGGTCTCCGAGATGATTCGCGAGCGAGTCGCGCAGCCCGCCGGGCGGCGGTGTCGCGGCCAGGTCGAGCACCAGCCGGGCCACCCGGGCCCGGGTGCGGCCCCGCCGGGTCCACCCCCAGGCCGCCGCGGCGGCCAGGGCGAGCAGGGCCATCGCCTGGCCGGCGTGCAGCCGGCGTAGCGCGTCGTCGACCCCGAGCGACCCGGCGGCGGACGACCGGGCCTGGGTCCAGGCGGTCAGTGCCAGGAACGCTGCGGTGGCCGCGCTGACGCCGGCGCGGGCCCGCCGGAGGGCAGGCGCCGAGCCGGCCGCCCGGCGTACGACGAGAGCCGCGGCGGTCAGCGACCAGACCGCACCGACCGCCAGCGACCCCCGCGTCACGTCCAGCGCCGCACCCGGCGAGGAGGTGGCCGCGAGCAGGTCCCGGCCGCAGTCTCGGCAGCCCTGGGCCGCCGGGTCCGCGAGCAGGGCCGGCAGCAGGCCCAGCCCGACCACCGCGATGCCGTACCCCGCGACGAGGAAGGCGCTCGGGGCCTCGCCGGTCGGGTAACGGAGGGCCGCGTGCGCGACGATCGGAGTCAGGGCGGCGTAGAGGACCAGCCCGGTCGTGAACCCCAGCGACGTCGGGACTCCTGGGGTGTTCCACTCGGTGAGGAACCACGCGAAGCCCGCGGCGCCGAGCAGCACGGCGGTGGGCACCTCCTGCCGGCGGGCCCAGCCGACGAGGCCGACGACCACCAGGGCCCAGCCCGGCAGCAGCAGGGTCGCAAGTCCGGTGGCACCCGGCGGGGCCAGCGCGAGGCCGGGCTCGGTGCCGACGATGCGCACCGTGACGAGGCCGAGTGCAGCGGCCGCTGCCGCGGCGACGAGGCGCGTGACGGCGTCCGTACGGGCGGTCATCGTGCGCTCCCGGCGAGTGCGGCCGGCTCGCCGAGGTCGCGCGGCGCGACCACTGTCGCGGTGACCGGCAGCCGGAGGGTCAGCGTCGTTCCCCCTCCCGGGGGGCTCGCGACCGTGAGCGCGCCGCCCAGGGCCTCGGCCCGGTCCGCCAGGCCACGCAGCCCGGTGCCGCGCGCCGGGTCGGCGCCGCCGACGCCGTCGTCGCCGATGACCAGCAGCATCCCGGTGCGGTCGGTGCCGAGCCGGATCCGGGCGGTGCGCGCGAGGGAGTACTTGGCGATGTTGGTCATCGCCTCGGCGCAGACGAAGTACGCCGCGGCGGCGGTGGCCGGGGGCGCAGGCGCATCCGTGACGTCGAGGGTGACGGGCACCGGCGACCGTGACGCGAGCGACCGGAGCGCCCCCGCGAGGTCGCCCGACGAGAGCGCCGGCGGGTGCAGGCCGAGGGCAAGCTCGTGCAACGTGTGCCGGGCGGATGCCACGTCACCGGCCAGGCCGGCGAGCCGGTCGTCCGCGCCGGCCAGCAGGTGCCCGGCGTCGCCCAGCCGGCGTTCGGCGCCCAGCCGCAGCCTCTCCTCGAGCTGTCGTCGCTCGTCGTCGGCCGCGGTGACGAGCCGCCGCCGCGAGGCCTCGACGGCCGTGACCTGCGCGCGGACCTCCGCCTGCAGCCGGGCGTTCGCGACCGCGAAGCGCGCGGCTGCCGCGACGTCGGCAAGCAGCGCCGGGTCGGCGAGGACGTGCCTGTCGTGCACGAGGACCGCGAGCGGCTCGCCGTGCTGGGCGATGGGGGTGACCGCCCGCGCCGCGTCGGCAGTCGGCAGCTCGACGCGGTGGCCGTGCTCGTCGACGTACTGCTGGTCGGTCCCGATCCGGTAGCCGACGACGAGGTCGGGATCGCCGATCGCCCGGGCCAGCCGGTCGCGCAGCCCGGTCGTCCCCGCCGAGCTGCCGAGGTCGAGCACCAGCCCGGTCGCGACGTCCTGGGCCCACCGGCCGCGGACCAGGTCGCCCACCAGCAGCCCGGCCGCGAGCAGCACGAGGGCGTCGTACTCCCCGAGCACAGTCGTCCGCGCACCGACGGCGAGGAGTCGGCTCACCGGGCCCACGGCCAGCGCAGCCGCGGTGGCCGCCGCGGCGACCAGCGCGACGGCGCGAGCCCGCCGGTCCGGGCCGCTGGACCGGGCGAAGTCCAGGCCGGCCGCAGCCAGGACCATCCCGGCGAGGGCGAGCGTGACGACGTCGCTGCGTCCCACCGGGTATACCGCGGCGGAGAGGTAGGCGAGCGGTACGACGACGCGGGCTGCTGTCCCGCGCGGTCGGCCGGTCGGGTGTCCCAGCACGGCGTGCACGAGCGGGCCACGGTGCAGGAACGTCGCCGCCGACGTCAGGTCACCGAGCAGCCAGCACACGCCCGCCGCCGCGACCAGTCCGCCCGCGCGACCGGCGGGGCGCAGCCGCCAGGCGACCGTCCCCAGGGCAACGAGGACGAGGCCGACTGCGAGGTCGGCCGCCGTCCCGGAGTCCCATGCCGCCACGGCGTGCCTCAGCCCTGCCCCAGCAGGTCCCGCAGCGCCGGGCCGGTGAGCTCGGCCTTGCTGAGGAACCCGCGCACCGGCGTCGTCGCCAGCCGGCGGCGGTAGGCACCGGCCGAACGGCTGGAGACGAGCACGACGTCCGGCGCGCCCGCACCGGCCGCGGCCAGCGCGTCCGCGACCGCGAAGCCGTCGATGTCGGGGAGCTGGACGTCGAGGAGGACGAGCTGGGGGCGGAGCCGTGCGGCGCAGGCCAGGGCCTCGGCCCCGTCCGCGGCCTCGCCGACGACGTCGAAGCCGTCGGACTCCAGCACGGCGCGGGCGACCGAGCGGAACTCCGCGTGGTCGTCGACGACCAGGACCGTTGGCCCCACGGCCCGATGGTGGCACCGCGGCGCACATCGCGCATGAGGGGTGACCCTCACGTCCGCCCCCTCCGGCGTCATCCGCCACCGGCGAACGGTTGCAGCGCCGCGGCCCCGAGGGTCGCCGGAGCCGGAGCCGGAGCCGGAGCCGGCGCAGGCGCTTGGGCCCGGCGGCCGTCAGGACCTGGCGTACTCCGCGGCACTCTTGAACTCGAAGCCGACAAAGCTGTCGCCGCCCTCGACCCACGCGTCGTGGCCCGGCCGGATGCGGTAGGCGTCACCTGGTGACAGCGTGACCTCCGAGCCGTCCTCGTGGGCGACGTGCAGGTGTCCCGACTCGACGAAGCCCACATGGTCGACCTGGCACGACTCGGTGCCGACCACGGGCTTGATGCACTCCGACCAACGCCAGCCCGGGGAGAAGGTGAACCGGCCGACCTCGGTGTCCCCGAGGCGGACCACCTCGATCACCGTCTTGTCGGGGGTCCGTGTCTCGTCGGGCTTGTCGAAGCTCCTGTTCTCGATGCCGGCCATCGTTCCTCCATGTGGCGTGTCCCCGAAGTCGTCCCAGCAGTAGCACCGCGCCGAGGTGGCTACAAGGGTGTCCGTCGCGGGGTCGGTCCTGCGCTGCCCGCTCCGTCCCGGTTCGGCAGCATCGGCCTCCGGGAGCCCCGACCGAGACCGATGAAGTCAGAGCACGGCGAGCTGTACGCCGCGGCAGCCGCGGGGGGACGTCCGCAGCTGGTCCAGGCCGGTCCCCGGCGCGTCGCGGACCTCGACCGGCTCGGTCAGCCGTCGACCCAGAGCAGCCCGAGCCGGGCGATCGTCTGCGGACCTGCGAGGCCGTCGGCGTCCCGGCCCTGCCAGCCCCGTCGCCGCTGGAACTGCGCCACCATCCGACGGGTGTGCCGTCCGTAGTAGCCGCTCGGCCCGTCCTCGAACTCGAAGCCGCGCGCCATGAGCGCCACCTGCAGGTTCCACACGCTGTCGGAGTCGTCCTGCTCGAGCCGCATCCTGCTGCCGTACACCTTGCGGCCCTGGCGGTAGCCGGGCAGCTCGTCGTGCACCGGCGGCCGCTGCACGGGCAGCTCGTCGCCCGCGGGCGTGCCGTCGATCCAGCCGCGGAACGGCAGCTGCCACTTGCTGGTGAACACGTCCCAGCGCACCCGGTCGATCCGGCCTGGACGCAGGATGTCGTTCGACCAGACGAATCCGCCGTTGACGGCGAACACCGCGTGCCCGGCCCCGCGGTCGGGGAAGCCGTAGTACGCGATCGAGCCGGCCGGCGGGGGGCTGGACTGGTGGCGACGGGCCTCCGGAGTGGCGTTGAACGCCTCCCGGGCGGACGCGCCGAACGGGGCCGCCCCGACGCACTGCCGGGAGAACAGCTGGCACAGCCGGTGCCACGACGTCGACCCGCTGCGGTGCTGCTGCTGGGCGAACTCCTTCGCCTGGGGGTAGCTGCGCATCAGCGGTGGTCTCCCACCGGGACGTTCGGCATCGGCCGGCTGCCGTCGTCCTGCACCAGGTCGTCGGCGTCGGGCGGCGGGGGCTGGACCACGAGGTCGTCGCGCAGGTCGACGCTCAGCCCGTCGGCAGCTGACGGGGCCTGCGCCGGGAACCCGCCGGAGCCGTCACCCGGACCCGGTCCGGCGATGGGCAGCACCGGCGGCGCCTGGGGCGCGCCGGTCCGAGCGGGGGCGACGGCCGGGTCCTTCGCGGGCAGCCCGTCGAGCAGGGACTGAGCCCGGCGGTCCAGGGAGTAGGTGAAGACCTGCTGGGCGTATCCGAGCAGCAGGGCGTAGGCCAGGATCTGCTGCTGGGAGTCGAGCGCGGTCAGGCCGGGGACGAAGCTGCCCTGCAGGGCCACCAGCCCGACGATCGCGGTGAACGCACCGAGCGGCACCTTGAGCAGGGCCAGCGCCACCGGCACGTCGTACGGCGTCGAGGTTCCGCGCAGGTTGCGGATCGAGACGGCCGCCGCCAGCGCGCCGCCGAGCAGCCCGAGCAGGGCCACCACGATCACGTCGCTCCCGCGGCTGCCGGGGACGCCGGTGCCCGTCGGGCAGTTGAAGCTCGCCCCCTCGATGCTTTGCCCGCCGGCCCCGAAGCAGAGCGGGATGTAGGTGGGGTTGGCCCGCACCACCAGGACGGTGACACCGACCAGGACGGCCATGCAGAGTGCCGACATGAGGATGATGTTGCGGAAGCTGCGCAGCCGCTCGTGCTGGCGGTCCATCGCGTCGTAGGAGTCCTCGATCGCCCGCCGGAGGAAAACCCGCTGCTGGCCGGTCGCCATCCGGGTCAGCGCCTCACACACGAGCCGCCTCGGGTCGTCGCTGTGCAGGGACTGCTGCAGGCGGGCCAGTGCCGCCGGGATCTCGGCGGCGATCTCCTCGTCGGCGTAGACGTCGACCATCTGGGCCCGCGCTGCGTGCAGGTTCTGGAACGCGACCTCGACGAGGGTCCCGCGCCACCAGCGACTGATCGGTCCCATCTTCGGGTCGATCCCGTACGCCGCGTCCTCCGCGGCGCGCAGCAGCCGGCGCACGCCGTCCGCGGCAGCCCGCTGGTCGGGGCCGAGCCCCTGGGCGAGCGCGACGTCCAGACGCGTCTCGAGCACCTGCACGCCGACGACCACCGCGGGCACGTGCGCCCGCCGTGACTTCTTGGACTCCCTGGCCATCTCCTGCTCCCCCTGTCATCCGCCGTACGTCGTGAGGACGCGGCGCAGGCCGGTCCGGCCAAGCCGCGCGAGGGCGCCGGCCCGGTCGAGCGCCCCGTGGGCGCCGACCGGCTCCACCGAGGCCAGCGCCCGCGCCGCGTCGAGCGGCCCGAGGCGCAGTGTCGTCCGAGCCCCGTCGCTGGTGCTGAGGGTGACGGTGTTGACGTCGGCCCAGGCGTCCAGGCCCGCGTCGTCGGCGAGCTCGCGCCGGGCCGTGAGCGCCACCCAGCGTCCGTCCACCCGGACCCGCCCGCTGTGCAGGACGGTCGGGCCGTCGGCCTCGGCCCGGCCGCCGGCCAGCGGCAGCCGACCGCCCCACGGCGCGTGGTCGACGTGCCCGACCAGCCGGGTCGGCCCGCCACCGGGCGACTCGTCCAGGGCAAGCTCGGTGGTCACCGTGAGCGTCAGGTCGGCCCCGTCCAGGCGCCCGCGCAGCCGCTCGGTCAGGCGGACCCCGATGGGCGGCTCGGTCATCGCCGTGCACGTGGGGTCCTTCGGGACGCCCTCTGGTCGGGCCAGGTCGAGGTACTCCCAGCAGTCCCGGTAGCCGAGGTCGACAAGAGTCGAGGTGCTGATCCGGCCGGCGAACAGCTCGCTGTCCAGCGGCAGCGGGTGCCGCGGGCGGACCACGTGCAGCCGGAACTCGCGCCCGGCGTGCCGGGCGGCGTCGAGCTCGGCGAACAGCGCCCCGTTGGCGCTCATCTCGATCATGTGCACGTACTGCTCGAGCGGCCCGTCGCCCCAGTACGGCGAGTTGCCGATGGCCCACACCAGCCAGACCTCGTCGGCGCCGCGACGGAGGGCCTCGGTGACGTTGGCGTCCTTGACCCACACGGCGTCGGTCCAGACCCGGTCGCCGCGGCGCAGCGGCGGCATCGCCAGCGGGAGCGACATGCCGGCGGCGAGCAGGTCGGGGTCGACCTCGGTGTGCGGGACGGCCACGCAGGTCTTGGTCACGAAGTCGACGAGGTTGAAGGTGCCCTCGACCGTCGAGCCGCGGATCGCGTCGCAGTCGATGCCGAGGTGCGGGAAGACCTTCGTGCGGATGCCGTCGGCGTCACCGACGGCCGGCAGCGCCCACGGACCTTTGAGGTAGTCGGCAACCGGCAAGGGAGAGGTGAAGTGACGCACGTCGAGGTCGGCCCAGCGGCGCGTCATCTCGACCGGGTCGAGCCCGGACAGCATCATCCCGGTGGTCATGATGCCGCCGGACGTGCCGTCGACGTGGTCGAACGACAGGCCGTGCTCGGTCAGCGCGCGCACCACACCTGTCTGCCAGGCGACCCGCATGCCGCCGCCGGCGAGGACGAGCGAGCGCCTCATGCCGTCACCCGCTCGTGCCGTCCGGTCACCGCGCTGGTGCGCAGCCGCTGCCAGAGGGCGGCGGCCAGCAGGGCGGACAGAAGGTCGAAGCCGGCGACGCCGAGCGCGAGCGGGTCGAACAGGTCGCGCGCGACACCGATGCCGACCGCGGTGACGGCGCCGGCCTTCTGCAGCGCCGCCCACAGCACGACGTACGCCGGGGGTTCCGGCGTGAGCCAGCGCGTGCAGGGTGACCGCGCCCACCACCGCCATGAACATGCCGACGATCGCGAACAGGTGCCGGGTGGTGGGGGTCGACTCGGCGCCGAGGGCGTCCAGCACCACCCCCGGCAGGGCGAGCTGGCCGACACCGGAGACCACCGTGATCGCCGCCACCGCGGCGACTGCGCCGCGCAGGCGGTCGGCCAGCAGCCGGTCCAGCGCGGTCATCGCAGCGCGTCCAGCAGGTCGGGCTTCGCGGCCAGGTACCAGACGATGGCGGCCCAGGTGATGGTCGAAGCCACGAACCGGATGTCGTTGAGCTGCATCCAACGGGTCAGCAACGGTGTGAGGCCGGCCGGCCCGTCGTACTCGCCACCGCGGATCCTCTTGTTGACCGGGATGATGATCTGCTGCCCGACGTAGGTGAGCACGACGATGCCGACGAGGCAGACGGCGGCCAGCCAGACCAACGGGTCGCCCCACTCGCTGGCGACCAGCACGATGCCGGAGAGGAACATGGGCGGCACGACGACGGTGAAGAACCTCGTCGCGAGGATCGTCGGTGTCCCGAAGTGCTCACCGACGTTGTCCGGCGTCAGGCTGCGCCAGGTGGGATAGAGGAACAGTCGCAGCACCCACATGGTGCCCATGTACATGCTCGCGCCGAACAGGAAGTACAGCGCGTTGACGAGCAGCAGGGCGGCCTTCATCGCCCACCGACCCGGACCTTGGGCGGGTCGAGCCACTCCTGCGAGAGCCCGAGGCCGGCCACCGACTCCAGGCCCTCCGGCTGCTGCCGGACCTCCTGCTCGCTGGTGAGGAACCAGCACTCGAAGTGGTCGTCGAGGACGCCGGTGGTCTCCGGGAAGAACGCCGTGAACACCGGGTCGGGGGAGACGTCCAGCGTCTGCAGCGCCGCCACTTGCGGTGCGTCGCCCAGCGTCAGCCGGGCCCGGGCGGACCGGCCGAAGGCGATGTCGGCGTCCCCCCGGAAGTACACCGACGACCTCATGACCAGGCCGCGGTAGGCGCAGTAGTTGACCGCGCCGATGTCGAGCGGCAGGGCCGTGGCCGGGGGCCGGTCGATCTCGATCCGGGCGCCGAGCAGGCCGTCGACCTCGTACTGGCTGCTCACCTCGCCGGGACCGATGGCGAAGTCGAGGTTCGCCTGGTGCTTCGGCATCCCCCAGATCCCCTTGCCGCCCTTCACCGAGACCTCGCTGCTGACCGGGAGGTCCACGACGTACTGACCGGTGCCGTAGTGGCCGCGCAGCAGACCGGGCAGCAGCGGGGGTGCCGGGCCGGGAGCCGAACGTGCAGGCGATCGCCAGCGAGTACTCGACGTAGCGACCGATGTCGGTCGTCACGTAGTTCACGACCGTCACCAGCAGCAGCGCCCTGCCGCCGGGCAGCCGCACCGGGTGCAGCTCGCCGCCGGGCAGCAGCCGCGCCGCCCCGCTCGCGTCGACCGGGAAGGCCGCCATCAGGGCCGGCGTCCGCGCCGAGTCGACCGGCAGCGTGAAGGGGATCCCGTCGACCAGGGCGTGCCGGCCGGACAGGCGGCGCTGACGGCGGGGCAGCGCCGAGGGGGCGGCCGACAGCAGGGCGCGCGCGAGCGGCAGCAGCACTCGGGGGGTCATCGGGCCAGCTCCTCGAGGATGAGCGGGAAGGTGTCCTGCGCGGCCCGCTTCCCGAGGAACACGTCGAGATGGCCGTAGCCCCGGAGCCGGTGCAGGGCGTCCCGGCCCGGCCGGTGGCGGGCGAAGTGCTCGAACGAGCGCTGCTGGCTCGCCGGCAGGAAGCAGCGGTTGTCCTCGCCGGCGAGGAAGACGAACCGGGCGTCGGTGCGCGGCGCCTCGCGCACGAAGGACGGGAGCAGCCCGTCCAGCGCGCTCACCGGCACGAGGTGGCCGGCCCGGATGCTGCGGTCCATCTGGTGGAAGAAGGTGAAGGGCACCTCGGCGAACTCGCCGCGGATCCAGTCGTGGGTCGCCTCGTCGAGGTTGGCGTGCGACCACAGCGCCGGCCAGCCGGTGCCGTAGGTGAAGCTCACCATCTTGCACACGGTGTTGCGGCACTCGTGGTGGGTCGCCCGGACGGCGAGCACGAGGACGCGCGACAGGGCTCCGGCCGGCTTGTCGCCCCATGCCGGTGACACGTGCGGCAGCACCCTGCCCACGAGCGGCGCCATCCGACCGATCTTGAACGTCGACAGCCGCGGCACGACCGGGTGCAGCGACACCGCGTTGGTGACGACCGTGTCGACCTCGGGCAGCAGCCCGGCGACCGCCGACATGGTGAACGAGGTCGAGCCCTGGCAGTGCACGACGGCCTTGAGCGTGTCCGCGCCGGTCGCCGCGAGGACGTGGCGGACCGCCGCCGGGTGGTCGTAGGCGGCCGCCTCGTCCAACGTCCAGGGCACCGGGTCGAGGTCGATCGAGGCCCGCCAGTTGAGCAGCCAGACGTCCCAGCCCTCGTCGAGAAGCGCGTCGACGAAGGTGCGGGGCAGCGGCGGGCGGAACAGCTCGGCCCGTACGCCGGCGCCGTGGACCACGAGCACCGGACCGCGGGTCGGCTCGTGCCGCCCCCGCACGTGCACCAGCGTCAGCGGCCGACCGTCCAGCGCGCTGAGCGGGACCACCTCGGTGCGGTGGTCGGCGCGGGTGGTCGGGCGGGACGGGGAGGTCACGGTCATGTCCGTGCCTCCCGCCGGATGGTGACCGGTGGCTCGGCGAGCCGGGTGCCGATCGGCGCGTCCGGCTCCACCCACGGCTCGCCGTCGGAGCCGCCGGTCGGCACGTGCCACGCGTGGCAGACCGTGGGCACGACGACCGGGTGCAGCACCAGGTCGCCGGTGGGCTGCACATGCATGCGCAGGAAGCACTTGTGGTCCTCGATCGACTGGGCGCTGAACACCTCGTTGAGGTGGATCCCGGCGCGGCTCGCGAGGAACAGGTAGCCGCCCACGAGCAGGGTGCCGGCGGCCCCGCCGGCCAGGCCGGTCGCCGCCAGCCGGGTCCAGAACTCGGCCCAGTCGGGCCATCCGGTCGGCACCGGCAGCGGTGCGGCCGCCCACACGAGCACCAGGGCCAGACCCAGGTGGGCCAGGCCGTGCGCGACGCCGCCGGCCCGCCCGCGGGCGCCCCCGCGGCGGTAGAAGGCCGTCGCGCCCCAGACCGCGAGGGCGGCGAGCGCCAGGACCAGCGGGTGGCGGAACGCGGCCAGGGCCGACCAGCTCGGCGTGAGGTCGTCCCAGCTGCGGGCCAGCGAGCTCCCGGCCGGCCGGGGCAGGCTGGTCACCAGCACGTACGCGAGGGCGGACTGCAGGACGGTCATCAGCAGGACGAACTGCGGGTTGCGCCGTGGCAGCCGGTCGACGACGCGCGCGGCGATCCGCCGGGACTGCTCGGGGCTTGGGTAGGTCGCCCGGGGGGTGAACGTGACCGCCGGCGGCGGGTCGACCCGGTCGGCGTGAAGGGAGGCGGGCGGCAGGGTCAGCGGCTCGCCGGGGGGATGTGTCGCCGAGAGGTACGCGCCGCCGCCTCCGCAGGTGACCAGCGACCGGTCGCCGTCGACCTCGGCGTAGCGCGCGTAGTGGTGCGAGTCGCCGGCGAGCATCAGCCGGACCTGCTCGGGCCGCTTGCCGAGCACGGCGGTGACGAAGTAGTCCAGCGTGGCGAACGCCTCGGCCCCGTCGTGGCCGCCTTCGACCCAGCTGGGCTTGGCGGTGCACAGCACGATCCCGTCGTGCTCGCCGATCTGCTCGGCGACCCCGCGGAAGTACTCGATCTGCGGCGCGTCGATGTAGGTGTCGAACTGGATGTCGATGCCCAGCAGCCACCAGTTCTGCGGCAGCCGCACCGCGAAGTAGCTGCGGCGCTGCTCGGTGCGCCAGCCACCCACCCATCCGCCCTGGCAGAAGAACCGCAGGAAGGAGGTCAGCCCGTCGTACCAGTCGTGGTTGCCGGGCACCGCGAAGAGCACCGGCGGGTCGTCGGAGTGGGGGAGCGCCGCGTTGTAGGGACCCTTGGTGCGCTCCTCGTAGCCCCTGGCCGAAGCAGCCGGGTAGACCTCGTCGCCGCCCATCACGAGCACCGAGCCGCGGGTCGTCGACGTGGAGTCGCCGCCGTCGACGCGGGTGACGTCCAGCTTCGGCTGTGCCAGGAGGTAGGCGACCGAGTACGTCGGGTCGAAGCCGTCGCCGACGTCGCTGACGTAGTCGACCCAGGCCTCGGTGCCCTCGGAGTGGTCGTGGAAGGGGACCGTGGCCGCCGAGGCCTGGACCTCGCGCTTGTCGGCGTAGGAGCCGAACACCGCCGAGAGCGCGACGAACTTCGCGGTCTGCAGCAGCATGCCGGGGCTGAACCAGCGGACCGCGTCGTGGCGGGGGAACGGCAGCTCGGAGAGGTCCGCCGGGCGCCGCCGCGGCCGGCTGGCCCCGGGGTCGCTCATGCCCTGCTCCCCGCCAGCGCGGCGCCGTACACGTCCCACAGCTCGCCGAGGAACAGACGCCCGAACGCCTCCATCGCGTGCGCCGGCTGCGGCCCGTCGGTGCGGAAGGTGGTGAGCTGCCGGAGGAAGTCCGGCACGTGGATGGTGATGATGCCCGCGGCGACGACGGGCCCGTCGGTGTCGCTGCCCGGTGCCGCGTGCCCGGCGTGCAGCCGCACGTAGAGCGTCGAGGTGTCCCGCCAGACGTCGAGGCCCGGGTCGTCGTGGACGTCCTTGTGCCCCACCAGGGTGAGCGGGTTGCCGCCGGCGTCGGCGAGGAGCAGCCGGTAGAGCATCCGCCGCCGTGCCGGGTCGGCTCCGCGGGTGAACAGGTTGAACCACCCGCGCTGCACCGGCAGCCGTCCGCCGAACAGGTCGCACTCGACGTACCCGGTGGCGCGGCCGAGGTGCGCCTCGTCCGCCACGAAGCTGTCGACGTCGTCGGCGGTGATGGTGAGGTGGAACATCAGGCGCTGGCCGAGCTGGCGTCCCAGCCGTTCGCCGTCAGCCGGGTCGTCGGCACCCAGGGCGACGAACCCCTTCATCTCCTCCGTGAACGACAGGCTGGTGGCACCGGGCGCGCGACGGGACCCGTTCGGGCCGACGGGCCGCCCCTGCTCGGGCAGGGTGATGAGGTCCGGCGCCGGTCGTCGGGCCGAGCGCGCGGACGGCGCCGCCATCCGGTCGCAGGCCCGGTCCGCGACCGCGGCGATCGTGAGGGACGGGTTCGCGCCGACCGGGCCCGGGAGCAGCGAGCCGTCGAGGACGTGCAGGCCGGGGAACCCGAAGACCTCGCCGTTCTCGTCGCACACCCCCTCGGCGACGTGCCGTCCCATCGGCGCACCGCCCAGCGGGTGCACCGTCACCACCCGCCGGGTCCACCACAGCGGGTTGTCCTGGAAGCCCGCGCCGAGGTCGTCGGCCAGGTCGCGCATGGTGCGCCGGACCCGCCGGAAGTAGGCCTCCGACGACGCCGTGGTCCAGTCGACCTCGAGGTGTCCCTTGTGCAGGCGCATCACGCCGTCCGGCACGTCCCGGCCCATCCCGAGCAGCGGCAGCGACCCGGCCGACAGGTGGCCCGGGCCGAGCAGGGCGCTGAGGTCGGCGGACAGGCCGGTCTTGGGGGAGCCGCCGACGCGGCGCCGCAGCCGGGCCCGGGCGAAGCGCAGCCCGCGGCGCAGCTGCCCCGGGAGCTGGCTGGTCTCGACGAGCCAGTCCGCGAAGACCGGGAAGCCGGCGTCCTCGATGTAGTAGCCGCGGCCGGTCGACCCGTCGCCGTCGGCGGCGTCGCCGACGCGGATCGCACTGGTGATGACGGGCCCGCGGCTGCCCTCGACGACGCGTCGGCCACCCGCCGCGGTCGGGTCGCGGGCGTCGAGCAGGAAGGCGAGCAGGTCGCCGTTGCCGCTGAAGCGGGTGCCCAGTGCCCGGCTGATGCCGGGAAGGGCGGCGCGGTTGCGCAGCAGGAGGTAGGTCGAGCCGAACGTGCCGGCACCGAGCACCAGGCGCTCGCAGGTCAGGCGGTGCAACGGCTTGTGGCTGGTGCGCGTGCGTCGGCCCTCGTCGGCGGCGTCGTGCACGACGTAGCGCACCTCGTACCCGCCGCCGGGGAGCGGGGCGAAGCCACGGACCTCACACCCGGTGCGCAGGTCGGCGCCGTGGTGCGCGGCGGCCGAGAGGTAGGTGTGGTCGAGGGTGTTCTTCGCGCCGTCGTTGCAGCCGATGTCGCACTCGCCGCACAGGCGGCAGGTCGACCGCGGGCGTCCGTGCAGGTTGCCGTACGGCGCCGGCTCGATGGGTGCACCGGGCACGGGCGGGTCCTGCGGCCGGCCGCTGAACGTCACCGCGAGCGGCGGGAGCTGCCAGTCCAGCCCCAGCCGCGCGGCGCTGTCCCGCATCGCCGAGGTCTTCGCGGTGGTGTCGGCGTAGGGGTACCGCGTGGCCCCGAGCATGCGCTCGACCCGGTCGTAGTGCGGGTCGAGGTCGCTGCGCTGGACCGGCCAGGTCTCGTAGCCGCCGCCGGGCACGGGCGACTCGTGCACGAACCACTTCTCGTCCTTGCGCAGCAGGACGTTGGCGTAGATCAGCGATCCCCCGCCGAGGCCGCTGGAGACCACGCCCTCCAGCCCGCGGAAGGTCCACACGTCGAAGAGCCCGTGCAGGCCCTCGCTGGGGTCCCAGAACGCGCGGCCCATCGCCGCCGGGGTCCGGGCGAAGCTGCCGGGCGGGTAGGGGCGTCCCCTCTCCAGCAGCACGACCGCGTGGCCCGCCTCCGCCAGCCGGTAGGCGGCGACCGAGCCGCCGAACCCGGAGCCGACGACAACCGCGTCGACGTGCTCGTCCCCGCCCGCACCCTGCCGCTCCGCGCGGCGTCGTACCGCCACGCTGCCTCCCCTGGCTGCGTCCCGGCACCGACGGCGCCTCGTCGGCGCGACGCGTCGACCGCAAACGCCCCCGAGCCCCCCCGCGGCCTTCCGGATGCCTCGACCGTGCGCCCGTTCGCCGGGGCGGACAAGGCATGCAGCGAGGTCTTTGCCGACGGTTTGCCGTTTCGTTCAGAGCGCGATGCCGTACGCCTCGGTGAACGCCTGCGCCGCGTAGGCGTTGCTGGCGTAGGCGTAGCCGCCATCGCCCCAGGTCG
>CAVSCX010000013.1:0-9123 GCA_963726615.1 uncultured Actinomycetota bacterium | reverse complement strand
CGCGGTAAGGGCACCTACCGAGCGCCCACATCGCGGCAGTAGAGTGCGTCGCTAGGGTCGCGTCGTGACCAATCGTCCTGAAATCGTCTGCATCTGTGGGTCGGCGAGGTTCATGACCGAGATGCGCGCTGCGAACCGTGAACTGACCTTTGCAGGGGTCATTGTCGTCGCCCCCAGCGAGGCGGACGAGTCGCCCACCCCCGAGCAGAAGGCCGTGCTGGACGCTCTTCACCTACGCAAGATCGACTTGGCCGACCGTGTCTTGATCGTCAACCCAGGTGGCTACGTCGGAGAGTCGACGCGAAGGGAAATCGCCTATGCCCGAGCGTCCGACAAGCCCATCACCTTCACCGATCCCCGCTGACCCCAAGCCGCGCACCCATCGGCAGAAGCGGTCGGTTCATCTGCTCGGTAGTGCCGGATCAGTTCGCTCGGGAACGGCACCTCTCGAGCACCGTCATCGCGTAGATGTTGCGCTGCTTCAACCTTCGAGCGCGGCGCGCAAAAGGTCCAAAGTCCGGGAGAGCGGTCCCCGGGCATCCACCCAGATCCCGCCCGGCCGGACCTCTCGAAGCACCTCGATCGACTTCACTAGGCGACCCGCATCATCCGGCCCGACGAGCCGGTTGTTCACCAAGTGTTCCGGACGTTGCGGTTCGCTGGCGCGTGAGGCGAGGCGAGCAGCCAGTGTGGCCGCGTCGAGGTCGAGCACGAACTCGAAGAACCGCACGTCGATTCGCTGTGCCAGCCCGGCGAGGTCCTCGATGAAAGGGGTGCGGGCCAGGTACTGCCCAAGGACGACGTCGTAACCGGCCCTTAGGTGTTCCTCCGCAAGAGTAAGGAAGAGCCGTCTGGCGTGAAGCCCGGATGCGGAGGGGTCTTCTTCCCAACGCCCCAAGGAGTGCTTGATCGCGTCGACGTCGAGCGCCAGCGTCATCGCCGCGTCGTGAGCGAGGGCCTGCGCCATCGTCGACTTGCCCGATCCCGGAGGTCCGTTGATAAGCACAAGGCAAGGCATGGCGGGAGAGTATCGACCGTCATCCAATTGCCCGCTTATCAAGAGCGGGCGTTCCGCTTGATAGTGCCGGTTCCGCGCGCCGGCCGTCAGCCGAGCTGGTGACACAGAGGGGAGCCTACTTGTTGACTTCCCTCACGGCTCGGGCCCGGCCAGGCTCGGTCGAGGTGTCCGGCGGGACGCTCGGGTAGCTGGCTGCCCGCCGCTTCGGTGGCGTGGCTCTCTAGTGGTCTGCGTCCTCGCCGGACACCGTGTGGGGAGTGGCTCCAGAGGGGTCTGCTCGGCTCGAAGTAGCACTGCCCTCCTCACTGTCCGTTCGGCTCACGACAGGGAGGCAGTGATGGCTGAGGTGGTGATCGGTGTCGATCCGCACAAGCGGTCGAACACAATCGAGGTGCTCGACCCGGACGAGGTGGTGCTCGCCGCCGGCCGCTTCGGCACGGACCGGGAGAGCTACCGGTCGATGCTCGCGCTCGATCGCCGGTATCCGTCGCGGAGTTGGGCGGTGGAGGGCTGCAACGGTGTCGGTAAGCACCTGGCTCAGCGGCTGGTGGCCGACGGGGAGACCGTGGTCGATGTGCCGGCCAAGCTTGCCGCGCGGGTCCGGGTGTTCTCCACCGGCAACGGTCGCAAGACTGACCCGGTCGACGCGCACTCGGTCGCTCTGGCCGCGTTGCGCGCTGACCTGCTCAGCGAGGTCCGCGGCGATGACGCGCTGGTCGCGCTCAAGCTGCTCGCTGATCGCCGCGACGAACTCGTCCGTGCCCGCACTCAAGCGGTCAACCGGTTGCACCGGCTGCTGACGGAACTGGTGGCCGGCGGGGCGAAACGAGACCTGTCCGCGACCCAAGCGCGGGCCCTGCTGGCGACCGTCCGGCCCCGGGACACCGTCGGGCGGACCCGCCGGGCACTCGCCGTCGAGCAGCTCGGCGAGGTCACCGTGGCTGACCGCAAGCTCAAGGCGCTGGAGAAGCGGATCGCCGCCGCAGTCGCCGAGACCGGCACCGGACTGACCGGGCTGTTCGGCGTCGGGTCGGTCGGGGCGGCCCGGATCCTCGGCGACGTCGGGCAGGTGGCCCGGTTCCAGACCAAGGCGCACTTCGCCAGCTGGACCGGCACCGCCCCGATCGACGCCTCCAGCGGCGACCAGATCCATCATCGGCTCTCCCGCGCCGGCAACCGCAGGCTCAACCACGTGCTGCACGTGATGGCCGTGGTTCAGATCCGCTACGACACCGAAGGTCGCGCCTACTACCGGCGCAAGCGAGCAGCCGGGAAGACCTCACTCGAGGCGTTGCACTGCCTCAAACGACGACTCTCCGACGTCATCTACCACCAGCTGGTCCTTGACCAGCAGCAGCGAGCAGCGGGCCCGGGAGGACACACGGGGGCGACTACAGAATCCAGCGCGACTGGCCTAACCCCGGCAGCCAGCTCTTCGGAGAAGTCACTTCCCGGACCCGCCGAACACCACGCTACGCCGGTGGCGATCCTGGCGTCTTGACACAGAGGGGAGCCACTACCGATCGCTTCCGCTGCCGTCGACCGGCGACCGGAAGCAATGCGCGGTTGGTCTAGTCGCTGACCTGCTGCAGGAGGGGTTGGCTTCGAAGTAGCGTTTCGAGGGCGACGATTGGCGTCACCTCTACAGGCGAACAGGCGCGCCGCGACACCAGGCGCGTCAGCGGTGGGACCCGCCAGTCCTGCCGCACTGGCCTTGCAGCGCCAAGGCGCTCGCCGACCGCGAACACCCACATAGGCAGCAAGCGCCGCACGTGACGTGAGTCTTGCTTGCCGGTTCACCGTCCGGCTGAAGCGCGCGCTATGACATCGGAACCATCCCCTTCAGCGCCGAGGCGAGAAACACACAAGGCTTCTTGTACAAAATGTCTTGTCGACCTATGTTGTTTCCCATGCCCGACCGCCCACGCCTCCCAATCGAGGTCATTGCCGCCGTGCACCATCCCTCACGACGACGGATCCTGGACTTCCTAGGAACTGGCCGTTCAGCCACCGTTGGGGAGATCGCGGCGGCGCTCGGGCTGGCCGTCGGTAGCGTCAGCCACCACCTAAAGACCCTTGAGGGCGCTGGTCTGGTGGCTCCGGACACCGAGGCGTCCGGAGATCGGCGCCAGAGCTGGTGGCGGTCCGTTCCCGTCTCGCTGTCCTGGTCCGTTGCGGACTACACCGGGCCGGAGCGAATGTTGGTAGCCGCGGCAGAGGTGGAGAATCTCCAACACCACGTGCGCCGGGTCAGCGACTGGTTCGCGCTGCGGGACGAGGTCGATCCGGCTTGGGGGTCCGCCGCCTTCAGTACGGATGCCACCGTCGCAGCGACCCCGAAACAGCTCGCCGACCTGGGGCGCCGGTTGGACGCGGTGGTTCGAGAGTGGACGGCGGAGTGCCGCGCAGATAGGTCGCCGGGCCAGGAGCCGGTGTTCGTCTTTGCGCACGGCGTGCCGTCCAGGCCATGACGGCGTCGCTCGACAACCGCATCGTCCGCACGCTCCCGCCGCTCCGCCGGGACCGCGCGGTGCAGTCGTGGGTCCTGGCGGCCGGCGTGTCCACCTTTGGCGACGTGGTCTGGCTGATTGGGCTGGCGTGGACCGCGGTGCACGTGGCCGGGCCAGGCGCTGCCGGCCTGCTGCTTGGGCTCGGCACGTTGCCGAAGGCTCTGCTTGTGGTTGCCGGGGGCGTCTGGGCCGACCGTGCTGACGCCCGCCGGATCGTGCTGGGCGCCACCCTGGCGCGAATAGTCGTCCTGGTGTTTGGCGCTGTCGCTTACGGGCGGACCACGGCGCACTTCGCGGTGCTTGCGGTTGTCGCCGTCGCGTTTGGCATCGCCGACGGGGTGTACGTGCCCTCGGCAGCCACCCTCCCCCGTCGGATGGTGCGGACTGAGGACCTTGGCCCGGTGGCAGGGATGTTCCAGACCGCGCAGCGGCTCGCCCGGCTCGCCGGGGCCCCGCTGGGTGGTGCCCTTATCGCTGCGTACGGGGCTCAGGTCACGATGCTCGTCGACGCCGCGAGCTTCGCCGTCATCGGCGTCGTTATGTACGTCGCGGTGCGTCCCCGGCTGCCCCGCCCGCCCCGGTCCGGGGCAACGTGGGCGCGCGACCTGCGCTCGGGGCTGAGCTACGTACGGCACAGCGTCACCGTGCGGACCCTCGTGCTGGCGGTGTCGGGGCTGAATCTGTTCGTGTCGCCGGCTCTGTCGGTCGGGCTGGCGCTGCGTGCCGCAGGCCAGGGCTGGGGCGCCGGCACGCTCGGGCTGGCCGAGGCCGGTGTCGGCCTGGGCGCGGCCGCCGGAGCCGTGACTGCCACCCGCTGGCGCCCGGCGCGGCCGGCCATCACCGGGCTGCTGCTTCTCGTCGTGCAGGGCGGCGCGATCGCGGTCCTCGGCGTCGGGCCGCGAGGGGTCACGGCGGTCGGTGTCTTGGTCGTAGGTGCGACCGCCGGTCTCGCCTCAGTATTCCTGTCCGGGGCCTTCCAGGCACTGGTGGCACCGGAGTATCTCGGCCGGACCTCCTCGCTGACCTCGCTCGCAGACGATGCCCTCATGCCAGTAGCGATGGCAGGATTCGGCGCATTAGCCGGACTGACCTCGGTCGCTGCAGCCTGCCTCGTCGCCGGCGCGGCGATGGCAGCACTGAGCGGATGGTCGGCGGCTCGGCTGTCGCCGCGGCTGCCCGCTTGACCACGGGTCTCGAGTCACCCAACACCACCGTCGGCTCATCGCAAGTTCGCGTCGGCTGTATCAGGCCCCAGTCAAGGTGGTCAGCAGCGCACCTAGCAGCGGTCCCTGTCTTATCGGCTTCCGGACCTCCTCGTTCAGCCGCCGTCGTGCGGGGCATCGTGCACCGGCCGGACGCCCAGCTCGTTGCCGAGTTCACGTGGCGACATTGGGGCGCTCGGGCATCTCGGGTCCGAAGAAGGGGACTCCGCCACTCACTCTCAAGCGCGGCATGCCAGCACCAGTTGCAACGCATCTTCCCGGCGAGTTCCAGCGCACCGCCTAACGCGTGACGCACCTTACGAGAATGCCGCTCGACTACTCCCTCGGATGCATACGCCGAGAATGAGCCGCCACACCGGATGAAGGAGGTCGCTTGTGGTCGCCAGGAGACTGTGCGGGAACGGCACCTACATACCGCCGCTCCCGCGCTTGTAGGGCAGGGAGTCATAACCGGCAGCGGCCATGAGTGCCTCGTAGGCAGCGAGCCATCCGGCCACGACCTGTCGTGCGTTGCTATCCGGGCTTCTTCGTCAAGGTCCGATAGCAGGATCGACAGCGAGTCGCCCTGAATCAGTAGTCCCGGGAAGCGGCGTGCGAGATCCCTCGCAAGGACGACGTTCGCTCCCCGACCCAGCCCTTCCACGTCAACCTTCGCTTGCTCATCCATCCGCGAATAGTGCCGGTTCCGGTCGGCGCTGGCAGGCCGCTGGGGGTCTTCCGGAACGCACCTATGCCCTGCCGCTCGCCGGGACCGTGACGGCGTGATCGGGGCGGCCGACATCGCCCGCTGGCGGGTCCCAGCCCGCCAGGCGAACGAGATCGACGCCAACCTCGTCAACGGCAGGGAAACAGGCCCAGAGGGAGTACGTGCGTCCTGCGGCGTTATGATCGGCCCATGCCAGCACTTCGAGTACGTCAGCCCCGGTGATCTCGTACTCGTCGGAATGAGAGCCGTGCCAGAAGTAGACGCGATATCGAGGGTCGTCAACCTCTGAGCTCTGGTCCCTTGGGTCTACGGGGTAGACGTTCACCAGTGAATGGTGCCGGTTCGCGCGCGATACCGCCTGAGTGTTCGCGGTCCGCAGGAGTCCGAGCCTTCTGGTTGCGCACCCAGGGAGCCCGCGCAGGTATGGCGCGGAGCGCCGATACAACGGTGTGCTGACTGACTGCTGTTGCTCGTTGCGGAAGTGGTGCGGATGGCTCGTGCGACCGTCAGCAGGTAGCCCGGGTCGGGAGTCTGGCACGAGGCGCATGGGCGGCCACGATCGAAGTTCGGGTCAGAGTCGGCGTGACGGGGTGAGGCGGGTAGCCACGGGTCAGGGCGCCGACGGCCGTGCGATGGCGAGACTCGGCACGAGCTCAGCAGGCTACGGTCACCTGCAGGTGGTAGCGCTTGCCGTCACGCCCGATCATGGTGACCACGGCGTCACCCTTGTGCGTGGCGCCGAAGCCGGTCGCGTACACCCCCTTGGGATCCAACGACGCGCCGTGCCGGTAGAGCACGCGGGGGTTGTCGGCCCGTGTGACAACGCGTTCGCTCACGCCGGGGAGAAACACGGCGAAGTTCTTGTATCGCTGCGTCGAGTACGACTGATCCCGCATCGAGACGAATGGCGCAGGCCCCTCACGCTCCATTGGACTGATCGACGGACAGCCATCCGCCGTCGTGGAGTTGCTCGGGCACCCGGTCAATAGCACCACCAGAGTCGACGCGAAGGCCGCACCGACCAACCAAGACCTCATGGTCATTGGACGCAGCCGGGAGTCGCCCCGTTGCCCGAGTGTCGGTCCATCAGCTCAGGATGCCAGTTGCAGGGCGGCGCGAATGCCGCCGTCCGCCAGCGCCGAGGCTCAAACAGAACGCGAAGGCGCTCATGCTCCCCCGATTTGAGTATCGGCAAGTGTCGGCTGCGGTACCTGCCGGCGGGCTTCCTCATCGGGTGCCGCGTCCGCCGGAATCCGCTGGCGTTCGGCCGCGAAAGTTCTTTGGAATTCCGGCCGGCTACCCCGCGTCTGGGCCCCTTCGCTGGCACCCATATAAGTATGGGGACGTTTCTGCGACTGTCGCCGCCGTCCGCTACGGCGCGTTCCCGACGCGGGGCCGCCGCCCCTACACCTGTCTGCTCGGCGGGTGGGTGAGCGCCGGTGGTGGTGTCGGTGGCCATGCTCGGCGCGGGGTCGGACCCGGCCGGCTACTACCTGTCCCGGCAGGCGAACTGCCCGGCCGACTACTACCTGGGTGCCGAACCGGCCGGCCGGTGGCTCGGCGCCGGCGCCGCGGCGGCCGGCCTGTCCGGGCCACTCGATCCGGCCGGCGCCGACCGGCTGCGGGCGCTGCTGGCCGGCCGGTGGGGCGACGGGCTGACCCTGGTCCCGGAGCTGAGCCGGGCCGACCCGCGCGGCCGGCTGCCCGCGAAGCCACTCGTGGACGCCGTCCATCGCCGGGCCGAGCAGCAGGCGGTGCCGCCTTCGGTGCTGTTTCCGCAGGGCCGGGACCGAGCCAAGTTCGAGGCGCTCGCGGCCCGGGTGGAACGGCCGCGGCGGGGCCGGCCGCCGACAGTCTCCCCGGCCTGGGCCGCGCAGCTCGCGGACGCGGCCGGGCTCGACGTTCGGGCGATCTACCGGGGTGCGGACGGCACCGACCGGTACGCGGCCGCGCTGCGGTTCGCGGACCGGCGGGTGGACGTGCGCCGGCCCGGGATCGACGTCACCATCTCCGCGCCCAAGAGCGTGAGCGTCCTGTTCGGCCTCGGCGACCGCAAGGTGGCGGCCGCGGTCCGGGACGCCCACCAGGCCGCCGTCGGTGAGGCGCTGGGGTATCTGGAGTCGGTGGCCGGGCACGGGCTGCGCGGGCACCAGGGCGACGGGCAACGTGCCGCTCACATCGCCACGGACGGTTGGATCGTCGCCGCGTTCGAGCACCACACGTCCAGGGCGGGGGACCCGCAGCTGCACACCCACCTGGTGGTGCCGAACCTGCTGCACGGCACGGACGGGAAGTGGTCCGCGATCGACGCCAAGCAGATCTACCGGCACGCCCTGACCGCCAGCTACCTCTACCACGCGAGCCTGCGCGGGCAGCTGACCGCACGTCTCGGCGTCGACTGGACCACACCCACCAAAGGTGTCGCCGAGATCGACGGCCTCCCGGCCGACCTGCTCGGCAGCTTCTCGACTCGGCGCAGGCAGATCCTGGCCTCGATGACCGCCGCTGGCACCACCGGCCCGGACGCCGCCCAAGCCGCCTGCCTGGCCACCCGGCCGGCCAAACCGGACTCCGAGCCCGAGACGTCGCGGCGAGACAAGTGGACCGCGATAGCCCGCGCTGCTGGCCACCACCCCGGCAAGCTGATCGCCGCCACCCTGGCCCGGCGACGACCACCCCCGGTCCCGCCGGTCCACCAGCTCGCCGGCTACCTGCTCGGGCCGGCCGGGCTGACCGCGCAGGCCACCGGCTTCGACCGGCGCGACCTGCTCCAAGCCCTCTGCCAGGCGCTGCCCGCCGGCACGGCCACGGACCGGGCAGCGGTGGAAGCGATCGCGGACCAGGTCCTGGCCAGCCGCGACGTGGTCCGCCTCGTCAGCGCCATCGACGACGGACCGAGGTGGACCACCACAGAGCTCCTCCGGGTCGAGCAGGCCGCGCTGCACATCGCCGACGAGCTGCGCGCGCGGACCGACCGGGACGTCGCAGCCGAAGCCCTCAAGGACGCTGTCGCGGAGCGAAAGCTGTCGGGCGAGCAGGAATCCATGGTCCGCGCCCTCGTCGCAGCCGAGGGCCTTGCGGTGGTGGTCGGCCCGGCCGGGGCCGGCAAGACCGCCGCCCTCGCCGCCGCCGCCCAAGCCTGGGAGGCGCAGGGCCGGCCGGTCACCGGCGCCGCCGTCGCCGCGGTCACCGCACGGCGGCTCGAGCACGCCACCGGCATCACCGCCACCTCCCTGACCCGACTGCTGAACGCCGCCCGCCGCCCCGGCGCGGCCGGCCGAATTGCCGGGCTGCCCAGGGGTGGGGTGCTGGTCGTTGACGAGGCCTCCATGGTCGACACCCGCACCCTCGCCGCCTTGCTGCAGCACACCCGGGCCGCGGAGGCCTCTTTGGTGTTGGTCGGCGACCCGGCCCAGTTGCCCGAGGTCGGGGCGGGCGGGCTGTTCACCGCCCTGGCCCGCCACCCCGACACGGTCACCCTGACCGACAACCGCCGCCAGACCGAAGCCTGGGAACGCCGTGCCCTGGCCGATCTGAGGGCCGGTGACCCGGACGCGGCCGTCGCCGCCTACGCCGACCACGGCCGCGTCCACACCGCACCCGCCGACCAGCTCGCCCAGCTGGTCGTCGACGACTACCTGCACCACCTGGACACACTGGACTCCA
>CAVSCX010000012.1:0-5296 GCA_963726615.1 uncultured Actinomycetota bacterium | reverse complement strand
GCGTCGTGGCCCGGATGGCCACCGCGATCGTCGGCCCGACCGGAGACCCCGGCGACGTCACCGTGATCGCGACCGGCGGGCTGGCCCCGCTCGTCCTCGACGACGCCGCCGCCCTCGACGAGTACGAGCCGTGGCTGACGCTGATCGGCCTGCGCCTCGTCTTCGAGCGCAACCAGCCCGACCCGGCGTACGGCTGACCCACCCGAGTTGATCACGCTCGCGTGGTCAACTCGGGTCGACAGTGGCTTGCACGCCACTGTCAGGCCGAAATGACCACGCTTACGTGATCAACTCCGCCGGGTGGGGGAGGGCTCGGTAGCCTGGGAGGTGTGAGCGAGCCCAGCGTGCCGGCAGCCGAGCCGGGCCCCGCCGACCGGGTCGAGCCGGTGCCCGCCGACCAGTTCGAGCAGATGCGGGTACGCCGGGACAAGCTCGACCGGATCCGCGCGCGCGGCGTCGACCCGTACCCCGTGCACTTCCCGCGGACGACGACGCTGGCCGACCTCCGCGCCGCCCACCCCGGCCTGGAGCCGGACCAGCAGCACCGGGGTCCGGGTCGGAGTCACCGGCCGGGTCGTCCTTTCCCGCACCGGCGGCAAGCTGTGCTTCGCCACGGTGCGCGACGGTACCGGCGAGCTGCAGGTGATGGTGTCCCTCGACGGCGTGGGCGAGCAGGCCCTCGCCGAGTGGAAGTCCGACGTCGACCTCGGCGACTACGTCGGGGTCGAGGGCGAGGTGATCAGCTCCCGCCGCGGCGAGCTCTCGGTCCAGGCGAGCAGCTGGACGATGCTGGCGAAGGCGCTGCGCCCGCTGCCGGACAAGCACAAGGGCCTCACCGACCCCGAGGCCAGGGTCCGGCTGCGCTACGTCGACCTTGCCGTCAACGCCGACAGCAGGCAGATGGTCCGCAACCGCGCGACGGTGCTGCAGGTCCGTGCGCGGCACCCTGGACCGCGCACGACTTCCTCGAGGTCGAGACCCCGCTGCTGCAGCCGCTGCACGGCGGTGCAGCGGCGCGCCCGTTCGCGACCCACCTCAACGCGTTCGACCAGCCGATGTACCTGCGGATCGCGATCGAGCTCTACCTCAAGCGGCTCGTCGTCGGCGGCCTCGACCGGGTGTACGAGATCGGCCGCAACTTCCGCAACGAGGGCGTCGACTCCACCCACAGCCCGGAGTTCACGATGCTCGAGGTGTATGAGGCCTACGGCGACTACGGCACGATGGCGGAGCTCACGAAGGAGATCGTCGTCGACGCCGCACGCGCACTCGGCTCGACCGTGGTGCCCGACGGTCGTGGCGGCGAGATCGACCTCGAGGGCGAATGGCGGCACCTGCCCATCCTCGAGTCGGTGTCCGAGGCCGTCGGCCAGGAGGTCGACGTCGACACTCCGGTCGAGGTGCTGCGCAAGCTCGCCGACAAGCACGACGTCGCGCTGCAGCCGGCTTGGAACGCGGCCGAGGTCGTCGTCGAGCTCTACGAGCAGCTGGTCGAGGACCAGCTGCTGCAGCCGACGTTCGTCACCGACTACCCGGCCGAGGTCAAGCCGCTGGCCAAGCCGCACCGGTCGAAGCCGGGACTGGTCGAGGCGTGGGACCTCATCATCGGCGGTGTCGAGCTCGCACCGGCCTACTCCGAGCTCAACGACCCGGTCGAGCAGCGCCGCCGCCTTGTCGAGCAGTCGCTCAAGGCGGCGGGCGGCGACCCCGAGGCGATGAACCTCGACGAGGACTTCCTGCGCGCGATGGAGTACGGCATGCCCCCGCAGGGTGGCATGGGCCTCGGCATCGACCGGTTGATCCGGCTGCTCACCGGCGTCCCGTCACTGCGCGACACCATCGCTTTCCCGCTGCTCAAGCCGGAAGGAGCCTGACGTGTCCGTCCTCGCCGCCCTGCTGCCGCCGGTCATCGTCTGCGCCGCGTTCGTGGCGATCGTCATCGGGGTGAAGAGGTACGCCGACAAGGAGAGCCGCGAGGAGCGCGAAGAACGCTGAGGAAACAGCCGGGCATTTCCCCGCCACCCGATAGGACAATTCCGGGAAAGGCGAGTTTGCATTTCCGCCCGCGGCTGTTCCGAGCTATTGTCGGCCGGGAATCCGAATTCCCTGCCGATAATGCATTGGAGATAGCCCGTGGCGCAGAAGGTGCAGGTCATCCTGGTCGACGACGTGGACGGCGGCTCGGCCGACGAGACCGTCTCGTTCGCGCTGGACGGGGTCGGTTACGAGATCGACCTGAGCGACGCCAACGCCGCCGCCTTCCGCGAGTCGCTGGCCCGGTACGTCGGACTTGCCCGGCGGGTCGGCGGCCGCGCCGCCGCGGGCCGCGGAACGGCCCGGCGCAAGAGCGGTGACAACCGGACCGCCCAGATCCGCGAGTGGGCCCGGTCCAACGGTCAGCAGGTCAACGAGCGCGGGCGGATCCCGCGCACCGTCGTCGAGGCCTACGAGAAGGCGCACTGAGGCCGCACGCCGCACGGCAGAGGGCCGGCACCGGCGAGCGGTGCCGGCCCTCGAGGCGTCCTCAGGTGGTCGGCCCGACCGTCGTGCCCGGGGTCAGGTCGTAGACGGTGGTGCCATCCACCGTCTGGCCGGTGAAGTTCGCCGCGACCCAGGCTGCGATCTCCGAGGACGCCGAGGAGCCGCCGTTCTGGCCGCCGAAGCCGCCGCCGCCGACGAAGTAGTGGATCTTTCCGTCCCCGACGTACTCCTGGAACTGCGCCAGCGTCGGCGACGGGTCGCTGCCGTTGAAGCCACCGACCGCCATCACCGGCAGTCCCGTCGCCAGCTGGTAGCCGGAGGCGTTGTTCGAGCCGACCGCCGCGGCCACCCAGGTGTAGGACGAGGAGTCCGCCGACAGCAGCGCGACCGTCGCAGCACTCACGGACTGGGCATCCAGCAGCCCCCCGGCCCGGCCGCCTGCGCCACCGGCGAGCCCGCCCCCGGCGCCGCCCGGGAGACCACCGGTCTGCGGCGGCAGCGCGCCGGGGCGGCGAACCCGCCGCGTCCCCCGGGCACGCCCCCCGGCCCGGACCGCGCACCCGCAACTGCCGGACCCGCGGTGGGGATCGACCCGGTGTGGGCCGTGGCCGCGGTCTGCACGGCGTACGCCGCCGGCCCGGCCAGGGACACCAGCAGTGCCGCACCGGCGACCGCCGCCACCACCCGCGCCGGCATCAGCGTCACCGCGGCCAACGCCAGCGCCACCAAGAGGCCCAGCACGAGGACGGTCGGCGCAAGCCAGGGCAGGAAGCCGCTGCTGCGGTGCAGCAGGACGTACGACCACGCGGCGGTGACGCCGACGGTCAGCGCGAGCCCCGCGCCGGCAGCCGGATGACTGCGCCGCCGCCAGAGGACGGTGGCGCCGATGCCGACGACGGCACCGATGGCCGGTGCGAGCGCGACGGTGTAGTACGCGTGGTAGATGCCCGCCATGAAGCTGAACACCAGGCCGGTCACCACCAGCCAACCGCCCCACAGCATCAGCGACGCGCGGACCCGGTCCGTGCGGACACCGCGGCCGACGGCGACCAGTCCGGCCGCCAGGAGGAGCAACGCCGCGGGCAGCAGCCAGGCCACCTGACCGCCGTTCTCGGCGCCGAACAGCCGGGTCCACCCGGTGGCCCCCCACATGCCGGTCCCGCCGCCCGCACCGGTCCCGCCGCCGGTGACGCTGCCGGTCTCGTCGCCGCTGAGGCGCCCCAGCCCGTTGTAGCCGAAGAGGAGCTCGAGCACGCTGTTGGTCTGTGAGCCGCCGATGTAGGGCCGCATCGACGCCGGGACGAGCTCCACGACGGCGACCCACCAGCCGGCCGTCGCGAGGAGTGAGGCACCGGCGACGAGCAGCGAGGTGATCCGCCGCCGCACCGGTGTCGGTGCGGCGACAAGGTAGACCAGCGCGAGGGCCGGGACGACGAGCAGCGCCTGCAGCATCTTGGCCAGGAAGCCCAGACCCACCAGCGCTCCGGCGAGGGCGAGCCAGCGGGTGCTGGCGGTCTCGGTGGCGCGGACCGTCGCGTACGCCGCGCCCACGAGCGACAGCACCAGCAGTGCGTCCGGGTTGTTGAAGCGGAACATCAGCACGGCCACCGGCGTCAGTGCCGTGACGGCGCCCGCGATCAGTGCGGCCGGGTGTCCGTGCCAGCGCCGCACGGTGGCGTGCACCAGGCCCACCGTCGCGACGCCCATCAGTGCCTGCGGCACGAGGATGCTCCAGGCGCTGAGCCCGAACAGGCGCACGGACAGGGCCATCACCCACAACGACGCCGGGGACTTGTCGACGGTGATCGAGCTCGCCGCGTCGGACGAGCCGTAGAAGAACGCCTTCCAGCTCACCGAGCCGGCCTGCGCCGCGGCTGAGTAGAACGAGTTGGCCCAGCCGGAGGCGCCGAGGCCCCAGAGATAGAGCACTGCGGTCGCGCCCAGCAGGCCGAGGAGCGCGGGCCGGGCCCACGACGGTTCGGACTCCGGCCCACGCAGCAGGCGCCGGGCACGGGTCGGTCGTGGCAGGGCCGGGCCGGCCCCGGCCGGCGCAGCCGGGGTGTCCGTCGCGGTCGGTGGTTCGACGAGCGTGGTCATGGCGGTGTCTCCGTGGTGGTCTGCGAATGCGTCGGGACGACTGTCGTGGTCGACCCTGCGAGGTCGCTGCGCGAGGCCTGCCCACCGGGTGGGAAAACGCCCTCCCTCGGAGCCGAGTCGCCCGGTCGGGCGCACGTGGCTGATCCGCAGACGGGTCACAGCGGTTGCACAGCCGCGGGCCCGACAGTCCTGGCCAGACGGCGCGGACGACCGGCCGTCGCCGCACCGAGCACCAGGGAGAGCACCGTGACCACCACCCGCGACCACGACACCGCATCGCAGCCAACAACCGAGCTGCCGCCGTTCGTCTTCGTGCCCGACGCGGACGACGGTGCCCCCGGTGCCCACCGTGACGACACCTACAGCGGTGACACCTACCGCGGTGACTCCGTGGCGACCCGGCCGCCGACTCCGGAGGAGGCGGCCCGACCGCGGCGCTGGAGCACCGGTCACACGGTGGCGGCCGCCGCCGTCACCCTCGGTGTGCTCACCTCCGGCGGCGTCGCCCTCGCAGCGCGCGACGGCGGGGCCACCGTGACGGTGCCCGGGGCACCAGGCGCCGGCCAGCAGGGCCAGCTCCCCGGCGGCCCCTTCGGCGGCCGCGACCACGACAACGACCACGACCGAGACGGCTTCGGCTCGGGCACGCCCGGCGGCCAGCTGCCCGGCGGCACGACTGACCGCACCGACGGGACTGACGAGGCCGCCGCGACGGGCA